>NZ_QJJU01000025.1 GCF_003201655.1 Mycolicibacterium moriokaense
GCTGAACTCAACGGACGACCACGCCAAACACTGGACTGGAAGACGCCGGCCGAAGCGCTCAACGAACTACTGTCAAACCCACCAGCTGTTGCATCGACCGCTTGAAACCGCCCGAGTAGGTCGCGCCTTCAGCGCAGAGTCAACGCATCACGCGATGGCGCCCAAGTCTTTGAGTTCCTCGATGCGGTCCCAGTCCATGCCGAGTTCCATCAACACGATCTCGGTGTGCTCGGACGCCTGCGGTGCCCGGGTGGTCTCGAGGGGCTCGTGGTTGAACTGGATCGGACCGCGGACGACCTTGAACGGCTTCCCGCCGTCGCCCGCCTCGACCTCGACGATCATGTCGTTGGCGATCGCTTGTTCGTCGCCTGCGAGGTCTATGAAGCTCTGGAACGGAGCCCACTGACCCCGCATCGTCTTGAGGTGGTGACGCCAGTACTCGAAGGGCTTGCTGCGGATTGATTCGGTGATGAGTTCGACTGCCGCCGCGGCGTTCTGGATGAGCGGCAGCACGTCGGAGAAGCGTGGATCGTCGGCCAACTCCGGAAGTCCCAGGTGCTCGAACGCATCTCGGATGTAGCCGGTCGGGCTGACGATGCACAGGTTGATCGTGCCGCCGTCCGAAGTCAGGTAGTTCGCCATGAAGGGGTTCACGGTCGGGCCTACCGACCCGGGCATCACCGAGCGCATCGTCTCGCCGGTCTCCATTCCCTGGGTCATACTCGCACCCCCTGCCCACCACGCCGTGCTCAGGAGCGATACGTCGATCTCAACGGCCTCGCCGGTGCGCTCGCGATGAAACAGCGCGGCCGAGATGCCACCTGCGATGTTCATGCCGCCGATGGAGTCGCCGAACGCCGGGATGCCTTGCGACAGTGCGCCGCCCAATTCCTCGGGGGTCAGTGCATGACCGACTCCGCTTCGCGTCCAGAACGCTGTGCCGTCGAAGCCCCCGGTATCGCGCTCCGGTCCCTTGTCGCCGTACGCGCTGCCGCGGGCATAGATGATCGTCGGATTCACCGCGCGGATGTGCTCGACGTCGAACTTGTTCTTCTGGCGCTGCGCGGGCATGTAGTTGGTCAGGAACACGTCGGCGGTCTTGGCGATCTCGTAGAGAACCTCCTGGCCGCCCGGCGTCGATACATCGATACCGACACTGCGCTTACCGCGATTGGGATGCTCAATCAGCGGATGCCGGTCCGGGTCGAGCTGGAAGCCGCCCATGTTAATGAAGCCGCGCTGGGTGTCGCCGCGGACCGGGTGCTCCACCTTGATGACGTCTGCGCCCCAGTCGGCGAGAATCGCCCCTGCCGCGGGCACGAACGTGAACTGTGCGACTTCGAGGACGCGAACACCCTCCATCACCTTGATCAACTGAGCCCTTTCCCGCGCTGTTGAAATATCCTACTGTAATGTTTACAGTTGATCGTCCCGCAGTGTCCGATTGTACGAGGTGCAGGTGAGCAACGTCGAAGAACGGACCGAGACCAGTGTCGATCTGGGCATGCGGGCGGCGACGCGGGCCGAGCCGCGGTTGCTCATCGACGGCGACCTTGTGGCGGCCACAGCCGGCGCCGAGTTCGACAACGTCAGCCCCGCCACTGGTCTTGTGCTTGGCCGTACCGCAGCCGCCCAAGCCCAGGACATGGAAAGGGCCATAGCCGCGGCGCGCCGTGCGTTCGACGAGTCTGACTGGTCGACGAACCGCCCGCTGCGCAGGCGGTGCCTTGAACAACTGCAGGCGGCGATCGAAGCCGAAAAGGACGATCTGCGCGAGGAATTGATCGCCGAGGTCGGCTGTCCGGTGATGACGACAGAGTCGGCCCAACTCGACTGGCCGCTCGCCGACGGTTTGCGCTATCCCGGCAAGCTGATCGAGGACTTCGAGTGGGAGCGCGTCCTCGAAGGCGGTGGCCTCTTCGGAGAGCGCAACGTGCGCACGGTGGTCAAGGAGCCCGTCGGCGTCGTCGCAGCCATCACGCCGTCCAACTTCCCGATCGAGGTCATCCTCAACAAGCTCGGGCCCGCGCTTGCGACGGGCAACACCGTCGTGCTCAAGCCTGACCCGAACACACCGTGGAACGCGACGCGACTTGGCAGGTTGATCGCCGAGCACACCGACATCCCCGCGGGTGTGGTGAACGTGGTCCCGACACCGTCCAACGAAGTCGCCGGACTGCTCGGCACCGATACCCGCGTCGACATGATCTCGTTCACCGGCTCGACCGCGGTTGGAAAGCTGCTGATGCGGCAGGGCGCCGACACCATGAAGCGAATGTTCCTCGAGTTGGGCGGCAAGTCGGTCGCGATCGTGCTCGACGACGCAAACCCGGCGGCGATCATCGGCGCGGCGATCGGGGTCTGTGTGCACGCCGGGCAGGCGTGCGCGGCGACGACGCGGATGCTGGTCCACCGATCGTTGTACGACGAGGCTGTCGCGACCGTCACCGCCACCTACCAGGCAGTGCCCGTTGGCGATCCCACGCTGCCGGAAACCCTTGTCGGACCGGTGATCAGCGCAGCGCAGAAGGATAGGGTCCTCGACGCCGTCGAGCAAGCACGCCGCGACGGCGCAACGATCGCGGTCGGCGGCGGCCCGGTCGAGAACCTGCCCGAGCACTTGTCGGGTGGCCACTTCGTGCAGCCCACCGTGATCGTCGACGTCGACAACAGTGCCGCGATCGCGCAGCAAGAGGTGTTCGGTCCCGTGCTCATCGTGATGCCTTTCGACGACGACGACGAAGCCGTGCGTATCGCTAACGACAGTGCCTACGGGCTTGCCGGCGCGGTGATATCGCGATCGATGGTGCGCGGCATGAACATCGCGCGTCGCATCCGGACAGGCTCGTTCGGCGTCAACGGCGGAATGTTCTACGGCGCCGACGCACCATTCGGCGGTTACAAGAACAGCGGTGTCGGCAGGCAATGCGGCATCGAGGGCTTTCAGCAGTACCTGGAGACCAAGACCATCGGTTGCCGGATGCCACGTCAGAAAGAGAACTGATGGGAAAGCTGGACAACAAGGTTGCGGTCGTCTCGGGCGCGGCGCGTGGACAGGGCCGCTCGCATGCCGTGAATCTCGCCGCCGAGGGTGCCAGCATCATCGCGCTGGACATCTGCGCAGATCTTGAGGGAAACACGTATCCGCTTGCGCGGCCGGAGGATCTGGACGAGACAGCGCGGTTGGTGGAGAAGGAAGCGGTGCGCTGTCACACCGCTATCGTCGACGTGCGCGAGCGCAGCGCCGTGTGGAAGGCGATCGAAGACGGCGTCGGCGAGTTGGGTCACATCGACATCGTCGTGGCCAATGCGGGTATCTGCGCGATGGGTACAGGCCAGACCCTGCAATCGTGGTCGGACACGATCGACACCGATCTTGTGGGTGTTTTCAACGTGATTCAGGCCAGCCTGCCGCACGTCAACGACGGCGCGTCGATCATCGCCACCGGATCGCTGGCCGCCCAGCTCGGCAGCGCCACGAATCAGGGGCCGGGCGGCTCCGCGTACAGCCTTGCCAAGCAGATCGTCGCCCGCTACGTCAACGATCTGTCGGTCCAACTGGCCAAGAGGATGATTCGGGTCAACGCGGTGCACCCGACGAACGTGAACACCGACATGCTGCACAACGAGGGGATGTACAAGGTGTTCCGCCCCGACCTGAAGTCGCCGACTCGTGAGGAGGCCGAAGCGTCGTTCCCTGCCATGCAGGCCATGCCGGTTCCTTATATCGAGCCGCAGGACGTGTCTAACGCCGTCGTCTTCCTTGCCAGCGACGACTCCCGGTACATCACAGGCATCCAATTGCGGGTGGATGCAGGGGGATTCGTCAAGGCGAAGCCGTGGAAAGGGTAGTTGCTCGGCGGAGGCCTGCATTCGCATCAGTTGTCACCGAGTCACGGCATGCATGCTCTCCAGAGCGTCATCAGATGTTGACGGCCGCCGAAAGAGTTAGTGCTCTCGTGGGATGCTCAGGGCACTATGCCGCCGCGATAAGTGCCTCCGCGTTGTCGAGAATGCTGTCGAGGATTTAGTCGAAGTCGATGTCGTCGGCGTATCCGATGCCACGCCCGGCCAGCGTCTTGTTCTGTAAGCGCTCCAAGACAACCGATCCCCGCGTGTGCACCGAGATCGCTCCGTAGGTTTCTACTGCCTGCTCGGGCGTCAGTCCCGCCTCGACCAGCGCCGCAACGGGTTGTTCGATCTCCTTAAAGGCACCATGCAACGCCCTGGCGCCGTAGTGTCCGCGAATGAGGACCAGGTCGCAGAGGATGGGGTCGTCAAGAAATCGCCTGCGCATCGTCCGCGCGTGATTGCGCAGCGACACACGCCAATTGGAAGCGTCGATGCAGGGCACCGTGAACTCGTACCGTTGCAGCGCCCGATCGGTCATCGCGTCGAGCAGTTCATCCTTTTTGCGGAAGTACCAGTAGATGCTCGTTACTCCGACATCGAGCTGCTTTGCCAGCAGCGGCATGCTCAAGTTGTCGATGGAGACTTCCGCCGCCACCGCGAAGGCGCCGTTGAGGATTTCGCCGACGGAGATCGATCCGCGTTCCCGACGTCGGCGCCGTTGTGCCACCGATCAGCCCACGGCGTCGAACGTCACAGGAATCGCCGTCGGTGAGCGGAACGGTTGGCCCTTGATATGCGGGTTGTCGTCGGTCACCAGCTGGATGTTCGTCAACCGTGTGAGCAAGCCCTCAACGGCTACTCGAGTCTCCATCCGCGCCAGGTGAAGACCCATGCAGGTGTGCTCGCCCGCCGCGAAAGAGATGTGTGGCACGCGTTTCCGGAAGATGTCGAACTCCTCGGAGCGCTCCCAACGCCGTTCGTCGCGGTTGGCTGAGCCGATGCACGCGTCGATCACCGCTCCCGCGGGGACGTCGACACCTTCGACTTCCGTGGCCTCAGTCGCATACCGCTGCACGGTGGTCAATGGTGTCTCGAAGCGCAGACCTTCCTCTATGGCGGGCGCGATGAGGTCGTGATCGGCTTGCACCGCCTGGAACTGCTCGCGATGGGTTAGCAACAGATAGAGCAGGTTCCCCGATGACCGATACGTGGTTTCCAGCCCGGCAGGTAGCAACAGGCGTAGGAACGAGTAGATGGCCTCGTCGGATAGCTTCTCGCCGTCGATCTCCGCGGTCACGAGATCGCCGATGACGTCCTCGGTCGGCTTGGACCTGCGCTTGTCGATCTGGTCCAGGAAATAGTCTTTCAGCGCCGCGGAGGCCTCAAAGGCCTTCTTGTACTTGACGGTGTAGCTGATCAGCTCGACGGCACGCTGTCGGAACCACGGCAGATCTTCCTCGGGCAGACCCAACAACTTGGAAATCACGCGCGTGGGGAACTCCAGAGTGAAGTTACGGACCAGGTCGGCCTCGCCGGAGTCGATGAACTCGTCGATCAATGCGTCGACGACTGGCCGAACGATCTCGGGCTCCCACCGCAGCAGTGATTTCGACTTGAACGCCGCGGAGACGAGATTGCGGTGTTCCCAATGCTTCTTGCCTTCCATCGCCAGAATCGTCGGCCCGATGAAGAGGCCGATCGTCGAGTCGTAGATGTGGGAGTTGAACACCTTGCCGTCGCGGAAGATTCGGTTGACCGCATCGAAGGACACGGCGGCGTAGAGCTGCTCGGGCATCATCGATTCGGGCGTCTTGGACCAGTCCATGACGCTGCCCTCGAACACTCCGGCTTCCCGCCGCTTCTTGGCGAAAAACGGATAGGGGTCACGAAGCAGGTCGGAGGCCTCGTCGGCCGTGAAATCCTGCACTGGGCTTTCCACCGCTGATCTCCAGCATCGTCGAACGGACAGGCATCCTGCTATAGGTACTGTAAATCTTACAGTATAGCGATACGACCTGGTTGGTGGCCTAGAGTTCGATCGGCGCTCCTGCGAGCATCGAGTTGATGAAGCCCCCGTCGACCTGGATGTCCTGGCCGGTGATCCAGCGGGCCTCTTGCGACCCGAGGAACGAAATCACGGGCGCAATATCGTCCACCGTGGCGTGCCGACCTACGGTCGCGCGGCACATGTCGAGCACGTCCTTGCCCATCGTCTGCTCGAAATCGGAGAGGATCGGGGTTTCGACGGGCCCGGGGCTGACCGTGTTGACCCGCACCCCGTACTTGGTCCAGGCCGGCCCGGCCAGACGCTTGCAGTACAGGATCACTGCCTGCTTGGACGTGCTGTACACCGGATAGTTCGGGTCTTGGTCCGCCTGCCATTTCGCGACGGCCTCGGCGTCGGTGAGCTCCAACAGCCCGGCCAAGATCTCCAGGCGCTGATCCCAGCCGAGCGCGGCCGTCGACGCGACACCGACGACAGATCCGCCCTCACGCAGCAGCGGCAGCATGCCTTCGGTCATCAGTCGCATGCCGAGGTAGTTCACCGTCAGCACGTCGGCGGCCGGTGCCGTTCCGGGGACGCCTGCGACATGGGCGAGCATGTCCCACCCCGAGCCGAGCTGACCCAGCACGGCGCGGATGCTCGCCGCGTCGCGCAGGTCGCATCGCAGATGTTCGGACGCCGGCGTCGTGTTCTCGCGGACGTCGACTGCGACGACGTGATCACCGCGATCGTGGAAGTGTGTCGCGACGGCCGCTCCGATGCCCGATCCGGCACCGACAACCACGATCTTCCGTCGCTCGCCGCTCATTCGCGCAACCCTTCTCGTCGCCCCATGCTGCCGGAGTACCATCGAATGGTCGACAGTAAGGACGACAGTAAACAATTCTGGTCCGACAGACAATGACCATGGGACGGACGAATGAGCACAACCCAAGAGCGGGTCGACGGCGCGGTCGAAGGTCAGCGGGACGCCATGCGAGCGATTCTCGACCGGCAGCGCCAGGCGTTCACGGCCGAAGGGCCGCCCAGCGTCACCATGCGACGCAACCGCATCGACCGGCTGCTCGCGCTCGTCCTGGACAACGCCGACGCGTTCGTCGACGCCATGTCGGCCGATTACGGCACCCGGCCGAAGACGGGATCGTTGTTCACCGAAATCCTCGGCATGATCTCGGTGATCGAGCACACCAGATCGCATGTGCCGCAGTGGATGCGGGCGACCAAATTGATGGGGGCCGCGCGGCTCTTCGGCCTGAAGGCGGAGGTGCAGCCCTCACCGCTCGGCGTCGTCGGGATCATCGGGCCGTGGAATTTTCCACTCAACCTCGTCGTGCTGCCCGCTTCCGCGGCGTTCGCCGCGGGCAACCGGGTGATGATCAAGATGTCGGAGATCACCCCGAAGACCGCGGAGCTGATGGCCTCGACCGCGCCGAAGTATTTCGACCCGACGGAACTCGACGTCGTCACCGGCGGGCCCGACGTCGCTGCGGCCTTCTCGACGCTGCCGTTCGACCATCTGTTCTTCACCGGCTCGCCGTCGGTCGGCGCATTGGTGCAGCAGGCCGCCGCACAGAATCTCGTCCCGGTGACGCTGGAGCTGGGCGGCAAGAATCCGGTGGTGGTGTCGCCCGACGCCGATATCAATCGATCGGCGACTCGTATCGCGCAGGCCCGCATGATCAACGGCGGGCAGGTATGTATCTGTCCTGACTACGTTTTCGTGCCCGACGGCCGCGTGGACGCGTTTGTCGATGGTGCACGGCAGACGTTAAGCGCCATGTTCCCGTCGATCGTGTCCAACGACGACTACTGCTCGTCGGTGAACCTGGCCAACTTCGAAAGGGTCGTCGCGCTGATCGACGATGCGCGGCTCAACGGAGCGACTGTTGAGCCCGTCGCACCCGCAGGGGAGTCGCTGCCAGATCGCGCCACCCGCAAGATCGCCCCGACGATCGTCCGAGACGTTGAAGAGCACATGAAGATTGCCAACGAAGAGGTCTTCGGCCCTGTCCTCGTGGTCATGCCGTACTCGCAATTGACCGACGCCATCGCCTACATCAACGACCGGCCCGCACCCCTTGTCGCGTACTGGTACGGTCCCGACAACGATGACTTCCGTACCTTCGTTCGGCACACCCGTAGCGGGGGAGTGGCGCGCAATGACTTTGGTGCCCAGATGATTCCGTCGGCCGCCCCGTTCGGTGGTGTCGGTCGCAGCGGCATGGGCGCCTATCACGGCAAGGCCGGATTCGAGGCGTTCAGCCACTACCGAACCGTGGTGGGCACCGATCTGCCGTTCAGCATCACAGGACGGGCGGCACCACCGTTCAGCGGTTCGATGAAGGCCGGTGTCGGCGTCGCGCTGCGGATGGCACGCGGTCGCACGCGCCGTCGGCTCAAGCGCCGCCGCTGATCGCCTGTTCGCCGGCCCAGCGGTAGTCGGCCTTGCCCGCCGGGCTGCGCTCGATCACCGGCCGGAACACGATCGCTTTCGGCAACTTGTACCGAGCGATGGACTCGGCGGCATGGTCGATGAGCTGCTGGGCCTCAACATTGGCGCCGTCCACGAGAGCGACGATCGCCACGACCTCCTGGCCCCATCGCTCACTGGGCCGGCTGGAGACTACGACGTCGGCCACGGCGGGGTGGGACAGCAGCGAGGTTTCGACCTCCTCGACGAAGATCTTCTCGCCGCCGGAGTTGATGGTCTGAGATTCCCGGCCGAGTAGTTCGATCGAGCCGTCGGCGAGATGGCGTGCACGGTCGCCAGGCACCGAGTACCGCACTCCGTCGATGACCGGAAATGTCTTGGCGGTCTTGGCCGCATCGCCTTTATAGCCAAGGGGGACATAACCGTGTTGCGCCAGCCAGCCCATGCCCTCGTGACCGGGTGCCAACAGCGAAGCGAGTTCTTCGTCCGCGACGCGGGTGTCTGGGCCTGCGTTGAACTGCCCGGTCGACACTGCACCGGTGGCGGACATGTGGCTCATTTGGATGCCGGTTTCCGATGACCCGACACCGTCCACGACGATCAGGCCGGGTTTGACGTCGATGAGGCGCTGCTTTGCAGTGGGGGTGAGCAAAGCCCCGCCGTTGGCCACCACCGCCAGTGACGACAGATCGGCCGAACTGCGTTCGATCGCGTCGGCGAGGGGCCGCGCCATTGCATCGCCGACCACCTGGACCGCCAGCACCCCCTCCCGCTCGATCGTCTCAACAGCCTCGTCGCCGTCGAAGCGGCTTGGTGTCTCAGAGAACACCACCGACTGGCCTGTGGTGAGCGCCGTCATCACGCTCCACTGTGCGGCGCCATGCATCAGCGGTGGGAGGGTCAGGATCTTCGTGCCCGGGTTCTCCGTAACGCGCTTCGCGATCTCGTCATACGACTGGACGAGCTCACCGGTACCCATGTTGCGGCCGCCGAACGCGGACATGAAGATGTCGTGCTGGCGCCACAGCACACCTTTCGGCATCCCCGTGGTTCCGCCGGTGTAGAGGACGTAAAGGTCGTCTGGCGACGGCTCGACAGGCGGCGGCTGCGCAGATCCGGAGGCGACGATCGATTCGTAGTCCACCGCACCGTGCACCAAGTCGTTGCCCGAGTCGTCGGCGATCTGGATGAGTACACGCAGGTGCGACAGCTTGGGCAGCACTTCGGCGACACGTGGCGCGAACTCGGCGTGGTAGATCAGTGCGGTGGCGCCTGCATCATTCAGCAGATACTGCAGCTCACTCTTGACGTATCGGTAGTTGACGTTGAATGGCGCGACTCGGGCCCGCCATGCCCCGAGCATGGCCTCGACGTACTCGGGTCCGTTGTAGGCGTAAATGCCCAACAGGTCCTGGCCCACCTCATGACCGGCGAGCCCGGAGCGCTCGGTTTTACATCCCAATCCGCGGGTGTGGAGGTATGCGGCAAGCCGGTTGGCACGCTCGACGACCTGCGCGTACGTGTAGCGTCGGCGACCCTGGATGATGAATTCCCTGTCGCCGATCGCGGCGGCGACCGCCTCAACGGCGGCCGGGACGGTGAACTGTGGTGCGGAGTCGGACATCGGGCCTCTCAGGGCTGGTGCGGTAGCAGCCGGATCATCAGGCCGCTGGCCTCGGATAGTACGTTGCCGTCCGAGTCGATCATCGTCGCCTTGACGAACATCTTCCGCCCGTCGACGGAATCGATCCATGCCCGCGATACCAACGGCTCGTCGGTGGGTGTGATCTTGCGGTAGTCGACGTGCAGGAAGGCGGTCCGGCTGTCGGGACGACCCGCCGCAGACACGACCATGCCGAAGTGCCAGTCGTAGAACAGCGGAATCACCCCGCCGTGAACTGCGCCGTTGCCGCCGACATGGAAGCGGCTGAAGTGACCGTGCATCGTCACCTCGTCGGGTCCTGACGCAACGACCTGCCACGGCGGCATCAGCGGGTGGCCGCTGCCGGGAAGCTGCGGGGCCCGACCGGCGGGTGCCACGCCCGCCGGTGCCTTGTGCTCTTCCAGGCGCGCGCAGACGTCTTCGATGAGCTCGGCCGTGTCGTTCCACAGTGTCGCGTCAGGGTTCGTGGAGACGACGATGTCCTGCAGTCGGCGCATCGCGGCGACGAATCGAGCCATTTCCGGTGTCGCCTCAACCGGTTGGACCCTTGCGAATTCGCGGATCTCGTTCTCGGTGTCGGTCACGACTGCTTCCACGCCTCGATGAGCTCGTCGGTGGTGGTGATTGTTGCCAATAGAGACAGCGTGTTGTCGATGATCGAGGTTGCGTAATCGGCAGGGATGCCTGCGACCGCGTCCCGCGGTACGACGACGCGGTACGCCAGGTTCACTGCATCCATCACGAGGTTGGTGATCGCGACGTTGACCGAGACACCGACGGCGACGACGGTCGACACACCGAGGTTGCGCAGCGTCGCATCGAGGTTTGTGCCGCCCATCGGCCCGATGCCGTGGGAGCGGCTGAGCACCACATCGGTTGGCGCAGGCCCGAGTTCGGGCAGCAGCGAAGCACCGGGACTACCGGGGATGATGTCGACGTCGCTGCCGATGGCGAAAATCTTTGCGTTGTGGTTGGCGCCGAGTCCGTCGGGCCGCCGCTGGACGAGACAGTGCACCACCTTCACGCCGGCATCGCGAGCCGCGGGCAGCAGCCTTTCGATGTTGGGCACCGCCTCACGGCGCGCCTCCTCGGCGAGGACGGCGAGTCCCGCGTTGGGGCCGACGACCGCGCCCTGGCATTCCTGCGTGACGATCGCGGTGTGTGCGGGCGCCGCGATCTCGGCGAGGCTGATTCTCATACCGATGCCGGGACCTCGCCGGGTGGGGTAGCGGGAACCTCGTAGAACTGAGTCGCCCACTTACGCATCGCCATATAGGGTTTCGCATCGATCTTGGACAGCGCCGGGTGCTCGATGTACTCCTGGTAGCGCCAGATGTTCAGGTCATCCCACACCGTGCCCATGAACTGATGTTCAACCTGTTCGCGCACCGATTCGGGCGGGACGTCCGAGGTGTCGCCAGGAAGGCGCGGCCACCAGACCGAATAGAACATGTCCGAGTAGCCGTCCTCGACAGGCGTACAGGCGAAGATCAGCCGATGGTTCGACGACCCCTCGAACACGCTGATCGCAAAGCCGAGACCGGAGAAGTGGCTATGGATATAGAGCGCCATCTTGTCGGGGTCGTCGCTACGCGCGTCCGGCCAGCCCGTGAGGAAACGCCATTCCTCGTCGACGGCCTCCCAGTTCAGGCAGATAGGTGTGACCGTTGCACCGTGTACGTAGTGGAAGTGCGCACTGTCGGGCCCGTTCTCTGCGACGATCTGCGGATGCACCGGCTCGTGCTCGGCGCGGCGCGAAAACTCCGGGTACGGACGGTAATACGCGTCCGGATCGGTATCGAACTGCGGGAACTTACCGAACAGGTCGGGCATCTCCCACTGCGGTTCCTTGCCGTTGGGTTGATGCCAGACGAACACGCAGCCGTACTGCTCGCGGACCGGGTACACCCGAAGCCGCAACGCCTTGTTCGGCTTGTCCGGCTGGTACGGGATGTAGCGGTTTGTCCCGTCGGGTCCCCACCGCCAGCCGTGGAACGGGCACTCGACACAGTCGCCAACGACTTTGCCGCCGTGTCCGATATGGGCGCCGAGGTGTCGGCAGTGGCCTGACAGCACGTGTAGCTCGCCCGAATCGTCGCGGTAGGCGACGAGGTCCTCACCGAAGTACCGAAGGGGACGGACGTCGCCCTGCGAGAACTCGGCTGACCAGCCGACCATGAACCAGCCGGTGACCTTCCAGGTGAACGGGACTTTCACGCACGCCGCCTTCGGGGTCGATAGATACTAAATCGATTACAGTATAGATTTCCGCAAAGGGCAAGATCGAGAGCCGGCGATGGTGGCGACGCGGATATCCCGCACTGGCCATTACAACGGGCGCGAAACAGACTGTCAGTCAATCAATTTGACGACGGACCCGTGTCGCATTGTGCAGGCGGCGAAAGACTGTCAATCAACTCTTGATTTTCGGCAGACCTACGGTAGCGTAGGTTACGCAGCCGTAGGTAAGAGACCGACAGCCCAGGAGAGTCTCGATGACGACAACCCAACAGGCATTGCTCACAGAGTTGGAACCAGTGGTAGAGGCCAACCTGAACCGACATCTTGAGATCGCGAAGCCCTGGAATCCGCACGACTACGTTCCGTGGAGCCGTGGCCGTGACTTCGCCTTCTTGGGCGGTCAGGACTGGTCGCCGGAGGATTCCCAGCTCGACGACGTTTCCAAAGCGGCGATGATCGTGAACCTCCTGACCGAGGACAACCTGCCGTCCTACCATCGCGAAATCGCGACGCGCTTCGGGCCAGACGGCGCGTGGGGACAGTGGGTCGGCCAGTGGACGGCCGAAGAGGGCCGTCACGCCATTGCGATCCGCGACTATCTCCTTGTCACCCGCGGCGTCGATCCGGTGGCACTTGAGGCGGGTCGCATGGTGCACATGGCGGCCGGGTACGACTCGGGTGACAAGTCGCCGATAGAGGCCTTGGCGTACGTGTCGTTCCAGGAACTGGCAACCCGCATCAGCCACCGCAACACCGGCCGGGCGTCTGGATGTCCGATCGCCGAACAACTCCTGACCCGCATAGCGACCGATGAGAACCTGCACATGGTCTTCTATCGGAACCTCGTGGACGCTGCGCTCGACATCACGCCGAATGCAACCATGCAGGCGATCGCCCGCGAAGTGATCAACTTCCAGATGCCCGGAAGTACCATGCCGGGCTTCGCCGAAAACGCTATAGCGATCGCCAAGGCCGGCATCTACGACCTGCGTTCGCATTTGGACGACGTTGTGCGTCCGGTGTTGCGGTTCTGGAGAGTGTTCGAGCGTGAGAATCTCGACGGCGAGGGAGATCGTGCGCGAGATGAACTGGCGGCCTTCCTCGATCTGGTGGAGGAAAAGGCCTCCTACTATGACCAGCGTCGCGAAGAACGACTGGCCGCAGTGGCACGGTAGATCGCGGTAGATTTCGTAGTCGCGCCAGCCTGACCCTGATACTGTAATAGTTACAGTATCACGGAACGTGAGGTGCCGACTTGTGACCATGCCCAGTTCTGCGCGCTTTGATGCGATCGTCATCGGCGCCGGTTTCTCCGGTCTGTATGCGCTACACCGGCTGCGTGAAATCGGAGTGCGCGCCAGGGTCCTGGAAATGGCCGAAAACGTTGGCGGGACATGGCTGTTCAACCGGTACCCAGGTGCACGGTGTGACATCGAGAGCATCGAATACTCCTACAGCTTCTCCGACGAGATCCAGCAGGAGTGGGTGTGGACCGAGACGATGCCGGCGCAGCCCGAGATCGAGGCCTACCTCAACTTCGTCGCCGACCGCCTGGACCTGCGCCGCGACATCTCCTTCAACACCGAGGTCGTCGCGATGACCTTCGACGAGGAATCCGACGAATGGTTGGTTGAGACGTGGGCAGGCGAGTCCTTCGTCGCCCCCTTCGTGGTCGCGGCGTCGGGCATCCTGTCGGTGCCGCTCGAACCGCAGATCCCGGGAATGGACGTCTTTGCGGGACCATCTCTGTACACCAGCTGCTGGCCGAAGGGGGGCGTTGACCTCACCGGCGAGCGTGTCGGCGTCATCGGCACCGGTTCGACCGGCGTGCAACTGATTCCGGTCGTCGCGCAACAGGCCCGGCACCTTTCGGTGTTCCAGCGGTCGCCTGCGTACACGCTGCCGTGGCAGGTGCGGCCGTTCGAACCCGGCGAGCTCGACGAGATGAAGTCGCGGTACGACGAGATCCGCGCGGCGCAGCGCCAGCACCCGGTGGGGGCCGCGCGACTGAGCGCCTTCTCCGTGATGCTCGAGATGATCACGCGGCCGCCGCTGAAGTCGGCTTCTCGTGAAGTCCAGTTGCGTGCCATCGACGAGAACGGCGTCATCGGTGCGCTCAGCTGGGGAGACGTGTTCTTCGACATCGAGGCCAACCAGATGGCGGCGAGCCTGTACGGCGAAGCCGTGGCCCGAATCGTCAAGGACCCGCAAACCGCGGCGGCGCTGACGCCAAGCCATCCGTTCGGGTGCAAGCGCCCGATCATCGACCAGGGCTACTACGAGACGTTCAACCGTGACAACGTCACGCTTGTCGACCTGCGCAAGGGCCCGATCCTCGAGGTGACACCAACGGGCATCAGCACCGAGCAGGGTTCCTACAACCTCGACGTGATCGTCTATGCCACCGGTTTCGACGCCATGACCGGTGCGCTGACCCGCATCGACATCCGCGGCCGCGGAGGCATGTCGCTACGGGACTTCTGGGCGAGCGAGGGCCCGTTGTCCTATCTCGGGCTGGCGGTTGCAGGCTTTCCCAACTTGTTCATCGTTCAGGCTCCCGGAAGCCCTTCGGCCGCAACGAACTTCGTCGCCGCTCTGGAGCAGCATGTGGAATGGATCGGCGACTGCATCGCGCACCTGCGCGCCAACGATTACCGCACCATCGAAGCGTTACCCGACGCCCAGCGCGACTGGATTGAGCACACCACCTCGCTGGTGGCGCCGACGGTGCTCGTCCACCCGACATGCAACTCCTGGTACAACGGGGGCAATGTTCCCGGCAAGAAGCGGATGTACATGGGCTACACGGCAGGGATTCCGGAATATCGTCGTCGCTGCGACGAGATCGCGGCCGCGGGCTATACAGGCTTCAAACTCGCATGAGGCCTGCTGAACGCGCCTGGCTCATCGGAAGAGATTTCGCGGGCGTGCTGCCGCGGGCGCATACGGCACTGATGTCCGATGGATGGAAGCCGCGGTCGCCGAGTGATATTCGCCTTTTCGGTGAGGTCGTGATGGACGAGGTCGCATTGTCAGGTATGACGCTGACGGCACCGCCGCCGCAGCTGGAGCGCTCGGTGAAATCCTGTGAAGCCGCGGCCGAGGAGTTGTCGGGGCTGGGTATCGCTCAGTCGCACGCCGAACCAGAGCCACTGCGTATCAAGGCGATACGCCGTCGTCGTATCGGACGACTGCCTTACGAACGAGTGACTTTCGAACACGATCCGCTGCTTCCGCAGTCACTTTCCGCCGAAGGCCTTGGGGGACCGGCAACCGCTGCCGTGCACTTGTTCCGCCAAGGCGACGCCCGCAAGCCGTGGCTGGTGTGGGTGCATGGAGCGGGTCAGGGTCAACCGATCGATCTGATCTTCTCCCGTGCGCGACGCGTCCAGGACGAACTCGGATTCAACATCGCGCTGCCGGTGCAGCCGGGCCACGGTGTGCGGCGCAAGAAGTGGCCGACGTATCCGAATATGGACCCGATTGCCAACGTCGCAGGCATGATGCGTGCCGTTTCGGAGGTGCGTGCGGTCGTGCGATGGCTGCGGCCGCAGGCCAGCGCGATCGCCGTCTCTGGTGTCTCCATGGGCAGTCCGGTAGCGGGCCTTGTCGGTCATCTCGAAAAGGTGGACGCCGTTGCGGTCTACACGCCGATCTTCGGGCTCAACGCGATGATCGCAGCCCACCTGGGCCGGTGGGGCCCGTCAGTGCAGGACACCATCGGACTGTTGCGGTCAGACACTGTGGCGCAAGTGATGTCGGCCATCGATTACCAGTCCGTCGAGCCGTCGCCGCCTCCCGATCACCGGCTCATCGTGGGAGCCTGGCATGACCGGATGGCGTTTCGCGAGCCCGCGCTCGCGCTCCACGACCGGTGGGGTGGGCAGTTGTACTGGCACGGCGGAAGTCATGTCGGACATCTGTTCGCCGGCGGCGTGCAGGCCGTTTCCGAAAAGTTTTTGCGCGGAGTCAGCGAGCAGGTTCGGAGCCGTAGTCCCGAATGAGCCGTACCCGAAGATATTTCAGCTCGTTTTTCAGGTCGTAACCGTCGGAGAGCACGAGCCAGAGGTAAGCGATGCCGTACACCGCCGAGCCGATGTCGTTGACGGCGCGCTTGACGTCGACATCGGGTTGCACCGACCCGTCCGAGATCCCCTTCTTGAGTCCGGCCTCGACCTTCTGCATGCCGGCTACGAGTTGGCCCACCGAGCGCGGACGCAGCGCCGACGTGCTCTTCACCGCCTCGAACGCGGCGACGAACATCGCCCGCAGAAGCTCAGGGTCCTCGGCGGCGAGCTGCCCGATCCGGTCCAAATGTGCGAGCGCGTGCTCGAGGCCGTTGGCGTCGGGATCCAGATCGGGGCTCAACTGTGCCATGTACTCGCGCATGAAAATCGCGTCGAGCACGGCGTCCTTGCTGCCGTATCGGGCGTGCACCATCGCCCGGCTGTATCCGGCTCGCCTGCCGATTTCGGCAGCTGTCGTCGCTTCCCAGCCCTTTTCGATGATGAGTTCAGCGGCGGCGCGTGCCAGCTTGCGGCTGGAGATCTCGACCCGTTCTGGCTGTGTCAGGCCGCGGCTTGGGGAAGGCACCCTTGCATATTAGACGATCGACAATTATGTTACTTGCGTTACGTTAAATAAGTTGCAAAGGAACTCGATGGTGAGTGCGGGCACGACGTCGGTTCCCGGCGGTATTGACCAGTTGACTGCGGACTGGCTGAGCGACGTGCTGCGCACCGATGCGGGCCTGGTCGCCGCCACGGTGACCGACGTCCGCATCGAACAGATCGCCCAGGACAGCGGCTTCTCGTCACTGCTATACCGGCTGCACTTGACTGCCGACGATGGTGTGCCTGCCACCCTGATCGCTAAGTTGCCCGCGCAGTCGGAGGCGCGCGGCGCCATGGAGTTGCTGGGCGGCTACCGGCGCGAGCTCGCTTTCTACCAAGACGTCGCCGCACGAGCACCGATGGCTACACCGCGGGTGTACGCCGCACGCATGGCCGAGGACTCCGTCGATTTCGTGCTGCTGCTGGAGGACCTACAGGCCTGGGAGAACGCCGACCACCTCGCCGGTCTGTCGATGAACCGGGCCCAGCTGTGCATCGAACAGCTGGCGGGACTTCATGCGTGGTCTTCGGACTTGGCGAATGCGCCTGCACTGGCGCCATTTCCGAGCATCGACACACCGATCGCGCGTGACCTGCTGCTGCCCGCGTTCGCACCGGGCTGGCAGGTTTACCGCGACAACTGCGTTGGCTCGGTACCGGCGAGCGTCGCACAGTTCGCGGAGAGTTTCACCGAACGGGCGGTGACCGCCCTCCCCGTGTTGACCGAACGCGACATGCTGCTCCACGGCGACATCAGGGCGGACAACCTGTTCTTCGACGGCGACAAGATGAAGGTTGTCGACTTCCAGTTCGTCGCTCGCGGCTGCGGCGCGGCCGACATCGCCTACCTCGTCACTCAAGGCCTGCCGGCCGAGGCACGCGCCGGTCGCGATGAGCCTTTGGTGCGGGAGTACCTCGATCACCTTGCCGCTCAAGGAGTCACCGACTACGGGTTCGACGATGCATGGCGGCACTACAGATTCGCGGCGGTCTATCTGATGCTGCTTCCCGTCATCACGCTCAATGGCTGGGACGCGCTGCCCGAGCGATCACGTCAGCTCTGCCTCACACTGACCGACCGCGCTGTCGCCGCCATCGACGCCATCGACGCACTGGAGGTCTTTGCATGACGCGTTCGGCGCGTGAAGTGGTTGAGCAGTACAACCTGGTGGTCTGGAACGAACGCAATTTCGGGCTCGCCGATGAATTGATGGGCGAGACGGTGATCCGCCACGATGTGGGGGAGGCCACGACGCTCACCCACGAGCAGGCGGTTCAACGAATAGTGGACCACTGGGAGATGTTCGACACGATCCGCTTCGACCTGAATCTTGTCGTGGCGGGCGACGACGGCGAGCACGTGGCGATCGTCTATCAGTCGCCGATGACGTTGAAGGACGGCACAAAGACCGACGTCGGCAGCATGGAGATCTTCCGCGTGGTCGACGGCAGGATCACCGAAGTGTGGAATTGCGGCTACAAGCAAGGGGTTTGGCAGTGACTGGTCGGGTGTTGGACGAGCTTGGGTACTACCTCCTGGCGGGCGCCGGCGGCGAGGGGCCCGCAACCCTGATGGACGAAGCCCGCCGCGGCGAGGAGCTGGGCTTCGGCATCGCTTTCATCTCCGAGCGGTGGAACGTCAAGGAGGCGTCGTCACTCGTCGGCGCCGCCTGCGCGGTCACGAACCGGATGCAGATCGCAACCGCCGCAACCAATCACAACACCCGTCACCCGCTGATCACCGGTTCCTGGGCGACGACGATGCACCGGCTCTCCGGCGGCCGCTTCACCCTCGGCATCGGTCGGGGCGTGGGCGCCCTATACGCCGCGTTTGGAGTGCCTGCCGTGACGACCGCGCAGATGGAGGACTTCGCCCAGGTCATGCGTCGACTCTGGAACGGCGAGGTGATCTTCAACCACGACGGGCCGATCGGCAAGTATCAGGTGCTGTTCTTGGATCCAGACTTTCGTGAGGACATCCGGTTGGCGCTCGTGGCATTCGGGCCAAACACGCTCGCATTGGGCGGCCGGGCGTTCGACGACGTCATCCTGCACACCTACTTCACGCCGGAGACCCTGCAGCGCTGCGTCAAGACTGTGAAGGACGCGGCGGAGAAGGCGGGTCGCGACCCGGACAGCGTGCGGGTGTGGTCGTGTTTCGCGACCGTCGGCGACCATCTATCCGAGGAGCTGCGGTTGAAGAAGACCGTCGCGCGGCTGGCCACCTACCTCCAGGGTTACGGCGACCTGATGGTCAGGACCAACAACTGGGATCCCGCTGTGCTGAAGCGCTTTCGGGAAGACTCGGTGGTGACTTCGATCGGTGGCGGCATCGACCACAAGGCCACCGCGGCGCAGATCGAGCACGTCGCGACGCTGATTCCCGACGAATGGCTTGAGCCGTCGGCCACCGGATCGGCCCAGCAGTGTGTCGACCGGATCCGCATGGAATTCGACTATGGAGCCGATGCCGTGATCATGCACGGCGCGACACCCGATGAGCTCGAACCGATCGTCGACACCTACCGCTCTGCTGTGCGTTAGCCGCATGGCCGAATTCCGCGTCGGGTTGATGGACCCGGTGATGGCGGCACGCCCCACCGTCGATGCGTTCAGCCGTGCGAACTACCTTGGCGCCGTTGCCAGTCGCGTCGACTCGTATTGGGTTTCCGATCACATCAACGGTCAGACACCGCGGCCGTTATGGGACAAGAAGTACACCACCGCGGCACGGCTGCTCAGGTCGCCGGATGCCGCGATGGAGGCGTGGACCCTGCTCGGTAGCCTGGCGGCACGCAGGCGATTCAATCGCATGCGGCTCGGTATTGGCGTCACGGACACCGGTAAACGCCACCCCGCCGTGACGGCGCAGTCCGCGGCAACACTGCACCTGATGACGCGGGGGCGGGCGATTCTCGGTATCGGCCCAGGCGAACGCGTCGGCAACGAACCCTACGGCGTCGACTGGTCGAAACCCGTCGCCCGGTTCGAAGAGGCGCTTGCCACCATCCGCGCCCTGTGGGATTCGAACGGCGAACTCGTCAACCGTGATTCGCCGTTCTTTCCACTGCGCGACGCGATCTTTGATCTGCCGCCGTACAAGGGAAAATGGCCAGAGATCTGGATCGCTGCGCACGGCCCTCGAATGCTGCGCGCCACCGGGCGATACGGCGACGCGTGGTTTCCCGGGTTCGCGCATCGACCGCAGGATTACGCACAACGTCTGGAGGTTATCCGTACGGCGGCTTCGGACGCCGGGCGCGACCCGACATCGATCACGCCGGCCTTCTGGATGCCGGTGATCGCCGCATCGAGTCGCGACGCGGTCGACGCCGCGCTGGAATCCACCATGGTCAAGGCGTGGGCGTTGAACGCACCATCGGAGTTCTATGCTCACCACGGCGCCGAGCACCCATTGGGAGCCGGCTTCGCCGGCATGCAGGACCACGTCGCATTCACGATGGACGAGCACACAATCCGCGAAAAGTCCGCTCAGGTCCCGCTGTCTGTCGTCAAGGGGATGTTCCTGAACGGCACCCCCGCGGAGGTCCTCGAGCAGGCCGCGGTGTGGCGCGACCACGGTGTGCGCTACATCGTCGTCATCAACTTCGGGCCGATGCAGCCGAGCGTGCGGACGGCACTACGCACGCTGCTCCCGTTCAACAAGGTGGTCAGTGGCCTGAAGCGGCTGGGAGACGCTAGGGCGTGATCACGGTGCGGTACACCGGTTCTGCTGCAGCCTGGCGACTGTAGATGCCGCGCTGCAGCGCGGAAAGGAGCGCGTTGCGCGTCTCCTCGGGGTGGATCAGATCGTCGAAGCCGAGGCTGCCTGCCGACCGGAACGACGCTTCCACCTCAGCTTTGCGTAGCTTGGCTTCCACATCCTCCGCGGCGTTCGACGCACGGCTGAGCGCTGCGGCGCTCATTGCGCCCATCGTCGCGCCGGGGTAGGCGAATGTCGCGCTCTGGTTGTCGAATCCGAGAAGTGACATAACCATCGATCCGAATCCATAGGCCTTGCGCAGCGTCACGTGCAGCTTGAGTGTCGTTGCCGCGGTCTGCGCGGCGAACATCCTTGCGCCGCTGCGCAACACACCGCTCTTCTCCGACCGGCTGCCGGGCAACATACCGGGGTTGTCGGCAAGGAAGACGATCGGAAGGTGAAACGAGTCGGCCACCGTGATGAAGTGTGCGGCCTTGTCGGCGGCGTCGGCGTCGATCGATCCCGCGATTACCTTGGGTTGGTTAGAGACGACAGCGACGGGATGGCCGCCGAGATGGGCCAGCCCGCAGATGATTGCGGGGCCGAACTTCGGCTGCACCTCGAACCAGTCCGAGGTATCGAAGACGACGTCGAGCACGGCGCGCATGTCGTAGACCCGGCGATTGCCGCGGGGCACGATGTCGAGCAGTTCGGGGGTGGGCCGTGGCTCGGTGGCCTCGCTGGTGGGCAAGCTCGACGGATATGACCACGCGCTCGGCGGGAAGAACGACAAGTATCTGCGGATGTCGTCGAGCACCCCTTCGTCGTCCTCGGCGAGGTTGTGGATTACACCGCTGGCCAACGCGACGCTTGGCCCACCGAGATCTTCCTTCGAAATCTCCTCGCCCGTCGCCTCTTTCACCACCGGCGGACCAGCGGTGAAGATCGCGCCCTCGCGGCTCATGATGGTCCAGTCGCATACGGGTGCAACAAGCGCTCCGTGGCCCGCCGAGGGGCCAAGCAACCCGGCCACGGTTGGCACCTTGCCGGAGCACTGCGCCTGCGCGAGCAGGTCGGTGGGAGTGCGGCCGTAGTGCTCACCGCTCGGCCGGAAGCCGGCTCCCTCGAGGAGCATCACCAGCGGGATTCGGTCGCGCAGCGCCAGTTCGGCCAGGCGGTAGCGCTTGGCGTTTCCGCCAGGGCCGATGCTGCCTGCCAGCGTGGTGAAATCCTCGGCGCCCACCATGACCGGTGTCCCGTTGATCTGTCCGGAGCCCGCGACGATCCCGTCCGCTGCGATGTCGCCGCCGACGAGGGTGCCGAACTCACGGAACGAGCCTGTGTCGAGCAAGTACTCGAGGCGCGCGCGGGCGTCGAGCTTGCCCTTCCCGTGATGCTTGGCCAGCCGTTCGGGACCGCCCATTGCCCGGGATCGCTCACGCCGAAGATCGAGGTCTTCGAGCGTCTCCTTCCAGTCCTGCTCGTTCGTCATGCGCTCTTCCTGTCGTCCCTAGGCGATCGTCGCACCGGCACGTTCACGTTGACCATACTGAATTGCTTACTGTAGCGTCATCACTTATGAGCGACGGCGCCGGCCTGAAGGTCGACGGGGCCGTTTCCAGCCAACTTGCCAACATCGCCAAGACCGCAAGCACGCTTGAGCGACGGGGTTACGACTGCTGCTGGACCGCCGAAATCAACCACGACCCGTTCCTTCCGCTGGTGCTCGCCGCTGAACACACCACACGGATCGAACTGGGCACCAGCATCGCGGTGGCGTTTGCGCGCAATCCGATGACCGTCGCCAACGTCGGCTGGGACTTACAGGCCTACTCGCAGGGCCGCTTCCTGCTCGGCCTCGGCTCGCAGGTACAGGCTCACATCGAGAAGCGGTTCAGCATGCCGTGGAGCCACCCGGTGCGTCGCATGCGTGAGTTCGTCCTGGCGCTGAACGAGATCTGGTCGTGTTGGCGTGACGGCACCAAATTGGGCTTCGAGGGCGACTTCTACACGCACAAGTTGATGACGCCGATGTTCACCCCCGAGCCGCTGCCGTACGCCTTTCCGAAGATATTCGTCGCCGCTGTCGGCGAAGCGATGACCGAGATGTGCGGTGAGGTCGCCGACGGCATGCTTGCCCATGCGTTCACCACCAAACGCTACTTCGAGGAAGTGACGACGCCTGCGTTGCTGCGCGGTATGCAGCGCTCTGGTCGACAGCGAAGCGAGTTCCAGCTCTCCGCCCCGATTTTCGTCGTCACCGGAAACGACGAGTCCGAGTTGGCCGCTGGCGCCGTCGGCACCCGCAAGCAGATCGCCTTCTACGGATCAACTCCCGCGTACCGCAAGGTTCTCGAACTGCACGGCTGGGGGGAGCTGCATACCGAACTGCACCGGCTGAGCAAGCTGGGGGAGTGGGACGCCATGGGTTCGCTCATCGACGACGAGATCCTGGAGACGTTCGCGGTCGTCGCCCCTCTCGACGAGGTGGCGGACAAGATCCGTGATCGATGCGACGGGGTGATCGACCGCGTCCTTGTGGGTTTCCCATCCTCTGTTCCTGATGACACCGTCAGCACCGTGCTGCAGGACCTGCGCGGCCAACCAATAAGGAGTCGCCCGTGACCGCGCCGACGATGGACGAAGCCGCCAGGGTGTTCGCCGACCCGTTGGCCTACACCGACGAGGCGAAACTGCATGCGGCCCTGAGTCATTTGCGGGCCCACGCCCCGGTGTCGCGGGTTGACGTGCCGTCGTACCGGCCGTTCTGGGCCATCACCAAGCACGCCGACATCATGGCGATCGAGCGTGACAACACGCTGTTCACCAACTCGCCGCGGCCGGTGCTCATGACCGAGGAGGCCGACGAGCAGCAGGCCGCGATCGGTATCAACACGCTGATCCACATGGACGATCCCCAACACCGGGTCGTGCGGGCCATCGGCGCCGACTGGTTCCGCCCGAAAGCCATGCGGGCGTTGAAGGTTCGAGTCGACGAGCTCGCCAAGCGGTTCGTCGATAACATGAAAGAGTCCGGCGACCAGTGCGACTTCGTCCAAGAAGTCGCCGTGAACTACCCGCTGTACGTCATCATGTCGATGCTCGGCCTTCCCGAAGAAGACTTTCCTCGGATGCTCAAGTACACGCAGGAGATGTTCGGCAACGACGACCCCGAGCTGCAGCGCGGCACCACCAAAGAGGAGCAGATGGCGTCGCTGCTCGATATGTTCGCTTACTTCACCGCGGTGACGGCGTCTCGCAGGGAGAATCCGACCGAAGATCTGGCGTCGGCCATCGCCAATGCCACGATCGACGGCGAGCCGCTTTCGGATATCGAGACGGTGTCGTACTACTCCATCATCGCCGCCGCAGGCCACGACACCTCCAGCGCCGTCATCTCCGGCGGCTTACACGCCCTGATCGAACACCCCGATGAGCTTGCGCGCCTTCGCGATAACCCGGAGCTTATGCCGCTTGCCGCCGAGGAGATGATCCGCTGGGTCACGCCGGTCAAGGAATTCATGCGCACCGCGCAGCAGGACACCACCATCCGCGGTGTGCCGATTGCTGCCGGGGATTCGGTGTTGTTGTCGTACGCGTCCGCCAACCGTGACGAGGACGTGTTCGATGATCCGTTCCGGTTCGACGTCGGCCGCGATCCCAACAAGCACAACGCGTTCGGCTACGGCGTGCATTTCTGTCTCGGCGCTGCCCTCGCCCGGATGGAGGTCAACAGCTTCTTCACGGAGTTGGTGCCGCGGCTGGAGTCGATCGAACTTGAAGGCGATCCGCAACACATCGCCACCATCTTCGTCGGCGGGCTCAAGCACCTGCCGATCCGCTACTCACTCAAGTGAATTGACCCAGTAGGACGGCCGCCCCCGTGCGATCGAGGCGGCCGCCCTGTCGGCAGGTCAGATCGGCAGCGGAATCCAGATCCCGAAGAACCAGAAGCCCCACCCGTTTTGACCCTGGTCCCATATGGGTTGCTCTTGGAAGCCCCAGTAGTTGATCGGTGGCGGGGGCGAACCCCACGCCTCCGGCAACGGTCCGTCCCATGGCGGCGGCGGCGGTGCGCCCCAGCCCCAGGGCGGCAGGTCGCCACCCCACGGGGCACCCTGGAACCGACCGCGCCAATCGTTGTCGCCGGGGTTCCACGGCGGCCGCCAATCATGATTGTCGGGTCCGCGGAAGTCGTGATTGTCAGGTCCGCGGAAGTCGGGACCGCCGGGTCCGCGGAAGTCGCCGGGCGGACCGCCGGGCCCGCGGAAGTCGCCGGGCGGACCGCCCGGTCCACCTGGCCCACCAGGTCCGCGGAAGTCGTCCGGCGGACCGCCGGGCCCGCCTGGCCCGCGGAAGTCATTGTTCGGCGGACCGTCGGGTCCGTGTTGCGGCGGTGGTCCCTCGGGTCCGCGTTGCGGCGGCGGTCCGCCCGGACCGCCGGGGCCACACTGCACGCCCGGAGCCGGGATACAAGGTGCCGCGTTGGCAACACCCGTAGGCAGACCGATGCCCGCCGCTCCGAGCGCACAGCCGATCGCCGCTCCTGCAACCACTAGTTTGAGTTTCATTACCTGGCCTTTCCAGCGTCGAAGACGCCCCAACCCAAAGGCGAGGTTATGTAGGCACTCTAGGAATGAGCTATGTCGTCACTATCAAAGTGCTGAGCGGATGGTGCAACCAGGCATGTTCCTGTTAATTGACAATGAGGTCAACAGAATTCAACGCGGGGCGTTCGACCTGTCCAGCTGTGCCTGCAGCGTGTTGGCCCCGAGGCTCGAGTCCTTCTTGTGTTGGGATGCTCGCGCCTGGATGGAGACGTCGTGGCCTTCGGCGGCCTTGCGCAGCGCACCGATTGTGGCTTGTTCGCGGGTGATGTGGGTGAACGGGTCGAAGTGATACCAGCGCATGGCGTTCTCGAAGGTCATCTTGTTGACCTCGTCGTCGGGCACGTTGTTCTTCGTCAGCACCTCGTGGAGTTGCTCGGGCGCGCCGGGCCACATGCTGTCGCTGTGCGGGTAGTCGGCCTCCCAGCAGATGTTGTCGATCCCGATGTCGTTTCGGAGCTTCACCCCGACATGATCGGAGATGAAGCAGGTCAGGAAGTGATCCCGGAATACCTCTGAGGGCTTCTTGCCTTTGAAGTCCTGGCCGGTCCAGGTGGAATGCATCTCATAGGTGCGGTCGGCTCGTTCGAGGAAGTAGGGGATCCAGCCCGTCCCACCCTCGGACAGCGCGATCTTGAGGTCGGGGTATTTCTTGATCGGTTTCGACCAGAGGAGATCGGCGGCGGCTTGGACGATGTTCATCGGCTGCAGCGTGATCATCACGTCCATCGGCGCGTCCGGGGCGGTGATCGCCAGCTTGCCGGACGAGCCGATGTGCACGTTCATCACGGTGTCGGTGTCCACCAAGGCTTCCCACAACGGCGTCCAATGATCGTCGTGGAAGCTCGGATAGCCCATCGCGGCGGGGTTCTCGGTGAACGTCAACGCGTGCACACCGCGTTCGGCGTTGCGCCGCACCTCTTTCGCGCAGGCCTCGGCATCCCAGATCACCGGCAGCGTCATCGGGATGAACCGGGCGGGATACGCGCCGCACCATTCCTCGACGTGCCAGTCGTTGTAGGCCTGCAGCAACGCCAACGAGAACTCGGGGTCCTCCGTCACGAACAGCCGGCCCGCGAAACCCGGGAATGACGGGAAGCAGATCGAGCCAAGGATGCCGCCGGCGTTCATGTCCTTGACGCGCTCGTCGACGTTGTAACACCCGGGGCGGATCTCATCGAGGCCTGTCGGCTCGAGGCCGTACTCCTCCTTGGGCCTGCCCGCGACGGCGTTCAGCGCGACGTTGGGGATCACCACATCGCGGAACTGCCAGGTATCGCTGCCATCGGGGTTGTGCACCAACCGCGGAGCCTCGTCCAGATACTTCTTCTGCAGATGATTCTTGAACATGTCCGGCGGCTCAACGATGTGGTCATCAACGCTGATCAGGATCATGTCGTCCTTGTTCATGCCCATTTCCTCTCAACCGCCTTACCGTATGGCCAACAGTTTAGCGCGCGGATGACTGCGGGCTTGCTGGCATGACCCGACCGTATGCCGATTGCCGCGTCGCGGTCGTTGATCCGGTCGAATCGCAGCCCGAGTGCAGAACTGCCCGCGGATAGAAATGGGCGTCAGCAGCAGCGGGGGTTGGGATTGGAGTCCGTTGCGGCGTGTCGCATCCGCCAGTACTCCCGTTCGGACACGATGTCCTCTCCAGGATGGATGCGCCTACGAAGTTCGACGTAGCGCTGATAGTGGGTATCACCCATCAATGTGCCCCAGTACCAACCGATTTGGCGTGCGATTTGGGCAGCGCGTCCCATTGCTTTTGCACCTCCCGTTCCGCATGTGTCGGTATCAGGCCGGATGGAGCGAAGATGCGCGACGGCACCGGCTCGTCCTCGGTCAGTGGCTTTCCGCCGCCGCGGATCGCGCGTAGCGCCACGATCACGCCGGCCACGAACACGACGACGACGAGCGACGCGAACACGATTGACAACGTGCCCTGAATGAACGTGTTTCGGATGATCTTGTCGACATCAGCGGGGGTCTTCGCGGTGAGACAGGTCTTTCCCGCCTCCTTGGCGGCCTGGCAGATGCTGTGTTGCTTCCAGTAACCCAGCTTCGGGTCCGCAGAGAAGATCTTCTGCCACGACGCCGTCAGGGTGACCGTGAGATCCCAGAACAACGGAATCGCCGGTATCCAGGCCCATTTCAGTAATCCACGTTTGATCACCACGACGGTCACCACCGTCAGTGCGATTGCGGCGAGCAGCTGGTTGGCGATACCGAACAGCGGGAACAGTGTGTTGATGCCGCCGAGCGGATCGGTAACACCCATTAGCAGGATGCTGCCCCATGCGGCGACGACGATCACGCTGCAGATCCACGCGCCGATCCGCCAGCTCGGATTCTGCAGCTTCTTGAGCGGTCCACCGAGATTGCCGAGGCCGTCCGACAGCATGAACCGCGCGACCCGCGTGCCAGCATCGACGGTGGTGAGGATGAACAGCGCCTCGAACATGATCGCGAAGTGGTACCAGAACGCCTTCAGGCCTGTGCCGCCAAATACTTGGTGCAGTACCTCCGACATGCCGAACGCCAGCGTCGGCGCGCCGCCGGTGCGCGACACGATCGACTTCTCTCCCACGCCTTCTGCTGCCTGGGTGATTTCCGCGCCGGTGATCGGAGCGCCGGACAGGCCAAGGCCGTTGACATAGTCGGCCGCCTTTTGCGCGGTGGCGCCTGTCTGTGCGGCGGGCGCGTTCATCACGAAGTACAGGTGTTGGTTGATGATCGCCGCGGTGATCAGCGCCATGATCGCGACGAACGACTCAGTGAGCATGCCGCCGTAGCCGATCAGCCGCATCTGGCTTTCCTTCTCCAGCAGCTTCGGTGTGGTGCCCGACGAGATGAGTGCATGGAATCCGGACAGCGCCCCGCACGCGATCGTGATGAACAGGAAGGGAAACAGCGAGCCTGCGAACACCGGGCCGGTGCCTTTCGTGGCGAACTGCGAGACGGCGGGCGCTTCCATGATCGGGCGGGCCACCAGGATGCCGATCGCCAGCAGGGCGATGGTGCCGACCTTCATGAAGGTCGACAGGTAGTCGCGCGGGGCCAGCAGAAGCCATACCGGCAACACCGACGCCGCAAAGCCATAGATGATGATGCACCACGACAACGCCACCTTCGATAAGGTGAACCAGTCAGCGCCCCAGGATGTTTCGGCGACCCAGCCGCCGGAAATGACCGCTAGCAACAACAGTGCGACGCCGATCAGCGACACCTCCGACACCCGACCTGGCCGCAGGAACCGCAAGTAGATGCCCATGAAGATCGCGATGGGAATCGTCATCGCGATCGAGAAGACACCCCACGGGCTCTCGGCGAGGGCGCCGACCACCACCAGTGCGAGCACCGCGAGCAGGATCACCATGATGACGAGCACGCCGATGATGGCGGCCGCGCCGCCGATCGCCCCAAGCTCGTCGCGGGCCATCTGACCGAGGGAGCGGCCGCGTCGTCGAACTGAAATCGACAACACCAGGTAGTCCTGAACGCAGCCTGCGAATACCGCGCCGATGATGATCCAGATGGTGCCAGGCAGATAGCCCATCTGCATTGCCAGCACCGGGCCGACGAGCGGGCCTGCCCCGGCTATTGCAGCAAAGTGATGGCCGTACAACACCCGTCGATCGGTCGGCATGTAGTCGGTGGCGTTCTCGAAAAGCTCAGCGGGGGTGGCGGTATCGTCGCGCGGACGTACGATATTCATCTCGATCAGCCGCGCGTAGAACCGGAAGCCGATGACGTACGTGCAGATTGCCGCGATGACGAACCACACCGCGTTGATCGTCTCTCCGCGGAAGAACGCGATGATCGCCCACGCGACCGCGCCGAGCAGCGCGATGATCCCGAAGATGATTCTGTGCTTTGCGGTGATCGGTGATCGGTCGATGATCGCTACCGGCGGCAGGTCCTTGTCGGTGCGGATGTAGGTGATATCGCCGTCCTGCTCCTCGATGCGGTCCGATGGTGCGGCGGCGGGTGTAGCCACGGTCTCTCCCTCGTCATCGCGTTTCGTGTCAGGTGCCTTGGCTGATCCTTCCACCACGCAAAACGGTGTTGGGGAGAATCTGGGCTTTCGCTGGTTATGCGCTGTGTTCGTAGATGGCGCGCACGGTGTCGACGGTGTCGGCCTCGACGGGGCTCTTGTCGTCGCGGTAGCGCAGCACGCGCGCAAATCGCAGGGCCATGCCGCCGGGGTAGCGTGACGAGCCCTGAACTCCGTCGAACGCGATCTCGACCACCTGCTCGGGCCGCAGTTTGACCACCCAGCCGTCCGTGGGGCCGTCCGCCAACTCCATGAACCGCGTGGTCTGCCACGCCAGCATCGCGTCCGTCATCCCCTTGAATGTCTTGCCCAGCATGACGAAACCGCCCGTCGCCGGGTCGCGGGCGCCGAGGTGGATGTTGGACAACTTGCCGGTGCGCCGCCCCGATCCCCACTCGACGCCGAGCACGACGAGGTCGAGGGTGTGCACCGGCTTGACCTTCAGCCAGCCCGCGCCGCGACGGCCCGCCTCGTACGGCGCGGTCAGCGACTTAGCCATCACCCCTTCGTGACCGGCGTCGAGTGTGGCATCGAGAAACCGCTGTGCGGCGTCGGCGTCGTCGGTGATCAGACGATCGACGCGATGGGTTTTCGGAACGATGGCGTCAAGGGCGGCGACGCGCTCGCTGGTCGGCCGGTCCAGGAGGTCTTCGCCGTCGAGATGCAGCACGTCGAACACGAACACCGACAGCGGCTGTGCAGCCCGTGCCGTCGCGACGTCCGCACTGCGGCCGAACCGCGACGCGGTGACCTGGAAGCGATGCGGGCGCGCGTCGGGACGCAGGGCGATCGCTTCGGCGTCGGCGATCAAGTCGGTCACCGGCAACGCCAGCGCGGCCTCGACCACCTCCGGTAAGCGTTCGGTGACGTCGTCGAGACTGCGGGTATAGATCGACACCGCGTCGCCCGCGCGGTGGATCTGTACCCGAGCACCATCGAGCTTGGCCTCGAAAACTGCTGTGCCGCCGAGGTGTTCGAGCGCTTCGCCGACACCGCTCGCGGTTTGGGCCAGCATCGGGCCCACCGGGCGTCCCACTCGGAGGGTGAATTGTTCCAGCGCCGCCTCGCCGTCGGTCAGCGCGGCTGCCGCGACGGCAGGCAGATCGCCACCCAACATCGCCGCGCGACGCACCACCGGTGCCGCGACGTCCGCGGCCTTTGCCACCGCGTCTGCCATCACCCCGGCGAGGGCACCTTGGCGCAGCTCGCCGCCGAGCAGGCGGCGCAGAAAGGTCTGCTCGGACTCGGTGGCCGCGGCGAACAGACCGTTGACGAGGTCGGCGCGGCGAGCCTGCGATCCCTTCCCGGCAACCTGGCCGATCTCGCTGAAGGCAGCGTCGACCTGCAGGACGGTCAGCGACGGCTCCCCGGCAGGCGACGGCAATGAACGCAGGGCCGCCCAGCCAACGCCGATCTGTCGTTGCGGTAGCTCGCCGGACAACCAGGACACCACGACGGCGACCACCTTCGGGTCGTCCTCTATGCCTGCGTCGCGCAGCAGGCCCGCGATGAGGGCGATCTTCGCCAGCCGCGCGGAGGTCGCGCCAACCTCGGCCGACGCGTCGGCGACGTCAATGAGCTGCACGAGCCCAGCCTGGCATGGCTGTCAGACATCTCCGTAGGCGCGAGCGAGCGCGTTTGCACGTGATTTTCCGGTGTGTCGACGTACAGACACGGTCGCTCGCGGTGGTCATTTGACCGCGAAGGACACCGTGTGCCAGCCGGTGGCGCCGTCGGGAACCGGGTCGGCCTCGTCAGACGTCTGGACGGCACCGGTGTTGTCGGTCGCCCGAACCGCGATCGTGTGCGGTCCCGGCTGGGTGGCCTGCCAGTTGAAGCTCCACAGCCGCCACGTGTCGTTCGAGTAGCCGGCGCCGAGATCGGCGGGCTGCCAGTTGCCTTGTTTGTTCGGTCCGTCGATGCGGACCTCGACGGCGCGCACGCCGCGGTTCTGCGCCCAGGCGACGCCGCCGAACGTCACGGGTCCTTGGGCGACGTCCTGCCCGCTGCGGGGCACGTCGATGCGGGATTCCGTCTTGATCGGCCCGCGGGGTGACCAACCCAGCCGCGTCCAGTAGGCCTCGGCACGATCGAATCGGGTCAACTCCAAGTCGACGACCCATTTGGTGGCCGACACGTAGCCGTAGAGGCCAGGGACCACGAGCCGGGCGGGGTAGCCGTGCGGGGTCGGCAACGGCTCGCCGTTCATCCCGACCGCCAGCAGAGCATCGCGGCCGTCGGTGAGGGCGGCGACGGGTGTGCCTGCGGTGAAGCCGTCGATCGACATCGACAGCGCCATGTCGGCGTCGGAATGTACGCCGGCTTCGGCCAGCAGGTCGCGCACCCGATAGCCGATCCACTTGGCGTTCGAAATAAGGTCGCCGCCAACGGGATTCGACACACACGTCAGGGTGACCAGCTTCTCGACGGCTTCGAATCGCTCCAGATCGTCAAAGCGGTAGGTGACCTCGCGGTCCACCATGCCGTGAATTTTCAGCTGCCAGTCCGACCGGCTCAGCTGTGGCACGCTCAGCGCGGTGTCGATCCGGTAGAAGTCGGCATTGCTTGTGACGAACGACGGCAGCGCAACGCCTTTCGGCTGCACGGTCGGCGGCACCGGTGGAGTGCTGACATCGACCGATGGCAATGTGAACGCGTGGCGATCACCCGAGACGGAGTGCAGGAGGCGCGACAGCACGACGCCACCCACGCCACTGAGCGCTCCCGCTGCGAGAAAACCCAGCGTCACCAACGACAGTCGGCGACCGCGGTCGGGGGCGTCGGGGTCCTCGGTCTTTTCCGGCGCGTCAACGAACCGTCCCGACGTGAGCAGCCGCAACACTGCGACGCCGCAAACGGTACCGACCACGGTGGGCGCGATATCGAACAGCGTCGCCCCGGCACGCGAGAGCACGGCCGCACATCCCGCGATGCCGGCAATAACGATCGCGGCACTGCCGACCGGGACGCGACGCGTCTCCCATCGCGCCGTCACCGCGGCAACCAACGCGATCACCCCGAGCACAAGCACGGAGAGAAACAGTTTGTCGGCTGTGCCGAAGGTCTGGATCGCCCATTCCTTGATCGGTCCGGGCGTCAGGTCGATGACGGTCGAGCCGACCGCGGTCCGGGCGTCGGCTTGTGGGCCGAAGGCTACGGCGAGTAGCGCGGAGACTCCGAGCGCAACTGCGGCTGCCGCGACGCCCGCCAGCATTCGCGATTCGCGGGCATTCATGCTGCAACGCTACCGATCGGCCGACCCGAAAGGCTTACCGAAAAGTGACATCGGATAGGTTGCTTTACGGTTTGAGCGCTTTTTGGAAAGGAAGCCAAATGGAGATCGAGGGCAAGAAGGCCATCGTCGTCGGCGGGGCATCGGGCTTTGGTAAGGCAACCGCGGAGTTGTTGGCCAAGCGCGGCGCGAGTGTGGCGGTGCTGGACCGCCCGCAGTCGAAGGGCAAAGAGGTTGCCGACGCGATCGGTGGCTCTTTCTACGAGGTCGATGTCACCGATTTCGACGGCACCGAGAAGGTGCTGCAGCAGGCGATTGACGGCCTCGGCGGGTTGCACATCATCGTGACGACGGCAGGCGGCGGCGTCGCCGAGCGCACCGTCAAGAAGGACGGTCCGCATAGCTTGGAGTCCTTCCGCAAGTGTGTCGACCTCAACCTCATCGGCACCTTCAACATCAGCAGGCTGGCGGGCTGGCAGATGAGCCAGCAGGACCTGGTCGACGATGAGCAGGAGGAGCGCGGTGTCATCATCAACACCGCCTCGATCGCCGCGTTCGAGGGCCAGATCGGACAGGTGGCCTACACGGCGTCCAAGGCTGCGATCGCCGGGATGTGCCTGACCATGGCCCGCGACATGGGCAGCCTGGGTATCCGCGCCCTTGCCATCGCGCCGAGCCTGTTCGCCACCGGTCTGACCGAGGGCATCCCCGACGAGTTCGCCAAGGCACTGACGAAGGATGCGGCGTTCCCGAAGCGTCTCGGCCGCCCGGAGGAGTACGCCAAGCTCGTCCAGGCGATCGTCGAGAATCCGATGCTCAACGGCCAGTGCCTGCGACTCGACGCCGGCCAGCGCTTCGCACCCAAGTAGGCCGTGGCTTGTGTGCGTTTAGGAGCGATGAGCGCTCCTGAACGCACACAAATCGCTATCGTGGCGCGAGTGGCAACGGTCGCCGATCACGTCATCTCAGCTTTACGACTCAGCGGTGTGCGCCGTGTGTACGGCCTCCCCGGTGACAGCCTCAACGGCTTCACCGACGCGATCCGGCGCGCCGGTGAAATCTCTTGGGAGCACGTCCGTCACGAGGAAACAGCCGCGTTTGCGGCGGCCGCCGATGCCGCGCTGACCGGACAACTGGCGGTCTGCGCAGGCAGTTGCGGCCCCGGCAACCTGCATCTGATCAACGGTCTTTTCGACGCGCAGCGCAGCCGGGTTCCGGTGCTGGCGATCGCGGCGCACATCCCGCGCAGCGAGATCGGCTCCGAGTACTTCCAGGAGACGCATCCGCAGGAGCTGTTCCGGGAATGCAGCGTCTACCGCGAACTCGTCAGCACTCCGGAGATGTTGCCGCGGATCCTCGAGATGGCGATGCGGGCCGCGGTCGAGGAGAACGGAGTCGCCGTCGTCGTCATCCCCGGTGAGATCTTCCTGCAGCGCGCCGACGAGTCGGGATTCCTTGCGCGCCCGATCACACCGACTCGTTCTGTGGTGCGTCCCGACGACGAGTCGCTGCGCAGGGCGGCCGAAATCCTCAACAGCGCAGAGGCTGTCACGATTCTCGGTGGCGCCGGTGTCGAAGGGTCTCATGACGCGTTGATCCAGGCGGCCGCGACGCTGGGCGCACCGATCGTGCACGCGCTGCGCGGCAAGGAGTTCATCGAATACGACAACCCGTTCGACGTCGGCATGACCGGTCTTCTCGGCTTCGCCTCCGGCTACAAGGCGATCAAGGAGGCCGACGCGCTGCTGATGCTTGGCACCGACTTCCCCTATCAGCAGTTCTATCCCGACAACGCCAAGGTCGTTCAGGTCGACATCCGCGGCCGCAACCTCGGCCGTCGCACCCCGATCGATCTCGGACTCGTCGGCACCGTGAGAGACACCCTCGCGGCCCTGCAGCCGCTGCTGCGGGAGAAGAATCAACGAGACCATCTCGACCGATCGCTGCGCCACTACCGCAAGACCCGCAAGACGCTGGACGAGCTGGCCGTCAATGACCGTGACCGCAGCCCGATTCGGCCGGAATACGTTGCGGGACTTGCTGATCAATTGGCGGCCGATGACGCCGTCTTTACCGTCGACGTGGGCTCGCCGGTCGTGTGGGCGGCGCGGTACCTGAAGATGAACGGCCGCAGGCGACTCGTGGGCTCGTTCAACCACGGCACCATGGCGTGTGCGTTGCCGCTCGCGATCGGCGCGCAGACTGCTTTTCGCGACCGGCAGGTGGTCGCGCTGGCGGGCGACGGCGGGCTCACCATGCTGTTCGGCGAACTGATAACGCTGATCCAGAGCCGGTTGCCGGTCAAGGTGATCGTGTTCAATAACTCGTCGCTGAACTTCGTCGAGCTGGAGATGAAGGCCGCGGGGATCGTCAACTTCGGCACCGATCTGGTGAACCCGAACTTTGCGGACGTCGCTGCCGCGATGGGGATCTTCGGCCGCCGCGTCGAGCGGCCGTCCGACCTGCAGCAGGCACTGGCCGACGCGTTCGCGCACGAGGGACCGGCGCTCGTCGACGTGGTGACTGCACGACAGGAGCTGTCGATACCGCCTGCGATCACCGTCGAACAAGCCAAGGGCTTCTCGCTATACGCGATCCGGACCATCCTTGCGGGCCGCGGCGACGAGCTTCTCGACCTGATCACGACCAACGTCGCCCGCCGCATCCTGGATTGATAGCCGACAGCGCGGTAGTTACCGCCTTCGGCCCATTGCGAGCCTTTTTTGATCTTGGCCGCTAATGTTTGCCCATGCGCATGAGAGTTTGGTCCGTTCTTGCTGTCGTTTTGCTGCTGACGGCCTGCGGCGGCCCCAAGCCGCAAAATCCGAACAAGGCCGCCAAGCCGGGTCCGCCGGATACCAGCAGCATCGAGATTCACGGCGACGCGTCCCAGGACGTGAACAAGCTGGCCATGCAGGCCATCGCAGACCTGCAGGACTACTGGGGTAAGGAGATGCCAAAGCTCTACGGCAAGGACTACGAACCAGTGAAGGGCGGCTTCTACGCCGTCATCCCATCGTCGGGGGACTTGCCGCCGTGCGCATCGGATGCCAGCGAGATCTCGGGTAACGCGTTCTATTGCGCGAAGAACGATGTCGTGGCGTGGGATGCCGAGGGCCTGCTACCCGGATTGAAGGACAAGTACGGGGACTTCGTCATCCCGGTCGTGCTGGCGCATGAGTGGGGTCACGCCATACAGGGCCGCACCAATTTCACCGCGCGCACGGTCACCAAAGAACTGCAAGCCGACTGCTTCGCGGGGGCATGGGGCAAACACGCCAAGGAGGACGGCGTTTTCAAGGTGACGGCCGCCGATCTCGACTCCGCGCTGGCCGGCATTCTCGACCTGCGCGATAGTCCGGGTACCAGCAAAGTCGACCCGAATGCGCACGGCAGCGGCTTCGACCGGGTCAGCGCGTTCCAGGATGGTTTCGACAACGGACCCGATAAGTGCAAGGACTACCGCGACGACGAACCCATGGTGCTCGAGCTGCCGTTCAACGACGCCCGGGACCAAGCCCAAGGCGGCAATTCACCGTACGACTCGATCATCAACGGCGTGCCGTACGACCTCGAGGACTACTGGACGCACGTGTATCCAGAAATCGCTGGCGGAAAGCAGTGGGCGCCGGTGAAGGGTCTCGAGCCGTACGAGCCGAACCATCCGCCGACGTGCGGCGGCCAGTCCACCGAGGGTTACGCGCTCTTCTATTGCGTGCCAGACGATTACGTCGGCTGGGACAACAAGGTGGCGATGCCGCAGGTGTACAAACAGGGCGGTGACTACGCAGTCGCCACACTGTTGGCCACCCAGTACGGGCTCGCGGCGCTGACTCGGCTGGGTGATAAATCGGACGAGAAGACGTCGACTTTGCGGGGCGACTGCTTCGCGGGGGGCTACACGGCCAGCGTCATTCTGTACAACCGCCCCGACACCAGCACATACCACCTCTCACCCGGTGACCTCGACAAGGGAATCAAGGCGCTGCTGGTGTTCCGCGGCGAGGGCGACGTGGAGCGCCAAGGCGCGGGCTGGGTGCGGATCAAGGCGTTCCGCGAGGGCGTCATGAACGGCGCGCAGTCGTGCCTGGACTACCAGGACAAGTAGCTCACGCGAGGCCCCGCCGCAAGCGTTGACTGCCCGATGCAGGTACTGACGCTGCGGCGGACGTCGGCGGGGTCGGACACCAGTACTGATCCTCTACTGGACATTCGCGCCGGGCAAGCGCACTGTGGGCACACAGCAAACTCACAGTGAGGTCGATTGACATGGTCAGACGGCGGCGGCGACCCTCGGGCGCGCCGGACTCTCGGTGACAGTTCTCGAACGCACTGACCAAGTCGGCGCGAGCTGGAGGACGTCGTACAGATCTGACACCCATTAAGGAGGAATCGCCCATGACCAATCCGACAGCGGCCGTCGACGTCAGTCAGGTGGCGGCCAAACACCGAGCGATGTGGGCATCCGGCGATTACGCGAAACTCGCTGCTGGACTCGTTACGCCTCTCGGTCCCGTGCTCGTGGAGGCCACTGGTATAGCGCGCGGCGATCGAGTGCTGGACGTGGCCGCCGGCACCGGAAACGCGGCGATTCCGGCCGCACAGACCGGGGCGAGCGTCGTCGCAAGCGATCTGTGCCCGGAGTTGTTGGAAGACGGTCGCGCGCTTGCCACCGAGCGCGGCGTCGACCTCGAATGGCGCGAGGCCAACGCCCACGAATTGCCTTTCGGCGACAACGAATTCGATGTGGTGATGTCGTGTATCGGAGTGATGTTCGCCCCGTTCCATCAGCTCGCCGCCGGCGAGCTGATTCGGGTGTGCAAACCCGGCGGCAGGATCGGCTTGATCAGCTGGACGCCCGAGGGCCACATCGGCAAGCTGTGGGCCGCGATGAAGCCGTATGCGCCGGCACCCCCGTCCGGTGCGCAGCCACCTCCGCTGTGGGGTCAAGAGGATCACGTCCGCGCGCTGCTCGGCGACCGCGTCACCGATGTCGTCACCGAGCGACGGATGCTGACCGTTGACCAGTTCGCCGACGGTGCTGAGTTTCGCGACTACTTCAAGGCGCTCTACGGGCCGACGATCGCGGTGTATCGCAACATCGAGGACGATCCGGACCGCGTGGCCGCCCTCGACGCGGACATCGCTGCGGTGGGCGACGGCGTGCTGAGCGGTGCGTCGACCATGGAATGGGAGTACCTGCTGCTGACGGCCCGCAAGGCCTGACAACATGGCTGCATGCCCGATGACGCGCAGCAGCTTCCGACACTGAGCCCCGACGACCAGGCCGCGGTGCAGCGCTGGGTCCGCGAGCAGGGCCTTGGGTCGACGGTCACCGATGTCGAGCCGCTGACCGGCGGCACACAGAACATCGTGGTGCGAGTGCACGTCGATGGTCGTCCGATGGTGTTGCGACGGCCCCCGCTTCACCCCCGGCCGACGAGCGACAAGACGATGCTGCGTGAGATCGCGGCGCTGCGGACGTTGGCCGGCACGCCAGTGCCGCATCCCGGGTTCATCGCGGGTTGCGATGACCTCGACGTGCTCGGCGTGGTGTTCTACCTGATGGAGGAGGTCAACGGCTTCAACCCCGGCGACGATGTGGACGAAGCGTATGTCCGCGACGCGGGAATGCGCCATCAAGTCGGGCTGTCGTATTCGGCCAGCCTCGCACAGTTGGGCAACGTGACATGGGAGGGCAAGCCGCTCGCCGAGCTCAAACGGCCGGGATCGTTTCTGGAGCGCCAGGTTCCGCAGTTTCTGCGGCTGCTCGAAAGCTATCGGCACGATCGGTACGAGCCGGAATCGCTTGCGGTCGGCGAGCTTGCGGAGTGGTTGGACTCCAACCGTCCACCCGACGGAGAGCCCGGAATCATGCACGGTGACCCGCATCTGAGCAACGTTCTTCTTCGCAGGGACAAGCCGGAGTTAGCGGCGTTCGTCGATTGGGAGATGTGTACGGTCGGCGATCCCCTGCTGGACTTGGGTTGGATGCTCATCTGCTGGCCACTGGACACGAATATGATCACCGCCGGTGCGGCACTGGCTGCGTTGGGGGGACTGGCCAGCCGCCGCGAGCTTCTCGATGCCTACCTGGCCGCCGGCGGTCGCGAAACATCAAGGCTGGACTGGTATGTCGCGATGGCGTGCTTCAAGCTCGGCATCGTGATCGAGGGCACGTGGTCGCGCTATCTGGTGGGCCAAGCCAGCAGGGAAGCGGGCGAGCAGCTGCACGCGTCGGCGCAGAATCTGATGGACGTGGGCACGCGAGTTGCCAAGGGCGACAGTCCGTTCGATCTGGGCTAGCCGTACGCGTCGAAACCGAGATTGATCGCCAGCACCAGCCCGGCCACACCGATCACCACCCGGATGGGTCCGGCGGGCGCATGGCGCACCACCACGGGACCGAGTCGCGATCCGATCAGGCATCCGGCACCGACAGCGATGACGGCAGGCCAGTTCACCGGTGCGACGATCGCAAAGATCAGCGCCGCAACGCTGTTCGCGATGCCAAGGATCACGTTCTTGCCTGCGTTGGCGTGCGCGAGCGTCGCGCCGCCGGTCCGCAACAGCATCGCGAGCAGTAGCACACCGGCCGCCGCGCCGAAGTAGCCGCCGTAGATGCAGATCGCGAATATCGTTGCGGCCTCCAACAGCACCTTGACGGTATGTCGTTGGTGGTCAGCGACTCTCGCTTCCTGACGGGTGGTACGCGGAAGCAGGATCGCGACAGAGGCCAGGCCCAGCAGGATCGGGACAACCCGTTCGAATCCCTGCGCAGGCGTCGACAGCAGCAGGGCCGCGCCGACCGCACCGCCGACCGCGGCAACGGGCGCGATCCGCCTGAGCCAGGCTCCCTGGCCCGCGAGCTCGGGTCGCGATCCCAAGACCGAACCGACGCCGTTGAACACCAACGCCACGGTGTTGGTGACGTTGGCCGTCACCGGAGGAAGCCCGACCAGCAGCAGCGCGGGGTAGGTGGCGACCGACGCAAGGCCCGCGATGCTGCCGGTGAGTCCGCCGAGTACACCGGCGGCCGCGAGGAGGGCCCAGTTCATGGGCCGCCCACGTTACTTCTTGGTGCGCACCAGGGCGTCGACGGGGTCGGGCAACGGCGAAGTACTGTGGCGACGACAGCCGAAGGAGGCGCCATGACGATTTCCGTGGTCGACGCGGGCCCGCGCCAGGTAAGCCGGTCCGTCGAGGTGGCCGCCCCGGCCGCCGAACTATTCGCGTACGTCGCCGATCCCCGTCGACACGAGGAGGTCGACGGCTCGGGCACAGTTCGTAAGAACGTCAGTGCTCCGGCGGAACTTGCTGTGGGAGAGTGCTTCTCGACGAAGATGCGGATGTTGGGTCTGCCCTATCGGATCACCAGCACCGTCACCACCGTGAAACCCGGAGCGCTGATCGAATGGCGTCACCCGTTCGGCCATCGCTGGCGATGGGAATTCGACGAGATATCTCCGACGCTCACCCGGGTCACCGAGACGTTCGACTTCCGCGATGCGGGGTCGGTGAAAAACGCGCTGAACTACTACTCGCTCACCGGCTTCGTGAAGAGCAACGCGCGAGGGATCGAGGCCACACTGGCGAAACTGCGCGACCGCTACTCCCGCGACTGAGCTCGCTCGTCACAACTGCACGAGCTTGTCGTACCAGCGCATCGCCCAGCGGGCGTCCCCAAGCGCGGTGTGACGATGTGCGGCGGTCGGCGGCTTGACGCCACACTGCCGCGAGAGGCTCGCGACATCGGATGCGGGCTCTCGGCCCGCCGCGCGAACCGCGGCGATCGCCAGTGGGACCACGTCGACCAGGTCGTCGTTCCACGCGGGTTTCATGCCGTGGCGGGCGAACATGTCGGCAAGGCATTCGGTGTCGAAGCGAGTGACCACACCGACGATCGTGGCTCCTGCGGTCCATTGGTGGACCAGCCCGGCGGCATCGCCTGCCCGATAGACGCGGGGGATCAGCAGCGGTCTATCCCGAGCTTGTGGGTGTCGCCGGTGAAACCCGCTGATTCGCAGCCCCTCGGGATCGGCGTCCTCCAGCTCCAGGTCGCGGACGTCCACGCACAGCAGCAGCCGCGTCTGTCCGGTGTCAGAGCGTCTGATCAGCGCGATCTCCCACGGCCTTCGCGCCTTGTGCAGGCCGGTGGTCTCCGTGTCGATGAAGATCAGCGGAGCGGATCGCGTCACGCGAGACATCGTGACACTCCGCGCTCAAATTGGTTTGCACCGCGTCCGCGACACCAACTAGCATCGCGTTCGTGCCGAGGCGACTCGTAGTAGCAACCCGCAGCGGGGGCTGATCCAGACCGACCCCTCGCTGTGGGTCGTTGCTTCGTCGGTCACTTCCTCTAATTCGAGAAGACCGGCACATGACACTTCAATCCGCTACCAGCGCAGCGCCGCAGTCGTTTGCGGCCCACATCGACGCCCCGATGCCCCGTGGTCTGCGCGAGGTGGCCGACGCGATGTCCTTCGAGGCGTTTCACGACGAATATGCGTCCAGCTCTGGACCGCTGCGGCTGGGGCATTGGCAGTGCACTGACGCCGAGCGTCCGTCCACCCGGCTTGGTCCCCAGGCCCGTAACTTCCAGGCCACCCTTGCCGTCGGCGATCGCATCGGCACATCGTCGGCGGCCGCGTGTGGACCCGTCGCGGCGCTGACCGCGATGCTGTACGACGTTGGCATCGCCGTCGAGATGACGGCGTTTCACCAGGTTCCGGCCGGTGAGCACACCGCGACGTTCGTCCGCGGCTGCGACGGCGCCCGATCTCAGTGGGCGATGGGCTGGGCCGACGACCCGACGCAGTCCGCGTTGCGCGCTGTCATCGCCTGCGCGAACCGACTTCTCGCCGACCCCTGATCGCCGAATCCCGTCAGCGCAACGGGCGCAGCACGATCGGCATGCCGTCGACCGGTACAGGCATGCCACCGTAGTCGTAGCGCGGCTTGTAGCCGGGGCGCACCAACTCAAGTCGGTACTTACGCAGCAGCCGATGCATCACGGTCTTGATTTCGAGCTGACCGAAAACCATGCCGATGCACTTGTGCGCACCGCCGCCGAACGGTGCGAACGCGTAGCGGTGCTTCTTGTGCTCCGAGCGGGGCTCTGCGAAGCGGTCCGGATCGAACTTTTCGGGGTCCGTCCACAGCTCTGGCAGGCGGTGGTTCAGCGACGGCCACGTCACCACGTCGGTGCCTGCGGGGATGAAGTAGCCGAGCAGGTCGGTGTCTCGGACCGCGCGCCGGAAGTTCATCGGCAATGGGGTGACCATGCGCAGGGCCTCGTTGATCACGAGGTCGTAGGTTTCCAGCTTGTCGAGCGCCTCGATGTCCAGCGGTCCGTCGCCGATGCGGGCCGACTCGTCGCGGCAGCGATCCTGCCATTCGGGATTGGCCGCCAAGTGATAGGCCATCGTGGTCATCGTCGACGTCGACGTATCGTGCGCGGCCATCATGAGGAAGATCATGTGGGCCACGATGTCGGCGTCGGTGAACCGCTGCCCGTCCTCGTCCTCGGCTTGGCGCAGCACACTGAGCATGTCGGTGCCCTCGATACCGCGCGTCTCGTTGAGCCGGGCAGTGAAATAGTTCTCGAGCGTCTTACGCGCCTCGATGCCGCGCCACCAGCTGAGCGGGCGTACCGGCTTGCGCACGATCGCGTTCCCGGCGCGTGTGGTCGTGGTGAAGGCGTGGTTGACGGTAGTAACGAGTTCGCGATCAGTGCCGGCCTCATGGCCCATGAACACCACCGACGCGATGTCGAGGGTGAGCTCCTTCAGGGCCGGATGGAACAGGAACCGTGAGTCGTTGGCCACCCAGTCATTGGCCACCACCTGGCTGGCCACCGAGTCGATGTGCTCGACGTAGCCCGACAGCCGGGTGCGGGTGAACGCCTCCTGCATGATTCGGCGGTGGAACATGTGCTCGTCGAAGTCGAGCAGCATCAGACCTCGGTCGAAGAACGGCCCGATGACCGGATCCCACGCCCGTTGTGAGAACTCCTTGTTGCGGTTGGAGAAGACGGCCTGCGTGGCGTCGGGGCCGAGGGCCGCCACCGCGGACAGCGCCGGCGAGAGGTTGTAGTGGAGGGGGCCGTACTTGCGGTAGATCTCTACGGCGTAGTCCGGTCCGCCGCGGAAGAACTCGATCAGGTGGCCGATGATCGGCAACCCCGCATCACCCATCACCGGCTTGAGGCCACTGCCCGCGGGCGGCTCCGCCAGCTGGAACTGCTTCCACTCGTGATTGCGCAGCCGCTTCTCGGCGACGCCCATGCCAGGGATCGTCACCGGCGTCGGCTTCAACCTCCGTTTCGCCTGGTCGAGCAGGTAATCCTTGGTGCTGATGGTCGGCATCTGGACACTCCCCTGGAAATCACGAGCTGTGGTGGATGTCACCTGACCTTCCATCCTGATATGGTGACTTGACGCGTGTCAAGTTTTGATCCCGCGAGTCGCGATGAAAAGGTCTAGAGCCATGACGGCCCAACCCGCACCACAGCAGATCCGCCGAACCCGCGGCGACCGCCAGCGCGAGGCGATCGTCACCGCGGTGCGCGAGCTGCTCCAGGAGCGGACGTTCGCCGATCTGTCCGTGAGCACCATCAGCGAGCGCGCAGGCGTCGCCAGGTCAGGCTTCTACTTCTACTTCGACTCCAAGTACGCAGTGCTCGCGGTGGTCCTGGCCGACGCGGGTGATCTGCTCGACAACCTGACCCATCACTTCGCGCCACGCGAGCCGGGCGAGACGCCAGCCGCGTTCGCCAAGCGGATGGTCGGCAGCGCGGCCGCGGTGTACGCCAACGACGATCCCGTGATGAAGGCGTGCGCGGTGGCCCGAAACACCGACGCGCAGATCCGCGAGATGATGGACGACTTCTACGACGGCATCATCGACAAGTTGATCGCCCTTCTCGAGCAGGATGCCGACGCACGCCCGATCTCCGACGACCTGCCTGCGCTGGTGCGGACACTGTCTGCGGTGACGTCGTTCACGCTGACGCAGGACAGTGCGTTCGTGGGCCGCGGCGAGGACTCCGCGCGCGCCATCGACATCGTGGAGCGGCTGTGGCTGAGCGCGTTTTGGGGTGACCAGTAGCCGCGGCGGTAGTGTCACCGGCATGGCGCAGGGGAGCGGCTTTACCGGCAAGCGTTGTTTTCTCACCGGGGCCGCCAGCGGCATCGGCCGCGCGACCGCGTTGAAGCTCGCCGCAGAAGGCGCCGAGCTATACCTCACCGACCGTGACGCCGACGGGCTGGAGCAGACCGTCGCCGACGCACGCGCGCTCGGTGCGCAGGTGCCCGAATACCGCGTTCTAGATATCTCCGACTACGACGAGGTGGCAGCCTTCGCCGAACACATCCACGCCAACCATCCGCCGATGGATGTGGTGATGAACATCGCCGGTGTGTCCGCGTGGGGGACGGTCGACCAGCTCACCCATCAGCACTGGAAATCGATGGTGGATATCAACTTGATGGGGCCCATCCACGTCATCGAGACGTTTATCCCGCCGATGTTGGCAGCCCGCAACGGTGGGCACCTGGTCAACGTATCGTCGGCCGCCGGCCTGGTGGCGCTGCCGTGGCACGCGGCCTACAGCGCAAGCAAATACGGACTGCGCGGGTTGTCGGAGGTGCTGCGCTTCGACTTGGCCCGACACCGCATCGGGGTGTCGGTGGTGGTGCCTGGCGCGGTGAAAACGCCACTGGTGCAGACGGTTCAGATCGCGGGCGTGGACCGCGATGATCCCAACGTGAAGCGGTGGACCGACCGCTTCGGTGGGCATGCGGTGTCACCCGAGCACGTCGCTGACAGGATCCTGCGCGGCGTGCGCCGCAACCGCTTTCTCATCTACACATCGCCGGACATCCGTGCGCTTTACCTGTTCAAGCGGTCGGCGTGGTGGCCGTACAGCGTCGCGATGCGGCAAGCCAACGTGCTGTTCAGCCGAGCGTTGCGGCCCGCGTCCAGGACGCCTTAGTACCCACCTTCGGGAGGGTTGAGTTCCAGCCGGACGCCGAGCAGCCGGATTGGTCTTTCGAGTTCGAAGAGGTCGAGCAGGTCCAGCGCTGTCTTGGTGATCGCCTCGCCATCGACGCTCGGCGACGGCAGCTTGCGAATCTTGGTCCTTGTGTAGAACGTGTTGGTGCGCACGGTCACCGCTACCCGGGTGACGACGCGACCGTGGGCCACGATCTCGGTGAGCGTCTGTTGCGCGAGCTCGACTACAGCGGAGTCGATTTCAGCGCGGTCGGTCAGGTCCTCAGCGAAAGTGATGACGTGGCTGCGCGAGCGCGCCACCCATGGTTCGGAGGTGACGTTGCTGTCGCCGCCGCCCTTGGCCAGCAACAGAATCCACAGCCCCGTCGTCGGGCCGAAGGTCGACGTGAGCACCGTGGCATCGGTGGCGGCGAGGTCTGCGACGGTGGTAATGCCCATGCCTGCAAGCTTTTTGGCGGTCTTGGGACCGACGCCCCATAAGGCGTCGACCTCGCGATCACCCATCACGGCCATCCAGTTCTCGTCGGTGAGTTGATAAATGCCTGCCGGCTTGCCGAACCCGGTTGCGACCTTGGCGCGCTGCTTGTTGTCGCTGATGCCGACCGAACACGACAATTCCGTTCCGCCCGCGATGACTTCGCGGATCTGCTGTGCCAGCTCGACGGGGTCCTCGACCTCGGCGCCCATGTACGCCTCGTCCCAGCCCCACACCTCGACGGGATGACCGAAATCGCGCAGCAGGGACATCACCTCTTCGGAGGCTTCGTCATAGGCGGCCGTATCCAGAGGCAGGAACGTCGCATCCGGGCACTTGCGGGCCGCGGTGCGCAGCGGCACACCGGCGTGCACACCGAACTTGCGCGCAGGGTAGGACGCGCACGTGACGACCTTGCGCGGTTCGTTCGGGTCGCCGTTGCCGCCGACGATGATTGGTAGGCCTGCCAATTCGGGTCTGCGGCGCACTTCGACCGCGGCCTGGAACTGGTCGAGGTCGACGTGCAGGACCCACCCGGGGGTCATGTTCCGCAAAGCTTGCGCGCCACGCTTTCCCACGCGTCGCCGAGTTGCGCGACCGTCTGTCCGCGCTCGGTCATCTGGAACTGGACGTAGTCGGCGTCGAGCAGCGCGAGCAAGGCGAACGCCTGGGCATCCAGTTCGCCGGTCGTGCCCGCCGCCTCCAGCAGCACTTTGATGTGCCGGTGGTGAAACATCACCGGGGCGATGAACCGCATCTGCGGGTCGCGGCCTGCGTCGGACAACAGCGCGTGGTGGGTATGAACGAACTCGAGGCGGTCGGCGCCGTACGCGAGCAGCCGCTTCAGCGGCGGTGCTCCAGGGCCCAGGGGCGGCGGGCCGAACATCAGCGCCTGCTGCTCGGCCTTCTCGTCCTCGTCGAGCAGGACGAGCATCAGGCCCGCCCGGCTGCCGAAGCGGCGGAACAATGTGCCCTTGCCCACGCCGGCGGCCACGGCGATGTCGTCGGTGGTGACGGCGTCGGGGCCGCGCTCCGCAATCAGGCGGCGCGCAGCGTCCAGCAGTAACGTGCGGTTACGGGCAGCGTCGCCCCGCTCCTGAGGCGCTTGATCCGTGACCGCCAGCTCGCGTAGCGGGGGAGTTGCGGTCATGTCTGCAGTTTAGTTCAGACGGAATGAATCGGACTACGGTCCGGTTGACTCGTGCGAGGATCTTTTGGAACGACCGAAGGGAACGTGAAATGTCCGATACCAAGGTGTTGGTGCTGCTGGGAAGCCTGCGCGCCGCGTCGATCAATCGCCAGCTGGCCGAACTCGCGGTCGAGACCGCACCGGAGGGCGTGAGCCTGCAGCTGTTCGACCGACTGGGGGAGCTGCCGTTCTATAACGAGGACATCGACAACGACGACGTCGCGGAGCCGGTGGCGGCGCTGCGGGCAGCGGCCGCGGACGCCGACGCCGCGCTCGTCATCACCCCCGAGTACAACGGGAGCATTCCGGGTGTGCTGAAGAACGCCATCGACTGGTTGTCGCGACCGTTCGGCGACAGCGCCCTGAAGGGCAAGCCTGCGGCCGTCATAGGCGGATCATTCGGTCAGTACGGCGGCGTGTGGGCGCACGATGAGACCCGTAAGTCGTTCGGGATCGCAGGCCCGCGAATTGTGGAGGACCTCAAGCTCTCGGTGCCGTTCAAATCGCTCGCCGGGAAGCACCCGCGCGAGAACGCGGACGTCACCGAGAACCTGCGCGACGTCGTCGGCAAGTTGGCAGCCGAAGTCGCCTAGCGCTTAAGTCCGAGGCCGCCGGCCGGGTCCATCGTGGCCCGCCGGCGGCCTTGGTGGCTCAGTAGGTAGCGCCAGTAGGCGAAGTCGGGTAGTCCACTACGCGCGACCGAGGGCGCCCCCACGCCGCAGCATTTGCAGCATGTGCGCGCAACATGCGGTCGTCGGTCTCTTTCGAACCATGTCATCGCTGCGGCCCGCGCAGTTCAAGTTCCGCGCGATCGAAGGGACCGCGGCTCCTATAGGCGCGCCGCGTCGACCCGTCATGCGGGCCTGCGCCCGTGACAAGACGCGCTGCTGAGTCGACGCCGAAACCCGGCCCATCGTGACCCGTCGAGGGCTTTGCTGTTACGTCACCGTGACGGTTGGCGCCGCGTGGCTTGTCGGTGCCCGGTGGTAGACCTGTCGTACACCGCGACACGCCCCAGAATGTGATGTGCGACACGCCGGAAGTCCCGGCGCGCGAACGCTTACGACCAGGGAATTTCAAGATTGTTATTCAGAACATCTGGTATCCCTTCGCAATGTCGGACACCAGGTGTAGTGTTCCGAGGACCGACAGACCCCCATGGTTCGGAGGTCGGCCGGAGGCCAGAAGTCCGGCGGTGTCGGGTCCCGAACCCCGCGGATGACGGCCCCGGACGACAGGAATTTTGAGGGCCTCCGGGCCGCTGAACTTCAGCGACGAGCAGTACCCGACCAGTTGCCAGTCTCAGTTCGCAGAGGAGCCGTACCGCAGATGACCATCACCGTGTACACCAAGCCCGCATGCGTGCAGTGCAACGCCACCTACAAGGCGCTGGACAAGCAGGGCATCGCTTACGAGAAGGTTGACATCAGCCTGGACAGCGAGGCTCGTGACTATGTCATGGCGTTGGGTTACCTGCAGGCGCCCGTCGTCGTGGCGGGCAATGATCACTGGTCAGGCTTCCGGCCCGACCGGATCAAGGCGTTGGCCGGCGCGGTCGCGGTAACGGCGTAGATATAAGGGAACCTCGGAGCGCAGGAAGGAGTCGACGATGAGCAACCTTGTCTACTTCTCCAGCGTGTCGGAGAACACCCACCGCTTCGTCGAGAAGCTGGGCATACCCGCCACCCGGATCCCGCTGCACGGACGCATCGAGGTCGATGAGCCTTACGTGTTGGTGCTGCCCACCTACGGCGGTGGGCATGCCACGCCGGACATCAACGACGGTGGCTATGTGCCCAAGCAGGTCATCGCCTTTTTGAACAACGAACACAACCGGTCGCTGATCCGCGGCGTGATCTGCGCGGGCAACAACAACTTCGGTGCAGAGTTCGCCTACGCGGGCAATGTGGTGTCCCGCAAGTGTGGCGTTCCGTACCTGTACCGCTTCGAACTGATGGGCACACCGGACGACGTGGAAGCCGTCCGCATGGGCCTTGCTGACTTCTGGAAGGACCAGACGTGCCACCAACCGTCACAGCTGCAGAGCCTGTAACCTCCGCCGCGCCAGGCGCGCTGCCTGGCGAGACGGATTACCACGCGCTCAACGCGATGCTGAATCTGTACGACGCGGACGGCAAGATTCAGTTCGACATGGATGTGCAGGCCGCGCATCAATACTTCCGCGAGCACGTCAACCAGAACACCGTCTTCTTCCACGACGTCGACGAGAAGCTCGACTATCTCCTCAAGGAGAACTACTACGAGCGCGAGGTTCTCGACCAGTACTCGCGCAACTTCGTCAAGAGACTGCTCGATCGCGCCTACGCCAAGAAGTTCCGGTTCCCGACGTTCCTGGGCGCCTTCAAGTACTACACCTCCTATACGTTGAAAACCTTTGACGGCAAGCGGTATCTGGAGCGTTTCGAGGACCGCGTCTGCATGGTGGCGCTGACGCTGGCCGCCGGGGACACCACCCTGGCCGAGAAGCTGGTCGACGAGATCATCGACGGCCGGTTCCAGCCGGCCACCCCGACGTTCCTCAACTCGGGTAAGAAGCAGCGGGGCGAGCCGGTCAGCTGCTTCCTGCTGCGCATCGAGGACAACATGGAGTCCATCGGGCGCTCGATCAACTCGGCGTTGCAGCTGTCCAAGCGCGGCGGCGGGGTTGCGTTGCTGCTGAGCAACATTCGTGAGCACGGCGCACCGATCAAGAACATCGAGAACCAGAGCTCGGGCGTCATCCCTATCATGAAGCTGCTGGAGGACTCCTTCTCCTACGCGAACCAATTGGGTGCGCGCCAGGGCGCGGGCGCGGTGTACCTGCACGCGCATCACCCCGATATCAACCGCTTCCTAGACACCAAGCGCGAGAACGCCGACGAGAAGATCCGGATCAAGACCCTGTCGCTCGGCGTCGTGATCCCGGACATCACGTTCGAGCTCGCAAAGAACAACGACGACATGTACCTGTTCTCGCCGTACGACGTCGAGCGCGTCTACGGCGTGCCGTTCGCCGACATCTCGGTGACCGAGAAGTACTACGAGATGGTCGACGACGCGCGGATCCGCAAGACGAAGATCAAGGCGCGCGAGTTCTTCCAGACGCTTGCCGAGCTGCAGTTCGAGTCGGGCTACCCGTACATCATGTACGAGGACACGGTGAACCGGGCCAACCCGATCGAGGGCAAGATCACGCACAGCAACCTGTGCTCGGAGATCCTGCAGGTGTCGACGCCGTCGGTGTTCAACGAGGATCTGACCTACGCCCAAGTGGGCAAGGACATCTCATGCAACCTGGGCTCGCTGAACATCGCGAAGGCGATGGATTCGCCGGACTTCGCGCAGACCATCGAGGTGTCGATCCGGGCTTTGACGGCCGTGTCCGACCAGACGCACATCTGGTCGGTGCCGTCGATCGAGCAGGGCAACAACGACTCCCACGCCATCGGTCTTGGGCAGATGAACCTGCACGGCTACCTGGCGCGGGAGCGGATCTTCTACGGCTCCGAAGAGGGTGTCGACTTCACCAACATCTACTTCTATACGGTGCTCTACCACGCATTGAAGGCGTCGAATCGCATTGCCGTCGAACGTGGTACGGCGTTCAAGGGCTTTGAGAAGTCGAAGTACGCGTCGGGGGAGTTCTTCGACAAGTACACCGAGCAGCCGTGGGAACCGAAGACCGACAAGGTGCGCCAGCTATTCGCCGATGCGGACATTCGCATTCCGACGCAAGAGGATTGGGTTCGGCTCAAGGAATCGGTGCAGGCGCACGGCATTTACAACCAGAACCTGCAGGCGGTCCCGCCGACCGGCTCGATCAGCTACATCAACCACTCGACATCATCGATCCACCCGATCGCGTCGAAGGTCGAGATCCGCAAGGAAGGCAAGATCGGGCGGGTGTACTACCCGGCGCCGTACATGACCAACGAGAACCTCGAGTACTACGAGGATGCCTACGAGATCGGCTACGAGAAGGTCATCGACACGTATGCCGCTGCGACGCAGCACGTGGATCAGGGTCTGTCGTTGACGCTGTTCTTCAAGGACACCGCCACCACGCGCGAAGTCAACAAGGCGCAGATCTACGCGTGGCGCAAGGGAATCAAGACGCTCTACTACATCCGCCTGCGCCAGATGGCGCTTGAGGGAACCGAAGTGGAGGGTTGCGTGTCCTGCATGTTGTAGGACTCGCCCGCCGAGTGTGGACTTGTTGCATGCAGTTGCGGGGGTGGTCGTGCGTTATGTCCACACTCAGCGGTGAGCGGGCCGCGCTAGCCCAGTGCGTAGACGGGCATGCGGTCCACCCGCGTCAGCACTGGGTGCTTCGGCGGAACGCTGGGGCCGGGATAGGCCTCCTCTAGCTTCGCCTCATGGTCTATCCAGCATTCGCCGGTGCGCTCGTCGTAGTCGCCGCCGTAGAAGACGCAGCAGACGCCGATGTCGTCGGGATGGCCGGCGGCGCATTCCCAGAAGTCGTCGCTCACGGGTGCCGCATTCACGTTCGCGGCGAGTCCCACGGCCAGGCCTGCCGTCATGGCGGCTGTGGCCAGAAGTCGTTTGACGTTCATGCCGCCAAGCCTGCGGCGAAGTGGTGATCGCCAAAACGGGGTGAGCACCCGTCGCAAGGGGTGCCGCCTACGGGACGGTGCAGTCGTCACCGATAGGGGATTAGGGGCATACGTGACTGTGCGCTTTCGTACGCGGCACGCCGCGGCGAGCGTATGAAACCGCACGCTCGACGAGTCGGCGCCTACTTGACCGTGTGCTGCGGGCCTTGTGCCTTCTTGTACAACGCCTTGAGCATCCGATCGCGGAACCGCGAGTTGTCGATCATCTTGATGCCTGCATTCGCCAGCCGCGGCTGTCCCAACAACTTGTGGAAGTAGCGGCCGCGCCGGTACTCCTTGCCCCACGCGGCTTCCATCCGCTGCGCGTAGTTGGTGAAGTCGTCGGGCCCGCCGTTCTGCAGCGCCGCGATCGCGCACTCGCCAGCGGCCAGCCCCGACTCCAACGCCTTGGAGATGCCTGCGCCCGACGCCGGCTTGCCCGCGCCCAACGAGTCGCCGGTGAACAGCACGCCCGGCCGCCATGGCGGCCACGCGGTGAATCCCATCGGCAGCCGCCACGCACGCACACTCTTGTTCTTCTTCAGTTCCTCGATCGGCGGCAGCTCCCACTCGGGCGGCAGGGTCTGCAGGAACTCGCCAAGGAATTGCGTAGCGTTGATCGACTGCCAGTTCTGATAGCTGTTGACGTAGCCGAGGCCGATGTTGAACCGCCCGTTGCCCATTGGGAACACCCACCCATAGCCGGGCAGCTGATCACCTTCGAACACCAGCTTCAAGTAGATGTCGAGGCTGTCGGAGTCCGGGCGGTTGGCGTGCATCTCCGAGCGGATCGCGATCGCCGAGTAGCCGTTGTACTCCGAGTCGATTTTCAGCGCGCGCTTGATGGGGGAGTAGGCGCCGTCGGCCGCGATCACCGCGTCGCCGTGCACCTTCTCGCCGCTCTTCAGCGTGACGCCCACGACGCGGTCGTTCTCCACGATCGGACCGGTCACCTCGGCCGACTGCCGGACCTCCGCACCCGCCGACTCGGCGTGCTTGAGCAACAGCGTGTCGAGCTCGGTGCGGCTCACGGTGTGGCCGTGGTCGGGCATGCCGGGACGCTTCGGGAACGACAGCTCCCACCTGCTCGGGCTGAACACCGTCACCCGGTTGACGCGGTGGAACTTGGCGACCTCCTCGGCCAGTCCCATCTTTTGCAGATAGCTGGTGGCGCGGGCGGTGAGACCGTCGCCGCACGGCTTGTCGCGCGGAAATTCGGCCTTGTCCAGGACCACAACCTTTGCGCCGGTCTGCGCGGCCTGCCACGCAGCGGCCGAACCCGAGGGGCCACCACCTGCGATTACCAGGTCGTATCGCTGCGTCATAGGTCTCTCTCTTAATTGGCTGTCGCAGAAATAGTACCCACGCCGACGGCTCCCATCTCGGCGGGCGAATTGCCCTAATACTTCGGTAATCATTGAGCCGCGGCACGGTCTGGGCAGGTCAGCGATGCCTGGGCGGTACAGTTATCGCGTGCGACGAGTGCCCAGGTCACGTCCCAGCGGCGAACCGGGTGTCAAGGTGGACGCCCGCAGCGAGCGCTGGCGCGAGCATCGCAAGAAGGTGCGCGCGGAGATCGTCGACGCCGCCTTCAGGGCGATCGACCGGCTCGGACCCGATTTGAGCCTCCGCGAGATCGCCGAAGAGGCAGGCACCGCGAAGCCAAAGATCTACCGGCATTTCACCGACAAATCGGATTTGTTCCAGGCGATCGGCGAGCGGCTGCGCGACGTGCTGTGGGCCGCGATCTTCCCGTCCATCAACATCGCATCCGATCCCGCCCGTGAGGTCATCCGCCGCAGCGTCGAGCAGTACGTGCGCCTGGTCGACGAGCATCCCAACGTCTGCCGCTTTCTGATTCAGGGCCGCTTCGCCGAACAGAGCGAGTCGACCATGCGTGCAATCAACGAGGGTCGCGGGATCACGCTGGCGATGGCCAGCATGTTCAACAACGAGCTGCGGGAGATGGAACTGGACAGCGCGGCAATCGAACTCGCCGCGTTCACCACATTCGGGTCGGCCGCAGCGGCCACCGACTGGTGGCTGGGGCCCGACGTTGACAGTCCGCGCCGGATGCCGCCGGAGCAGTTCATCGCGCACATGACGACGATCATGATCGGCGCCATCAATGGCACCTGTGAACTGCTGGGCATCAAGATCGACCCGGACCTGCCGCTGCACGAGGGCGTGCGCCGCCGCGAACACGTCGCCTGACAACCGCCGACGATTTGGGGCAGACGCCTCATGCGGTGAGGCCGAGCTGCGCACGACCATCGGTGCATGACGAAACAACTCACCCCCCAAGAAATCACTTCGGCCGTTGTGGCCAACCCGATGCTGCCCGCAGGCGACGACGAGAGATTCGGCGGATTCGGAATCATGGGCCTTCCGTTCTCCAACGGCCACTACCTGGCGATGCGCCAATTCCCTGCGACGTCCTTTGCGTCCCCGTACGTGTCGGTGTGGCATCGCGACCCGTCGTGCAACTGGACGTTCTACGCGACGACGCCCGGACAGCAGAGCTGCGCTCGCTACTTCGGCTCGGCCACCCCTAACGACGCGGTTCAGTGCGATATCGGCGTCAGCTGGGTCGGCCCGTGGTCGGTACTCATCGAAATCCCCGGATTGCTGCACTGGACAGTCGATTTGCAGGCGACCAAGGCCACCCGGCTCATGAGCAAGATCGGCGGCCGGCTGTCCGAGTCCGCGTGGACAGACCCGTCGAACCTCAAGAGGCTGAGCCGGCTCGCCAAGCGAACGCTCGGCGTCGGCGATGTCCGGCTGACGGGCCGGGCGCCCAACGGGCAGTGCTTCATGATGGCCCCGAAGCAGTTATGGGTGATCGACGACTCGCGTGCGGTGCTGCACGGTCAAGACCTCGGCGCCACCGGGCCGCTGATGCGACAAGCCCGCCTCGGCGACTTTCACATGCCGCAGCGCGGAATCGGCATGGTCGGATCGGGCCACTTCGAGTCGTTCGACGCTGACCGGCATCTGTCCGCCGAACGCGTCAGAGCGTTCGCCTGATCGCCGGCGTTGGCTCCTGCAGCCGAGACGGTTAATCTGGGAGTCGGAATTACCCGGTACCGGCGTTCCCAGGAAGGACCGATCGATGACGGTTGCCCCCGAGCAGGCCGAGAGCAGTACCCAGCAGCCTGTGCATACCCGTGCGCTCATCATCGGAACGGGCTTCTCCGGTCTTGGTATGGCCATCGAGTTGCAGCGGCGCGGTGTCGAGTACCTGATCCTGGAGAAAGCCGATGAGATCGGCGGCACTTGGCGTGACAACACCTATCCCGGATGCGCGTGCGACATCCCGTCGCACATGTATTCGTTCTCGTTTGAACCGAAGCCGGACTGGGCGCACATGTGGTCGTTCCAGCCGGAGATCTTCGACTATCTCAAGGGCGTCACCGACAAGTACGGCCTGCGCCGCTATATCCGGTTCAACTCACTCGTCGACCGCGCGCACTGGGACGACGACGAGATGCGTTGGCATGTGTTCACCAAGGACGGCCGCGAGTTCATCGCCCAGTTCGTGGTCTCCGGCGTTGGCGGCCTGCACATCCCGTTGATCCCCGAGTTCGATGGGCTCGACGAATACAGTGATGCTGGAGGCGCCGCTTTCCATTCCGCGCAATGGGACCACAGCGTCGACCTGACCGGAAAACGAGTCGCGGTTATCGGTACGGGTGCCAGCGCGATCCAGATCGTGCCCGAGATCGTCAAGGACGTCGCGGCACTGCAGCTGTATCAGCGCACGCCGGCCTGGGTGATGCCCCGGCCCAACAATCCCATCCCGCAGTGGATGCGCAACGTGTTCAGCAATGTCCCCGGCACGCGTGCGTTGATGCGTGCCGGCATCTACTGGATTCACGAGGGCGTTGGCTTTGCGATGACGCGGCAGCCGCGGCTGTTGAAACTCGGTGAGCTGATGGGCAAGTGGAACATTCGGCGCTCGGTCAAGGACCGGGAGCTGCGCCGCAAGCTTGTTCCGAACTACCGCGCCGGCTGCAAGCGGATCCTGAACTCCGATACCTACTACAAGGGCATCGCTGATCCGAAGACGGAGGTCGTCACCGACGCCATTGCCCGGTTCACGCCGCGCGGCATCGTCACCGCCGACGGAACCGAGCGTGCAGTCGACGTCGTCGTGTTCGCCACAGGCTTCCATGTCACCGACTCCTATACCTACGTCGACATCAAGGGCCCCGGCGGCGAGGACCTGGTGGATCGGTGGACCAGGGATGGAGTCTCCGCGCATCGCGGTATCACCATCGCCGACATGCCGAACCTGTTCTTCCTGCTGGGTCCGAACACTGCGCTTGGCCACAACTCGGTGGTGTTCATGATCGAGTCGCAGATCCGTTACGCGGCGCAGGCGATCGCCGCGGCGGATCGGGCGGGAGCGCAAGGGCTGGCGCCGACGCGCGAAGCACAGCAGCGCTACAACGACGAGTTACAGGCCGAGCTCGCAGGCACCGTGTGGAGCACCGGAGGTTGCCGGAGCTGGTACATGGACGAGCACGGGGTGAACCGGACGCTGTGGAGCGGTATGACCTGGCAGTACTGGCTGGCCACCCGCAGGTTCAGGGCCTCGGAGTACAAATTCATCGGTGCCGGGCGCGACACGCCAACACAAGATGTCGCGGTTCCAAACGTTGTCGCACCCCAGGGGTAGTGTCGGGTTAGCCGATTCGGCAAACCTAATTCTGCGGCGAAATGGGGTTCCGGTGTCCGAAGGAATGAAGCTGGTTGACCGTGTTTCTGCGATCAACTGGAACCGCCTGCAGGACGAAAAAGACGCCGAGGTGTGGGACCGGTTGACCGGCAACTTCTGGTTGCCAGAGAAGGTGCCGGTGTCCAACGACATCCCGTCGTGGAACACGCTGACCGCCCACGAGAAGCAGTTGACCATGCGCGTGTTCACCGGCCTGACGCTGCTGGACACTATCCAGGGCACCGTCGGCGCGGTCAGCCTGATCCCCGACGCGCTGACCCCGCACGAGGAAGCTGTCTACACCAACATCGCGTTCATGGAGTCCGTGCACGCCCGCAGCTACAGCAACATCTTCTCGACGCTGTGCTCCACCGGCGAGATCGACGATGCGTTCCGCTGGTCGGAGGAGAACCCCAACCTCCAGCGCAAGGCCGAGATCGTCATGCAGTACTACAAGGGCGACGAGCCGCTGAAGCGCAAGGTGGCGTCCACGCTGCTGGAGAGCTTCCTGTTCTACTCGGGCTTCTATCTGCCGATGTACTGGTCGAGCCGCGCCAAGCTGACCAACACCGCCGACATGATCCGGCTGATCATCCGCGACGAGGCCGTGCACGGCTATTACATCGGCTACAAGTATCAGAAGGGCCTGGCGCTCGAGGACGACGCCCGCAAGGCCGAGCTCAAGGACTACACCTACGAGCTGCTGTTCGAGCTCTACGACAACGAGGTGGAGTACACCCAGGACCTCTACGACGAGGTCGGCCTGACCGAAGACGTCAAGAAGTTCTTGCGCTACAACGCGAACAAGGCGCTGATGAACCTCGGCTACGAGGCGTTGTTCCCGCGCGACGAGACCGACGTCAACCCGGCGATCCTGTCGGCACTTTCACCGAATGCCGATGAGAACCACGACTTCTTCTCGGGTTCCGGCTCCAGCTACGTGATCGGCAAGGCCGTCAACACCGAAGACGAGGACTGGGACTTCTAGACCGCAGGTCAGGCCCAAACCACCGTTCGGGCGCGAAAGTGCGAGTGGATTGGGCCATTTCGTCGATCTCGACGATAGCTAGGTCGTCGCGACCAACAGCTCCTCGGTGGTGAACGGCCGAAGGCCATCCGTGCGGTCGGCGAAGTAGCGCTGCGTGTAGTCGGCGGCAGACACATGCCGGGCTGTCTTGAAGCCGGAATCGCGTGCCATCGTAAGGATTTCGTCCGGCGCGTAGTAGCTGATGAACGGCGTACCCGAAGCGCGGGCGGCAGCATCCGTCGCTCGATGCATGGCTTGCTCTTCGGGATCGACGAGCTCCACAGGCTGCATGAACGTCATCGCCAGCGTGGAACCAGCCGCCAGCGCTGCGCTTTGGCGCAGGGTCGCGGCTGTCGCCGCCCTGGTGAGGTACATCGACACGCCGAGCGATGCCACGACCGTCGGCTTCGTCGCGTCAAAGCCGTTGGCCAGCAACCCGTCCCACCATGAGGTCGTTTCGAAGTCGACCGGCACCAACCGTAGCCACTCCGGAATGCCGAAGCCGAATTCGACCAGCCGCTGGCGCTTCCACGCCTGCGGTCCTGGCTGGTCCACCTCGAATACCGTGATGCGCGACGCAATTTCAGCCCTGCGCTGGGCGAACGTGTCCAGGCCTGCGCCGAGCAGAACGTACTGCCCGACGCCATGATCGGCCTGTTCGGTGACAAGATCCTCGATGAAGCGGGCCCGTGCCACGATCGACGCGCGGACGCCGGGGGTGGCGTATTCGTTCATGTCGGGCCGCTGGCGCCAATCGGCGTCGGGCCCGGCGAGTTGCAGGCCGATCCGATCGTCGAGGATGTGGGGCGGCGCGTCGACTTCCAGATGCAGCGCGCGCCATAGTGCGGTACGAACCGCGGTGCTGTCGGGTGTTGCCGTCGCTTGGTTCATTTCGGCGCTTGCAGCTTCCAGTCGCGGCCATCGGGGTCGCGAACGGTCATCAGTCTTGTGCCCCAATGGGTGTCCTCCCATTCGCTGACAACCTCGACGGAGCCGTCGAGCTCGAATGCGTCGGCGTCGGCCACCGCCAGCACGACGTGCCGTCGAGTCGGCTCGGTGTCGGGGACCTCGGCGATGAACAGATATGGGCCGTCACCGCTACGAAGCTGGCCGGAGTTGTGGTCCGTCGCGAACTCGACTTCGTAGCCAAGTCCCTGAAAGAACTTGGCCGACTTGCCCCAGTTGTGGGTCTCCAGGAACACGGCCTCGATGCCCTCGGTCGTCATTCAGCTCTCCTTCGTCGATTGCTTGCCGTGGGTGTCGAGGTAGGACCGCAGCGCATCCGCCACCAGAGCCGACAGCGATGACTCCGTCTCGATCGCATGGTGTTTGACCTGCCTGATCAGGCCAACCGGCAGGTACACGTTGAACTGCTTAACGTCCTCGTCGCCCACGAAGGCGATGCTAGCATGCTAGTAACCTAGTGCCAAGGTAGTTGGTGCGCTGACGCAAAAGCCCCCGAACGACGGGCGCGTCGGGGGCCGTTGCGTCTGCTCGCGCTATTAAGTGTCCGCCCGCTCGTGCGAATCCTCCATGACCGTGCGGCCGATCTCCGCGTAGGCGTCCGGCTTCGCGTACCGCATCCATACGGCGTACGCCACGCCGAGCGCGAACACCGCCAGGATGATGTACGGGCCCGCCTTGAACACCTCCGAGTTAGCGGCATAGCCTGCGGCGAACGCGCGGTTGTCCCATAGCAGCCACACGACGTACAGCATTGCCAAGCCGCCGATCAGCGGAGCGATCAGGGTGGTGATCACGTTGCCCGGGTGGGTCTTTCGCACCCAGAAGTACCAGATCACCGCCACCGAACAGATGGCCTGCACCAGAAGGATCGCCGCCGTGCCGATCAGTGCCAGCAGGCCGTAAATGTTGGTGTAGGGCACCAGCGCCGGGGTGTCCACTGGAACGCCGTTGGCGTCCGGAACCTGCACCGCCGTGAACCCGGCGAACAGCAGCACGATCACCAGCGTGATCACCGCCTGCACCGCCGAAGCGATGTAGGGCGAACCGTGGCTGGGATGGGTCGCGCCGACCGTGGAACGCGCTGCGGCCGAGGGGATTTCGCGGCCAAGGGCGTACAGGTAGCGCGATGCCGCGTTGTGGAAGGCCAGCGCACATGCGAACGAACCGATGACGAGCAGAATCTTGTACACGTCGAGCAGCACGGTGCCGAGGTTGGCCTGCACCAGTCCGAAGAACAGGTTGAGCGGCGACGCGCTGATCGAGGTCTCGACGGACGTCTTTGCGCCGTTGCCCGCAAGCACCATCGCGGAGATGAACGTGTAGAACAGGCCCAGTCCGACGACCGCGATCAGCGTGGCCCGCGGGACGATCTTCTTCGGGTTGCGCGACTCCTCGCCGTAGACGGCCGTCGTCTCAAAGCCGACCCACGACCAGAAGGCGAAGAACAGTCCGATAGCCATCGACCCAGCCGCCGCCGCCGTGCCGAACGCGCCTGCGGGCAGGCTCTCGAATGCGGTGTTCAGCAGCACCGTCTTGTTGAGCATGAAGCCGTCGGGTCCGCCGCCTTTGAAGATCACCGAAAACGCCAAGGCTAAGAGCACGAGCACCTCGGACACCAGGGTCACACTGAGCACCGCCGCGGTCAGGCTGATCTGGAAGTGGCACAGCGCGCCGATGATCAGGATCGCGCCGACCGCGAACACCAGCCACGGGATGTTCACTCCGGCAATGGTGTTCACGGCGTCATTGGCGAAGTAGGCGCATCCGCCGATCAACGAGCCTTCGAAGATCACATAGGCGAACGTCGCCAACAGTCCGCTGGCCATACCCCAGACTTGGCCAAGCCCATGGGAGATGAAGCCGTAGAACGCGCCGGTGGTAGTGATGTGCTTGGCCATCGCGACATAGCCGAGCGCGAACAGTGTCAGCGCGATCGTGGCGAACAGGAAGCCCGCCGGTGTGCCGAGCCCGTTGCCGAATCCGACAGCGATCGGCACGTTTCCGGTCATCGCCGTTATCGGCGCCGCGTTGGCGACGGCCATGAAGATGACCGCGACGATGCCGACCGCGCCCTTCTTCAGGCCGGCCTGCGGTGCGATGGCGGGTTCGATGGCTGCGGATTCAGTGGTCACCACGGCCCTCCTGATTCGGATCAGAGTGTGTGAGGGTCCTGCGACGCTGCAGTCCGCTGTGAGCCTCGCACCACTCCGCCATCCCGACAACCGGAGGACACCTGGCCGTAACACAAGGCTTTTCGGGAGCCCGTGCTCCTGGTGATTCGACGGCGATGAACGCGCGGTGAATGACCGGAGAACTGTGAAACCCGGCCTGGCGCGGCCACTACCCCAGCAACGACACTTGCAGCGTGACCGCCACGTCGCTTGTGAACTCAATCCTGAACTGGCTGCGCGCCGGCTACCCCGAAGGTGTTCCCGGTCCCGACCGGGTACCGCTGCTGGCGCTGCTGCGCGCCACGCCATTGACGGAAGACCAGATCAAAGAGGTGGTACGCAACATCACCGCCGACGGCTCGAGCGCGCTTGCCGATGGTGAGATCGGCGAGGACGAGATCGCCGCGTTCATCAAAGACGTCTCACACCACGACGCCGGTCCGGAGAACGTGCAACGGATCGCCGCCAAGCTGGCCGCGGCCGGGTGGCCGCTGCACGGCGTCGAACACGCTGCCGCCGACCAGTAGCCGTCAGCGCAGCGACGCGGTATCGATCACGAAGCGGTACCGCACGTCGCTTGCCAGCACGCGCTCGTAGGCCTCGTTGATGTAATCCGGTTGGATGACCTCGATTTCGGGGCGCACGTCGTGCTCGCCGCAGAAGTCAAGCATCTCTTGGGTTTCGGCGATGCCGCCGATCAGCGAGCCCGACAGGTTGCGTCGCATTCCCAGCAGCGGCATCACAGGCACGCTCATCGGGCGCTCGGGGGCTCCGAGTTCGACCAACGTGCCGTCAACGTCGAGCAGTCCCAGGTAGTCACCCATGTCCAGGTTGGCGGACACGGTGTTGAGGATGAGATCGAACGATCCAGCCAGTTTCTTGAATGTCTCCGGGTCGGAGGTGGCGTAGTACTCGTTGGCGCCGAGCCGAAGGCCGTCTTCCATCTTCTTCAGCGACTGGCTCAACACCGTCACATTGGCCCCCATCGCATGAGCGAGCTTGACGGCCATATGGCCAAGGCCGCCCAGTCCGATGACGGCGACGCGGGTGTCCGGCCCGGCGCTCCAGTGCCGCAGCGGCGAATAGGTCGTGATGCCCGCGCACAGCAGGGGTGCGGCGGCGTCCAGCGGTATCGAGTCGGGGATGCGCAGCACGTAGTTCTCGTCGACGACGATCGCACCGCTGTATCCGCCCTGGGTCTGCGTGCCGTCGCGGTCCACCGCTCCGTAGGTGCCGACCATGCCGCGCTTGCAGTAGTTCTCCTCGCCGGCCAGGCAGCTACTGCATTCCCGGCACGAGTCGACGAAACAGCCGACGCCAACGCGATCGCCGACCTTGAACGCGGTCACCTCCGCACCGACCGCGGTGACGATGCCCGCGATCTCGTGGCCTGGTGCCAACGGGTAGTCGATCTGGCCCCACTCGCCCTTGACGGTGTGGATGTCGGAGTGACAAATGCCCGCGAAGTGGATGTCAAAGGCCACATCGTGTGGTCCGGGATCGCGGCGCTCGATGGTGGTCTTGGCCAGCGGCTCGGTCGCCGAGGTAGCGGCATAGGCGGAAACGGTCGTCGTCATATCAGTCCTCTTTGTCGTCTTTATTGCATGCGCCAAGGAACTTAGCGAAGCTAATTGGATTTGCCGCATCGGTGCGACTCACCGGGTTTAACGGCCGAAACGACGGCCGTCATTCCCGTTTCGAGCTGTGAGATTCAGCCTAAAGGCCAGCGGCGCGGTATGCCCCGTTGAACGACGACCGCTCGTAGCGGGCCACCCCCGCGTGGGTGTAGGGGTCGCGGTCGACGATGTCCTGCGCGGCCTCGGAGTCCATGTCAGTGGTGATGAGCATGCCGCCCGACCCGTCCTCCTGACGTCCCGCCAGCAGCAGCCGGCCTGCGTCGATCTCCGACTTCAGGAATTCGAGATGGGCCGGTCGGGTCTGCTCGACGACGTCGGGCGATTGCAGGTATGTCGACTTCAGCACGTGGAACACTTCCGCGACATTAGTTGATGGGGGCGTTGACCCACTTCAGATCGGCCAGCATGCCGCGGGCAGCGACGATGCCCTCACCGGTCTGCCACACCTCGTTGTTGACGGCGAACACCCGGTTGTCGCGGTTGGCCGACAGCTTCTTCCACGCGTCGCTGTCGAGCAACGTCGGGGCGCGGTCCCTGGCCGCGGGTGATGCGAACGAGACATAGACGATGTCGCCGTCGGCGATCGAGAAGTCGGGGGAGTTCTCCAAGTCGGTGTCGGTGATCCCGATCTCGACATACGGCTTGTCGGTAAATCGTTGTGCGGCAGGGCGATCCACGCCCACCGCACCGAGCACGCTGCCGGGAAAGTTGGTCGCCCCGTACACCCTCATAGTGGTGTCGGTCAGCTGCACGACCGACGCCTGGAAGTGGGTGGCGTCGTTGTCGGTGCCGGTCTTGTCGGCGGCCTGCTCGAAGCCATCGATCAAGCCGTTGGCGGCGTCGAGGCGTCCGGTCGCCGCGCCAACGGCGCGCAGGTTGTCCTCCCACGCCGCGCCCGGCGGACCGGTGAACACCGTCGGGGCGATCGCGGTCAGCTGCGGGTAGGCGTCCGGTGTCAGCGCCTGTGAGCCAAGGATCAGGTCGGGGTTGGCGGCCTTGATGGCCTGCACGTCCGGTTCGCTGCGGGTGCCCGCGCCAGGCAGGTCGTGCACGACCTTGCCGAGATAAGAAGGCTGACTGTCCGAGCCGTCGGGCAGCGCGGCGGCAACGATGCGCGACTGCAGGCCAAGGGCGCACAGCGCGTCGAGTTGGTCGCCGGACAGCACCACGATGCGCTGGGGGTCGGCGCGCACGGTGCTCGTCCCTGCGGCGTGCCGCACTTCCCGGTCCGGTGGGCCGGCGTCCACCGCGGCAGGATCGGGTGCGCACGATTCGTCGGGCCTGCGCCCATTGCCGAGCACGCCTGCGCTGGCAATCTTGGTCGTGCTCGTGACGACCGATTGTTCGGCGCCGGGGCGCGCCGGGCCTGCGTCCGATCCGCAACCACTGATGACGGTCACCGAAACCGCGGTGAGGATGGCGGTCGCGGAGGCAACGAGGCCCACGCGCGGTCCGCTGATCAGCACGTCGCCGACGGTAACATCCGGGCTATTCGGCGCTGGTCAGGCGGCCAACCTCGGATGTCGCTGTGTGTTTACGACAGTTTGTAGGACCCACGCTTACACAGGCGCCGCAGGGAGATAGGATTCGTACGCGAACTCGTTGCGGATTGTGCCGATGAACGTTTGGAGGACCTGTTGGTAGCCGAAGCGCCCCCAATCGGAGATCTCGAGGCTCGTCGGCCTTTCCCGGCCCGCCTCGGTCCCAAGGGCAATCTGGTCTACAACCTGGTGACGACCACCGATCACAAGCTGATCGGCATCATGTACTGCGTCGCCTGCTTCGTCTTCTTCTTCATCGGCGGGCTGATGGCGCTGTTGATGCGCACCGAGCTCGCGCTGCCGGGCCTGCAGTTCCTGTCCAACGAGCAGTTCAACCAGCTGTTCACCATGCACGGCACGGTGATGCTGCTGTTCTATGCAACCCCAATCGTGTTCGGGTTCGCCAACCTGGTGCTGCCGCTGCAGATCGGCGCGCCCGATGTCGCGTTCCCGCGGCTGAATGCCTTCTCGTTCTGGCTGTTCCTGTTCGGCGCGACGATCGCCATCGCCGGGTTCATCACCCCCGGCGGCGCCGCCGACTTCGGCTGGACCGCCTACACACCGCTGACCGACGCGATCCACTCACCGGGCGCAGGCGGTGACCTGTGGATCATGGGCCTGGCCGTCGGTGGTCTCGGCACCATCCTCGGCGGCGTCAACATGATCACCACCGTGGTCTGCATGCGCGCCCCTGGCATGACGATGTTCCGGATGCCGATCTTCACCTGGAACATCCTGGTGACGTCGATTCTGGTGCTGCTTGCCTTCCCGCTGCTGACCGCCGCCCTGTTCGGACTTGCGGCCGACCGCCACCTGGGCGCGCACATCTACGACCCCGCCAACGGCGGTGTTCTGTTGTGGCAGCACCTGTTCTGGTTCTTCGGACACCCCGAGGTGTACATCATCGCGCTGCCGTTCTTCGGCATCGTCACCGAGATCTTCCCGGTGTTCTCGCGTAAGCCGATCTTCGGCTACACCACGCTGATCTACGCGACGCTGTCGATCGCCGCGCTGTCTGTCGCCGTGTGGGCGCACCACATGTATGCGACGGGTGCGGTGCTGCTCCCGTTCTTCTCGTTCATGACGTTTCTGATCGCGGTCCCGACCGGCATCAAGTTCTTCAACTGGATCGGCACAATGTGGAAGGGCCAGTTGACGTTTGAAACACCGATGCTATTCAGTGTCGGTTTCTTGGTGACCTTCCTGCTTGGCGGCCTTTCGGGTGTGCTGCTTGCCAGCCCGCCGATCGACTTCCACGTCACCGACTCGTATTTCGTTGTCGCGCACTTCCATTACGTGCTGTTCGGCACGATCGTGTTCGCCACCTACGCGGGCATCTACTTCTGGTTCCCGAAAATGACGGGCAGGATGCTCGACGAACGACTCGGCAAGCTGCACTTCTGGCTGACGTTCATCGGCTTCCACACCACCTTCCTGGTGCAGCACTGGTTGGGTGACGAGGGCATGCCGCGCCGCTACGCCGACTACCTGCCCACCGACGGGTTCACCACCCTCAACGTCGTCTCGACGATCGGGGCGTTCATTCTTGGCGTGTCGACGATTCCGTTCGTCTGGAATGTGTTCAAGAGCTGGCGCTACGGCGAACCGGTGACCGTCGACGACCCATGGGGCTACGGCAACTCGCTTGAGTGGGCGACCAGTTGCCCGCCGCCGCGGCACAACTTCACCGAACTGCCCCGCATCCGGTCCGAGCGGCCGGCGTTCGAGCTGCATTACCCGCACATGGTGGATCGGATGCGCGCCGAGGCCCACGTCGGTCGCGACCACCATCCCGCGGTGGAGGCCGAGACGGCGGACCAATCCAGCTGATGGTCCGTAGCGGCGCTCAGGGGTGAGCACGCCCAAGGTGTCGGTGCTGATCACCGTCACCGGACACGATCAACCAGGTGTGACGTCGGCGCTGTTCGAGGTGCTGTCCCGGCACAAGGTTGACCTGCTCAACGTCGAACAGGTCGTCATCCGCGGCCGGCTGACGCTTGGCGTGCTGGTCGCAGGGGCATCGGAAGTGGCGGGCGGGCCGTCGTTGCGCGACGAGGTCGAGGCGGCCGTCCACGACGTCGGTCTGGACGTCACGATCGAGCGCAGCGACGACATGCCCGTAATGCGGGAACCGTCGACCCACACGATCGTGGTGCTCGGCCGCCCCATCACAGCGGAGTCGTTCGGCGTGGTGGCCCGCGAGGTCGCCAGGCTCGGCGTCAACATCGACTTCATCCGCGGCGTCTCCGACTATCCCGTAACGGGTTTGGAGCTGCGGGTCTCGGTGCCACCAGGCGTGGTCTACGGACAACTGCAGAAGGCGCTGGCGCAGGTCGCCGTCGCCGAGAGCGTCGATATCGCTCTCGAGGATTACAGCCTGTCGCGACGGGCCAAGCGGCTCATCGTGTTTGACGTCGACTCCACCCTGATCCAGGGCGAGGTGATCGAGATGCTGGCCGACAGGGTCGGCGCGCACGCGGCGGTTGCCGAGATCACCGAGGCGGCCATGCGGGGCGAACTGGACTTCGCGGAGTCACTGCACCGACGGGTGGCGACGCTGGCGGGTCTGCCCGCCGAAGTGCTCGAGGAGGTCGGGGAGCAGATCGAACTGACGCCCGGCGCACGCACCACCCTGCGCACGTTGCGACGCTTGGGATATCACTGCGGCATCGTGTCGGGCGGCTTCCGCCAGGTCATCGATCCGCTTGCGCACGAGCTGCAGATGGACTTCGTCGCGGCCAACGAACTCGAGATCGTCGACGGAAAATTGACCGGCCGCGTCATCGGTCCCATCATTGACCGGCCAGGAAAAGCTAAGGCGCTGAGGGACTTCGCGCAACAGGCCGGCGTGCCCATGGCGCAGACGGTCGCCGTCGGTGACGGCGCCAATGACATGGACATGCTCGCCGCCGCCGGCCTGGGGGTGGCGTTCAACGCCAAACCTGCGCTGCGCGAGGTCGCCGATGCATCGCTCAGCCATCCGTATCTGGACACGGTGCTGTTCATTCTCGGCATCACCCGCGGCGAGATCGAGGCCGCTGATGCGATGGATGGCGTAGTGCGCCGCGTCGAGATCCCCGACGACGAATAGCGCGAGCAGACGGAAAAGTCCCCGACACGCCGAAGAAATGGGGACTTTTGCGTCTGCTCGCGCAGATCAGACGACCAAGGCGGTCGGCTCGGGAGCGGATGACCCCGTGACGCTGTGCCAGGCCCTGGCCAGCAACTCCACGGCCTCGGCCAGCCGGTCGTCGGGCAGCGTGTAGGGCACCCGGACGAACCGCTCCAGCGTGCCGTCGACGCCGAAGCGCGGACCCGGCGGCACGATAAGGCCAAGCCGCGAAGCGGCCGCCGACAGCGCGGAGCTGGTGGGTGCGGGCAAACGCACCCACAGCGACATTCCGCCGTGACTCGGACTCGGCGACCAATCCGGAAGATGCTCGCGTAGAAGCGATCTCAGCAATTCACGCCGATGACGCAGTAACTCTCGTCGCTCTGGCAATAGTTCGTCGGCCCTGGCGAAGAGGTGCGCGGCGGCCAGCTGTTCAACAATTGCCGTACCCATGTCGATGGACGGGCGAACCGCTGCGATGGTGGCCAATGTGCTGCGCTCGGCGCGGATCCAGCCGACCCGCAAACCGCCCCAGAAAGATTTGGATACGGACCCGACCGTGATCACCAGATCCCGCCGCGCCGTCATTGCGGCCGCCATCGGCGGAGGCATCGGACGGTCCAACCACATGTCGGCGATCGTCTCGTCGACGATGGTCCTGGTGCGGGTTTCGGCGATGATGGCGCCAAGTCGCCGGCGACCCGCCTCCGAAAGCGTCATGCCAGTGGGGTTGTGGTTGTCCAGGACCAGGTAGGCCAGATTCGGCGCGAGTTGACGCACCGCGGCATGCACCGCGTCGAGATCCCAGCCGTCATCGGTCATCGCGACCGGCACCGGTCGGGCTCCTGAGGTCGTGATGGCCGACAGGACGCCGTGGTAGGTGGGCTGCTCGACCAGCACGCGATCGCCGGGTTGGGTATACGTCGCCAGAATCAATCCGAACGCGTGCAGTGCGCCGGTGGTGACCATGATCTCGTCGGGTTCGGTGGGTAGGCCTCGTGCGCAATATCTTTCGGCGATCGCCTCGCGCAGCGGTACCACGCCGGTGAGCTCGACGCCGATGTCATGCAGGTACGGCATCACCTCGCGGGCCGCCTCGGCGAAGGCGTCCATCATCGCGCCGGCGGGGGCAGCCAACGTTGCCTCCGCGAGGCTGAGGGTGGCCGGTGCTGCAGCGGTGATGGGTGTGGCGGCCGGTGCGACGGGCAGGGCGGTGGTGCTGCGGGCCCCGCGGCGGGCGTTGAGATAGCCGTCCTCGCCCAACTGTGTGTAGGCGGCGGTGACCGTCGTGCGGGATACCCGCAGCGCGTCGGCGAGCGCCCGCTCGCTGGGCAGCCGAGCGCCGACGGGAAGGCGCCCGTCGATGATCAGCATCCGAATGCCGTCGGCAAGGCCCTGGTAGGCCGGCCCGCTGCGACTGGATGTACGCCAGTTGCCGAGCTCGCGGGCCAAAAGGTCCACATCGAGCGCGCGGGTGCCAATTTGTACCGTCATTTGAAGGCCAGTATGCGCCAACTGGCTATTGATAAGCAAGCCAGTTGTTCGGATTATCGAGTCATGGGTACGAACTGGACATCTCGACTGGCACGGCCGTTGGGCCGGATCTTCAAGCCTGCGGAGAGCATCCCCGCCGAATTCGTCGACCGTGACGCCGAACGGGTGCGCCGCGAGCTGGATCTGATCAGAATTCGCCTCCCGCACCATGCGTAGGGCTGCAGCGCGCGGGACGGCGCTGCTGGTCGGCCTGTGCGGCTACGGATTCTCGATGGCGGTCATGGTGCGCGCCGGCCTCGGTCTGGACCCGTGGGATGTGTTCCATCAGGGTCTGTCCCGGCACACAGGGATGACGATCGGCATCGCGTCGGCCGTGGTCGGTGTCGCGGTGCTGCTCGCGTGGATTCCGCTGCGGAACCGGCCAGGCATCGGCACGATCGCCAACGTCATCGTCATCGCGGTCACCGTCGACGCCGGGCTCTGGCTGCTGCCGACGCCGACCTCGCTGCCAGTGCGCATCGCGATGATGGTGGGCGCCGTGGTGTTCAACGCGTTCAGCACGGTCCTCTACATCGGCGCCGCGCTTGGCCCAGGCCCGCGCGACGGCCTGATGACCGGGCTCGTGGTGCGCACCGGCCTTTCGGTGCGGCTGGTGCGAACGTCCATCGAGGCAACGGTGCTGGCCGTCGGCTGGCTTCTCGGCGGGACCGTCGGCGTCGGCACCGTGTTGTACGCGTTCGGGATTGGGCCGCTGGTGCAGCTGATTCTTCGCATCACCCCCAGGCGGGTGTTGGCGGTCAGCGGCTGGGCGTCCGTCACCGAAGCGAGCGAATTGGGCGTGAAAGGTGGCGGCAGGCGCGACAAATCACGCCGAAACCGCGAGTTCGTCGACGTGTCTTGACCGAGACTCACTAGGTGACGGCGCATCTACTTGCCCGCGAGGCCGTCGAGCTTGTCGGAGACGGTTCGCGCGCGATTCTCGGCATCGCAGGCTGCCCGGGGGCGGGCAAGTCGACCCTCGTCGACCTGCTGGTCACCCGCATCCGTGCGGCGGAAGGCGAGGACTGGGTCGCGCACGTCCCGATGGACGGCTTCCACCTGGCCGACGCCCAGCTCGACCGGATCGGCGCACGCGGCCGCAAGGGCGCGCCGGACACCTTCGACGCGGCCGGCTACGCGCATCTGCTCGAGCGGGTGAAGCGGGAGGTCGACGAGCCGGTGTATGTACCGGGCTTCGACCGCACGCTGGAACAGCCGCTCGCGGCGGCGCTTGTCGTGCTGCCGTCGGTGCGCCTCGTCGTCACCGAGGGCAACTATCTGCTCCTCGACGATCCCGCCTGGGCGCGGGCCCGTCACGCGATGGACGCCGTGTGGTTCGTCGAACGTGACGAGAGCGAGCGAATCGCACGGCTCGTCGCGCGTCATATCGAATTCGGAAAGACACCCGATGAGGCACGCGCCTGGGTCGAGACCACCGACCAGCGCAACGCCGAACTGGTGGCGGCCACGGCCGGCAAGGCCGACCGGGTGATTTCGGCGCGGTAGCGGACGCTGCGCGGGCGTAAGGCGCCGAAATCGCGCCACTACGATGGGCGAGTGGCCGACGCCGAAGTAGATGCAGCCGACCCCGACCTGCTCATCGACTTCGCCAAGGTCTCGCTGCGGCGCGGCGGCCAGACTCTGGTCGGGCCCGTCACCTGGTCGGTCGAACTGGACGAACGCTGGGTGGTCATCGGGCCGAACGGGGCAGGCAAGACGTCGCTGCTGCGCATCGCCGCGGCCATGGAGCACCCGTCGTCGGGCACCGCCTTCGTGCTCGGCGAACGGTTGGGCCGCGTCGACATGTCCGAGCTGCGCTCGCGCGTCGGGCTGAGCAGCTCGGCGCTGTCGCAGCGCGTGCCCGACGAGGAAGTCGTGCGCGACCTTGTCGTCTCCGCCGGCTACGCGGTGATGGGCCGTTGGCGGGAGAGCTATGAGGAAGTCGACTACGAGCAGGCCGTCGACATGCTGGAAAGCGTCGGCGCCGAGCACCTCGCCGAGCGCGCCTACGGCACGCTGTCCGAGGGCGAGCGCAAGCGGGTGCTGATCGCCCGGTCGATGATGACCGACCCCGAGCTGCTGCTGCTCGACGAGCCAGCCGCGGGGCTTGACCTCGGCGGCCGCGAGGAGCTGGTGGCGCGGCTGGCCGACCTGGCCTCCGACCCCGACTCGCCGGCTCTGGTGCTCGTCACCCACCATGTCGAGGAGATCCCGCAGGGGTTCTCGCACTGCCTCCTCTTGTCCGAGGGCAAGGTGGTTGACTCCGGACTGCTAGCGGACGTGCTGACCGCTGAGAACCTCTCCACGGCGTTCGGCCAATCGATTGCCCTTGAGAACATTGACGGGCGCTACTTCGCCCGTCGCACACGAAGCAGGGCGGCGCACAGGAGGCGTGCATGACGACTGAAGATCCGCTTGTCCCGCGGCCGGCGGCGACAGTGATGCTGGTCCGCGACAAGCGCGTGGGGCTCGCCCCGGAAATTGAAGTGTTCCTGATGCGGCGGCATTCGGCGATGGACTTCGTCGCGGGCGTGATGGTGTTTCCCGGTGGCGGCGTCGACGACCGCGACCGCAACGCCGACGTCGCATGGTTCGGGCCCGAGCCCGGTTGGTGGGCGGAGCGGTTCGGCGTCGAACCGGATCTGGCCGAGGCGTTGGTGTGTGCCGCGGCCCGAGAGACGTTCGAGGAGTCCGGCGTGCTGTTCGCCGGGCCCGCTGACGACCCGGATGGCATCGTCGGCGATGCGTCGATTTACGGCGAGGCGCGTGCCGCGCTGGCCAGCCACTCGTTGTCGTTTGCCGACTTCCTGCGCGACGAGAAGCTGGTGTTGCGCGCGGATCTGCTTCGGCCGTGGGCGAACTGGGTGACGCCGAAAGAGGAGCGCACCCGCCGCTACGACACCTTCTTCTTCGTTGGCGCGTTACCGGAAGGTCAGCGAGCCGACGGCGAAAACACCGAAACCGACCGTGCGTTCTGGAGCACGCCGAAGGCGGGGCTCGACGAATTCGCCGACGGCCGCTCCTTCCTGCTGCCGCCGACCTGGACGCAGCTCGACTCTCTCAACGGGCGCACGGTCGCCGAGGTGCTCTCCGTCGAACGCAAGATCGTCGCGGTCACGCCGCATCTCACAGCCGACACGGACACCGGTAACTGGGAGATCGAGTTCTTCAACAGCGACCGCTACAACGAGGCCCGTAATCGCCGCGCCCCCGACGGCTACGACCGCGACACACCGTTTGCATGAACGAGTTCGTCTCCGTCCACACCAGCGCTGAGCAGCCCGGCATCGCCACGCTGCTGCTGTCGCGGCCGCCCACCAATTCGTTGACGCGCCAGGTGTACCGCGAGATCGTCTCTGCGGCAGCCGATCTCGCTCGCCGCGAAGACATCTCCTGCGTCATCCTGTTCGGCGGTCACGAGATCTTCTGCGCCGGTGACGACATGCCCGAGCTGAGCACCCTGAGCGCCGACGAGGCCGAGGTCGCCGCGCGCGTGTGCGGTGAGGCCGTCGACGCGCTGGCCGCCGTTCCCAAACCGACCGTCGCGGCCATCACCGGGTACGCGCTGGGCGGCGGGCTGAACCTCGCGCTCGCGGCGGACTGGAGGGTGGCGGGCGACAACGTGAAGTTCGGTGCGACGGAGATCCTTGCGGGCCGCGTGCCGCAGGGCGGAACCGCCCGCCTCGCGCGTGCGGCCGGCGAGAGCAAGGCCAAGGACCTGGTGTTCAGCGGGCGGTTCATCGACGCCAAGGAGGCGCTGGCGCTGCGCCTCATCGACGAGATGGTCCCGCCCGACGGCGTCTACGACGCCGCGTTGACCTGGGCGAAGAAGTTCGGTGACTATCCGCCGCAGGCACTGGCTGCCGCCAAGGCCACCTTCGACAATTAGGCTGCCCTGTTATGACGAGTACCGACCCTGCCCCGAATCCGCACGCCACCGCGGAACAGGTCGAGGCGGCCCGCCACGACTCCAAGCTCGCCCAGGTGCTCTACCACGACTGGGAGGCCGAGAGCTACGACGACAAGTGGTCGATCTCCTATGACAAGCGCTGCGTCGACTACGCCCGCGACCTGTTCGACGCGACCGTGCCCGCCGAGGAGCTGCGTGAACTGCCGTATGACCGGGCGCTCGAGCTGGGCTGCGGAAGCGGGTTCTTCCTGCTCAACCTGATCCAGGCCGGTGTCGCCCGGCGCGGCTCGGTGACCGACCTGTCGCCCGGCATGGTCAAGGTGGCCACCCGCAACGGGGAGAACCTGGGCCTGGAGATCGACGGCCGGGTCGCTGATGCCGAGGGCATCCCGTACGAGGACGACACCTTCGACCTCGTCGTCGGGCACGCCGTGTTGCACCACATCCCCGACGTCGAGCTGTCGCTGCGCGAGGTCGTGCGGGTACTCAAACCCGGCGGCCGGTTCGTGTTCGCGGGCGAGCCGACGAACGCGGGCGAAAACTACGCGCGCCCGCTGTCGACGCTGACGTGGCGGGCGGTGACGAACGTGACCAGGCTGCCTGGGCTGTCCAGTTGGCGCCGCCCGCAGGCCGAGCTCGACGAATCGTCACGTGCCGCCGCATTGGAGGCGATCGTCGACCTGCACACCTTCGCCCCCGGTGATTTGGAGCGCATGGCACGCAACGCTGGGGCTGTCGAGGTGTCAACCGCGACAACGGAGTTCACCGCCGCGATGCTTGGCTGGCCGCTGCGCACCCTCGAGGCTGCCGTGCCACCCGGCCGGTTGGGTTGGGGTTATGCCAGGTTCGCGTTCAACAGCTGGATCACACTGGGCTGGGTCGATCACAACCTCTGGCGCCACGTCGTGCCGAAGGGCTGGTTCTACAACGTCATGATTACCGGGGTCAAGCCGTCGTAGCGTTCCGTCTGGACGACGTCGCCTATCTGCGCAATGATGCGGGGGAGCGCGCGCTACGCGACGTCGCAGGCTATCGGCTGACCGACGCCACGCTCGTCGCCGATATCGCTTCGGCGCGAGCGTCTTTCGGTGATCGTGCCGCCGTGCTGGTGGAGACGACGCTGTTGCGGCGCAAGGCCGCGGCGAAGTTCGCAGACCCGTCGGGCTGGCTCTTCACCGACGAGGCGCTACAGCAGGCCACCGCCGAAGCCGTCGCCGCGCATCGGGCACGACGACTGGCTGGCGCGGATGTGCACGACGCGACGTGTTCGATTGGCACAGAGCTTGCCGCGCTGCGTAATTCGGCGTCGCAGGTGGTCGGCAGCGATATCGACCCGGTGCGGCTGGCGATGGCCGGACACAATGTTGCCGACGTCGACCTCTGCCGCGCCGACGCGATGCGGCCGATCACCCGCGACACCGTCGTCCTCGTCGACCCGGCTCGGCGAAGCGGTGGACGGCGCCGGTTTGACCCGCGGGACTACACGCCGGCGCTGGACGGCCTGTTGGATGTGTATAGCGGCCGCGATCTCGTCATAAAGGCCGCTCCCGGAATAGATTTCGATGAGTTGGCGCGGCTGGGATTCGACGGCGAGGTCGAGGTCACCTCGCTGGCGGGCAGCGTTCGTGAGGCGTGCCTCTGGTCGGCGGGTCTTGCCGGAGACGGAGTGACCCGGCGGGCGACGATACTGGACACCGGTGAAAGCATCACCGACGCCGACCCCGACGAGTGCACGGTGGCGCAGGCAGGCCGGTGGATCGTCGACCCCGACGGCGCGGTGGTGCGCGCAGGTCTGGTGCGCCACTACGCCGCCCGACACGGCTTATGGCAGCTCGATCCCGATATCGCCTACCTGTCCGGCGATCGACTTCCGGACAACGTGCGCGGCTTCGAGGTCCTCGAGGAGCTGAACTACAGCGAACGGCGATTGCGCCAGGCGCTTTCGGCACGTGACGTTGGAGCGGTCGAGATCCTTGTGCGTGGCGTCGGCGTCGATCCCGATGCCTTGCGCACCCGAATGCGGCTGCGCGGATCGCAATCGGTTTCGGTCGTCATCACCCGCATCGGTTCCGGGGCGGCAAGCCGGGCAACGGCATTCGTCTGCCGTCCATCCCGCTAGTTTTCCGCTCCTCGCGTCCGCAGCTGAACGCCACGTACGCTGGCAGTAATGCGCCGGTGCCGAAAGCCGGTGCCGGCTCTCGAGGACGTCGACGATGCGCATTCTGAGGGTGTCCGGGATTCTCGTCGCGACGGGTGTCCTGGCCTGCTTGACCGGCACGTCGACCGCCGCCGCGCAGTCGACCTGCGTCGACCTCGGCGGCTCCGTCGGGCAAGACCAGATATGCACCGTGCACACGTCGAACCCCACCTACAGGCTGGACATGACGTTCCCCAACGACTACCCGGACCAGCAGGCATTGATGGCGTATCTCACCCAGGCCCGCGACGGGTTCGTCAACGTCTCGGAGATGCCGGGTTCGTACAACTTGCCGTATGAGCTCGACGCGAAGGGGACCGGATACCGCACGGACACACCGACCGGCGGCACGCGGAGCGTGGTGTTCACAATGTGGCAGAACGTGGGCGGTGTGCACCCGCAGACGTGGTACAAGTCCTTCAATTGGGACATCGGCAAGAAGGCGCCGATCACATTCGACAATCTGTTCAAGCCGGGCACCAAGCCGCTCGACGTGATCTACCCGGCCGTCGAGCAGTACATACAGAAGCAGCAGGGTTTGATCGACGGCATCCCGCCCAGCGTCGGGCTGGATCCGAGCAAGTATCAGAACTTCGCGGTGACCGACGACGCGGTGACCTTCTACTTCGGCCAGGGCGAGCTGTTCGCCGAGGCCGCGGGTCCTGTCGAGGCGCCCGTCCCGCGCGCAGCGCTTGCACCGCTATTGGCGTAGCGCCTACTCCGGTGCGAAGCCGTAAACCTGGCCGCTGCTCGTGGCGGTGACGACGCGGCGGTCATGGCCGACCGATACGCCGACCGGCCAGCCCGTCGCCTGAGGCAACGGGTAGTTATTGACGGTGTGGCCGTCGGCCGGGTCGAACACCAGCAGCGCCTGACCGTTGTCGCCGTCCTTGGCGACGGTGTAGCCGACGCCCTTGCCTGCCCGGCTCGACGTGGACAGCGGGACGACGTCGTTGCGGGTCCACACCACTTCGCCCTTGTCGCCGCCGTCGCGGACCGCGACCAGCTTGCTGCCAGGGCCGCCGCCCGCCACGATCAGGCCGTCCGGCGACACCGACGGCGGAGTTTGCGCCAGATAGTCCAGCGGCACTGACCATTTCGGCTTGCCGTCCGCGGTGTTGATCGCCCACAGGTGCTCGTCGCGGCCGTTGACGTACACGGTGGTCCCGTCGGCGGATAGCGCAGGGCTGGCGATCGGTCCCTGGCCTGCCGAGTTGCTTGTCCACTCTCGGGTGAGCAGTGGGGTCTGGCCGGGGCGGTAGCGAAGCCCAACCAGGACCGGGGCCGCTTCGTTCGGTTCCCACAGGGTGGCCACGATGATTCCGGTAGCCGACGAAAACGCAGGCGCCGCGGCGACCGGGCAGCCTCGCCGCATCGGTTGGCAATCGGCCAGTCCCCGAGTGGCGTCGGTCGGATTGACATCGGCGACCAGATCCAGCGGCGTGCCGACGACGACGCCCTTGTGAGCGTCGAACACAAGCACCTGCCCGAGATGCGTGACGACCAGCAGCTGATCCGGCGCGAGAATCCTTGGCGTGGTGGGCATTCCGATCACTGGCTGACGCCACCGGATCCACTGCGTCGGCGGGAAGGACAGCATCGCGCCCGGCTGTCCGATGTACAGATTGTCGAACCCATCAAAAAGGGGACTGGACAGGCCTGCGCCCTGCACCAGCCGGGTGCACCAGCGTTGGCGGGCGAAGTTGCCGGTCTCCCACACCATCAGTGAGCATCCGCCTGCCGACTGCGCGTTGATGGCAAGGTAGCTGCCCGACCCGAGCACCACCTGGGCGGCCAGGTCACCCTTGACCGACCGCCGCCATTCCAGCCGCAGTGCGTTGGCCCCCGCGACGGGCGAGTAACTGCTGTTGGCCGCGTCCCCGTACTGGGCGGGCCAGCCGTCCGCTGCGTGCGCCTGGACCCAGGAATCGGTGGTCCCGCAGCCGGCCAGCACACCGGTGATCAGCGCTGTTGACGCCAGCACCATCAGTCGCCGGAACACAGGATCCTTTCCCAGTCGCGTTCGTGAAGCCCACGTGAGGGTAACCGTTCTGCGTTCGGACGCTCGCGTAGGCTTTCCGGCCATGACGACGATGTGGGGCGCGCCGTTGCACAAGCGATGGCGGGGTTCACGCCTGCGAGATCCGCGTCAGGCCAGGTTCCTGACGCTCGCCTCACTCAAGTGGGTGCTGGCCAACCGCGCCTATACGCCTTGGTACCTGGTGCGCTATGTCCGGCTGCTGAAGTTCAAGCTGGCCAACCCACACATCATCACCCGCGGCATGGTGTTCCTCGGCAAGGGCGTCGAGATTCAGGCGACGCCGGAGCTGTCCACGATGGAGATCGGCCGCTGGGTGCACATCGGCGACAAGAATACGATCCGCTGCCACGAGGGCTCGCTGCGCTTCGGTGACAAGGTTGTGCTGGGCCGCGACAACGTCATCAACACCTACCTCGACATCGAACTGGGCGACTCGGTACTGATGGCGGACTGGGTATACGTGTGCGACTTCGACCACCGGATGGATGACATCAACGTGCCCATCAAGGACCAGGGCATCCTCAAGGGCCCGGTGCGGATCGGGCCGGACACGTGGATCGCGACGAAGGTGACGATCCTGCGGAACACGACGATCGGGCGAGGCTGCGTGCTGGGGTCGCACGCCGTCGTCAAGGGCGATATCCCTGACTACGCGATCGCGGTCGGCGCGCCTGCCAAGGTCGTCAAGAACCGCAAGCTGGCGTGGGAGACGTCAGCCGCCGAGCGCGCGGAATTGGCCGCAGCGCTTGCCGATATCGAACGCAAGAAGGCCTCGCGTTAACTTCCAACGTTGACTCTGCGTCCTGGGCGACAAAGTTCGAGTGGGCCGCGCCCTCCGCGCAGAATCAACGGCCCGCTAGCCGTTCCAATCGATGCCGAACGCGTCGGCCAATGCACTGCGGCCGTTGTCGGTGACCGTGAGCGCACGCCCGCGTGGCACCCGTTTGACCCAGCCCGCGGACAGGAAGCGATCCAGCATCGCGCGCCCGAGCCCGCCTGACAGATGATGCCGCTGCTCCGTCCAATCCACGCAGTAGCGCACGAGTGGTCTTTTTCCCGTTGGCATTTCGACGCCGACGCCAGAGAGGAAGTCACGCCCAGCGTCGGTCAGTTGGTAATGGATGTCGTGGCCGGGGCTGCTCAGGGCGTCATGGTTGTCGCGGCGCGGGTCGTAGGGACCGTCGCCGCCGACGAGCGCCTCGCGATCCAGCAGGCAGCCCATCACCGCGACGCCGAGACGACCAGCGACATGGTCGTAGCAAGTGCGCGCGGCGCGCAGCCGCGCCGCCCTGGTGCCTTCCCGTAGCGACTTGACGGGCCGCAGCGGCGCGAGGCGGCCCAGCTGCTCGAGCAGCTCGCCGACCTCGGGACCGGCCAGCCGGTAGTAACGGTTCCGGCCATGGGTTTCCACGGTCAGCAGGCCCGCGCTGGTCAGCTTGCCGAGGTGACTGCTCGCCGTCGGCCTGCTGATGCCCGCTTCGTCGGCGAGCACGCTGGCAGGCAGCGCACGCCCGTCGTCAAGGGCGAGCAGTACCTTGCAGCGCGCGGGGTCGGCCAGCATCGACGCCAACGCGGCGATGTCGGCGTCGCCGCCCGTCGAAAGCTCGGCGGCGTTACGCACGAGCGACCTCCTTCTGCATCGGAGCGGGCGCTTCGGTTCGTGCCCAGCGCAACGCGACCGCGGCGCCGATCAATTGGACCAACCCGCCAAGCATCGTCGCGATCCGCGTACCTTCGGCACCCGCGATCGCAGCCATCGCACTACCCAACACCGCGACACCGACAGTGATACCCACCAGGCGTGCCAAATTCACCACGCCCGAGGCCAGGCCGGCCCGTCGTACCGGCACCGCCGACATTGCCAGTCCGACAGCGGGACCGGTGTTCAGTGCCAAACCCGCACCCGCCAGCACGAACGACAGCTCGAGCAGCCACACCTCGGCGTGCGGCCCTACTGCGGCATAGAGCGCCAAACCGGCGGCCATCAGGGTCAACCCGGTGGTCATCGGCAGCTGCGGACCCGTGCGGTGGGCGAGCGCGTTGACCACCGGGATGAGAATCAGGTACGTCAGCGGCATCGGCAGAAACCAAAGTGCGGTCTCCAGCGCGCTGGCTCCACGTTGTTGTTGGAACGCGAAGCTGTTCACAAGGAGCAGGCCGTAGATGCCGAAGGTCATCGTGAAGGTCGCGACAAGCGCGGCCACCAGCCGACGATTGCGGAACAGATCGAGCGGCAGCATCGGATGCTTCACCCGTCGCTGGCTCCACATAAGCGCAGCGATACCGGCGATTGCGACGATGGCCAGCGTGACGGTCAACGCGGGTGCCATGGTCCGGCCCTCCACAAGGGCGATCGTCAGTGCGCCGAGGCCGACCGTCGCCAGCGTCTGGCCGGGAATGTCGAAGCTTGCGGCGTCGGGATCGCGGGATTCGGGAAGGTAGCGGTACGTCATCAGCAGCGCGGCCACGCCGATGGGCGCGTTCAGCCAGAAGATGAAGCGCCAGCCAAGGGTGTCGGTCAGCACCCCGCCGAGGATGGGGCCGATCGCGGTGCTCATCGCGGCGGCCATCGCCCACGCCGCCGTTGCCCGGCCGCGTTCGATGGGATTGGGAAAAGCGGCGGCGGTGATGGCCAGGCCTTGGGGCAACATCACCGCAGCGCCAACGCCCTGAATCGCGCGGGCGGCCAACAGCATCGGCAACGACGGGGCCGCCGCGCAGGTCAGCGACGCGACAATGAATGTCACCAAGCCGAGGCGCAGCAGCGTGCGTCTGCCGTACCGGTCCCCAAGGGATCCGGCCGTGAGCAATACGGCGGCGAAGGTGATGTTGTAGACGTCGATCATCCACTGCGCTCCGGAGATGCCGCCGCCGAGGTTGTCGCGGATGGTGGGCAATGCGAGGTTGATCGCGTTGGCGTCGATGAGGCCGACGAAGAGTCCCAGGTAGGCAGCGATCAGGGTCAACGTTGTGTCGAGGCTGAACCGTTTCGTGTCCATATCCCGACGCTAGGTCGGAAATGATTCGACGCCGATCGAACTGTCAGCGGTCCGGCAGTGCGTGCTCGACGATGACGCGCCGGCGGTGCGGTTCGCGTTCGCCGCGCTTCGCAGCGAGATATACCTGAGCTGTTTCGCCCGCAACCGTGTGCCAGTCGAAATCGCTTGTCAGCCGATCCCTTGCCGCGATCGCACGGCGCTGCGCGGCATCCGGATCGTCGAGCACCGCACGGACGGCCGATGCGATGCCTGCGACGTCGCGTGGCGCGAAGGACATGCCAGTTTGCCCGTCGACCACCAACTCGCCGAGGCCCCCGACGTTAGAGGTGACAAGCGGGATGCCGGTTGCGGCTGCTTCGAGCGCGACGATGCCGAACGGCTCGTAGTGGCTGGGCAGCACCGCGGCGTCTGCGTTATGCAGCAGGCTCACCAGTTCTTGGTGATCCAGGTGGCCGACAAACGTTATCGCCTTGAGCACCTTGTGTTTTCGCGCCTGCTCGACGAGCCACTGCTGTTGGGTCCCCGTACCAGCGATCGTCAGCGTCGTGCCGGGGTGGGAGCGCCTGATGCGCGGCAGCGCAGCGATCGCGTCGTGAATGCCCTTCTCGTACTCCAGGCGTCCCAGATACATCAGCTGCGCGGGGCCGCTCCGGGGTTGGCGACGGGCGAACGGCCATAGCGCGGCGTCGATGCCGTTGCGGATCACCCGGGTCTCGGCAAGCCCTGGGCCGAACAGCTCGGTGATCTCGTCGCTCATCGACGCCGAACAGGTGATGAGCGAATCGGATTCGCGAACAAGCCACGATTCGGCGGCGTGCACCTGGCGGCTGATCCGACCGGACACCCAGCCCGAATGCCTGCCGGCCTCGGTGGCGTGGATGGTGGAAACCAGTGGCACGTCGAAGTATTCGGCGAGGGCGATCGCCGGGTGCGCGACCAGCCAGTCGTGAGCGTGCACGACGTCGGGGCGCCACGGCTGATTGCGTCGGCCCTTGATCGCCAAACCGGCGCGGACCATCGAATGGCCCATGGCCAGCGTCCACGCCATCATGTCGGCACCGAAGTCGAACTCATGCGGGTCCTGCGCGGCGGCGACAACGCGGACGTCCTCTGCGATTTCGTCGGTGGACGGATGAGTGCTCGGGTCGGTACCGCTCGGACGACGGCTGAGCACGACGACCTCGTGTCCGGCCGCCGCCAGCGCCGTCGCCAGTTGGTAGACGTGGCGGCCGAGCCCGCCGACCACCACCGGCGGGTACTCCCACGACACCATCAGGACCTTCATCGGGGCAGGCGCCTTGCGTCGAGCGAGCCGAACAGGCCGTCGGCGCGGTTCCAGCCGTCGGCGAGTCGCTGTGCGTGCTCGCTGCGGCCCGACGCCAGCGCACCGGCGATCTCGCGGGTGGCGTGCGCGTGCAGGTGCGCGCGATAGCGCGCGTAGTCCGCGGCGGAATCCTTGCTCACCATGAACGGCCAGTCGCTGGACACCGTGAGCAGCGTTTCGCGCAGGATCTGGTCGGCGACGAAGTTGCGCGCAGGGGGTGCGTCGGTCTCGCCGAGGGCCTTGTCCACCGTGGTGAGCGCGGCGTCGACGACTTCGGCGTTCAGCTGGACCAGATCGGCCACCTTCTCGCCCGCCCACACTTGCCAGTCCTTGCCAGAACCCCAAGAGCTGGGCGGCAATTCGACGGGTGCGCCGACGAAGCCGTCGGCCACCGCATCCGACAGCGTGCCGACGCGCACCCCAGCCGCAGGCAGTGCGCGCAGCACCCGCTCGAGCCATAACGGTCCCTCGTACCACCAATGTCCGAACAGCTCGGTGTCGAACGCCGCCACTACATGGGCGGGCCTGCCGATCCGTTCGGATTCGCTGATGAGCCGGTCGCGCACCATCCCGACGAAGTCGGCGACGTGGATGTCGACCGCCCGGTCGGCGCGCTGCGGGTCGTAGGGGGCCTTGTCATCTGATGGCACGTTGCGGCCCGTGACGCGCGCCGGCTTGAGTCCGGTGATGTGATCGTAGGTGTGGAAGTCGCGGTAGGCGGCGTGACCGGGATAGCCGGACTTCGGCGACCACACCCGGTAGCTGACCTGCAGATCGCGACCGAACGCGACGACGTCGGAGGCCGCCACCGGGCGGCCCAATGCGGTGTCACCGTGCAGCGACGGCCCGTCGACCATGAAGTGGCCGACACCCGCTGCGGCGTAATCCATTTCCATGCCGGGCGCATAGGCGCACTCCGGCGCCCAGATGCCCGTCGGCGTGTGCGCGAATCGCTGGCCGGCGTCGGCAAGGCCCTCGCGCAGCGCGAATTCGCGCAGCCTCGGATTGAGCAGCGGCTGGAACGGGTGCGACAGTGGGCCGCCGAGCAGTTCGATGGTGCCCGCGTCGATCAGCTCGCGCAGCAGGGGACTTCCGCCGTGACGCCACAGCGTCGCAAACTCGTCGAGCGCGCGGCCTGCCTCGGCGTGCTCACGAATTCCGAACGCGCGCAAACCTTCCGGCTCGTGCAACGTCGTGGCCTCTAGTGCCCGCAACTGCCAGTTGGCCAGCCAATGGTGCATGCCCGACAGGCAGTAAGGGTCGTCGAGCTGAGCGGTGACGACCGGCGTCATTCCCAACGTGACGACGTGGCTGCGGTCTTCGTCCGCGAGCGTGCGCAACACCCGCATCAGTGGCAGGTAGGACGCCGACCACGACTGGTAGAGCCATTCCTCGCCGACCGGCCAGCGGCCGTGATGGGCCAGCCACGGCAGATGCGTGTGCAGGACAAGCGTGAACAGCCCGGGTACGGGCGCAGGACTCGTCACGGCCGTACCGCGATGGCGACCAGGTCCAGACTCTCGTCAATGTCGCGCTCGGTGTCCTCGATGAGGTCGAAGTCGTCTGTTGCCACAGTGGCGACATCGGCGAGCAGATCGTCGGGCCACGGCGCGTCGGCCAGCGCGCGGGCGATCTGGGCGTCGATGATCGAGCCGCCGTGCCGTGCGTCGAGCTCTGTGAGGCGCTCGCCGTGAAAAACCCCGTACAGGCCCTCGATCGTGAAGCCCGCTGCGGTCAGCAGTTCGGTGAGCTCCGCGCCATTGAGCTCGCGAGTGTGGAACGGGTTGATCGGGGTGTCGCGGCCGGGGGAGAAGGTGATCCGATTGGGTGTGGACATCAGCAACACACCACCCGGACGCAAGACGCGCAGGCACTCGGCCGCGAACTGTCCTTGGTCCCAGAGATGTTCGATCACCTGAAAGTTGACCACGACATCAACGTCACCGTCGGGCAGCGGCAGCTCGGCCAGGTTGCCGTGCAGCATCTCAACTCGCGGATACCGCGCCCGCACATGCGCGACGGCCGATTCGTCGTAGTCCAGCCCGATCACACGGCGCGCCACGTCGGCGATCAAGTCGGCGCCGTACCCCTCGCCGCAGCCAGCCTCGAGCACGTCGCGTCCGGCGCAGCGGTCGGCCAGCCGCCGGTACACCACTTCGTGGCGGCGGAACCAGTAGTTCTCCTCCGCGAGCCCGGGAACCGTTCGCTCGCCGGTAAGCGGGAGATCCGGACCGTCGGTAACGAATGCGCTCATTGGAAGGCAGGCTAACGCCTAGTGGCCGGTTCGCGAACGGTTCGCAGGCGAAGGGGAGGCCAGAACGCAAACTTCGACCAGCTATGGTGTTCGTGCGAACCACCGTAAGTTACCCGCGAGTAACATGGTGGTAGTTGCTTCTAACGTGGTATTGCAGGCCGGACGCCGGCCTCTCCGAGGAGGACGAACCAGAGTCATGACGAACATCGTGGTCCTGATCAAACAGGTCCCTGACACATGGTCGGAGCGCAAGCTGACCGACGGCGATTTCACTCTCGACCGTGAGGCCGCCGACGCCGTGCTCGACGAGATCAACGAGCGCGCCGTCGAGGAGGCGCTTCTCATCAAGGAGAAGGAAGGCGGCGAGAGCACTGTGACGGTGCTCACAGCCGGTCCGGAGCGTGCGACCGAGGCCATCCGCAAGGCGCTCTCGATGGGCGCCGACAAGGCGGTGCACCTGCTCGACGACGGCCTGCACGGCTCGGATGTCGTGCAGACCGGCTGGGCGCTGGCGCGCGCGCTTGGCACCATCGAGGGCACCGAGCTGGTCATCGCGGGCAATGAGGCCACCGACGGCGTCGGCGGCGCGGTGCCTGCCGTCATCGCCGAGTACCTGGGCCTGCCGCAGCTCACCCACCTGCGCAAGGTGTCGGTCGAGGGCGGCACCGTCATTGGGGAGCGCGAGACCGACGACGGTTTGTTCACCGTCGAGGCGCCCCTGCCCGCGGTCATCAGCGTGACCGAGAAGATCAACGAGCCACGCTTCCCGTCCTTCAAGGGCATCATGGCCGCCAAGAAGAAGGAAGTCACCACGCTGACGCTGGCAGAGATCGGTGTCGAGGCCGATGAGGTCGGCGTCGCCAATGCCGGTTCCAAGGTGCTCGCGTCGACGCCCAAGCCGGCCAAGACCGCTGGCGAGAAGGTCACCGACGAAGGTGACGGCGGCACGAAGATCGCCGAATACCTGGTTGCCCAGAAGATCATCTAGCCGAAGCCCCCAAAACACCGAAAGACATTGAAGACACATGGCTGAAGTACTTGTGCTCGTTGAGCACGCTGATGGTGCGCTGAAGAAGATCAGCGCCGAACTGATCACCGCCGCTCGTGTGCTTGGCGAACCCGCCGCCGTCGTGGTGGGCAAGCCGGGCACGGCTGCGCCGCTGATCGAGGGACTGAAGGCGGCAGGCGCCGCCAAGGTCTACGTCGCCGAGTCCGAAGATGCGGAGAACTACCTGGTTACGCCGTTCGTCGACGTGCTGGCGTCGCTGGCCGAGTCGGCCAGCCCGGCAGGCGTGCTGCTGGCCGCCAGTGCCGACGGCAAGGAGATCGGCGGCCGGTTGGCCGCCCGGCTTGGCTCCGGTCTGCTGGTGGACGTCGTCGAGGTCAAGTCGGGCGCCACGGGCGTGCACTCGATCTTCGGTGGCGCGTTCACCGTCGAGGCTCAGGCCACCGGTGACACCCCGGTGATCACCGTGCGTCCTGGTGCGATCGAGGCAGAACCCGCCGCGGGCGCAGGCGAGGTCGCCAACGTCGAGGTGCCTGCACAGGCCGAGAATGCGACGAAGATCACTAAGCGCGAGCCCGCAGTGGCAGGCGATCGTCCCGAGCTCACCGAGGCGACCGTCGTGGTCTCCGGTGGCCGTGGCGTCGGCAGCGCTGAAAACTTCAGCGTGGTAGAGGAATTGGCCGATTCGCTTGGTGCCGCCGTCGGCGCGTCGCGTGCGGCTGTCGACTCCGGCTACTACCCGGGCCAGTTCCAGGTGGGCCAGACCGGTAAGACCGTGTCGCCGCAGCTGTACATCGCGCTGGGCATCTCCGGAGCGATCCAGCACCGCGCAGGTATGCAGACGTCGAAGACGATCATCGCCGTGAACAAGGACGAAGAGGCACCGATCTTCGAGATCGCCGACCTCGGCATCGTCGGCGACCTGTTCAAGGTCGCGCCGCAGCTGACCGAGGCGGTCAAGGCCCGCAAGGGCTGAGTTTTCGCGGGGTTCCGCACGATTGGGCGCGTTCGGGTGTGTTTTTGCACACCTGAGCGCGCCCAATTCGTCATTTAGCGTGCACGAACACGACACACAGGCGTTGGAGTCCCGCTTTCCGGCTGGGCGACCGTGCAGCCATGAGCACTGCTTCTGTCCTCATAGCCGCTGATCCAGAGACCGACCTGCAGGCGGGCACGCCGGGGCCGCGCTACACCCTGCTGCTTTCCACCGACCCTGCGCTCATCGACGCCGCGCAGCGCCTTCGTCACGATGTGTTCACCTCCGAACCGGGATTCGCGCTCGAAGGTGCGAGCGACGGACGGGACGCCGACCGCTTCGACGAGCATTGCGATCACCTGCTTGTCCGCGAGGACGTCTCCGGCGAACTCGTCGGCTGCTACCGGATGCTGCCGCCGCCAGGAGCGATCGCCGCCGGGAGTCTTTACACCGCAACCGAATTCGACGTGCAGGCCCTCGACTCATTGAGGCCCTCGCTGGTTGAGATGGGGCGAGCGGTGGTGCGTGAGGATCACCGCAACGGCGCTGTGGTGCTGCTGATGTGGGCAGGCATCCTGGCCTACCTGGACCGCTGCGGCTACGACTACGTCACCGGTTGCGTTTCGGTGCCGGCGTGCGGCGTGGACGAGGAGACGCCCGGCAGCCAGATCCGCGGCGTTCGCGATTTCGTGCGGCGACGCCACGCCGCCCCCGCGGAGTACACGGTGTACCCGTACCGGCCGGTGACGGTGGACGGCAAGGGTCTCGACGACATTCAGCCGACCGCAAGGGTGGCGGTTCCGCCGCTCATGCGCGGCTACCTGCGGCTGGGCGCACAGGTGTGCGGCGAACCGGCCCACGATCCCGACTTCGGAGTCGGTGACTTCCCGGCCCTGCTGGACAAACGCCAGGCCGACACCCGCTACCTGCGCCGACTGCGGTCGGTGGGGGCGGCGGCCGCGATGGCCGACGGGATGGCATCGTGACCGTCGAGCGCTCCTGGGTCCCGCGCGCGACCTGCGACGCCAGCTGCATCAGCGCAGGGGCCGCCGCGTCCGGCCAGCCCCTGGTTGTCGCGATGCGCATCGCGGTGCGGGCGACCTTCGCGATGCTCCTGCTGTCGGCGACACCATTGTTGGCCATTCCCATGCCGGGACGCTCACACGTCCAGCGTGGCTATTGCAGGCTGATGTTGCGCAGCCTCGGCGTGCGAATCACGGTGTCGGGTGGGCCGATTCGCAACCTGCAGGGCGTGCTGGTGGTCAGCGGACACGTGTCCTGGGTCGACATCTTCGCGATCGGATCCGTCATGCCGGGCAGGTTCGTTGCAAAGTCCGAACTGATCAACTGGCCGGGCCTCGGAATGCTGGCGCGACTGATGAAGGTCATCCCGATCGAGCGGGACAACCTGCGGCTGCTGCCGAACGTGGTCGGGGCCATCGCGGGCCGGCTTCGTGCGGGCCAGACGGTCGTCGCCTTCCCCGAGGGCACCACCTGGTGCGGCTTGGGCTACGGAGCGTTCCGGCCTGCGATGTTCCAGGCCGCTGTCGACGCAGGCAGGCCGGTTCAGCCGCTTCGGCTGACCTACCACCACCGCGACGGCAGGCCCTCTACGGTCGCCGCCTATGTCGGTGACGACACGCTGGTCGCATCGATCCGCAGGCTCGTCACCGCCCATCGCACGGTGATACGCGTGCAGGTCGAGTCGCTGCAGCTGCCGGGAACCTCCCGGCGGGATTTGGCGGCCCGCTGCGAAGCCGCCGTCCGCGGCGACGCGTCGCGGCAGGGGCACGGTCACGCCCTGGTGGCCTGACCACGGATTCGGGCGGGCCGTGCCGCGGCGCTAGCATGGAACGGTTATGGCCTCGCACAGGACGGTCTACCTCGATCACGCCGCCACCACCCCGATGCACCCTGCTGCCATCGAGGCGATGACGGCTGTGCTGGCGACGGTTGGCAATGCGTCGTCGCTGCACGGTACTGGCCGCGTTGCGCGCCGCCGGATGGAGGAGGCCCGCGAGTCGCTGGCGCACCTGCTCGGCGCGCGCCCTTCGGAAGTGATCTTCACCGCGGGCGGCACTGAGAGCGACAACCTCGCGGTCAAGGGTATTTACTGGGCGCGACGCGATTCGTCGCCGCAGCGGCGCAGGATAGTCACCACCCCCATCGAGCATCATGCCGTTCTTGACGCGGTGCAGTGGCTCGCCGACCACGAGGGCGCCGAGGTCACGTGGCTACCGGTTGGTGACGACGGCTCTGTCGCGCCGACCGCGCTTCGAGAAGCATTGCAGGCCCACGACGATGTCGCATTGGTGTCGATCATGTGGGCCAACAACGAAGTCGGCACCATCATGCCGATCTCCGAATTAGCAGCCATTGCAGCGGAATTCGATGTACCTATGCACAGCGATGCAATTCAGGCGGTCGGCCAGATCCCGGTCGACTTCACAGCAAGCGGCCTCTCGGCGATGAGCGTCGCGGCGCACAAGTTCGGTGGCCCCACTGGCGTCGGCGCGTTGCTGCTGCGGCGCGACACCACCTGTGTGCCGCTGCTGCACGGTGGTGGCCAGGAACGCGACGTCCGTTCCGGCACACCGGATGTCGCCGGGGCCGTCGCAATGGCCGCCGCCGCGAAGGTGGCGATCGAGGGCCTGGCGGTCAACAGCGCCCGCGTGCAGACGCTGCGCGACCGACTGGTCGACGGTGTGCTGTCGACCATCGACGACGTATATCTCAACGGCGCCATCGGTGATACACGGCTGCCAGGCAACGCCCACTTCACCTTCCGCGGTTGCGAAGGCGATTCGCTCTTGATGTTGTTGGACGCCAAGGGCATCGAGTGCTCGACGGGCTCGGCGTGCACCGCAGGCGTCGCCCAGCCGTCGCATGTGCTGCTCGCGATGGGCGCCGACCCGGCCAGTGCGCGCGGCTCGCTGCGGTTGTCGTTGGGCCACACCAGCACCGAGGCAGACGTCGACGCTGCGTTGGCGGTACTGCCCGCGGCGGTCGAGCGGGCGCGCCAGGCCGCGCTCGCCAGCGCTGGAGCGGCCAAGCAATGAGGGTGCTCGTCGCGATGAGCGGCGGCGTCGACTCGTCGGTCGCCGCCGCGAGGATGGTCGACGCGGGCCACGACGTCGTCGGCGTGCACATGGCGTTGTCTACCGCGCCGGGGACGCTGCGAACCGGATCGCGGGGCTGCTGCTCGAAAGAGGACGCCGGTGACGCCCGGCGCGTCGCCGATGTGCTGGAGATCCCGTTCTACGTCTGGGATTTCGCCGACCGCTTCAAAGAAGATGTGATTGACGACTTCGTCGCGTCCTACGAACGCGGCGAGACTCCGAATCCGTGCGTGCGGTGTAACGAGCGAATCAAGTTCTCCGCGTTGGCGGCTCGCGCGCTGGCGTTGGGATTCGACGCCGTTGCCACCGGCCATTACGCGCGGCTGTCCGACGGGCGCCTGCGGCGCGCGGTCGACGCGGACAAGGACCAGTCGTACGTGCTTGGCGTGCTGACCGCCGAGCAGCTGCGCCACGCGGTGTTTCCGATCGGGGATACGCCGAAGCCGCAGATCCGTGAGGAAGCCGCGCGTCGCGGGCTGGCGGTGGCGGAAAAGCCCGACAGCCACGACATCTGCTTCATCCCGTCGGGGGATACCCGCGCGTTTCTGGGCGCCCGCATCGGCGTGCGCCGCGGCGCGGTTGTCGACGCGGGCGGCACGGTGCTCGCCGAACACGATGGCGTACACGGCTTCACGATCGGCCAGCGCAAGGGTCTCGGCATCGCAGGCCCAGGACCCGACGGGCAGCCCCGCTACGTCACGGGCATCGACGCCGACAGCGGCACTGTGCGTGTCGGCGCCGCCGCCGCGTTGGACATCTGGACGCTGGCCGGTGACAGGCCGGTGTTCACGTCCGGCGTCGCGCCGAGCGGCCCGGTGGAGTGCACCGTGCAGGTGCGCGCGCACGGAGGCATCGCCGACGGCGTCGCCGAACTACGTGACGGGCAGTGGGTGCTTGCTCTACGCACCCCGCTGCGCGGTGTTGCGCCCGGCCAGACGATGGTGCTGTACCGCCCCGACCCCGACGGGGACGAGGTCATCGGCAGCGCGACGATCACGCGCTAGCCGGGCACCTTGGCCAGGATGTTCGTCATCACGATGTCGGCCACCGAGTCGGGGAATGCGCACGACGTGACCTCCACCAGGGCGACGTTCTTCACGCGGTAGTCGCGCCCGCAGCCGTTGCCGGGACGCATCTGCACCGAGTCCGGCGTCGCGCTCCACTCACCGACGAACATCGGCCCCAACGTCGTCGAGTCGCACCCGTCGATGAGCGCCACCAAGCCGTCGAACGCGCGGCGAGCAGTCGCAGGATCACGGTAGGCCGCCACGCCCTCGGAGATCAGACCGCCGCCTGGTGGATTCTGAAACGTTGTCTTGTGGAATTCCTCGACATCCCGACTGAAGGTCTGGGTCTCCTCGAATATCCATTGGCATTGGGGCGGAGTGGTTTTCGCGAGTTGATCGATGTCGACGGGAATCTTTCCGTCCATGCTCGGGATGATCGTCAGGTCGTCGCCTGCCCCGGTGATCGCCCGCATCTGCGACTGGTCCAGCATCAGCTGTTCGACATCGACAGGCGACCGCGAGTTGTCGTCGATTCCGGGAAGCGAGCGCACTGCATGGCCACCCAGCGTCTGCGAGCACCCCGCGGTCACAAGCGCCACCACACACCAGACCGCCAACGGTCTGGCCGATGTGGGCATGACGTCCCCTTCCCGGATCGAGCGTAGCCGGATCGAATACTGTTCAACGAGTGAGTGTTCTCGCCGCGGCGACCGGCATCGGGTCCTGGCCGGGATCGTCTCCGCGGGAAGCCGCCGAGATCGTGATCGGTGAACTGCACACGCTTCCGCACCTGGTCGAATTGCCTGCCCGCGGCGTCGGGGCCGACATGATCGGCCGGGCCGGTGCGCTGCTGGTCGGCATCGGCATCGACACCGTTCCCCGCGGTTATCGCATCGCCAACGGCCGCAGCGCCGTCATGCGCCGCGCCGCCAGCCTGCTCGACGAGGACATCGACGCACTCGAGGAGGCGTGGGAGAAGGCCGGCCTGCGCGGCGGGACGCGCACGGTGAAGGTGCAGGCCCCGGGTCCGATCACCCTGGCCGCCCAGCTCGAGCTGCCCGGCGGCCACCGCGCGATAACCGACCCCGGCGCGGTGCGCGACCTGGCCGGGTCACTGGCCGAGGGTGTGGCCGCCCTCCGCGCACAGTTGCAGAGGCGTCTCGAAACACCGGTGGTGGTGCAGTTCGACGAGCCGTCGCTGCCTGCCGCGCTCGAGGGCAGGCTGACAGGGGTGACCAGTTTCTCGCCAGTGCACCCTGTGGACGAGTCGGTGGCGATCGGCTTGTTCGACGACTGCGTTGCGATTGTCGGGGCCGAGGTGGTGTTGCACAGCTGTGCAGCGCGGCTACCGTGGAAGGCCCTGCAGCGCAGCAGTATTCATGCGGTGTCGGTCGACGCTTCGACGCTTACGGCGGCCGATCTCGACGGGGTGGGGGACTTCGTGGACTCCGGCCGCACGGTGCTGCTCGGCGTCGTCCCGACGACCGCGCCGACCCCCCGGCCGTCGGCAGAGGAAATCGCCAAGGCCGCGGTCGGTGTAACCGACCGGCTTGGCTTCGCGCGGTCCGTGCTGCGGGAGCGGATCGGTATTTCGCCGGCGTGCGGGCTGGCGGGGGCCACTCCGCAGTGGGCTCGCACCGCCATCGAGTCGGCGCAGACGGCGGCAGACGCGTTCGCCGAGGACCCTGACGCGATCTAGTCACGCCAGGCCGCGCGTTTTTCGAGGAGAATTGACGCTCGTCTTCACAATTTGCGCGCGTTCTGTCAAGCGGTCGGTGGGCACGGCCTCGGCATGCAACAATGCTGTCCGAGTGTCCTCGGCGGGTCTTCGCCACTTGTGGGAGAGGAACTGTGGCCCAAGCCAACCTTCGCGTCGCGGCAGGTGTCGGTGTCGCTGCTGCGTTTTTGCTGGCAGTAGGACCAAGTGCGGCAGTGGCGATCGCCGACCCAGGTGGTTCACACTCCGGTCGCTCGGATAAGCACGACAGTTCAGATTCGCGCGGCGGCTCGGACTGGAGCAAAGACAACGTCACCAGCAGCATCCGCGGTAGCCAGAAGTCCAGCGTCACTGCCGACAGCCCACGGACGAAAGTTGGGTCCGGCCGCGATGCGGGCACTTCCGTCCAGCGGTCCGGCCCCGATTTCAGCCCTGACCCTGCGGGGTCGTTCCAGCCGCCGAAGGTGACGTTCGGCGACGGGCGATCCCCGGGCGTGCAGGCCACCGATCCCGAACCGCGCTGGCGGGGCGGCGGCGCGGAACCCGCACCACCTCCGCCGCCACCGGCAACCGAGGTGGTCGACATTGCGCCTCCACCGAGCACCAATCGCACTCCCAAACCGCCCGTCATCCGGCAATTGATCGTGGCGCCCGCGGCCGAACTGACCGATCCATTGTGGGGCGTCGCCGGCCTGCTGCTGATACCCGCTGCGGGCGCGATCCTCGGCTACCGGCAGGCGCGCGGGGCGCATGCGGCTGCGGAACTAGGTCGTCACCCGTAGGTCCTTGCGCAGGATCTTGCCCGACGCCGACTTCGGGATCGCGTCGATGAATGCCACCTGACGCACCTTCTTGTACGGCGCGACCTGACCGGCGACGAACTCCATCACCTCAGCCTCGGTCAGGTCGGCACCAGACTGCTTGACCACGAAGGCCTTTGGCACCTCTTCGCCTTCGGCGTCGTTGACACCGATGACGGCGGCGTCTGCGATCGCCGGGTGGCTGAGCAGTACCGCCTCGAGTTCGGCGGGCGGCACCTGGTAGCCCTTGTACTTGATCAGCTCCTTGAGCCTGTCGACGATGTACACACATCCGCAGGCGTCGACCTGCGCCAAATCCCCTGTGTGAAGCCAGCCGTCGTCGTCGATGGTCTCTGCGGTGGCCTGGTCGTTGCCGAGGTATCCGGCCATCACGTTGGGGCCCTTGAACCACAGTTCTCCGGTCTCGCTGAGACCCTCTGCGGGAACGTCGATTTCGTCACCGGTGTCGGGATGGATGAGTTTGGAGGCAGCGTTGGACACCGTCCACCCGACCGAGCTCAGCGGTGCAACCGTCCCCATGTTTCGCACACCTCCGTCGAACGGTGTGATGTGGCTGACCGGGCTCAGCTCGCTCATCCCGTAGCCCTGCACAACCCGGCACCCCAGCCGTTCGGCGACGGCGTGGCCGAGGTCCGCGTCGAGCGGGGCGGCGCCCGACATGACCGTGTTCAGCGACGACAGGTCGTACTCGTCGATCAGCGGGTGCTTCGCGAGCGCGACTGCGACCGGCGGAGCGATGAACGCGATCGTGCACTTGTGATCCTGGATGTTGCCAAGGAACTCGCCGAGGTCGAAGCTCGGCATGACCACCAGCCGTGCCCGCGCGTGCAGGGCTGCGTTGAGCAGCACCGTCATTCCGTAGATGTGAAAGAACGGCAGCACGGCGAGGATCACGTCGTCGGCAACCATCCCGTGCAGCGGCCGGATCTGCGCGACGTTGGCCACCAGGTTGCGGTGGGTCAGCATGACGCCCTTGGGATTGCCGGTGGTGCCGGAGCTGTACGGCAGCGCGGCCAGATGTGCGGATGGGGCGAAGCTCACCTCGGGTGCTGGTGTTCCCTTGGCCATCAGGTCGGCGGCGTTGGGGTGTCCGGTTGCGTCCTGCCCCTCGCCGTCGAGCACCACCAGGTCTGCATCCGAGATGCCAGCGGCCGCTGCGCCTTCCTGGGCCTGGGCCAGCAGCGCTGTGACAGTGACCAGCAACTTCGCCTTCGAATCGGTCAGCTGCTTGGCGATGTCCTTGGCGGTGAACAGCGCGTTGATGGTGGTGGCCGTCGCACCCGACCGCAGGATGCCGTGGAACGCGACCGCAAAACCCGAACTGTTCGGTGACAGCAGGCCGACCACGTCGCCGACACCGATGCCGCGGTCTGCCAGCGCGCCGGCGAATGCGTCGATGCGCCCGACCATCTCGCGGTAGGTGGTCTCCCTGCCGGACTTCGAGTCGACGAGCGCGACCCGGTCGAGGTCGGCGTCGTCGATGTCAGCGAACAGGAAGTCGTAGACGCCGGTGGACGGGATGTCGACTTCGGGGAAAGGACTCGCGAAACTCATGTCGCCTCCAGATCAGGGTCAAACTTCATCGAGCTGCTTGATGAGCTTCTTCGGTGCGATCATCCGGAACGATGCGTCGATCAGCTCGCGCACCTCGTCCCAGTCCACCTTCTTGCGAGCCGTGAAGTCCAGCCCGAGCCACCCGAACGGCCCCATGTAGGCGGGGAAGAAGAAGCGGGTGTCTTGCTCGAGGGCCTTGCGATCGCTCTCGTCGACCTTGATCAGGATCGAGTAGGGGTAGGGGGTGTACTCGCCCTTGATGTCCGTCTTGGCGTTGCCGCCGTACATGACAAACATCTTCGGTGCGCAGAACACCGGCCTGCCCCAAGAGATCTTCTCGAAAGCCGTAGGGAAGCCCAGGCAGATCTTGCGCACTTCGGCCAGCCCGAGGTCGTCGTCGCGGAACATGATCGGGTGCGGCATGGTGTCAGGCTAGCGGCTGGCGATTCCGTGTCGGGTCACTCGGTTAGCCTGCGAGGGTGAGCCCGAAGAAACCGGAAACTGCGCTGGCCGAACAGGTTGAAGAGGCCCCCGACGCCGGCCTGCGTCGCCGCTGGCAGGAGCTCGCCGAGGAGGTGCGCGGACACCAGTTCCGCTACTACGTGCGGGACGCGCCGATCGTCTCCGATGCCGAATTCGACAAGCTGCTTCGCGAGCTGCAGGCGCTCGAAGACGACCATCCCGAGCTGCGGACCCCTGACTCACCGACACAGCTGGTCGGCGGCGCCGGTTTCGCCACCGACTTCACCTCCGCCGACCACCTCGAGCGGATGCTGAGCCTGGACAACGTGTTCACACCGGACGAGCTGGCAGCATGGGCCGCACGGATCAACGGTGAGATCGGGGATGACGCGCGCTACCTGTGCGAGCTGAAGATCGACGGCGTGGCGCTGGCGCTGGTGTACCGCGACGGTCGGCTCGTGCGCGGGGCAACCAGGGGCGACGGCCGCACCGGTGAGGACGTCACGCTCAACGCCCGCACCATCGAGGACATCCCCGAGAAGCTCACCGCGTCCAAGGAGTTTCCGGTTCCTCGGGTGCTCGAGGTGCGCGGTGAGGTGTTCTTCCGGGTCGCGGACTTCGAGGACCTCAACGCCGGCCTGGTTGCCGAGGGCAAGCCGCCGTTCGCGAACCCGCGCAACAGCGCGGCGGGCTCGCTGCGGCAGAAGAACCCTGCCATCACCGCCCGCCGCAAGCTGAGGATGATCTGCCATGGCCTCGGCCACGCAGAGGGCTTCAGCCCGAAGACTCTGCACGATGCCTACCGGGCGCTGAAGGCGTGGGGCCTGCCGGTGTCCGAGCACACCGCCCAGGTGAAGGGCATGGACGCGGTCACCGAACGCATCGCGTACTGGGGCGAACACCGACACGACGTCGAACACGAAATCGACGGTGTGGTCGTCAAAGTCGACGACGTCGCGCTTCAACGGCGGCTCGGTTCGACATCGCGGGCGCCGCGCTGGGCCATCGCCTACAAGTACCCGCCCGAAGAGGCAACCACCAAGCTGCTGGACATCAAGGTGAACGTGGGACGCACCGGCAGGGTGACACCGTTCGCCTTCATGGAGCCGGTCAAGGTCGCGGGCTCCACCGTCAGCCAGGCGACTCTCCACAACGCCTCGGAGGTCAAGCGCAAGGGTGTGCTCATCGGCGACACCGTGGTCATCCGTAAGGCCGGCGACGTGATCCCCGAAGTGCTGGGCCCAGTAGTGGACCTGCGCGACGGCTCCGAACGCGAATTCGAAATGCCCACAACGTGTCCCGAGTGCCGCACCACACTCGCCCCCGCCAAGGAGGGCGACGCCGACATCCGCTGCCCCAACACACGGTCATGCCCGGCACAGTTGCGGGAGAGGGTTTTTCACGTCGCAGGGCGTGGCGCGTTCGACATCGAGGGCTTGGGTTACGAAGCCGCGGCCGCGCTATTGCAGGCCAACGTCATCACCGACGAGGGTGACCTGTTCGGCATCACTGAGGACGATCTGTTGCGCACCGATCTGTTCACCGTCAAGGGCGGCGAGCTGTCGGCGAACGGCAGGCGCCTGCTGGCCAATCTGGGCAAGGCGAAGGCGCAACCGCTGTGGCGGGTGCTCGTTGCGCTGTCGATCCGCCACGTGGGGCCGACGGCCGCAAGGGCGCTGGCCACCGAGTACGGCAGCCTGGACGCGATCATGGCCGCCTCTGAGCAGCAGCTGGCCGTCGTCGAGGGGGTCGGGCCGACCATCGCCGCCGCGGTCATCGAGTGGTTCACCGTCGATTGGCACCGGGCGATCGTCGACAAGTGGCGTGCGGCCGGGGTGCGGATGGCCGACGAGCGCGACACCAGCATTGAACGCACGCTCGAGGGTCTGTCGATCGTTGTCACCGGATCTCTGCCCGGGTTCTCCCGCGATGACGCAAAGGAGGCGATCGTCGCGCGGGGCGGCAAGGCGGCCAGTTCGGTGTCGAAGAAGACCGCCTATGTGGTGGCCGGTGACTCGCCGGGTTCGAAGTACGACAAGGCCGTCGAACTCGGTGTGCCGATTCTCGACGAGGACGGCTTCCGCCGACTGCTGGACAACGGCCCCAATGGCTGACTAGTTCACGCCCAAACGGACGTTTCGGCGCAAAAGTGCGACTTGGGTTCAGAGGGTGGTTGCAACACTTCAGTTTAGGGAGTGTTGATGGGCCGTCCTGGTTCGTTGAATTGTGTGCAGCGTCGGTTCTGGGAGT
>NZ_QJJU01000026.1 GCF_003201655.1 Mycolicibacterium moriokaense
GAAACGATTCGGCTGGGACAACCCCACCAACCGCCTCAACCGCCTACTCTCAGCACCGACAGAAACCACTGTTGCAACCAAACCTTGAATCCGCCCGAGAAGAAATCCGCCAAAACGTTGATCTCGGCGGAGGTTTAGTCCGGCACCAATGAGCCGGTGGGCTTGGTCGTCGTTGCGTGCACGAGTAGCTCGGCCAGTTCCCGCGGCCTGCTCAGGAACGGCGAATGCGACGTGTCGATGGTCAGCTGCTCGACGCCGAGACGGCGGGTCACCGTGTCGGCCAGCCACCGCGGCATCGACTGGTCCTGAAGGCAGCGGATGAAGCTGCGGGGCAGATCGGCCGCCCAGAATGTAGGGACCGATACCGGTGTCACGGTCGTGTCGCCGAACCTCTCCGGGCCGAGACGCTCGAAAGCCCAACGGGCCGTCGCCTCGTCGCAGTCGTGGTAGAAGTACTTCCACGCGCCATCGAAGTCAGCGAACCACATCGCACCGTCGTCGTCGAACTTCAAGTAGCCCAACATCTCTCCCACGTCGGCGTCGAACTCGCCCTCCTCGGAGTCGCGCATCGCCATGGCTTCGGGATAGGTGCGGCCTTCGCGGGGCAACGCGGCGGCGACGTAGGTGATGTGGCTGACGAGCTCGGGCGCGGCGTCCGCGGCCAGGGTGGCGTCGAAGCCGCCGCCCGAGTGGCCGACGAGTACATTTTTTGTCTGGCTGCCGGGCCGCAGGGCCGAGACGATCGCATCGCGGCGATTGGCCAGTGTCGATTCCTCGTCGATGCGTGCGCCGTGACCCGGAAGGTCTACCGCGACACCTTCATGGCCCAACTCTTCGAGCGCGGCGATCGTTTGCTCCCAACACCATGCGGCGTGAAAACCGCCGTGCACGAAGACAAAACGCATCAGAGGCCGGAAACGATGACGCCGTTGCAATCGGCCGCCGCCTGACGCAGCTTGGCCGCCTCCTGATAGGCGTCGGAGTGATACCACTCGCGGGCAGCCTCGACCGACTCGAATTCGAGGAGGACGGTCTGGGGGCCGTGCCATTCACCCTCTAGCGCCTCGGGCTTCGGGTCGAACGACAGCAGCGTCGCGCCCGCCATCGCCTTTCCGGCCAGCTTGCCGTACTCGGCAAACCCGGCAGGATCCTTTACGTCCTCGGTGATGATGATGTAGCCCTTCGGCATTCGATCTCCTTGGTCTTCAGTCGATTTCGCTGATGGCTTTTTCGGGGCAGTTGTCGATGGCGTCCTTGGCACCGCCCTCGAGTCCGGAGGGCACCTCCGACGGGTCGGCGACCGCGTAGCCGTCGTCGTGCATGTGAAAAACCTCCGGGCACAGCGTCAGGCACATGCCGTGGCCGCGGCACCGGTCCTCGTCGACGGTGACTTTCATATCGGGTCGAACTCCAAATGCAACTCGGTGAGCCCACGCAGGATGTAGGTCGGAATGTATTGGTAATTGCGGTCAGACGCCGGTCCGTGATGGGCCTCGCTGATCCTGATGTCGCTGGTCCGGTCGAGCAGTCGCTCGAGCCCGACCCGAGTCTCGGCGCGGGCCAGCGGCGCACCGGGACAGCTGTGGATTCCGCGGCCGAAGGCAAGGTGCTGGCGGGCGTTCTTGCGGTCGGGGTCGAACGTGTCGGGATCATCGAAGCGGCGCGGATCGCGGTTGGCGGCGCCGTTGATCACCATCAAGGTGCAGCCTGCGGCTATCGCCTCCTCGCCGACAGTCGTTGGCACACGCGACAATCGGAAGTCGCCCTTGACCGGGCTCTCGATGCGCAGGCACTCCTCGATGAAGTTCGGCAGCAGGCTGCGGTCGTCGCGAAGCCGTCGCTGAATGTCGGGGCGGTCCCCCATCACCTTCAACGCGGTACTGAGAAGCCGGACGGTCGTTTCCTGGCCCGCCGAGAATACGTTGGTGGCGACCCGAACGACGTCGCCGACCTCGGGCATCGTCCCGTCAGGGAAGGTCGCCGTCGCCAGCCCGGTCAGCACGTCGTCGCGTGGCTCGGCCCGACGTTCCTCGACGTAGGTCGCGAAGACCTCATAGAGGTACTCGAGCGGGGTCTTGTTCATCGTCTTCTCGGCATTGCCCACCGCGCTGCCGTGCGTGCCGCGTGCCAGCCGCTCCAGGAGATCGTCACGGTCCTCTTCGGGCACTCCCAATAGGTCGGCGATGACGCGCAGCGTGAACGGGCCTGCGAACCCCTTGATGAACTCGCCTTCACCAGGGGCGAGGAAGTCGTCGAGGATATCGTCGGCAAGCTGCCACATCGCGTCCTCGTTCTCCTTGAGGCGCTTGGGTGTGATCAGCCGCATCAGCAGCGCGCGGTGATTGGTGTGCGTCGGCGGGTCGAGAGTCGGCAGCTGGTCGCTGAACGGAATCTCGTCACGATGCTTGACGATGAGATCGGTGACGTCGTCCCCTTCGAGTGGGACAGGAAACCCAGGAAACGGCCCGGTCACCGAGATGCACGACGAGAACGTCGCCTCGTCGTTGTAGACGTCGACGGCCTCCTGCCAACCGGTCACCATCGTCACGCCGTAGTGGTCCTCACGGCTGACCGGGCACTTGTTGCGAAGTGCCTCGTAGAACCGGTACGGGTCGTCCGTCAGGCGACCGTCCTTGAAGAAATCGACCGAGGTGAGGTCCTCCGTCATGCGCTGCTCCGTTTCACCGATCTCGGATGACGAGAACGGGACTCTCATCTTTGAGTATTAGATTTCCACAGTGGCGGGCCTGCGTCAACGAGAGGGTCGTGCACCCGCTCAGCACTCCCGCGCGATCACTGGATGGGCTCGTCGCCGAGCACCGTGGTGCGCAGCATTTCGCGTGGCGAGTCGGGGTCGTACGGTGCCGCCCGATGCAGGACGCCCCGGTTGTCCCAGATGACGGTGTCACCGACCGACCAGTTGTGGCTGTACACCTTGCCGGCACCGGTGGCACGGTCGAGCAACTCCGCCAACAGGGCCCTTCCCTCGTCGATATCCATGCCGACGACGTAGTCGGCCGACGCCCCGAGCACCAGCGACTTGCGGCCGCTGCGGTGCGTCCACACCAGCGGATGGTCGTGGGTGCGCCTGGACCGCCATTTCGCAAGCACCTCCGGTGACGGGTCGGGGGTGACCCGGCGCTGGGAGGCCTCGAGGGAGTGCACGACGCGCAGCGACCCGTAGCGGCCCTTCTCCCCGTCGCTCAACCCGTCATAGGCCGCGTACGAGTTCGCGAATTCGGTCTCACCGCCGGATTCGGCGACTTGCTTCGCGGACAGCACGGTGGCCATCTGGGGGACGGCGTCCCCGATCGGGGTGCACCCGTCGACATGCCAGTCGAAGGTGGCGCGCAGGTAGTCGGCGGAGGAGTTCTTCGACTTGTCCAGCGTGACCGGGTAGATGCCTGCGATGGGATGGTGCCCATCGGAGGAATGGTCGATCTCGCCGAGCCGGCGGCAGAATTGCACCTGCGCTTCGGGATTCAGTCCGAGGCCCGGAAACACCAGCACGCCATTGTCCTCGAGCGCCTCGAGCACCGCTGCGCCGAGCGCGTCGTCGCTGTCCAGCCGGTCGGCGTCGACGCCGATAACCTCGGCGCCCACTGAGTCAGTCAGTTTGTTGATCGTCAGCAGGCTCATGGCACCGGCTCCCCAATTCGGTCGATGACGGCGTCTGCGGAGTCGGCGGGTTTCTGTGTCCCGAAGACCTCGACGGCCATCGAGATCATGATCATCGAGTAGACGAGGTGCAGAAGATTCAGCGCGTCGTCGGGCACGCCATCGAGCGGGAACTTGTCGCAGTACTCGATCGCTTCCTCGAAGCGTGGCGAGAACGCGTCGTAGAACGCGCGGATCTCCGGCATCGGCGTGGTCAACCGGGCGTTCCACCGCTCCGGTTCCGTTGCCAGGCACCACTTCTCGGCGAAGGGCTCGAATTCGGCGAATGCGCTGGGCAGTCGGGTATCGGACACAGTCACACCCCCACCGGGCTGCGCTCGTTGCGGTAGTCCTCGACCCAATCGACCGCCACCTTGTGAAGGTGCCGGACCAGGATCTCTTGATCGTTGAGCGGAAAGTCGTCGACGACGCCGGTCTCCAACGCGGCCTGGGTGCCGCCGAGCATGCCTGCGTCCTGCAACGCGAACTCCTTGAGCACGACCGAGGCGACCTCGTGTTCGATACGCTCCCGCACGGTGCGCGCGGGATGGAATGCGTTGTAGGCCTCGAACTTGTGGGTGTTGTACGACGTCGGCCAGTAGCGATAGAGCAGGTACCACCCGTGGTAGATCAGGATCTCAAGGTTCGGGAAGATCTGGAAGTTGGTGATGCCCCACGGCTCGATTCCGCCGGGGTTCAGTCCTGCCGACTGGTGCGTCTCCGGTGTCCGCCACGGCCCCACCAGGCCACTGCGCGTCGCCCGCTCGACGGGGTACATGTACTCGGGTGCGAGCAGCCACCGCCGGGTTCCTGCGGTGGACACCAACCGGTGCGGACCGTCGATCTGGAAGTGTCCGCACTCGAACGTGGTGTTGGGTTGACGTACCTCGGTCGGCACCTGCTGGGAGTGCAGCGACGGCACGTGGTAGTACTCCTGGAAAGCATCGGCGAAGATCTTCCAGTTGCTGTTGTTGTGAGCGACGAAATCGTAACGCTCGGTCATCAATTCGAACGGATAGTCGTCGAGGGCGGTGATCATCGGACCGAGGAAATCGCGGAGGGTCTGCCGGGGTTGCGGATCGAGGTTGATGAAGATGAACCCGTTCCAGACGTCACAGTGCACCGGGCTCAACCCGTACTGCGCATTGTCGAGGTCGAAGAACTCACCGGGCTGCTGAACGAAGGTCAGTGCGCCTTCGAGATCGTAACGCCAGCCGTGGTACTTGCAGGTGAACTGCCTGCAGGCGCCCTTGACCTCCTCGTTCGGAAAGTCGTTCCACACCAGTTTGTTTCCGCGGTGCCGGCAGACGTTGTAAAAGGCGCGGATCTGTTGATCCTTGCCTTTCACCACGATCACCGACGTCTTGGCGGCGTCGATCTCCTTGGTGAGGTAGCTGCCGACACGGGGCAGTTCCTCAACGCGGCCGACGTTGAGCCACGTGCGCTTGAAAATGGCCTCGCGCTCCATTTCGTAGAACTCCGGTGAGGTCGAGTCGCGGAAAGACACCGGTCCGGTGCCGAGCTCCGGATAGTGCTCGGTCCAGCTGCCCTCGGCCGGCTTAGGCCACCGCTGCATGCGGACCTCCCTGTCGTGGTTGGGAATCCGACATCGTCACATCACCGACCCGCCGTTGACACCTAAGGTCTGTCCGGTGATGAAGCCCGCCTCATCGGAACACAGGAATCCGACCGCGGCGGCGATGTCGTCGCCGGTGCCCAGGTGTCCGAGTGGGACGCTCGCGGCCATCTGCTCATTGGAGGGCAGGTGACCCGCGGCCTGGCCCTGATGCTGCATCGGTGTCTCGATGGCCGACGGCGGAATGTTGTTCACCGTGATGCCAATCGCCCCGTACTCACGAGCGAGCGACTTGGTCAGCGACAGCAGCGCACCCTTGGATGCCGCGTAATGCGCCATCCCGGGCGAGCCGCGCTGGGCACTCGACGACGAGATCATCACGATGCGACCCCATCCCGCATCCACCATGTCCGGCACCGCGACCTGACAGCAATGGAACGTCCCGGTCAGGTTCACCGCGATCAGCCGATCCCATGCCGCTGCGGTGATTTCGGTGAACGACGCGAAATCCACCACGCCCGCACTCGTGACGAGGATGTGTACCGGGCCGAGCTCGGTGCGCACTTTCGCGAAAGCCTCTTCGACGGCGGAACGATCGCTGACGTCGGCCGCGACCGCCAGCGCCGTCACGCCATCGGAACGCAACTCTTCGCAAACGCGTTGCGCGGCTTCGCCGTCGAGATCCAGCACGGCCACTTTGTGCCCACGCCTGCCCAACTCGTGACAGGTCGCTTCACCCATGCCGGACGCGCCTCCGGTGACCATCGCTACTCGGCTCATCGACGTTCGCTTCCTACTCGTAGACCACGCGTACCGTGCGGCTCGTCGGCAACGCCTGGCAGGTCAGCACCCAGCCTTCGGCGACCTCGTCATCTTCGAGCGCGTCGTTGTTCACCATCCGGGCACTGCCCTCGATGATTCGCGCCATACACGTTCCGCAGGAGCCGGTTTCACACAAATACGGTGCCTGCAACCCGGCTGAGCGCGCGGTCTGCAGCAGAGTGTCGCCGGTTCGGTACGTCGCTGTCGTGGTCCGGCGGTCCAGTTCGATGACGACCTCCTCGGTCGCGACGACGGCGACATCCATCCCGGTATGCTCGCTCATCGAAAGCAATGTTATCAAGTACTTGCCATTATTGGCAAGTACTTGGTCGGCGGTGTGCTGATCTCCTCGCAGCTGTGCACGGTAAACGCGTCGCGGGACCACTGCTTGGAACTACCATTCACCATGCCCGAACAAGCCGACGACCCTACGAACCCGCCGGGCCCAGGCGCGCGAGGCGCAGCCAAGGTGAGCCGACGGCACATGCTTGGCGGCGCTGGACTACTCGGTCTTGGTGCCGCCGTGGGCGCCGTGGCCGCCACCGCGATACAGAGCAAGGCCCCCGATGTCACCGAGCGGCCGCAAACCGCCACCCAGGGCCCGCGCAGCAACCCGGTGCCCCAAGCCCCCGGCACGCCTCGGCGGCCGAGCCGGCCGCTGAACATCATTCTGGTAATACGTGATCAAACGCGGTTCGACTTGCCCGCCGCCGCCGGTTACAGCATTCCGGCGCTTGATCGCCTTGCACAGCAAGGGATTAGCTTTCGCAACCACTACATCGCATCGGCGATGTGTACGCCGTCGCGTGCCGCGTTCTACAGCGGGCATCCGCCGCAGGTCAACGGAGTCTTCGACCAGATGGAGACCGGCTGGGTACCCAACTTGCGACAAGACCAGCCCAACATGGGCTCAATGATGAAGAAGCTCGGTTACCAGACAGCGTTCTTCGGCAAATGGGAAATGGAGGCCGACCTGATCCCGCCCAAGCCGACCGTCAACTACAGCCAATCGCTGCAGCCCTATGGTTTCGACATCTACCAGCCCGACGGCGACAAACCCGGCGCTCCCAACCAGGGCTACGACACCGATGTGTATACGGCCAGCGAAGGCGTCCGCTGGCTGCGCGGCAATGTGCCCAGGCTGCGCGAATCCGGTCAGCCCTTCTTCTTGATCATGAGCTACCTGAACCCGCACGACATCATGTACGCCGACGCCAATGTCGCTGGCACACCTCAGGTCCAGCTGGCTGTCTCGAAGGAAGCGATCGTAACTCCGCCGAACAATGCGCTTTACAGCCGGCGTTGGAATACCGCTCCCTCACCGACCCTGCAGGAATCGCTGTCGGCCCCAGGCATGCCCCCGGCGCTGGCGGAATACAACACCGGGTGGAACGGGGTTCTTGGCACCATTCCCACGAACCGCCCAGACATGTGGGAAGTCTTCAACGACTACTACCTGAACATGATTCGTGACACGGACCTCAGCCTGCAACAACTTGAGGACGGCCTGGACGAGCTTGGTCTCTGGGAGGAGACGGTCGTCATCTTCACCGCGGATCACGGCGAGATGGCGGGTGATCACGGCGGCATTCGGGGCAAGGGGCCGATGGCCTATGAGGGCAACTCCCATGTGCCGTTGATCGTTGTCCACCCCGACTTTGCCCGGGGCCAACAAACGGAAGTCGTAACCAGCCATCTGGATCTGATGCCATCGCTGCCCGGGCTCGCGGGGGTGCCCGAGGACCAGCGGCGAGAAGCCGTGCAGGGCTTGCCTGGTCACGACTTTTCCGGGGTGCTCGCCACAGCCCAGACCGCGAGTCCACAGGCCGTCCGCCCCGGCGTTCTATTCAACTACGTGGGCCCGCTCACCATCGATGCGGACTATTGCCTGGCAGGGATGAAGGAACTGCTTCAGAACAAACCGGCGCCACCGTTGACGGAGCTTCAATCCAAGCTCAACAAGCGCGGATTCATGAGTTTCGCGTTCGACGGGCAGTACAAGTTCGCGCGCTACTACGCACCTGCCAACTTCAATACGCCGACGACACTGGAACAGATTCTGCGGAACAACGACGTCCAGCTCTTCGACCTGAAGAACGATCCGCTCGAGACGCACAATCTGGCGCTGGAGCCAGAGAAGAACAAAGATCTCATGCTGCGTATGAACACCTTGCTGAATGAGCTCATCGCCAATGAGGTAGGCAAGAACGACGGTGGTTTCCTGCCCATGGAGATACGTCCCCAGCGTGGGTGAGCCCGTCGGCTCACGACGAGGGACCGATGTGATCGGTGTACAGCTTGTGGCCAGTGCCCTGTTCGATCACGCGGCCAAGCAGGGTACGCAGAGTTTCTTGCTCAGCGCTGCTGAGCACGCCGAACACATTGTCGTGCGCGGCGATCGCGTCACTGACAACGGCCTCGGCGACCTTACGACCTTGGTCAGTCAGAAAGGCCTGCAGTATCCGGCCGTGTTGCGGGTCCTGCTTACGCTCTACAAGGCCGCGACGCTCGAGCTCCTTGACGGCCAGTTGCACGCCCTGCGGGGTAATGAGCAGCCGACGCGCCAAGTCGGCGCCGGACAAGCCGGGTTCGGTCGCCAGCTGGCGCAGCATGCCGATCTGCGCGGTGCTGACGCCATGCTCGCTGACGGCGTCGTTCACCGTCGTCAACGAGAAGTACCACGCCTGCTTGAGTAGCCAGAGAATGTTGTCGGTTTGTTCCACGCTTGCCTCCTTGCCTTGCTAGCGCCTGTAGACCTGGCCGTTTTTCATCACGAATCGCACGTCGAGAGTGGTTCCGATGTCGCGCGACGGGTCACCGGGAACGGCGATGATGTCGGCAAGATACCCCGGCGCGAGGCGACCCAGCTCGTCGTCCGCCTCGATCAGCTCCGCGCTGGTGACCGTCGCGGCGCGGATCGCCTGCATCGGTGTCATGCCCCTTTTCACAAGGGCGCACAGCTCTTTGGCGTTCTGGCCGTGCGGGATGGCCGGGGCATCGGTTCCGCACGCGATCCGGACTCCGGCCGCAATCGCCTTCGGCAGCATCGCCTGCGCTTGCGGGAACACCACTTCGGCCTTCTTGCGCAGCTCTGGTGCGATGCGGTCGATGGCCATCGCTTCGGTGAGATATGTCGTGGAGACCAGGAACGTGCCGTGGTCGACCATCATCTGAATCGTCTCGTCGGTCGCGAGGAACCCGTGTTCGATGCAGTCGATACCGGCCCGGATGCAGGCCCGAATGGCGCTGTCCCCCACCGCATGCGCCGCGACGCGCACGCCCGCGCGGTGGGCCTCGTCGGCGATCGCGGCGAATTCGTCGTCGGAGTACTGCTGCGCGCCAGGGGCGGTGCTGTGCGACATAACGCCACCCGACGCGGACACCTTGATCAGTTTGGCGCCGTGGCGAATCTGGTAGCGCACACACGCCCTTACGTCATCGACACCGTTGGCGATGCCCTCGGCGACGGACAGCGGCATGATGCCCGGCGCGAGACGTTGGAACACCGTCGGGTCGAGGTGCCCGCCGTACGGGGTGACCGCATGCCCGGCGGGATAGATCCGCGGTCCGACATGCCAGCCCTGTTCGATCGCGCGCTGCAATGCGACGTCGAGCAGATAGCCACCGGTCTTGACCATCAGGCCGAGGTTGCGGACGGTCGTGAAGCCGGCCTCAAGGGTGGTCCGTGCGTTCACCGCACCGCGCAGGGTGCGATAGGCGGGATCGTCCTGCACGCCGTGCATGGGATTGGGCAGACCTTCCGGTCCGCCTGGTCCCCCGATCAGCAGGTTGAGCTCCATGTCCATCAGGCCCGGCAACAAGGTCACGTCGCCAAGGTCGATCTCCGCCGAATCGGCGGGCACCTCAATCGGATTCACCGCTTGGATTCGTTCGCCGTCGACGACTACTACGGCGGGCGAGTGCACCTCACCCGCGTCGACATCAGCCCAGCGCGCGGCGCGAATGACGGTGGTCATGGGACCGGTTCGGAAACGCAGTCCAGCGTTGCGGCGCCGGAATCGGGAACACGCGGCTGCTTCCAGCACTCGACGGGGAACGACACCATGATCATCGAGTACAGCAAGTGCATCAGATTCAGTACGTCGTCCGGCATGTCGTCGAGCGGGAATTTGTCGCAGTACGAAATCGCCTCCTCCGCCCTCGGCGTGATGGCGTCGTAGAAGGCTTGCATCTCGGCCATCGAACTGGCCAGCCGCTTGTCGAAGCGCTCCGGCTCCGAAGGCAGGCACCACTGCGAAAATCGTTCCAAGTCAGCAAATTCGGTGGGAAGCGTGGCGGTCATCTCCGGTTACACCCCCGCGGTCTTGCGCTGATAGTCCTCGACCCAGGCCGCCGTCTCCTTGTGCAGGTGACGGATCAGCACCTCCTGGTCGCAAAGCAAGAACTTGTCGACCACACCGGATTCGACCATTGTCTGGGTGGCCTCAAGGGTATTCGCGTCCTGCAGCCCGTACTCCTTGAACGAGACTGCCGCCAGCTCCTGCGCGATGCGCTCGCGTGGCGTGCGCGGCTGCGGGAAGTACAGCGTGCCCTCGAAGAGGTGCGAGTTAAACGACGTCGGCCAGTAGTGGTAGGTCAGATACCAGCCCTGGCCCCAGACCAGGATCACGAAGTTCGGGAACAGCTGGAACGAATCCAGGCCCCACGGATCACATTTGGCCGGATTGAGCCCCGGCGGCATGTCGCCCAGGTCGGGTTTGTCCCACGGCCCGAACAGGCCGCTCTGGCAGATGTCCTCCATCGGCTTACGCATCTCAGAGTCCATCTCCCACGCCCGGATGCCCGACGTGCTGACCAGTCGATGCGGCCCGTCGATGCGGTAGTGCGGCGCCTCGAAACCGGCCTCAGCGGCGGCCTTCGAATACTTGGAAGGCGACTGGTTCGCATGGAGCACGGGTGCGTGATAGAACTCCTGAAACGCGTCCATGTACAGCTTCCAGTTCGCCTTCACCTCCGAGCGGTAGTAGAACCGCGAGGTCATCTCGCCGAATGGATACCCCTCCAGTCCGGTGATCATCGGACCGAGGAAATCGCGGAGCGGCTGCTCGGGTTCGTCCGCCAGGTTGATGAAGATGAACCCCTCCCAGACGTCGCAATGCACGCCGACCAGGCCGTAGCGGCTCTTGTCCAGATCGAAGAACTCCCCCTCCTGCTGCACGAAGGTCAGGTTGCCGTCCAGGTCGTAGCGCCAGGCGTGGTACTTGCAGGTGAACTGCCTGCAGGTACCGCTGGTCTCCTCCAGCGGCATGTCGTTCCACACCAGCTTGTTGCCGCGGTGCCTGCAGATGTTGTGGTACGCCTTGACCTCGCCGGAGGAGGTGCGCACCACGATGATCGACGTGTTGGCGACCTTCAGTTCCTTGGTGAAGTAGCTGCCTTTACGCGGAATCTGTTCGACGCGACCGACATTCAGCCATGCCCGCTTGAAGACCGCCTTGCGTTCGACCTCGTAGAACTCGGGGCTGATCGAATCCTCGTAGGAGACCGGCTCCGTTCCCAGTTCTGGATAGTGCTGCGTCCAGCTGCCCTCGGGCGGTTTGGGGAAACGAGCCATTTGCCTCTCCTGTCCACTCCGGTAGCGCCGACGCTATATGCTTCAGCCGATAATCACAAGTAATTGATACTGCCGGGCCGAGATCCGAAATCGCTAGCGCGCCGGTAGACCCAACACCCGCTGAGCGATGATGTTGCGTTGAATCTCGGAGGTGCCGCCGGAAATGGTGCCCGCGTAGGTGCCGATGTAGCGGGTGAACCCGCTTCCGGTGAAAAGGTCTGGGCTGTAAGGGTTGTACGGTGCGGTCAGCGTAGGACTGCGCAAACCGTCAACGCCAGAGGCGTCAAGGGCATGCCTGAACGCGTTCTGCTCGGCCTCCGACCCGAGCAACTTCAGCACCGAAACACCAGGGATGTTGCGCTCCCCGCGCGCGGCCTGCCCGAGTGCCGCCGAGCCCAACAGCCGCAGCGCCTGATAATCCATCGCGATGGTGGCGTAGCGGTCCCGGTTCAGCGCTCCGTCGGGCCGGAAATCCTCGAGCAGCTGCGCCAGCCTGTTGGCGAACGCCGTCCACATCATCGTGCGCTCATGGCCGAGCGATCCGTTGGCGACCCGCCATCCGCCGTTGAGCGGTCCGACGAGGTTCTCCGCCGGAACGCGCACATCGGTGAAGAACACTTCGTTGAAATCGATGCTGTCGCGGTCGAACACCGAGGCGAACGGCCGACGCTCCACCCCTGGCGTATCGGTGGGGATAAGCACTGCGCTGATCCCCTTGTGCTTCGGCGCATCGGGATCGGTGCGGACGAAGGTGAGCAACACGTCGGCGTCGTGAGCGCCTGACGTCCACACCTTTTGTCCGTTGACCATGAATTGGTCACCGTCGAGAACCGCGCGGGTGCTGAGCCCGGCAAGGTCGGACCCTGCCCCCGGCTCACTCATGCCAAGGGCTGCGGTCATGTCTCCACGCAGGATCGGCACCGCCCACCTCTGCTTCTGCTCGCGGGTCCCGAACGACAGCAGAGATGCCGCGATGATGCCAACGCCCTGCGGGTTGAAGCAGTGGTAGATGCGTCTACGGGAAAGCTCCTCACGATGGACGAACTGGCAGAGGATGTCGGCGTTTCGGCCACCGAACTCGGGTGGATTCCCCGGCAGGAACCACCCGTGGTCGAACTGCATCCGCTGCCAACGACGCGCCCATTCCGGCACGTGAGCGGTCGAACGCGACCGCTCGGCCGCTTCGGCCTCTTTCGGCAGGTGGTCATCGAGGAATTCGATGAATTCGGCGCGAAACGCCTCGACCCCGGCGTCGAAGGTGAGCTGCACACCGCCACCTTATCAAGTACTTAACATTTGTGCCGCCGTGCGCTATGAATAGTGGGATGCTCGCCAACGAGAAGATCCTGATCACCGGCGCGACCGGCAAAATCGCCTATCCAATCGCACGGGCCCTCACGCAGAGCAACGACGTGTGGGGCGCCGCCCGCCTGAGGGACCCGGCGGATCGGGACAAACTGGCGTCGGCGGGGATCACACCGATCACCCTCGACATCAGTACGGGCGATTTCTCGAAGCTTCCCGACGATTTCACCTACGTCTTCCACGCGGCAGTGGATACCGGCACCGACGACTGGTCGCGATGCCTTGCGACGAACGCTCACAACTCGGGCGAGCTGCTCCACCACTGTCGAACCGCCAAAGGCTTCGTCTTCTGTTCGACCGGCTCGATCTACGGCTACCAAGGCAGGCGGCCCCTGACCGAAGCAGATCCCCCTGGCGTGCCCTCGCGCGCGAACTACAGCTTTTCCAAAGTCGCCGCCGAAGCCGTGTGCACCTGGGTTGCCAACAGGTACCGGATTCCGGTCACGATCATCCGGATCTGCTCCACCTATGGGCCAGAGGGCGGAGCACCCGCCGATCGGCTCGAAATGATGTTGGCAGGCAAGCCGATTCGGCTTCACCCTGACAAGCCCAACAACTACAACCCGATCTACGAGGACGACTACGTCGCACTCGGCATCCGGGCCATGGGGGTCGCCGCGACGCCGCCGGTCGTGGTGAACTGGGCAGGCAGCGAAACTGTCAGCGTCGAGGACTACTGCACGTACATGGGTGAACTCGTCGGTGTCGAGCCGATCTTCACCTACACCACCGATGCGCACACACCGCTGTGGCCCGACGTCACCTACATGCACGAGATTCTCGGCTCGACCAAGGTCGGTTGGCGCGACGGCTTTCGCCGCATGATCGCTGCTCGCCACCCCGAAATTGCGCTGCCCCAAGACAATTCCGCGACACAGGGAGGACGAAGGTGATGGAGCTGCTGGGAACGCCGTCCGACGAGGTCGATGGTGTGCTCGCCACGGGCCGTGGCGGCATCACCACGCTCTTCGTATCCATGGCGACACGCCATCCGGAAGGGCGAGACGCCGACTATCTGCGCTGGCACACCCTCGACCACCGACCCGAGCAACACCGACTGTCGGCCGTGCGCGCGTCGCTGCGGTTGGTTTCGACGCCGGAGTGCCGGTCCGCGCGAGCGGCGGGCCAGGACCGCTATGACGCGATCGACCACGTGATGACGTACTTCTTCAGCGACCCCGGTGGACTGGACGGCTTCCTCGCCCTGGCCAAAGCGCTCATCGGAGCAGACCGGAAACTTCCCCTGCTGCCGCCGGTCGAACGCGGCGTGTACAACGTGGAGCACAAGGTCGCCGCGCCGCGCATCAAGGTCGGCGCCGACGTACTTCCGTGGTGGCCGATCCTGGGCGTGTACCTGCTTCTGGAGCGCGGCGCCGCACCGGCGGACCAGCTGGTCGACGTCGACGGTGTTGCCGGGGTCTGGCAAGCGGCGACGCTGGCCGTCGACGAGAAGATGGCGAGCGCTCAGGCGGGCCAGTCGATCACGTACTGCTTCCTCGACGACGACCCGGTCGCCACGGCGGACCGACTGCGGCCTGCCCTTGAGAAGCGCTGGAGCGACGGCATCGAACCACTGCTGGCAGGACCCTTCTACCCCGTCGTCCCGTATCAGTGGGATCGCTATGTGCCATAGGAGATTTGCATGCGCATCGGCCTGATGGTCGGCTCCGACAAGGAGCGCTCTCGAGCGGACCGACTGACCGGGCTGCTCGACGACGGAAAGGCCGCCGAGAGCGACGGTTTCGCGTCGTTCTGGATCCCGCAGGTACCCGGCTATCTCGACGCGATGACCGCAGTCGCGCTCCTCGGGCAGGTCACCGCCCGCATCGAAATCGGCACAGCGGTGGTACCCATTCAGACCCGCCATCCGCTGATCATGGCGCAGCAGGCGCTGACCACCCAGGTCGCGTGCGCAGGCCGGTTCACGCTCGGCCTTGGCCCCTCACATCATTGGATCATCACCGATCAACTCGGCCTGCCCTACGCCAAGCCGGCACTGCTGGTGCGCGACTACATCGACGTGCTCACCGCGGCGTTCGCCGGCCCTGGGCCGATCGCGGTGGACAACGACACCTACCGCGTGCACAGCCCCGTGGACGTCACCGATGCATTCGAAATGCGCGTGCTGGTGGCCGCCCTCGGACCCGCGATGCTTCGCCTCGCGGGCGAGTGCGCAGGCGGCACCATCCTCTGGATGGCCGACGAACGGGCGATCGGCAAGTACGTCGTGCCGCGCGTCACCGCCGCTGCGAACGCGGCAGGCCGTACCGGGATACGCGTCGTCGCAGGCGTTCCCGTCGCCCTCTGCACGGACAGCGAGGTCGACGACGCCCGCTCCTACGCCAGCGAGGTGCTGGGCCATGCGGACTTCTCCCCCAACTACGTACGGCTGCTCGAGCACGGCGACGCGCAAGATGTCGGGGACACGATGGCAGCGGGCGACGAATCGACCGTCCTCGAACGGCTGCGTCGCTACCGCGACGCGGGCGTCACCGATCTCGCCGTCCGGGTGGTGCCGCTAGGACAGGACGCGGGCCAGCGCAATGTGTCGCGACGCCGCACTCAACAGTTCGTTGCGTCGCTGCTTTCCGAATTCGCTTCTGGCACATAGGCGAATCACGGTAAGACGAGCCGCAGCTCTTCCCAGCCGCGGACAGTCGATGTCGGCGCCAGCCGCGCTGTCTCGTAGTCGATGTCCCATTCGGGCCAGCGGTTGAGCAGCTCGTCGAGCGCGACGCGGCCTTCCAGCCGCGCGAGGTTCGCACCGAGGCAGTAGTGCACGCCCTTGCCGAAGGTGATGTGCGAGATGTTGTCGCGATGGATGTTGAACGTGTCTGGATCCTGGTAGCGCCTGGGATCACGGTTGGCCGCGCCGAACAACAACAGCATCGCGCTTCCGGCGGGCACTGTGGCGCCGTAACTCTCGAAGACCTGCGCTATCCACCGGGCAACGTGCGGACCGGTCGGTTCGAAGCGCAGGGTCTCGTCGACCGTGCGGGTCAACAGGCTGCGGTCTTCGGCGATCTGGCGTCGCTGATCGGGATGCTCGGCAAGGACTTTGGCCAACCATCCGATCAGCCTGCCCGTCGTCTCATTGCCTGCTCCCGCGACGACCTGGGTGTAGTGCAGCACCTCCTTGCGCGTGAGCTTGCGGGTCACGCCGTTCTCGTCTTCGAACTCCTCATTGAGCAGCGCGGTCATCAGGTCGTCGGACGGGTTCTTGGCGCGCCAGTCGACGTAGTCGGCGTAGATCCGCCCGTCGGCGATCGCTTCGGGGTCGACGACTTTCATCGGCGCGCCGGGTTTGGTGCGAAGGTTCGCATCGTTGGCGTCGCGGACCTCGATCTGATCCTCTTCGGGGATGCCAAGCAGCATCCCGATTACCCGCATGGGCATCATCGACGCCAACTCGGCGATGATGTCGAAGCCATCGGAACCGACATGGGGATCCAGGCACCGCACGCAGTACTGCCGGATCTGGTCCTCGATGGCCGCCATCCGGCGCGGGGTGAACACCCGACCCATCAAGCCCCGCAACATGGTGTGCATCGGAGGGTCCTGGAACATCAGCACACCTGGCGGCATGTCGAATTTCGACTTGACCAGTTCGAGGATGTCGCTTCGGCGGTTGGAGAAGGTCTGCCAGTCGCTGAGTGCTTTCTCCACGTCGGCGTGCCGGGAGATCGCCCAGAAGTCGTAGCGCTCGTTGTAATAGATTGGTGCTTCATCCCGCAACCGGGCATAGACCGGATAGGGGTCGTTGACGATACCGATGTCATAGGGGTCGTAGTAGACCTCGGTGTCAGGCGCAATTGTCATGCCGTGGTGGTCCTTTCGCTACTTGAGGCAGCTGCCGGCGTCGACGGGAAGCGCAACGCCGGTGATGTACCGCGCCTCATCGGAGGCCAGGAACAGCACGGCGTTGCTGATGTCTTCGGCTGTCACCCACGGGATGGGAAGCATGTGGAAGGTCTGACAGACCGGGGCCATGTCGTCGGGCCCCGGATTTTCCAGGTCAGGCCGGAACATCCGGTATGTCTTCTCGTTGTGTAGCAGCGGCGTGTTCACGTGGGTCGGATGCACGGAGTTGACGCGTATCGACTGCGCGCCGAGCTCGACGGCGAATGTCCGCATTAGCCCGACGACTCCGTGTTTGGCGGCCACGTAGTGGCCGGTATGCGGGTATGTCTTCAGCCCCGCGACCGAACTGGTCAAGATGATCGAGCCACCACGACCGCCGCCAAGCAGATGCGGGACGCCTGCCTTCACCGACTTCCACACCCCAGTGAGGTTGACGTCGATCATCTCCTGCCAGATGTCTTCCTTCATCCGGTCGAGGCGAGTTCCGACGGTGCCGATACCTGCGTTGGCAACGATGATGTCGAGCCCGCCGAGTTGTTCGACTCCGCTGTCGACGGCGGCCTTGAGCGCGTCGTAATCGCGGACGTCGACCTCGGCGGTGACGATCCGTCTATCCAGCGCCTTGACCAGGTCGGCTGTTTCCGCAAGGTCTTCGGGGGTCGCCGGTGGGGCAGGCGAGTCGGCGAAGGGCCTACAGATGTCGACGGCGATGATGTCGGCGCCTTCCTGTGCCAACCGCACCGCGTGGCTGCGCCCTTGCCCCCGCGCTGCGCCGGTGATGAACGCGACCTTGCCCTCTACCCGCCCGGCCATCGATCCTCCTCGTTGATGTCGCCCATCATCTTGACCTGACGCCCATGCCGATGCTGTGCAGTTGCACAAATTCGTGCTGCCGGACTGGTGGCGCAGTGCCCCGTAGCGTCGCGACAGCAATCGAGCCGGCCTACTTGAGCATGCTTCCGGCGTCTACGGTCATTGGAAGTCCGGTGATGTAACGGGATTCGTCGGACGCAAGGAACAGCACCGCGTTGCTGATGTCTTCCGGTTCCACCCAGCCGACCGGGAGGACGTGCATGAATTTCGCGGCCACGGCGAGGTCGTCGGGCCCGGGGTTCTCCAAGTCCGGGCGGAAGAGCTTCATCGTTCCTTCGTTCATGAACATCGGCGTGTTGACGTTGGTGGGGTGCACGGAGTTCACCCTGATGGAGTATTGACCGAGTTCGACTGCGAACGTGCGCATGAGGCCCACGACACCGTGCTTGGCCGCGATGTAGTGGCCGGTGTGCGGATAGGCTTTCAGCCCGCCGACCGAGCTCGTCAGGATGACTGATCCACCATTGCCGCCGGAGAGTAGATGGGGTACCGCGGCTTTCACGGTCTTCCAGACGCCTGACAGATTGACGTCGATCATGTCTTGCCAGTCGTGCTCGCTGGTTTTGTCTAGAGTCTGGCCGCCGTTGCCGATGCCGGCATTCGCCACCACGATGTCAAGCCGCCCCAACTGTTCGACGCCCCTCTCGACAGCGGTCTTGAGCGCGTCGAAGTGACGGACGTCGACCTCTGCTGTCACGATGCGTCGATTGAGTTGTTTCACCAGATCGGCGGTCTCAGCGAGGTCGTCGGGTGTCGACGGCGGGATCTCGCTGTTCGCGCTGATCGTGGCGCACACGTCAACGGCGATGATGTCGGCGCCTTCCTCGGCCAGCCGGACAGCATGACTTCGCCCCTGGCCTCTGGCCGCACCAGTGATAAGTGCTACCTTGCCTTCAACTCGGGTTCCCATAGCACACCTCTCGTTTCGCAATTCAGACGACGGTCCCCCGCGACCGACTACGCGTCCTGCTGAGCCTGTTCTGCGGCAGCCGGATCCGGCAGGCTTTGCACATCGCCGTCGACGCTCGAGGTGATGTAGCCGGTCAACGATTGCGCGAACGCGTTGACGGTGGCGTCGGCCTTCAGGGAGCCGGTGTGCGCCCCCGTGACATTGATATCGGCGAGGTAATGCACTGCGGATTGACCGGCGTTGTAGTCGGCTGATTCGGTGCCGTTGAGGATCTCGCCGTTCTCGTTGACGTAGTTGGTGTAGACGACGGTGCGGATCGTGCGCGTCGCATCCGCGGGGTCGGGAGCCTCATTGACCACGGCAGTGCCACCGCCCACGCCGGCATACGATCCGACTGCCGGTAGCGGCGTCGTGGTGGGAACGTAGGTGCCGAGTTGCGGAGACCACGAATCCGAACTTGGGGTCGACCGACCAGCCGCTACGGGTCCGACGCTGGTCGTGTACTTCAGGTTGGCGATGACCAGTCGTGACTGCGTCGGGTCCGCAACGCCTGATTCCCAGAACGTGACCGCATCGCCGGCGGGATTCCAGCTCGGCATGCTGCGGGCGGCGTATCCGTCACCGGTAACGAACAGCGGAATACCGTTCTCGCGCTTCAGCTCATCGCCGACGGCGACCGCCCACTCTTGGTTCGAGACGTTGACCGGGGATGCATATTCCAAGTACACGGGGGCGCTGACGTAGGCGGGTAGGAAGTTTGGCCGCACGATCCTGGTCATCGGGGTCAGTGCGTTGAGCCCGCGTGTGCTGCCGATCGCGATCCACTGTTCGTTGGGTGAGAAGTCCATGTCTTCGTCGTAGTCGAGGTTGGCGGTCACCCTGTTGACCTTGCCGGTGGCCAGGTCGACCTCGATGTCGTCGACGTTGCCCGCCTCGTATGCCCCGCCGAGGATGACCACGCCCTTGCCGTCGGGGGTCCACTGCTTGCCCTCGCCGGTGGGGTAGACCACGCGTGCGTCGGTGACTTCGTACCCGTTGGCGGTGCGGTTCAGTGTGCCGACGATTGGCAAGGCCTGCACGAGGTTGTTGGGGCCGATCACAATTCGGGTGAACAGCACGTGCGTCCCGTCGGGGGCGATTCTCATCTCGCGTTGCTTGTCGATGGCGAAACCCCCGCCCGACGGTGTGGTGACGGGAACCAGCTGGCGCCCGTTGACACCGTCTTCCAGGATGGAATAGCGGGGGGACTGGCCTTGGACGTTGACTAGCACCAGAACCCGTCCCGAACCGTCGTCGATCGGAACGGGTTTGGCCAGGTTGCCGGTTTCGCTCGTGGTGACGCCGCAGGTCACGCATTCGGTGTGCGTGCCGTCGATGCTGATCTGGTAGATCTGGGTGCGGCCGCCGACAGTCGGTGTGCCGGAGAAGTAGATGGATTTCCCGTCTTGCGAGTAGCGGGGATTTACCGGGGTCTTGACGCCGTCGGGCATGTTCAGGATCACGCGCTGGACGCTGGGATTGAGCACCGTGACATTGATGCCCGCCTGAGCACTGTGTGGGCTGAACAGACCCAGCAGGTTGAACTTGCCGTCGGTGACCGACACTGTGAACGAATCCGTTTGGGCCGCATCGTAGTTGATGTCGTTCGGGGTGTAGGTGAAGTTGCCGGTCGCTTGGTCGATCGCCAGCGCGCCGTTCTGCGGTTGCTGGGTGACGGTGTAGGTCAAGGCGTCGCCCTCGGGGTCGGTGGCACCGATGTTGCCGGTGATGGTCTGCCCGGTCTGCACCGTCGTGGTCGGGTTGTAGGCGATCGTCGGGGACTGATTGAACAGGTTGCGTCGCACCCAGCCCAGCACCGCCCACACCACTGGGGTCACGGGCTCCGGTGTGTTGGGAGCCGGTGCCAGGAACGGGTTCAGCAGGCTGGTGACGACGGCGTTGAGGAATCCCACGACTCCGGTAACGGGAGTAACTAGTTGAGCCGTCGGCGCGACCAGTGCAGTGGCCGCGGCAGCCGCGGGCGTGGTCAACGCGCTGCTCGCGGTGTTGACCGTCAACGCTTGTGCGGCAGGTGCCACAGTCGACTCGGCGACCTTCGTGGACGGTTGGGTGGCTGCAACCGAGGTTGCCTGCGATGGCGATGCCTTAGTGGACAATGTGCTCGCCGAGTTGACGGTCGCAGAGTGTTTCGAGTTCGATTCGCTGGTGGTCGGTATCGATGTCGGCTCCGGTGTTGAGGTCGCCGGAGGGGTGCTCGGCTGCGTGGGCTCGGCCGTCTCGCCGGAGGCGGCGGGCTCGCTCGACTTTGGCTCGGTCTCAACCCCACCAGCGGAGCCCCACGCCGGAGCCGCAGGTGCGCCCGAATCAGTTGTACTGCTATGCGCTCCGCCACTGCTGCTCACGGTGACCCCGGATCCAACCTCGGTGCTCGACGACGTCGTGCCTGACGCCTTCGTGGTGCCGGTCGCCGACGTATCGGTACCAGTCGACGTTGACCCGCCCGTCGACGTCGAACCGCCACTGGTCGTCGTGGAGGTGGAGGTTCCTACGGTCTTGGCCGTCGATCCCGTGGTCGACTCACCGGCCGACGTCGAGCTCGCCGAACTCGTCGAGGACGATTCCGAGGACGCGCCGGTCGTATCGGCAGCGGCCAGCCCATAGCCGGTCGCTACGGCGGTGACCAGCCACGCCGCCACCGCCATGCCGCCGTATCCGCCGAGCTTCGCCGCGCTATGGGCTGCTCTTCGAGATGGCAAGGGTGCCGCAAACAGGTAGTTGGCGGGTGGAGGGTTATCGGTCATGGCTCGACTCCGAGGGCGTAACGACCAATCCTGATCGATCGATCAAATGATAAGGTGGGGCATGTTTAGCATGAGCCAATATCTGCGGTCAACCCCCCACGGCTGGGGTCTTGAATGACAACGCCGCGGAAGGCGAGGGCCGACGATGGCGGAACGCGAGGGCGACTGATCGAGGCGACCGCCCAGATCATGCACGACGAAGGATATGCCGCTGCCACATCACGCCGGATTGCCGCACGGGCCGGCATCCGACAGCCTCTCGTCCACTACTACTTCCCGACGATGGACGACTTGTTTCTTGCCGTGCTACACGAGGGCGCGGACGTCGCACTCGATCAGATGCGCGCCGCGCTCACCGATAGCAACCCACTGCGCGCGTTGTGGGCCCTCAACAGCGACCCGCGTCGGACCGTGCTCAACACCGAATTTATGGCACTTGCAAACCACCGCAAGATAATTGGGGTGGAGCTTAAGGCATACGCGGAGCGCGTGCGCGACATGGAGGGTGCCGCTGTCACCCTCGCGCTACGCACGCGTGACATCGATCTGGACACCTACCCACCGATAGTCATCTCGATGCTGATCGCGCAAATCGCACGCAGCCTTTGCAACGAGGAGGCCGTGGGTGTCACCTTCGGCCACGACGAGATGCGCCGCTACATCGAGCAGCAGATCGGCGCTCTGACCAAGAGTCCTCCACCCCCCGATTCAGCTAGTCCCTCGTAGCCGCGTTTAGGACCAGCAGACCCATCGTAGACTGCAATGCGCCCGCCTACGCGGGCGCTGACAGCACGCACCGAATGGCGATGCCGAGGTATGGCCCGATCACTTCCTGATCGATCGATCAATAAATGAGCTACAGTGTGACGCAGCAGTGGTGATGAAAGGCCGGTAAAAGTGATGCCCGATCTCGCGTCCGTCGACTATTTCTCTGATCAAACAGTTGCCCAGGACCCCTACGAGTACCTGGATTACATGCGTAGTCAGGGCCCGGTGTTTCGCGAGCCGCACCACGGCGTGGTTGCCGTCACGGGTTACGCGGAGGTCATGGCGGCCTTCAAAGACACCGATGCCTTCTCGGCGATAAACGCGATCGGTGGCCCTTTCCCCCCGTTGCCGTTCGAGCCCGAGGGTGACGACATCACCGCGCTGATCGAGACACACCGCCACATGTTCCCAATCAACGAGCACTTGGTCGTCATGGATCCCCCGGCCCACACACGCGCGCGTTCCCTGCTCACCAAGTTGTTGACGCCGAAGCGGCTGAAAGAGAACGAAATCTTCATGTGGCAGCTGGTCGATCGCCAGCTCGACGAATTCATCGCCAACGGCCACTGCGAGTTCTTGGCCGAATATGCAAGGCCGTTCGCCACATTGGCCATCACCGACCTCTTGGGCGTACCGGTGGAGGACCGCGACGAGATTCGGAGCGCTCTTGGCGCCGGACAACCCGAAGGCGGAGTCGGTGCCCTCGACGGCGAGCCGGTGGGCCTCAATCCCCTCCAGTACCTGGACGACAAGTTCAGTGCATACCTCGCAGACCGGCGACACGAACCGCGCGACGATGTACTCACTACCATGGCCACCGCGACCTACCCCGATGGCTCGACTCCGGAACTGCTCGAGGTTGTCCGTCCCGCGACATTCCTGTTCGCGGCGGGCCAGGAGACCGTCACCAAGCTGCTCAGCTCCGCCGTTCAGGTGCTTGGCGAGCGGCCAGACCTGCAACAGGCGGTGTGCGAGAACCGCAAGCTGGTGGGCCCGTTCATCGAAGAAGCGTTGCGTACGCAGAGCCCCACCAAGGTGGACTTCCGACTGGCGCGCAAGACGACCACGCTTGGCGGCATGCACATCCCGGCAGGCACAGTGGTGATGCTGTGCCTCGGCGCCGCCAACCGTGACCCCCGCAAGTTCGACGATCCCCACGAGTTTCACTTGCACCGCAAGAACGTTCGCGAACACATCGCCTTCGGCCGCGGCATCCACTCCTGCGCCGGCGCACCGCTCGCACGCGTCGAGGGCGTCATCACCGTCAACCGGATGCTCGACCGCATCCGTGACATCACGATAAGCGAGGCTAAGCACGGCGCTGCCGAGGACCGTCGCTACAGATACGAACCGACGTTCCTGCTGCGCGGGCTCACCGAACTGCACATCGAATTCACCCCGGCCGGGTAATCGCAGTTCAAATTACCCGCTTACGCTCTTCACGGCCGGACCAGTCGAAGCCTTTTCCGGGCTCGCACCGTAGACGTCGGCGCTGGTCGTCATGAATACCTCTGCCGTCAGCTCAGCGCATTCCGACACGGATGTTCTTGGTTTGTAGGAATTCGTGCAGCCCCTCGAGGCCACCCGTGCGGCCGAACCCGCTCTGCTTGCAGCCGCCGTAGGGTCCTTGCGGGGAGATGTCGCTGAAGGTGTTGACCCACACCGACCCTGCCTCGAGCTGTCGGGCCACCCGGTGTGCTCGGCTCAAATCGTTGGTCTGGACGAAGGCGTTCAACCCATAGCGCGAATCGTTGGCGATTCGCACCGCCTCCGCCTCGTCGCTGAACTTCATCACCGAGACGACCGGTCCGAACGTCTCGGTTTGGGCCAGCGCGGAGGCGTTGTCGACACCGGCGAACACGGTCGGCTGAATGTAGTAGCCGTCAGCGAGCTCACCGCCCAATCGGCGGCCTCCGACCAGCAACTCACCTGAGCGATCGCTGACCGCCTGCTCGATCACATTGAGAATGCGGTCGGCCGCAGCCTGGCTGATCACCGGGCCGAAGACGACAAGGGAGTCGAGAGGATCGCCGATCGTCGAGGCTTCGATGACGGCCAGAAACTTCTCCAGGAACGCGTCGTAGACCGATTCGTGCACCAGCACGCGGCTGGCGCACGCACAGCTCTGTCCCGACTGCATGAGTGGACCTTGATGTGCCGACAACATCGCCGCGGCGTCGAGGTCGGCGTCGTCGAAGACGATGTTGGCCGACTTGCCGCCGAGTTCGGTCACGACAGGCGTCAGATTGACCGCCGCTGACTGAAGTACCTTGCGGGCAGTCGACTCTCCGCCGGTGAAGTGGATCTTGCGGATGCCCGAGTGTCGCACCAGGGCGTCGCCACCTTCCGCTCCCGCCGGCACCACGTTCACCAGCCCGGCCGGCAATCCGGCCTCAACACACAACTCGCCGAAACGCAGAGCGGCGAACGGCGCCACCTCCGACGGCTTGAGCACGACGGCATTGCCCGCAGCCAACGCCGGCGCCACACACGATCCCGTCACCACCAGCGAGCCGTTCCACGGCGTGATCACCCCGACCACGCCGTAGGGCTCGCGTTCGATCAGGTTGATGTCGAATGAGCCAGTCACCGGCGTGCTGGTGCCCTGGGGCTTGTCGACGTAACCGGCGAAGTGGCGGAGAAACCGCTCCAGCAGGATTGCGTTGCCTGCGAAGGAGATTGGTACCGCGTAGTCGTGAACATTGAGACGAGCCAGCTCGTCGAGGTTCTCGTGCACCGCGTCGGCCAGGTCGATCAGCAGATCGCGGCGCCGGTCTACGGTCAGCGACATCCACTCCCGATGGGCTTGCCAGGCCGAGGCGACGGCGCGGTCGATTTCGGCAGCGCCCGCCAACGGGATGACCGCGTTCGGTTGGCCGGTGGCCGGGTAGATGTGGGAGTGCGTTCCTCCCGACGTCTCGGCGATCCGGTCGCCTCCGATCAGCAATCCGCCGGACAACGTGGGTGCCAGAGTCATGAGGCTTCCTCGCGCCACTCATCGAGGACACGCTGCTTCTGCTCGCTGATCACCTGGTTCAGGTGGGACGCCTTCGCCCAGCCGTAGTAGGCACCGAAATGCAATGCCAGCTCGTCCATTTCGTCGAACGAGATGTCGCGACTCTTCAGTGCGGCGTAGACGTGGCTCATGATCGGGATGGGCGCATCCTGGAACGCCACACACGCCACCGTGACAAGGCGTCGTTCCTTCATGCCGAGGCCCGGCCGCAGCCACATCTCGCCGAAGACGAAGTTCAGAATGCCCGCACCGGAATACGGGTTGTCCCGTATCGGCACGAACGGTATGCAGTTGATGTCCCTGAACGATTGCTCTCCGGTGGCCAGCCGTTCTTCCGCATCGCTCGGCGTGGCGAGCGGCAAGAGCGGTGCGGGCGGCGGCACGGTCTGCCCGCGCTCGCGGTGTATTCGGTCCCACTGTGCGTCGACAACGATGTTGAAGCGAGACGCCTTCGGCCATCCGCTGTACACCGCGAAATGCAGGACTGTTTCCCGCATTTCGGTGATGGTCAGGTCCCCGCTGTTCAGGGCCGCATAGACGTGATCCGTCAGGGGCTCTTCTGCGTCGGCCGCCGCCACGCATGGAAGCGTGACGAACCGGCGATCCCGCCTGCTCAGTGTCGGACGCGACCAGACCTCACCGAACACGAAGTCGATCAGGCCGTTGACCGTCGCCGGGCTGCAATCCTGTGGCGCGGGGAAGGTCATCACGTCCGCAAATGCGCGCCTGCCGAGCTCCGAACGCGAGGTCATCGCAGCGTCACTCCCGCGTCGACCTTGAACTCCAAGCCCGTCACAAATCGCGACTCGTCGGAAACCAGAAATAGCACCGCGTTGCTGATATCGACGGCTTGGGCCATCACCGCAGGCAATGCGTTGAGGAATATCGGGACCAGATCCGGCCGTCCGTCGACAAGCAGGGCGTGAAGCGACTCCGGCCGCATACCCGTTTCCACTCCGGTCGGATGAACGGTGTTGACCCGAATATTCTGTGCACCAAGCTCGTTGGCCAGCGCCCGGCTCAGCCCGACAACACCGTGTTTGGATGCCGTGTACGGCAGGTGCAGCGGCGTGCCCTTCAGCCCAGCCGACGAGCTGATGTTGACCAGGCTCCCGCCACGTTCCACCAGATGCGGCAGCGCGGCCGCGCAGGTGTTCCATGTCCCGATCAGGTTGACGTCCAGCACGGTTCGCCACTGCTTCTGCGTGGTCTTGTCCCAGGTCCCCACGGTCAGCACGCCTGCGTTGGCGACCGCCGCGTCCAACCCGCCCAACTGGGCGACGCCGTCGTCAACCGCCGCCCTCAACGCCGCCTCGTCGCGCACGTCGACGATCGAAGTCACTACTTGCCCGCCGTGCTTTTCGGCTAGCCGAGCCGTTTCGGCCAGATCCTCCGGCGTGGCCAGCGGATATTCGAGCTCGGGCAGTGACTCGCAGATGTCGACGAGGATGAGGTCGGCGCCCTCCTCGGCGAGCCGCACCGCGTGACTGCGGCCCATTCCTCGCGCAGCTCCCGTGATCAGGACCCGTTTACCCTCAACCCTGTTGCCGCTCATAACTTATTGCAGAAGCCGGCGTCGACGGGGAAGGTGACGCCGGTGACGTACTTCGCCTCGTCGGAGACCAGGTAGGCGATCGCGGCGCTGATATCTTCGGGCTCGAGAAGCTCGACCGGCATCGGATTCTGCAGATGCGGGCCGCCGTCGGGATAGTGCTCAAGGAACGCGACCATCTGCGGGTTGACAGCCATCATCGTGTTGACCGCCGTCGGATGCACAGTATTGACCCGAATGCTCTGCGGTGCAAGAGAATTAGCGAGCGTCCGCATGAGCCCGACGATCCCGTGCTTGGATGCCGCGTAGCCCAACCCGCCGCCCTGCAGCCCGCCAAAACCGCGCAGCCCTGCCGTGGAGCTGGTGAAGACGATAGAACCGCCCTGTCCGCCTGCGATGAGGTGCGGTATCGCGGCCTTAGCGGTGTGGAAGGCGCCGACGAGATTCACGTTGAGGACATCAGTCCACATCTCGAGATCCTCGTCGTCGGTCAGCTCGCGAAACGCCATGGCCGCAATGCCCGCGTTCGCGAGCACGATGTCGAGCCGACCGAATTGCTCGACTCCGGCGTCGAGCGCCGCCTGGACCTCGTAGAAATTCCGCACATCGGCGATCGAGCCAACTATCTTGCCGCCTTCGGCCTCGACAAGTGCCACGGTTTCGTCGAGCTCGTCGCGAGTCGCCATGGCATAACCGTTGGACGAAATATCGGAGCAGATGTCGACGCCGATGATGGCGGCGCCGTCGGCGGCGAGCCTGACAGCGTGGCTTCTGCCCTGACCACGGGCGACGCCGGTGATGAAGGCGACCTTGCCGTCCAAAGAACCCATCGAACCTCGCTTCGTTGCGCCGAGTAACTGCGTTACACCCCGTACGGTAACCTGGTTACTGATGGACGGCAAGGGCGAGTGCAGAGCATGACCAATGCTGAAGTGGCGACCGGCGACACGGACCGACGCCAGGACCGCATCCTCGACATCGTCGTCGAGTTGCTCGAAACCGAGGGCTACGACGCCATACAACTGCGCGAGGTCGCCCGGCGTGCGCGCACGTCACTGGCCACGATCTACAAGCGGTATGGCACGCGCGACGAGTTGATTCTGGCGGCGCTCGACCAATGGATGGAGGAGAACCGGTATTCGGGTTTGACCCAGCCCCACGACAAGGACGAGTCGCTATACGCGGGTGTGATGCGCGTGCTGCGCACCATCTTCGAACCATGGGAGCGCCACCCAGCCGTGCTCAAGGCCTACTTTCGGGCGCGAACGTCGCCGGGGGGCCAGAAGCTGGTGCGCCGTGGCTTCGACGCCGCGGTGCCTGCGGTGATGGAGGTGCTCGCCGATGCCGACCCCGAATTCGTTCGCGACATGGACACCATCGTCTCCAGCGTCGCCTACGGGCTACTTGGCCGATATGCGGCGGGCGAAATCGCCGTCACCGAAATCCTGCACGGCCTTGACCGCACCGTGCACCTGCTGACAACCAGTTACGAAGGGTCGCGTCCGCGCTGAATTCGCTAGGCGCCCAACATGACCAGGCCGCCGTCGACGGCGATCAGCTGTCCGGTGATGAAGCGGGATCCCTCGCTGCACAGGAACACCAGCGTCGGCCCGAGGTCGTCGACCGGATCTCCAAGTGCGCCGCCGAGGGGAATCGACCTCTTGATCTCCCCTTCGATCAACTCCGCCGCCGCGGGCCCGAGAAACTCCCGTAGGCGATCCGCGCCAGGTGTCTGCATGGCAGGCGCCAGCGCGATCGCCGACACCTTCTCGGCCGCCCATGCCCGCGCGATCGATCGCGTCCACGCCGACACCGCCCCCTTGGTCGCCGCGTACAGCGCCGAGATCGGGCTTCCCATCACTGCCTCCCCGGACCCGAAGTTGATGATCCTGCCGCCGCCGCCTTTGCGCATCACCGCGTACGCCGCCTGGTTGACGAAGATCATCGCCTTGATGTTCGTATCGACGAGGTAGTCGATGTCCTCGCCGCTGATCTGACCGGGAATCCCTGGCTGCCACAATCCCGCCGCGTGCAGCAACACATCGAGCCCGCCGAGCGTCTCGACAGCTGTGCCCACCATGCCGTCCACAGCGGCTGAGTCGCGGAGATCGCACTGCACCCACGTCACGCCGGCGCGATCGGGCGGTGTCGTCCGGTGATACGTCGCGACGACGGCAGCTCCCGCCGCGGTCAGCACCTGAACCGCGGCTGCGCCGATGCCGGTCGCCCCGCCGGTGACGAGTATCCGCCTGCCTTGCAGTGGTTGTGTCATGCATAGATAGTTAGACAAACGTCAACTATTTGCAAGAGTGAATTCAACTGTTAGGGTGCGGTTTGTGCCAAAGACCAGCGGGGCCGCAGTTGCTGACGGTAGTCAGCGCCGCGCCTCGTTCCAGCGAGCACGCTCGCATGAGACCAAGCGCAGCCTCGTGCAGGCAGCGATGGCTCTGTGGCGCACCAACGGTTACGCCAAGACCACCGTCGCCGACATCTGCCGCGCGGCAGGCGTATCCCGCGCGCTGTTCTACTTCTATTTCCCTGCCAAGGAAGACGTGCTCTTCGAGGTCGGCCTGCTGTCGACCCGCGCCGCGCAGAAGACCGTGCGGGCACTACTGCGCACCGACTACGACGTGGAGTCGGTGGTCGCCGATGCGCTACGGAGCCTGGAGCGCTCGATGGCGCGCAATCCTCGCGACCTCATCATCGAGACGATTCTCGAGGGTTATCGGCACGAGCTCCGCATCCTTGCGGGCGACCTGCCGGGGAACGTCGATGCCGACATGTTCGGCGAATTGTTCGCGAAGGCACAGCAAGACGGCAAACTAGCGGCCCATGTCGACGCACGCCACCTGTCCCGGCTGGCGCAGATGCACGTCAGCGAGGGTGTCCGGCACTGGGCCGCAGGCTATTACGACGGCCGCTCGTTCGCCGACGGCGTCAGCCGTGACATCGCGGCCCTGATCGTCGGCTACAACCAACGTCCCGCCTAGAGGAGCATGCGAGTGAAGGTATCGGTGGTGACAGCGCCTGGCGTGACGCAGGTCGTCGACATGCCCAAACCATCGGTCGGGCCGAAGGATGCGCTCGTCAGGATGCGCGCCTGCGGAATCTGCGGCTCCGACGCGTTCTATATCTCGATCGGTGGGCTACGTCCGGGACAGACGCCACTTGGCCACGAGCCCGCGGGCGAGGTTGTCGAGATCGGCAGCGACGTCGCAGGAATCGCGGTCGGCGATCACGTCGTCGTGAATCCGATGGTGGCACCCGGCGGGATCATCGGTAACGGCGGAGCCAGCGGTGCACTGGCGGAGTACCTGCTCATCGAAGACGCGGTGCGAGGCAAAAGTCTCGAGGTGGTGCCCGACCACATCCCGTTCGAGGTGGCCGCGCTCAACGAGCCGATGGCCGTGGCGCGCCACGGCGTGAACCAATGCCAACCCAAACCCACCGACAAGGTCCTGGTGTTCGGCGCCGGGCCCATCGGGCTTGGCGCCACCATCGCGTTCAAATCCGTTGGTGTCGAACACGTCGTCGTCGCCGATCTGATTCCTGCGAGGCTGGAGAAGGCCTTAGCGGTTGGCGCCGACGCGGTGATCAACTCCACCGACGAGGACGTCGCGAAGCGGCTCATCGAACTGCACGGCGAGGGCGAAGCCCTGTTTCCAGGCAGGGCAGGCACTGATATCTATCTCGACGCCGCAGGCGCGCCAGCGGTGATCGATACTGCGCTGGCCGCCGCCAAACGGGGTGCCCGGCTTTGTGTCGTCGCGGTGCACAAGCATCCCGTGCCGGTCGAATTCGTCAATCTGATGAGCAACGAGATCACCATCGTCGGATCGATGGGCTACCCCGACGAGATCTTCGAAGTCACCAAAGACCTCGTCGCAAACTGGGAAAAATATGCGGTGATCGTCAGCCACACGATCCCGTTCGACAACGTCGACGAGGCGCTGCGCACGGCCTGCACCCCTGGCGCGGCCGACAAAGTCGTCGTCACCTTCAACTGAGAGGAATGCGGATATGGCGTGGGATTTCGAGACCGATCCTGAGTACCAGAAGCTCCTGGACTGGGCTGACGAGTTCGTCAGCGACGAGGTCGAGCCGCTCGACCTGGCGTTTCCACATCTGCAGTTCGTTCCACTGGACGACAACCGCCGCAAGGTGATCGACCCGCTGAAGGAAGAGGTCCGCCGAAAAGGGTTGTGGGCCACGCACATGGGGCCCGAGATGGGCGGCCAGGGTTACGGCCAGCTCAAGCTCGCGCTGCTGAACGAGATACTCGGCCGCTCACAGTGGGCCCCGATCGTGTTCGGCTGTCAGGCGCCAGATACCGGCAATGCCGAGATCATCGCGCACTACGGGACCGAGGCGCAGAAGCAGAAGTATCTGCGCCCGCTGCTCGACGGTGAGCTGTTCTCCTGCTACTCGATGACCGAACCGCACGCCGGCGCCGATCCGACGCTGTTCAAGACCAGCGCGGTGCGCGATGGCGACGACTGGGTGATCAACGGCTGGAAGTTCTTCTCCTCCAACGCCAAAACGGCATCGTTTCTGATCGTGATGGTGGTGACCAACCCCGACGTCAGTGCCTACCAGGGCATGTCGATGTTCCTGGTCCCTGCCGACACACCGGGTGTCAACATCGTGCGCAACGTCGGCTTGCACGGCGAGTCTGAAGGCGAGGGATCACATGCCCTTATCCACTACGACAACGTCAGGGTGCCCGCCGAGGCGCTGCTCGGCGGCGAGGGGCAAGCATTCGTGATCGCGCAGACGCGCCTGGGCGGCGGCCGCATCCATCACGCGATGCGCACCATCGGGCTGTCTCGCAAGGCGCTGGACATGATGTGCGAGCGCGCGCTGAGCCGCGAGACACAGGGCAGCCTGCTGTCGGAAAAGCAGTTTGTGCAGGGCTACATCGCCGATTCGTACGCGCAACTCCTTCAGTTCCGGTTGATGGTGCTCTACACGGCGTGGGAGATCGACAAGTACAACGACTACAAGAAGGTCCGCAAGGACATCGCCGCGGTCAAGGTGGTCATGCCGACCGTGCTGCACGACATCGCTTGGCGGGCAATGCAAGTACACGGCGCACTTGGTGTCACCAACGAGATGCCGTTCCTCGCGATGGTCACCGGCGCGGCCGTGATGGGGCTGGCCGACGGTCCGACCGAGGTGCACAAGACGACGGTCGCCAAGCAGGTGCTTCGCGGCTACCAAGCCACCGATGACACGTGGCCCACCGAATGGACCCCGCGCAAACGCGAAGCGGCACGGGCGAAGTACGCCGACTACTTGGAGAACGAAGTGGGGAATCTGTGAGCGAACCTCAGATCGACGTTGCCCGCCTGGCGGATTGGATGGACAGCGCAGCGCTGCCCGGCAAGGGAGAGCCGCTGACAGCGCGCTTCCTGTCTGGCGGCACCCAGAACGTGATCTACGAGCTGCGCCGCGGTGACGAGCAATGCGTCATCCGCATGCCACCGCCCGGAGCACCGCCCGACCGCGACAAGGGCATCCTGCGGGAGTGGCGGATCATCGAGGCGCTCGACGGTACCGAGGTGCCGCACACCAAGGCGATCGGGGTGTGCGACGACGCAGGCGTGCTCGGGCGTCCGTTCTATCTGATGGGTTTCGTCGACGGCTGGTCCCCCATGGACACCCACGGTAAGTGGCCCGAGCCGTTCGACAATGACCTCAGTACCCGGCCAGGACTGAGTTATCAACTGGCCGAGGGCATTGCGCTGCTGTCGAAGGTGGACTGGAAAGCCAAGGGACTTCACGACCTGGGCCGTCCTGACGGCTTCCACGAGCGTCAGGTCGACCGGTGGATCGGGTTTCTGGAGCGGATCAAGCAGCGCGACCTGCCGGGACTCGAGGTGGCCACCGATTGGCTGCGCGCCCACAAGCCACTGGACTTCATCCCCGGCCTGATGCACGGCGACTACCAGTTCGCCAACGTCATGTACCGGCACGGTGCGCCTGCTCAACTCGCGGCGATCGTCGACTGGGAGATGGGCACGGTCGGCGACCCGAAGCTGGACCTCGGCTGGATGGTGCAATCCTGGCCCGCCGACGATGCAGCCGCTGGCTCCTCCGGTGAGATGAGCTACGTCGACATGCGCGGAATGCCGACACGCGACCAGGTGGTCGCGCACTACGCCGACGTATCCGGACGACAGGTCGACGACCTGGACTACTACCTGGTGCTGGCGAAGTGGAAGCTGGCGATCGTGTTGGAGCAGGGTTTCCAGAGAGCAGGAGACGACGAGAAGCTGCTGGCTTTCGGCCCCGTCGTCACAGACCTGATGGCGTCGGCGGCCGAACTCGCCGAGTCAACCGATTACAGCTGACATGCGAGCCGCGGTCTGCCCGAGCTACGGGCCACCGGACGTCGTCCGCATCGACGAACGTCCATCGGAGCCGCTCGCGCCGGGACAGGTCCGGGTGAAAGTCGGCGCGGCGGCGGTGAACTTCCCCGATGTGCTGCTGATCGCCAACGAGTACCAGATCAGCGTGCCGCCACCGTTCGTACCGGGCAGCGAATTCGCGGGCGTGATCATCGAGACCGCGGATAGTACAGGCATTTTCGCGGCCGGCGAGCGGGTCACCGGTACCGGACTCTTCGGCGCATTCGCCGAAGAGGTGGTGGTACCCGCGGCAGGGCTTTCACGGATACCTGATGGGGTCGACGACCGCACCGCCGCGGCGTTCGGCGTGGCGTATCGCACGGCGTATCACGCACTGCGGTCGATGGCGCGCGTACGTGAGGGCGACGAACTGATCGTGCTTGGCGCAGGCGGGGGCGTCGGCCTTGCGGCAGTCCAGCTCGGCGTGCAGCTCGGTGCCTCGGTCACGGCTGTGGCGTCGTCGGCCGAAAAGCTGGATGTGGCAGCCGGTTACGGCGCCAAGCATCTCGTCAACCACAAGTCGGGCGACTTGCGCGGCACGCTGCGCGACGCCGTTCCCGGCGGCGCCGATGCGGTCGTCGACCCGGTCGGCGGTGACTTGTCCGAACCGGCATTGCGGTCCCTGCGCCGCGGCGGTCGATTCGTCACCGTCGGCTTCGCGTCAGGCGTCATCCCCCGCATCCCACTCAACCTGGTGCTCGTCAAGGGTGTGCATGTCCTCGGGTTTCAGTTCCAGGACGTCCCGCCGGATGAATTCGCCCGCAACGAAGAAGAATTGCGCGAGCACCTCACCAGCGGTCGGGTGGTGCCCCACGTCTGCGCCGTGTACCCGCTCGCCGAAACTGCCGCGGCGCTACGGCATGTCGCCGACGGACGCGCGATCGGCAAGGTCTTGATCGGCCTGGGCGACGACGACTGACCGCCACCATTTCAGAGGCATGCACCTAACCTGAAACTTGATATCGCATGCGATATCAAGTTCGAGAAGGTCCACATGATCAGCTGACGGAACCCTCAGCTCGCGGGGATCAAGTCCGCCGCAACGGATGCCATCATTCCGCAGCGGAATGTCTCGCTGTGGCCGACGTTCTCCGCAGAATCGTTCGCCGCCGCGAGCGCTTGGGCCTTGAAAGCCCGTGCGGCCGCGCTCAATCGGTGCTGAACCGAATCGACACTCTCGTCGAGCTCGGCGGGCAGACGCTCGCCCCACACCGTCACTTCTGTCGCGCCCTGGTCGAGTGCGTTCAGAACGTGCTCGCGGACCCGGGCATCCACCGCGAATAGATCCGCGGCGACCGCGACGGTCTGGGGATGGGGCCGCTCTTCCCACGCTTCCAACACCGATTCCAGATCGCGCACGTCGGCGCCGAGGATCTCGAGCGGTCGGGCATCCTCGTCGCCACTGATCAATACCGTGACATCCCATCCGGCCATCACCCGGTCGTAGACCCAGCCGCCCGCGAACCGCACCGCGTCGAGCACGGTGGGTGCGACCACATCGAGCCGGTACCTCATGTCGAGCTCGATAGCCCGATCTCCCGCCCCAGCGACTCCGCGTATCCCTTGAACACCTCGGTCAGCGGTATTGACGGATCGAGCAACCATAAGGTCTCCATTCCATTGATGAAGGCGAGGATCTCCACGGCCTTGTTGGCCGCGTCGAAGTCTGTGCGGTACAGCCCGTCGCTCTGGCCGCGCTCAACGATCTTCGTGATGATGTCGATGGCGTCGCGATACCGCTTGTGCAGGCGGTCATGAAGTGGGGCGTCGGGGGCAATGTTCTCCACGAGCAACACCGTGAACGTGCCCACCAGCTCGGGGGCGCGTTCGAACCGTTCGGGGACCCGGCTCAGCTCGGTGATCAGGTCACCACCGCGGTAGTCCGCGTGGGCGTCGTCATCGGCGTCACGGGCATCAAGCACCGCGTTGAGCAGCTGCTCCTTGGACTCGAAGTGATGCAGCAGCCCAGCGGGCGTCACTCCGGCCTCCTTGGCGATCTGGGCCAACGACGTGCTGCGCCAGCCGTTGCGCGCCAAGAGCCGCTCGGCCACGCCGAGGATCCGCTGCCTGCGGTCCTCGCCTTTGGCGAGGAGAGTCGCATAGGGCCGTGGGGCTGACAGCTCCGAGGCTGACACTGGGCTCCTTCGTTGAACCAACCTAGTGAACACACAGTAGGTAGGTTTGGTCGTTGTGACAAGGGTCTCATTGAATTTGGTTCTCGAGAGGCCTTTTACCTGGGGTTTCGCGAGGCGGTCACTGCGCACCACTCGGGTCGTGCAGTTCGGCGAGCGCGTGGATCTGCTCGAGGTAGTGCTCGAGCGATCGGTGGATGAAGCGGGCGGACAGCGTCGTCGTGCCTCCCTCGGCCATCGTCTCAAGCGTTTCCTTTGTCGCCTCGGGTTCTCCCACGGGGTCAAGCGGCTTATCGGCGGGCATGACAACCTCGAAACCGTCGGGCACCTCGAAGCCCTGCAACCACTCTGCGGCGGTGTCGATCGACACGTAGTACGGACACCAACCGTCGGCCAGCGTCACCGCCCGTCGCAACGACCGTTTGGTGCGGCCACCGATCCAGATCGGCAAGTGTGGCTGTAGTGCGCAGGGATCGACGGTGAGTCCGCCGAACGAATAGAACTCCCCGTCATACGTCGGCTCGTTGCTCGGCAGCGCCGCCCGCAGCGCGCGCAACGCGTCGTCACCGCGAGCACCACGGTCTTCGAACGGCGCGCCGAGGAGATCGAACTCCTCCTTGAGCGAGCCGACGCCGAGCCCGAGGATCACCCGTCCGCCGCTAACGTGATCGAGTGTGCCGTAACGCTTTACGATCGCCAGCGGATGGTGATAGCCAAGCACAAGCGTCATGGTGGCGAACCGGATCTGTTTCGTGCGCGCCGCCGCATAGCCGAACGTGGCGAGCGGATCCCAGTACCTGGCGCCGCGGCGCGCGGTCTCGGTCGAGGGCAGGCCGATGTGCTCGCTACACGTCATATGGTGGTAGCCAAGGCGATCCGCCGTCTCGGCGACGCGGCCGATGTCCTCGATGGAGGCGTCCTTCTCCCACGTCAGCGGCGTACCGCCGACGTTGGTGACCACCGGCGTGGCAATGCCGAGTTTCACTGAAGGGGCTCTTCGCCAGCCAGGATCGTGCGGTGCATCAGGCGGCCGCTGTCGACGGCATAGGGCAGCGCGCGGTGCATGGTGCCGGTGTTGTCCCAGATCAGCAGGTCGCCGACTTCCCACCCGTGTCGGTAGACGTACTGCGGTTGTGTTGCCCAATCACGAAGCCGTGCAAGCAAAGCGCGGCTCTCCTCCACCGGCAGTCCGATCACATAGTCCGCCGTCGCGCCGAGTAGCAGCGACTTGCGCCCGGACTGGTGCGTCCACACCATTGGGCAGGCCTTCGTCGGCGACTTTTGCCAGAAACTGATCTCGTCGTAGCTCATCTCCGGGGTCACGTAGTACTGCGATCGCTCGGCACTGTGGACCACCCGCAGCTCGGCGATGAGATCCTTGTCCGATTGCGGCAAGTCGTCGTATGCGGCGTAGGTGTTGCAGAACTCGGTCTCTCCCCCAGTCTCTGACAGCTTCACGGCGCGCAGCAGGGTGGCGAGATTCGGATAGGGCTGCAGCGAACCGTCGAAATGCCAGAACAGGGAGCCCTTCAGGTACTCGGCCCGCTGATTGACGTTCTTGTCGAGTGAGATCTTGTAGATGCCTTCTTCGCCCTCGTTCTGCACGAGACTGCCAAGGGTTTTGGCGATGGCAACTTGCTGTTCGTCGCTGATGTCCAGCCCGCGAAAGAACACCACCCCGCGTTGCTCGAGTGTCTCCCGGATGTTCGCGGCTTCCCCGCCGCTGAGCAGCGTGTCGATGTCGGTCCTGATCTCGCTGCCAATTGTCGGGGTGAGATCAACGATGTCGAGTTGCGCAGAGGTGAGTCCCATGACGGATCAGCTCACTCTCGTGAGAATGGTGTTAGCCGAATGCTTTACACGCGGCTGCTTCCACAGCTCCACTGCAAGGGAGACGGTGATCAGCGAGTACAGCAGGTTGCGCAGGTTCGCGACGTCGTCGGGCAGCGGTTCGGAATAGTCGAACTTGTCGATGTAGGCGACGGCTTCCTCGGCATGGGGAAACACGGTGTCGTAGAACGCCCGGATCTCGTCCATCGAGCTGTTCACACGCTTCTCATAGCGCTCGTGCCCGTCCTCGATCGCCCAGTCCGGAACCAGATGTTCGAGCTCCGAAAACTCAGGCGGCAGAATCGCGTTCACAATGCCGCCTTCTCGCCGGCCACTCCCCTGTTGACGTAGTCGCCAACCACCTTGTGCAGATGACGGAGCAGAATCTCCTCGTCATTCATCGTGAAATGTGTGAGGGTGCCGCTGTTCAGCATCGCCTGCAAGCCTTCCGACGGGCTTGCGTCTTCCAGGATGATGTCGTTGAGGAAGGTCACCGTCAGCTCTTGCCCGAGTCGTTCCTTGTGCGTCCTTGGGGGCTGATAGAACATTTCCACTTCGAAGATGTGCGAGTGCGGCCCAGTGGGCCAATGTGTATGGGTGCTGAAGCCGGACGCACCGAAGATCACCACGAAGTTGGGGAAGAACTGGTACGAGTCGAAACCGTACTTCTCCGAGCGCGTCGGGTTGAGCCCCGCAGGCATCGGACCGCGATCGACGCGCTTGTTCCACGGCCCTGCCGCGCTGGCCTCCATCACGCACTCGATTGGCTTGGAGTACGGCGTTTTCTGCGAGGGCTCACCCGAGAACGAGAACATGCGATGCGGACCCTTGAGCTGATAGGCCAGCGCGTCGGTAAACGGGTTCGGCTTGTCCAACGCCTGTTTGGCCTCCGCGGTGAGATTGCCGAACGAAGACGCGTGCAGATACGGCCCGTGGTAGCTCTCCGCGAAGCTGTCGACGAAGATCTTCCAGTTGCACTGCAATTCGGTCTTGAACCGATAGACCTGGTGTGGCCCCTCGAAGGGATAGCCCTCGATGCCGTGTGCCAGTTCGCCGAGGAAGGAGCGTAGCGGCTCCGTGTTGTCCGGGTTGAGATTGACGAAGATGAAGCCTTCCCACACCTCGCATTGGATCGCAGGCACCCGGCAGCTGTCGGCGTCGAAGTCGAGCAGCAGATCCTTGCGGGTCGCCGAATGCAGCGAGCCATCCAGCTTGTAACGCCAGCCATGGAAGCGGCAGTACAGGAGTGGCGCGCGACCCTGGACCTCCTGGAAGGGGTCGTCCTCCCACAGCATCTTGTTGCCCCGGTGAGGGCAGATGTTGTGGAAGGCGCGGATCACGTCGTCCTTGCCCCGAACGATGATGACCGAGGTGTTGAGGAACTTCAGCTCGCGGGTGAAGTAGCTGCCCGACTTCGGCACCCGTTCGACCCGCCCCAAGTACAGCCAGGTTTTCTTGAAGACGTGCTGGCGTTCCTTGTCGTAGAACTCTTCGGAAACACAGTCCTCAAGTGACACCGGACCGCGGCCCAGTTCGGGATACGCATCCGTCCAATGTCCACTTGCGGGCTTGGTCACCAGGCTGTCGTGACTCATGGGCCCTCCTCCAGGCCGACGGTACAACTGCGGAAATGGCCGAAACAGGTGCAAAGCCGCAACACCCTGTTGCATATTTGGAACAGAGCTATGGAACAGAACCCGCCGTTCGACCTCGATGCCCTGCTGGTATTCGGCAAGGTAGTGGAAAGCCGCAGCCTGTCGAAAGCGGCGCTATTGCTCGGAATGCCCAAGTCCACCGTCAGCCGCAAGCTCACGAAGCTCGAGTCCGACCTCGGAATCAAGCTGCTTCGGAAGAACACGCACCAGCTCACGGTCACCGACCTTGGCGAAAAGGTCTACTCCCACGCAGTGAACATCCTGACCGAGGCCAATGGCGTGCGCGCTCTGGTGGAAGGCAGCAGGCAAGAACCGCAGGGCGAGCTGAAGGTCGCGATACCGGTGTTCGTCGGCATCGACTACGCGTCCAGGGTCGGCGCTACATTCCTGCAGCGTTATCCCCATTCGCGGTTGGACATCCGACTGGTGGACAACATGGTCGACCCGATCAAGGACGGGTTCGATGTCGTGTTCGGGACTGGGCCACTTCAGGATTCGACATTGATCGCACGAAAGGTGTTCAGCCTCGAGCTCTTCCTGTGCGCGTCACCGCACTTCGTCGGGCAACTGACCGAACCGCTCATCGATCCGACACAGCTGAATAGTTTGCCCTTCATCGACTTCGGCTTCGCCGGGCCACACAAGCTCACGGTTGTCAACCGCAAGCGGCGACACGAGTTGTCGCCTCAGGTACGGGCGCGCGCCAACAACTTTCAGGTGTGCAAGCAGTACATCCTGCAAGGTCTTGGCATCGGCGCCATGCCCACTCAGATCATCTGCACTGACGAACTGCGCGACGGCAGCATCGTGCCCGTCCTTCCGGAATGGCGACCGGAGGCGTTGGACGTGCACATGATCTATCCCTTCGAGCTCTCGTTCTCCACCCTCATCAGTGCGTTCTACGAGGTGGCGTGCGAGATCATCGTCGAGAACACCGCGCGTACCTAGATATCCGACTCCCGGAACACTTCGATGGCCGCGACAGGCGTCATCATGATCAACGGGATGTGCCGTTCCGTTGATTTCTGATATTTGATGTAGGGCGGAAAGGCCCGCGACATGAAGTCCCAGACCTTGTGCCGCTCATCGCCTTCGGGCTCACGCCAGGTTGCCCTGAAGGCCTGGGTGGCAATCTGGAAGTCGATATCGGGGGCGGCACGAAGGTTGAGATACCACTCGGGATGCTTGTCGGCGCCACCTTTCGACGCGACGATCACAACCTCGCCACCGATATCGCCGTAGATCAGCGGAGCGATTTGCGTCCTGCCGGACTTGCGCCCCTTCACCCTGATCAAGCAGTGCGTCGTGAATGCGTGGCCACCGACTTCGGTGAGGTCCACGACGTGGCCCTGCACGCCGCCCGTTCGCAGATACATCTCACGGTGCGTGGTAGCGAAGTCGCCGCGTTCTTGCCGGATCTCGGCTGCCGATTCATCGCTCATGGCGCTAAAGGCCCAGTGATTTGGCGATGATCACCTTCATAACCTCGCTGGTGCCCGCATAGATTCGGGCCACCCGGGCATCCGTGTACAGCCTGGCGATCGGATACTCCATCATGTAGCCGTAGCCGCCAAACAGCTGTAGACAGCGGTCGATCACGCGCTGCTGCATCTCGGTGCAGAAGAGCTTTACGCGCGCGGCGTCGGCCGCAGTGAGCTCACCGTCGACGTGTAAGGTCACCGCCCGGTCGAGCATCGCCTGGGCGGCCTCCACCTCCGTCGAGCACGCCGCGAGTTCGAACTTGGTGTTCTGGAACGACGCGACAGGAGTGCCGAACGCCTTGCGATTCTTCGTGTAGTCGATGGCCGCGGCGATCGCCGACCTCCCCTGCGAAACCGACCCGACCGCGACGGTGAGGCGTTCCTGCGGGAGGTTGTGGCCGAGGTAGCCGAACGCCTCGCCCTCCTCCCCCAGTGCGTTGGCGGCCGGGACGCGAACGTCGACGAACGACAACTCGGCGGTGTCCTGCACCTTGCAGCCCATCTTCTCCAGCTCGCGGCCGCGCGTGAAGCCGGGCATGCCGTCCTCGACAACCAACAGCGTCAAGCCCTGGCGGCGGTTGTCGGGATTGGTGGCCGTGCGGGCGACCACGATCACCAGGTCGGCCTGCATGCCGCCGGTGATAAAGGTCTTGGCGCCGTTGACTATCCAGTCTTCCCCGTCACGCACCGCGGTGGTGCGCATGCCTGCCAGATCCGATCCGGTGCCGGGCTCGGTCATGGCGATCGCGGTCAGCAGCGTGCCCGCGGCCAAACCCGGGAACCAGCGCTTGCGCTGCTCCTCGTTCGCGTAGTGCAGGAAATACGGCAAGATCACCTCGAGCTGGGTGCGCACCGTCGACAGCGTGACCAGCGCGCGGGCGGCTTCCTCCTGCATGACGACGTTGTAGCGGTAGTCCGGCATGCCCGCGCCGCCGTACTCCTCGGGGATCGCCATCCCCAGCATGCCAAGCGCACCCATCTGCTTGAAGACGTCGCGGGGCATCCGTCCGCCCTTCTCCCACTCGGGATAGTGCGGAACCACCTCCTTCTCGACGAAGTCGTGGGCGAGCTCGCGGAACGCTTCGTGGTCCTCGGTGAATAGATCGCGGCGCACTGGATCTCCTTGTCTACGCGATGAGTTCGACCAGCGTGGCGTTGGCCGTGCCGCCGCCCTCACACATGGTCTGCAAGCCGAAGCGAATCCCGTTGTCGCGCATGTGATTGATCATGCGCGTCATCAGGACGGCGCCCGACGCACCTAGCGGGTGGCCGAGCGCGATCGCCCCGCCCAGCGGGTTTAGTTTGTCCTCGTCGGCGCCGGTTTCGGCCAGCCACGCCAGCGGCACGGGTGCGAACGCCTCGTTCACCTCGAACACGCCGACCTCGTCGAGCCCGACGCCGGCCTTGTGTAGGACCTTTTCGGTCGCCGGAATGGGACCGGTGAGCATCAGCACCGGGTCGGCCCCGGTGACTGCGCCTGCGCGGTATCGGGCGATCGGCGTCAGACCCAGCGCGATCGCGTTATCGGCCGTCATCACCAGCAGGGCGGCCGCACCGTCGGAGATCTGCGAGGAGTTGCCTGCGTGGATGACGCCGTCCTCCTTGAAGGCAGGCTTGAGCCCGGCAAGCTTCTCGACGGTGGTTCCCCGCCGGATACCCTCGTCGGCCACCACCGGCTCGCCGTCGGTGAACACCGGCATGATCTGGGTCTCGAACGCGCCGTCGTCCTGCGCCTTCGCCGCAAGCTCATGAGAGCGCGCCGAGTACTCGTCGAGCCGGGTCCGCGATAATCCCCACTTCTGCGAGATCATCTCGGCGGAGATGCCCTGGTTGAACGAGAAATCTCCATAGCGGGCAAGCACTTTCGGTCCGTATGGCATGCCGGTCGCCCTTGCGGAACCGAGCGGCACCCGGCTCATCACCTCGACACCGCCTGCAACGACGACATCCTGCTGGCCGGACATCACGGCCTGCACGGCGAAGTCCAGCGCCTGCTGGCTCGACCCGCACGCGCGGTTGACTGTTGTGCCAGGGATGCTCTCGGGCCAGCCCGCGGCGAGCACCGAATAACGCGCAATGTTGCTGGATTGGTCCCCAACCTGCGACACGCAGCCCCACACCACGTCGTCGACGATCCCCGGGTCGACGCCCGCCCGCTCCATCAGCGCATTGAGGACGATCGCCGACAGGTCGGCGGCGTGCATATCGGACAGTCCACCGTTGCGCTTGCCGACCGGCGTGCGCACCGCCTCGACAATTACGGTTTCACGCATCCTGTTACTCCGATCTGGGCGCAACGGCCCATCGACCAGTGAATACGGGTTCGCGCTTCTCTGCGAACGCCGCATACGCCTCTGTTGAGTCTGCGGTAGCGAAGTTTCCCGGCTGCGCTCGGGCCTCATTGGCCAGCGCCTCACGCAGGGTCGCGTTGGCGCCGTCGTTGAGCAGCCCCTTGCTCTGCGCGCGGGCGACGGCCGGGCCTGCCGCGAGCCGCCCGGCCAGGTCCGACACGAACGCATCTATCTCGTCGGCAGGCCTCACCCAGGTGACCAAGCCCATCGACCGCGCCTCTTCGGCGTCGATCGTCTCGGCGAGCAACACAAGGCGCTTGGCCTGCTGCAGTCCGACCAGCTTGGGCAATAGCCACGAACCACCTAAGTCGACGGACAGTCCGCGCTTCGAAAAGATCTGACAGAAGCGCGATTCGGGTGTCGCGACCACGAAATCGCATCCAAGCGCGAGATTCCAGCCCGCCCCCACAGCCACTCCCGTCACCTTCGCGATGGTGGGCACCGTTAGTTCGTGCAACGCCAGCGCGACTTCGGTCAGCCTGCGCAGCTTGTCTTTCGGGTGGATGTCTTCCGCTGTGGAGATGTCCGCACCGGAGCAGAACGCGCCTCCCGCGCCGGTGATCACCAAGGCACGCAACTCACGATCGCGCGCGGCGGCCCGCAGTGCGTCGGCCAGCTCCAGCCACAGCTGCGGATTCATCGCGTTCTTGCGATCGGCGCGGTTCAGCGTGAGCGTCCTGACGCCGTCGACGTCGGCCGACAACAGCACCCGCTCCTCGCTCACGAGTACGCCGGACCAATCGCACCGTCGGCCCGCAGCCGGGCCAGTTCATCTGTGCTCACACCCAATTCGCTCAGCACCGCGTCGGTGTGCTCACCAAGCCCTGGCACGACGCCCATCGGCTGTTCGAACCCCTTGATCACCGGTGGTGGTCGCAATGCCGGGATATCGCCCTTCGATGTGCCGACCGTTCGCCAGCGGTCGCGGGCGGTGAGCTGCGGGTGCACCACGACCTCGCTCGGCAGGTTGTAGCGGGAGTTGCCGATGCCTGCTGCATCGGCGATCTTCTGGATCTCAGCGATATCATGCTGGACGCACCAGGATCCGATCGCCTCGTCGAGGATGTCGCGGTGCGCGCATCGGCCGGAGTTGGTGGAAAACCGCGCATCGTCGGCCAGGTCGGGGCGATCGATGATCTCCTTGGCCACCCGCTGCCACTCGCGGTCGTTGGTGGTGCCGAGCACGACGGTCTGACCATCGCGGGTGGGAAACGCCCCGTACGGCGCCACCGCGGGCGATCCGACGCCCAACGGCTGCTGGTCGACGCCCGAGTGCTGTGTATAGGTCAGCGCGTAGCCCATGACATCGGTCATCACGTCGAAGAGGCTGAGTTCGACGGACGGCGCCGCGACACCCTCGGGACGGCCACCGCGTGCGAACAGCAGCGCCAGGATCGAGATCGCCGCGTAAAGCCCAGTGGTGAAGTCGGCCATTGCAGGCCCCGGCTTGGCGGGCATCCCGGGGTAGCCGGTGATTGCACATGAACCCGATTCCGCCTGCACCAGAAGGTCATACGCGCGCTTGTGCGAGATCGGCCCGCCGGGCCCGTACCCGTCGATCTCGACGGGTATGACGTTGGGGTGGCTTTGCGCGAGGTCGGCGGCCGCGATACCCATCCTGGCAGTCGCTCCTGGCGCGAGGTTGGACACGAACGCGTCGGCACGGTCGAGCAGCCGGTGTAGCAGGTTCATACCTGCCTGCGACTTCGTGTTCAGCGTCACCGATTCCTTGCCTCGGTTGCACCACACGAAGTGCGCGGCAAGCCCGCCGGGACCGTTGACCACGTCGTCGTAGTCGCGCGCGAAGTCTCCTCCATTGGGGTTCTCCACCTTGATGACGCGGGCACCGAAATCGGCGAGCACGCGAGTACAGATCGGCGCGGCCACCGCTTGCTCCATCGCGACGACGGTGACCCCGGCCAGTGGGGCATCAGACGTGCCCGTCACATCACCATGCCGCCGTCGACCGGCAGCACCTGCCCGGTGATGTAGGACGCCGCGTTGGACGCCATGAACACGAAGGCCCCCGCGATCTCCGACGGCTCCGCCCAGCGCTTCATCGGAATTCGATTCATCATGTTGGCCGAGAATTTCTCGTTGGTACGGATGGTTTCGGTCATCGGTGTCGCGGCCAGCGGGGCGAGCGCGTTGACCATAATGTTTTTGGTGGCCAGTTCGCGCGCAAGCGATTTCGTGAAGCCGATGATGCCCGCCTTGGCGGCCGAATAGTTGACCTGGCCGAGGGTGCCGGTCAGTCCGGCCGCCGACGTCACGTTGACGATGCGCCCGGTGCCGTCGGTCGGAATGTACGGCAGCGCCGCCTGGGTCACGTTGAACGCGCCAAGCACATGGATGTCGAACAGCAGTCGCATCGAGTCCTGCGTGAGCTTGTCGAACATTCCCGGCTTGGTCACGCCCGCATTGTTGATGACGATGTGCAGGGCGCCATCGGCCAACGCCGCGGCCTGCGCCGCCGCCGCGTCGGCGGAATCACGATCCGAGACATCCAGCGCGGTCGACTCGGCCCTGCCCCCTTGGGCCGAAATGCGTTCGGCCACAGCGGCGGCGGCGTCCTTGTCCAGATCGGTGACCAGTACCGCCGCGCCCGCGTCGGCCAGCGCCTCGGCGACAGCGGAACCGATTCCGCCCGCGGCTCCGGTCACCAGCGCCGAGCGGCCGGTCAGGTCGAAGTAGTTGGTCATCAGTAGCTCCTCGGCAGACCGAGGACATGTTCACCAAGGAAGTTCAGGATCATCTCCTGACTGACCGGCGCGATCTTCATCAGGCGCGACTCACGGAAGTAACGCGAAACGTGATACTCCTCGGAATAGCCCATGCCTCCGTGCAACTGCAGCGCCCGATCGGCGGCACCGAAACCGGCGTCGGCACACAGGTACTTCGCGGTATTCGCCTCGCGCCCGCACGGTTTGCCGCTGTCATATAGCCACGTCGCCTTGCGCAGCACCAGTTCCGCCGCGTCGAGGCGGGCCAACGAGTCAGCCAGCGGGAACTGAAGACCCTGGTTCATTCCGATCGGCCTGTTGAACACAATCCGCTCGTTGCCGTACTTGACCGCCTTCTCCAACGCGACCCGCCCGATGCCAAGCGCCTCGGCGGCGATCAGCATCCGTTCGGGGTTGAGCCCGTCGAGGATGTACTTGAAACCCTTGCCCTCCTCGCCGACCCTGTCCCCGACCGGCACGATCAGGTCGTCGATGAACACCTCGTTGGAACTGACGGCGTTGCGGCCCATCTTCTTGATCGGGCGGATGTCGACGTGCTCGGGGTTGAGGTCGGTCAGGAACAGCGTCATGCCGTCCGTCTTCTTGGTGACCTCGTCATACGGCGTGGTGCGGGTGAGCAGCAGGATCTTCTCGGACTCGCCCGCCTTGGAGATCCACACCTTGCGGCCGTTGATGCGGTACGTGTCGCCCTCACGCTTGGCGAACGTCGTAATCCGCGAGGTGTCGAGTCCGGCACCGGGTTCAGTGACACCGAAGCACACGTGCAAGTCGCCGTTGACAATCCGGGGCAGCGTCGCTGCTTTGAGTTCGTCGGAGCCGTGTTTGACCACAGGCTGCATACCGAAGATCGACAGGTGGATAGCGCTAGCGCCGTTCATCGCCGCCCCGGATCGCGAGATCTCCTCGAGCAGCAACGTCGCCTCGGTGATGCCCAGACCGTGGCCGCCGTACTCCTCCGGGATCGTCATGCCCAGCCAACCGCCCTTGGCGATGGCGTCGTAGAACTCCCGAGGGAACTCGTGCGCGAGGTCCTTCTCCATCCAGTAGTGGTCGTCGAACTTGCCCGCCAATTCGGCGACGGACTTACGGATCAGCTCCTGATCCTCGGTCAGCTCGAAACTCATCCCGCCGGGCACGATCCCTCTCCTCTGGTCACACGCGAATTCGGCGTGACTGGTCGCGCTGAGCGCAACCAAGCACGCCGAAATCGCTATTCACTCAGTCCTTGTTGCCGGTCAACTCTTTGGCATTCGCGGCGAAGTCGGCGAAGCTGGCACCGCCGTGCTCGTGCTTGCTGAGGGCTTGGATGGAGACATCATGACCCTCAGCGGCTTTTCGTAGGGCACCGACGGTGGCTTGTTCCTTCGAGATGTGGCTGAAGGGGTCGAAGTGATACCACCGCATCGCGTTCTCAAAGGTCATCTTGTTGACCTCGTCATCGGGCACGTTGTGTTCGGTGAGCACATCGTGGAGCTGCTCGGGGGCACCGGGCCACATCGAATCGCTGTGTGGGTAGTCGGCTTCCCAGCAGATGTTGTCGGTGCCGATCTGGTTGCGCAGCTGCACACCGACGTGATCGGAGATGAAGCAGGTCAAGAAGTGATCGCGGAACACCTCGGAGGGCTTCTGCTTGCCGAAGTCTTGACCCGTCCATGTCGAATGCATCTCATAGGTGCGATCAGCGCGCTCGAGGAAGTAGGGGATCCATCCGGTGCCGCCCTCACTCAACGCGATCTTGAGGTCCTTGTACTTCTTGATCGGCTTGGACCACAACAGATCCGCGGCGGCCTGGACGATGTTCATCGGCTGCAGGGTGATCATCACGTCCATGGGGGCATCAGGCGCGGTGATCGCCAACCGGCCCGAGGAGCCGATGTGCACGTTCAACACCGTGTCGGTGTCCACCAACGCCTCCCACAACGGCGTCCAGTAGTCATCGTGGAAGCTGGGGTAGCCCATCGCGGCCGGGTTCTCGGTGAACGTCAACGAGTGCACGCCGCGCTTGGCGTTGCGCCTGACTTCCTTGGCGCACGCCTCGGCATCCCAGATCACCGGCAGCGTCATCGGGATGAACCGCGCCGGATAGGCCCCACACCACTCCTCCACATGCCAGTCGTTGTAGGCCTGCACGAGCGCCAGACTGAACTCGGGATCCTCGGTGGCGAACAACCGACCCGCGAACCCAGGAAATGACGGAAAACACATCGACCCCAGGATGCCGCCGGCGTTCATGTCCTTGACGCGCTCGTCGACGTTGTAACACCCGGGGCGGATCTCATCGAGACCCTGCGGCTCGAGGCCGTACTCCTCCTTCGGGCGACCGGCCACGGCGTTCAACGCGACGTTGGGGATCACCACGTCGCGGAACTGCCAAGTGTCACTGCCGTCCGGGTTGTGCACCAACCGCGGCGCCTCGTCCAGGTACTTCTTCTGCAGATGGTTCTTGAACATGTCGGGCGGCTCAACGATGTGGTCATCAACGCTGATCAGGATCATGTCTTCCTTGTTCACGCCTGTTCCTTTCGTCGAGGTCCCCGGGCCCCGATAAACCAGTACGGTTCTCTATGTGAGGAAACTATCTTCTCACCGTACGAGAATCAACGTCCGAAAACCACCCTAGGGCCATCTGGCAGGGCCGTTGCTCCACGGGAGGCACCGCCGTGACCGGCGCTTCTGGCGCTTGACGTTGACCATTCGCGCAAAAGGTGGAAACCTATTAGCGAAATATGAGAATCTGATTCTCGTCAGGGAGAGGAGGACGCTGTGCGGGTGCCACCGCTTCCGGCGGACGAGTGGGACGACGCCGTCGACCACGCCCTTTCGGGCATGCTGCCCGCTGAGCGGCGCAACCCCGACGCGGCGGGCAACCTGCTGGCCACCCTCGTACGGCATCCCGAACTCACTCGCGCGTTTCTGCGATTCAACAACCACCTGTTGTTCTCCTCGACACTGCCGCCGCGCCTTCGCGAGCTGGCCGTACTGCGGGTGGCCCACGTGCACCACTCCGAATACGAATGGCGCCACCACGTCCGCATGGGCAAGGAGGTCGGGCTCACCGACGAGGTGATCGACGGCCTCCGGCGCGGTGAGGCGTCCGACGAGTTGGACCAGGCGATCCTGCACGCCGTCGACGAGCTCCAGGAGAAATCGGTTATCTCGGACGCGACGTGGACGGCGTTATCTCAAGACCTCGACGAGCGCCAACGTATGGACCTCGTCTTCACGATTGGCTGCTATGGCGCACTCGCCATGGCTATCAACACCTTTGGCGTAGAACCCGACCAGGAGAGGTAGACGTGGCACATTTTCCAAAACCGGCCGCAGGTAGCTGGACAGAGAACTGGCCGGAACTCGGCACTGCGCCGGTCAACTACGAGGACTCCATCGACCCGGAGCATTACAAACTCGAGCAGCAGGCGATCTTCAAGAAGACCTGGCTCAACGTCGGCCGCGTAGAGCGGCTGCCGAAGAAGGGCAGCTACTTCTCGCGCGAGATGCCGTCGGCGGGGCCCGGCACGTCGGTGATCATCGTCAAGGACAAGCAGGACGTCGTCCGTGCTTTCTACAACATGTGCCGTCACCGCGGAAACAAGCTGGTGTGGAACGACTTTCCCGGCGAGGAAGTGTCGGGTTCCTGCCGCCAGTTCACCTGCAAGTACCACGCGTGGCGCTACAGCCTCGAGGGCGATCTGACGTTCGTTCAGCAGGAGGGCGAGTTCTTCGACCTCGACAAGGCCAACTACGGCTTGGTGCCGGTGCGCTGCGAGGTGTGGGAAGGCTTCATCTTCATCAATTTCGACAACGATGCCTCGCCGCTGAAGGAGTACCTGGGTGACTTCGCCGAGGGCCTGGAGGGCTACCCGTTCCACGAGATGACCGAGCACTACAGCTACCGCTCGGATATCAACGCCAACTGGAAGCTGTTCATCGACGCGTTCGTCGAGTTCTACCACGCACCGATCCTGCACATGAAGCAAGCGGAGAAGGAGGAGGCCGAGAAGCTGGCCAAGTTCGGCTTCGAGGCGCTCGCGTACGACATCAAGGGCATCCACTCGATGGTGTCGTCCTGGGGCGGGATGTCGCCGCCGAAGGACCTGAGCATGGTCAAGCCCATCGAGCGGATCCTGCACAGCGGCCTGTTCGGACCGTGGGACCGGCCGGACATCGAGGGCATCCTGCCCGACGAGTTGCCGCCTGCCATCAACCCATCCCGCCAACCAACTTGGGGCACTGACTCTTTCGAGTTCTTCCCCAACTTCACGCTGCTGTTCTGGGCGCCGGGCTGGTACCTCACCTACCACTACTGGCCAACCGCCGTTGACAAGCACATCTTCGAGGCAGACCTGTACTTCGTGCCGCCGAAGAACCTCCGTGAGCGGCTCTCCCAGGAACTGGCCGCGGTGACGTTCAAGGAGTACGCGTTCCAAGACGCCAACACGCTGGAAGCCACCCAGACACAGATCGGCACTAGGGTCGTCACGGACTTCCCGCTGTGCGATCAGGAGATCCTGCTGCGCCATCTACACAAGACCGCGCACGATTACGTCAATGCGTACAAGACCAACGGGAACGGCAGTGCTTCTGGGGGCGCCAACGGCAAGCACGCCGCATCGACTGACGAGAAGGATGCAGCGCATGTCTAAGTTGCCGGAGGAATTCGCTGACCTGGAGCGGTTCAGCGACTGGTGCCTGCCCACCGAAGATGAGCGGTACCAGAAGCGGCTGAACTCGACGATGGCCGAGATGCAGGAGCTGTACGACGCCGGAATGGCCAGGCTGGAGGACATCATGGTCTATGTCGACGCCCGCTTCCCGCTTGCAGGGATGCCAGACGACGCAAAGGCGCTCGTCCATCTCGGACAGTCGATCGTCATGGTGAGCTTCCCCGTCGAGGTGTGGAAGCAGCCACGCGTGCTTGATAGCGGTGCCTCGTATATCCAACTCATCAAGGAGCCGGTGGTCTGAGCGTGCTGACCCTCAAAGCAGCGGGTCTACTTGACGTCGATGCCGGCGAGATCGTCCGGCCGGGAATCGTTCGTGTCGAAGGCGACCGCATCGTCGCCGTCGGCGGTGCCGACAATTCAGCACCAGCCGGAGGCTCGGCCGACGAAGGCGAGATCATCGATCTCGGGGACTCGATCCTCCTGCCCGGCCTGATGGACATGGAGGTCAACCTCCTGATGGGCGGGCGCGGCGAGAATCCCGGGCTGTCCCAGGTGCAGGACGATCCGCCCACCCGCGTGCTGCGTGCGGTTGGCAACGCCCGGCGGACGCTGCGCGCGGGGTTCACCACCGTTCGCAATCTCGGATTGTTCGTCAAGACGGGCGGTTACCTGCTCGACGTCGCGCTTGGCAAGGCGATCGACGCGGGCTGGATCGACGGGCCGCGCGTAGTGCCTGCCGGACATGCGATCACCCCGACCGGCGGGCACCTCGACCCGACGATGTTCGCCGCGTTCATGCCGGGTGTGCTCGAGCTGACCGTCGAGGAGGGTATCGCCAACGGTGTCGACGAGATCCGAAAGGCGGTGCGCTACCAGATCAAGCACGGCGCGCAGCTGATCAAGGTCTGTTGTTCCGGAGGTGTCATGTCGATGACCGGAGAGGCAGGCGCACAACACTATTCGGACGAGGAGCTGGTCGCGATCGTCGACGAGGCGCACCGGCGAGGCCTGCGGGTCGCGGCGCATACCCACGGCGCCGAGGCGGTCAAGCACGCGGTGGCGGCAGGCATCGACTGCATCGAGCACGGTTTCTTGATGGACGACGAGGCCATCAAGATGCTCGTCGACAACGACCGGTTCCTGGTCACCACCCGGCGGCTGGCCGAGGCGATGGACGTCTCGAAGGCGCCAAAGGAGCTGCGGGACAAGGCCGCCGAGATGTTTCCGAAGGCGCGCACGTCGATCAAGGCCGCGTATGAGGCGGGCGTGAAGATTGCCGTCGGCACCGACGCGCCCGCCATCCCCCACGGCAAGAATGCCGACGAGCTCGTCACCCTTGTCGATTGGGGCATGCCCGCTGCAGCCGTGCTACGGGCGGCCACCGTCGTCGCGGCCGATCTGATCAACAGACCCGATCTCGGCCGTATCGCGGAGGGTTATCTCGCGGACATCATCGCGGTGCCAGGCGATCCGCTGCTGGACATCAGCATTACAAAGGACGTGAATTTTGTAATGAAGGGAGGTAAGGTCTTCCGAAATGACCAAGCCAACAAGAACTGATGACATCGTCGAGATCCAGCAGCTCCTCGCGAAGTACGCGGTGACCATCACCCAGGGCGACATCGAGGGCCTCGTCTCGGTGTTCACTCCCGACGGCACCTACAGCGCCTTCGGCGAAACGTATGCGCTGGAGCGCTTTCCCGTGTTGGTCGACGCCGCGCCGAAGGGCCTCTTCATGACGGGGACTGCGCTGGTCGACCTCGACGGCGACGCCGCCACCGGTACCCAGCCGTTGTGCTTCATCGAGCATTCGCAGCACGACATGCGCATCGGGTATTACCGCGACACCTACGTCCGCACGGCCGATGGCTGGCGGCTGAAGACCAGAGCGATGACCTTCATCCGGCGCAGCGGGGACCACGACCATGGGCGTCCGCATGCGATCGGCCGACCGACTGCATGAACGTCGCCGAGTTCCGGTCGAACCTGCGTACGTGGCTCGACGAGAACGACCTGACACCACCGCCAGGCGACCATTCGCTGGACGCCCACCAAGCGCAACATTTGCGCGTGATGGGCGCGCTGTACGACGCCGGCTGGATGCGTTGGGGCTGGCCGGAATCCGCCGGTGGACTCGGTGGGCCGATGATCCTGCGCGCGATTGTCGGCGAGGAGGTCGTCGGCCGCGGCCTCGACGAGCCCGGACCGTATTCGATGCTCGAGGTGCTGACCCCGACGATGATCGACTACGCCCGTCCCGAACTCGCCGCCGAGATGGTACCGCGGCTGCTCTCGGGCAGCGAAACCTGGTGCCAAGGCTTCTCGGAACCCGGGTCGGGAAGCGATCTCGCGTCGCTGACGACGCGCGCCGAGCCGCGCGGCGACGCATGGGTGGTCAACGGCCAGAAGGTCTGGACGAGCTTCGCGCAGTACGCGACTCGCTGCGTGCTACTGACCCGCACCGGCGGGCCCGATACTCCTAACCACGATGCGATCACCGCTTTCTTCGTGGACATCGACACCCCCGGCGTCACCGTGCGGCCCCTGCGCACGATGCACGGCGTCGACGAGTTCTGCGAGGTGTACTTCGACGACGTAGTGGTCCCGGCCGACCGCATGCTCGGAAACCCCGGCGACGGCTGGAAACTCGCCATGGATCTGCTGCCGTATGAACGCTCGACCTGCTTCTGGCAGCGCATCGCGTACCTGTACTCGCGGTTCGATGCACTGGTCGGCGAAGTCAAAGACATTGGCCAGGCCGCGGACTCGGATATGGGCGAAACGTATCTGGCCCTGCACACGCTGCGCTGCCGGTCGCGGGCCACCCAGCACCGGCTGGCCGAAGGCCACAAGCTTGGTCCGGAGACGTCGATCGACAAGGTATTGCTGGCCAGCGCCGAACAGCGACTGTACGACACCGCACGCGACCTGATGCCCGGCGCCATCGAACTCGACGACACCGCCTGGCGCACCGAGTTCCTGTACTCGCGGGCGGCCACCATCTACGGCGGCACCTCCGAAGTGCAGCGCAACATCATCGCCCGCCGGCTGCTGGACCTCGGGAAGGAGTGACCGTGACTGAGCCATCTGATCCGCTCGCGGATGCCGAATCACTTGAGTTGCTCGAGGACGGACTGCGCAAGACCATGCTGTCGACCTCCGGTGCCGAACTGGACGCGGCGCTGGCCGAACTGGGCTGGGCCGACATGCTCGCCGACATGCCCGAGCAGGCGGTACCACTGGTGTTCCGGCTTTTGGGCGAAACAGGTTCGCACGCTTCGGTTCTCAACGACGTCGTGCAACAGGCCGCCGACCGCGAAGTCGGCGCCACCCCGGCACTGCCCTACGCAGGAGGCGGCTGGGTGGTGTGGGACTACCAAAACGCCACGAACTCGACGCTCGGCGGGCTGCCGCTGCGCCGAGTGGAAGACGGCGGGCTGCTCCGACTGGCCGATGCCCGCCGGGCACTGGGCTGGTGGCTGGTCGGTGCGTCTCGCGCGATGCTGGCCCTGGCACGCCGGCATGCGCTGGACCGGGTTCAGTTCGGCCGTCCGATCGCGGCGTTCCAGGCGGTCCGGCACCGGTTGGCCGAGACTCTGGTGGCCATCGAAGGCGCTGAGGCGACGCTGGCCCTGCCCGGGGACGACAATGCTGATTTGACCGCGCTGCTGGCCAAGGCCGCCGCGGGCAAGGCCGCGCTGACCGCGGCCAAGCACTGCCAGCAGGTGCTCGGCGGCATCGGCTTCACGGCCGAGCACGACCTGCACCGCCATGTGGAGCGGGTGTTGGTGCTCGACGGATTGTTGGGCAGCTCAAGGGAACTCACCCGCAAGGCCGGCGCGGGCCTGCGGGCCCGCGGCTCGGTCCCGCGCCTCGCCGACCTCTAACCGCCGCCCCCACCCCCACTGCCGCGAGCGTGCGTGTTTGCACACGACACGCCGCCAAATTTTGGCGCTTTGTGCACGCTCGCGCCGCGCGAGCTTGCACGTTCTGTACACGTATTGCGGCGTGTTGCCGTACAGACACGCACGCTCGCGGCAGTAACGGCTACTTGATGTTGGCCTTCATCTCGTCCATGTTCACCAGCACCGGCCAACCGCTGACGCTCATCGCGTTGCCATGGCCCGTTTGGTGTATGTCGAACACCGACTGGATGGCCGCGTAGAAGCCCTGCACATCCAACGTCTGGTTGACCGCCCGCTTGGCCTGGCGCAAAGCGAATGACGGCATCTTGGCGATCTGCTCGGCAAGCGCACGGGTTTGGCCGTCGAGCTCGCTGCGGGGCACGACCCGGTTCACCATTCCGGTGCGCTCGGCCTCCTCCGCAGTCAGCGCGCGACCAGTGAACAGGATCTCCTTGGCCTTACGCGCGCCGAGTTCCCAGGTGTGGCCGTGGTACTCGACTCCACCGATACCCATCAACGCAACAGGGTCGGAGAACAACGCGTCGTCGGCCGCCAGGATCAGATCGCACGGCCAGCACAACAGCAGCCCGCCCGAGATGCACCGCCCCTGTACCGCGGCGATCGACGGCTTCGGCACATTCCGCCACCGCAGCGAGTAGTCGAGATAGCGCCGGCTCTCATGCTGGTAGATCAGCTCAAGCGTGATCTTGTCGGGAACCGGTCCGCCGCCGCTGATGTCGTGGCCCGCCGAGAAGTGCTTTCCGTTGGCGCGCAGCACGATCACCGCAACCTCGGGGTCGTCCGAGGCCCTGGTCCACGCGGCGTCGAGTTCGTCGAGTAGCTCGCTGTTCTGGGCGTTGGCAGCCTCGGGCCGATTGAGCGTGATGGTCGCGATCTTGTCGGCTACGTCATATTCGATGTACACAGTGATTCCTCAATTTCGGGGCAAGCCCAGCACTCGCTGGGCAATGATGTTGCGTTGGATTTCCGAAGTTCCGCCGGCGATCGTGCCGCCGAACGAACGGACGTAGCGTTCGAACCAACCCGTCACGTAGGCATCGAGATTCAAGTTCGTGTAGCGACCCGAAATGCTCGGATGCGCAAGGCCGTCAACGCCTGCGGCGCTCAGCGCATATTCGGACGCGGTCTGGGAAGCCTCCGAGCCGAACAGCTTGAGCACCGACAAACCCGACACATCCTCGTCGCCTTGCGCGGCGCGGGCCAACGCCATCGAACCGAGCAGCCGCAGCGCCTGGTTGTCCATGACGAGCGTGGCGTACCGGTCGCGGTCCAGCACAGACTTCGGACCAAAATCCTCGACAAGTTCTTGCAGGCGGTCGGCATAGCTCAGCCACAACATGTTTCGTTCGTGACCCAGCGACCCGCTGGCCACCCGCCAGCCCTCGTTGAGCGGTCCGACGAGGTTGTCCGCAGGCACCCGGACGTCGTTGAAGAAGACCTCGTTCAAGTCAAGGTCATCCTGATCACATGCCGACGCGAACGGCCGTCGTACCACGCCGGGCAGGTCGGTTGGGATCATCAGCGCGCTGATGCCCTTGTGCTTGGCGGCGTTTGGATCAGTGCGAACAAAAGTCAGCAGAACGTCGGCGTCGTGGGCTCCGGACGTCCACACCTTCTGCCCGTTGACGACAAAGTCGTCACCATCACGAACCGCACCCGTGCGCAGCGAGGCCAGATCGGACCCTGCCCCCGGTTCGCTCATCCCCAGCGATGCCGTCATCTCGGCGCGCAGGATCGGCACCGCCCACCGGCGCTGTTGCTCGGGCGTCCCGAACGAGATCAACGAAGCGGAGATGATGCCGACGCCCTGCGGGTTGAACGTCAAGTAGGCGCGCCGACGCGCGAGTTCCTGTTGATGGACATACTGCTGCAGCAGCGTGGCGTTTCGGCCACCAAACTCGGGCGGGTATCCGGGCAACAACCAGCCGTTGTCGAACATCAGCCGCTGCCAGTGGCGCGCCCAGCCTGGGATGTGGCTACTGGACCGGGACCGCTCCAGCGCGTCGGCCTCGGAAGGCAGGTGTTCGTCCAGAAACGCCACGAAGTCCGCGCGGAACGCCTCGACGTCAGCGTCGAAGGTCAACTGCACGGCGCTCCCGGGGGAAGAAAATTCGAAAGACTTCTGTTATCTCCAAAATGAGAATACTATTCTCATGGCGCGAAAGTTACAATCTCTGACACGTGAACCGCGAGGGGGTCGAGGACCGCAATGGCAAGGCGTTCTCCGGTACAGTCAGTTCATGCTTTTCCCAATCGGCCTGCATCTGAGCCGCCGGTGACGAGTCCCAGCGAAGAACCCGCTTGGAAACAGCGCGCGGTCGAGCGCTCGATCAAGACAGCGAAGCTCCGGGCCGCGCAACGCGTTCAGCGCTTCCTCGACGCCGCACAGGCGATCATCATCGAGAAGGGCAGCACCGACTTCACGGTCCAGGAGGTCGTCGACCGGTCGCGGCAGTCTCTACGAAGCTTCTACCTGCAGTTTGATGGCAAACACGAGCTGTTGCTCGCGCTCTTCGAGGACGCGCTGAGCCGGTCTGCCGACCAGATCCGTGCCGCGACCTCGGGCCAGGAAGACGCGCTCGAACGCCTCAAAGTCGCCGTAACGTTGCTGTTCGAGTCCTCGCGACCCGACCCGACCGCGAAGCGTCCGTTGTTCACCGATTTCGCTCCGCGCCTGCTTGTGTCTCACCCCACTGAGGTCAACATCGCGCACGCACCGCTGTTGGCGCTGCTCACAGAGCTGATGGAAGCCGCAAGCGAGGCGGGCGAACTGCGGGCAGGCGTCAATCCCAAACGGATGGCCGCGATGACGATGCAGACGGTCATGTTCGTCTCACAGCACAGCGGGGACGCCGAAGACGGGTCCTCTCACCCCATCACCGCCGACGAAGTCTGGGACTTCTGCTCCCACGGATTCGCCTCCAGCTAGTGCGAGAATTACGTTCTCACTGACGTAGAATCAGGCTTACACTCAGCGAGTGCCCGATCTCTGGTCCGATCTGCTCGCATGCCTTGATCTCCGTCCGGTGCCGTCGGAGGGCACCGGAGAGGAGCGCGTCGGCGACGACGTGACCGAGTTCGAGGGCCGCAATCAACAGCTGGACTACCGCCGCGTATTCGGCGGGCAGTTGCTCGGCCAGTTCATCCGAATCGCCTCCGTGACCTGTCCGGACAAGGCCGTCAAGTCCCAGCATGCGGTGTTCGCGCGCGAAGGCCGAGCCGACGAACCCGTTCAATATCGAGCCACCCGCCACCACGAGGGTCGCTCCTTCGGCACCGTCACCATCACTGCGCGGCAGAGCCACGGGGTGATCGCCACCTCGTCGGTCTGCGTGCACGTGCTCGAGGACGGCCCGGAGCGGCAATCCGTCGACGACGTGCCGGCAGTCCTCGGCCCCGAGTATCGAGTCACGATCGACATGATCCCGTGGGAGATCCGCACGACGGTCGACCTCAGCACCGACGCCACCGGCCCGCCGGAGTTCGAGGCCTGGATGCGCACCCCGACCGCCGACCCGGAGCTGGCACCTGCGCTCGCCGCTTATGCCACCGACCTGACGCTCATCGGTACCGCCCTACGGCCGATGGACGGTGTCAGCCAACGTGGCACCACGACCGTGTTCACCTCTGCCGTCACGTCACACACCATCTGGTTTCACCGACCGTTCCGCACCGACGATTGGCTGCTGCTGCGCCAGCACAGCCCACTCCTGGCGAACGGCCGCAGCTTCGGCCGCGGAGATGTGTTGGCCGAAGACGGCAATCTCGTCGCCTCCTACGCCCAAGAAGCCCTATTACGATTCGCGAGCTGAGGTTCTCGATGCAGGCAAACGCGTTGTCCCCCAGCCCCACTGACGAACAGGAGACTCGCGACTACCGAGTCGTCCAGTGGTCGACGGGGACCATCGGCGCCCGCTCGTTGCGGGCGGTAATCGAACATCCGCACATGACCCTCGCAGGAGTCTACGTTCACGGGGACGACAAGGTGGGCCGTGACGCCGGTGAGCTATGCGGCGTGAAATCCATCGGAGTGGCGGCCACGGCCAGCGTCGACGAGATTGTCCGGCTCGGTCCGGACTGTGTGCTCTACATGCCGAACTCCCTCAACCTCGACGAGTTGTGCCTGCTGCTCACCGCGGGCATCAACGTCGTCACCACCTGCGGCGCTTTCCACCACCCACCATCGATGGATCCCGATGTCCGCTCGAAGGTGCTGACGGCCTGTGAGCTCGGCGGGGCCTCGGTGCACAGCACCGGCAGCAGTCCCGGTTTCATCACCGAGGCCGTCCCGCTAGTGCTCACTTCGATTCAACGGCAGCTCAACGCACTCGCAATCGACGAGTATGCCGATCTGTCACAACGCAATTCACCGGAGCTGCTCTTCGACCTGATGGGTTTCGGCCGCCCCGCCGGGCCCTTCGAGCAGTTCCGAGCCGACTACTTATGCTCGAGTTTCGGCCCGTCGCTGCGGCTGGTCGCCGATGCGATCGGACTGCCCCTCGATTCGGTCGAGGCAAGCGGAGAGCTGGCAACGGCCAGGCGCGACACAAAGATCGCCGCAGGTACTTTTGCCGCGGGAAGCGTTGCCGCACAACGAATCACCATCTCCGGCAACCGCGCGGGCCGCCCACTCATCCAGTTCCGGGCCACGTGGTATTGCACGACGGACCTGGATCCCGCGTGGGAAGTCCGCGAGACAGGCTGGCATGTGTCGGTCGACGGTGACGCGCCACTGGAGGTCACGCTCCGGATGCCCATCCCCCTCGATCGCATGGCCGCTGTGTCGCCGGCCTACACCGCCAATCGGGCGGTGAACGCGGTGCCCTATGTCTGCGCCGCCGCCCCTGGCATCCACTCGACCGTGGACCTTCCTCAGGTCGTCACGGCGCTCGGCTGAAAGGCACGTTCTTCTAAGCGGAGAGTACAAATTGCCGAAAACGGATCTCATGTTGACACCCGCGCGCGACCGGTGCCAGAGTTGTGAGACAAATCGAACACATTTGTCTTACGACACCTTGGTACAGCGAGAGGCGACACCGTGACTATCAGCGCGGAAAACTCCGACGTGCAGGATGCCGCGACGGCGGACGAGTTGTACTACGACCCGTACAGCGTCGAACTCAACATGAACCCGTATCCGGTGTTCGCCCGCATCCGCGAAGAAGCGCCGCTGTACTACAACGCCAAGCACGACTTCTATGCATTGAGTCGCTTCGACGATGTCAACAAGGCGGTGATCGACCACGAGACTTTCATCTCCGGTCGCGGCGCTCTGCTTGAGATCATCAAATCCGGCATGGAGATCCCGCCCGGCACACTGATTTTCGAGGATCCGCCGATCCACAACATCCACCGCAATCTGCTGTCACGGATGTTCACTCCGCGAAAGGTGCTCGCGCTGGAACCGCAGATCCGCGAGTTCACTGCCCGGTGTCTGGACCCGTTGATGGGAACCGGCCGATTCGATTTCGTCAACGACCTCGGCGAGCAGATGCCCATGCGCGTGATCGGGATGCTGCTTGGCATTCCGGAGGAAGATCAGCGCCGGGTGACCGACCACGGCGAGGCGACCCTGCAGAGCAAGGAGGTCAACCTGCTGGCCACCGGCGAGGTGTTCGCCGAGTTCCTCGACTACCGCACCGAGCATCCTTCCGACGACATCATGACGGACCTGCTCAACGTCGAGTTCGAGGACGAGACCGGCACCGTGCGACGACTGAGCCGTGACGAACTGCTCATGTACCTGACCGTCGTCGCCACCGCGGGCGCAGAGACCACCACCCGACTGATCGGGTGGGCGGGCAAGACGTTGGCCGAACACCCCGATCAGCGTCGGGAACTGGCGGAGAACCCCGCCCTGATCCCGCAGGCGGTCGAGGAGATCCTGCGCTGGGAGCCGCCTGCACTGCAGATAGCCCGCTACGTTGCGCGCGACACCGAGTACTACGACCAGACGGTGCCGGAAGGCAGCGCGATACTGCTGTTGGTGGGTTCCGCCAATCGTGACCACCGACGATTCCCGCCGAACGGCGATGTCTTCGACATCCATCGAGAACAGCACTCGCACATGACATTCGGCGCGGGAACGCACTTCTGCATGGGCAATGCGCTTGCGCGTCTTGAGGGAAGAATCGCGCTCGAGGAGATCCTCAAGCGGTTCCCGACGTGGGACGTCGACTGGCCGAACGCACATCCGTCCCAGACCACTGCGGTCCGCGGCTGGGAATCCATGCCCACCTTCGTTTCCTGAATCAGACAACACCCACCACCAAAAGGACTGAAAGACATGGCAGGACGTGTAGAAGGCAAGGTCGCTTTCATCACCGGCGCGGCACGCGGACAGGGGCGCGCGCATGCAGTGCGGCTTGCGCAAGAAGGCGCCGACATCATCGCCGTCGACATCTGCAAGAAGATCGACACAGTCGATCTGATCGCCGCATCTACGCCGGAGGACCTGGCCGAGACCGCGGATCTGGTCAAGGGCCACAATCGCAGGATCGTCACGGCAGAAGTCGACGTGCGCGACTACGACGCATTGAAGGCCGCGGTGGACAGCGGAGTCGAGCAGCTGGGGCGCCTCGACATCATCGTCGCCAACGCGGGGATCGGAAACGGCGGCCAAACACTGGACAAGACCAGCGAAGTCGACTGGACCGCCATGATCGATATCAATCTCGGCGGCGTGTGGAAAACCGTCAAGGCCGGTGTCCCCCACATCCTGGCGGGCGGCCGCGGCGGCTCGATCATCCTCACCAGTTCGGTCGGCGGCCTGAAGGCCTACCCGCACACCGGTCACTACGTCGCCGCCAAACACGGTGTGGTGGGCCTGATGCGGACATTTGCCGTCGAACTCGGGGCGCAGAACATTCGCGTCAACTCCGTGCACCCGACCAACGTGAACACCCCGCTGTTCATGAACGACGGCACGATGCGGCTGTTCCGCCCCGACCTCGAGAATCCCGGCCCAGAGGACATGAAGGTCGTCGGGCAGCTGATGCACACGCTGCCGATCGGCTGGGTCGAACCCGAGGACATCGCCAACGCCGTGCTGTTCCTGGCATCGGACGAGGCTCGCTACATCACCGGCGTCACGCTGCCGGTCGATGGTGGCAGCTGCCTGAAGTAGCCCCACGCACTCGCTGGCCTCTCCGAGACATTCCGAATCCGGTTGGGACGTAACCGGATAGGACGTTTCGCGTCAGATCGCTGGCGACACGGCGACGAGGGCAAGTACGGCCGCGCGCACCCGGTCGGCGACCGCCTGGGGCGTAGATGTATCGAGCTTGCCGTCGAGGTGCAAGAAGGCCAGGCCGTGGACCACCGCCCAAATGGCTGTCGACAGGGCGTCCGGATCGGCGCCGGGGAAGGCTTGTCGGACGAGTGCGCCAACGTATTCAGCGATGGCGGTGATTGCGGCGACTCGTTCGCTGCTGTCACTGTCACACGGATCGCTGAACATCGTCCGGAAAAGCGCGGGGTGTTCGAGCGCGAACTGGACGTAGGCCACCGCGACAGCGGCAAGGTCCTCGGGAGTCGAGGGCGAGGGGTGCGCGGCGCTCAGTTTGCCCGCAAGCTGGCGGTAGCCTTCCGCCGCGACCGCGGAGACAAGGGCGTCGCGATCGGCGTAGTGCCGATAGGGGGCGCCGGGGGACACGCCCGCATGACGTGCCACCGCGCGCACCGATAGACCCCCAGCACCGTCCTGCTCAAGCAGTTCCATCGCCGCACGCAAGCATGCCGCGCGCAGATCACCGTGGTGGTAGCGGGCAATCGAGGATGGCATGAATCACACTCACTAAATGTAGACACTGCTTACAACCGCGCCTAATGTAATCGACGTATACATACATTCTAGCTGATAAGAGGCGGTGGAAGCGCTGTGCAAGGGTATGTGCTGACTCGTTACGGGGGCGCCCGTGCGATGCAATTGCGCGAGGTCGCGGAGCCGACGGCCGGCGACGGCGAGGTGCTCATCAGGGTGCACGCCGCCGGGCTGAACCCGGTGGACCACAGCGTCCGTCAAGGTAAGGCGCGACTGGTGTGGCATCTTGATCTGCCATTGGTTGCGGGCAGCGAGTTGTCCGGCGTGGTGGAGGCAGTCGGAGCCGGGGCCACCCGATTCGCGGTCGGCGACCGGGTGTACGCGAGGGTGGACAAACTGAAACTGGGTGCGTTCGCCCCCTACGCCGTGGTCGACGAGAGTTTCGTGGCCAGGATGCCCCAGTCCCTGGACTTCGAGGACGCGGCCGGGCTGCCGCTCGCGGGTCTCACAGCCTTGCAGGGGCTGCGCGAGCTGGCGATCACCCCCGGCGATCGGGTGTTCATTTCCGGAGGCGCGGGCGGAGTCGGCACCCTCGCCATCCAACTCGCCGTCTGGATGGGAGCCTCGGTGACCACCACAGCGTCACCTCGAGGTGAGGAACTCGTCAAATCCCTTGGCGCCGAAACGGTTATCAACTACCGCGAACACAAGTTCAAGGATGTGCTCAGCGCATACGACAGCGCCTTCATCCTCACCGGTGGGCGGGACCTAACGGACAGCTTCGACATCCTCAAACAAGGAGCAAAAGTAGTGTCGATCGCGAGCATCGACCCGACCACTGCCCGCGACGACCTGGAAATGGGCCGATTCTTAACCGCCGTAGTGTGGATCGCCAACACCAAGATCCGCCATCAGTCCCGGCGCACAGGGGTCAGCTACCGGTCCTTAATGATGCATCCCAGCGGAGACGACCTAGATGTCCTAACGGAACTGGTCGATGGCGGTCAGCTGAAACCGGTGACCGACCGGGTGTTTCCGTTCGAACAAATCCCAGATGCATTTGCATACCTAGAGGAAGGTCACGCCAAGGGGAAAGTCATCGTCCGGCTCTAGTTGGCGATGTTTCCCGATGACCCGTTAATAGACGCTGATGGGTGTCGGTGAAACCCCGACCACTGTTTGCGAAAGTGGCTGGACCCAGGGCAGCCAAATGCTTCGATAGAGCCGTCGGCCGCGAATGGGGTGGGGCGTGAAGCGACTCAACGGCATGGACGCCATGCTGCTGTACAGCGAGACGCCGAACCTGCACACCCACACGTTGAAGGTGGCGGTCATCCACGCCGCGGACTTCGATGGCGAGTTCACGTTCGACGTTTTCCGCCGAACCATCGAGCGCCGACTGCATCTGCTCGACCCACTGCACTATCGGCTCGTCGACATCCCGTGGAAGCTTCACCATCCGATGTGGATGGAGAACTGCCCCGTCGACCTCGACTATCACCTGCGCCGCGTGCGGGTACCGAGCCCCGGCGGCCGCCGGGAGCTTGATGAGATCATCGGCCAGATCGCCAGCACGCCGCTGGATCGTAACCGTCCGCTGTGGGAGTTTCACTTCGCCGAAGGCATGGCCGACGACCGCTTCGCCTTGATCGGCAAGGTCCATCACACCTTGGCTGACGGGGTCGCATCGGCCAATCTCCTGGCGCGGCTGATGGATCTGGCAGGCTCAGCGCAGGACGAGCGCGACGACTACGTCATGTGTGACCCGCCTTCAAAGAGGCAGCTGCTCTGGGAAGCGCAACTCGACCACTTTCAGAACATGGCCGCATTGCCACGGTTGATCTCGGACGCTGCGCGCGGGTTCGCACGAGTTCGCAAGCGCAACAAGCAGCGGCCCGACCACCCCGACATGGCCAGGATGTTTCGGGCGCCGCCGACTTTTCTCAATCATGTGGTCTCGCCGGTGCGGACGTTCGCGACAGCCACACTGTCCTTGACCGAGGTCAAGGAGACCGCCAAGCATCTCGGCGTCACTTTCAACGACATTGTGCTAGCGATGGCGGCGGGCGGGTTGCGGGAGTTGTTGCTGCACTACGACGGTCGTGCTGACCGGCCGATACTTGCGACCGTTCCCGTCAGCACCGACAGGTCAGTGGAGCGGATCACAGGCAATGAGATCAGCGGCATCACCATCTCGCTTCCGGTGCATATCGACGACCCGCTGCAGCGAGTGGAGCTGACGGCGCTGTCCACCAAGCGCGCCAAGGAAGGCAACGACCTGCTCGGTCCCCGGCTACAGGGCCGACTGATGGAGTACCTGCCGCCGCCACTGGCACCGACGATGTTCCGCCGACAGTCCAAACGAGCCGACCACAACAGGCTGATGAACGTCGCGGTGTCCAACGTGCCGGGTCCCCGGGAGCGCGGCCATATCGGTGGCGCACCAGTGAGCGAGATCTATTCCGTTGGAGTGCTTTCGGCGGGCAGCGCCGTCAACATGACGGTCTGGAGTTACGTCGACCAGCTGGACATCGCGGTGCTGTCCGACGATCAGACCTTCAAAGACCCGCACGAGGCGACGGATGCAATGATCCATGCGTTCGGCGAGATCCGGCGCGCAGGCGGGCTCGCGGAGCAGACCACCGTCGGCACCGCGATGGCGCCAGCGACTGCAGCCGGTTAGCCCAGTACCGGGAATCGGCGTTCGCGCGCCAGCTCGTCGAGGGCCGCTTGCATGACCGCGCGCACGTGACGGTCAACATCGTCGACGTCTGGGTCCTCCCCGAACTCTGCAACGATGTCGATCGGCTCGAGAACACGCGTGACGATCTTGGCGGGCAACGGCAGATTCGGCGGCAACATCGCTGACAGGCCGAATGGGAATCCGATGCTGATCGGTAGGATCTCGACGCGCGCGCGCTTAAGCCCCAGGCGCCTGGCGATGGAATCACCACGGGCAAGGAATAATTGAGTTTCCTGGCCGCCGATCGACACCATCGGCACGATCGGCACACCAGTCTCGATAGCGGTCCTGACGTAGCCGGTGCGTCCGGCGAAGTCGATGACGTTCTCTTTAAACGTCGGTCGATAGGAGTCGTAGTCGCCGCCGGGGAACACCAGCACCACCGCGCCCGATCGCAATGCCTTGGCGGCGTTTTCGCGGCTGGCCTCGATGACTCCGGCACGCCTCAGCCAATCACCGACATTGGCGATGAAGACGCCGTAGTGCGCGAGCGTGTAGACCGGCCGGTCGAAACCGAACTTCTCGTAGAATGCCGGGGCGAAGATCAGTACATCGGGCGTGAACATGCCACCCGAGTGATTCGACACCACCAACGCGCCACCCACGGCAGGCATGGCATCCAAGTCGCGCACTTCGGCGCGAAAGTACCGCTTGATGATCGGGCCCACGAGGTTCTTGATCTGCCGGGTGAACCCGGGATCCCACTTGGCGACCTCTGGCTTGTCCACCCCGTTTCTGCTCATGCCTCGCCTGCCCTGCTTCATCCCCCGACCTGCGAGTATGGTACTTTCAGAAAAAGAGAATGTCATATCCGCAGGTAGGGGGCTATATGGCTGACACGGTGCTGGTCACGGGCGGCTTCGGCCTGGTGGGATCGGCGACGGTACGACAGCTGGCGGCCGACGGCCGCCGCGTCGTCATAGCCGACCTGGAAACCCCTGCCAACGTCAAGAAGGCAACGGCGGTGCCCGACGGAGTCGAGGTCCGATGGGCCGACCTCACGGACCCGGACCAAGTGCAGCGCCTCATCTCCGACGTCGCACCTGCCGCGATCATCCACTTAGCCGCGATCATCGCTCCTGCGATCTACCGCCTGACAAACGTGGCGCGACGGGTCAACGTGGATGCGACGGCGACCTTGGTCCGGGTCGCCGAGGCGCAACCGACTCCGCCGCGATTCGTCCATGCGTCGAGCAATGCGGTTTTCGGCCCCCGCAATCCGCACCGCACTCCTGAGCCGCTGACCGCGGACGACCCGATGCGGCCGTGCGACGTTTACAGCGGCACCAAGGCGGAGGCAGAGGAGATCGTGCGGTCGTCGAGTCTCGAATGGGTCGTGCTGCGCTTCGGTGCAGTTTTCACCACCAATTTGTCGACAATGCCCCTGAGCGGTGACGCCATGCTTTTCGAGGGCGCACTGCCGAGCGACAACCGGGTGCAGACCGTCGATGTCCGCGACGTCGCGTGGGCATGTGCCGCTGCGACGACGGCCGACGTGGCAGGCGAGATCCTGCTGATCGCAGGCGACGACTCGCACCGAACGTGTTACGGCGACCTCACACCGGCCGTCGTCTCGGCGCTGGGAATACCGGGTGCGATCCCACCGGGACGTCCCGGCGACCCCAACAGCGACAGCGACTGGTTCGTCACCGACTGGATGGACACCACCAGGGCGCAGGAAGCGTTGCAGTTCCAGCACTACTCGTGGCCCGACATGATGGCCGAGATATCGGCGAAGTTCTGGTTCACGCGGTATTGGGGCCGATTGCTCGCCCCGGTCGTTCGCGAAGTGATGAAGCGCCGGTCGCCGTACTGGAACGCAGCGGGCCAATACGCCGATCCGTGGGGTGTCATTCACGCGAAGTTGGGCGACCCCTCCTGGGATCAGCCGTAGGACCGCCCCTGACCGCATAGTGTTCGCGATGTGGAGAATTTCGAAGGGCGCGCAACAGTCATCACCGGCGGGGCCAACGGCATCGGTTTCGCCACCGCACGAGAATTCGCGAGCCGCGGCGCAAGGGTGATGCTCGCCGACATCGATCAGTCGGCCCTGGATGACGCGGTCGCTACTTTGCGTGCTGACGGGGTCGACGCGCACGGCGTGATGTGCGATGTGCGCAAGCTTGACGACGTCAGTCACCTGGCCGATGAGGCGTTCCGGGTGTTCGGTGAAGTCCACGTCGTGTTCAACAACGCAGGCATCGCCTACGCCGGCCCGATCGTGGAGACCAGCCACGACGACTGGCGGTTTGTGATCGACGTCGACCTGTGGGGGCCGATCCACGGTGTCGAGGCGTTCCTGCCGCGATTGATCGCCCAGGGCGGGGAGAGCCACATCGTTTTCACATCGTCGTTCGCCGGGCTGATCCCGAATGTCGGACTCGGGCCCTACTGCGTCGCGAAGTACGGCGTCGTTGCGCTCGCGGAGACACTGGCCCGTGAGGTCAGGCCCAACGGCATCGGGGTAACCGTGCTCTGCCCAATGATCGTGGAGACCAACCTGTTGGCCAACACCGAACGGGTCAGGAGCGAGGACTACGGCCCTGCCCACTCGGAGGCACAGAATGTCCAGCAATTGGCTTCCGCCCCAGATGACGATTCCGTGCTCAACGTCGAGGACGTGGCCCGCCTGACTACGGAGGCGATCCTCGCCAACCGTCTCTACGTGCTACCGCACCGCGCGGCGCGTGATTCGATTCAGCGCCGCTTCGGGCGCATCGACCGCACCTTCGACGAGCAGGACGCCGCGGGCTGGACGCACTGACTAACCGGGGCCTAGCTGGTAATCGCCGGTCTGCGGGTTGTGGTACCAGCCGCTCGCGGCCTGGGTTCCGCCGTCGACGTGGATGGTCTGACCGGTGATGTAGCTCGACAAGTCAGACGCCAGAAACACTGCCGCACCTGCCATCTCGTCGACGTGTCCCGCCCGGCCCATCGGTATCATGTTGCCGGCACCGGGCGGCAGACCGTCCGGTGATACCCGCATGATGCCCTCGGTCATGGTCAGGTCAGGCGCAAGCGCGTTGATCCGAATCTTGTGCGTCGCCAACTCGAGAGCCGCGGTTTTGGTGTAGTTGATGACGCCAGCTTTGGCCGCCGCATAGGCCGCGTAGCCCGGCGCCGCACGCACACCCTCGATCGACGTGACGTTGATGAAGCTTCCGGGCTGACCCTCGTCGACCAGACGACGCGACACGCGCTGCGTGCACAGCAACACATGGCGCAGGTTGGACTTGTAGAGCGCATCCCAACCGTTCTCGCTGGTGTCAAGCAACGATGACTTGAACACCCCACCGGCATTGTTGACCAGGATCGACGGTGTACCGAGTTCGCTTGTTGTGCGTTGTAGTGCCGCATCGACCTGGCCGCTGTCTCTGACGTCGGTGACGATGCCCAGTGCGCCAACGGATTCGGCTGCTGAAGCGCATGTCTCGGCGTTCTGCTCCCAGATCGCGACCGATGCGCCGAACGCCGCCAACCCTTCGGCGATACCCCGGCCGATGCCCTCTCCCCCGCCAGTGACCACCGCGACGCGGCCGGTGAGCAGAATGTTAGACGGATCGATGGCCACGTCTTGGAGGCTATCCGACCGTCGTGCCGTGCATGGCCGGGGCGGTGCCGATCACGCCCTGCGACTCGAGTTCGTCGATGTCCTTGTCGCTCAGCCCCAGTTCGGACAGCACCTCATGGTTGTGCTGTCCGAGTAGTGGAGCGGGCTGCACATGGATTCTGTCGGGTCCGCGGGACGACGTGAACGGCAGGGTGCTGTGCTTGGTCGTCGCGTTCACCGGATGGGCGACGACTTCGAAGAAACCGCGGGCGGCCAGCTGCGGCAGCTCGGATTGACGATGTGGCTGCATCACCTTGGCCACAGGGACTGCGTGCTCCCACAACACACCGACGATCTCGTCGCCGGTGCGCTCCGAACACCACGCAGCGAGCTGCTCGTCGATGAGGTCGTTGTGCGGACGCCTGCCGTCGGCGGTCGTCAGCGCGGGGTCGGTCGCCCAGTCCGGCCGGCCGAGCGCATCACACAAACCCACCCACTGCTGGTCGGTTGCGACGGCAATGGCGACCCAGCAGTCGCGTCTGCCGAATTCGTCGATCTCGTTGGTGCGGTACAGGTTTTGTGGCGCCGCGGCCGGGCCCCGGTTTCCGTCGCGCTGCAACAGCGCGCCATACGCCGAGTACTCGATGACCTGTTCGGCGGCGATGTTGAGCGCGGCGTCGACCATGGCCGCCTCGATGAGCACGCCCTGGCCGGTGCTGCGGCGATGCTCCAGCGCGAGCAGCAGCGCGTTGAAAGCGTGCACACCGGCATTGGGATCGCCGACGGAGTACGGCTCATATGGATTGCGGTCGGGATAGCCGGTCAGCCAGCTGATCCCGGACGCCGCCTCGATGACATAGGCGAACGCGGGGTTGTCCCGCCACGGCCCGTCGAGACCGAAGCCGGGCATCCGCAGCATGATCGCGTCGGGCCGGACCGCTTGCACGGCAGCGAAATCCAGGCCGATCTGGTCCAGCACGCGCGGGGTGAAGTTTTCGACGATGACGTCACACGTTGCAATCAGTCGCATCAGAAGTTCGCGGCCGGGCGCGCTCTGCAGATTGAGCGTCAGCCCCTTCTTGTTCGTGTTGAGACCCGAGAAGATCGGCGACTTCTCCCACCACTGATCTTCGGTGATCGGGATGCCCGCGATCAAACGGGTACCGTCGGGCCGACGCGTTGACTCGATATGGATGACTTCTGCACCGAGCATGGCCAGCATGTGTGTGCAGGACGGCCCGGCCCAGAACGTCGTCATGTCGAGTACGCGCAGCCCCTCGAACGGCAACGCCGAAACGGACGTTTCGGTGCGAATTCGCGGCGTGTCGCGACCCATACGTCCGTTTCGGCGGTACTTATCGGTGTGCTCGCCGAGGCGGGGCGCAGGCTGCGGTGCACGAAGCCGCGCAGGCTGCATGCGATACGGCGGGCCCGGCTGAGAGAAGCCGTCGCGCGGATTCGCGGTAAACGACCCGCGCGCCTGGAAGTGGTCGAGGGATTCGACGTTGGCGCCGTTGGCAACAGGGGCGTTGGGGATACGAAACGCCGTAGCAAGGCCACGAATCTCATCGACGGTTTGGCTCTCTACCCACGCGTAGAGTTCGTCGGACTTCTCGTTGGCCTGCTCGGTGATCGACAGCGGCGACTCCTCGTCGATCCAGTCCTGATGTCCGGTCATCGCGCACAGGTCGAACCACTGCTGCGCGGTGCCACAGCCGATGTCGATCAGGCCATCCTTGGCGCTGGCAATGCCAGGAACGGTGAGCCGACGGGCGTCACGCCATGGCCTGCCGAGCATCTCGTAGTAGGTCACCGGGTAGTAGGTGAGGCCGAGGATCTGGGACTCAAGCATCGACAGGTCGATCAGCTCTGCGGCGCCTCGCATCCGGGACGCGATCGTCGCCGCGCTCGCGTACGCGCCTGCGACGTAGTCACCGACCTGCCCCCCGACGTAAACCGGTGCCCGGTCAGCGGATCCGCGGCCGAGGCCAACGATCCCGCCCGACCACGCCTGCAGCGTGAACTCGGTGGCGGGCCGGTCCTTCCACGGACCATCGAGTCCGAATGGTGTGATGGCCGTGACCGTCAGATGCGGATGGGCGCGGTGCATCACGGCGGGATCAAACGCCGGATGTTCGGCCAACGTCGAGCCGCGGGACCACACCACGGCGTCGGCGTCGGCAAGCAACGCGTTGACGAAATCCACTTCCGACTCAGGGTCAGCGACAACGCCGTCCTTCGAGCACGCCAGGAAGCTGAACAGCGCGCCATCTTCGCCCGGCGCGATCGAGGCGCCGGACGCCGACCATCGCCGCAGCGGATCCCCTTCGGGCGGTTCGACTTTGACGACGTTAGCGCCGCCATCGGCGAGCAGCTTGGTGCAGTACGCCCCTGCGATGCCCGTCGACAGGTCGACAACGACGAATCCGTCAAGCGGTGGCACCGGCTAGTTCTTCTTCTTGCGGTTCTTCTTGGACAGCCGGAAGTCAGGCGGGAACTTGTCGTCGTTGTCGTTGACCGCAGCGGCCAGCCCGCTGTCGATGGACTCCATCATGTCCAGGTCATCGGCTCCGTCGGCGGCGACCCCACTGCCCATCGACTCGAAGAAGGCGGAGAGGAGGCTGCCCATGTACTCGCCCTGGTGCTGCTTGTAAATCTCGAAGAACACCTTCTGCATGTAGACGGTGTCGACGGGGCGGTTGCGGGCACAGGCCAGCGCGTATTTCGTGGTCTCGGCTTCGAGATCTTCCCGGGGCACCACCTTGTTGAGGAAGTTGCACTTCTCCATGTCCTCGGCGGTGAACGGCCGACCGGTGAAAACCATCTCCTGGAACTTGCGCAGCCCCATCATCTGCACCCACGTCCACATGCGCGGGCCCCAGCCGTAGTACCGGAATGACGGGTGGCCGAAAAGCGCGTCGTCCGAAGAGATCACCAGATCGGCATCGGCGCACTGGTAGAAGTGCCAGCCGTAGCAGTAGCCCTTGGCTTCGACGATGCTGATCTTCTTGAGTTCCTGCAGTGGACGGTTGCCCGCCTGAACGTTTGCATACCAACCGCTGATGGTGGCGCCGTTGCGGAACGTCCCCTTCGGCGGATAGTTCACGTCGAGGCCCTCGACCTTCAGTTCGCGAAGGCGCTTCTCGGGGTCGTCGACGCCCTCCATGAACTCGGGCAGGTCGGCGCCGCTGCCGAGGTTGTCACCAACCCCGCGGATGACGACGACCTTGACGTCGTTGTCGACGGACGCGGCACGCACCACGTCCGCGTACCGCAGTCGCGCATCAGATGTCGGCGCGTTCAGGAACTCGGGACGGTTGAATGTGATCGTCGCGATTTTGGTCTTCGGGTCCTTCTCGTAGAGGATGATCTCCTCGGCGGACGGTCTCTTGGTCTTCGACATCCGTTTCCCTTCAGCCTATTCCGACGGAGCTCTGGCCAGTGAACGACGGACTCGTCGTCAGCACCTCGGCTCCGTCGTCGGTGATCAGGACTGCGTCGCGTTGGTAGACCGCGCCGACACCCTGCGCCCATACGTAACCGGTCACGGCCAGCACAGTGCCAGGGTCCAAGTGTGCCTCGGCCGACGTCTCCGGCAGGTCCGGCGACACCACGGGCGGGTCGAACCCGAGGCCCAGACCGTGTGCGGCGGGCATCGGCGGCAGCGGTTCGCCTGCGACCTCGTACGCCGCGAGCAGATCGCTGGCCGGGGCGCCGGGCTTACATGCCGCAATTAGCTTATCCCACAGTGCATTCGAACGCTCGAAGAGCTCGTCGGCGCCGGAGACGTCCCCTACGGGCACGGTGCGGCCCACCTCTCCCACGTATCCGTCGGCGAGTGCACCAGACGCGAATGCCACCAGATCGCCGTCGGCGACCTGACGGTCCCTTGGACCCTGCCGCCACCGGTGTTCGCGCGAGGTCACCCACGCGCCGTCCTGAGTGGCCGACGTGCTCACTCCGCCTGCGGCCATGGCCTCCAGCATCGCGCCGGTCAACGACTGCTCGGTGATTCCTGGCGTCAACTCGGAAAGGGCTGCGGCCAGCCCGGCTTCGGCCACGCGGGTCGCCCCCCGCAGCGCCACGACTTCTTCTGCCGTCTTGATCCGCCGCGCAGTGCGCATTGCGAGTTCGCCGTCGACGAGTTCTGCTTTCGGGAACGCGATCGGCAGGAGCTGCCCGAAAGTCGGTGAAAGGGCGTCGGTTCCGACCCGTCGCGCCGTCGCCGCCCCGTCGATGTTTTTCAGCACATCGATCAGGGTCATCGGGTTCCACGCCAGGCCGTAGAGGTGATCGTGGTCGATCTCCTCCGGCATGCCCTCGTCCCAGCTGCTGTTGAGGTGAATCTCACCAGTGGCGCGGACTACCACGCAGATCGGCGCGAAGGGCCGCGTCCCCGCAACCCAGAGCTGTGGCGCTCCGGTCACGTAGCGGACGTTGGCCTGCCTGCCGAGGACAAGGACGTCGAGGTCGAACGCTTCCATCTGGGCCATGGCGCGTGCCCGACGCCCTGTTCGCAGGGCCAGGCCGTCGGCGACGATCTCGTCGGACATCAGATGCCTGCGCCGTACGGAGCGTAGGGATAGTCGGTGATCGGCGTGTAGCCGTCCTCGGTGATGACCACGATCTCCTCGCTTCGATAGCCGCCGGTGCCGTCCTCCCAGACCACCGGCTCCAACACCAGCACCATTCCGGCGGAGAACACGAAGTTGTCGTCGAACTCCTGGCCGAGATCGGTTCCGATCATGGGCATTTCAGCTGCGTTGGTCCCGATGCTGTGGCCGAGGTAGAAGTGAGGCAACCACGGCTTGCGGCCACCGTTGGCTGCGATTGCCGCGCGCGCCAGGTCACCCGACGTCGCGCCTGCCTTGATGACTCCCAGCACGGCACCGAGGATCTCGCGCCATTTCATGTACTGATCCTGCTGGCGGGCCGTCGGTTCCTGACCCACCACCCAGGTGCGCCCGAAGTCCGAGCAGTAGCCCTCGTAGGTGATGCTCACATCGGTCCACAACACGTCACCCTTGGCCAGCGCGCGCTCGGTGGTCAACAGCGGCAGGGCCAGATCACCGGTGGTGGTCCAGGTTCCCTCCGCCCTCGAGTCGGGCATCACCTGCCAGATGGCCTCGAGCATGTTCGCGGTAGCGCCGAGTTCGAACGCCCGCCGCACGAACAGCGCGGACAGATCGATCTGACGCACCCCGGGCACCAGCGACCTCTGCACCTCGACGACGGCCTCTTCGGTGATCCGGCATGCCTTGCGAATGCAGGAGATCTGATCGCGCGTCTTCACCAGCTTGGCCGGACCCACCACCAGAGCAGCATCCATCGGCGGGCCGCCAGGGAAAAGTCCCCTCGCATTCCGCATCGCGCCGGTCATTTCGTCGACGGCAACCGTTGCCCCCGAGGGGACGAGGTCGGCCAGCACCTTCGCGAAGTGTTCGACGCCCTCGTCGAATTCAAGATAAAGCGGACCGTGTACGTGGTCGGCAGGCAGCTCCGACTCCCACGCCGCGCCCTCGCGGAACGGCATGTACAAGTGCGGATGTTCGTCGTCGCTGAGCACGATCGCCACCGGCCGCTCCACATGGGACAGGCCTGCATCGAGTAGCGGCCAGCTCGCGCCGGTCGCATACACGACGTTGCCATTGCCCAGCAGGACCAGAGCGTCGACGCCCTTCTCCTTCATCGCGGCGCGCAGGCGCACGCCGATCTCGCGGTACATACGACCGCAGTCCGGCAGGTCGGGAATGTCGAGAAGGGCAGCACCCGGCTCCAAGAAGGTGGTCATTGCGGCAGATCCCCTAGACGCCAAGGAACTTCTTGACGTTGGTGCTTACGATCTTCACGGCATTCTCCGGACCGACTGCGTCGACGACGGCTGCGAGCGACTTCTCCGAGTAGCCGAACGTGCTCTCGTTGTGCGGGTAGTCCGACGACCACATCACTTTGTCGACGCCGATCTGGTCGATGAGCCGCAGCCCGAGCGGATCGACCATGAACGAAGCGCTCATGTGGTTGTCCCAGTAGTAGCGCACGTCGTGGGAGAGCTCGTGGTTGAACATGTGCCGATACGACGCCAACATGTGCTCGGCATCCTGCAGAGCGGTTGGCACCCAGGCGATTCCGCCTTCGAACCAGCCGATCCGCAGCTTCGGGTGCCGATCGAGGATTCCGGAGAACACGTACTTGGCGAACTGCTCGCGGAACGAGTCGACGTTGACCATCATGCCGACGACGACGCTGTTGTTCTCGCAAGGCGTCTTCGGCGGGGTCTCACCGATGTGATGGCTGACCGGTATTCCCGAGTCCTCGATCTCGTCCCAGACGGAATCGAGTGCCGCGCCGCCGTAGTCGTAGATGTTGCCGTCGTCGTCCTTACCTGGATTCAGCGGCAAAAGGAAAGTCTTGAGCCCCAGCGCCTTCAACTCTTCCAGCGTGCTGCGGGTGCCTTTCGGATCCCACCAGTTGATCAGGCCGACGCCGTAGAAGTGACCCTTGGAACGCTCCTGCAGGTCGGCGATGTGCTCGTTGTAGATCCGGAACACGCGCTCGCGCAGCGCCTTATCCGGGTAGTGGAACAGCGCCAGCACGGCGTTGGGGAAGGCCAGTTCCCTGTCGATGCCGTCCTCTTTCAGCTCCCGAATACGTGCCTCGATGTTGTTCGACGCAGCGCCGGCAAGGTCGTCGTATTGCATGAGAACGCGCCCGAAATCGCCACCGGTCCAGGCTTTACCCTTCATGCCGACCATGTATGCGCCGTCCTCGTACCAGATGCGTGGCGCCGCACCCTTGAGTTCCTCGGGGAAGCGCTCGTAGAAGATGTCGTCGGCGACCGAGATGTGGTTGTCGGCGGAGAAGATCTCGGTGTCGGCGGGCAGACCGACGATGTCGGCACCGGCGTGACCGTGCCTGTTCTTGGGCGCTCCCCAGCCCTCGGCTGGATAAAGCGTGGCTGTCGGTGTGGACATCCTTGGAACTCCAATCGGGCTGTGGCTGAAGAATTACCAGGTAACGGGAAGTTCGTAGACGCCGTAGGCGAGCCGGTCGTGCTTGAACGGCACCTCGTCGAACGGCACGGCAAGGCGAAGCGTCGGAATGCGACGCAGCAATGTGTGGAAGACGATCTGAAGCTCGGCGCGCGCGAGCTGCTGCCCAACGCACTGGTGGCGGCCGTAGCCGAAGCCCAGCTGCTGACCGGCGTCGCGGCTGAGATCAAGCTTGTCGGGTTGCGGGTAGGCCGCCGAATCCCAGTTCGCGGGGGCGAGGTCGATGATGATGCCCTCACCGGCGCGGATGGTCTCGCCGCCGATCTCGATGTCCTCGATGGCCACCCTGCGCTGGCCGTTCTGGATGATCGACAGGTAGCGCATCAACTCTTCTGCGGCGTTGGCGATGAACTTGGGGTCGTCGGAATCCCGAAGCAGTGCAGCCTGTTCGGGATTCTCGAGCAGGGCCAGCACGCCGATACCGATCATGTTGGCGGTGGTCTCGTGCCCGGCAATCAGCAGCCCGGTACCGAGCTGCGCGGCTTCCTTCACGCTGATCTCGCCCGCGTTGACCCGCTCGGCCAGATCCGAGACCGCATCCTCGGATGGGTTCTCCATCTTGGTCGTCACGAGATCGCTGAGGTACTTGGCCAGGCTCATGGCTCCCTTCTGACCGTCCTCAGCAGAGGCGTAGCGGGCCAGCCCGACGTTGGCGTGGTGCTGAAAGAATTCGTGGTCTTCGTATGGAACGCCGAGCATTTCGCTGATGACCCTGGTTGGCACCGGCAACGCGAGCTTGGTGACGATGTCGGCGGGCTGCGGGCCCGCCAGGATCGCGTCGATGCACTCATCGGTCACCTCTTGGATGGCGGAGCGCAAGCCCTCGACGCGCTTGAACGTGAACGGCTTTGACAGCATCCGCCGAAACCGGGTGTGCTCCTCGGCATCGGAGGTGAACACCGACCGTGGCCGCTTGTTCACCGTGGAAAGCATGTGCTCGTTCCAGTGCGGGAAGCCGTCGAGCCGGTCATCGACGCTGACCCGCGCGTCGGCGAACAACTCCCGTGCCACCTCGTGGCCGGTGATCAGCCATGGCGTGCTGCCGTCCCAGATCTTCACGCGGGAAAGCGGTTTGGCCGCCCCGATCTCGAGCATCTGGGGCGGCGGCGCGAACGGGCACATCGCGTCCCGGTCCATCGGGTACTCGGGGATGCCGGTTGCGGTTCCGGTCAAGGTTTCGGACATGGAGTCTTTCTCATTCCTCGATGTCGATGGCTAGGGCTGGGCAAGCCGCGGCGGCGTTGCGGGCGTTATCGGCTTGGTCGGTGGGTGGGCTCTCAACGAGCAGCACGACGACGCCGTCGTCGTCGCGTTGGTCAAACAGGTCGCCGGCGTTCAGCACGCACTGGCCTGACGAGACGCATTTGTCTTGGTCGACAGTCACCTTCACGTTAGGGGTGCTCCGTAACTGGCGCCTGCCACATCCCGACAATCGCATCGATGAGCCCGGATCCGACTGCGTTCCAATTAGTTCGCGGGACGTCGGCACCCTCGGCGAATGCGCGCTCGAAGTCGGCACACGTGTGCATCATCAGGTTGCGCGCCATGATGTTGCGCTCCGTCACGACGGCCATCGGCAGATCGGGCAGGCAGCGGGTGATGCCGTCGACGACCTGCACAAGCGACGGTGACGCGAGCGCATCCTTGATCACGATCTTGTGATACGCGGGGTCGGTCAGCGCCTGGGCGGCGAAGCGCGCATACCAAGTCGGGTTTCCGAGTTGCGCCAGGTGTTCGGTCAGCGAGCACACCAGACAGGCGATCCAGTCCTGCAACTCGGTAGAGTCGCCGATCGCGGTGACCATCCGCTCGAGCAGCCGCTCGATCGACGCCCTGTGTTTCTGCTCGATGGCCCGCACGAGGTCGGTCTTTGTGCCGAAGTGATAGCCGACCGCAGCATTGTTACCCTGCCCGGCCGCCTCGCTGACCTGCCTGTTCGACACCGCGAACACGCCGTGTTCGGCATACAGGCGTTCGGCCGCCTTCAGGATTGCCTCTTGCGTGCTCGTGGCCCGATCCGCACGCACGGTCCTGGCTGTAGTCACGCCCCTAGTCAACGCCGCTTCGCGTCTTAAGTCAAGCGACTGATTTAAACAGGCTCGGCGTGCACTTGCCTGCCATCGGTCAGACTGATCGTGATGGTGAATTCGTGCTTTACCGACAACGGCGACGCTCGTATCCACTACCTGGACTCTGGCGGCGACGACCGCGGCGCTCCGATCGTCTTTGTGCCAGGCATGACCGACATCGCCGACGACTACGTCGAAGTGATGCCAATTTTCGGTCGCCGGACACTCGTCGTCGAGCTCAGAGGTCACGGAAAGAGCGGCGCTCCGGTGAGCGGGTACGACCTCACGACGTTGAGCGGTGACGTTGGTGCCGTCGTCGATGCGGTGACCGACGGTCCGATTCACATGGTCACGTTCTCTCGAGGAACGTCGTACGCCGTCGCGTGGGCACTCGCGCAACCCGACCGGGTTCTTTCACTTGCGATCGGCGACTACACCCCTGAGGAACGCGCCCTCCCGCCTGCAGTGTCCCACCGGGTGCTCACCGGCCGTTGGCGCGGATCGCCCGTTCACGAGCGCCTCAACATCGATGCCGCGAACAAAACATTCCAGGCTGCAGACGCACGATCCTTCTGGGAAGCGCTTTCCCCCTTGAAGATTCCACTGCTAGTGGTGCGGAGTGGGGACAGCGTGCTCGTCGGTGACGTCGAGTGGGCACGTTACCGGCAGCTGTTCCCGGGTGCCGAGTTGGTCGATTTTCCCGACTCCCCCCACGACATCTTCCGCCCAGACCGCGGCCGCTACCCCCAACTTGTTCGCGAGCACATCGAGCGAGCAGAAGTCAGGGGACCTGCGCCCCGCCGCCAACAATGAAAATCGGATCGAGTGTGCGGTTTCGTACACAACACGCCGGGCGTGGCGTATGAAACCGCACATTCGCTCTCGCCTTTGATTCGGCGGCCCGCCGACCAGGGCGGTTGGCCTATCTCCGCGGGGCGCAGAACGCTAATCCTTGGGCTTGCGGGAGATGACCTTGCCCGCAGAAGTGCCGCCGTCGATGGGCAGCACGGTGCCTGTGACGTACAGGGAGCGATCACCGGCGAAGTACAGGGCCGCTTCGGCGACATCGTCGACGGTTCCCTCACGCTTCAGTGGGCGGTCGGCGCGCATCTGCGCACGAATCGTCTCCTCGAACTGTTCGAGCTTTTCGAGGTCCTCCCCCGCTGCCGACTTCCGGACGATCGCCGTCCGGATATTCCCTGGAGCGATGGCGTTGACGCGAATCTCATAGTGCGCCAATTCGATTGCGGCGGACTTGGTGAACTGGATGACCGCGGCCTTCGACGCCCGATACGTCATGACACCGCCCCCGGCCTGGATACCGCCGATCGATGTCAGGTTGATGATCGATCCGCCACCGTGTTGGGACATGTGCCGGGCCGCGTCGCGGGTCCCGGCCATCACCGCCTGAACGTTGATCGCCATGACTTTGTGAAAATCTGCGAGGTCGTCGTCGAGGAACCGACGATGCATGGTGCCCGACACGCCTGCGTTGTTGACCATGACCTGTAGGCCGCCGAAGCGCTCGACGGCGGTCGACACCAGCCTGCTCACCTGCTCGATATCGGACACGTCGGCTTCGACGAATTGTGCGGCGCTGCCGATGTCGGCTGCCAGCGCCGCACCGCCATCGCGGTCGACGTCGCCGATCAGCACCTTCGCCCCCTCGGCGGCGAACCGCCGCACGATGCCTTCACCCAATCCGGAGGCGCCGCCGGTGACGACAGCGACCTTGCCCGCCAGTTCGTCCGTCATCACGCCGACACCTTCCGTTGCACCTCGGTCAGGAAGTCCACCAACACGTGGTTGACAACCGATGGCTGCTCAATCTGCGGGCAGTGACCCGCCTTTGGGACCACAACCGAACGGCCGCCGGGAATCTGACCCGCGATCTCTGCGGCCCACCCTGTCGGCAGGAGCTTGTCGCACTCACCTTCCACCACCAATGTCGGGACGGTGATGCGCTCGTATGGCCGAGCAATCGACGGCAATGACGGCGGCTCCAAACCCGGCCGCCGAAACCGCGCCGCCGCGAGCGTCTCCCACGCACCCGGCGCGATGCTGGACTCGTAGCGCCGTTGCACATACGCATCGTCGGCGGGGTAGGACGGATCGTGGAACAGCGCCTCAACAATTCGACGCATGCCAGAAAGCGTTGCGTCGTAGTCGTAAAGGGCGGCCGAGTGCTCGTTGCGCTGGATCTCACCCCCGCCGCACATCGTCACCATGCTCCGCGTTGGCAAGACGGAGGACGCCGATGTGGCGTCGACGAACATGTTGACGGCGCCCATCGAGTTGCCGACAAAGTGCGCGGACTCGACTCCCATGACTTCACAGAATCGCGCGATGTGTCTGATCCGCATGCCGCGGCCGTCATTGAAGTCGATGACCTTGGCGGAACCACCAAATCCCAACATGTCCAGTGCGAGGACGCGAAAGTGCGTCGCCAGCGCGGCGATGTTGTTCTCCCAGCCGAGTTCGGCGCTAACGCCGAACTCTCCGCCGTGAAGCAGGACGACCGGATCGCCCTGTCCCGCTTCGAGATAGCTGGTGACGAGGCCGTCGACCAAAACCGTGTTGCGCTGGACGTCCGTCACGCCGTTTCCCAGGCGGCACGAGCGAAGGCGAGCAGCTGGGTGGCAAGCATGTCGAGTTGACCTTGCACCGCCGTGTCGACGAGCAGGCCCCCGTCATCCCAGATCTGATCGGCTGAGTTGATCGCCACGCCAAGCGGAGTCGGCCATGCCCGGAGAGCATGCCCGATACTGCGCAGCTGCCCCAGCGTGCCGACCGCCGCCTGCCATCCGTATGCGCAGCTGATACAGCCCCACGGGGCGTTGTCGAGATAGACCCGTGGGTCTTCTCGGAGGTCTTCGATGTAATCCAGCGCGTTCTTGACCAATCCGGATATCGCGCCGTGGTAGCCGGGCGATCCGACGACGACGGCATCCGCGTCACGCAGCGCACCGACCAGCTCGAGTGCCTTCGGAGTGCGCTCCAACTCATGCGGTGCGTACATCGGCAGATCAAGGTCTGGACCGCTGAAGAACTTTGTGCGTCCGCCCTGTTGTTCAACGGATTCCAGGCAATAACGCAGCGCGCGCTCGGTGGACGAGTTGGCCCGCAGTGTGCCGCCGAGGCCCACGACGAGCGGCGCGCCGCCCATGATTGTGCTTGCAGTCATGTCCTACCTACTTGATCGCGATGGGGTTGATGGGTGAGCCAACCGCGCCGGTGACCCGCAACGGTGGTGCGACGAGCTGGAATTCGTATACCCCGTCGGCGGCGCAGTCTGCGGCCAGCGCGGTGAGATCCCAGTACTCGCCGAGCATCAGGCCCATGTCGCGCAGGCACAACATGTGCATGGGTAGGAACGCGCCGTCGATGCCGGACACCGGGTTCTCGACCATCAGGTTGTCGGCGGCGACGGCAGCCACCTCGTGGTCGTGCAGCCATGACGCGCACGTCCAGTCCAGGCCCGCACCGGGCTCGCCGCCGTCGCCGGTCTCCAAAAACCTTGCCCACCAACCGGTTCGGACCAACACAATGTCACCCCGCCGCACGGTGACTCCCTGCGCCTTGGCGGCCGCGTCGAGTTCGTCGGGAGTGATCGGGTTACCCATCTCGCAATAGGTGTCGACACCCCGCAGCCGGACGATGTCGAGCAGCACACCGCGCGATGTGATGCCCTTGCTGTCGACCTTGTCGATCCCGCAGTAGAAGGCGCCCGCGCTGGTCACGGAATCCGCCGGGAAGCCGTTGTAGAGGTAGTCCTCGTAGTAGACGTGCGAGAGCGCGTCCCACTGCGTGGCGGCCTGCAACGGCATGATGATGATGTCGTCGTTGAACCGCATCGGGTTGCCCTCGAAGTATCCGGCCAACTGCGCGGCGGCCGGGTTCTGTAACCACTTCGGCCCGTACTCGAGCAGGGTCGCCGCATCGCCACCATCGATGGTCATCACGTGCAGTGGGTTCTGCCGGAAGTGGAACGCACCCTGCGGTCCCGACGAACCGAAGTCCACCCCAAGCGGAAACACCTTGCCATGCTTGACGAGGCCGGCCGCCTCGGCGACGTTCTCCGGCGTGATGAAGTTCAGCGTCCCGAGCTCGTCGGCCTCGCCCCAGCGACCCCAATTTCGAACGTTGTCGGCGACGCGGCGAAAGTCGCTCATGCTGGCCATTACTCGCCCCTCCGGTTCATCGTCGCGGCACCGATCCCGCGAGGTCCGTCTCACCAATCGTGCCGCCGTCCACCCAGATCACCTGTCCGGTGATGTAGCTGGCGGCCTTGCTGTTCAGGAAGACCAGAACACTGGCCTGTTCGTCGGGTCGAGCCGCACGGCCAAGTGGCGTCCGGAACGAGTCCAGGAACTCCTGTCCGTAGGCGGACCGAAGCTGATCGAGGATCGGCGTATCGGTGACCCCTGGCGCGGTGCAGTTGATCCGAATTCCTTTGGCGCCCAGCGCGGCGACGTTAGCCATCCCGTAGAGGATGATCGCCTCTTTGGACAGCCGGTAGCCGCCCCCGTCGGCAACCGGCTCCGGATTGCGCTGACACCATTCAATGCCCTCGGCCATTGTCACAGTGTCCAGCAGACCCGCCGTGACGTCGGCGTTTTCCCGGTAGCCGGAAGCCGCCAGCGACGACACATTGGCGATGGACGAGCCGGGCGGCATCAGGGGAACCAGCGCCTCGGTGAACTGCCGGGTGCCCAAGAAGTTGATGGTGACCACCCGCAACGGATCGCCGATCCCCGACGAGACACCCGCAATATTGAACAGAGCGTCGATCTGGCCTCCGATCGATTCGGCGGCCTGGTCGATCGACGCCGGATCGGCGAGGTCGACCTCGTGGAACTCCTTGAGCGGCAACGCCGGCTGCCGCACGTCGAGCCCGACAATCTCGGCGCCGAGCTCGGTGAGCTGACGCGCGACGTGCTCCCCGATGCCGGACGCGCACCCGGTGACGACCACGCGTCGGCCGTCGTACCGCCACAGTTCGTCAATCTGTCCCATGCTTCATTTCCGGTCAGCGGTGGGATTCCTACTGTCCCAGCCCTCTCCCGACTTGAGTTTCGCCGCCGCCTGCTCGATGCCCGCGTTCATCTCGTCCATCGCCAGGGACACCTCGTTGGCGGTGTAGTTCTCGCGCCCCGTGGGCAGACCGCCGAACGCGTAGCTCTCGTCGAATGCGGGGGCCTTCGACGGCTGCCTGCGGGCCTCGGCCTTCTCGATGATCGGCTCCAGCCGCTTCGCTTTCTCGGCGACCGCTTTCTCGTCGCGATCGATGAACTCGGGCAGGACCTGCTTGCCCATCAACTCGATGGATTCCATCGTCGCGTCATGGGTGCGCGGGGTGAGCAGCACGATCAGTTCGTCGACACCGCTCTCCTCGTAGCCGCGCAGGAACTCGCGCACTGTCGCGGGACTGCCGATCGGACCTCGGCCGGGGCCGTAGACGATGGTGGGGTCCTTCTCGATCTCCTCGAGATGCCGCTTCCAGACACCGGTGCGTCCCGGCGTGTGCATGCCGGTCATGTAGTAGTGCATGATCCCGAAGGCGAAGAATCCACCACCCATCCCTAGCCGTTCAACGGCTTGCTCATCGGTAGGGGCCACCATCATCGAGAGGTCGCCGCCGATGGCGAGGATGTTGGGGTTCATCTGTGGCGTGACTGGTGCGCCGTTCTCCTCGAACTCCTTGTAATACCCGTTGACTCGCTCCGTCAGCGGTCCGGGTCCGGTGTAGGCGAAGCTCAAGGCGCCGAGGCCTCGTTGCGCGGCCATCTGAACCGATGCCGGGCGTGTGCAGGCGACCCACACGGGCGGGTGCGGCTTCTGCAGCGGTTTGGGAACCACATTGCGCGGCGGCATCTCGATGTGCTGGCCCTTGAAACCGGTGAACGGCTCCTCGATCATGCAACGGATCGAGACCTCGAGCGCCTCTTCCCACATGGTCCGCTTGTCCGCGGGATCGATGCCGAATCCCCCGAGCTCGCCCACCGACGACGACTCTCCGGTGCCGAACTCGACTCGACCGTTGGAGATGAGATCGAGCGTCGAGACACGCTCGGCGACCCGGGCCGGATGGTTGACGGCGGGCGGAAGGTGCATGATCCCGAACCCGAGCCGAATGTCCTTGGTGCGCTGGCTCGCTGCGGCGAGGAAGATCTCCGGCGCCGTTGAGTGACAATACTCCTCGAGGAAGTGATGCTCGGTCAGCCACACCGTCGAGAAGCCGGCCTTGTCGGCGGCCTCCACCTCGTCGAGGCCATCCTGGAACAGCTTGTGCTCGTCGTCGTCACTCCATGGCCGCGGCAGCGGAAATTCGTAGAACAGCGAGACCTTCATGTAGTTACCTCCGATTGGGATCGTGAGTCGGACTGTTGATGTGCAATGTGTTTGGCGGCGATGTAGCCGAACGTCATCGCAGGGCCGATGGTGGCCCCCGCACCGGCGTAGCTGCGACCCATCACGGCCGCCGACGCGTTGCCAACGGCGTAAAGGCCTTTCACGACGGTGTCGTCGTCGCGGAGCACGCGGGCGAATTCGTCGGTGCGCAGGCCTCCCGATGTGCCGAGGTCGCCGAGGATGATCTGAAATGCGTAGTACGGGGCCTTCCCGAGCGGATAGAGGTTGGGGTTGGGCAGGGTCGGGTCGCCGTAGTAGTTGTCGTAGGCGCTGTCGCCGCGGTCAAAGTCGTCGTCGTGGCCGTTGCGCGCCAGCTCGTTGAAGCGATCTGCGGTGGCTCGCAGGCTCTCCGCGGGCACCTCGATCTTCGCCGCGAGTTCCTCAAAACTGTTGGCCTCCTTGACGACACCGGATTCCAGCCACGCCTTGGGTACCTTCCAGCCGGTGGGCACAGGTGCGAAAGGGACCTTCGGGATCGGGAGGTGACCCGCGACGACGTAGCGGTGAAACGACCGGATGTCGGTGATCAGCCAGCACGGGATGTGTGCGACGCCAGAGCGCTGGCCTTCGATCATCGCGTGTGCGAAGTCCATATAGGGCGCTGCCTCGTTGATGAACCGCTTGCCGTCACCGTTGACGACGAACTGCGACGGCATCATCCGCTCGTTGAGCATGAACTGCAGCCGACCGTCCGGCCAGCAGATCGCCGGAAACCACCAGGCCTCGTCGAGCAGGTCGGTTGAGCCGCCGACCTTCTCCCCCGCGCGGATGCCGTCACCCATCGCGGCGGGATTGCCGAAGCTCCAGTCCTTCTCCAGCACCGGCAGATGCTGTCGGCGCCAGGCCATGTCGTGGTCGAAGCCGCCGCTGGCCAGGATCACGCCGCGCCGCGCATGGATGCGCCGCTGCGCGCCATCCTGCTCGACGACGGCACCCGTCACCGTCCCGTCCTCATCGGTGATGAGCTCCGTCATTGGTGAGTCCAGCCACAGCGGGACGTCCTGCTGCTTGAGCGCCAACCGCATCCTGGCCGCCAGCGATTGACCGATGGCGGCCATCCGGTCGCTGAACACCCTCGCTCGGAACATCCGCCAGATCAGCTTCACGAGGACAGCCTTGCCGCGCCAGTTCTGGCGCACCTGGTAGAAGAGCCGAAGATCTTTGGGGGCGAACCAGATTCCCTTGGGCGCCATTGCCAGCGGATGCAGCAGATTCTCTTCCTCGTCGCCCAGCTTGCGCAGATCGATCTCAGGAACGTTGATGGTGCTGCCGAGCTCGGAACCGCCGGGCAGCTCGGGGTAGTAGTCGGCGTACCCCGGCTTCCACACGAATTCGAACCACGGGCTGAGGTTTTCGAGGAACTCCATCATCGCAGGCGCGGCTTCGACGTACTGGCGCAACCGTGCGTCGCTGACGAGTCCGCCGGTGATCCGCTGCAGGTACTCGAACACCGCGTCAGGGTCGGGAACGTATCCCGCCTTCCGCTGGCTTGGGGCACCTGGCACCCAGATGCCCCCGCCCGACAATGCGGTGGAACCGCCGAACTGCGGCGATTTCTCGACGACGAGCGTGTCGAGGCCGGACGCGTCGGCGGCCAGTGCAGCGGTCATGCCGCCGCCGCCCGACCCGACGACGAGCACGTCGACGGTGTGGTCGAATTCGTTCGTGGTCACGGGTTCAGTACCGCCGTCCTGACGGCGAAGCCTGCGATCAACTCGGGCGCCGCCCGGTAGAAGCGCTGCCGCGTCTCGTAGCGTCCGTGCGTTGCGATAGCTGCGAATGCCGCCACCCACGTGCGGATTTCATGCGCCGAGTGGCCTGCTTCCTGCTCGATCCACGTGTTCGACCAGGCATCGACCTCGGGGAGCCGATTGGAGTCGAGCAACTCAAGGAAGGCGTGATCCCACTCGGGGTTGAGTGGCTGGAGCGGTCCTGTTCCTTCGGCGAACTCGCGCGCGGCCTCCATGACGGCGACCTGGCGGGCCTGTCGCTGTTCGGGTGACATCGGGTTGCCGTTTACGATTCGGCCTAAGGCAGCAGGCGGAGCCGTCGCCAAGGTCGGCACTGGTGGATCATGGGACAGCCCACCGGATCCGATGATCAGGACCCGCTGACCCAGCGTCGCCAGGTACGTGCCAACCGCTGCGCCCAGCGCCCGCACCCGGCGTAGCGGGCCCAGCGGTGTGGCCACGGAGTTGATGAAGATCGGGATCACCGGCCGCGCCGTCGCGTCTCCGAACAGCTTCTGCAGCGGCTGCACCGTTCCGTGGTCGACGTCCATGCTGGCCGAGATCGCGACGTCGACGCCGGATTCGAGAACGGCCCTCGCGCAGTCGGTTGCGATGTCGGCAGGCACGTTGAGCGGCCCCGCATAGGTGCCGTAGTCTCCGACGCCTGTTGCCGCGGTGCCGATGCAGAACGGCGGCATCGTCCTGTAGAAGAAGCCGTTGTAGTGATCCGGCGCGAAGATCACGACCAGTTCCGGGTCGAATGCGGTGACGAAGTCGCGAGCCGTAGCGAGCTCGGACCCGATCTCGTCAAGGAGATCCTGTGACGGTCCCGGAAGATTCAGTAGCGGGCTGTGCGACATACAGCAGAGGGCGAGTGGCACCGGTGCCTCCTCCCTGGGTGAGACAGAGGACTTCGAACAGTGATGCGGACAGTTCGGGTGCGCTTTGGGCGATGCACGCGCCGGCGATGCACCGATCGGGGCGCAGGAACACCACGGAATCGGTGTGCGCGTCGAACCACGCCTTCAGCGCGCCGGTGCGGTCGCCGACGATGACGACATCTGGGTCGTCGTGCCCTGTCCAGCGCAGCTGGGTCATCGGCCGAGCGGCAACGAACCTGGCCCCCAACGCTTTCCACCGGCCAAAGGCATCATCGCCCAGGAATGCGCGCGGGTTGTTACTCCAGCACAGGATGGCGAAGCCGGTGCCCAACACGTCGTCGAGCAGAACGTTCTGTTCCTCGCGCGTGTCGACGCGCGGCTGGATGAAGAGCGTGCCCGTCGGCGAGGTGTCCGAAGGCGGTTCGGCGTGGAAGACAGCGCCCTGCTGGTAACGCGGCATCGGCTTGAACCGCATCTCCAGGATGTAGCGCTTCAGAGACGGCACGACCGATGCGGCGTGGATGACGCGGTCCCGCAGCGCGGCAACCCGCCGATTGGTTGGCGAGATGACCCGTCCCACCATGGTGGACAGGTCGATCATCGCCCTTGCGTGTTTGCGTCGCTCGACGTCGTAGGTGTCGAGCAGCGCATCGTCGGCGTGACCGTTCACCACTGCCGCGAGTTTCCAGCCGAGGTTGGCCGCGTCGCGGATGCCGCTGTTGTAGCCCTGCCCCTGCCACACGGGCATCAGATGTGCGGCGTCGCCACCCAACATGAGACGGCCCTTCCGGAATGCCCCCGCGATGCGCGAGTGGTGGGTGTAGACCCGGTGCCGAATGATGTCGACGCGCTCCGGATGCGGGACCAGCTGCGCAAGCATGCGCCTGACGAACGCCGGGTCCTCGGCTTCTTCGTCGGACTCGTCACCGTGAATCATGAACTCGAAGCGCCGAATTCCGTGTGCGATGGAGATCGAGACGTATGGTCGCGCGGGATCCGCGCCCACTTCGCTGTTGGGATGCCCGAGCGGATCGTTGGCGCAGTCGATGACGAGCCAGCGCGTCGAGGACGTGGTGCCGTCGAACGAAACACACATCAGCCGGCGCGTCGCACTGCGGCCGCCGTCGCAGCCGACCACGTAGCGGGTATGCACGGCCTCTTGTCCGTCGGCGAACTCGACCGTCACACCGTCGTCGGTTTCCGTGCAGTTTTCCATCTGACGGTTCCAGGCGACCTCGACGTGGTCGAACCGGTCAAGCCCGACCAATAATTCGGCGTCGACCATTGGCTGGACGAACCCGTTGCGTTTTGGCCAGCCGAAACGCGCGTCCGGTGGTGCCATTTCGGCAAGGAGGCGGCGGTTGGCGTCGAAGAACCGCAGGATCTGGTTGGGCACGGTGTGCGGCAGGATGCGCTCGACAAGACCGATGGACTGGAAGGTGCGCAGTGCCTCGTCGTCGAGGCCGACGCCGCGCGGATAGTCGATGAGAGAAGGTCGCTCGTCGACCACCAGCGTGTGAACACCCTGCAGGCCAAGGATGTTCGCCAGGGTCAGCCCGACGGGCCCCGCCCCGACGATGACGACATCCGGCTCGTTACTCACGTCATCGACCCAACAGGAAGTCGAGGTGTAGTGAGTTGAATGTCTTGGGATCCTCGTACTGGGGCCAGTGCCCACACCCCGGCATCACTTCGAACCGAGCGCCAGGAATCATCGACGCCATGCGCCTGCCCTCGGCGACGTCGGCGGTCGGGTCGTCACTGGTCCACACGACCAGCGTCGGCGCGGTGATCGCCCCATATTCCGCGGAACCGAGCAAGTTGCGTGCGCGGATCTCCGGATCCTGCAGTGCCATAATGTCTTTCATCGCACCAACGAAACCCGGCTGGCGATAGACGCGTTGCCTGCTCGCGACGATGTCGTCGTAGTCCTTGGCCTTGTCGGCCATCAACCATTTGATGCGGGCCTGCACGGTCTCCCATGTCGGGTTCTCGGCGGCGGCCATCGACAGTGCGATGATCCGCTTCATCACTTCTGGATCGGCCTGCGAACCGCCTGCGGTGTTGAGCACCAGCCGCTCGATCCGGTCCGGGTGATCGACAGCGGCGCGGGCCGCGACCCAGCCGCCGAGTGACTCGCCGCTGATGTGGGCACGCTCCGCGCCGATGGCATACAGAAAGGCCGTCAGGTGATCGACGTAGTGCCGCACCTCGAGCGGGTGACCGGGCTTATCGGTATATCCGTGGCCGAGCATGTCGATCGACCACGTGGAGAAGTGTTCGGCGTGGGCCTCCAGATTGCGCACGTACGCCTCGGCGTGACCGCCGGAACCGTGCAGAAACACAAGCGCAGGACTGCCGGGGTCGCCTGCGTGCAGGTAGCGGGTGCGCACTCCCCCGGCGTCGAGGTAGCCCTGCGAGAACGGGACGCCCTGAAGATCGCTCCAGACGCTCTCGAACTCCGCCACTCGACACCCTCTCTTGACGACGAGAATCGAATTCTCGTATTTTGTAAGCACTTTGCTCATTTATCGCACATCCATGTGCACTATAGTCAGAGCATCACTCTCGCGAGTGCGGGTTGTCAAGGAAGGGGCGCGATGGCTGCATCGGTAAGTGACGCGAACGGCAGCGCCGCGCCGAACGGTGCCCCCGGCTCGCAGACGCTGGCACGGGGTTTGGCGGCGCTGCAATTGGTCGCCACGTCCCCAACCGGGTTGACGGTCCAGCAGGTCGCCGACGACATCGGCGTCCACCGGACGATCGCATATCGGCTGCTCAGCACCCTGGCGCAGTTCCGGATGGTCGCCAAGGGTGAGGACGGCCGATACCGTTCGGCCGCCGCGCTCGCCGTGTTGGGAGCCTCGTTCGACAACAACGTCCGGCAGTTGAGCGTGCCAACCCTGCGCGGATTGGCCGACGAACTCGGCACCACGGTTTCGCTGCTTGTCGCCGAGGGCGATCAGCAAGTGGCGATCGCGGTGATCGTGCCCACCAACGTCTTCTATCAACTGTCCTTTCACGAGGGCAGCAGGGCCCCCCTGGAGCGCGGAGCGGCCGGGATCGCCCTGCTCGCCACCATGCCGCCGCGCCCAGGCGAACGTGACCTCGTTCCTCAAGCGCGACAACAGGGTTGGGTCATTACGCACGGTGAGGTCGAGCCGAACACGTACGGCCTTGCCGTGCCGGTGCGGCGTCGACCGCCGTCTCCGCCGACGTGCATCAACCTCATCTCCCACCGGGAGGACGTTGTCGTTGGCGGCAGGGACGCGGTCATCAAGGCGGCCGACGAACTATCCACGATCCTCAGCTGAAGGGATGAAACCGTGACCGACTGGGACAACGACGTCGACGTAGTCGTGCTCGGAAGCGGCGGTGCAGGACTGACGGCCGCCCTCACCGCGGCGACCAACGGCGCCTCAGTGGCGGTCTACGAAAAGGCGACGACCGTCGGCGGCACGACGGCGGTTTCCGGTGGCATCGTATGGATTCCCGCACATCAACGCGCATCCGACGGCGAGTTGCCGGTCGAGGATGCAATGGATTATCTGCGCGCGCAATCGCTCGGCTTCATGGACGACGACTTGATGGAGACGTTCGTTCGCACCGGTGCGGAGATGCTGGATTACGTTGAGGCGCACAGTGATCTGCGGTTCGAGGTCGCCGAGGGCTTCCCAGACTACAAGCCGGAATTGCCAGGCGGCAGGCCCTCCGGCGGACGATCATTGAATGCCAAGCCGTTCGACCTCTCGCTGCTGGGTCAGTGGCGCGACGGGATCACGTCGTTCCCTGCCGATTTCAGCAATGTCGGCATCGACGCGGAGACCCGCGCCCGCATCCATGCGTCGGTCGACAACGAGTCGGGCGACTACTGCGTGGCAGGCACCGCGCTGATCGCCGGGCTGCTGAAGGGACTGCTCGACGTCGGGGTTACGCCGCGAACGAATGCCCGCGCCGTGGAGCTCGTCGCCGATCCGCTGGGAATCACCGGAGTACGTGTCATACACGAAGACAAGGATGTTCGGATTCGCGCCAGGCGTGGCGTCGTGTTGGCAACGGGCGGATTCGAGTGGGACTCCAAACTGGTCGAGGCCTATCTGCGCGGGCCCATGCGCGGGGCGGTATCACCGCCGAACAACACCGGTGACGGGCTGCGCATGGCAATGGCACACGGCGCCGACCTGGCGAACATGGGCGAAGCATGGTGGGTGCCGATCGTGCAACTCCCTGGCGACACCTTCCAAGGCCAGCCGCGCAGCCGCAGCGTCCGGCTGGAACGGACCCGCCCGCGAAGCATCATCGTCAACCGGGCGGGCAAGCGGTTCCTCAACGAGGCAGGCGAATACAACTCGATGGCTGGGCCGTTCCAGTACCTCGATCCACGCGACGGGTACGCGAACGACCCGGCATGGATCGTGTTCGACTCACAGCATCTCAAGCGATACGGCTTCCTTGGGATCGACCCGGACGGCCCCGCTCCCGACTGGTTTTCGCCGTCCAAGGACCTGGCAGAACTCGGCGAGAAGGCCGGCATCGACGCCGACGGTCTGGCGCGCACGCTTGCCGCGTGGAACGAGAACGTCGCACACGAGTCCGATCCCGACTTCGGCCGCGGCGCAAGTGCTTACGACGGCTATTGGGGTGACCACAAGGCAACGACCACGGCCGGGAAGACCCTGGGCCCCATCGACACCGCGCCGTACTACGCGGTGCCGGTATCGATCGGTGCCATGGGCACCAAGGGCGGCCCGCGCACGGACCGCGATGGCCGGGTATTGCACGTCAACGGTTCGGCGATCCCCGGCCTGTTCGCCGCAGGCAACGCCATGGCAGGCGCGACCGGTAAGGCGTACGGCGGCGCAGGCGGGACGCTCGGTCCCGCAATGGTGTTCGGCTACCGCGCGGGGATGGCAGTTTCAGCCTGCGGTGAATCGTCCTGATTAGGGCGGGCTCTGGTTTCGGCTATCGGTATTTGGTTACGTAGTCGGTCATCGTGGCGAGTTGGTTGCGCGAGACTTCTTCGGCGTTCTCGTCCTCGGCGAAAACGGATGACACCATGACGGTGTCGGGTCGGTCGTAGAACCCGATCTCGGC
>NZ_QJJU01000027.1 GCF_003201655.1 Mycolicibacterium moriokaense
CCGCAGTTCAGCACAGGTTTCGAAAGAAGACGCAGCAGCTGTCGGACGCACCGCCGAACGGGGCCCTGATTCATCTAATGCAATATGCGGTACTTTTTCATGGATAATAGAGATTATCCGCGAGAGCCCGAAGATCCTTGTAGACAACGTGATTCGTACCCTCGCTCAGCCTTGGGCCGCCGTTACCAATCCCGGGCGGACAGGCTCGTTGTCTAGCGTGACCGGGGCGACGCGGTAGACGTGCGTGCCTTTCATCGGCGGCGTGCCCGCCCATTGAAACCGGGGATGCGGCTGCATCATCACCAAGCATTGCGGCACTCAAGCCTGGATGGCTACATTTGTGCTACGCTCGTAGCATGACCGAAGTGGCGTCCCGCGAACTGCGCAACGACACCGCAGGGCTGCTAAGACGTGTCCAGGGCGGTGAAGACATAACCGTCACTGTCAACGGCAAGGCGGTCGCACGGCTCAGCGCCCTGCAGCCGACCCGACGCAGATGGTTGAGCCGAGACGAGTTGCTGCGCAGGCTTGACCGGACACAAGCAGATCCAGCCTTACGTCAGGAGCTGGGGGAGCTGGTGGGCGAGACCACCGACGACCTTGACCCACTGCCGTGACTTCTGCAGGCGTGCTCGACACGTCGGTATTTATCGCCCACGAGAGCGGCCGACGCCTTAATGCGTCGCGGATTCCTGACGAAGTGGCCACTACCGTAATCACGTTGGCCGAGCTCAACCTCGGCGTCCTCGCCGCGGCCTCGGCCGACGTGCGTGCGCAACGATTGGCGACGCTGGACACCGTCGCTGACATCGTCGCGTTTCCCGTCGACGATGACGCAGCGCGGATGTGGGCGCGACTTCGAATTCACCTGGCCGAGAAGGGCCGAAGAGTCCGCATCAACGATCTGTGGATCGCAGCTATCGCGGCGTCCCGCGAATTGCCGGTGGTAACGCAAGACGACGACTTTGATCCGCTCGACGGAGTCGCCGGCTTGGCTATCGTTCACGTCTAACCTGCGCTGAAAATGGCGGCGGCCAAGTTCGTCAGCGCCTGGGTCGCTGGCCCCTATCACCCCGGCTCAGAATGCCGCCAGGCAGCGCGGCGCGTGCGGAAATGACGAAGCCCTTAGGCAATTGACGCGCGAGGTGCGACATTTTCGCCGGTCCTCTGGTTGACTTTGGCCATGCGATTGCGGCGACGCACGACGTGGATGTCGGTGCTGCTCGTGTTGGTGTTTTCGGTTCTTCCGATGGCCCCGGCTCGCGCCGACGTGCCGCACTGGTCGGGGCTCGATGCGCGCTTGTTCGCCGGCCCGATACCTCCGCAGGGAACCACCGTCGCCTCCGTGCCGTTGGATCCCGCGTTGTCGCTCACCGGCGCTGGCCCCGCCTACCGCGTGCTCTATTCCACGGTCAACCAGCACGACCAGCCCGCGGTCAGCACCGGCGGGGTGTTCCTGCCGCCCGGCCCAGCGCCCGCCGGCGGGTTCCCGGTCATCGCGTGGGCGCACGGCACCGTCGGCCTCGGTGACGACTGCACACCGTCCGCGCTGCCTCGTACCCCGCGCGATGACGAGTACCTGTCGCACTGGCTGGGCGAAGGCTACGCCGTCGTCGCCAGCGACTATGTCGGCCTCGGAACACCCGGCCTGATGAGCTACCTCAACAGTGTCACCACCGCCCACGGCGTCGTCGACTCGGTGATCGCCGCCCACGACATGGGCCTGCCGTTGTCACCCAGATGGGCCATCGTCGGCCAGTCCCAGGGCGGCGGCGCCGCCATCAGCAGCGCTCGCTGGGCCACCGAATTCAGCCAGGGCTCCGGTCTGGACTACCGCGGCGTGGTTGCGACCGGCACCCCCGCCAACATCGACAAGCTCGTCAACCAGACCGGACCAGACTTTAAGCTGCCCGAGCTAGGGCCGATCGCCAACGCCTACACCGCCTACATCCTTGCCGCGTTGCGCGAAGCACGACCCGACCTCAATGTCAACAGTGTGCTCAGTCCCGCCGGACGCGACGCCGCCGACCGTGCCGAAACCGTCTGCACACTAGCCCTTTCCGATGAACTCGCCGACTTGGCGCCGGCGGCATTCTTCACCGCGCCCCTAAATTCGATCCCCGGCATGTCCGACGCGCTCTACGCCTTCATGGGAACCCCGTCCACAGGCTTCGACCGACCCATTTTCCTCGGTGTCGGTCTCCTCGACCGGGACGTGCCGCCGGCGTCGACACTGTCGTTCTATGACCAACTGGTCGCCAACAACCAGAACGTCACCTTGCACGTCTATCCCGAAGAAGACCACAGCGGCACCGTGCTCGCATCACTGGTCGACTCCACGCCGTTTCTGCGCGAAGCGTTCGCCGCCACAGACTAGCCCGATCTTGACGCTGCCAGTGCAGAGAAGTTTCATGGATAATGACGATTATTCATCACTGCTTCGTAAAGTACTGTCAGACAACATATCTAACGAACCGCCTCGTCGGATCTGCGGTCGGGGATGTTTTTGTCGGTGAACGATTTGGCGTCATATGCGAAACAAGCAGCGTTCCACACCGAGCATGCGCAGGCCTAGAACGAATCTCGCGGTGGATGCCGACCCCGGGGTTGATGCGGGCCTACTGACGCGTCCTACCGGACTAATGTGGCCTGATGCCCAAACCACCGCCACCATGGGATGAGCGGTGGGTCCGCGGTGGCGATGCTGAACAATATCGGGGCGGCCAAGGTGTCTCGTTCATCGCTAGCGCGAGGGACGGCAGCGGACTCCGTGTATTCATCAAAACGCTACGACCGGACCGCGTGCGGAGCTTGCAAGCCCGCAGAAGATTCAAACGCGAAGTCGGTGCTTACGAGGCTCTCGCTGACCTCGGTCCTCCACGGATCTTCGACCACAATGCTGACACGTGGGAAGACTGTCGAACGCCGATGTACATGGCTACGGAATTCATCGACGGAGTCAACCTCCAGGACTTTCTCGCGGGGGGAAAGGCCATCGATGTACACACAGGGTTGGCTTGCGTCAAAGAACTCGCTTCCGTGTTAAACCGCTGTCACGAAAACGACTTCATCCACCGGGGTCTCAAGCCAGCTAACATAGTCCTTCGAAAAAGCGACATAACCACGCCGGTGCTGGTGGACTTCGGCCTGTCGTTCAACAATGCCGAAGAAGACGACCCGCTGACCCGATTGAACGAGGAAGTTGGAAACAGGTTCCTTCGCCTGCCCGAGCATCGCAGGGGCGGTAGAGCTCCGGCAAGCGACGTGACGCAGTTGGCGGGCATCTTCTTCTACATCATCACCGGACATGAGCCTCGTGTGCTCAGAGACGAGTACGACCTGATGCCCCACCGCCGCCCCGAAGCACGCGCCGTACTGGAGGGCATCCTCGAGCCACATCAGCGTCTACGAGTCGCGACCGTCTTTGACACCGCCTTCGCAACGGACCTATCTAGGCGGTACGCAACAGCCCCAGATCTCATTTCAGCATTGGAGAATGCGATGCGCAGTGAACAGGAGGGCGCCGGAGACCTCGATGACCTGCTCGCGCAAGTTGATGACATCCTAGTTAATCAAGGCATAGCGGCCTCGAGTGAACGCCAACAGTCAGTGACGGCGTTTCTGACCGCAATAAGCAGAATCGCCGCCGAGTTTGCTCAAGCTCGCCGGCTCCACACGTCAACTCAGAGTTCGACCCCAGTCGCGACCTCGGGCGAGGAATGGCAGGAGCGGCGAGTGGCAGTCATAGCGCCCGGTGCAACGCTGAAAATCTTTCCGGTGTATCGGATCGAACGCCGCGGCCCTGACGATTACGTCCTGCTCGTAGATGGGGACGAGGTATGGCGTGGCGAAGCGGCCACCGATTCGTCGTTCACTACTGCAGTACAGGTAGCCCTGGCTAAGCACTTCGTGGCCGCCCATGCCGATCCTCTTGGTAGCGAGGAGTGACCGGCAGGCGTTCGGCGCGCAGGGGCCCAGGCCTGCATAAACGGGACTGGGACCACAGGCATCGTGGCCACGCAAACAGCGGCACCGCCGATAGCACAGGCGAAAATGGCCGCTCCACTGATGACGTCAGGCATGGCACAACCGTACGGTTCTAGGATCCGCCACGAAGATGAGAAAACCCCATTCGCCATATTGATGAGAACTCTGCGAACCTGCAGGTAGAGATATCGCCATCCGCCATGCAGTTTGAGAACCTGATATGTGGGCGAAGTTGTCAAGAGGTAGGTGAAAGCCGCCCCGGTGCGAGCCGGGGCGGCTTTCGTTTGACTGACCTGATGTCGGTGTCGGCGGTCGTTGCTCACGACGGTGGTGTCAGGCTGATATGCGCGGGTTGGGTACCGCAGGACGATGATTCGGATGTGAACGGTACTGCTGTCTACAACCGAGCGTCACACGGCGATGGTTATTCGAATCGCCTTGTGGCTCATAGGTTCTTTGCAGGTTTGTTCACGCACCGCGCCGACAGCCAGGCCATCAGGTCAGTCAAGTATTCGATGCCTGGCGACTTATTGCATGGTGGCCAGCGACCAGCACCAGCCGGCCAATTCGCGGGCGATCGCGACGTTGGCCACTAGTGGGTTCTTGCCGCGTTCAGTGAAACTGCGCCACCGCTTGTTGAGGCGGCGGTTACCGGCATGCCCGCGAGCCCGAAGAGCGGGATCGACCTTGGCCCAGCGGGCCCGCAGGGTGGGCCCCGAGGTGCTGTAGGACTTGCGGTGATGCCAGGCTGATTCGATCAGTAGCCGTCGGACATGGGTGTTGCCTGCCTTGGTGATCGATCCCTGTGCCCGCGAGTTGCCCGAGGAGTATTCCGAGGGCACCAGCCCGACATAGGCACCGATCGAGGACCCGGTGAACCGCGACCAGTCACCGATCTCCACCGTCAACGCCAGACCGGTGAGGGCGGAGATACCGCGTAAGCAGCCCAGTCGGTTGACCGGGTCGGCGAACCGCGGCGATGCCGCTACCTCCAGGATCTGCTCATCGAGGCGGTCACGTGCTGCGGTGGCCGCCAGCACGGCGTCGAAACCGTGATCGAAGGCGGCTTTGAGGTGAATGTTGTCGAAGCGCTGCCGGCGTAGCCACTGTTCGTGGGCGAACGTCCAGGGTGTGCCGCCGAAGTAGACGATCCCTTGCCGTAGAAGCAGTTTCGATAACCGGTGTCGCACTCGCATCAGATCGGCGCGGGCATCTTCACGGGCCCGCACAAGATCGCGCACCGCCTCGACCTCCCGATCGGGCACCCTGACCGCGGTGATCTCACCCAGGCGCAGCAGCCGAGCTAAGTGTGCGGCATCACGGGCGTCGGTCTTGACCCGATCTCCCGACGGGCGGTGCAGCTTCGATGGCGCGGCCACCACACATTCGACCCCGGCGTCGTCGAGCGCTCGAGCTAGCCCGAACCCTGTCGGGCCGGCTTCATAGACCACCCGCAGTGGCGCGCGCAATTGACTCAGCCAACACAAAATCTCGCCGTGATCCGGACACAACCGTGCCCGGGCGATCTCGCCTGTTTCCTCGTCGACGGCGTGCGCCACCACCGAAAGTGCATGCACGTCCAACCCGACACTCGTACCCTGAACAATCACCGGAGGCCTCCTGATCTGCAAATGTGGCTCTACCAGCGCGAGTGTTCACCCACGCCGGCAACCCACGAATCGTTTTGCAGCACGAGGCCTTCGGCCTCAGCTAGCCCCCATACCGTCTACAGGCGCGCGTTTTTTGTCGATCGGTCTCCATGGGTTCGACGAACCCGTCGTTTGGTACCCACCGCGGCACCTTTTGGCCGATCTCCACTTGCCCGGCGCCGGGCGAACAACTTCCTCCAAAATCGCCCGGTCGCACACGGTGTCTAGGGTCTGGCGGTGGGGGCCGCGTAGTACTTGAAGGCCACACATCCCTACTCCGGTGGCGCTCAGTTTTGTATGGATGGCCACCACTTGCGAGATCCAAAAGCGGCCCGGGCTGGTACATGAACCTTGGCAGAACTTGCTGAGAATGAGGGCGCGACAGGCTAGCGTATTGGATCGGCAGGACCGGCCCGCAGCCGAATAGGAGGATATGCAATGAGCCTTGTTCGTAAACTGATATATCTTGAAACGTTTGACGGCGAGGCCTATCCGGATGTGTGCGTGACCGATGAGGATGAACAGTCGATCACCATTACATTCCAGAATGTGCCAACAATGATTCCGCGTTCCCGCATCAAAGTGATTCAAGAGAAGGGTGTCTGCTGAGTCGGGGAACGGTTACGCCGCGTTAATGACCGGACGCCACCGCCGCCCAATGTATGCAGGGAGGTGAATGAGTCCGGCTGATTTTAGAGTCCAGTGGCCGGCTGGGGATCGCATCGAGGACTTCCTGAGCGTGAGCAGTGGATCGCAGATCCCGTCGACAGGTGAGGGCTGCGCACGGTCGCCCCGGAAAGCGCGCTGCCGTCGGCCTTGAGGAAGTGATTGCGGGCAGGTGTGTCCAATCCGACTCCCATTAGCCGTGAGCGGTGTCATGTGCGACGACGGTGGTCGGCTGAGCAGTTTGTCCCGTCGGCCTTGTCGACGCCGAAGTCAGTGCAATTTTCCCGTAGAGGTAACCCAATTGCTTGGCGACGAAAGGAAGACTGATGAGAGGCGCGATCACCCATGGGAGGTTCTCGTAGATTAGAACTATCGAGATGTCCCAGAATCCCCTACGGGGAAAGTCGGGAAAGCCATGGCGGGCTTCAGCGACGTAGTAGATGAAGAACACCGTCACCATCATTGACATGGAGAAGAAGGTCCACCAGAGGGGCCGGATGCGCTTCGCGGGATCGTTACCCGCGGCTTTCAGTTTCCACCATGCAACTAACAGAATGGTGGCACCACCCACGACGGCCGCTTCCATGGCCCACAGCGATCCGTCGCTATTTAGATACCGCACATCGGCGACGCCGTAGTACCAAAATATGAAGCCCCATGGTTGCTTCTCAGTTAAGTGCATCCAACCCAGGACGTCGCCAATCAGCCAAGCCAGCTCCCACCACAGTTCGCTGGCCGCAGCGGCGACGACGAACCAGATCATCTGGAACTCGTTGGCCTTTTCCAGCGTGGTCCGGTTCTCTCCAGGAACGTCGATCCACGACGTCACGAATGCAACGAAAACCGGCGTTATGAACAGAAAGCATGCAACGACACCCGTCCCCGGCGCCATCGGAAGGAGGCCCACACCGACACCGATAATGACGCCAACGGCAATTATTGTCGCGACGGCGAAACACCATGCGTAGATCCTTACGCGGCGCTTTGCCCACGGCTTGGCGAAGTCGTGTTCTCGTTCAACCAGTGTCACGATAACCCTTCCAGTCTGCTCAATTTGAGCGCTAGCGGCCGGCCGTACCCGTAGCGCCACCGAGGTGGACACATAGGCCGGTGACGGTCGGCACGGCGAATAACAGAACCCTCCATTGATACCGGTCACTTTGGCGAGACCGTGGACGAACGATGGTCCAGAATTCTGAACGAGAGCAACATCGACGGAATCGATTCCCCGCGAAGCCAATTGGTCGGCCAGGCTGGCGCCGACACCTTCCGATGCAGCGGCGATAACGGCCCACTGCCCGTACTTATCGGCGAATCCGTGGGCTGCCATCAGTGTGCCCTGCCGCGGTCATCATCCGGGCCATGTAGGCGGCGCGGTGACTGATCCGCCAACCATCGGCCATCCGGATGAACCTGTCGTCATAGTGGCCGACCACATCGATCCAGCTGCTGGAGTCACCGGGCACCGCGATCAGGACGGCGTGCACGTAGGACCGCACCTCTGCCCAGTCGTCGTCCCCACCGACTCCCACGTTGATGGCGAAGTTGGTCAACCGGTGATGCGTCGGTCCCATCGCGAGGTGCGAGGCGACCATGAAGTCGGTGATGGCGTCGATCCCGCGGAACTCGCCGATCTCGCCGTAGTCGGCCACCACGTCCGGTGTCCAACACGTCCGGAACAGGTCCCAGTCTCGCTGGTCGATTCCAGTGGCGTAGCGGATCAACACGTCGCCGATTTGCGCCTGATCTTGACGGAGGTCGGTCATACCAACTGACGTTAGAGAGTTCGTTGACATTTTTACACTGTATATTACAGTCAATCTGCGTGGTGTGTTTCGAGGGCTCTCTTCGAGAGTGGTAAGGAACCACACTGCAGTTCATGCGAAGTCGCTTGTCGGGAAAGATGTTCCACGCAGCGGAGAGGCAATGGAGATCGAGCTGAAGAAGGCGGGTGACAGCCCCCGGTGGACGGCGTTCGTGGGCGAGGCAACGTGATGCCCTCCCCGAACGTCGTGTCGCCGCGCGGCCATCTAGTGGAACCGCTCAACCTCTGGGTCGATCGGATGGCCGTTGAGAACTGCGGAGTCGACGCCGCGTATCTGGCGTCTTCACGCAGTGGTGTGCAGGCGTGACGGCGAATCTTGGATCGAAGAGTCACGAGCCCGGTGCGCGTCCAGTGGAAATCGGTAGAACCGTCCGATGCGCTGCTCTAGAGCAGGAAGCTAGCTGATGGGGCGAATCGATGCGCGGCTAGAAGCACGCGATGCTGTTGGCGGTGACGACGGCTACACCATCGAAATTGCGGCGCCGGATGTGGCGTCTTTGGTGAGCGGTGCCGGCGGTTTGCTGTTCGACCGTGGTCGTGTCGGCTGGAAAGTGCGAGTAGTGCTCGGCGCCGTTGAGAATGTTCAGCCGCTGCGCATTCTCGCGTGTATCGAGACTCCGTGTTGGTCCTTGCAGAGGCTCCGCAGGGAACCCAGGTCCTCGACGCTTGCCATCCATGGCGACCTGCTGACCTCGAATCCGGCGACGCGCGACGTCGTGATGAAGGCCATACGGCGGGCCGGCAGCGAGGTAATCGTTTTCGGCGAGCGTTTGCCGGACCTCGGCGAGTCCGTCACCGAGGTCTCGTATCCGTTGGGCGCCGCGGCGCGGGCGTTCAAGCGCCAGGCTCAGCATGCGGCAGGCGCCGGCCGCGGGCGGGTCGGCGAGACCGAGGTATTCCGTCGCGCGGGCCCCCCGGATCCGCAATTCGTCTCGGACGGGAGATCAACACCGACCGAGGCTGTGATCATCCCCGCATCGAACCGTCGTTAGCCGCCTGCTTTGCACTGCACTACCAGGGACTTGGGGCAGCCACGAAATTATTTTACAGTGTAAAGATGTGTGTGTACAGTTGCGCCGTGTACCGCCATCCTGACTGCGCGGTGAGGCGCGACCACGTGGAGATCGCGCTTCCGTGCCGAAGAAACGGAGAACCGTGGCTGTTCCAGTAGTCATCGCCGCCACTCGCACGGCGATCGGGACCGCGTTCAAGGGGTCGTTGGTCAACGTGTCCGGTGAGGAGTTGGCGACAGCTATCGTCACCGAAGCCCTCCGTCGCGCACAGCTGGAACCGGCGTTGATTGACGATATTGTGCTGGCCGAAAGTCTCTACGGGGGTGGAGCTTTGGCTCGCTATGCCGCCACCGCGGCTGGCCTATTCGGTATTCCCGGGCTGGCGATCAACCGACACTGTGCGGGCGGCCTGGCGGCTGTCGGCGCAGCTGCCGCACAGATCGGATCGGGGATGGAATCGGTGATCGTCGCCGGCGGCGTGCAGTCGATCTCCACCCGGCCGGCGATGAAGTGGCGAATCCCTGGACCCGAACTCGAATTCGCCGAACCATGGCTTCCCCCAACGCATGTCGAGACCTCCGATGCACCCGCCGTCGACATGTCCGTTACCGTGGGGCACAACACCGCCAAAGCGCTCGGGATCACCCGGGAGGAGATGGACGCGTGGGCATTGCGTTCGCACCAGCGTGCGATCGCGGCCGTCGACGCCGGAAAGTTCGTCGATGAGATCGTGGCGTTGACAGTTCAGGCGCAGGACGGATCAGCGTTCGAGTTCTCCATCGACGAGCACCCCCGCCGGGATACCAGCCTGGAACGTCTTGCCGGGCTGAAAGTCCTGCATCCCGAGATCGAGGGATTCGCGATCACAGCCGGCAATTCCAGCGGCGTCAACGACGCCGCGGCGGCCTTGGTGGTCGCCCGCGACGACGTCGCCGAGAGCGAGGGCGCGCCGACCCTGGCCACCATCCGGGCGTGGGCGTCATACGCGACACATCCGCGCGACACCGGTCTGGCGGCGTTTAAGGTTATCCCGAAGGTGCTCGACCGGGCCGGCCTCAAGGTGTCCGACGTCGCGCTGTGGGAGATCAACGAGGCGTTCGCCTCCACCCCGATCGCAGCCTGCCGGGAGCTGGGCCTCGATGAAGACCGGGTCAACACCAGTGGCAGCGGCTGCAGCCTGGGCCACCCGGTCGCGGCCTCGGGCGCGCGGATGCTCACGACGATGATCCATGAACTGCGGCGCAACGATGGTGGTATCGGCGTCGCCGCGATGTGCGCGGGCGGCGGGCAGGGCGGGGCCGTCGTTGTCGAGGTCTGAGCGCCCACGCATGAGTAGACACGAGACGACGAAGGTGGCCACCTAGTGACGGACAGTCCTGAATTGGTGCAGTACGAGACGCTGGACGAGGGGCGCATCGCCCGGATCTGGCTCAATCGGCCTGATGAGCACAACGCGCAGAACCGCACGCTGCTGGTCCAGCTCGACGACGCGTTCCGGCGTGCGGAGGCCGACGACGATGTCCGCGTGGTGGTACTGGCCGCCCGTGGCAAGAACTTCTCGGCGGGGCACGACCTTGGTTCCGAAGCCTCGCTGCTGGAACGGCAGCCCGGTCCCGCCCAGCACGAGAGCTTCCGGCGCGACGGTGCGAGCAGGGAGGGCGTCGAGCGGCTCTACCTCCAGGAGTGGCACTACTTTTTCGACAACACCCGCCGCTGGCGCGACCTTCGCAAGGTAACCGTGGCCCAGGTGCAGGGCAACGCGATCTCGGCCGCCCTGATGCTGATCTGGGCGTGCGATTTCATCGTTGCCTCCGACGACGCCAGATTCAGCGATGTCGTCGCGGTGCGGCTGGGCATGCCCGGCGTCGAGTATTACGCCCATCCCTGGGAATTGGGCCCAAGACTGGCCAAAGAGCTTCTGATGACCGGTGATTCGTTGGATGCGGAAGGCGCTTATCGCATTGGAATGGTGTCGAAGATCTTCCCGCGTGCCGAGCTGGAGGACAGGACGCTGGCTTTTGCGCGGCGCGTCGCCGAGTTGCCCACAATCGCCGCGTTGTTGGTCAAGGACTCCGTCAACGCGGCCAGCGACGCGATGGGATTCACTGAGGCGCTGCGCCACGGCTTCCACATCCACCAGCTTGGCCACGCGCATTGGAGTGTGCACAACGAGAACAAGTATCCGGTGGCGCTGCCCCCCGATGTGGCGGACTGGAGGTCGGCGCGTCCCGGTCAGGTCATCGGGCGCGACACGCTCTGAGGTTCCGCTGCGGAGTCTGGGGCGAAAGGTGGTGCAGACGATGGTGGTGCGACCATACTTTGTGAGAACAGTGTTCTCGTGAGATGAGTACATCAAATCGAAGGGTGGCACCGTGGGCGGATACGACTACATTGTGGTGGGCGCGGGGTCGGCGGGCTGCGTGCTTGCCGATCGGCTCAGTGTCGATCCGGCTCACCAGGTTCTGCTCATCGAGGCGGGCGGATCGGACCGCAACCCTGCTGTCTCGATGCCCAAGGGTCTTGCGTTCCTGTTGAACAATCCCCGCTACGTGTGGCAGTACGACGTCGAGCCGTTCGGACCGCACCGTCAGGAGGAGCACTGGGTCCGCGGCAAGCTGATCGGAGGTTCGAGCTCACTCAACGGCATGGTCTACAACCGCGGATCGCAGGTCGACTACGACGACATCGTCGCCCGCGGCAACCCTGGCTGGGGGTGGGACGAGATGCTGCGCATCTTCCGGACCATCGAGGACCACAATCTGGGCGAGTCCGAGATGCGCGGAAGCGGCGGACCCCTCGGCGTCAGTGTGAACCACACCGGCGAGGAAGTGTCCGAAGCCCTGATGGATTCGGCCACCACCCTGGGCATCAAGCGGGTCGACGATGTCAACGCCTCAGACGATGAGCGCACCGGCTACACGCCCGCCACCATTCACAAGGGCAAGCGCGTCAGTTCAGCGAAGGCGTTCCTGCATCCGGCCAGCAAGCGGCCCAATCTCACGATCCTGAAACAGGCGACGGTCACCCACGTCATCTTCGACGGCGACCGGGCCGCCGGTGTGGCCGTCGTATCCGCTTCGGGGTCCGCGCAGTTGCATGCCAGCCGCGAGGTGATCCTGTGCGCGGGCAGCCTGGCCACACCCAAGCTGCTGCAGCTGTCGGGGATCGGGCCGCGGGACGTGCTAACAGCGGCCCGGGTGGACGTGCGGGTCGACAGCCCACGCGTGGGTGAGGGACTCCACGAGCATCGCTGCTTTCCGCTGCAGATGCGTCTGCGAGAGCCCAAGGGCTACAACAAGATGTTGTCGTCACCGGTGGGACAGGCCCGCGCCGGCCTCCGCTACCTGCTGTCGAAGAAAGGGCCGATCGCCACGCCGGCGTATGACATGTTGACCTTCATCCGGGCCGACCCGGCAAGCGAGCGTCCCGATGCGCAGGTGTTGATGACCCCGTTCTCCCTCGGGCTCGGATCGGTGGATGGCGGCCTCGAGACCCGCGCTGGCCTATCCCTATTGGGTTTTGTGTTGCGACCGACTAGCGAGGGGTCAGTGCGGATCCGCTCGACGGATCCCTCGCAGCCACCGAAGATTGACGTCACTTATCTCGACACCGATTACGACCGGCGCGTATCGGTGGCGATGTTTCACCGGATGCGTGAGATCGTGGCTCAGCATCCCATCGCCGACATGCTGTTCTCCGAAATTGAACCCGGTCGTGCCGTCGAAGACGACGACAGCATCCTTCGCGCGGGTCTCCTCTATGGCGGAACCGGTTACCACGCGTCAGGTGCGTGCGCGATGGGCCCGACGGAGAGCGATCCGCTCGACAGTCGACTTCGCGTGCGGTGCGTCACCGGCCTTCGCGTTGTCGACGTCTCGGTCATGCCGACGATGGTGTCGGGCAATCTGAACGGCCCGATCATGGCCATGGCCTGGAGAGCGGCCGAAATGATCCTCGAGGATCGTTAGCCGGTGGATTTTCTGCCCGATCGATAGACAGGAATGATGTTGTGACAGCTGTAATGCAGGGGATCCGTGTCCTGGAGGTCGCCGAGCACACGTTCGTCCCCGCCGCTTCGGCGATCTTGTCCGACTGGGGGGCCGACGTCATCAAGATCGAGCCCGCGGAACGCGGCGATGCGATGCGCGGCATCATGTCGTCGGGGAACATGCGACTCGACGGTGGAGCGTGGCATCCGCTGCTCCAGCATTCCAACCGCGGCAAGCGCAGCATCGGTCTTGACTTGAGCACGGCCGAGGGCGTCGACATTCTGTACAAGTTGGCCGCGACATGCGACGTATTCCTGACCAACAAACTACCCGCGGTGCGGTCCAAGCTGCGCATCGACGTCGAGGACATCCGCGCTGTCAACGACAAGATCGTCTACGTGCGCGGGACAGGGTTCGGCTCACGCGGCCCCGAAGCCGACCGTGGTGGGTACGACGTGCTGGGCTACTGGTGCCGTGCCGGCGTGGCCTACGGGGCGAAACCTGTTGAGCTGGACGCGATCACCGCCCAGCCGGCCCCGGCATACGGTGACTCGATAGGGGCCATGACGATCGCCGGTGGCATTTCGGCGGCCCTGCTTCATCGCGAGCGCACGGGCGAGGCGCCCATCGTGGACGTTTCGCTGTTGGCCACCGGGATGTGGGCGATGGGCGCAGCGATCGCCCTGTCACACGAGGTGAACAGCCCCTGGGGCCAATTCCCGGTGGGCACCGACGTCGGCAATCCGTTGACCGCCAGCTATCGGACCTCCGACGGGCACTGGCTCCAACTGGCGTGCCTGCAGGGCTTCCACTATTGGGCCGATGCGTGCCGCGTTACCGGCTTGTCGGAGCTGGTCGACGACGAGCGGTTCGCTGATCCCGAGACCTTGGCAGCCAACAGCCCGACCGCCAGGGCCATTCTCGCTGAGCGATTCGCCACCGCACCGATGGACGAGTGGAAGCAGCGGCTCGCGGACTTTCGCGGCCAGTGGTCCCCGGTTCAGGACCCCATCGAGGTCAAGAGTGACCCCCAGGTTGTCGCGAACGGGTACATCGTCGAAGCCGAGTCATCATCCGGCGACAAGCACCCGCTGGTTGCCACGCCGGTCCAATTCGACCAGACGCCGTCCCCGACACGGCGTGCGCCCGATTTCAATGAGCACGGCGACGCGATCTTGACCGACGACCTCGGGATGGATTGGGACGACGTCATCGAATTGAAGGTCAAAGGCGTCGTCGCGTGACAGAGCCGGACTCACAACTGCTTGACGAGCTGCGAATCCGGCGCCTGATCGAACGCTACTGTGCGCTGCTCGACTGCGGTGAAATTGACGAACTGCTCGACCTGTTCGACGAAGACTGCTCATTCTCGATGATGGGGCAGGCGTTCCGAGGGCGATCCGAGCTGACAACGGTGTGGAGCCGGCTGAGTCCGACGGATCGACCTGCCACGCTGCACGCCGTCGTGAACCCGGTTATCTCGGTCGACGGTGACCGAGCCACCGCCGTCACCGGGTGGGCGATGCTGGATCGCAGCGGTCCGGACCGGCAGACGGTGATCGCGCTCGCGGGGTGGTACTTCGACGAGTTGACCAGGGGATCCGACGGCGCGTGGCGGTTCAACAACCGTCGCGTTCAGAAACTTGCTCGGCCTCGGCAATGACCGTTCTCATTTTCGTCGGGGCCGTGTAACCACCATTTGAGAACGCCGACTCGCTAGACTCCGTCCTGTGAGCAAGTCAGCGGCCGCCGCATCGAATCGAGCCTGGTTGGACATAGCGCCGCAGCCGGGCTCGCGCTGGCGTAAGCGCTCGGCCGAGCGCGCCACCGAGGATGTGCGTAAGAAGGCCGAGGCCCGCAGCGACCGCTTCCTGAACATCGCGCTCGAATTGCTCAGCGAAGGGGGCTCGGAAAATCTGTCGGTCCGCAAGGTCGTCGAGCTGTCGGGGCTGTCCCTGCGCTCGTTCTACCAGTCGTTCAGCGGTACCGACGACCTGTTTCTCGCGATATATGAGGAGGCCACCCTCGGCGGGCTGGAGCGACAGCTCGAAGCCGTCGCTGCCGCCGGTTCGGACCCGCTCGATCGACTGCGGGCCTTCATGGAAGCGGAGTGGATAGCAACCGAGGCGGCTTCGCCACTGCTCCAGCGCTCCTTGGTCAGCTTCCACCAGCGATTGAGTGAGACCCGGCCGACGGAGCTCGCGGCATTGATGGAGCCTCAGCACAACGCGCTGACCGAGCTGCTCCGCAATTGCCGCACCGCCGGGATGACCGGCCCCGGGTTGGACGATTCGACGACGGCCTCGATCTTGCTGCACGTGATGATGGAGATGCTGCAGGCGAAGGTCCTCGGGTTCCACGTCGGAGGCGACGAAGTCACCTCCGACCAGTTCTGGGGCTTCCTCAAGGCCGCGTTCACCGACCGCACGGCCTGATCCCGGTCAGATCGACCGCCCGGTTCCCCGGTTTCGGCCGGGCTTGATCTGTACTTCGTAAAGTGATCGTTGCCACTCCTTCTGGCGTCAGCTAGCCTCTCAAAGAGAACAGTGTTCTTCAAATATGAATACGCTGAATCGGACGGCGAGGAGATCTGCAGTGAATCTTGACGACATGATCTTGGTCAGCATCGACGACCACGTAATCGAACCGCCGGATATGTTCGACGGCCATGTCCCGCAGAAGTGGGCTGACCTGGCGCCGAAGGTCGAACGGAGCCCCGAAGGAATCGACCGATGGGTCTTCCAGGGCATCGAGACCTCGACGCCGTTCGGCATGTGCGCCGTCGTCACCTGGCCGAAGGAAGAGTGGGGGTTTAACCCGGGCGTCTTCTCCGAGATCCGGCCCGCCTGCTACGACGTCGACCTGCGGGTCCGAGACATGGACGCCGGCGGGGTTTTGGCGTCGATGAACTTTCCAACGATGGCGGGGTTCAACGCGCGGACCTTCTGCGAGGCCGACGACAAAGACCTCGCACTCGTCATGCTCAAGGCATACAACGATTGGCACATCGACGAGTGGTGCGGATCGCATCCCGGCAGGTTTATCCCGATCGGGATTGTGCCGATGTGGGATCCGGAACTGTGCGCGGCCGAGGTCCGTCGGCTAGCGGCAAAGGGCTGTAAGGCGATCAGCTTCTTGGAGGCGCCGCACGCGTTTGGCTTCCCCAGCTTCCACAATGAGTACTGGGACCCGATGCTGACCGCGATGTCGGAGACCGGTTCGGTGATGTGTATGCACATTGGTGCCAGCGGCAGCCTGATCACCTTGGCGCCCGACGCGCCCATGGATCACCACATCATCCTGCCGACGCAGCTGACACTGATGGCGTTGCAGGACATCCTGTTCGGCCGCACCCTACGTAGGTTCCCCGACCTCCGGGTAGCGCTGTCCGAAGGTGGCATCGGCTGGATTCCCTACTACCTGGAGCGCGCTGACCGCCATGCGTCCAATCAGCTCTGGCTGGACCAGGACTGGTCCAAGCGCAAGCCGAGCCAGATCTTCCGGGACCAGATCCTGGCGTGCTTCATCACCGACCCGGCAGGCGTCAAGATGCGTAACGAGATCGGCATCGACAACCTGGCCTGGGAGTGCGATTACCCGCATACCGACTCGACGTGGCCGAACGGTCCTGAACAGCTATGGAGTGAGTTCGCGTCCGCCAACGCGACACCCCAAGAGATCAACAAGATCACCTACGAAAACAGCTGCCGTTTCTTCGATTTCGACCCGTTCAAGCACACCAAGAAGGAAGACGCCACCGTGGCGGCGCGGCGGGCCCGCGCCACGGATGTCGATCTGTCTACGGTGAGTAAGGCCGAATACCGGGCTCGCGCCGAGGCGGCGGGCAAGGAAAAGGTTCAGGTGTGACTATGACGAGCACAATCGATCTGCCCAAGATCTCGGCCGACGCACATGTCGACGAACCGCACGACCTCTGGTACGAGCGGCTCAGCGAGGACCTGCGCGAGCACGCGCCGCGCAGAATTCTGGCCAATGCTGATGGTGGCTGGAGCCTGGTCATCAACGGCAGCCCCATCGGCTGGAACGAGTTGTCTGCTGAGGAAGCTGCCGCCAAGGAAGCCGAGCGGGTCGCCGCGGCATCGTACGATGTCCGCCTCGACATGATGAAGACCGACCGTATCAACGGCGAGATCGTGTTCCCCACCATCGGTCTTTACGCCTGGGATATCGCCAATCCGCTTGCCGGACAGGCGGTCTGCCAGGTGTACAACGACTGGATTCGCGAGCAGATCGGCGGCCACGATCGCGTCAAGCTCGCAGCCATGATCCCCACCTGGGACGTCGACATGGCCATCGCCGAGATCGAGCGGGTGGCAGGCGACCCGTCGGTAGGCGGCCTCCTGCTACCGCTGGTGGGCAAGCCGGAGTGGAACAACAAGGATTGGGAGCCGATGTGGGCAGCGATCGCCTCGTCGGGCCGGCCTGCCGTCATGCACCAGGGCAGCGGGCACGACATGATCTTCTACCGTGGCTGGGGCAGCGGAACCGTCAACCTGCTCGCCACCCAGTCGATGGCGCCACGCGCGGCCGCGTTGCTGAGTTGCAGCGGAATCCTGGAACGCCACCCCAACTTGCACGCGGTGTTCGTCGAGTGCAACGGCGGGTGGATCTCCTGGGCGATGCAGACCCTGGACTACTACTACCAGGCGCATGACGAGATCGGGTGGGTGAAGCCGAAGCTCGCCGAACTGCCCAGCCACTACATTCGGCACCAGATCCACTCGACGTTCCAGGATGACCCGGTGGCGATCACCAACCTGGCCGATACCGGCGCCGAATGCCTGCTGTGGGGTAACGACTATCCGCACCCGGAAAGCACGTACCCCGAGTCCGTGCAAATCCTCGAAAGGCTCTTCAAAGGGGTGGACATCGAAAGTGCCCGTGCGATCGTCGGTGGAAATGCGCACCGGCTCTTCGGGTTCGATGACAGTGTCCTCAAGGATCTCCCCTAAGTGTCTGAAGATTTCCGGATTCGCCGGCAGGACTTCAACCTTAGTGACGAGCAGGTAGCGCTGCAGGAGTCGTTCCGCGCGTACTTCGATAAGACGGTGCCAGCGTCCCGGGTTCGAGCCGCCGAGCCCGACGGTTTCGACAAGGCGCTGTGGGACGAACTCCGGGAGCGCTCCGTCGTTGCAATGGCGCTTCCGGAATCCGCAGGTGGTGACGGGGCGGGTCTGGTCGAGGTCGCTATCGTCGTCGAAGAGGCGGGGCGGCGCGCTGCGCCGGTGCCGATGGCCGACGTGCTGGCGTCCGCGCGTGCACTGGCGCGGCTTGACGCCGGCGCAGACCTCTTGGCCCGAATGCGGGACCGTGATGCGATCGTCACCATCGCACCCGGTGACGGTGACCGACGCCTCGTCCCCTCAGGTGGGATCGCTGAGGCGGTGCTTGCTCTGAGTCGACACGATCTCGTATTGATCGCTGATGGGCCTGCGCATATCGAGGCAAATCTCGCCTGCGCACCTGTGGCGTGGCGTCGCATCAGCGACGGCGCAGCGGTGGGTTCGGCCGACGACTGGGCGGTGATCGAACGTGAATGGCACATCCTGACCGCTGCCGCGCTCGTCGGCCTCGGCCAGACCGCGCTGGACCTCGGTGTGCGGTACGCAAAGGAGCGGACCGCATTCGGCGTCCAGATCGGATCCTTCCAGGCCGTCGCACACCCGCTGGTCGACGCCGCCAACGCCGTCGATGCCGCAAGAAGACTCGTCTGGCGCGCAGCCTGGTTCAGCGATAACGAACCGGAATCTGTTGGGGCGCTGGCGCTGTGCGCGCTGGTCGCCGCGGGCGACGCCGCCGACAAGGCGGGTGCGACGGCGATTCACACGCAGGGCGGATTCGGCTTCACACTGGAGTCCGACGTGCAGCTGTATTATCGCAGGGCGAAAGGTTGGGCAGCGTTGGCGGGGCACCGCCCAACGTTGCTGCGCAGAATCGCGAAGCTGGCGCCGCAGTCGACCGAGGTGGGCCAGCTATGAACTTCGGCACCGTTGAACTCGACGACGACACCCTGGCGTTCTGGCGCGACGCGCGCGAGTTCTTCGACGAGCACGTCACTGCGGAGGTGCTCGAACAAGAGCGCACCGACGGCGATGGATTCAACGAAGCCCTGCATCTGGCGATGGGTCAACGCGGCTGGGTGGCCACCCGATGGCCGAAGTCCGAAGGGGGAGCAGACCTCGATCCCATGCGGGCGCGCATCGTGGCGTTGGAGTGGGCCCGCAGCGGAGCGCCGTACGTCCTGGCCTCCACCACACTGCTGCCGCCGATCGCAATCCGGATGTTCGGGTCACCGGAGGTTCAAACTGAGGTTCTGCCCGGGGTGGCAGACGGCACCGTGCGGATCTGCCTCGGCTACACCGAACCCGACTGCGGGTCCGACCTGGCCGCCGTGCGTACCCGCGCCGAGCGCGATGGCGACGGCTGGATCATCAACGGGCAGAAGATGTTCACCACCGGCGCGCAGTTCAGCCAGTATTGCTTCCTGCTCACGCGCACCGATCCGACGGCCCCAGTGCATGCGGGCCTCACGGTGTTCCTGCTGCCACTGGACACCCCCGGTGTAGAGATCCGCCCAATCGGCACCCTGGGTGGTGAGCGCACCAACTTCGTTTATCTGTCTGACGTCCGCATCGACGACCGATGGCGACTTGGAGACGTCAACGCGGGCTGGACCGTCGTCGCGGCACCGTTGAGCCAGGAACACGGCATCGCCGCCGACGGCGAGGACCCCACGATCGGCGGGCCGTATCTCACCGAGTGCGAGAAACTGCTGGCCGAGTTTCTGCGTTGGGCCGCAGCGCAATCCACGGATACCGGCACACCGGTGCTCGACGACGCCGGGGTCGCAGAGCGTCTCGGCGAAGCAATCGTGAGCGTCGAGATGACGCGGTGCGCCGCGGGGCCGCCCGCGCGGGTTCTGTCGTCGGACCTGTTGATACACATCGCTTCACAATTGATCGACATCGTCGGCCCCACAGCTCTATTGGTACGGGAGGCAGACAGAAGCGCCGGCAACGGAGCCTTCGAAGCCGGATTCCGATTTGCACCAGGAACGGCGATCTACGGCGGATCGACCGACATCGCAAGGAACGTCATCGCCGAGCGGTTCCTGGGCCTTCCCCGAAGTACACCACGGAGGAGCACGAAATGACCGACACGACAGCACTATCCGCGGACGAACAGCCCGGTGATGCCGTGACCGAGGGCCTTGCGGCCGAAAGCGTCGGCGGGGATTTCGCCGCGATGCTGGCCGTGCCCGAGCCGCAGGAGGTGTACGCAGGTATCGGATCAATTCCGATCCTGTCGATCGAAGGCAATCACATCGTGGGTGCGGCCAAGACTGTCGACACCTTGACCCGCAGCCACCATGTCCTCGGATCGGGCGCGCTGGGCAACACGCAAAGCGCCGACCGGCCGTTGATCCCGCTCGACATCGACCGCCCCGAGCACACCAAGTACCGCAAGCTGCTGGACCCGATCTTCGCGGCGAAGGTCATCGCGCCCCTGGAGACCGACGTGCGGGCGCTCGCCGATGAACTGATCGACGAGTTCATCGAGCGCGGCCACGCCGACGTCTACGACGAGTTCTGCGCGATCCTGCCATCCACGATCTTCCTGCGGCTCATGGGTATTCCCGTGACCGAGCTGAATTACTTCCTGCAGAACAAGGACGATCTGCTTCGCGACGTCGAGGGTGAAACCATCAGCCAGCGCGAAGCACGGTACAAAGCCGCAGGCAAGAAGTGTTACGACTACTTCAACCGGGTTCTCGATGCGCGCCAAGCCAGCGGTGTACCGGGTGACGATCTACTCGGCCGATTGCTGACCGCTGAAGTTGACGGGCATTCGCTGACCCGGGAGAACATCCTCGACATTTGCTTCCTGCTGATGATCGCCGGCCTCGACACGGTTGCGGCGTCGCTTTCTTGCATGCTGAGCTGGCTTGCTCGCCATCCCGACGAGCGCCGCCGTGTGGTCGCCAACCCCGAGATGTGGCCGGACGCTATCGAAGAGCTCATGCGGTGGGAGACTCCCGTGCCGATTGGCACTCGCACTCCCACCGTCGACATGCAGGTCGGTGATACGGTCGTCCCCGCGGGAACCCCGGTGGCAGTGCTGTGGGCTGCGGCCAACCTCGACCCAGAGAAGTTCAAGGACCCGCTCACCGTCGACCTCACCCGTCGACCGAATCCGCATTATTCATTCGCGAGCGGCTTCCATCGCTGTCTCGGAAGTCACCTCGCACGCATGGAACTGAGAGCTGCGCTCGACCAGTTCCATAAGCGGATCCCCGAATACGAGATCACCCCCGGTGCGCAGCTGCGGTACGAGGCACTGCCAGTGCGTCTGGCACGGCCACTTCCGTTGAGTTGGGCGGTGTGAGGTGAATCTGGACCTCGACACCGACGCCTGCCAGGGCCATGGGCGTTGTTACAGCATTGCGCCTGAACTGTTCGGCGCCGACGAAGAGGGACACAGCCTGCTGCTAATGGGCGACGTCTCCGCCGATCTGGAAACGTCCGCAAGGCATGCCGTGGAGTCCTGTCCGGAGGAGGCTATCGCGCTCCATGAGTGAGCAGATCCGCGTGGGATTCATCGGTCTCGGCGACCAGGGCGCGGGGATGGCGCATCGGCTTATCGATTGCGGTGTGCCGACGACATTGTGGGCGCGCCGTGAGGCGTCTCTCCAACCGTTCCGCGAATCTGGCGCCGCATTCGCGGCGACACCTGCTGAGCTTGGAGCCAAGAGCGACGTGGTGGGTGTCTGCGTCCTCGACGATGCCGGTGTTCAACAGGTGTTACTCGGCGAATCCGGCGTGCTTTCCGGTATGCGCCCCGGCGCGGTGCTGGCGATCCACTCAACGATCAGCCTGGACGTCTGTCACCAAATTGCCAGGGCTGCAGATGAACTGGGCATCGGCGTGATCGATGCCCCGGTCAGCGGAGGCGGATTCGCTGCAGCCAAAGGCGAACTTGCCGTGTTAGTGGGCGGCTCCCCTGAGCACTACGCGAGGGCGTTGCCCGCACTGGAAACGTTTGGGGGTAGCGTCAGCCACCTCGGCCCCTTGGGCAGCGGGCTGATCGCCAAGTTGATCAACAACACGTTGCATGCGGCCCACTACGCATTGGCGCGTGATGCGCTCGCCGCTGGGATAGGACTCGGCCTGGACGAGAAGGCACTTGGTCACGTGCTGTCGGTCTGCAGCGGAAACAGTTACTCCCTTAACACGGCGGTAATGGTGGGTGGATTCGATGTCCTCGCTCCCCTTGTGGGCACCCTGCTTCGTAAGGACGTGGCCATCTTCGACCGCTTGGCCGCCGAGCACGGCGTTCCCACTGGCTCTCTGATACCAGTCGCCGACGAAGCTCTTGAACTCTTCGGTTTCCCTCGAGACCGGATCGACACCAAGGAGTGAAAATGACTGCCGAAGAAGTTATCTCAGAGCAGCCAATCCCTGAGACCTTATCGAGCGCCGAGCTCAACGCGAGAGCATCGGCCCGCGCTGAAAGCCGAATGCTGATCGGTGGGAAACTTGTGGGCTCGAGCAGCGGCGAGACGTTCAAGAATGTCAGCCCGGCCACCGGGAAGGTACTGGGGTCAACGGCGGCGGCCACCTTCGGTGATATGGATGCGGCGATCGCGAGTGCGCGCCGGGCGTTCGATGACACCGACTGGTCCACCAACGTCGCACTACGGAAGCACTGCCTCATGCAATTGCAGGATGCGCTCGAGCAGGAGCAAGAAGACCTGCGTGAGGAGCTGGTCGCCGAGGCCGGTGCGCCGTTGATGACGACTCATATTGCTCAGCTTGATTGGCCCTTGGCTGACGGGTTGTGTTCTGCGGTAGAGCTATTGGACAGTTTCGCGTGGGAACGACGCCTGGACGGTGGGGGAGTCGGCGGTGACAACACGCACCGTGTTGTCTGGAAGGAGGCGGTCGGAGTCGTCGGCGCCATCGTCCCGTGGAACTTTCCCTTTGAGATTGCAATCAATAAACTCGCGCAGGCGCTGGCTACGGGAAACACGCTGGTGCTCAAGCCGGACCCGAACACGCCGTGGACGTCGACTCGGCTCGGCAGGCTGATCGCCGAGAGAACCGACCTGCCACCCGGAGTCGTCAATGTGGTACCTACTCCGGATAATTCGGTGGCTCAGTTGGTGGTAACCGACCCACGAGTCGATCTGATCTCATTCACCGGGTCGACGTCGGTCGGCAAGGTGATCGCAGGCAAGGCGGCCGAAACGCTCAAGCGGGTGTTCCTCGAACTCGGCGGAAAGTCGGCAGCCGTAATGCTCGAGGATGCCGACATCGAGGCCGTCATACCCAACATGGCTGGGGTGTGCATGCATGCCGGTCAGGGCTGCGGGATCACCACGCGACTAGTGACACCTCGCTCGCGACTCGACGAGGTGATGAACCGGCTGACAGAGATGTTCGAACTGATTCCACCGGGTGATCCGGCCCTTCCCGATACGCTGCTGGGCCCGGTGATCAATGCGCGACAGCAGGAGCGCATTCTCGGGTACGTGGATCGCGCCCGGGCGGCGGGCGCTGAAATCGCCGTCGGCGGAACGGCTCCTAGGGAGCTGCCCGAAGCGATTTCGGGTGGCACCTTCGTGCTGCCCACACTGGTCGCGGGGGTGGACAATTCGGCTGAGATCGCCCGCGAGGAAGTGTTTGGTCCGGTACTGGTGGTCCTGCCGTACGACAGCGAGGACGAGGCGCTGCGAATCGCCAACGACAGCGAATACGGGTTGTCGGGCGCGGTCTTCTCGACGTCCAGGGAACGCGCGTTGACTTTCGCTCGCAATGTACGCACCGGCTCGATGTCGGTCAACGGAGGCATTTACTACGGGGGCGATGCTCCTTTCGGGGGCTACAAGGCGAGCGGGATTGGCCGTCAGAACGGCCTGGAGGGGTTCGAAAGCTATCTGGAGACCAAATTGGTGGCCTACACCTGATCTCTCGAAAAGCGACAGCACCGGGCGACTCAACAGGAGGCCAGAGCGACGTGAAGGTGATCCACGACCGTGGGATGGAACCCGTGGTTGACAACAACGGAGCGCTGGCCGGACTGCGCACGCTGGTGATCGGAGCGTCCTCGGGCATCGGGTACGCGGTGGCTCGCGCCGCGGCCGCGCAGGGCGCTCGAGTTGCTGTTGCCGCGCGCCGGATCGACTTACTGGAACCCATGGCTGGCGAATTAGGTGGTACCGCACACGAACTCGACGTCACCAACCCCGCGTCGATCACCCGGGCCGTCGAACGGGCTGCCGAAGCTCTCACCGCGATCGATGCGATCGTGTGTAGTTGCGGCGTCTTTCCGCTCGCCCGCGTCGAGCACGTCGACGCGGCGACGTGGGCGGAGGCCTTCGCGGTCAACACCATTGGGCCGGCGCTGGTGATGAGCGCCGCGTTTCCCTACCTTTCCGATGATGCGGTGATACTCGTCGCGTCGAGTGACAAAGTGGGTAGGCCGCCGGCGGGCACGGCCGCGTATGCCGCTAGCAAGGCCGCACTCGACGAGATTCTGCGCTCTTGGCGTTGCGAGCATCCTGACTTGAGGGTGATCCGGCTCGGTATTGGCCCGACCGACGGAACCGAGCTGACGCGCGGATCCGATCCGGACCTCATCGAGGAGTTGATCGGGTACTGGGAACGTGACGGGCGCGTGCCGGAGAACATGGCCGACGTCGCCGACGTCGCGGCCACGATCGTCACGTTGATGTCCAGCGCGCGGGCTACCGACACCCTTGTTACCGAGAGCGTGCAGTTGCGACCGCGATTGAGCAATCGGGCGACTGTGACGGCTGCATCGACCAGTGGAGGGGGACGGCTATGGCCGCCACGCCGCTGACATTCGACGAGATCGATCATCGCGACGGACCGCTGGCGATCCTGGTTCACGGTTTCCCTGATACTCCGTACACATTCCGGCATCTCGCACCGCGGCTGGTTGAGTGTGGCTACCGCGTCGTCGCGCCGTGGTTGCCCGGCTACACATCACCGGTCGACGGATCGATCAGCGTCGGCACCTACGCCAAGCACATCCTTGCCACGCATGCGGCGTTCGGCGGCGACGAACGGTGCCTGTTGATCGGCCACGACTGGGGGGCCATGGCGTCCTACGGCGCTGTCGCGCTCGCCCCCGACGCCTTCGCCCGCATGGTGACACTGGCTGTGCCACCGATTGCGGCGCTCTCTGATGTGTTCGTCTATCGCCAACTGAAGCGCTCTTTTTACATCTGGCTTATCCAGCAAGTCGGAATCGCCGACATCGCCGTGCTCAAGGACGGTTTCTGGGAAGGCCTCTGGGGAGATTGGTCGCCCGGATACGACGCGACCTTCGACATCGCGCAGCTGCGGAGCTACGTCACAGCCGAAACGATCGGTGGTGTCCTGGCGCCGTACCGCGCACAGTTCGACCCCGCCTTCGCCGATCCGGACGCGAGCGACGAGGCGAACGCCACCCTGCTTTACCCTAGCGTGCCGACGCTCTACCTACACGGCGCCGATGACGGCGCCCTCGGTGCCGAAATGCTGAGCAACGTGGCGGCGCACCTGCCCGCACCGGGCTCCGGCTACGAGGTAGTTCCGAACGCAGGCCACTTCTTGCATCTGGAACAACCCGATCTGATCTGGGAGCGGATCGAGAACTGGTGGTCGAAATCCACGCCGACCGTCTCGCCCGGGCGATCCCCGGAGGTGCGCGCCCAATGAACTGTACGCTGTACAAAAATGGCGACTGGTGCCACGCTTATGACATGTCGTCTGCGCCTGATGCGATGCGGGAAAGGTGATTTGCCCATGACGAACGTGGTGGTGCGGCCGATTCCTTTTGCCTTCGACGCGTCTGTTCCGTTCCAGTGGCAGCCGGACAACCCCAATTTCGGCGTCCTCTGCAATTCCTTTACGTTCTTCGTGGTGCCGTTCGAGCGCTACATCGTGGCGACCGTCCGCGAACTGAGCAAGAGCATTAACGACGACGAGGTCGCCGCCGAGGCCGACGCATTCCTCAAGCAGGAGGCGCAGCATGCGTCCGCGCACCGCAAGCACATGCTTTCGTTGATCGAAAAGTACCCGGGCCTCGATGAGATCTACGTCAACGTTGGCAAGATGTTTGACGCGCAGTGGACACAAAAGCCGCTGGAGTACCACCTGGCGTACATCGCCAACATCGAGGCCACGTTCACTCCGCTGATGAAGGTGTTTCTCGACAACCGGGAGTCGCTGTTCGCCGGCGGCGATCGACGCGTGGCGTCACTGATGATGTGGCATTTCGTCGAGGAGATCGAGCACCGCAGTTCCGCACTGATCCTGAGCCGTTACGTGACGCCCAACCCCTGGTATCGCGTCAAGCGCGCGAAGACGATGTTCGGCCATGTGAACGACGTGATGATGGAGATCGTCAGGGGCTTCGACAAGCACGTTCCGCTCGAGGATCGCGGGGTTTGCGCGGTAGCAGCGCTCACCAGTGGTCTCTTCGCCGGGGAACTCAAGCGCCGGTTGCCGTTCGTTTCTCCATCGGTGGGCGGCGACGGAGTGCCCAGCGTCTTTCATGCTGTGCCCACCAAGACGCTGTTGTCCATGATCTGGCGGCTTGTGCTGTCCCAGGCGCCCACACACGATCCCGCCGATCAACCCCTGCCCGGGTGGGTCGACTTGTGGATGGGGGAGTACGAGCGCGGTACCGACATGACGACCTTCTACGGGATACCGCCCGCGATGGTCGGTCGGCCGCCGGCGCCTATTGAGCCCATCATCGGACGCAAGCCGGACTATTAAGGAGACCTTTAGTGACCCACGACTTGATCATTCGAGGTGGCACCGTCGTCGACGGTACCGGTGCCGCACGTCGGACCGCTGATGTTGCAGTCTCCGACGGCATTGTCATCGAAGTCGGCAAGGTAGACGGCCCGGCACGACGGACCATCGATGCCGATGGGTTGATCGTCACGCCGGGGTTTGTCGACATACACACCCACTACGACGGGCAGGCCAGCTGGGATCCCCACTTGACTCCGTCATGCTGGCACGGCGTGACGACCGCGATCGTGGGCAACTGCGGGATCGGCTTCGCTCCGGTGCACGACGACCGGCACGACTGGCTCATCGATGTGATGGAGGGCGTGGAGGATATTCCCGGAAGCGCGTTATCCGAAGGCATCCAATGGAATTGGGAGACCTTCGGCGAATTCCTCGATGCATTAGAGCGGATGCCCCGTGCGGTCGACATCGGTGCGCAGCTGCCGCATGCCGCGATCCGTGGCTACGTCATGGGCGACCGAGCACACGATGTCGCCACGGCCGCTGACGTCGACGCGATGCGCGCGATCGTGAAGGACGGTTTGATGGCCGGCGCGTTGGGCCTGTCGTTCGGCCGCACCGCCGGACACAAGAGCCGTTCAGGTGAGCCGGTACCCGGAACCTTCTCCGAGGAAGCAGAACTCAGCGCCTTGATGGCGGCGATGGCGGAGGTCGGTACCGGCGTGTTGCAGGTCGTGCCTGCAGGCGTTGGCGGCGCGGTGGGTGGTGATCAGCGGCATTCGATCGATGCCGAAATCGAGTGGATCACCCGGCTGGGTCAGGAACACCGAATTCCATTGACGTTCTTGGCGATGGTCAACGAGGACGACCCACACGATTGGCAAACCTGGTTCGCCGCCGTGCACAAGGCCAACGCCGCGGGCGCGCAGATCCGGCCGCAGATCGCCAGCCGGGCGTTCGGAATGCTGATGGGTCACCAGTCACGGATGAACCCGTTCCGGCATCGACCCAGCTACCGGGCCTTGATGAATCTTGCGTTGGACGAACGCGTCACCAAATTGCGGGATCCGGAGTTGAAGCGGCGGATACTCGCGGAGGAGCCGGACGACCACTTCGGCCCGTCCGCCGACATGCTCAACGACGACATGTTCGCGCGGGTGTACCCGCTCGGTGATCGGCTGGACTACGAGCCCGGACCGGAGCAGAGCATCGCCGCGATCGCCACGCGGGAAGGCCGCGAGCCGTGGGAGGTGACCTACGACGTGTTGCTCGGCGCGAACGGTCAGGAGTTCCTACTGTTCCCGGTTCTTAACTACGCAGGCAACGATTACGGCCACCTCTACAACATGATGTCGGATCCGGTGACCATTCAGGGATTGGGTGACGGAGGGGCACACTGCGGGATCGTCTGCGATGCCAGCATGACGACGTACTTGATCTCGCACTGGGTGCGCGACCGCAGCCGCGGTCCGCGCATCCCGCTGGAGACTGCGGTCCACCGGCTGACCGCCGACGGGGCAGCCTTCTACGGGATGCACGATCGGGGCGTTCTTGCGCCCGGCATGCGCGCCGACATCAACCTGATCGATCTGGACAACCTCGGGTTGCACTACCCCGAGCGGGTGCACGATCTTCCCGCTGGCGCCGGCCGCCTGATCCAGCGGTCCACCGGCTACGTCGAAACGCTGGTCCGGGGTGAGACCATCGTGGCAGACGGCGAGCTGACAGATGCCCGGCCGGGCGGTTTGGTGCGCGGCGGCCAGGCCGTCGCGGCGGCCTGAACGCCGGATCGGTAAGCAGGCTGACGTGGAGAAGGTCGTCTACGTCGCGACACGGTCCGCCGATGACGCCGCGCCGGACGCCGCGGCCATCCTGACTGATGCGCGAGAAGTGTTTGCCGCCAACAGGTTTCGTGGGGTGTCGGTGCATCTTCCCCGGCGCGACGTGGAAGTTGAACGCGACCGGGTGCGGGGGACCGTACTCACACAGATGAGCGGCGGCGCCGCGGTCCCGCGGTTGGTTGCCGTGGTGTCGTTGTGGGTGGACTGCGCCGACGACCTCTTGGGGGCCGAACAGTTCCTGGCCGGCTTCTCCCACGAGGTGTCCGGATATGCGGTCACCGAGGCCGTGAGCCGGTGGTGGGCGGGGCCCGACGGCCCGCCAACCCAGGGAGTGAATGCCGTGACCCTGATGCGCCGCAACCCCGCGATGACACAGGACCAGTTCCTGCGGCACTGGGCGCAGGTGCACATGCCGATCTCGTTGCGCTACCACCCGCAGTGGCGGTACATCCGCAATGCCGTCGTCCGGACCGTTGTCGGCGACAAAGAGCGCGCTCCGCACGCGATCGCAGAGGAGGGCTTCGCCACGCCCGGCGATCTGATCGACCCGATGAAGTTCTACGGCGTGACCGACGGCACCGACGAGACGCTGGCCGCCAACAAAAAGATTGTGTTCGAGGATGTGCCGGTGTTCCTCGACGTCTCGGCGACGGCGACATTCGTGACCGAGGAACACGTCATCCGCTCGGCTTGGACGCCGTACGCGGTCTGCGATGTCCGCGAACGGGCCGCCGCCACGTCCTGAAACGCGCGTCGCGCGAAGAGAGGTATTCACGGTGGATTTCCAATGGGGCGACGAAGAAGCGACGTTTCGGCATGAGCTGCGACAGTTCCTTGCCGATGAGTTGCCCGACGACTGGGACGATCTGTCGAAGGACGGGCCGGGCAGTGAGGCGCAGGCGGCGTTCTCCAGGCAGTTCTGCGGTCGTCTAGCCGAAAAAGGTTGGCTGACACCGCATTGGCCCACGGAGTTCGGCGGTGGCGGCAAGGGCGCGTGGTTTCACGCGGTGCTCGGGGAGGAGATGTGGGCGGTTGGGGAGCCGCGCGGGCCCCAGTACATGAACGTGAACTGGATCGGACCCGCCATCCAGCGGTACGGCACCGCCGAACAGCACAAGCAGCATCTGCCACCCATCTCCAGCGGATCGGTGCTGTGGTGCCAGGGCTTCTCGGAGCCCGACGCCGGATCGGACCTGGCCGCATTGCGCACGCGCGCGATCCGCGACGGCGACGAGTACATCGTGAACGGGCAGAAGCTGTGGACGAGCTACGCCAACCACGCCGACTATTGCTTCCTGCTGGTGCGGACCGACCCGGAAAAGGCTGGCACCAAAGGTATTTCGGTGTTGTTGGTGCCGATGTCCACCGAGGGGATCTCCGTGCGCGAGGTGCCGTCTATGGTCGGTGAGCGGTACTTTCACGAGATCTACTTCACCCAGGTGCGGGTGCCGGTGGACTGCCGGCTGGGTCCGGAGAACGGCGGCTGGCAGGTCGTCACCTTCGCGCTCGCGCAGGAACGTGTGGGCGCTGCCCGCTACGCGCGGGCGGCCAGGGTGATCGACGCGCTGGCCGCCGACGCCGCCGAGCTCGGCCGGCTCGACGACCCGCTGCTGCAGGTCCGGCTGGGTGCCGCCCGCGCCGCGTGCGAGGCCGCGCGGGTACTGGCGTACAAGGTGATCGACCAACGTGACCGTGGCGAACCCCCGGCCCCGGACACCAACGTCGCGCGCGTCGCGAACACCCGCGCCGACCTGGCGGTGGCCGACCTCGCCCTGGCCGTGCACGGCGCCGATGCGCTCGAGTACGGCAGCATCGCCGACGCGAACTATCGGCTGGCCATCACCGCGGGGGTGGCCGTCGGGGCGACCGAGGTGCAGCTGGACCTGATCGCCCGGCGCTTCCTGGCGCTGGACCCCAACGCGAAGGCCCGATCGTGAGCTATTTGTTGAACGAGGATCAGAAGGACATCCTCGGCGGCCTCGGCACCATCCTGGACCGGTTGGCGGGGCCGCAACGCGCGATGGAACTCGGTGTCGGTGCGCACGACGACAGACTCTGGAGTGCACTGGTCGACAGCGGCTACCTCGGCGTGGGCCGCGGACCCGACACCGGCCCGGTGGAGGCCGCGCTGGTGGCCGAGGCGATCGCCGCCGCGGGCGGGTTGGTAACGGCGACACCGTCGGCGCTGGTGGCCCCGGCGCTGCTCGACGCCGACGTCGAAGGGCCGATCGCGCTCGTCGAGCGTGGCGGTTCGCGGCTGGTTCGGTTCGCGCCGGTGGTGCGCACGGTGTTCGGCATCGACGGCGACGAGGTGGTGGTGATCACCGAAATCGCCAGCGGCGACGTCGACACCGTCAAGAGTACGTTCGGCGTCCCGGTCGGCCGCCTTGCGGAACAGGTGTGGGGCCGCGGTAAACGGCTGGGCACCGGCTCCGGGGAGCACCTGCGCCGCTGGTGGCAGGTGGCCAACGCGGTGGAGCAGGCCGGTCTGCTGGGCGCGGCGCTACGGCTGACCGTCGACTACGTCAATCACCGCGAGCAGTTCGGTCACCCCATCGCGCGATTTCAGGCGGTGCGCCACCGGCTCGCCGAATGCGCGGTGCTGGTCGAAGGCGCCCGCTGGCTGGCGTTGGAGGCGGCGGCGCAGGGTGCCCAGCCCGAAGCCGCGGCGACGGCATGTACCTATGCGACCGCGGCGGCCAAGCACGTCGTAGCAGAAACACACCAGCTGACCGGTGCCATGGGGTTCACTAAGGAATACGCGCTGCACGTCTACACCACCCGGTCACAGGGGCTGACCCTGGAACTTGGCGGCCTCGACGCGCACAGCCGATCGGTCAGTACTGCGCGGTGGGGAGCGCTGATGGCGCATGAGTAAACCTGGTGCATCCCTGACCCGCGGGGACGCCGTTCTCACCCTCACGCTGGACCGTGCCGACAAGCTCAACGCGATCAACAACGACATCGAGGAGGCGTTGCGTGAAGCGATTGCGACCTTCGGTGCCGATCCCGGCCTGCGGGTCCTGCTGATAGCTGCCCGCGGCGATTACTTCAGTGCCGGTTTCGACGTTGAACATCGCGTTGATGACGATCACGACCCCAGCGGCATCCTGTTGCGGCGCCGCTACCGCGAATTACACGACCTGTTCGACCTTTTCGAGCAAGTGGAGAAGCCTGTGGTGGTGGCCGCCCATGGGCCGTGTCTTGGCGGCGCGCTGGAGTTCGCGCTGTCCTGTGATTTTCGTTTGGCGGCGACGCCGGCGCGGTTCGGCCTGCCGGAGATCAAGTTGGGTGTGTTGCCGGGTAGCGGTGGCACGAGCCGGTTAACGCGTACGGTCGGTCCGGCTTGGGCCCGGTGGCTGGTCATGGCGGGCCAGCAGGTCACCGCTGAGGAAGCGTTGCGGATGGGCTTGGTGCACGCCGTCTACCCCGCGGAATCGTTCGCCGATGACGTGGCTGTCTTCATCGACCGCATGGCCGCGCTACCCGGTGAGGCCGTCGGCTTGGCCAAGATTGCGATTGACCTCGCCGATCGACTGGACCGGGGGTCGGGCCGTGATCTGGAACGAGTCGCCAACACGGTGTTGATGACCAGCCAAGATCACCGCGACCGCGTCAATGCCCTCAAGAAGCGCCTCGCGCAGGAGCGCTGAGTCGTCGCTCGGTGCGCAATCGAGACACTCAGAAACACATCTTGTACGCTGTAAAAACGATGTATCTGTTCCGACGACTGATAGAGAGTTCGTGATCACCCCCGGTTCCGAAGCGACACCGGTGTTTCTGCAGCGGCGCTGCACTGATGAGTACGCTCCGCGCGGTTACTCCGCGGCGGATCGACGGGTGATCGCACATACCTCGGCGGTGCTCGAGGATGCCGGTGACCGACGCAATGTCCTGGCCACCCGGCTCATTCCCGGTCGGTCCGGTACCGCGGCGGGGTTGCGCTCACTGAATGAGGAATGGGGTGCGACGTTCTTCGACGTACCTGTCGAAGCCGCGCTCGACGACGAGGCGGCCGCCGAGACCTTCAGCGGTGCGGAAACGGTGATCGACGTGCAAACGCACTTCCTCGCCGATCGTGGCGTCGACAGCTCGCCGGCCATCGATGAGCTCTACCGCACCTACATGCCGCGCTGGTGGCACGAGATGGACGATCTGCTGCGCCGTGACCTGGCCGAGTACGTGACCAACGTGTTCCTGGAAACCGAGAACGCCGTCGCCGTGCTCACTTCCGGGCCAGACACATTGACCAACGTCGAGATGGCCAATGCCCGTCGACTGGTCGACGAGATGGCCGGTCCCGGCCGGCTGCTCAACCACGCCGTGGTGCACGCCGAGCGACCTGAAGAGATCGAGCAGATGGCTTCGTGGAAGGCCGAATTCGACCCGGTCGGCTGGAAGGTGTACACACCGGGACGGCTGGGGCCTGACGGTTGGCAGGACGGCTGGATGCTCGACGACGAGGAGCATGGCTTCCCGTTTCTGCAGCGCGCCCGCGAACTCGACGTCAAGTTGGTGTGTGCGCACAAAGGCATCAGCCTGTTAGTTGACAACGGCTCGCCACGCGACATCGGACCGGCGGCACGTGCGTTCCCCGACCTGAACTTCGTGATCTACCACTCAGGTTACGAGTTCGCCGAACCAGAGGATCCGGGCGAGGGGCCCTACCGCGACGAAACCGCGCACCTGGGGGTCAACCGACTCTTGCGCTCGGTCGAGGAAGTCGGGCTCGGGCACTGCAGCAATGTCTACGCGGAACTGGGCACGACGTGGTTCGCCATGATTCGCAGACCGGTTGAGGCCGCGCACGTCCTCGGCAAGCTGATCTCGTTGCTTGGCGAGGACAATGTGATCTGGGGCACCGACAGCATCTGGTACGGCGGCGCACAGCCGCTGGTGGATGCGTTCCGCACGTTCCAGATTCCTGACGACATGTGTGAGAAGTACGGATACGCGCCGCTGACAGATCGGGTCAGGGCAAAGATCCTGGGACTCAACGCCGCCCGGATCTACGGCATCGATGTCCAAGCGGCGGCAAGGGCCGCAGCGAAGGACGACTTGGCATGGGCGCGTGACCTGGTGGCGCAGCACCGCCGCGGAGAGATTGGGGGATTGCCGTGAGAGTCGAGATCGACGAAAACGAATGCAGCGGTACAGGCCTGTGCACGCGCGTGTGCGCAGACGTATTCGAACTGCGGAACTTCCTATCGCACATTCGGGTGGATGCCATCCCCCCCGAACTTGAGGACAAGGTCCAAGAGGCCGCGGACCTCTGCCCCCTCCAGGCGATCCTCGTCACCCACGGTGAGGACTGAATCATGAGCGATTCGCAACCGATCGATTACGACCTTTTCAGCGAAGACACCATGGCCGACCCCGCGTTCTACCACCGGATCGCGAGGGTCAACTGCCCGGTACATCGGATGGATCGCGGCGATGAACATCCGCTCTACTCGCTGCTGCGATACGAAGACGTGCTCGGACAGCTGCGCAACCCCAAGCTGTGGTCGAGTCGCTTCGGCCAGTCGCCCCAGTACTGCGAGGAAGGTGGATTGCGTAGCGATCCCCCGGTGCACACGGTGTATCGACGGCTGCTCAATCCGATTTTCAAGGCGGGTCGGATCAACGGCATGGAGGACACGATCTCAGAACTGGCCAACGGGCTGGTCGACAAGATGATCGATAGCGGCGAAGGTAACCTTTATACCGACTTCGCCGCGGTGCTGCCGGTCCATGTGATGGCCGAGCTGTTGGGAGTCGACCCCGATCGATGGTCGGACTTTCGGAGTTGGTCGTCTGAATTCGTTGCGGCGGTTGGGTCCGGCGACCCGGAGCGTGAAGCGGCGGCGCGGGCACCGATCTACACCTACTTCACAGAACTGTTGGGTGAACGCCGCAAGCTGCTCGCCAGGGCGCCGGAGGAGTCGCCGGACGACGTGCTCGACATCCTGCTCACCACCGAGCATCCCGAAGGCAGGCCGTATTGCGACGAGGAAATCCTGCCGCTGACTCTGCTGCTGTTGGTGGGTGGCACCGACACCACGACGTTCACGTTGACCAACTGCATGTATCGGCTGCTGGAACGCCCTGCGCTGTGGCACCAGGTGACGTCCGATATCTCGTTGTGCGCCAACGCGATCGAGGAGAGCCTGCGGTTCGACTCCCCGGTGATCGGGACGTTCCGCACCAATACCGAAGAAGTGACCATCGGCGGGGTCACCATTCCAGAAGGGTCCAAGGTGCGGGCGACGTTTGGGTCGGCCAACCGCGACGAGCAGGTGTGGGAGGATCCGGACACGTTCCGGCTCGACCGCGACCTCGCGGATCAACGCAGCAAGCACCTGGCCTTCGGCTATGGCACGCATTACTGCGTCGGGGCGCCGTTGGCCAGGGTCGAGGGCAGAGTCGCGCTGGAGACATTGGCCAAGCGGTTGCCGTCGATGTGGCTGCGCCGCCGCCCGCGCCAGGTGACTTCGTATCAGATTCGCGGTATGTCAGAGGTTCTCGTCGGATGGAACGAACGCGCATGACAACGGTCCGCTACGCGGTCGAGTCGGGGGTGGCCAGCATCGTGCTCGACCGGCCCCCCGTCAACGCCTACGACGACGAACTGCACGATCAGCTCAACGCCGCGTGGTATCGAGCGGCCCGCGATGCCGACGCCCGAGTGATCGTCGTGCGCGCGGAAGGCAAGCATTTCTGTGCCGGGGCTGATATGGACGCCGAGCACAGCGTGAACCGAGACCCCGACGCGATGAGTCCACCCGAGGAGATGTCGTTCATCAGGAACCTGATGAAACCGACCATCGCCGCTGTGCAGGGCGGGTGCGTCGGTGGGGCGCAGCGGTTCGTCTTCCCATGCGACCTCATCTTCTGCAGCGACGACGCGTTTTTCAGCGATCCGATGGTGCATATGGGCATCGGCGGGATTCCGGCGCCGATCCACGCCTGGATGTATGGGCCGCGGCTGGCCAAGGAGATGCTGTTCTCGGGAATGCGGATGCCGGCCCAGCGCCTCTACGCCGCCGGCCTCGTCAATCGCATCTATCCGAGAGAGACCTTGGTCAGCGAGACGCTGGCGTTCGCGCGTGAGATCGCCCAGGCAAACGCGGCGGCATTGCGGCAGGCCAAGAGGTCGGTCGACATCACGATGGACATCGCCGGCCAGCACTACATCGCAAATAGATTCTCCGAAGCACTCGACGGCGAGTCCAACGGGGTCGTGAGTCAGGAACGGGGCAACGGCGAACGCTGAGCGATCATGAAACGATGCGATGTGCGTTGCCCTGCTCGTTGACGAGGGCCAGATGGTGCACGATGTGTTAGACGGTCAAATGGATCGTGGGCTGGTAGGGCCCCACGAAGAGCGGAGCTCAGATGCCGGGTAAGGCCTCACGGCCGAAGGGCGCGGGTCGCGAACGGACGTTGTCCCAGGAGCGCATCATCGAAGGCGCACTGAAACTGATCTCCCGTCATGGTGCCGCGACCCTGACGATGCGTCAGCTCGCCGCGGCGCTCGGGGTCAGCCCGATGGCCGCCTACTACCACGTCGAAAGCAAAGACGATTTGATCCGCCTCGTCGGCGATGCGGTGCTGTCTGAAGTCGCGGTTCCACGTCCGGCGGCCGGCACCTGGGATGTACGGCTCGAAGAGCTCATCACAAAGCAACGCGAGGCGCTCATCCGATATCCCGGTCTGCGCGAGGCACTCAGCGGCCTAGACCTCGCGCAGCGCCGCCGCCTCGAGGATGCCGAGTACGACCTGCTTGTCGAAGCGGGATTCGCCCCCGATCAGGTGGTGCCCGCGTTTCGTGTCCTGCTGGACTGGACCCTCGGCAATTCACGCGTCGAGAGCTCGTTGCGGGACCCCGCTTCACGCCGCCCCCCGCACGACTGGACCAAGGCCCAACGCGCAACTTTCGACCGGAATCAAATGCCCGCGCTGACGGCAGATGATTACTTTCAATTCGGTTTGAAGGCGGTGATCGCCGGACTCCGCGCCGCCAAAGACGCAGCTGGTGGCGGCGCTGATAGCAGTCCCAAGCCGGCCAGGGCCGCCAAGAACCGCGCGAAGCCGGCCAACGCGGTCAAGAACGGTCGGTCCGTCCGCGGCAATAAGGCCCTCAGCCGGGGCTAGCCCCGCCTCCGGCGGGCAGTCGGAGTCCTGGCCCCGACATGCGCTAATATTTGTACGATGTACAGAAACGGGTCGCTGCAAAAGCTGGCGTCGTGGAATTGGATCTGAGCCCCGAGCAGGTGTTGCTGCGCGACTCGACCGGGCGCTACATCGCCAATACCTGTCCGCTGACCGCCGTGCGGGCATATGCCACGGCTGACTCGCCGTATCCGTTCGGCTATCTGCGCCGGGCAGCAGAACTCGGTTGGTTCGCCATGTTGGTGCCCGACGAACTCGGCGGCGGGTCGGTCTCCGAGGACGGGCTCGTCGATGCCGCCATGCTCGCCGAGATCCGTGGAGCCCACGTCCAACCGGGCTCGTTCGTGTCGATGAACGTCGTCGCATTCGCGTTGGCTCGCAACGGATCCGAACGCCACCGCAAGGAGGTGCTGCCTGCGATCATGACCGGCGAACACGTCGCGGTCTGGGCGTTGGCCGATCCCGATCTGCTATGGCCCACCTACGGCGGGGTGAGAGGCGTCGCGACCGCCAACGGATACCGGCTGGACGGTGTCAAGGAATTCGTTCAGGATCCCGACAGCGCCGATTCCTTCCTCGTCGACGCCGTCATCGCAGGCGTGCCGCGACAGCTTCTCCTCAACGCCGACGCGTTAGGCGTCGCCGTGCACCCGCTCGAATCGCTCGACCTGTCGATGCGCATGGGCCGCCTCGAACTCGATGGCGTTGTGGTCACTGAAGGCGACTTCGTTGGCACCGCGAAGTCGGCTCGCCGCGACATGGACGAGCAACTCGCCGTTGCCGCGGTGCTGTGCGTGGCCGAGACAGTCGGTGTGATGTGTCGGCTGTTCGACATGACGGTGCAATACGCCCGCGACCGCATCGCGTTCGGACGACCGATCGGATCTTTCCAGGCCGTCAAACATCAGCTCGCCGACCTGAGCCTGCTGTTGGAGATGAGCAAGGCCATCAGTGAAGTCGCCACCCGGACGGTGGCACACGACCTGCGCGGCGGGCACACCGCGCGGCGGGGCGATTCGCTGGCCAGTGCGGCCAAGGCGTTCGTCGGGGATGCGTCCAATGAGATCTCCCAGGGGTGTTTCCAGGTCTTTGGCGGTATCGGGTTCACCTGGGAACACGATTTGCATCTCTACCTGAGGCGGGCCAGTGTGAACCAGGTTCTCTACGGCACCCCGACATGGCACCGAGAGCGCATCGTCAGGCTGGGTCGCCCATGAGCGGCGAGGTTGTCAACGACCTAGAGGAATACCGGGCAGGTGCTCGGCGGTGGGTCGCCGAGCACCTGGCATCGAAGACCCAGCAGAACGCGTCAATGCGCGGCGCGGAAACCGAGGGACACATCGCCGCCCAACGCGCGCTACAGCGGCGTCTGTTCGAGGCGGGGTGGGCTGGGATCGACGTGCCCGCGGCATACGGCGGGCAGGGCCGGACCGCCGGGCACGCCGCGGTCTTCGCTGACGAGGCCCGCGGATACCACCTGCCCGACTTCGGAATCCTGTCGCTGGTGACGTACGGCATCGCGCTGCCCACAATCCTTGCGGCCTGCTCGGAGAGCTTCAAGAAGCGCCACGTCCCGCGCATCCTGGCCGGCGAGGAACTGTGGTGCCAACTGTTGTCCGAGCCCGGCGCCGGTTCCGATCTGGCCGGCATCCTTACGAAGGCCGTTGCTGACGGCGACCGCTGGATCGTCAACGGCACCAAAGTATGGAGCAGCGGAGCCCTCTTCGCCGACTACGGACTGTGCATCACCCGCACCGACTGGGATGCCCCCAAACACCACGGGCTGACATGGATGGCGATGCCGCTGGCGGCCGACGGGGCAACCGTGCGCCCGATCCGCGAAGTCAACGGCGGCTGGGAATTCTGCGAAGTCTTCCTCGACGACGTCGTCGTCGACGGCGATGAGGTGATGGGCGCCGTGAACGAGGGGTGGCGCTTCACCCACACCATGCTCGTGTACGAGCGTGGCGCATTGCGTGGCGACCGAACTGAGCTGCCCGTTGCGTTGGCGCCTGACCTTGTCGAGATAGCAGAAACCCGCGGCACACTCGATGACAGTCACTCCCGTCAGCTGATCGCAACGGGCCATATCTATGACGTCGTACGTGCTGCGCTGACGATCCGCACGGAGAACGCCATGCGCTCCTCGGTGGGTGGGTCAGCACACCATGCGTCATATCTGAAGTTGGCCAAGGGGATTTACGATCCGCTGCGAGCCAAGATCGCGATGGACCTCGCTGGCGATCTGGCCATCGCGTTCCCGCCCGACGGGATCGGTACAGCGACATCGACCAACTTCCTCAATGGGCGTGTGCAATCGATCGCGGGGGGCAGCAACGAGATGCAGCGCAACGGAATTGCTGAAAAGATCCTTGGACTTCCCAAGGAGATGAACGTCGAGAAGGGGAAGTCCTTCCGCCAAGTGCTGGCTGACGCGCGAAAATGGTGAGCCGGTGAACATCGACCTGAGTGGGCGCGTCGCGTTGGTGACCGGAGCCGCACGGGGCCAGGGCTTGGCCACGGCGCGTCTGCTGGCCAAGAGCGGAGCGCAGGTTGTTCTCACCGACATGCTCGACGAGCCCCGCCTAATGGAGGCCGCAGAGCTGGGCGACGCGGCGCATTATTGCCACCACGACGTGGCCGACCAGAAGTCCTGGGAGCGTGCGGTTTCGAGTGCCGTCGAACATTTCGGCCGGTTGGACATACTTGTGAACAACGCCGGCATTTGGCACACCGCGACACTCGAATCGGAATCGATCGAAGGCTTCGCAAAAGCACTGCAGGTCAATCTTTTTGGCACCTTTCACGGCATGCGCGCAGCGCTTCCGGCCCTGCGCGCGAGCGGCGGCGGATCTATCGTCAACATCTCATCGACCGCTGCACTGCTCGGAGCCACCGGGCACACTGCCTACGGAGCCAGCAAGTGGGCAATCCGCGGGATCACGAAGACCGCCGCTCTAGAACTTGCAGCCGACAACATCCGGGTCAATGCCGTACTGCCCGGTGCAATCGACACCGCGATGCTGGACACCAGCGATCAGATCAAAAGCGTTGTCGCCGCAAAGATCCCGCTTGCGCGTCTTGGCCAAGCGACCGATGTTGCGGCGATGGTGACGTTCCTGGCTTCCGATTGCGCGGCTTACATCACTGGGCAGGAGTTCGTCGTCGACGGTGGGTTGACCGCGGGCGCCGATCCGTCTCCCAAGCAATGACATTGATCGCCGACGGCGAATCAACACCGCCGCATGGCGACACGCCACCTGCAACCGTGTCCAGCACGTCGTCTTACGGCGGGCGGGGTGCTTGCCCGGACTTCGTCATGCGAGGGCTTCGGTCCCGGGCGCACGGCGCCGATGGCACGCTACCGACAGCATGTCGCTGCACGACCGGGGTTCAATCGCGTAGACGCGCGCGCAGTGCCCCAAGGTCAGGCTTCTGATACGACGACAGCACGGGGATCGCATCGACCACCTCGATGCGGTCGGGAACTTTGTACTTCGCCACACCATGTTTGGCGAACCACTGGACGCAACGCGGACGGTCGAACGGTTCGCGGCACACGACGAAAGCGGCAACCCGCTCTCCATATAGTTCGTCGGGATAGCCCAGCACCACTGCCTGGCTTATCGCCGGATGCTTCTCCAACGCCGCCTCGACCTCGCGTCCCGAGATGTTCATCCCGCCGCGGATGATGAGACCGCTGATCCGTCCACCCACAGTTAAGAACCCGTGCTCGTCGAGCGTGCCGAGGTCACCGGTGCGCATCCAACCGTCAACGAAGGTCGATTCGGTGACCTCGGGATCGAGGTAGCCGTCGCACAACTCAGGGCCGCGCAGCCAGATCTCCCCCGATGCGCCAGCGGGCAGCACCCGGCCGTCTGCGGACCGGATCTGCAGTTGGACTCCGGGTGCGGGCCGCCCGTCGGTGCTCCAAAATCGGACCGGGTCGTCACCGGGATAAGCAGTGCACGTGATCGGGGCTTCGGTGGAGCCGTACGTCCGTTTGACAACAGCGCCGAACTTCTCGGACACGTCGCGCACGTACGCCTCGGTGATCGCGGTCGCTCCACTGGAGACCAGTCGGATCGACTTGACCGCGTCCGGGGTGAAGTCGTAGGTCGCCGCGACGCCGAGCGTGAAGATCGGCGGCCCGAACATCATGGTGACCTGTTCGTCGCGAATGAGCCGCAGGCCATCGGCCGCGTCCCAGCGCGGCATGATCACCGCCTTGGCGCCGGCACCGAGTGGATGCATCACCGCGTGCAGCAGGCCCGCCATGTGCGATAGCGGCGCGGGAACGAGCACGGCGTCATCTGTGGTGGTGCCATGCAGGAGCGACAGCTGGCGCGCTTTGGCGGCGAGGCTGCGGTGGCTGTGGATCACCGATTTGGGCACGCCACTGGAGCCCGACGTGGTGAGAACCACGGCAGCGTCGGCAGGTTGGCAGGCGGGCTGGGCAACGGGGCGCGACTCGGCGGCCAGTGCGGCGATGCCGGCGGCAGGCAGGATGGTCGCGCCGGCGTGCGCGGCAAGAGGCAGGGCGGGGTCGACAATTAGTGCCGCCACCCCAGCGACGCCGTCGATTACCCGTTGCGCCTCAACAGATGTGAGGCTGTCGTGAAAGGGCACAGCCACGGCGCCGACCCACCACGTGGCGAGGTAGAGGACCACCGCGTCGGGGCTGTTGGGCAGCTGCCAGGCCACGGCGTCGCCAGGCGCGACACCGGCTTCGCGCAGCCAGCCCGCGGCGCGGCCGACCGCGGCACGAAGGCCGTCGGTGCTCAACCTGACGGTGTCGCCGCACACGAGGTCGTTGCGCTCGGGAGCTTCCTGCAGCAGCCGGCACATGGTCTGTTCGAACCACGGACCGCCGGGCTCGTTGTACTCGGCGGCACCCGGGTTGGCGAACGTGCCCAGGCGACGGCGGTCTCGGGTAGGACCAGCCGATAGTGATCGTTGCGCCATTGAGGCCAACAGAGCAGCGCCGCTGGCGTGGCTGGCAGGGCTCGTTGGATCGCCGATCTCGTCGACTCGGGCCGCGAGCTCCTCTGGGCCGATGTCCGCGCTGGGGACGACGATGCCCCGGGTCACTTGCGTCAGGAGCTTCTGAAACACCCGCCCGCCAGCCAGCCAAGTTTGTCCGGTTTCGCTGCACTGCTCGCTGAGCAGCCATAACAGCAGATTGGTCGCTGGCCCAGTGGTCATCACCTCAGCGGTGTGGACAGGAAATGCTGGCCCGGCGAACAGCGCGTCGGTCATGGGGGTATGGGCGAACGGCAGTAGCGCGTTGACGACCACGCCGGCGAGGGTGCTTTCCTGCGCGAGCGCCCGGACGAACCCGATGAGGGCCGCCTTGGCGGCCGCATAGGAGACGAACCCAGCGTCACCGAACACCGCAGCCGAGGATGTGGTCACCACGATTCGTCCATAGTTCTGGGCGCGCAGCCTCGGCAGGGCCGCGCGAATCACGTCAAGGGCGCCGAACGTATTGACTTCGATGACTTTGTGGAAGTGATCGACAGCTTCCCGGTGAAACGCGGTGGGTTCCGACCAGCCGGCATTGGCCACCACGGCGTCGAGTCGGCCGAAGGCTTCCACAGCGGCGGCGACGATGCGTTCGCCGGCGCCGGGGGAGTCGACGGTGTCGTAGTTGGCCCGCGCCCGGCCGCCTGCTGCTCGGATCGCCTCCACAACCGCGTCGGCGCTGGACGGTTCGCCTGGGTGAGTGCGGTTGTTCACCAGCACCGCCGCCCCACGCCGCGCCAACGCCTCGGCGTGGCTGCGGCCCAGGCCTTTCCCCGCGCCGGTAACGATCGCGACTCTGCCGTGGAAGTCGATCACCACCGCATCGAAACACTTTTTTGTACGGCATACAAATAGTGGCTACACTGCGGCCATGCACAAGGCGCGGCCGCGGAGGCAGTGTCGGTGACAATGATCTCCGACCGGTTGCGCGCGGCCGTTGGCGTGTGGCGCGTCGACCACCCTCTTTGTCCTCCCATCGAGGCATCCGACATCCGTCGGTGGGCGATCGCCACTCATTGGCCGCAGACGCCGCCCAGGCTGTATTGGGACGACGAGTATGCCCGGAGGACGCGGTGGGGCGGCATCATCGCCCCGGAGGACTTCAACCCGTTCGCCTGGCCGATCCATCAGCGCGACCCGGGTCCCGAACTGCACCACGCTGCGCCCGGCGAACCCGGTCAGCGCCTGCTGAACGGAGGTCCGGAGTTGCACTTCTTCCAGCCCATGCGGCCCGGGGATGTGATCAGTTCGCGCCTGCGTGTCAAGGATCTGCACGAGCGAGACGGCCGCTTGGGGCGGATGTTGTTCATCAGGCTCGAGCGTGAGCTGAACAACCAGAACCAGGAGCTCGTCCGCACCCGCATCGACACCGTCATCCGGTACTGATTGCGCGGCCGTTCCGCCAGAAAGGAGTCGCGGGTGGAGATCGGTGATCTCTTCCACGTCGTACATGTCGTCGACGACCTGCCCGGCGCCGAAGCGTGGTACGACGCCGTCTTCTGCCCGACGTACATGTTTCGCCGGCACGAGTCCGACCTCGACCACCGCACCGCATCGCTGATGCTGGTCGCCGACTACCCAGCTGAGCCAATGACACCGCATGCCGATCCCGCTGGCACGACAGGGACCATCGGCAAGTTCCGCCGCCGATTCGGGCAGCGGTTGCACTCGTTGGCGTGGTACTGCGACTCGGTCGCCGAGGGCTTCGAGCGGTTCCGCTCGTTCGGGTTGCGCGTAGCCGGTGATGGCGGTGCCGTACTCAACGAGCCGCCCACACGTGGCGGAATTTACACCCACCCGCGCGATACCTTCGGTTTGATCGAGTTGATGGAGCCCCGGGTAGGGGGCCGTGGTGGCGCACCCGTGGGCGACAGCCTCGGGAAATGCTACGACCCCCGGCTGACTGGCGACCACGACGCGTCGTGGTGGACACACAGCCACCCGCTGGGGATCCGGCGGACCTCGCACATCACCGTGCTGGTCGATGACCTCGACCGGGCGGTCAGACTCTACGAAACAACATTGGACGGCAACACTTTTCACCAATCCTCATCACCGCTGGCGGCGTTCGTGGCGGTAGGCCCGAGCTCGGTCGTCGAGTTGCGTTGCCCCCAGCCGGGGACACCGCAGGCGCATGCCTTGACAAGCGAGGGAGCCATGATCTGGTCCACAACATTTTTGGTCGACGATCTCGACGCAGCCAGCCAGCACCTCGCCGACGTCGGCGTCGCCGCTCAGCGTGGCGAGGGCGAGGTGGCAGTCGCGCCGGATCAAGCATATGGCGCGCGGTATTCCTTCACTGCAACTGTGACGCGGGGTGATCCGCGGTGCTGACCGCGCGACATGAACGGTGACGATTTGATGGGCGCGCAGGCTTCGCATCAGCTTCCCGCCAGACGCCCGGTCGTGGTCGGCGAACAACTCCCTGACCCAGTGACCGTCCCGGCGCTGGTTCGGCGCGGCGTGCGGTTGTGGGGGACCCAGCCGGTATTGATCCACAACGGCGCGGCGCGCACATGGATTGAACTTGATCGCGATTCGGCTGAGTTGGCTAAAGGACTGTTGGCCCTCGGCGTGACCAAAGGCAGCCGGGTTGGCCTGCTCATGCCCAACAGCGCCGACTGGGCGATCGCCTTCCTGGCTGCAGCCCGTATCGGCGCCGCGGTTTCACCGATCAGCACTTTCGTGCAGGGTCCAGAGCTTGATCGGGCGTTGGCTCATGGCGATGTGCAAGTGCTGTTGTGTGTTGACCGCTTCCTGGCTCACGACTATCTCGCCCGACTCGGGCAGCTCACTGGGATGAGCGATCAGGACAGCAGCGAGCTGTATCTGCCCAATCACCCCTTCCTGCGCCGAATCGTTGTGTGGGGCAACGATAGTCGGCCATGGACGATCGCCGGGTCGGGGGCGCTGCAGCAGCTGGCACACGCACGTCCCGAGATCGAAGAGCGGCTGTTGGTCACCGCCGAGGATTCGGTCGAGCCCGCCGACCCATTGCTGACGATATGGACCTCGGGTACGACATCGCTGCCCAAAGGGGTGGTCCATTCCCACGGCGGTGTCCTGCGGTTCATCCACGCCTTACGTCAGATCGGCCGTGGCGACGTACGCTGCGGTGAGCGTGCCTACGCAGCGATGCCGTTCTTCTGGCTCGGCGGCCTGAACACCGTTTTCTTTCCGGCGCTGATCGGCGGCGGCACCATCGTCACTACCGACCAGGTGGCTCCCGCGGCGGTGCTCGACACCATCGTTGAGCAGCAGGTGAGCAGGGTTGGCGGCTGGTTGGGACCGGTTGTCGAATTGATCAAGACAGCGGCCGCCCGCGGTATCGACGTTTCACGAGTGCGCGGCCTGTCGTCTCCCACCTACACCGACGGCAGCCCGATACCGGCGGAGCTTCTGGGTAACGCCCTGGGCATGACCGAGACGTTCGGACCGCATAGCGCCGAGCCGCTTGACGCCGAGTTGCCGGCGGACAAAGCCGGCTCGATGGGCCGCGCGGTTCCCGGCCATGACCGTCAAGTGATCGACCCGCTCACGGGGACACCATTGCCGCCAGGCGAGGTCGGTGAGCTGCGCGTGCGCGGACCGGGCATGATGCTGTCCTACTACCGACGCGAGGCCGGTGAATGTTTCGATGCGGATGGATATCTGCGCACCGGTGATCGTTGCGCGATCGACGCCGACGGGTTCTTGTTCTTTCACGGCCGACAAAGCGAACTGATCAAGACATCTGGCGCCAATGTGGCCCCTCGCGAGGTCGAGACCGTCCTGCAGACCTACCCCGAAGTCGCCGAGGCCATCGTGTTCGGGATCCCCGATGAGCGCCGCGGAGAGGCGGTGGTTGCAGCGGTCGTCGCCGCCTCCGGCGCGCAGCTGGATCCAGATTCCATCCGCAGTCGGCTGCGCGCCGAGATTTCGCACTACAAGATGCCGACTCAGGTGATCGAGGTCGCTGCCGAGACGATCCCGCGCACCGACTCAGGTAAGCCACGCAAAGCGGCGTTGCGCGACCTGCTCTTTGCATCCCCTGAGCACTAGGTTATCGTTATACAGCGTACAAAAAGGCCATGGAGTGGAGGGAACATGACAACCGACGTTGCGGGCGAGAAGGACACACTGCAGGACTTGTGGGCCTATGACGCGGACAACCACCTTCGCGAAGACATCGATGCGTTCCCGAAATACATGGACCCCGAGTACCGCGAGCACGGGTGGCGTATCGAACGCAGCGACGGCAAGGACGTGCTGTGGGTAGGCAGCGAATCCTGGCCGGACTGGACGTGGGACACCGCGACTCGGCCCGGTAGTTTTCGCGAGAATCTGCTGCGACTGCGTAACGGCGAGAACATCGACCCATTCCGTGGCGATCAGGAAGACGTGCGGATTGAATACCGGGATCGTGACGCTCGGGTCAAGCTTATGGACGAGCAGAAAATACAGGCCGAACTCATCTTCAACACCCTCGCCGTCAGCCGCGGCTGGATGGTCGGCGGCGACCCGGCGCAGACGTTTGCGAATTTGCGGGCGGTGAATCGGTATCTGGCTGCGGAGTGGGGTTGGTCGTATCAGGACCGCATCTATGCCGCGGCGTTGGTGGGGCTCGATGATCTGGATCTGGCCATCGCGGAGTTGGACCGGCTGTTGGCCGAAGGGGTGCGGGCGATCAATCTGGTGCCCGGTCCGGTCGGGCGCCGTTCGCCGGCCGATCCGCATTTCGACCCGTTCTGGGCGCGGGTCAATGAAGCCAACCTCCTGGTCAGCTACCACACCACGCCCGCTTCACATATCGCCTACCGCGAGATGTTCAAGGGTTGGTGGGAGCCTGCCGAAGCGGCGGTGCATCGCGGGGTCAGCGACACCGATTCGGCGTTTATGAGTTTTCAGATGTTCAACGAGCGCCCGATCATGGACACCGTCGTGGCATTGATCTTGCATAATTTGTTCGGCCGCTTTCCCAACGTGCGTGTGTTGTCGGTGGAGAACGGCACGTTCTGGGTGCCCTATACGGTCAAACTGCTGAACAAGAGTTACGCGATCAATCAGAAGGGATTCTGGTTGGGCGGTAAACCCGAACGGCCGTCTGAGGTGTTCAAACGCCACGTGTTTGTCACCCCGTTTCACGAGGAGAACATCCAGAGCATCGTTGATGTGGTGGGACCGGACTGCGTGCTGTTCGGTTCGGACTTCCCCCATGCCGAAGGTCTGGCCGACCCGGTCACCGACTATCTGTCGGATCTAGAGGTCACCGACCCCGACGCGATCCGAAAAATCATGCGCGACAACCTCAAAAACCTCCTCGAAGGCAGCGTCGGCTGTTCATGAGGGTCGATCCGACGTGAGGTTCGAACTCAGCGCCGAGCAGGAGCTGTTTCGCGAGACAGCGCGCCGGTTCCTCGATTCTGAAACACCCCTGAGCGCAATTCGCGAGATGTGGTACTGGCCAACTGGTTTCGACTGTTCCTGGTGGCAACGTGCCGCCGGCTTGGGATGGACGTCTCTAATGGTCCCCGAGGACGCCGGCGGCGGGTGCCTGTCCGGGCAGCCTGCCTGCGATGCCGCGATCGTGGCCGAAGAAATCGGTCGAGCCTGCGGGCCCGGTCCGCTGCTGCCGGTCTCAGTGACCGCGTTTGCGATCGCGAACGCAGGCCACGCGACCCAGAAGGAAACCTTGCTGCCCGGGTTGCTGGATGGCACATCGGTTGCGGCCTGGGCCATCGCCGAGGCCGGCGATGCATGGAGCGCGACCGACCTCAGAACCACTATCGCTGTCGACGGCGACGCCGTGCATGTCAGTGGGCGAAAGCTATACGTCGAGGCCGTGGGTTCATCGGAATGGGTGTTGGTGACGGGCAGGTCGCAGGTGGGGCTGAGCCAGGTGGTGGTGCCGGCCGACGCCGCTGGGGTGACCATCACGACCGGCCGCAGCGTGGATATGGTGCGCCGGTTCGGGACGCTCACCCTCGACGACGTCCGGCTTCCGGTCAGCGCCGTCGTGGGTGAGGTGGGTGGAGCGGCGCAGATGGTGGAGCGCCAGCTGCAGTTGGCGCTGGTGCTGCAGTGTGCGCAGATCAATGGCGCGGTCGGCGAGCTCTTCGACAGGACAGTCGAATACGCCAAGTGCCGCTTTGCGTTTGGCCGGCCGATCGGCGCCTACCAGGCTTTAAAGCACCGCTTTGCGGACATGCTGCAGCGGCTGGAATTCTCGCGCGCGATCGCTGACGCCGCGGCGATGGCGTTCGACCGCGGTGACGCGCAAGCAAGAGAACTAGCCCAGGTGGCCAAGGCGTACGTACCCGACGCAGGCCTCGACGTCATCGATGACTGCGTGCAGATCAACGGAGGCATCGGCGTGACGTGGGAACACGACGCGCACATATTCTCTCGCCGGGTCGCCCTGGACCGCGCACTTTACGGTGCGCCCGAATGGCACAAAGACGCGTTGGTCGACGACCTCGGACTGGTGTCATCGTCATGACAACCGAACCTGCAATGGAATCCGTCGAGGCGTTCACCGAACGCGCCCGCGCCTGGGTCACCGACAACTTGCCGCCGCGCGGCGATGAGTCGCTGTCTGAGCGCGAACTGCAGGCACCACTTTTCGATGCCGGCTTCGCTGGGATCGCGATGCCGAACAAGTACGGCGGTGCCGGGCTGACGCTGCGCCATCAACAGGCGTTCTACGACGTCGCAGCAGCCGGGTATCGCGTGCCGACACTGTTCAGCGTGTCCATCGCCATCCTCGGTGTGACGCTGTTGGACACCGCTGACGAGGTGCTCAAGAGGCGGCACCTGCCGCGGATCCTTCGCGGTGAGGAAAGGTGGATCCAGCTGCTGAGTGAACCCAGCGGCGGGTCAGACATGGCGGCCGCGCTGACGAAACTCGAACGCGACGGCGATGACTGGATCCTCAACGGCGCCAAAATGTGGAGCACCGCGGCGATGGCCGCCGACTGGGGAATGTGCCTGGCGCGCACCGATTTCTCGGTGCCCAAGCATTCCGGGCTGACCATGGTGTGCGTTCCGCTGAAGAACACAACAGGTGTCACGATCCAGCCGATCCGCCACGCCAACGGTGTGCAGGCCGAATTCTGTCAGGAGTTCTTCGACGACGTCCGCCTCCCCGGCGACCACGTCATCGGCGCGGTAAATGAAGGCTGGAACGTGGCCAAGGTCCTGATCGCGCACGAACGGCTCGCTGCAGGCGGGGCCGGGCACGGGTACGGGCTCACCGCTCGCTCGGAAGGCGGCGGCGGTGCGCGCACCGCCGACCCCGCGGTTCTGGTCAAAGCGGCCCAGCAACGCCGGTCAACGGTCGGGCTGCGCCACAAGATTGCCGACGCGTACATCGAGCGGCGAGTGTCGAAACTCGCCAACGAGCGGATCGCCACTGGCATCCGGATCGGCGCGCTGGAGCCGGGGTGGGGGTCGATCGTCAAACTGCACATCGGGATGAATTCGCCCCGGGAGTCGAAGATCGCGCTCGCTGTGCACGGCTGCGACGGCGTGGTATGGGACGGCGACGAACCCATCGCGGGTAACGCCGGCGAGGACTGGGTGATCAGTCGCGGGCCAGCGCTGGGCGGCGGCAGCAACGAGATGCAGCGCAACCTGCTCGCCGAGCGCCTGCTGGGCCTGCCCCGTGAGCAGGCCCTGGATACGGGAGTTCCGTTCGCCGATGTGCTGCGAAATCGGCGCGAGAACAAGTGAAGAGAGAGTCCATGTACATCAATGGTGAATGGCAATCCGCGGCGTCGGGCAAGACGTTTGTCAGTTCCAACCCGGCGACCGGCGTCGTGCTTGACAGCGTGCCCGACGGCGACCGGGCCGACGCGCGCCGGGCGATCGACGCCGCAGCTGCGGCGCTGCCGCATTGGCGAGCATGTACCGCCTACGAACGCGCGGGCGTCCTCATCGAGGCACACCACATCATGCTCGAGAGACGAGATGCGCTCGCCGCGCTCATGACGAGGGAACAGGGAAAGCCGCTACACATGGCGAGCACCGAGGTGGGGTATGCCGCCGACTTCCTGTTGTGGTTCGCGGAGGAAGCCAAACGCGTTTACGGAGAGGTGATCCCGTCGGCACGCGCCGATCAGCGCTTTGTGGTGCTGCAGCAGCCGGTCGGGGTGTGCGCGGCGATCACTCCGTGGAACTACCCGATCTCGATGATCACCCGCAAGGTGGCTCCAGCGCTAGCGGCCGGATGCACATCGGTACTCAAACCGGCTGAACAGACCCCGTTGTGCGCGATCGAGACCTTTAGGGTGTTCGCCGACGCCGGCGTCCCCGCCGGCGTGGTCAATCTGGTGACCTGTTCGGATCCCGAACCGGTGGCCGACGAGATCCTCGCCAACTCGCGGGTGCGCAAAATCAGCTTCACCGGATCTACCGAGATCGGCAAGATGATCGCCGGGCGCGCCGGAGCTACGATGAAACGCGTCTCCATGGAGCTCGGTGGCCACGCACCGTTCCTGGTGTTCCCCGATGCCGATCCCGAGCACGCCGCAAAGGGCGCTGCGTTGGTGAAGTTTCTCAACACCGGCCAGGCATGTATCTGCCCCAACCGGTTCATCGTGCACCGATCCATCGCAGAACCGTTCCTGGCGACGCTTCGGGCCCGGGTTGAGAAACTCGTCCCCGGAGATGGACTGCAGAAAGGCACCACGGTCGGCCCGCTCATCGATGATGTGGCCCTAAAAAAGATGCAACGCCAAGTCGACGACGCCGTCGGTAAGGGCGCCACGCTGCTGCTCGGCGGATCACGTTTGGAGGGGCCCGAATTCGACAACGGCGCTTTCTTCGCCCCCACCATCCTGGCTGACGTCACTGCCGACATGATTATCTCCTCGGAGGAGACATTTGGGCCCATCGCCCCGGTCATGGTCTTCGATGACGAAGACGAGGCGATCGCCCTGGCCAACGCAACGACATACGGATTGGCCGGCTACATCTACACCCGCGACATCAGCCGCGCGATCCGCGTCGGCGAAGCCCTGGACTTCGGGATGATCGGCATCAACGACATCAACCCCACCTCAGCGGCGGTCCCATTCGGCGGAATCAAGGAAAGTGGCTTGGGTCGCGAAGGCGCCCGAACCGGTATCGCCGAATACCTCGACACCAAAGTTCTTGGCATCGCTCTGCAACCCGCGGAGTAAACGTGTCCACCTCGGTGAACTTCGATGAGATTCAGATCGGCGACCGGCTACCCGAATTTGTCCGCACCACCCACTTCGCCGAATGGAACCGTTACGCGGCAGTCAACGACGAATTCATTCCCATCCACATGGACGACGAAGCCGGCCGCGCGGCCGGCAACGAGAATGGCGCGTTTGGGATGGGCAACCTTCGGTTGGCCTACGTCGTGAACATGTTGCGCGCATGGGCGGGCGACGATGGCGAAATCCGTTCCCTGACACTGCAATACCGCTCGCTCAACCAGAAAGACGATGAGTTGCGCTGCGTGGCCGAAGTGACCGGCAAGGAGGTCGTGGACGGCCTGTCCCTCGTGCATTTGAAAGTGGATGTCCTCGACCAGGATGGCGCGAGTACCACCCCCGGCGAAGCGACGGTCGCGGTCGCAGGCCCGTGGACGGAGCTTCACGGTGGTTGATGCGATCCGCGTGCACGACCCGCTCGACTACTGGGCGCGACTGCAGCCCGACGCCGAATTCGTGGTCATCGACGGTGTCGCCTGTACGTACGGCGAGGCGGCGGTGACCGTCGACCGGATGGCCGGCGCGCTTGCCCACAGCCTGGACCCGGGGCGGCGGGTCGCTATCTTGTCCCGCAACTCTGTCGAGATGCTGCTGCTGTACTACGCGGCCTCCAAAGCCGGAGTGGTGCCGGTGCCGCTCAATTACAGGCTCGCCGCGCCGGAGTTGGAGTACATCCTCAACGATAGTGCGGCCGGCGTCGTACTCGCTGCCCCCGAATACGTCGCGCAGATCGACGCGTTGCGGTCGAAATGTCCAGCGGTTCGCACCATTGTCGCGGTGGGGAACGTGGACTTCGCAGGTTGGCTGACCTGGGCGCAGTGGCTGGCGCACCCGATCGACGAACGCACCGCGCTAGCCCGTCGCCACGACGAGGCGATGCAGATCTACACCAGCGGCACAACCGGGCGTCCCAAAGGCGCTGTGCTCACTCAAACGGGGCTGAGCAACCTGTTGCACCAGTGGCGAATCTGCTTCCCGTTCAGCCCTAACCGCCGGATGTTAGTGGTGGCCCCCCTGTACCACGTCGGCGGCACGTTTCATTCGATGCACGCGATCGGCCATGGCGGGTCGGTGTTCCTATACACGGACTTTGATGCCGGCGAGGTCGTCCGTGCCCTCGACGAAGAGGAGATCGACACCGCGTTTCTCGTACCCGCAATGATCCAGAGTTGTCTCGCGGTCGAGGATGTCGACCAGCGCGCCTTCGCATCCTTTCGGCAGCTGTCCTACGGCGCGTCACCGATCAGTGAGGCGACCCTGCGACGGGCCCTGGATATCTGGCGCTGTGACTTCGTTCAGGCCTTTGGGATGACCGAATGCCCGTGCATCACGTACCTGTCGGCGGCCGATCATCGCCGTGCACTCGCCGGGTACCCATACTTGCTCGAATCCACCGGCAAGGCCGGCCCTGGCTCCGACCTCAAGATCGTCGGCCCGGACGGTCAGGAGGTACCACCTGGTCAAGTGGGGGAGATCCTGGGCCGCGGCCCGCAGATGATGAGCGCCTACTGGAATCTGCCTGAGGCCACCGCCGAGGCCCTCAGCGGCGGCTGGATGCACACCGGCGACGCTGGATGTATCGACGCCGAGGGATACCTATTCGTCAAAGACCGGATCAAGGACATGATCGTCTCCGGGGGAGAAAACATCTATCCTCGCGAGATCGAAGATGTTCTGCTGGCCCACCCCTCGGTTGCCGACGCTGCAGTGATCGGGGTGCCCAGCGAGCAGTGGGGCGAAAGCCCGCTAGCCTTCGTGGTCCCGCACGATGGCACCGACGTACAGATAGCCGACCTGGCGGAGTTTTGCCGTGAGCACCTCGCGGGCTACAAGCGTCCGCGGGCTTTCGAGATCGTGGATGTGGTCCCCCGCAATCCCAGCGGCAAGGTCCTGAAAAGAGTCCTGCGTGAGCCGTACTGGGCCGACCGAAGACGCGGAGTTTCGTAGCCGTTCGGACGGCCTCGTGGGCGTGATTCCAGGGGCTATCGAGGAAATTGGGCTTCTGGCCGAAGTAACCCACATGTGAATCAGGTACGGCGCTGCGGGCCCCTTGCGGCGATCGTTTCGATACCGAGTGCCATCGCGGGGCCGGCGCGACCTGCAAGCCGGGCATCTTGTGGCCACTGGCAGCCATCACCATTTTCATCGGACACCACCCGAACAAGCGGGCCAGCAGCCCGGCATTGGAATGTTTGTACTATGTAAAGCTAAGCTGGGCATGTTCCGATGGGAAGGGTGAACCGCGTGGTGGCAAGGACGACCGAGACGGCCTGCTCGGCATTGATAGTTGCCACGGGCGCGGATGAGTCCTACGACAACGCCGTGCGCGGCAGGACGCGCTGCTCTCCCGTCCGCCGCGGCTTTACCGATGAGGAAGTGCTGTGACATCCACTGAGCCCGTGAGCCGGGCGACGATTCCAGTCCATATTCGTATTGGCACGGAACGCATTGCTATCGGCGGCGGCGGCGTGCACGACAGGGTCTGCCCGATAACTGGCAAGGTTGATGGGTCCATTCCTCTGGCCGGGCCGCACGACATTGATCGTGCGTGCATGGTCGCCCAGGAGGCGTTTCTCCAGTGGCGTCGTACCCCACCGACTGAGCGACGGCGTCTACTGTTGCGGCTGGCGGATCTGTTCGACGAAAACGACGACGAACTCAGTCGACTCGCGACGCTGGACGTGGGCGCGCCCTATGTTCCGCGAAAGGGCCACCCGAGCATTGCGGCCAACTACATCCGCTACTACGCGGGATGGGCCGACAAGTACACCAGTGACGTCGTCGCAGGGTACTTACCCAACGGCGAATTCGGCTACACGCTGGCGCAACCCTATGGCGTCGTCGGTGTGATCGTCACGTGGAATGGTCCGGTGGGTTCAATCGCGATGAAAGTTCCCGCCGCGTTGGCGGCGGGGAACACCGTCGTGGTCAAGCCATCCGAACTCACCCCGTACGGCCCGGAATTCGTTGCCGATCTGGTTGAGGAGGCCGGTTTTCCGCCCGGCGTATTCAATGTTCTTCCCGGCTCTGGCGCCGCCGGCGACGCACTGGTACAACACCCACTCGTCAAGAAGGTGTCGTTCACCGGAGGACCCGGCACTGCAGCAAGCATCATGCGGGCCTGCTCAGATTCGGTAAAGCCAGCAGTCTTTGAGCTTGGTGGCAAGTCGGCAAGTGTGATCTTCGACGACGCCGACATCGACGCAGCGTGCGCTCACGGCGCAATGCTGTCCGTTGGATTCCTTGCAGGACAAGGTTGCTCGTTTCCCACTCGAGTACTGGCCCAAGAATCCGTCTACGCGGGCGTGGTGCAACGGATGTCGAAGGTCGCCGAGTCATACGTGGTGGGCGATCCTTTCGACACAGCGACAATCACCGGCCCGGTGATCAATCAAGCAGCGGCAGATCGCATTCTGGGCATCATTGACCGGGCGCCGTCCGAAGGTGCTCGTCTGGTCACCGGCGGTAATCGCGTTCACCTTGGCGGCGAGCTGGCAGGTGGTTACTACGTTGAACCGACGGTGTTTGCCGACGTCGATCCCTACTCCGAACTCGGTCAGAGCGAGGTTTTTGGCCCAGTGCTGGCCATTACCTCGTTCAGGGATGAATCCGATGCCATCGCCAAAGCGAACGCGACGCCATATGGGCTCGGGGGCTATATCCGCACCAATGACCTGGGTCGTGCTCTGCGCGTCGCAGAGCAGCTCGAAGCCGGCGACGTCCACATCAACGGGGCGGGGAATCTGATGGTGAACCGGCCCTTCGGTGGCTGGGGACTGAGTGGTCACGGCAAGGAGGGGGGACGACAAGGGTTGGAGGAATTCATGCGGATCAAGGGGGTTGGCATCGCCTTCGGCGAAAGCCCCTTGATCTCGTTCGGTTCATGACCTCGCCGGACCAGGGGTCGGGCATCAGTCTTACAATGTAAGAATCAAGGGAGTCAGCAGTGAGTCGTCGACATCGGTTGGGTCCTCGAGCGAGAACCTACCGCCGGTGGGGCTGCGCGACGGTTGCGCCGCCGACTTCCGGACTGGGCGGAGCTTGCTAGATGACGTCTGAGTTGTGTGCGGGTCTTGTCGTCGCTGAGATCGGCAGTGGCAGCGCGCCCGCGTCGCTGGCCGGCATGTTGTTCGCTGACGCGGGCGCACGCGTTCTGAAGATCGAGCCCCCATCGGGCGACCGCATGCGACGTGAGCATCCCTCCGGCTTCCTGGTGTGGAACCGAGGCAAGGAAAGCATCACCGTCGATTTGCACGAGCCCGAGGGCCAAGCCGCCGCGTGGGACCTTGCCGGCCGCGTGGATGTCGTCATCGAGGGCTTCGCGACCGGCGTTGCGGCCAAATTTGGCCTGGACGAAGCTCGACTCCGCGCAGCGAATCCCGCGCTGGTGTATTGCTCGATCAAGGGGTTCCCGTCCTCGAGCCGGTACGGCGCCATCAAGGGATACGAGGCAGTGGTGACGGCGAAGACCGGGTGGATGAATCCCGGGACGGGCGGCAAGCACGGGTATAGGGAGGGCCCGATCTTCAGCAACGTGCTGACGGCCAGCGTTGGATGCGGGAACTTCGCCTTCAGCGGCAGCCTGGCTGCCCTACTTGCCCGTCGGATCACCGGGCGCGGACAGTTCCTTGAAGCAACGATGGCCCAAGGCCTTACACCGGCCGACTACTACGGCGTCCACGCCTGGCAGTGGGAGCGCGGGATGCTGGCTTACGGGCCCGACCGCCCCCGCCCCGATACCGGCGAGAAGACCAGCGAAACCAGCGGGTCACGCGTCTACCCGTTCAGCCGCTCGGCGCCGATGCTCTGCAGCAAAGACGGGCGGTGGGTCAACACCACGCAGCTGCTGCAACCGCAGGCACAGGCACTGCTGCGCGCGCTCCAGCTCGACGAAATGCTCACCGATCACCGCTTCGAGGCGGCACCCTATTTCGACTCCGGAGAGGACGCCGAGGAGTACGTGCGGCGGCTAGCCGAGCGATTCCGTGAGCGCACCATCGACGAGTGGATGCCGCGCGTTCTGGCTGAGGACTCGATCGCGTTTGAGCCCCAGGTGTTCAGCGAGGAAGCACTGGACCATCCCCAGGCGCGCCACAACGGACACGTCGTGACCGTCCGCGACGACGTCGTCGGTCCAGTCGAACAGGTCGGGCCGATGGGGACCTACAGCGCGACGCCGATCACGATTGGGAAGTCGGCGCCACTCTTGGGTGGACATGACTCGCTGCCGGCGCGACTGTCCGCGACGAGGCCGAGCGGATCGGTGGCGCACCCACTGTCAGGTATCACGGTGGTCGAATGCGGTTTCTTCTACGCGATGCCGTTCGGGGTAGCGCTGCTCGCCGCGCTGGGTGCCCGCGTGATCAAGGTGGAACCCCTGACCGGTGATCCGATCCGCAATGCGTTTGGCATCTGGGAAGGCGGCGGAACCCGCACGATGGAGGGGAAAGAGTCGATCTGTCTCGATCTGACTGACCCTGCGGGACAAGCGGTCCTCCACCGGCTCGTCGAAACGGCCGACGTCTTCATCACCTCGTATCGCCCAGGCGCAGACGCGCGACTCGGGGTCGATCACCAAACCCTGGCATCACTGAATCCGAGGCTCGTCTATGTTCAGGCGCCCGGATACGGCCAGACTGGACCGTATTCTCGGCGCGCGATGTTTGCGGGCACTGCGTCGGCACTTGCGGGGTCGGTGGGGCGCCACGCCGGGGCATGGCTGTCGGCGGAAGCCTCGGAGGGGTTGAGCGCCTTCGAGTTAGCCGTCATCGTCGCTCCGCGCCTGTTCGCCCCCACCGATGGCGATTCGAACCAAAGCCTCAGCATCATGTCGAATCTCGTTGCGGCGCTGTGGCATCAGGCGAACACCGGACGGGGCCAGCTGATCGAGGCCACCATGATGAACGGGAATCTATGGGCGTATGCCGATGACGCGGTGCGCTACGCGGGTAAACCCCAGTTGCGCGTTAGTGACGCCGAGTTTCACGGCATCGGCGCCCTGTACCGCCTCTACGAAGCCGCCTCGGGATCGGTGTTCATCGCGGTGACGACCGACCGGGAGTGGGCGGCGTTGTCCGCGGCAATCGACGTCGCCGAGCTGCGATCGGAACGGTTCGCAACCGCTGCTGACCGGTCCGGCAACGATGACGAGCTGACTAGTCTCCTTGGCGGGGTGTTCACCCGACGCCCGGCGAGTGAATGGGAAGCGATGCTGGTCCCCGCCGGCATTGCGTGCGTCGAGGTGTTCGAGAAGTCGGCATCGGAGTTCACCAACACCGACGCCGAGATGCGGCGAGCGGGTTTGGTGTCAGAGGTGGATCATGCGCTGTTCGGGAGAATGACATCGCACGGCCCACCCGTGCGCTTCTCTGATGCCCCCGCCCGAGTTGCGCCAGCCGCCGCGATGGGCCAGCACACTCGGCACATTCTGGCGACGGCGGGCTATACCCCTGAGCAGATCGCGGAGCTTGAAGCCAAAGCCGTTGTCGCGCAAAGCTCGCTGGTGTACCGGACACGGGAGGACGAAGGATGACATGGAAAGTGGGAAGCGGCGCTGCGCGACGGCAGTGCACACCGCCGGCCACGAACTTCAGATCAAGCCGGCCAAACTGCTGCCGGCTTCAGATTAAGCGCATGCACGAAGTCGCCGTCCAGATGCACCCAGCCTTCGCCGCCAGTCCCGCGCCGTGCGCCACTTACGAATGGCGGGGTGCCTGCCCAAGGAGATCTGCTTGTACAAGAAATGGATGTGTCTCAATTGCGGTTTCATTTACGACGAGGAGCTCGGGGACAGCGCCGGGGGCCTTGCACCAGGTACGCGGTGGAAGGACGTTCCGGATACCTGGACGTGTCCGGACTGTGGAGCGGAGAAATCCGAATTCGACATGGTCGAAGTTGCCTCATGACAACGGTACAAGACACTGCGCCGCCGACCCCCGAGACGATAAGTCGCAACCGTCGAGCAACACCGGCGCGAGTACCGAGTGGGCGCGAAACGTACGTAGCAAGCTGGCGCTAGTCAGCGCAAATACCCTATCGGAAAGTGTCGATTCATGACTACTTCAGTGCCGGCAATTGAGGATTTCGACGATCCGGCTTTCGACCCCTACGTAGCCGATGAGGCATTCCTCGGGGACTTCCCGGACTACTTTCAGATCATCGACAGTTGGCGATCGCAGGGTGCGGTTCTTCCGGGCGGGTATTCGCAGGCGATCGGCGTTCCCGAACAGCTCAGTGCCACCGCGTTTTCGCCGCATTTTCGTGTCATATCGTACGACGCAGTCCACACAGTGCTCACCAACCCTGAGCTCTTTTCAAATCGGGCGTTCGAACCGGTGCTGGGTGAAGCCTTCGGTCACAACTCCCTGTCGGTGATGGATGCGCCGCGTCACCGCAAGTACCGCAGGATCTTCCAAAAGGCGTTCCTGCCAAACGTTGTCGGCGATTGGGGCGACGCCTATGTTCAGCCCGTCATCGACGAGCTGCTTGGCGCGTTTCCTTCGGCGGGGCGCTTTGATTTGGTCAGCCAGTTCACCCGACTGTATCCATTTGGGGTCATTTTCCGAATGTTGAGGCTGCCCGAGCAAGAGCGCCCCGTCTTTCAAAAGATGATGCTGGCCCAGATCCTGTTTGCGGTTGAACCCACACGGGCCCGGGAAGCGACATACAAGCTGGGCCAATACTTTTCGGCGCTAATCGACGAGCGCGTCGCGAGCCCCGGCGACGACCTCGTCTCGGCCCTGGCAACCGCTGAGTTCGAAGGGGAACGCCTGCCCCAGCAGAACGTCATTGATTTCTTACGACAGCTGTTCAACGCAGGCGGGGACACCACCTACCGAGGTACCTCCTCTCTATTGACTGCAATCCTGACGACTCCAGGTCTGCTCGAGACGATCCGGGCTGACCGTTCACTGATTCCGCAGGCCATCGAGGAGAACTTGCGCTGGGAGCCGCCAGTCATGTCGGTTGACAGGCTCGCGACCCAGGACACGGAGCTGGGGGGCGTCGCGATTCCAGAAGGGTCGCTGCTGAATGTGATGATCGGTGCGGCAAATCACGATCCCGATGTTTTCGACGACCCCCACGCCTTCAACCTGCATCGCACTCAGCAGGCCCGCCATCTCGCATTCGCGCATGGCCCGCACGTTTGCCTCGGTCAACACCTCGCCCGTATAGAAATCAGCCGTGCGCTCAACTCGCTGCTTGATGCGTTGCCCGGACTCCGACTGGACGAGGACTACCCACGTCCGCAGATCATGGGCTCGAGACTGCGTGGCCCCCGCGAGCTTCGCGTGCGCTTCGATCCCGCTTGATCCGCCATCGCGCAACGCCTCTACGTGTACACGAAAGGATGAGAATGGAAACCAAGATATGGGCCAATTCAGGGGACTCGCATTTTCTAGAACCAGCCGATCTGTTCGCCAAAACGCTGCCGGCCGCACTCGCTTCACGAATGCCCAAGTCGGTCAAGAGCGACGACGGCACGAAGGAGGTGGTGTACATCGACGGCGAGGTGATCGAGCGCCGGCTGCCCAAACCGCTACAACAGGGCGAATACGCGGGCCAGACGATCGAGACACTGAGTAATCGGCCGCCCGGCTCAGGCAACACCCGCGAGCGGTTGAAAGATCTTGACCAGGAAGGTATCTGGGGCGAGATTGTCTTTCCATCGTTGGGCATGTGGTCGAGCCACATCAAGGATCCGAATCTGGTGCGTGAGGGGTGCAGAGCGATTAATGATTGGGCGTTGGCAGAAATCCAGAACATTGCCCCCGATCGGCTGATCGCGACGTCGATACTTCCCCTGCTGCGGATCGAGGATGCGGTGGAGGAGGCGTATCGCGCCAAGTCGCAAGGCTTTTACGCCGTCTATCTACCCACGGTTCCTCCGCAAGGGCAACCGGCCTACAACGACGATTATTGGGAACCGTTGTGGTCAGCGTTAGAGGAGACCGGCTTGATCCTCACGATTCACATCGGCACCGACGGCAGTGGGACAGTGCCGTTCCGCGGGCCGGGCGGCGCGGTGCTCAATTATGTTGAGACGACCTACGGAGGCCAACGCGCAACAACGCAGCTCATTGCTGGTGGGGCACTGGACCGCCACCCGACGCTGAAGGTCCTCATATCGGAGGGCGGCGCAGCTTGGGCTCCGTTCCTCGGTGACCGGATGAACGAGGGCTACCGCCAGCACGGCATGTTCGTTCGGCCGAAGCTGTCTCTGCTTCCAAAGGAGTACATCTACAGACAGGTATACGTTTCCTTCCAGCACGACCAGACGGCTGTGGACGCTGTGTCGTCGATGGGGTATCGGAACGTGATGTTCGGCAGCGATTACCCGCACATGGAGGGAACATTCGGGCACACGCAGAAAACGCTGCACGAGCTCCTCGCTGATGCGAACCCCGACGTACGCCATCGCATCACGGTCGGTGCATTCCTCGATCTGTTTCCGCATATCGGAGAACCACCCGGGAACGCCGACCAGCGGACGCTTGTCCCAGTGGGCGGTGGGCCCATCGCGGGCTGACTGCTGGGATGACTAGCGTCCGGTCGGACGGGGCGCGAATTCGACCCAGCTACGACGCACCAAAGGCGTTGTGCGTTTGGACTATTCCCGTCATCGAATCGGGACCGGCGCGAAGCGCCAGTCTGCACGGACGATTATCTATGGAGTCCCTGTCCGTCACGTCGCGGAGCTAGCGCGGTGTTCGACGACCAACGCATCGAGTTCTACCGCGACCTAGACCCATGCAGCGGCGCACCCTATCTTGTGTTGAGCGGCTGCATGACTGAATCTTGAGGCGCCCGTGCAGGTCCGGCGTCGAATCAGGCCACTACCGCGGGCAGAGTTTCCCATCCCCGAACTCGGCTACAACGCCTTCGTCGCGTAGGCCGGATGCACACCGTCGACCGGGTGGAGCACCACCGATACCCTTCCGCTCCGAGGCACGTTGTCGGCTATCCACTCGCTACCATCGTTTGCCCGAACATTCAATCGGTTCTCATGGGCGGCATCCCATTCGGCGGATACCGCGCTCAACGGCGGTTGGATAAAGTACGAGCCGCTGACCACAGGTACGCCATCCTTGATGAGAAGCTCGAAGCTCGGTTCGCCGAGGACCTCCTCGGTGTCGTCCAGCAGCGTTGGCTTAGGAATATCATGCTCTTCCATGGCTCCTCGCCTTCATGATGGCATCAACGCTGCGATCATACGCTGTACGCGCCAGCGGCTTTGCTTCCTGCGTGCTGGCACACATGGGACCCACCGATGCTCGGCCGCCGACCGCGTCGAACCACCGACCGTGCGAACTTCGGCACGGCACAGCAATACCGGCCGGAGGAAAGTAGCCCGGATTCGTCTCCGGCGAAGGTCCTTTCCGGTCAAGACAGTGTGTTGTGCTTCTGCCTACCGTCCGTCCAACTCGGCACGAATCTCGACTGGCAACACGCCTTCGACTGAGTCATCGGAGGCGACGAGGTCGGCGGGAAAGATGATCGACGTTCGGGCGAATTGGCCACCATCTGCTGACGCGATCGTCTGCCCCGACATGTATGCCGACTCGTCCGACGCCAGGAACAACGCCAGGAAGGCGTTATCGCGAATCGTCGGCGGACGGGTCAGCCGCAGCGGCATGGCCCGATTGTCCGGGTCCCACGGCGTCATCTCCTCGTAGGACTTGCCGACCACCTCCGCGTCAGCAGCCATGGCGAAGTTCACCGACATCCCATGTGTCGGGCACAGTGCATTGGCACGGATTCCGAACTTGCCCAGCTCAATCGCCGCTGCGCGTACCAGCCCATTGACCGCTGCTTTGGACGCTGTATACATCGGAAAACCGGGATAGGCGTTGAAGGCCGAGGCCGAGGACGTCGCAAGGAGTGTGCCTGGGCGACTGTTCTCGATCATCCACCTGGCGGCGTGCTTCCATGCCAGGTAGATGCCGGTGGCGTTGACCGCGAAGACGTTGTTCCAGTCAGACACTTCTGAGTCGATGAAACGTCTCGTTCCAAACCCGGGCTCGGGAACACCGGCGTTGGCCCACATCACGTCGATGCGCCCATGGGCGTCGACGGTTTCCGCGACCAGACGCGCCATCTCAGCCTCGACACGGACATCGGCGTCGATATGGGTCGCGGTACCCCCCGCATCCATCACTTCTTTTGCGACGGATTCGGCCCGTCCCGCCACTACGTCATTGGTCATGATCGTCGCCCCCTCGGAGGCGAACAGCAGGGCCGACTCCCTGCCCAAGCCGGAGCCCGAACCGGTGATGGCGATGACCTTGTCCTTGAGGCGCATCAATGTGTTCCCGTCGCTGTGAGCACGTGAGCCAGCTGTGACGACTGGCTACCCTGCCGACCAATGATCTCTTATACGCGGGACCGCACGCGCCCGCCAGTGAAGTGTATTGCGTACGACAAAACACCCGTATGATTAGCCACTGATCCGGCGACGCTTCGGTGAGGTGCACAAAGGAGGCTTTGTGCCACCAGATCGGCTATCCCTGATGCAGGTGTGACGGATGACGAACGATCCGGCGGCCCGCGAATCGCATTGCCGCACAGGATCGTGCACTGAACTGAGGTATGGCGCAAATGGGTTTGTTGGAACGAAGAGTGGCGTTTGTAACAGGGGTTGCCCGCGGTCAGGGACGTAACCACGCCGTGCGACTCGCCGCGGAAGGCGCGAGCGTGATCGGTATCGATATCGCCGCCCCCGTCTCGGAATACAGCGGTTATTCGGCGGCGACGGCATCCGACCTGGCGGAGACGGTCACACTGTTGGAGGCTCAGGGACCTCCGTTCATCATTGAGACCGTCGATGTTCGGGACTCGGCGGCGATGGACGGGTTGCTCGCGAAAGCTGTTCCAGCGTTGGGCGACCGGCTCGACATCGTTGTCGCGAACGCTGGAATCGTCAGCTGGAGCCGCTTCTGGGAGATGCCCGATGACCAGTGGCAGTCGATTATCGACGTGAACCTCACGGGCGTTTGGCGGACCATGAAGTCGGCCGTTCCGCATATGCTGGCTGCGGGCAATGGTGGCTCGATGATCGTCGTCAGCTCGGTGGCGGGTATCAAATCGCTTCCGGCGCAAGCACATTACAGTGCCGCAAAACATGGCTTGGTCGGCCTGGCGAAGGCTGCCGCCATCGAGCTGGGCGAATACGGAATCCGAGTAAACACGATCCACCCTTGGGGTGTCGCAACACCCATGACGCAGGACAACCGCATGCACGAAACGCTTGACGCACACCCGCACTACCGCATGTCGTTCTGCAGTGTGCTGTCCGGTTTCACCCTGGCTGAGCCTTCCGACATCTCCGATGCCGTTGTGTGGTTGGCGTCCGATCTGTCGCGCACCGTCACCGGCGCGCAGCTCCCGCTGGACATGGGCGCGACGACCGTCTAGGTAACAACGCTCAGTGGGCGTTTTTCGAGAGGGAGGGGTGTGATGATCGACCCGGTTTCAGATGAGGACCTGATAGCGCGGTTCCCAGGCGAACCGATCACCCACGACAACAAGGTGCATTACCGAGGCCGACTACAGCGCCGACTGCTGATCAACCGGTGCGCAGAGTGCGGTCGATGGCATCAACCGCATCGACCGGTGTGTCCGCACTGCTGGTCACGAAATGTGGTGGCTACCGACGTCAGTGGTGCGGGCACCATCCACCTCGCGATCTTTCTCCACCAGGGGCCCCCGGCTGGAGGCGTCGACTACAGCACGCCGTACCCGGTGGTGACGGTCGACCTCGATGACGCTCCGGGTGTTCGATTCACTGCGACGGTTGTCGGGCCGTCTCCGGACCGTATCGTGATCGGCGCGCGTGTACACCTTGACTGGGTACAACGCGGCGGCAGTCCGATGCCGGTTTTCCGCCTCGGTGGCGGCACAGGCTCGTGAGTTCACGTAATCCGCTACGGCATCGCGTCGCGATCGCGGCGGCAGCCAGCACCGGCTTCACCGCCGCCAACACCGAACGGACACCAACCGACCTCACGGCACAGGCATGCATCTCCGTGATGGAGCACTGCGGTATTCGCGCTGCCGATATCGACGGGCTGTGCGGCAGCGCTCCGTCTTCGGCGGTTGTGCAATCGACGCTGGGTATCCCTCGTACGACCTGGTCGGCCACTCCGTCCATTCCGATCGGTAATCACATCGCCGCAGCCGCGGCGGCGGTGCACAGCGGACTGGCGTCGACCGTGCTGCTGTATCACGCGTCCTACCGAATGGCCTGGAACACGTCCGCCTCCCAAAAAGATCCGTTCCGCCGCATTGCCTCACAGGGATCGACTTCGACGCGACGGCCCGAATCGATCGCAAATGCCGCCGGATACCCCGCCTGGGCCTCTCGCTATCTACACGAATTCAACGTTCCGCGAACCGCATTCGGACTGGTGGCGATCAACGATCGCTCGAATGCCATCCAAAATCCGCTGGCAGTCAAGCGAACACCGATCACGATGGACGACTATCTCTGCGCGCGGATGATCCGCGAGCCCTTGTGCCTGCTCGATATGGACATTGCGGTCGACGGTGCGGACGCGTTCATCATCACGACACCCGAACGTGCGCGTGACATGCCGCTGCCGCCCGTTTTGATCGATGCGATCGTGTTGGGACAGACCGACCGCAACGATGAAGACCAACTGCGCGGGTTGGACTATCACGGACAGAACGTGGTGGTCGATGCGCTCCGAGCCAAGAGTGAATTTTGGATAGACGACGTCGACGTTTACTTTCCCTACGACGGATTCACATTCCTGACGCTGAGCTGGATCGAGAACACGGGCTGGTGCGCCCGTGGCGAGGGGGGCGATTTCCTACGGCAGCACTGGGACGTGGCGACCAATCGGGCCCTTATCGATAGCCGCATCCCGATCAACCCGCACGGGGGATCGCTATCCGAAGGCGCCACTCAGGGATCGGGCCACGTCCGCGAGGCCGTCCACCAGCTACAGGGTCAAGCAGGTGACCGCCAGGTTGAGGGTGCGCGGCGCGCGTTGATCACGCTTGGCGGTTTTTTCTTCAATGCCCAAGGAGTCACGCTGATCCGAGGGTGACGGTATCTCGACGTGTCATCCGAGTGATATCGAGGCTCCTATCCGTTGACCTCGTTGAATGGTGCGATCACCTCATCGCGAAACCGGTCGGCCCAGGTCGCGACGTCGGGCCCCGACAGCGGCGTGCCGGTGTACGGCCCGGCGACTACTCGCGTGGCGCCGGCGTCGGCTGCCCGCCGGATCGTGTCGAGGTTGACACCCCATTGGCCGCCGACGGTTACCTCGAACTGGCCGTCGCGGCCTGCCTCGGCGCGCATCGCATCGATCGCGGCCACGTTGCGGGCTAGGTCTTCGGGGCTATCACCGCCGATGTCGATCCACCCGTCCCCGAGCGTGGCCGCGCGCCGCAGTGCTGCCGCCGATATCCCTCCGACCTCGATCGGAATGCCAGCGCGCTGAGCAGGTTTCGGCTGAAACTCTACCGGCCCGAACCGGTAGGACTCAGATTCGTGAGTGACGGTTGACTCGGTCCACAGTCGGCGCAGGATCGTGATGATCTCGTCGGTTCGACGGCCGCGGCTACTGAAATCCTCCCCGGTCCAGTCGAACTCGTCTTTGAGCCAACCTACGCCGATGCCCAGTGTCACGCGGCCGCCCGACAGTCGGTCGAGGGTGACCGCACCCCGGGCCGTGCGCAGTGGGTGGTGTAGTGGCAACAGGTAGACGTTCGTGCACAGGCGCACGGTCGTTGTTGCGCATGCCACGAACGACAAAAGTACGAGCGGGTCGTAGCACGGTGTGCCGGACGGAATCGGTGGTCGCCCGTCGGATGTGTAGGGGTACGTGGTCGGCGTGCCGGCGGGCAGTGCGAGATGCTCTGGTACCCAGACCGATTCGAATCCCGCGTTGTCGAGCGCGCGGGCAGCTTCTGCATATCCGCTCATCCGCACGCCCATCAGCGTGCTCCCGAACTTCACCGCTCTCCGTCGCTGTTGCGGCGGCTGTCGATGAACTCGGCGAGTGCACGCTTGCGTACCTTCATCGACGGAGTCATCGGTACCTCGTCCATCGAGTTCAGGAAGACAATGACCCGTGGCACTTTGTACACGGAAAGCCGTTGGCGTAGTTGGACTCTGATTTCCTCCTCGGTGAGTATCGAGCCGGGCGTGCGCAGCACCGCAGCCGCGACCAGCTGGTCGCGGTCAGGATCGTCTATCCCCACGACGTGGGCCACGGCGACGCCGTCGAGGCCGGCCAGTTCGCGTTCGACCTCGGCGGGGGAGACGTTGGCACCGGAGGTCTTGATCGTGTCGGCAATCCGGCCAAGGAAGCTCACTCGATCGCCGTGGCGGATCGCGCGGTCACCGGTGCGGTAGAACCCGTCCGGGTCGAACGCGTCGCGGCGCGCCACCTTGTGCAGCCGGGCGGCGACGGTTGGACCGCGCACCACGATCTCACCCGCTGTGCCCTCGCCGACGTCGTCGCCCGCCTCGTCAACCAGGCGTATCTCGAATCCGGGTTGCAGCGCGTCGATCGGCGCGGCGATCGGATACGGCTCGACGGCCCACTCGCGGCCCCACGAGTACATGCCCAACGTCTCGGTCATCCCTAACGACGGCATCAACGACAGGCCGACGGCACTATCGGACGCGTCCCGTGACGTCCCCCCGCCATGGCCGATAACACCACCGAGACCCCAGGTGGAGCGGTCCGTGCAGCGGGTGGTGCCGCCGGCCGCCATGGTGGGGAACAGCGCCATGACCAGGCCGCCGACCCAGAAGAACGGCATCGTCGCCGCGGTGACACTGGATGTGGTGAAACCGAACATCCCGCGCAGGTACTCCGCCTTGATCACCACCATGGCCTGGGTGAACAGCACCCCCTTGGGATCGGCGCTCTGCCCCGACGTGTAGATGCACAACGCCTCGTCGTCGGGATGCACCTCGCGTTGTGCGCACTCGAGCACCGTCTCCCAGTGGCTGGCGCGACCCGCGTCGGTGACCCAACCGGAGCCGCGCATCCAGGGCAGTGCGGTGTCGTCCATCACGATGGTGCGCAGATACGGCGCCTCGCTCAGCGCCAACAACGGATCGGCACCGGCGTCCGGGAAGGCGTCGGCAATCAGCGATGCGAAGTCGCGGTTGAGGAATCGCCGTTGCGCCACCAGCAGATGGATGTCGGAATGTCGCACGGCGCGGACCAACTCGGCGGGCTGCAGGAACGTGCTCAGCGGGATGCACATCGCGCCGATGCGGCCAAGGGCCGCCCACCAGGCAACCCAATACGGACCGTTGCCTAACAGCAGCCCGACTCGGGTGCCCTTGCCGATCCCGCGCGCCAGCAGGCCGCGCGCTATATCGGCCGAATTGCGGTCAAGTTCAGCGAAAGACATGGCGCCCGAGTCTGATTCGATGCAGATATTCACCGCGTGCCGAGTGGTCAGCGAAGTCAGCCAGTCGGGTATCGAGACGGCGTGGTCCCGATCGTCGCAAGTGTTTCGATGTCGTGCCACTCGTGAGAATATACAGCGTATAAATAGGCCATGATGCCGCATTCGCCGGCCGATCCGCGCGATGTCTGGGCCATCGAGCAGTTGCTCGTCGGTCAGCCGTTGGCCGACGGGCGCCTGGTCGTGCGCGAGCCGAGTCTGATCCGGGTCGACGGCACGCGGGCGACCGCGCGACATTACGTGTTGGAGTATGACCTGTCGCGCGCCCGGCTCGCTTCGCTGCGCTACGCGACGTGGCTCCTTCACCGAGGACCCGACGGACGGTGGGCGGTCGTCGATGCGTCGGAGGTTGCGGCGGGTGATGCCCGGGTGTCGGATTTCCTCAACGACGGTCTGGCGGCAGATTTTGCCGCGGTGCACTCCGCTGCCGGGCCGGGCCGCATGCGGTCGGCCACAGATGGCGACGCGATCCGGGCGGTGCTGGCCGGCTACGGGTTGGCGGCCGACGCGGGCGACGCGGACTTGGTGGGTGCGCTCTACACCGCTGACGCAGTGGTCGACATCTCGGGCGATCGGGTCTATCGCGGCCGAAAAGCCATGTCGGACATGATACGCGGTGAATTCCATCGCGCACTTCTGCCGTGGGCGGGACACACCATGGGGCCCAGCCTGGTGGCCGTGGACTGCGACCGGGCGCAGTCGCTGCACCTCGGCCGCACCTACGGGCCGCCGCCTCGTTCGGTCGACGACATCGCCCACTGGGATCGCCGGCCCTTCCGGTACAGCGTGAATAGGTGGACATTCGTACGAGGTGGCGGCGCGACCTGGCAGGTCGCGACGCGGCGCTCTTGTCAGGTGCCCGGCCCGGACTGGCGCGGTCTGCTCGCCGACGGCCTACGGCAGTGGCGAGATGCCTCGCCGGCGGATCTGGGCACTCCCGAGGGCGACCCTGCGGCGGCGCGCGAGCACCTCGACCGCAGGCGCACTCTGGACATCGTGACCGCGGCGGCATTCACCGTGACCGTGAGCGGGAAAGCCCACGGGTGGCCGTTCGTCGATGGCGATCAGGTGGTGTTGCCGCTCGACGACATGTCCGCGTGTGTCGGGATCGTGCCGGCGGCCGGATCGGTGACGCTGAATGGCGCGACCGCCACCGTTCTGAACGTATTGGTGACCTACGTCGACGACGGATCGAAGCGGATCGGTCCGGCCCGGCTGGATCCGTATCGGTGGGAGCTGGTAAGCGATGGCGCGTCGTGGTCGGTCCGGAGCATGACGCCGGCCGCGGTCAGTCAGTGACCCAGAGCGGCCGCCAGTTCGTGCAGGCGCTGTATCGATGCGGCCATGGTCGTGCCTGGGGCCCGCAGCCGCACCCACGTGACGCCGGCATTGCCGCAGGCTTCGAGTGTGTCGGCGAGCTCGTCGTCGGCGACCCGCCCGAACACCGCTGAGCAGATCGTGAGCGGAGGCAACCCCGTTGTGGCGCGGAGATTCTGCGCTTCCACAATCCGCTGGGCCAACGCGTCCAGCGAGCCCAACGCCGGTGACAGCGAGATGGAGACCCGTGAACGCGGCTGTGGAAAGGGCATCCACCCGTCTGCCCTCGCCGCGGCACGTCGCATTGCCGCGGTCGAATTGCCGCCGATCCAGAACGGAGGTCTGGGCGATTGGACCGGGATAGGGCGGCAGATGTTCCCCGGCGCGGGGAACGGGCCTTCTTCGTCGATGACCTCCTGCCCGTCCAGCGTGCGGTAGATGGCGTCGAGCGCAGCGTCGAACAGCTGTCCCCGGCCCTCGAACCGGGCGCCGAGTGCGGCGAACTCGCCGCGCTGGTACCCGGCCCCGATACCCACGCACAGCCGTCCGCCGGAGATGACGTCGAGCGATGCGACCGACTTGGCCAGCAGGTACGGATTGCGGTAGCCGGCGACGAGCACGTCGGTGACCAACCGCACCCGCGTCGTCGCGGTCGCCATCGCGGTCAGCGCGACGAACGGGTCGAGCGCGTGGTGGCCGGTCGGCAACCACTCCGACGTGGGAAACGGATGATCGGTGACGGCGACGGCATCGAAGCCCGCGTCCTCGACCGCGCTCGCCCAGGACCCCAGCGGGGCCCCCTCTGACCACGCCAGCGGATCGGCGCCGGCCTCGAACGGCAGACACATCATCAACTGCGGCCGGGTCACCTTGGCCTTCCTGGGTGAGGTGGGCAGAAAACGAAACCTATACGCATTGACGTCTCTTGTACAACGTAAGAATTTGAGTTACGTTAGCCTAACCTGGATCCGATCGGAGGCGCCGAGTGTACGTCTGCCTTTGCGCCGGAGCCTGCAGCGAGATGGTGAAAGCCGCCATCGCGCACGGGGCGACAACGACCCAACAGGTCGCTTCGGTGTGCGGGGCCGGATCTGACTGCGGGCGATGCCGGCCTACGGTCCGGGCCATGATCAACACCGGGACACGACGCCACGCCGCGGCGTCCTGTGAGGCACTGTGTTGCCGAACACCGGCCTGACTGGCCGCCGTCGGGCTGAGGTGTTCGGGCACGGAGACACCGCATGGCACCCATCGACTGTCTGCGCTGACCGAGAAGCTGAGTGCGCTGAGCGCCGACAATCGGGGGAAAGCAGCTATCGAAATGCGATGCGGTCTTCAACATTTCGCCGAATGTGATCGGACTGACGCATAGTGGCGCGGACGCGACGACGACGGCGGTGGTCGCCTCCTGACCCGCGAGGGCGCCCGTGCCCGACCGACCCGCGCTGGGCCGGCGTCACGTTGACACCAGAGATTTGTACTTCGTACAGTAGGTGACGCGGTTGGTTGCCCGTCAGCCCGCCAAGTCTGAACTTCGGACGATTTACGGAGTGCCTCTGTGACGACGTTCCACACCCGACTGGACGGCATCGACCTTCTCGCCGGCACCTGGGGCCGGGGTGCGCCGCACGACCAGTTCACCAAGCTGCGCAGCCAAGCACCGGTGTACTGGCATCCCGAGCCGGGCGGGGGCCCGGCGGGTTTCCCGCCCGGCCCCGGCTTCTGGGCCATCGCCAAACACGCCGACATCAGGGCGATCACCCACGACTACGAGACTTTCTCGTCGGAGCGGGGCGGAACCTTGATCAAGGATGCGACCGAAGATGAGTTGGCCGCAATGCGATTCACCATCTTGTGCATGGATCCGCCGCGGCATAGCCGCTATCGAAAGTTGGTCTCGCGGGGATTCACCGCGCGGATGGTACAGAAGTTGACCGACGAGATCGAGCGCCGCGCTGCGCTCGTTGTCGACGACGTCTGCGAACGTGGCGCAGTCGACTTCGTCGCCCGTATCGCCGCACAGGTTCCAGTGCAGATGATCTGCGAAATGATGGGCCTAAATAAAGAGTTGTGGCCCCGGTTCATCGAATTGTCGGACGCGGTCATGGGTTCGCCCGATGACCCGGACTACGTGGGCGGCGCGGACGGGCCCATCGCCGCCTCCGCGGAGCTCTACATGCTGTGCGCCGAAACCGCGGCCGACCGGCGGGTAAACCCGCGCGACGACCTCATGACGGCGCTGGTCAACGCTGAGGTCGACGGCGAGCGGCTCACCGACTTGGAGCTCAACCTGTTCTACGTCACCCTTGTGGTCGCCGGCAACGAGACGACCCGCAACATCATCAGTCACGCGATGCTTGCGCTAATCGACAATCCGAGCGAAGCACAGCGCTTCCGCGACGATCCGGGATTGTGGACCACCGGAGTTGAGGAAATGCTGCGGTGGGGCCATCCGATCCACAACTTGCGCCGCACCGCCACCCGGGACACCACGCTGCGCGGTGTTCCGATCCGCGCGGGCGACAAGTTGGTGCTCTGCTACGCATCGGGCAATCGTGACGAAGACGTGTTCGTCGAACCAAACCGGTTCGATGTCGGACGAACTCCCAACGACCACTTGACCTTTGGCGGCGGCGGGGTGCACTACTGCCTCGGAGCCAACCTGGCTCGCGCCGAGGCGCGCGCTATGATGCAGCAATTGGTGGAGCGACTGCCCGACGTTCAGTTGGCAGGCCCGGTAGACCGGCTGCACTCCGACTTCGTCCACGGTGTGAAGCACATGCCGGTCACCTTCACCCCGGCGGCGCCCCGGCGGCTGGATTAGTCGGCGGCCAGCTCCCACGGCGGCGGGGCCGCGCCCGACATCACGTCGGCCACCCTATGGAGTTCGCCGCTCAGGTATGCCTCACGGTCCGCGGCGGCACGAGCCGCGGTTTCGGCCATGCCGGTGTGCGTATACACCATGTAGGCGTTGTCGCGAATTGCGCGCACCACCGCGTCGCCGACCGAATCCGGTTCGATGAGAGGTAGATTCGGCCCGACCATCGGTCCTGCGTCACCGAAGGTGCGAATCTGCTCGACGATGTTGGTGATCACGGGTCCGGGGGCCACGCACGTGACGCCGATGCCGAGCGGGTGTAGATACATCCAAAGCGAGTCGCATAGCGCGACGACGGCGGCCTTGGTCGCCGAATACGGCGCCTGATTCCACTGTGCCCGGAACAGTCCTTCCGACGATGCCGTGTAGACGAGGTGGCCGTGACCCTGTTCGAGCATGTGCGGTACGAACACCTCGTTGCTGCGCACGATCGACACAAGGTTGACGTCGATGACGCGTAGCCATTCCTGTAGTGGAATCTCATGCGGTGGTCCGATCGTCACTACTCCAACGTTATTCATCACCACATCGATGCGGCCGAACCGCGACATCGCCGCATCCCGCAGGTGCGCATGGCTGTCGTCGAGCGTGACATCGAGTGCAATGCCGTATGCGCGCGCGCCCGCAGCGGTTATCTCGTCAGCAACGGCCTGCGCGCGGCTGCCGTCGATGTCAGCGATCATGACGTTCGCGCCCGCTTCGGCGAGGGCCAAGGCGCTGGCCCGACCGATGCCGCTGCCGCCGCCGGTGACGATGGCAACTGAATGTGTGAGATCCATGGAACTCCTTACTCGATGATTTCAGGCAGCCAACTTCTTACTATGTATAGTTAAGCGTACGACGATACCCGAACGCGGTGGAAGGCGGGACAACGCTGGTGGCTCTGGACCCGATTGCGCAGGCGATCGTCGACGCCATGTCGGCGCAGTTCCCCGACCTCGGCGGGCGGGTGACCGATGCGTCGACCGCCAGGGCGACGCTGGCTGCTGCGCCGCGACCGCCGGCGCCCGATGTGCCGTTGCGCCGCGTCGAGGACAGGCAGGTCACCGTGCCCGGCGCACCGCCGATCCCCGTGCGGGTGTACTGGCCAAACCAAGACGGCCCGTTGCCGGCCATCGTCTTCTTTCACGGCGGTGGTTTCGTACTCAGCAGCGTTGACGGTCACGATGCCTTCGCGCGCAAACTCGCCATCGGCGCTGACGCCGTTGTTGTCTCGGTCGAGTACCGCCTCGCCCCCGAACACCGGTATCCCGCCGCGGTCGAGGATGCGGTGGCGGCCACAGCGTGGATGTTCGACAACGCCGGCGAACTCGGCATCGACCCCGCCCGGATCGCGGTGGCTGGTGACAGCGCAGGTGGCAACCTTGCGGCGGTGGTCTGCCTGACCGCCCGCGATCACGGCGGGCCTCCGCTGGCCGCACAGGTGTTGATCTACCCGGTTCTCGACGCGCGCCAGGACAGCGACTCCCATCGTCGCAACGCCACCGGATACTTCCTGACCAGTGCCCACATGAAGTGGTTCTGGGAGCAGTACCTGGACGGGGCAGACCCGGATCACCCGGATGTGTCGCCGGTACGTGCATCAGATCTGACTGGGCTACCACCGGCGGTCATCGTGGTCGCCGAGCATGACGTCCTCGCCGACGACGGTCGTTTCTACGCCGCGCTGTTGTCCGAAGCGCATAACGACGTCGAACTGCTCGACTACCGGGGCATGTTCCACGGCTTCTTCGGGTTGGTGGCGCAGCTGCCCACTGCGCAGCAAGCTAACAACGACGTGTTCACCGCGCTGAAGCGCTTGTGGGCGACGAAAGCAGTTGCTGTTCAACCGGATCTGTCATGAATAACGAGTTCGACGTCGTCGTAGTCGGCGCCGGATTCGGCGGGCTGTACGCGGTGCATCACCTGCGCGAACTGGGACACCGCGTGGTCGCCCTCGAAAAGGGTGACGGCGTCGGCGGCACCTGGTACTGGAACCGGTATCCCGGTGCCCGCTGTGACGTGCCGAGCCTTGAGTACTCCTTCGGGTTCTCCAAAGAACTCGTGGAGAAATGGGACTGGACCGAGTTCATGGCGGGGCAGGAGGAAATCGAGCGTTACCTGAACTTCGTCGCCGATCACCTCGAACTGCGCCGCGATATCCGGCTTGGCGTCGAGGTCACGCGCTGCGAGTTCGACGAGGCGGCCGCCGTATGGAACGTCGACGCTGCCGACGGAAGTCATTACCAGGGAACCTTTTTGGTGATGGCCGCCGGCTCGCTGTCGGTGCCGGTCGATCCCAAGCTGCCCAACGCAGATAGTTTCGCCGGGACCTGGTTGACCACCAGCCACTATCCACGGAACCGTCCGGACCTGTCGTCGTCGCGAGTGGGACTGATCGGCACCGGATCCTCCGGTGTGCAGGCCTTCACCGCCCTCGTCGAGGAAGCCGCTCACGTCACCGTGTTCCAGCGCACAGCGAGTTACGTCTTCCCGTCGCACAATCGGCCCATGGATCCCGCGATGCAGCAGCGTGCCAGGGATCTGCACGAACAGCTGCGTCCGCTGCAGCGCCAAACCCCCCTGGGACTTGGCGGATTCGCCGGTTTCACCGGGCCCCCGCAGGGCACCGAACCCATCCTGGGATCGACGGTCGAGCAGCGGTTGGCGGTACTCGAGCAGAAGGGTTGGATGGCTTCGCGGGTATGGTCGGATGCGCTGCAGGATCCAGAGGCCAACGAGATGGCTGCGGATATGTATCGCGAAATGATCCGTCGCACCGTCGACGATCCCGAGATCGCTGAAGCGCTGTGCCCGCGCGGGCTGCCGATGGGCTGCAAGCGGGTGATCCTGGCCAACGGCTATTTCGACGCGTACAACCGGGAGAACGTCGCGCTGCTCGACTTGCGTTCGGATCCGCTGGTGACGGTGACGCCCAACGGCATTCGTACCGAAAAGGGGGACCACGACCTTGATGTCATCGTTTTGGCCACCGGATTCGACGGGATGACCGGTGCCCTGACCGCCATGCCGATCGTCGGTAGAGGCGGCGAGGCGCTAAGCGACGTCTGGGAGGGCCGGGGGGTCGAGACACTGCTGGGGCTTCAGGTCGCGGGATTTCCGAACATGTTCATTCCGTCCGGGCCCGGCAGCACGTCGGTGCTGTCTAACGTGGTCGTGAACCTCGAGCACCACATCGAGCTCGTCGGCGACCTCATCGCCGAGATGCGTCGCAGGGGAGCGCGCGCGGTCGAGCCGTCTGTTGCAGCCCAGCGCGGGTGGTCGAAGCGGGTCAACGAGCTTGCCGAGGGCACGATGTACACCGCGGCCAATTGCCACTCGTGGTATCTGGGCAGCAACGTGGAAGGCAAGCGCCGCCAACTGCTGGCCTACGTCGGTGGCTTCGATCGTTATGTGCGGGAGTGTGACGTGATGGTCGCGGATGGCTATTCGGGTTTCGAATTCGCCTGAGGCTAGTCGCCTTCGAGGGTAATGGCCTGTTCGGGGCAGGCCGTCACGCCTTTCTGGGCGGCGTCGTAGTCTCCCGGCGCCACGTCTGCGTCGTCGACGGCGCAGAATCCGACATCGTCAAGCTCGTAGACCGCGGGTGCCATCGCGGCGCACATACCGTGCCCGGTGCACAGGTGGGCGTCGACGTGAATCCTCATGGTGTGTCTCGAGCCGAGAACGAGACGGGGATGCTCGACCAGCCGCCGACCATCGCCCACGAGGGGTATTCGACTGGCCCGTCACCGTCGAACTGAAAATCCGGCATCCGGCTGAGCACTGCGGTGATCATCTCGGTGAACTCCACGCGGGCCAAATGCGAGCCGGGACAGCGGTGTCGGCCCATGCCGAAGGAGACGTGCCGGTTGGGGAACCGGTCGGACTTGAACTCATGAGGATCCTCAAACGCCAGTTCGTCGTAGTTGGCTGAGATCTCGCTGAGCAGTACCCGATCGCCGGCGCGCATTGTGCAGCCGGCGACCTCGGTGTCGCGGGCGACGGTACGCGTATGCGTACGGGCTGGTGGATAGACTCGCAGGAACTCCTCGGTCGCGGTCGTCAGCAATCCGGGGTCGGCGCGCAGCTTTTCACGCAGCCCGGGGTCCGCGCCGATATGGACCAAGGCCGCGGACACGAGTGAGGTCGTAGTGTCAACGCCTCCTCCGAGCACCATGAACACCAGCAGCGCGGCCATGTCCTCGTCGATGGGTGCGTCGTCGACGGTCGCCGCTGCGATGGTCGTCAGCGCGTCGTCACGCGGGTACGCGCGCCGCTCGGCGAGTTCGACGGCGATCCTGCTCAGCACCGCTCCGTAACGGGGCAGGGCCGCTTCGCGGGTGGGATGCCCCGGAGGGTAGGCCGTCACGTCGTGAAATACGGTGGCCACCGGCATCCAATCGGCTTCGGGGAAGCCGAGGAACTCCATGATGACGGCCGCGGGCACCGGCACCGCGAGATCCTTGACCAGATCGCAGCGGCCACTTGCGATCACCGAGTCCAGAAAGCGGTTACTCCAGTGACGGGCCCGCGAGCGCAACGCTTCGGCGGTTCTGGGCGGTAGCAGTTCGGCGACAATCTTGCGATAGCCGTGCCACTCTGGCGGGTCGAGCTCCTCGGGCACGAGCAGCGGGGCCCGGCCCGCGGTGACCGAAATGGACGACACCTCCGGATCGGTGCGAGCGGATGTGAACGTCTCCCAGTCCCGGAACGCCGCGCAGACTTCGTCGTACCGGGTCAGCATCCACAGCTGTCCATGATTGGTGCTCCGCACGACCGGGGCCATCCCGCGGACCTCGTCCCAGGAGGTGTTGGATTCGGATCGCGTCGTCGCCTCGAACACGTCGAAATCAACACAGTGAGCCGTCGTGGCACCGCAGGGATCGGCCGTCATCGGTGGCGCACCCCCTGAGATCACTAGCCGATGGCTTGCCCAAGCCGGACTGTGCCCTTACTTTACCATGTACAAATTGGCGTACGTTGTTGGAGGAGGAACCCGGGTGAGGGGACGGCCAATGCATCACGTGGCACTGACGCCACGTGACCACGAAGCGAGTTTGCGGTTCTATCAAGAAGGTCTCGGTCTGCAGGTACTGATCGACCTGGACGGCCTGACCGGGAAGTGGACACATATCTTCGGTGCCCCGTCTGACGAGCTGCGGTCGATCTTTCTGGGCAGCCCCGACTACGGCAATGCCGGCGTGGTCGAGCTGGTGCTATTCGCCGATGACCCGGGCGCAGCCGATCGTCGGCGGGCCCCGGCAGAGCTCGTCAACGGCTTCTTCCTGTTGTCGTTCTATGTCGGCGACGTGACAGCGACGATTGCACAGCTGGAAGAACTCGGCGTCGCCGGCGACGTCCGAACAACCACGATCGGTGAGGGTGAGGGCGCATTCACCGTAGGAACGGTGCGGGATCCTGACGGCACACTCATCGAGCTCGTCGGGATACCTCCCGAGCAAGGCTTCGGCGACTGAGCTCGTGTCGCCATGAGCATCCTGGTCACCGGAGGCACCGAGGGCATCGGGCGCGCCATCGCCGATCCGTTCGCCGCGCCCGGTGTGACGGTGTTCGTGGCATGCGCGAGCGACGACGAAGCCGAACACACCTTCTCGGCAATCGCGGACAAGGCAATGTCATCGCCGGCTCACGCCATCGTTAGCATTCGCTACCGGTAAGTCTGCATATTTGAATTCGTCGTATTCGGGATCGGTGGTGGCTCGGCAGCGGTCAGTTGCGGACAACTTTGTAAGTCGCGTTGGCG
>NZ_QJJU01000028.1 GCF_003201655.1 Mycolicibacterium moriokaense
CTCACCGGCCGGGACGGTCATGGTGACGTCTTCCCAGATTCGCTGGGGCCCGAAGGACTTAGTCAGCCCTTCAACCTGAATTCCAATGCCCACGCACCGAACTCCTCTCTCAATCGCGAATCGTCGACCCTCGCCCGAATGTCAACGTAGGAGCGGGACCCGTCTCGGTATCTTGTCGAAGGCGTGACAAGCCTGCTCCACTTCAGCACATGCCACTGCACGACCGCTCTGTTGGTTACCCCAAAGCAGTTCTTTAAGTTTCGGCGCCGCAGACAACGGGTTGACCCGTGGCGCGGACAGAGCCCGGATGGCATCGGGCAACAGGAAGCCTTCGATGAGGCGACGAAGATACGGCTCCTCCTCATGGCAAGCATACGAGTCCAGCCATGTTACGCACAGTTGCACCAGACGGGGCCGCAGCGGGATCCCTTTGACAGCAATCAGTTTGAGTAGGTGGTGAATCGCCGCGAACGTGTCCCCGGCGCCGGTCGTAACGAAGGCGTAGTTGCGGTCAAGGCGGTTCAGATGTGGCTTGGCTACCTCAATCAGCGCCCAGGCCAGGTTGGTCTCTTGGACGTTTTGCACTGCGATCAATCCAGGGCTCGGTGCTTCATTCGGGCGCCAAGTTGGAGCCGTTTCCATCATGAGAAGCCCGCATGAGCACGAGTTCCCACGGACAGACCACCCGGGAGGTGCCCTCACTCGTCTTGAGCTGAATCAGCACGGTGCCCACGTCCGTGACTGTGCCGACATGCGAACCCTCGCGAACCCTGTCGCCTATCTGAAACATAATTTTTCCACCTCTACGGACTCCAACACGTTGTTGGCGCGTGCATTACTAGCCGAACGCTGCGTCATTGTTGCCATGACCCGTCGTAGTCGAGTCGCGGGACAGTCAATTCACGGCGCATATGCCAGCCGAGTGTGTCTCTGCCGTCGCGCCAATAGACCTTGTATCTGTCCGTATCTGTCCCGACGATGATGCCGGCGCCGCGCGCGCGGTCGGCTCGCGGCAGTACGGTATCGCCGATGACCGGCATGCGTGGACTGCGTCCGACAATCATGTCCGCCCCACCCCCGGCCGATGCTTAATCTCAGCGACGAACTGACGTCTATGATCGTCGATTACGTCCCAAGAAAAGGGACCGCGCAATTGCGTAATGCCGAGCGTGTGGACGGTGCGGCGCGCTTCTTCCTCCGAGCCGATGTTCGCTAGCAGCCGGCCGTCACTAGTGATGAGGGTCCACATAGCTATCGCCGTAGCTGGTACGGGGCCGGCGAGCGAGTCTCTTGGAGCCTGATTAGGCATCGTGTGCCTAGCGCCGTCAAGCCTGTGCCGCATGGCCATTGTCGCCGAGGTGATCCTGCGGGCGTCGAACATCGCAGTCCCGGAGTTTGTCCGATTGTCATCTGTGCGGCTCCCTTCACTCTTACCCGGAGAGCACATGCTGACGGTAATGATACGATAGCTTGCGCGCGCAAGCAAGCATTTTCGAGATTGCCGCAAAGAAGCAGCACGTACAGCGGGGTGCTTCCCGACAAGATCAGCATCTTCCGCGGGCCAATCACGCGGCTCGCAGCCGGCGACACCGATCACCTACACCGCGAGATCAAACATGTCGTGCTCCACGAGATCGCGCATCACTTCGGGATCAGCGACGAGCGATTGATTGAGCTCGACCGCTACTGACGTGGTGCTACTGCTCCGGACGTTGTGCTGCTGCTCCGCAGGGCAGCCGGACCGGCGGCACGCAATCATCGCCGCCCTGACTGCCCTATTTAGCCTCGAAGTTTGTGCGCATTTGCAATTCATTCATCTAGCTATGTGAGGTGCACGTTGACGCCTCGTTGTTGGGTCTGAGGGAGTCCGTCGCTGACCGGCGAGGTGGTGCCTACACCGGTCAGGGACGTTCGTACACAGATCGGTCCAAGCCGATTGACATAGCCCAGCCCTGCCGCGCACCCGTGCAGCTAGATGGTGAGCACGCCGCAATGATCGGGCGGCGCAACGGACCTCGATAGCTTGCGGCTGCTCCATCGGTGCACCGCCGAACGCGCGACGAGCGCGATCAGCGCTGTGGCCAGTCCTGCAACCGGGGCGCCCGCCGAGAACCCGATCAGGGCGTTGTAGCCGAACGCGACGCCGCTGGCCAGCAGCATCAGCCGCAACGGTGTCCAGTGCTCCCCGGGCAAGCGGAACCGGGTGGACAGCAGGACGCCCAGGGCCAAAGCAACGACGTGCCCGGTGGCGGTGAAGTCGAAGCTGGCCAAGGACGTCGCGACCAGCGCGGCGTTGGCCAGCCAAAAACACACCCACGCCAACCGCCACCACGTAGGTATGGCGGCGGTGAGGGTGCCCAGCACCGCCGCGGCGCCATAGCTGATCCCGACGTCGCTGGCATCAGCGATCGACGCTGGTAGCCAACCCGCTACGATCGCGGCGGCCAGCACGGCGGCGATGATCAGGGTCGCCCCGACATGACCGACCATGAACGCGACAACGAGACCCTTTCCGCGCCAGAGCAATTCGCCGAGAGCAAGCAGGCACACCAGTCCCGGCAGCCAGACGTAGATGCGATCGTCGCCGGTGACGAAGGCGCTGGCGATCAGCGTGCCCAGAGGCCCGCGCGCGAGGTTGTGCAAGTTGGTGCTCACGTGATCGATCACGCGGTACTGCGCCTGCGGGCCCAGCACCACCAACACCGCGGCGACGATCATCAGCATCACCGCGTAGGCCGCGGTGACACGCACCATCGCCAGCCCCGACAACACTCGTGACACAGGATCGACCGTGCCAATGGCGCGTTACCGCCGTGAGTCATGCCTGGCAATTCCGCGAAATATTTTCCAGCGTCCCTCATCGCTAGACGGGCCCGCCCAACGCTGTCACTGGGGCGGATTTGGTGTCTGCAAGCAGGGGCCTCTTCCGGTGTCGTTGCATGCCCCAGAAACGTGTGATCTGCGCTGATGCTCCTGGCGCTGGCATTGACATTTGTGCGTGTTGTGCACGCCTGGGTGCCAACGCCGTGACAATCACTGTCACTGTCGCGACAAATTCTGGGCGGCCGGCATCGACCCGTGCGGCATCGCGACGGTGCTGTAGATGGTCTCGTCGGTCAATGGCGCCTCAGAGCGGAGACTGAGGCGGGTACACCGTGATGAGGTGGTCCTCGAAGGCGAAAAGGGTGGCGTGATGGGTGACGGACGAAAACGCGTGTTGATCATCGGGGGTGGATTCGGAGGGTTGTTCTGCGCGCGCAGGCTAGGACGTGTCGACGTCGACGTCACGCTGCTTGATCGCGCCGCGTGCCACGTGTTCCAGCCGCTGCTCTACCAGTGCGCCACCGGGACGCTGAGCATCGGCCAGATCAGCCACTCGCTGCGCGAGGAGCTCGCGCGTCACCGCAACGTCACCACCCTGCTCGGCGAGGCGGTCGACCTCGACGCCGACGCACGCCGGGTCACTGCCCGCCGCCCCGACGAGTCCACGTTCACGCTCGACTACGACGTGCTGATAGTCGCCGTCGGAATGCGTCAGTCGTATTTCGGTCAAGAGGGATTCGCGCAATGGGCTCCGGGCATGAAGACCCTCGATGACGCACTCAGCGTGCGCCGCAGGCTGTTTGGCGCATTCGAGATGGCCGAGACTCTCCCTCCGGGACCGCAGCGCGACGCGTGGCTGACCTTCGCCGTAGCCGGTGGCGGCCCGACCGGTGTGGAGCTAGCCGGGCAGATCCGGGACATGGCTACTCGAGCCCTGGCCAATGAGTTCCACAGCATCGAGCCCCACGACGCGCGGGTACTGCTCTTCGACGGGGGAAGCTGCGTCCTGGGCAGCTTCGCGCCGGCCCTCACCGACAAAGCAACGAAGATCCTGCAGCATCTGGGCGTCGAACTGCACATGGGTGTGCACGTCACCGACGTGCGACACAACGGCGTGACCGTCACACCGAAGGCGGGCGGGGCGCCCGAGGACTTTGCGGCCAGGACCGTGTTGTGGACGGCGGGGGTGGAGGCCGTGCCATTCGCGCGGCGTATCGCCACAGTGCTCGACGCCAAATCCGACCACGCCGGACGCATCGCGGTGACAGCCGACCTGTCTGTGCCCGGGCATCCGGAGATCTTCGTCATCGGTGACCTCGTCGGCCGCGATAACCTGCCGGGCGTGGCTGAGAACGCCATGCAGGGCGGAATCCACGCGGCCGCCTGCGTTCGGCACGATCTCGGCGGCAAGCCCCGTCCGCACTACCGTTACCGCGACCTCGGCTCGGCGGCCTACATCTGCCGAGGACACGCCCTGCTGCAAGCCGGTCCCGTCAAGCTGTCCGGGTTCATCGGCTGGCTGGCCTGGGGACTCATCCACATCGCATTTCTCACCGGCATGGAGAACCGCATCAGCACCGTCGCCACATGGCTGGCCACGATCGCCCGCGCCCGCCGCACCGACCGAACATTCACCCTCGGTAGCACCACGTCACCCGAGCATCCCTATACCTGGCTGAAGTTCGTGCACCCCAACATGCTTCACCCGACGCATCATTCCGACGAGGCGGCACCCACACCGTAAAACATCGGGACACGCGCCTTGGTCTACACGGCAGCGAACGACGCCAACCACACAGTGCAGCCGAGCTATGGCACCCGATCCGGTTTCGCGGGTTGGTTGACGACGCCAGGAACAACCACGGAGGAAGTCGCCTCCCAGGGTCAGGAGGCTTCGGCGCGCACGTCGCGCAGCGTGGTTTCGCGTAGCAGCTGCGCGACGCTCACGTCTCGCCGCTGAGCCTCGCCCTTGATGGTGTCGAGGTCGTCGGGGGTGAACCGAACGTACACACCCTCCGTGAGCTGCCGGGTTTCAGTTCCCCTGGCTCCCATTGCTGACTCCTCTGGCGCCGTCGTGATGGTCTGCGCAGCGGTGCGCGTGCTGCTAGTTTACGACATAATGCCGTTAATTAGCGACATCGAGGGTGCTCAGATTTGCGGGATGTCGCTAAGATGCCGTTAATTAGCGGCATAATGGCCTAAAGACACCCGCGTTGTGCGGATCACGTTCACGGATCGAGGATGACGCAGCCCAAGCAGCCGCCCCCAGGTGTGGAGACGGCACCACAGGGACCCGTGGTGCCGTTGCAGGAGGCTGTCGCCCAGCTGGGCAAGGACCCGCGCACCCTCATGCGCGCGATCACCGACGGCCGGCTTCGCGGCGGTGCCATTCCGCGGCGCGAGCGCCTGCGCTGGTACGTCTACGCCGACGAGTTGCCCAGCGCGGCGGTGACTGCGGCCACTCCCCCGGCCGCCAATGTGCAGGACTTGCGAGCGCAGGTTGTGTCGCTGTCGGAGGCCAACCGGCTGCTGATCGCCGCCCAGCAGGAGTTACTCGACGCCGACCGGGCGACCAACGACGCTGCCGAGAAGTACCGCGCGGTGGCACGGAACTACCTCGACGCGCTGGCGCAGTTCATGACGCCTGGCCATCTGGGCGATATGGCGGATCTCTAGAACGTCAGAAGCGCCTGCCACCTGCGCCAACTGTGCCTCCTGCTCCACAAATCGCTGGCGGTACAGAGCATTTCGCGACGTAGCCTCGGGTCCGTTTGTCCAGCTCGGCGCTCTTCACTATTGCTAGTTGAGCGATGGCCGCCGATAACTATTTGTTATCGCAGCAACTCGGGTGAAAGCCCAGATCAACCGCCTAGGACACTGGCGCTCTGTCAGTGCGTTCGGCCAGTAGCGCCAAGAGTTTGTGCACGCCTGTGCTCCCCAGATAGCCGTGCAGGGCATCGGCGAGACCCTGGGGGTTGTGGTCGAATTCGCGCAAGGCCTTCGCCACGATGCGTGACGGCGAGCTATTGCTGGAGCCACTCCCCTGCTCCGGCTTGGGTTTCCGGTCCAGCGCTGCTTGCCAACGCGCCACCTGCTCCTCGTGCGGCACCCGGGCCAGGTTTCGCGCTTCCCGGATCGCGAGCTCGCCGCGGCGCAGCGCGGTTTGCAATTCCGGGGCCAACTCGAGCAGGGCTCGCCGCTGCGACACCCACGCCGGTGTCTTCCGCAGCCGAGCGGCCGCGTCGATTCCCTGACCGCACTCTTGTACAAGGGCCTCGACTGCTCGGGCTTCCTCGATGACGTCGAAATCTTGACGGTCAACATTCTCCGCGATCGACGCCGAGATCAGGGTGACGCGGTCGCGGGCGATCTCGTCGTTGACGACAACGTCCAGATCGATGCGGCCAAACTTGTGCGCGGCGGCCAGCCGGCGGCAGCCGTTGATCACCACATAGCGGGTGGCGATGGCGTCCTCGGGATACAGCAGCTGATACGCCTTCGCGGTCACCACGACTGCCGGCTGCAGCTGCATGTCGGCGATCGATGCCAGATTCTCGAGGTTCCCGACGTCATCGCGTGGGTTGCGGGGATTCGGGGTCAGGTCACTCAGCGCAGCGGAACGGCTCGGGGCCGCGTCGGTTCGGCTGACGTGATGCTCGACCGGCGACTTGTCGCCGACGGCGGCGGCAAGGTCGGCGAGATTGGTGCGTTGTCCGCGTGCCATTAGTGGCCTCCCCCGATGTTGAGTTCGAGTGCGAATTTGTAGAAATCCTCGCGCGCCTGCAGTGCCACCCGGTTCAGCGGATACTCGGTGACCACCAGCCCGTCGGCGCTGGCGCGGGCGTGCAGCTTGTAATGGCGGATCACGGTGTTGGCCAGTGGCCAGCCGTTGGCTTTCACGAAGTCCTTGGTCTGGTTGAGGTCTTGGAATCCGTCGCGGGGGTCCCAGTTGTTGATCACGACGGTGTAGCGCAGCCCGCGGGGCTGCAGCACCTTGGTGATGGTGCGCGCCGTCGGGTCGAAGCTGAGCGGCTCGGTCTCGATCGGGACGATGACTTGGTCGGCCATGTCGAGCACTGCCCGCAGCACGTCGGCGGCCGGCCCCTTTCCGAGCGGATCGGAGTGGTCGTCGTCGGCCTCCAGGTCGATCCAGCCTGGGGTGTCGACGTAGACGTGCTCGATGCCGGGCAGGTCCTTGATCTTCTTCAGCCCGTCGATATCGTCATGCGCCTGGGCGATGTGAAATGGCAGATCGTTCATTCGCGATGCCCACCACACGGCCGAGCCCTGTGGGTCGACCGACAGCGCCAGCACCGGTGAACTCGCGTCGGGGTCATCGCCGCGGTTGCAGACGTCAGCGGTCACCGCGGCCAGGTTGACCGAGATGGTGCTTTTGCCGACGCCGCCCTTTTGATTGAGAACGACATGCACAGCCATAGGAGGCCCTTCCGTATGCTTCCCCCGCGCGAATCGCGGAGTACTTCGGATGAAGACGGCGCTAGCGTACGACGCCGGTCGTAATTTGGCGCGGTGACACGCCCCGACTCGCCGGTGGAGAACCGCAGTTGCTGATTAACCGCGGTTAATCGGTGGCTCGCGGCGTCGTGTGATCGGATCGCCGCGTCACCCGATGATGGTGTCGCACAGTGATTCCCTGACCCCGTGGCGCCGTCCCTGCGTGACGGCATCGCTGGGACGGGCGGTCACACGATCACCGAATCATGCGGTACCCGTGTGGCCGCGTCACCCGATGACTGCATCATCCCATCACTATGTGACGGACTCACGCAATCACCTCGTCACACCATCATCGCGTGGTCACGCCGCACCGTCGCCCGGTGATCGCGTCATCTCGTGATGGCATTACGCAATCACGCAAACACGCCGTGTTGGGATCACCGTGTGTCGGGTTCACCGCGCCACACGGTGTCACGATCACTGCATGAGCCAGTCACTGTGCGATCCGATCGCACCGCGACGCGGTTATCCCATCACGTCGTCGCTTCATCACGCTGTCACGGCATCACCCAGTTATTCGGTGATTCCATCACGGCGAGACATCATCGCAGCGTCACCAGATCATCCGGTGTCGGGGTGATGAGGTCACTGTGCGACCGGGTCGCTGCATCACGCCGTCACTAGATCATCCGATGCCGAGGTGATGAGGTCAGCATGTGACCGCATCACGACGGCACACCGTGATTGCGACACGCCATCGCCGCATCACCCGAACACCGGGTCATTCCTGCTCTAATCAATACAGCCGAGTTAAAGGAGTGGCTGCTGTGAAAGCAGAGGTTATCGCGATCGCGAACCATAAGGGGGGAGTGGGTAAGTCCTTCACCGCGGTCAACCTAGCGGCCGGCTTGGCGCGCGGGGGATGGCGCACCCTGCTGGTCGACTGCGACCCCCAGGGAAATTCGACATCGATGTTCGATCCGAACGACGACGTCGAGTTTGACATATATGACCTCGTCAAGGATGAGGTCCCGCTCCACAAGGTGATCCGTCAGACCAGAATCGACAATCTGGACCTCGTGCCCTCCACCCTGGCCGTCGCCAAGCTCGACCAAGAGCTGGTCACGATGCACCGCCGCGAGGACCAGATCACCATCGCCCTCGAACCGGCCTACGGCGACTACGACGCGATGGTGCTCGATCTGTCGCCGAACCTTGGACAACTCGTCATCACCGCACTGAATGCCGCGGAATGGCTGATCGTGCCCACTGATGCCAGCAAGTGGGGCAGGCGTGGTGTCAACATGTTCCTCGAATGGTCCAGCATGCTGCGCAAGCACCAGGTGCTGTCGGCGCATCTGCTCGGAGTGCTGCTCACCAAATACGAGTCACAGACATTGATTAGCAGAGAAACCCTGGCCGGCCTGCGTGAGGACGGGCTGCCTCTGTTCGACACCATGATTCCCAAGCGCACCGCGGCTGAGCGAATGGTCAGTGATCTGGTCGTCCTGGGCGATGACGAGGCGGATCCCGATCTCGCGCAGGCCTACGCAAAATTCACGATGGAAGTGATGACCCTGGTGGACCAGGGCCGGCGGAATCGAGGAAAGCACCATGCCTAAAAAGGACGCCGCCTCGGCGGTACTCGGGATGCTCTCAACAACGGGCGCCCAGACGCGCCCGTCGGAGCTCGAACCACCGCCAGCGCCGCCGTCCGCGGCGCTTCCGCCTGAGCCCGATGTCAACTCCGCTGAGGCGATGCCAACCGCGGAGCCGGCTATGTCTGCCTCGGTCAGCACGTTGCCGACGAGTAGCAAGCGGCCGGGTCCGGCCGACGAGGCTGCCCCACGCACGTTGCGCCTTCGATCCGATACGGCCACCAGGTTGCGCGCCGCCTGGCTGGAGGCCAAGCGTGACGACGTCTTACTGACTGCCCAGGACTTCGCGTCTGAGTTGGTCGAGGACGCCCTGGCGCGTCATCGCCGTCGGCGTGCCGCGAGCTCGTCTTAACGAGTCCGGGTTGGTGTTTCCCGATTAACCGCGGTTAATCGCATCAGAAGATGCGACAGTGCGTCGATTAACCGCGGTTAATCGGTGGGCTCGTTGTAGGCCTCGCCGACGATGCCGGCAAGCTGCTCCAGCAGTTCCTCAGCGCGGCTGGCAACCCCGTCGAGCTCGTCACCGACGGTAGTGAGCCAGGCCTGAGCGCGTCGGCGCGCCGTCACGCCACGCCGGTAGTAGCGGGGGTCCAGTGTGACCGTCTCGTCGCCGTCTTCGCAGGCTGCGCGCACTTTCGCGTCGATGATGGGGCGAGGTAGTGGTGTGCGGTGTCGGTGCGTCGGCGCCTGACCGGACACCTGGGTCCGGGTGATGGCCGCGATCGACTGCTCGGTCATGGGCGTGGGCCGCAGTGGGGTGTAGCCCCACCGATCGATGCTCACGATCAGTGGCTGTTCGGCTGTCACGACGCTCAGGAAGGGCGCCGGTCGATCTGCAGCGGTTTCCGGGGGGTGCTCGAAATAGTGGGCGAGCACGCGGATGGTCGGGTAGCCATCGAGAATCTCCTGCACCCGGGACCATCGATCGTGTACAGCGGCGGGACCACGCTCGCGGGGGTCGCCGTCGGTGCCGAGCCGCCATTTCCGGTCACTGTCGATGACCAGTTCGTGACCGTGTCGTCGCAGGTCCCCGCGTCGCAGCCGGGCAATCTCGGCGTACGTGAGGCCCGCGGCCACCAGGGTCAGGATCAGGGCATCCCGGCGTCCGAAGAGTCCGTGTGGCCAGCCGCTGATCGGGAGCTGGCGGATGGCTTCGTCGAGAACGTCGGCGACAGTTTGTAGTCGTTCGTGACGGCGGGTCGTCAGTGCCGCGTGGACGGCCTGGGAGCGGCCGGGTTCAGAGAAGCCACTCTGACGGTGGGCCGAGTTGATCGCTGTCACGCGCCGGCGATGGGTGCTCACCCGCGCTGGATGGTCGGCGAGGAATTCCGCGAGTGTCTCGGGCTGCGCGGGTAGAGCGATGTGGCCGGTCGCGGTGCACCAGTCCACGAATAGGTTCCATGTGTGCGATGCGGTCGGGTCGAGATCGACTCCGCCGGCCGATGAAGTCATAGACCTAAGCCGGTGACCGCATTGCCGTCGCCAGGCTCGGCGGGGGCGTATCTCTGCAGGGCAGCTTGGCTCACATGGCCGGTTTGGCGCAGGATCGATGCGATGTCGGCCTTGTTGCGCAGGGCTTGGGCGATGAACCCGGCGCGCAGGGATTGCGCTCCCAGGCCGGCAACGAAGTCATCATCGTAGCCCGCCATTCGAGCCCGGCGCCGGACAGCGAGGTGGATGGATGCGCCGGATAACGGTGTGGGAGAAAGGTTTCCGTTCTTGCGGATGGATCGGAAGAAGGGTGATCGGGCCCGTGTGCGGGGGAGGGGAGCGCCGCAGATGTGCTCCTCGAACGGTCCGGCGGCCTTGATCAGGCGGATGACGGCGGCGCGTCCACCGCTATCGAAGGCAGCGACCACCTGCATCCAGCGGAGGACGGCGCACGATGGACAGGCGTAGTGCGATTCGGCCGGCGGAAGTTCCACGGCCCCAGTGCCGTTCGGTCGGCGAACGGCCACCTGCAGGCCATCGTGGGGGTGGCTCGTTAGGTCGCCGCAGAGCATCGCTACCAGATCACGGCGACCCAACGCGCCGGCGTAGCCCATCAACACCAGGGCGCTGTCCCGTCGTTCCAAGACTTCGGTGGCCCAGCCGATGGTGCCCTTGCGCGCCGCGGCGATCATCGCGGTGATGTCGGCCGTCAGCAGGGGAGCGGCGGGGCGGGAGGAGCGGGCAGTAGTGGTGGGGCCGCCCTTGGTGATCGCCGAGAGCGCTTGGCGCACCGCACTGTTCGTCGTGGGGGAGGAGTAATCGGACATGCCGTGGCGGTCGGCGATCGAGGCAGCCCATCGCCGTACAGTGGCGGCCGCGTAGAGAGGTTCGCCGTCGGCGTTGCGCGCCTGCGCGGCGTCCCGCAGGTAACCGGCGACCACCGACGGAGCTGCTGGAAGCGGGCGATGGCCGTGGTCGCTGCACCAACCGACGAAGCGGGTCCAGTCGCTGTCGTACGCACGGCGGGTGTTCGGCGCGTGCGGATGTCGAACCACTGATGCGGCCACGCGCCCCAGGGTACCGCCGTTTGCGCGCCTAGGCAGTGCATGAAAGGCGTGTTGACATGGGGCTTTTAGGTGCATGATGCGATAACCGTATTTATTGACCGTCATCTCGCACCAATAACGAGTGAGGAGCGCCAGCGACCTGTTTGAGCGCTCAACGCCTTGTTTCGCGGCGATGGTTCTGGCCTCACGCGCTTCGCTTCGTCGATGAGATGGGAGCTGCCCCGCCCGCCGAATCCAAACTCATCCAGCGGCTTTGGCGCCAATAGAACGGGACGGTGGCTGCGTTCGCAGAGTTGTCGACAAGGTAGCCGAGCTGGTGAGCGAGCCGCGGCTCCATCCGCGTGACCGCAGCCTGACATCTTCGGCAGACCGCGTAACCGGCTGCCGCGTCGGGCAATTGATGCCAGCACCCGCCGCGTATCCGGCTGGCGATTGCGTCGAGGGTGAGTTGACAGTCCGGCGCCATGATCTCGCAGTGCCCCGATGACCGGGCGGTGATCACCGCGGCAACGGTGTGCTTGGCGGGCGCGCGGATGACGGGTGGGCGGCGTACAGCGTCGATGCGCTGCACGTCTGTGGCCGGCGGGGGAGAGGCCGAAGACGTGCCTTCCGCGATTGCGCACAGATAGCGTTCGACGTCAGCGAGGTTGCCGTCGATCCAGATGCCGGCCCACATCCCGAATGAGGCCTCCGCCGCCAGCGCCTCACGCGCACACCAGGATCGAGCCGGGCATGACAGGCAGCCCGCCAACGCCTGGGTCCGGTGGGCGCGGTCGAACCATCGATCGGGATCCCGCTGGCACGGCAGCTCGTTCAACAGCTCTGGCGTCGCGGCGGCGGACACGGCGGCGTTCACTGGGTGCCCCCGTCTGATGAACGTCGCCGCCGCCGAGTGCGGTCGGCGATCTCCGCCAGCGCCTGGCGCGCGGCCTCGCGTCCGGGTCCAGACAGGGCGGCCCGGCCGGCTTCACGCGCAGTACGGTTGGCCTCGCGTTCGGCCCGCTGCTGCGCCAGGCGTTCCCGGACCGCGGCCAGCTCGGCGCGCTCTCGCTCCTCGTCCAGCGCGCTCGGGCGTTCCTGGAGATTGCCGTGTGCGGCGAGGATCGCGCTGAGCAGTCCGATCGGCTTGTGCGGCGCCTCGGGTATCCAGTGGCCGGTGCCGATCCAGTCGGTGATCAGCTGGTTGACGTCGCGTGGGGTCCATCCGTGGTGGGCCGCACCGGTGAGCACTCGTGCCCACGGCGTACCGGTCCGATATCGCCTGGCCCATGGTGGGCTTTGCTCGTCGACGACCCATTTGTTTGCCAAGCCGAGTGCTGGGCTGTTCAAGGCTGGGCGCCGCGCAGCGGCGCTGCTACCGGCGGTACGCCGGCTGTTGGTGGTGAGAACAGATTTAAGTGAGGGTTTAGGTAGTAAAGGAGACCCTGCGGGATGGGGTGACAGATGTTGAACCCGACTGTCGTGCAACGCCCACACCGAGGCCCAGCCGCGGCCTTTATCCCCAACCCGCCAACTGGCGAAGCGTTCGGCCCGGGTGCGCTGCCGGCCACGCATCACCTCGGTGGCCACTCCCATGAGTCTGAGCGCAGTGGACGCGCGCTGGACGGTACGCACCGACAGACCCGTGAGTGTGGCGAGCCGGGCGTTGGTAGGGCGGCAGTTGCGCCCGGTTCGGTGATCGGCGAACGACGCGCGCGCTTCGGCCACGGCCACAAGCGTTTTGAGGCTTATCGGATTGTTCGGCATGGCCGGACGTACATGGGTGTCGTAGCGCTCGCGATAGGCCGCGGGCACGGTCTCGCGGGCCCACCGGCGGGAGCGACCGCTCCAGCAAGGAATGGCGCCCCAAGCCGCGTCGACCTCTAAGACGATGCGGGGCAGGCGATCAAAGCAGTGGCTGCTTGCCCGGCGGATCCACACTGGGGCCGTGTGTGCGGTGCCGCGGCGCGGCGCGTGGGCAGTGGAGCCCTTGTAGGGGCGGGTGATGACCCCGCCATGAACACGGTGCGCGATAACTAGACCCGCCGATGGGCGTGCGCTACCGTGGAATCCGTCTTTCATGACGATTCCCTTCAGCGATGGGGAGAAGCGCGAAAGCACGAAGGTTCGAGTTGCAGCTCGAACCCGACGGCCCTCGGTCCTGTGGACCGGGGGTTTCGCCGTAGTTGGGCTATCGCAGAGACGTATGAAGTTGTGGGGTAGGGGATTTCAGCCGAGGCGGCTGGTGTGAAGGACTCCTATCTGGTGCCTGGTCGCGCTTACCTGGTCGGCGCGGATATCCGCGCCATTCGGGTCGGCGCGGATATCCGCGCTAGATGGCAGCATGCCGCAGTCTGGGGCGCATGTGGCGATGACACGCCGCACCATTAGTCACAACTGTCACGGCGGTGGTGGGCGCGAGGTGGGGATGCTCGGGCGGAGATGCCGCGCCCCGACGGTGCCTTCCGGCCGTCTGAGACACCCACAGGTCTACGCCGCGTCGTCCTCGGATGCACACGGTCTCGCATGTACCGAGCCTAAGTCGGCCCAAACACGCTCCCCGACACTATTTCCGGCTTTAAGGCACGATCCACCCCGAGTCGCGGTAGGCCAGGCGACACGATTCGAGCCAGCGTGTCTCATTTTGCGCGCGACACTTCTGAGACCGACTTTTGAGACCCTGCGACCTGGGCAAACCGGCTCAGCATCAGTCAGGCCGAGTGTCTTCAATATCGTCTATTTCGATACACGGCTTTCCGGGTCGAGACCTAATAGCTGCACCGCGGTGGCCTTTCCCTTTAAGGCGTGCAATCCCCGGTCGGTGAGTCCCGATGGCCGGGAAGCCAGTGCGTTGACGGTGTGCTGAGTAAGAAGGATTGCGTCGCCGGTGGTCTTGGTGAGCTGCTCGACACGTGCGGCGACGTTGGTGGTGTCACCGATCAGTGTGAACTCAAGATGACTTCCACCGCCGATGGTGCCCGCGATGACCACACCGGTATTGATCCCGATGCCGATTCGAAGCTCGCCGCCGAATCGCTCAGCGACCAGGCGATGGATCTGAACGGCGGCACCCACTGCCGCGTCGGCATGATCGGAGAGATCGTTAGGAGCGCCGAACACCGCGAGCGCACCGTCACCAAGGAACTTGTTCACATGCCCGCCCGCGTCGACGACGGCCGGTACGACAATCTCGAACAGGGCGTTGAGGCGGGCGACGGTGTCCTCGGCGCTGTGGGATTCGGCGTAGGGGGTGAAGTCGCGGACGTCGACGAACATCACCGTCACTACACGACGTTCACCGGTGAACACATCATCACCCTGCTCAAGCAGGCGTGCCGCCAAGACGGGGTCGACATAGCTGCCGAATGCGGCGTGAAGTCGTTGCCGCTCAGCCAAACCGGCCTGCATGCGATTGAACGATGCCGCCAGCGCACCGAGGTCGTCGTCTTGCACCACCGGCAGGCGCTGGCTGTAGTCACCGGCCGCAACACGTTCCGTTCCCTCGGCCAGATCGCGAATAGGCTGTAGAGACGGCGAGACAACAGCGCCGACGGTGATCGGTAGCCCAAAGCCAAGTGCCAACACACCCGCGATCACCACGAACAGCACTGGCGCGTCGCTGACCCGATCCAGCACGGCCCCCAGCATCGCGCCGATGACGGTGAACCCGAATATCGAGGCGGTCATCGAGAGGTTTAACCACGCGGCAAAAGTCGGACGAGAACGCGGCAGAGAATCACCGATCCCCGTATCCCCGGCGAGGGCGGCCCTGGCCGGTCGTAGTGCTCCTTGCATCCGTGTGTGTACACCGATCAGCTCCAGGGCAAGTCCGATGGCTGCGCCCAAGACCGCGTATTGGACGAGCCGCGACCCGCTCGCTCCGGCGACCGCAGCGACTACCACAAAGAACAGGGCGTCCCACACAGGCATGAACCACAACCCTCGAACACCCACCGTCCGAGACCATCTATAGGTGGCGTTCAAGGCCTCCGCCCGATCAACTTCGTGACCGGCAGCCCAACGCTCCACGATGCGGCTGCTTCCCGCGCCGGGAGGAAACACCACGCACGCGAACATCACCACCGCGACGGTGGTGACAACAGCCGCCTCGAGGTAGTGAGTCGACTTCTCGAGACCAACAACTACAAACGACCAAACGAGGTGGACCAAGAACGTTGAGGCCAACACGACGACAAGGATCACCCATGAATACCTCGCCCCGTACCGATCCCACGCCCACTGCCAGATGCGATCCATGCCGGGAGGGTAATCGTCCTACGCGCTCGATCCGCAGCAAACGGCCTACAGCCAGCGGGCTACGAGACGGATTTTCGAGACTCTCGTATGTCGTCTCTTATGCGGCACCGGACAGCGGACCGGCCTTCGGCGCTACCGGGCAAGTGCACAGAATCGGCTCGATCGCATTCAGCAGCGCGACATCGCAGTCGGTGACCGGGGACGCAGTTGCCAGCGGCGTCGGGCAACAGGCCGGAAAGTGATCTTCTCCACAGCCTGGGGATAACCCAGTTGGTGTTAACCGACAGTTCGCTGCACCGTTAGACAGTCGGTACGGAGCCTTAGTTTCCGGTCACGCGGCCAAGTGGTTCGCGTGCAAGGAGGCGAAGGATGTCGATACCCGCGTCGAAACGTGTGCCGTCGGAGCCCGCCCCGGGGCTCAGAGTCCTGCGCAATGTCGTGCGTCGGCCAGGGCGCACGTGCGGCGTGTGTGCGACGCCGGTCAACGGCTATGGGCTGTGTTGGCCTTGTCGCGACCGCCGATGTATCGAGGGTCTGGCTGATCTCGTGGTGCCGCTGGCGTACGCGGTTGACGGCACCGAATCCGCTGCCGGGCTGCGCAACTTCAAGAATCACCCGCGGCAGTGTGAACGGGAGCGATGTGGATCGATCGTCCGCGAGGCTCTACGGCTAGGAACCTCACTGCATGAACAGTGCGTCGGCGTTGCGGTCGGCCAGCCGGTCTCTGCGCGAGTCGTGATCCCGTCGCTGACGAGCCGGCTCGGCGTACACCCGATGACGTCGATCGCCGAATCTTTGGGATTGATGAGCGATGTCGCGCTAAGGCCAGCGCTCGACGCACGCTGCGACCGCGTCGTGGACCCTGAGAAGTTCACCATCCACGGTGCCGTCAAAGGTCGACACGTCCTGGTGATCGACGACGTGTGGACCACCGGGTCCAACGCCCAATCGGCAGCGCTCTCTATTCGTCGAGCCGGAGCGGCCGCGGTCAGCATCATGGTGATTGCGCGCTGGCTGAGTCCACATCATCCGTTAACCGCGAAGTTCATTCGCGAACGACTGCAGCAGCACTACGACCCGCTCGTCTGTCCGGTCACCGGCGATCACTGCCCGTGAACTTCTGGCGCTCGGGTGCTACGCGGTGTCAGAAACGTCGTAACCGCCATGGGCAGCCAACGAGCGCAGCTGGCGCAGCGCGAATTTGCGCCCGCGCCCCTCTTCGGGGATGTTGACCCCCGACCACATACCCTCGGCGCCGGGGATCTTCAGCGCTTCACTGGCACACAACCACCGCCGCGGGCACGCCCGGCACAACGCTTTCAGCTCCGGATCCTCGCCGCCAGCGGCCCATCGATCCGGATCGCCCAGACACGGCGAAGCCGTCACCGGCAGTGGTTTGTCGATCATCACCGTCACCGAAACTCCTCCCACCTCTGCTGCCACATCATGCCTAAACACTAGCGTCATAACGCTAGCGTTGCAATAGTTCGGCTAGCGTTTACGCAAGCGTTGCAGCTGCATACGCTAGCGTTCCATGCATGGCGCTATTGCTCAGCCGCTTGCTTTTGGATATGCAGGCGGCTACCTGGACGGCGGATACACTGGCCCGATGCTTGACGATGCGTCTGCGCCGGGCACCTCCCGCGCGGGAGCCGCATTTGCCAGGCGCAGGCAGGAATTGGGGATCTCTCAACGCGGATTGGCCAGCAAGGGCATCATCACCGCCAGCTCGCTCATCGCGTTCGAGAAAGGCCGGAGCTGGCCGCGCGAGCGCACTCGCGCCACGCTGGAAGAGCTAGTGCAGTGGCCGGCCGGAACACTAGCGGCCGTCCGGGCCGGTTCTGAGATACCGGGGAGCACCACTAGCCCAGCCGTTGAGGAGCCCGACGCACCGTTGATCATCGGCGCGGTTGACGTCGCGTTGAGCACGGTCAACGCCGCGATCGCCAATCTTCCTTCCGACGCTCATCCCAAGTTCGCCGTATATGTGCAGGCGATTCTGTCCGACCTGCGCCGACTGGAGGCGATCACCGCCCAAGCGTTGCGCAGCAGTCAAGGTTCCCCGGGAGTCATCAAATCTCTCTCCGCGGTCCGTCGCGGCTACGACGAGTTGATGAGCCGCGCGGCGGCCACACCCGAAGCCACGCTGGGCCAGCGCCTCTATACCGCGCGACGCCGCGCTAACCTCACGGCGGCCGAGGCCGCCGCCGCGCTGGGATCGTCCGTCGACCTGATCATCGCTGTGGAGGGCGAGACTTCACCGCCCGCCGATATGCAGACGCGCATCGAGGAACTGATTTCGGAACTCAACGCAGACTGACAACGCAACGGCGCTGTGTTGCGCCGCGGTCAGCGAGAGGTGGACACTGCTGCCATGTCGGTGCAGCACGTCGTGGACCACGCGGTCGAGGTGCTGAGCCGCGCCGAGTCCCTCTTCTCCGCGCCTGCTGATCCCGCGCCGTCACAGAGCACCGCTGCGGTCGACGACGCCTCAGAGGCCAGCCGCGCGATCGGCGCACATACCGATGAGCTCGGTGGTGCGCTGGCGTCGGCACATCACGAGATGCTCGACAACGTCGCTCGTCGCCTCGATGCCATTGGTGACACGGATTCTCGGCTCGCCGAGCAGCTGATGCGAGCCGCCGAATCGCATGCAAGCGGTGCGTCGCAGGCCACCGACTTGCGCCTTGGGACGGAAGAACTTCCATCCCGCCTGGGTCCGACGACCGAGTTGCCCGCCACTGAACTGGCCGGGCTGCTCGCCCTGCGTAACCAGCTTGCCGACATGCAGCGTCTCCTCGCCGAGCACACCAGCCAGGCGGCACGCGATGCCGACGTCATTCGTGGCTTGGGGTATCAGCCGTAGCCTGACTGCGGCGGTCTGCTTCATCGGCGTGTAGGCGACTGAACACGACGCGGGTGATGCGCCGCTTCAAGTTGCGCAACGCTGCCGGCGACGAGTCACCGGCTTTTCGTCGCTTGTCGTAATACTGTCGACCCGGGCCGTCCAAGCGGATCTGGGTCACCGCAATCCGATGGATCGCGGAGTTGAGTTGGCGGTTACCCGATCGAGTCATACGGACATGTCCCGCAGTCGATCCCGACGAGTGCGGCAGCGGTGCGACCCCGATGTAGCGTGCATAGGCCGCCTCGCTCTTGAATCGCGAAACGTTGGCCGTTTCGGCCACGATCTTGGCGGCGGTCAGCTCTCCGCATCCCGGCAGGGCGAGCAGGTGCTTCGCATGGATGCGCGACTGCTCAACAATGCGCTTCTCCAGCATGTTGATCTCCTGGGTCAGCCGCGCGATGTCGTTGAGTTCGTCGCAGGCGAGCTCGGCCACCAAGCCGGGAAGTTCGGCTAGCCACGCCGCGACCGGATCTCGGTTCTTGGCATACATCAGCGGCTTGAGGTTGGTCGAACGGACGGGGTCGAGCTCATGGATGCGCCACTGCACCCGGTTAGTGGTGGCGGTGCGCTGATCGACGAGGACATCTCTGCGCTCGGTGAGCAGTCGCAGATCCCGCGATACCTGATCATGCTGCGCCACAGGCAAGTCCGGCTCTCGCAGTGCCGCCCTCGCGATCTCAGTCGCGTCGATCGAGTCCGACTTGCCGCGGGACCGCGCGGAGGCGCGGGTGCGGGCCATCAATTTTGTCGGTACCCGCACCACCCGTTGCCCCGAGTCCATCAGTTCGTGCTCGAGGCGGCCGGAGACGGTGCGGACGTCTTCGATTGCCCACGTGAGCTCGGGGCCATATTTGAGCAGCGCCCATTTCAGCGCCGAGGCGTTGCCCACACTGGTGGCCGGCACCGTCGTCTCGCCGAGCCGCTGTCCTCGGTTGTCGACCGCGACGCAGGTGTGGGTTCGTTTGTGCGCGTCCACGCCGACGATGATCATGGGCCTCGCCTGTTCTCGTTGTGGCGGAGTGTGTTTCGGCGGTCCGGTCACCCGGGGCCGGCACGGCTGGCGTGTAGTCAGCCCTCCGGCGACACCAACTGCTTCAGCCAGGCCCCAGGTGTGCGGATCACTACCGCGCCAGCGCGGTCAATGCGGATCGACTCCTCTCGCGCCGGCTTGTCTCGTTACCCGAATCCGGCATCGCAAGCCACAGCCAGCCCGAAGGCGGCAGCAATTCTAAAAGCCAAGCCGGGGTTCAAGACAGCCATACGGTATTCCACTACCACCGTCCATGGGGCGATTGGCCGGCACCCGGTTCCAAAGTTTGTGCCAGAACCACATCGCGGGTGCCTCGATACTGAATGTGTGACCATCGATGCCGTTGTGCAGGAAGTGGGCGAGGCGCTCGGTCGTGCACACTCGCTCTTCGGTGACCCGCCGTCCTCCGGAGGTTTCGCTGCGCGCGGGGCGGGATCCGCGCTGGCCGACGCGGGTGATGGCGTCCGGTCCGGCCGCGCACAGATCTCGGCTCTGTCGGGCGAGTTCTCCACCGGTTACGGCGCTTTCGGTGACCGAGTCGCGCCGAGCCTGGACGGGCTGGCCGGAAACGATCAGCGTCTCAGCGATCGACTCCACGATGCCGCCGGCACCGATCAATCCGGCCGCACCGCATCCGGCAGAGTCCTCACCGGAGCCGCCGCCGACACCACCGCTCTCGCGCCGTACACAAGCACACCGGCAGGCCAGCGGGCGCTCATCACCGCGCTGCGTGCCCGTGTCGCCCATCAGCAGCAGGTGGTCACGGCGTATCGCGCGCGCGACGCGAGGATGGCCGCACTGCTGCGCTCGATGGCCTACCGGGCGCGCAGCGCGGGCGGTCTCGGCGGCGGAATGCCGTTCGGCGGCGGTGGTTTCGGCGGCCCCAGTTCGGTTGGATCGGGTGGTGGCGGGTCACCTTTAGGGGGCTTACCGGGAGTTCCGCCGTTGGCGGGCAGGCGCCCCGACGGGACTCCACACACCGTGCTGGCCTCACACGTCGATCTCCGCGCCGAGGCGGTGGCCGCTGGTCCGGGCGGCGTCGCCGCCACCGCGGCGTTGAGCAAACAGGGCACACCGTATGTGTGGGGCGCGAAGGGACCCGATCGGTTCGACTGCTCGGGTCTGACGCAATGGGCCTGGGCGCGCGCCGGTGTCGACCTGGGCCCCGACACCTACAGCCAAGTCACTCAAGGTGTCCCGGTGGCACCGGGTGACGTACGCGCCGGCGACCTGATCTTTCCGAAGGACGATTTCGACGGTCGTGGTCCCGGCCATGTGCAGTTGGCGATTTCGCCCACCGAGGTGGTCCATGCCCCACAGACCGGTGACGTGGTGCGCATCGCCCCGATGCCCTCGGCGTACGTCGCTCGCCGGCCGGTCCCGTAAGCGACGACGCCAATCGCGTCAGCCCGGGGCTGTCTCGCGCTGGTCGATTGCTGTCGCCAGCCTCAAGATCCGCCGACGCAGCACCAGCCCGTAACCGAGGGACCACACCGCCGCTATGACGAGCAGCGCGACGAGTGCCCACTGGTGGGCCAGGCTGTTCAGCAGCGCGAGGGCGGCGAACAAGGTGACCGTCGCCGGGGTCCATCTCATCGACTGGCGGCTCACGTCGAGCCAGCGCTGCCAGGCAGCGGGCTCGATGTCTTCGGGCAGGTGCCCGGTCCGCAACGACTGCGAGTAGGTGATGGCTTGCTCGGTCGAACCGTAGACCCGGCGGATGCGTTGGTCGCCCACCACGACCCCGATGACGCCGGCCACGACGCCGGCAATGGCCGCCATTACGGCTCGCGCGGCCACGGAGTTGGGGAACATGGCCGAACTTGCCTGAAGGGTGGCGAGCTGGGTGACGCCGAAAAGGGCCGCGAACACCCATGCGCCGGTGACGGCGGCGCGTGCTGCCAGTGGCAGCCGGTACAACCAGGTTTGCATGTGCGCTCCTCGAGTCAGATCGCAACCGAAGGCCGGCTACAAGCGTAAGGGCACGCCGGCTGCCCAGGGGGGACACTTTTTGACACCCGGGACGCGGGCGACTGGATTCCCCTGAACTGACGGGTGTTTCGAACCAGATCGCCGCGGGGTGAACAGCGCTCTGGATGCGGTCGCGTGGCGCGGGGATTTAGTGCACGGAGGGCCATCCGGGCGCCATTAGGCTCGAATTCAACGCAGGAAAGGATGGGGCAGTGGACGCCGCTCTGCACGAAGAAGCCACCAACGTTCTCGGGCTGCTCTCCCGAGCGCAGAAGCTGTTCGGCGGGCAGGCCCCGCCCGATGATCCGCCGGCATTCGTCGCGCCGCCCGACTTGGAGGCCGACCTCGGCCGCGGCTGGTTCTAGAGCACGCGGATAGCCGATGACACAGGCTGCGAAGTTCGACGAGCAGACACACTGGGAGCGTGATCCCGGCGGACTGCGATTCGCCGGGGAGGGCTGGGCGCCGCCGGGAGCCGACTTCTTCATCAACCGCGCCGACCCGTACTGGGGGCATGTGCTCGACAAGGCGCGCCGCGCCTACGGCGATCCCAACATGCATTTCAGCACCGACAGCGTCGAGCAGCAGCGGCAGCTGGTGTTCGGCGACGGCACCGCCGTGCCGCGCGACGGTTCGCTGGCCTACCGCGACGCGGCCAACAACAAGACTTTCCTACTCAACAGCGACGGCACCGTTTCCCTGCTCGGTGCGAACGGGCCAGTGGGACAGCCGGTTTCGCCCGCGGGATTTCGCCGCACCCCCGACGGATCGTATGCACCGGTCGACTCCACCGGCCAGCAGGTGGCGCCGTTGACCGGGGCGCCACCGCCGACGCCGAACGGCTACCACGACCAAGGAGGGCTGCTGACTCCGAAGAACGAACGCGGCGAGTACTACGTCGACGATCCCGCGACCGGCAAGCGGACCTACTTCGACGCCGGGGGACGGCCGATCGCCGACCCGTCCGCGGCGGCGCCGGCCGGATCGGCGCTGCCCACCGATGAGCAGCAGTCGGGCCGTGCCGCCGACGCGGTGCGCAAGCTGCACGAGGAACTCCAGAACCGCTACAGCCAGATCAGCGACGCCGAGGGCAAGCTCTCAGAGGTGCTGCTGACCGCGCACGCCACCACCGCCGACGGACAGCAGAAGCTGCAACCGATCCAGCAGAAGATCGTCGCGGCGATCAACAATCCGGACCTGTCGCTGGACACCCCAGCCGGCGAGCAGGCGTTCCTGACATTCCTGCGCGGCCAGGTCGCCGCGATCGGTGACGTGGTCACGTCGGGAACCTTGAGCTCCGAGGATCAAGCCAAAGCCGTTGAGGCGCTGTCGAACCTGTACGGAAACGACACCAGTTCCACACCCACGCCGGTCGAGGAACCCGCCGCGTCGGCGGCGCCCGCAGCGGCACCCGCGGACGCCGCCCTGGGCCCCGAAGAGGCCATGCCGGATCCGACGTTGTCCGACCTGGGGCTGGGTGGCGTGGGTGCGCCGCAGGCGAGCGACCCGCTGTCGGCGCTGGCGTCCGCGCTGCCTGCGGCGATGGGGGCGTTCCCGCCAGGCGGCCTGGGCGGCGGCTTCGGTGGAGACCCCTTCTCGTCGCTGGCCGGCGCAGCGGCGCCGCTGGCTGGTCTGGCTTCGCAGCTGGGCGAGCAGCCGCGACGCGACGACACCGGCGACAACAACATTGACAAGGCGTCAGGCGATGGGCCGGACGTGCGAAAGGGTAGCGAGCCCGAACACCAACCGCCGCAAGGCGATAGCGCGACGACTCCGCCGCCCGCGGCACCTGTGCCGACCGGTACACCGGGCGACGGTGCGCCGCCCGCGGCACCCGCGGCCACACCGGCTGCGGTGCCGATGACGGCGGTGTCGCTGCCCGACGGCTCGACGGCGACCGCGCGGACGGCGGCGCTGGCGGAGGCCGTTAAGTCCTATCTGGGGGGCACACCGGTGGACGCGGCGTACCGCCAGGCCGGCATCGACCTGCCCCCACCCGGCACCCCGGTGACCAACCCGGTGGACCCCTCGGCGTTGTCGGTCGGGGCGATCGGCATGTTCAAGGATCACTACGTGGTCGCGTTGAGCCCGGTCAAGGCCCTGCAGGACGGGCAGGTGGTGCCGCTGGCCACGGTGGCCGCCGGCCCGGACTTCCTGGGCTGGATGGACCCCGCCGCCGCGCCGACCCCGACACCGGTCGGGGCGCCGACGACCTGATCGCCGACGACGGTCGCACACCGGCCACCCCTTCGGGGACAATCGCCTAATTAGAAGGAGCAGCAGAATGACCGACCGGATCCAGATCACCCCCGCCGTGCTGCGCGCCGTCGCCGACCAGCACGACGAGGTCGCCGAGCAGATCGCCGCCGCCCAGGCGGCGGGTGCGGAGATCCAGGCCGCCGTCGACAGCTACGGCGCGATCATGCACCGGGTGAAGGCCGCGACCGCCGACCTGCTCAGCCAGCGCGACGCCACCTTGGGCGCGCAGGCCGCCACCCACCGCGGCACCGCCGACCTACTGCGCCGCGCGGCCGCCAACTTCACCAACGCCGACGAGCTCAACGCGGAGCGGCTGCGACTTTGACCGACGAGCACGCGGTAGCGCTGTCCGACCAGTCGTTTGAGGCGTCGACCCCCGACGGGGCGGTGTTCGTGCGGGTGGCGGTGCGCGGCCACGTGCTGGGGGTTCAGCTGGAGCCCGAGGTGATGGCCCGACCCGGCCATGAGATCGCCGAGCGGATCATGGCCTGCGCCGACGTCGCCTACCTTCAGGGGCAGGTGGCGGTGCGGCGCCAGTGGGAGCAGGCGGGAATCGCGACCGAGCACTTCGCGGGCATCCCCACCGAGGCCGATCTCGCCGCCGCCCGCGAGCGACTGGGGAACTTGTCGTGATCCAGGTCGACCCGAGCGGGCTGGCGGGCGCCGCGCAGCGGATCGCCGACGTGCTGGCCGAGCTGATGGGCGGTGACCCGGCCCATCCGCCGTTGGGCGCCGACCCGGCGTCGGCCGGAGCGGCAGCGCGGCTGTCGACCGCCGGGGCGTCGTTGGTCGCGGTCATCGGCGAGCAGGCGCTCGGGCTGGCGGCGACTGCCGCGCAGCTGCTCAACGTATCGACGACGTTCGACGCGCAGGATCTGTACAACAAGTCCGGTCTGGAAAAGCTCGGTGTGCCCGACATGGTGGGCGCCACCGGGTGGGCGCCACCGTCGCCGCCGATCCCACCCGACGTCCGACCGCCGCTGACCCCGCCGCCGCCGCTGCCCGCCGAGGTGCTGGCCACCGCGGTGCACTCCGGGGACCCGAATGCGGGTGAGGCGTTCATTTCGGCGTGGCGACAACTGGTTTCGGCGCTGGAGGGCGCCGCCGACACCGTGCGCTCGGTCGGTGCGCAGCTGCCCGAACAGTGGGACAGCCCGGTGTCCACCGACGCCGTCCGCGACCACCTGGACCGGTATGCCCAGGCGCTGGACACCTCGGCGTCGCGGGCGCAGACGCTGGCGTGGCAGGCCGGTCGCCACGGCGAGCAGAATACGCAGGCCCGCAACGACATTCCGCCACCACAACAGTTCGAGCAGCTGCGTCAGCAGATCCAGACGGTGTCTGCGGCCAACATCGCCTCCGGCGGCAAGTACGCCACCCAACTGACTCAGTTGATGGGGGAGAAGACCGCACTGGACACCAAGGCGGCGCAGGGCTACAACGCTTTTCACTCCGAGACCGAATCCACCACCGCCGGCGACGGTGAGGCCACCGATGGTGCGGCGGGTACGAGCGGGGTGCCCGGTGACCCGGCGGCTGGGGCCGGTAAGGATCCGCGCCAGCCCGGCCCGGGTGACAGTGCTGAGCAGATGAGCCCGGAGAAGGCGGGGCAGCTGGCTTCGATGCTGCCGCAGCTGATTCCGACGCTGCTCGGCGCGGCGGGCGGGCTGGTCGGTGGACTGATGAAGGCGCCGGAGACCCTCATGCAGGCAGGCTCGCAGATGGCCGGACAAGTCAGCCAGGAACTCGGCGGCCTGATGAAGTCGGGGCTGGACGCCGACAAGCTCGAAAAGGCTTCCCGCTCCGTGGATTCGGGCTTGGGTGCCGGAAAGGGCCTCGGCGCCGGCGGAGGAGGGGGCGGCACGATGCCAGCCGGCGGCGGTCCAGCGTCGACACCGCCGGCGGTCACTCCGACGACGGGGCCGCCACCGAATTTGCCTTCGATGCCGAGCGGCGGCCTGCCGCAACCGGTTTCATCGGCTGGCGCCTCGTCGGGCACGATGCCGATGGGGATGCCGATGGGCGGGCTGGCCGGTGCCGGGCACGGGGCTGGTGCTGGCGGTCAAGGCGGGCAGGAGCCGCCGCAGCGGACGAAGAAGGTGGTGACACCGCCTGAGCCGCATACCGAGTCGGTGACCGGCAAGGCGAACGCCGACCGGATCGCGTTTTCGGCGGGCGCGTCCGCGGGTCGCGGCCCCGAGCCGCCCGACGACGACCCGCCGCAGTCGCCCCGGCCGGTGGTGCGCCGGATCACGATGCCGTCGCGGGATGACGAACTGTGACCGAGTTCGAAGACCTCGGCGACGCGGAAAAGGTCAAGTTCGTCGAGGCCGAGCTCACCTCGACGTTGAATAGGCTTGACGACATGATCGCCCGGCTGACGGGGCTGCGCACGGAGATCGATGACCCAGATGGCTTGGTGCGGTTCACACTTGGTGACGACGGGCGGCTGCTGACGCTGTTCATCGACGACGCTGTGCGCGCCTCGCTGACCAACCTCGGGCTGGAGAAGAAGCTCAACGACCTTTTCTCGGCCGGCAATGAGGCAATGCGGTTGTCGCGCAAGGAGTTTTGGGAAGGTGTGGGGGACTGAGGCGTTAGGTATCGCCGCGATAATGGCGTGTTCAGATCCGCGCGCTGCGACAGGTACGGAGCCATGCTCACCCAGCGGATAGGAAACTTTTCCCCTTCAGCAGGTCAAGTCTGGCTTTCCGGCGATTACGCGAACGTTTTCTGATCGCGACTATTTCCTCATGACCGCTAACACCACCAACAACACGTTCAAAGGCCGTCGGATCTTCGCCGCCGCTCCACTCGCCACGGGCGCTGCATTGGCCAACGGCGCAGTCATTCTCGCACCGGCCGCAAGCGCCGAACCGCCCGATCCCAACGTCGCAAAAACGGGCGATGTATGAAGCCTGCGTACAAGCTGCCGAATCCATCTCGGTGCCGGGCCACGACTACGAGAAGATTCTCAGCGGCTGCTGCACAGCCTACGGAGGACAGGTGACGAAGGATAAGAACGGGGACTTCGAATGCTGGTTCGCCCCAACATTGATTCAGGGGTCGTCGTCGGGCCCTGGCAGCCAGGCAGCGGGCCACCTGCCCACTGACGCCACCCACATCTGATTCCTTGTTGGTGCCCGCGCGCGACCGCGGCGTGGCCAGCCCACATACGAATGTCGAGGCGATCGACCGGCTCAGCCTGTTCGGCTGTCAACACGTGCGGCCTCGGTAGCCTGATCGCTGTGACGATACACATCGGGGATCCTCAACAGGATCTGCGTCAGCTATTGTTGCGATTCCTCGGCGCGTTCGCGCACCTGCAGAGCCGGATTGATGATTTGCTGGCGAAGCGGTTCTTCGACAGCCGCATCCCGAAGGCAGCCGGCGTGGTGTGGGACCGCGTGGTGTCCCGGATACGCGACGACGAACGCACAAAGCTGTTCCAAGCCATCGCCGCGGAACTCGATACCGACGCCGAACTCGACAACTTCAACCAGGTCTACATGGACGTCAAGCGGCTGCGGGACAGGGTTGGGCACTCTGTGAATGTCGCAACGATCCCCGACGACAAGCTCGAGGTGGTCAGCAGCTGGATTCCGTCGGCATTTGGCGGCCCAAGTGAATCCACCACGATGAGCCGCGAAGAAATCGCGGGCGCGATCGAGAACTGTCGGTGGCTTGAGGCGCAGATCCTCTACGTCATGGATGCCAGCGGCCTGTTACGGATCACCACGACACTTCCGTCCCGACCACACACACCCGGTGGCACAGTGATAGCGAAACCTGCTCGTACGCCTGGGAAGTGGGACGGGGTGGTGCACCGACCCACTGGCGGCGCCGGCTAGTGCGGCGCGCACCGGGCTCACCGTCGGTGGACTGAAAACTCTTGACTTTGTCGCGTGTTGTCATTACTATTGACACAAGGCAAGGGTTAAGGGACCATGGCGAACAGCGACATCGCAGACATCGCCAAATGGGCGCGGTCGCAGGGTTGGACGGTCACCGATGACACCAAGGGGTACACGCGGTTCACCACACCTGAAGGGGTCTACGTCGTCAGCTATCCGGCGACGCCGAGCAACCCATACCGGCGGCAGATGGATCTGGTGGTGGCGCTGAAGAAAGCGGGTCTGCCGTGGCCCGCGCCGAGCAAGAAGGAACAACGCGCACAACGCAAGAAGGGAGAACGGAAATGAGCGACTGGGTGATCACGTTCACCTTCGACCTCGATCCGTCGATGGACGACATGGACAGCTGGGAGGACAAGCTGCAGGCTTTCGACGCGTCGGTGGCGCGTATCCCTGCCCGCGGTGTCAACGTCACGCTGTGGGCGCCCGGCGGCTTGGACATGCATGATGCGGTGAACAAGGTGGCTGGCGAAGTGGCACATGTGGTGCCGGGCGGCCCGGTGGGCATTGAGGTAGTCACGGAGCTGGAGTATCGACGCCGGGCTGAGGCCCCGACGATGCCGGAGTTGATGTCCGCGGCTGAGATCGCCGAGGAGTTGGGGGTGGCTCGGCAGCGGGTGCATCAGTTGCGGTCGACGGCGGCGTTCCCTGCGCCGCTGGCCGAGCTGCGTGGTGGTGCGGTGTGGGATGCCGCGGCGGTGCGCAAGTTCGCGCAGGACTGGGAGCGAAAGCCTGGCCGGCCGAAAGGCAAGCAGCGCGACCATGCGCTGGCCGAAAAGTAGGCTTTGCGGACATGAGTGGCAACGACGGTCGCCACCGCTGCCGGGGCCGCGCACCGAGGTCGATGACCCAGATGGCTTGGTGCGTTCACACTTGGTGACGACGGGCGACTGTTGACGTTGTTCATCGACGACGCCGTGCGCACCGCGCTGAACATCTCGGCCTGGGGCGGACCGACATTACCTACATACGGCACTCAGAAGTCTGCCGGGCGTGAGTGGGTGACCGCGGGCTGATGGCCGCCAAGCGACCCCGCCTGATTCCCGTCTTTAGACCCTGATTCCCGTCTTAGACAGAGCAACTGTCTTGCGCTTGGTCCTCGACCACACGGCGAAGGCGATGGTTTCCCATCGCCCCTGCGGAGTTGCCGACGTGATCGTGAGGCGATGGACCGCGGCCTGCGCTTTCTAACCGTGGATATAGCCGTTGAGGCCGCCGGTGGCGCCGACGATGGGCGTCGTGACGCCGCCGCTGATGCTGAGGCTCCCGCTGCCGTGGCACTGCGCGGTGATGCAGGCGATGACGTTGGGTTGGGGGAGGTTTACGGTGGGAGTGATCTGTAGGCCCGCAGGGGGCGGAGTGCCGCCGGGCCCGGTGACGATGGCGAGACTGCCGCTGCAGCCACCGGTGAGGCAGCCGAGGGCGCCTGGCGCTCCGCCGGGGATGTTTTCGACGCCGGTGACCGTTCCGCCGGTAGAACCGAGCACAGTGCCGCCGGGTCCGGTGACGGTGGCGCCGCCACTCCCACCAGCGCCGCCGGCGGCCACTGCCGACGGCGACGAAACCGCGACGATGACGCCTGCGCCAAGTATTGCTACGCCGAAGGTGAGGTACGTGCGAACCGAGTGCGTCATGTTGCTTCCTAAGTTTGGGGGCTCCCGTGGCGACCGACGCAACGTAACAAACCGTGTTCTCGAGGGCAAATCAGCAATGTGGCAAAACCAATTGTATTTACTGCGACGTTAGCGATTTTCGTCGTCTTCAGCTATCACCTAGCGATACAGAGGCGCTGAGGTAAAACCGCACATGACCATTCGTCCCGGACTTAGCTGCCCCGTCGACTTGACCCTGTTTGGTTGATGCCAGTGCGCGTCGACGCGATCGGCCGGCTCGACCCGTCCGGCGGAAACGGAATGGAAACGAACTCGGCCCCGGCCCGGTTTACTGCCGCGGAACCGCCACCGTTGTCGCGGGGACCGACACCGGAGTCGTCCAGGTAACGGTCGCCCCGAGGCTCATGCCGCCGACGACGGGTTGGACGAAGGTTGTGTTCACCGGTGCGCTGCCCGACCCCGCAGAGATACGCGGGCCGGGTTTGATATCAATGCCGCCGTAGGCGGCGCTCAAGGTGCCCAATGCGACGAACGCGCCGGCACCGAGTACACCCAGCAGAATCACTACGTAGCGTCGCTTGGATCGCGTGTGGCTTACGTTCATTCGCCAATTTTTGCTCCAACATGCTTAAGCCACTGAGGACCGTCCGCGCCCGTCTTCCTGTGTGGGTTGGGCGGTAGTTCTCCGAGCTAGTTCGACGATGCGGGGGGCTTCGGCTGACTTGAACCTCGGCGTTGTCCCGCTTGATGTCGGACCCAGCGCGCATGCTTGAGTCCATGGGAATGTTGATCCGCGCATTCGTCGTCTGCGGCGGTGCAGCGGCGTCGACGGCATGTCTGGTCAGCGGTCCGCCGATGGTGCGGGCGGACCCGGTTGCAACGACTGCGCTTGTCCTGAAGGTCGTCGACGGCGATACCGTGGATATCGACGACGACGTGCGGGGGCGGCTCCGAATTCGCCTGTTGGGCATCGATACTCCTGAGACCAAGAAGCCCGGCTACACGGTCGGCTGTTGGGGTCCGGAAGCATCGGAGTTCGCGAAATCGACTCTGCTGGGACAGCGCGTCGCGTTCATCACCGACCCATCGCAAGGTATGTATGACCGCTACGGACGGACGTTGGCCTACCTCGACAAGGCCGACGGCTGGGACTACTCAATCGAGGCAGCTCGCGCTGGGGCGGCGCATTCGTACGTCTACCACAATAATCCGGCTGCCCGGGCCGACGCGATCGCGGCTGCCGAACAGGAGGCCAAGGCCGCAGGCCGAGGCCTATGGGGCCCGCCTTGCTTGGGTCAGACAGCGTCAGTTCCGCGCTGACTAAAGGGAACTCGGCTACTCGGTCAGGTCAACAACCGTGGCGTCGGCGGCATTTTTCTTCACCGACTCCACACCGTTCTTCGCGGCGGCCTTCGACTCGTAAGCCTCACCGACAGCGATGATCTCGCCGTTGCCTGCCTTGAGCCGGAACCGGAACTTGCCGCTCTTGTCTTTGTACAGCTCGAATTTGCCCGCCATGGGTCATCTCCCCTTCGGTGTCGTTGAGGCCGAGGGCAACGTTAACGTGCGGCGCGCTGTGGTGGGCGGATTCGCGCAGCGCAACACTTCATCGCAGGCGGCGCGCCGAGCTGCGGTGCGAGTCGTGCGAGGCGCACCGACTCATCGGCGACATCCGTCGCAGATTCCCTCAGGCATGCGGCCATCACACTTCAACTGGCAGTGTGGTCGCGCCGCAGCAGGTCGTGGAACGGGAACGCCGGCACTCCCAAAGCTAGGGAGAGTTGCTCCGCGTAGCGGCGGGCAATGGAGAGACCCTCGGTTCGCTCATCGAAGGTGCCCGTTAGGTCGACTGCGATCCGGCAACCGAACGTGTCAGTAACGGAGTTGCAGTCGACGGTGACTTCCAAAACACCTTTGGGGTTGGGCAATTCGGCCACGGCGGCACGTACAGCATCCGCTGTTGCTGCCATGTCCACATACACCGACACGAACGATTCCATACACTGCAATCATCCCGCCCGCGAAGCGTGCCCGACGGCGACCGGAATCAGACTTTGCTTGCTGTTCACCACGTCGTCATCTGATAGCGGATCGTCGTCGGCTGGTGTCAGTAGAAGCCGTTGGGTCGTGGTGCCGTCATCGTCGGGCTTGCCTTAAGCGGTGGGACCACCGGGGGTGTCGTCGACGAGGTGGTGGTTCCCCCAATATTCATGTTTCCCGACCATATTCATGTTTCCCGACCCGGCGGCCGCAGTCTGCTCTTGATCTATCGCCGTGGCGAGCGCGCCGAGGACGACGAGGACGCTCGCCGCTATGACTACCGCTTGCCACTTCAGCCGTTGGTTTTCCACTTGACCCCTCCGGTCCGGTCCTACGCGCCGGTCCGGTCCTTCGCGTCTTCGCCCCCCGGCGAATCGTCTCTGTTAGATGCAAGTTGCCGACCCGAACAGGTTTCTAGTCCTCTGATGCTTAGGAGACGCTGAAAGTGCAGGCACACGGGCGCCGGTAGTCCTGAATATTCGCGGAGTCACGACGGGTATCAAACTTTGGATGCAGGCGCACCAAACCGGACTGCCGACGCAATCCTGCTGAGTCGGTTACGGTTTGGCGGCGGCCGCGTTCGGTCTGCGCACACAGTTGGCGAGGACTTCGCCGGAGAAAGGTGAGGTGCGATGAGGTTATCCATCATGACGGTCGCAGGCGTGGTTGGAGCCAGCGCACTGGTGGTGGTGACGGTGGCTGGCTGCAACAGCGGTTCCAAGTCGTCGACGGCGTCATCGGGATCGGCGGCCTCTACCGCCACCAGTAGCAGCCCGGCGTCCAGTGCGGGGCAGGCCCCGCCGGCCGACTACACCGCGCTGCTGATCAAGGCCACCGATCTCAATGCACCCGAAGCCTTCACGGCGAGCCCGCCAATGCAGAACCCAAATGGCAAAGCCGGTGTGGCGACATCGTTCAGCAACGCCGACGGCAGCCACGTGATCGGCGATACCATCCTGATCCTGCCGGATCGTTCGGCTGCGGCCAGCGCGCTTGATGCCGCCAAAGCGGCGCTCGGTAGTGCTGTGAGCGGAACGCCCGGACCGTCGGATATTGGCACTGGCGGTACGACGGTGTCGGGAAACTCACCCGACGGTTCCAAGTCGGTGACAGTGGTGTTGTTCACCCAGGGCAGGGCGTTCACCACCGTGGAATTCGACGGTCCGCCCGATGCCGCTGTGCCGCAGGATTTCGTGACCGACGTCGGCCAAAAACAAGTAGCGGCCATCAAGAACGGTCTGCCCGGCTAACGCGCTGGCTTTCCTCGGCGCGACTGGCAGGGTCAGCTCGTCCGAATAGTCATCGCCGGGGAAGCGACCCTGACGCATCTGCCGCGGTCCAGCGGCTCAGCCCTCTTCGTAGCTCCAGGCGCGTAGCTGCTCGGCAATCGTGTCGAGATCGGGCGCTGCGCCGCTGGCGACCCGGATCACCAAATTGAAGCGTTCGTCCTCCGGCGCGCTAATCCACTGACCGTTGATGGCGAGAAACGTCCGGCAGGCTGTCCACGCAAGTCGCTTGTTTCCATCCACCAGTGCGTGATTCCGTGCCAGGGAGTGCAGCAGCGCCGCGGCCTTGACGTGTAGATCGGAGTAGGCATCTTGGCCGAACACTGACGCGCGAGGCCGTGCCAGAGCTGACTCGAGTAAGCCGTAGTCCCTGACCGCGACGCCATCGCCGACAGCTTCGCGAGCGATCTGCATCAAGTCGTCGAGATCGAGATAATCCGTCACGCGTCCTTGAGGCGTTCCAAAACCCCGGCTTCCTCGCGCACCACGCGTTGCAGCGCCGAGGCAACGCTGGCCTTATGCGCGCGCCGCGCGATGTACTCGTCGATGGCCGACAACGCGACAGCCTGCATCGACCGCCCTTCGGCCGCGGCTTGGCGGCGCAGCGCTTCGGTCTGCTCATCACTGGTACGCAAAGTCATTCCCACGATCCGATGATACCGGATTGATACCACTCAAGCAGGTGTCTGTTCTACGGTGTGCCACTGATGGCAGTCGCCACCGGCGATCTCAATATGGGTCGCAGCTCCGCCTCCAGGTCTCCGACTGCAAACTGCGCCCGCCACTGCAACGGCCCGACGTACTCCTGTATTGGCTAGTGATGCAGATCGTGGCTACGAAACACGTGACCAGTTCAGGACATTCGGCGGCGGTGAATTGGTGCTGACCGGCGCGTGGCAGCCAATTACTCTGGGAACGTGACTGTCGACGGCGGACCGACTCCGCCCTATTCATCATCTGGCGGTCCGTTCGTACCGTCGCCAGGACCACCGTTGCCGCCTCAGCCGGGGTTCGCATCTGGAAGTGCCCGGCCTCGCGGCGCAAGCATTGCCATCGCTCTTGCCACCCTCGCAGTCGTCTTGGCCGCTGCCGCGTTGATCGTGGTGCTCGTGCGAGGAGGGGATTCCTCAGCACCCGCTACGCCAACCGCTCAGCCATCCGCGTCGCCAACGGTTACGCCCAAGGACACCACCGCTGCGGATAAAGCGCTCTGTGAAGGGGTTGCGCCACTTATGGCGGAGAGTGCCGAAATTGGTAAGAAATTCGTCAACCTCGGCCACACTGCGACACCAGAACGGGACGCCGGCATACCCCAGTTTCAGGCAGATGTAGAGGACTGGGCTAAGCGCATCGAGCCGATCGTCGACGCTGATGTCGGCCCGCCCAGGTTCCTGACTCGGACCCTCCAGCGCTACATCGATGACACTCGGTTGTACGCGGCAAGTATCCGACCTGGTCCGGAGACGGAGTATGACCGCGCCGCATGGGCGGACAGAGTTGTTGCCTACGGCGGTGCGTTCGCAGAGTGCCCCAAGGTCGGGGTTCAGTGGTGGTAGCTGTCGGTACTGGGCCAAGAATGCCCACGCGACAATGTTCGCCGGCGATCCTCGGAGGCCTTTGGCCGATGACGTCCGCCGACACATGGTCAGACACCGCTGAAGCGTTGCGTCAAAAGTCGGAGGCGGACGCCATAATCGCTTCGGGCATTCGCAAATCGGCCGATGGTCTGTCTCTAGACAACTGCGGTCACATGATCGACGGCATGCATGGCATGTACATGCGTGATGCCATGGCCGTGATGGATCAGTCGGACCTGTACCAAGGAATGTCTACCGTCGTCGACGAAGTCGCCCAGCTCATTTACCACGCCCGCATTCAGCTCGATCAGATCGACAGGGCCGCGAACGAGAAGATAGAGCAACTCAAGGCGGCTGCTCAGGGTGGCGGAATCGGTGCCTCCCTTAAGTTGAGCACCCTTGTCAGCGCAATAGCCTCGGTCGTTTCCGCGGCTCGGACTGCGGCCGAGACGCTAAGCGCCAGCATCGCGGCTGAAATCGCTACGCAGGCAGCAAGGATCGGAGCTGACGGCAAACAACCGAAGCCGCAACCAAGCGGAAACTCGGGCCCACTGATAGGTCCTGCTGACCTGCGGGGCCTAAGTGGAGGCGGAAATCCCAGAGATGGAATGCCGACTGGTCTGCAAATCCCACTGAAAGCCGGTGAGGGCACCGCAGACAGCCTGGGCGATACCGAGCCTCTAAGTAACGGCAATCCCAAGGGCAGCAGCCTCGGCGAGACGGAACCTACCGCCGGGGATAAAGCCAACGCGGACGGCGCGCCCAGCGCTGCAGCTGCGTCGGCTGGGAAAGATCCAAGGGTCAATCCTCGCTCCGTCCTTGGTGACACAGACTCTGGACCAGCGGGACCCGGAATCATCCCGGGTCCGGTTATTTCCCGCACTCAAACAGGCACTCCGTCGATGCCCATTTCCGGTGCATCGAGTGGACTGAGCTTTCCATCGACCGGTATGCCCGCTAGCGGAATATCAACGGGCACACCGTCCGCCGGCTCACTTGGGTCTGGATTGAGCGGTCCGGCGAGTAGTCTGCCAACCCCGCCGACCTCTGCTGTTCCGCCCGCGGCGCCCAACGATTTCTCCCGCGGCTTGAGCGCCGGACTAGGTGCGGGCGGCGGTGGGGGAGCGTCGTTGCTTCCGCCGCCGGTTTCTTCGCCGCCGCCGGCGCAAGTGGCTTCGACGACCGGGGCTGTCTCCGGCTCATCACCCGTCATGCCCGTAGCAGGCCCACCCACCACTGCGGCACCGGCGTCCGCCTCTGCACCTGCTGCAGCGGCGGGACCGGCCGGGGGTGCCGTTATGCCGCCCGCCGGCCCGTTGCCGCCGTTCACGTCGGATCTGCCTCGCAATGCTGCGCCCGTGACTCCGGCCGCGGGCCCTCCGCTTACCGCGCCACCACCAACACCGGCCCCGGCGGCCGCCTCACCACCTGTGGCACCGCTGCCGCCGGGCGTCGTCGGGTCAGGTGTCGGCGCGGCCGCCGTTGGTGCCGGTGCAGGCCTTCGCTCATCGACCCCAGATCCGTTGCTGGAGGGCGCATCCCGCCTCGTTTACGAGCTCATGCACGCGTCCCGCCTGTACGCCGCCATCGACTGGTGTGTCGGGGTGTTCAAAACACCCTCGGGACCGCAGACCGTGGTGGTGAGCAGCGAGGGCACCGGCTATATCCCGCCGGGCGTGTTCTTGCCGCGGTCGGTTCGGCTCCTCTTTCCCGATCCCGGTCTGTCTGATGCGTTTCGCGCCCGCTGGTTCGCCTGGGTCAACCCGGCACTCACGATGCTCGCCTACGCCACATCCTGCACCGAACTCGATCCCAACCTTGAGCTCTACGCCGTGGCTGTGTCGACCGATCACGGCGGGTCCGCGGTGCCGGCCCGCGATGCCGGCGTGCCTCATTACGAGGACTGCTCGCTGCTGGTGTCGCCGATCAAAGCCGACGCTCCGGCACCCTCCCTCGATGCCACCCGGATGCACCGTTTGGAAGCCCTTGATCGCGCCGAGTACGCGCGGCTGACCGGGACGCCGGACCGCTCCGAATCGTGGTCGACGACTGACGCTGCTGTGCGGGTTGCACTTTCGCGAGCCTCCGCACTGCTGGGCTTCTCCATTCCACCCGTTATTCGCCAGATCACCCAGGTGCTGGAGAACGGTGAGTCCGTGTCGGATGACAAATGGGTCGAGCTGGAGATGGTCCGGGTGAACGCCATCCTAGACAGCGCCAGCCAGCGACCGGGTCGGATGTTGGCGAGCGATGGTGCCACACCGTACGCGCGGGCCTACCACAACCTGGCGCGGCTGGCCGAACTGTTGGCGCTGTGGCGCAGCAACGACCCTCAGCACGCCGAAATCGCTTACACCGCCGCGCAGATCACCACCGAGGCCCGGCTGTGGCCCACAGGAGGGGAGTAGAGATATGGCCGCGAACGACCGCATCAGTCTCGATGCCGAGTCGATTACCGAGACCGCCCAATCGGTGGCGAGTTCGCTGGCGCAGGCCGCCAAGCCTGGTCCGGTGCCCACTGCGATGGGGCCGTCGCCCATTGACGGTGCCGCCGCCACCGTCGCCGAGGCGGTCGCCATGCACGTGGCGGCCTCGGCCGCCGATATCGCGCCGAGAAGTGCTGAGGGCCTTGCTAAGTCGGAGGCGGCGCTGGCCGAGCTGCAAGCGCAGGACGACACCAACGCCTCGGAGATCAAGGCGGTGCCCGCGGACCTGCAAGCGGGTTCGGAGGCTCGCGGCGGTGCTGCTGTGCAGCCGGTCGCGGGTGATCCGTGGGAGGACTGGGAGTACTTCCGTGACGGCAGCGAACCGGAACCGGTGGGTCCGGGCGGGGCAGGACCGGGCCCGAGCCTGATCCCCGGCACCGGGGTGCCTGCGCAGCTGGTGAGCAATTCCGTCGGCGACGACGACTGGTTTTACGGAGAGGACGGCATCGACCGTCTGCCCGGCCCCGCCGGTGCCGGACCCGGCCCCAGCGTGATCCCCGGTTCAGGCGTCCCCGAGCAGCTCATCTGAGGCAATGACACATCGAGAAACGGGCGACTTTGGCTGCCGTTGAGCGAGATTAGGTGAATTTGTGACAACACAGCCCTTCGTGCGTCCCGGCGAGCCCCGCCGCGCACCGGCCACCGGCGGCGGCAAGATCGCCGTCGAACCGCCGATCGCCGCACCCATCCCGCCGCCGCGCAGCGTGTGGGGCATCGTGCTGCCGATCACGCTGGTGGTGGGTGTGGTCGGCTTCATCGTCGCGATGTATGTCACCGGGATGCGCAGCTTCGCGACCGGTTTCGGCATTTTCGGCGTGATGATGCTCGTCGGCATGGTGGGCATGCTGTTCCGCGGCCGCGGCGCCGCCCAGCGCATGTCCTGGGGCGAGTTGACGCTGTTCCGCCGCACCTGGTTCTCGCGCCTCGACGAGATCCGCGACGAGGTCGATGTTCAGCGCCGACAGCAGTGGAATCACCGCCACCATTTCCATTGGGAGCCAGACCAACTGACCGGTGTCGCGGGGTCGGTGCGGATGTGGGACCGCCCGCCGGGTAGCGACGAGTTCGCGGTGGTGCGCGTCGGCGTCGGCAAGGTCGCGCTGGCGATGAGCATCGACAAGCCGAAGATCCCCGAAGCCTCCCAGATCGAGCCGGCCACCGGCCATGCCCTGCGTAAGTTCCTCATCGAGCAGGAATACATCGATGACATGGCCAAAGTCATTTGGGTACAACGCTTCCCGGGGCTATCGATCGTCGGAGACATGGAGCAGACCCGCGCGCTGGCCCGCGCGATGATCTGCCAGCTCGCGGCGTTTCATAGTCCTTCGGATGTGCAGGTGATCGTGGTGAGCGCCGCGCCCACGGTGTGGGAGTGGGCGAAGTGGCTGCCGCACCTGCAGCACCGCACCAAGCGTGACGGCTGCGGGGAACGCCGCCTGCTGTTCAGTTCACCGGCCAAGCTGGAGAGCTTCCTCGACGAGGCTGAAACCGAACGGCCGCAATGGAGTCCGCCGGCCAGCGGCCTGCATGGCGGGGACGTGGCGCCGATGCTGCCGCTGCGGGTGGTCATCGACGATGGCTGCGGCACTCCTGAGGACTGGGCGGGCTTGACGGGCAGCGCGGGCTACGCGGGCACCTGCTTCATCCGGCTGGCTCCCTCGATGCCCGCGCCGCCGCCCGACAGCTACGGCGCCAAGAACTGGGTGGGATTCGCCCCCTCGACGACCTACCGCCTGACCGACGGCACGTTGCGCAAACGGCTGCCCTTCGATGACCCCACACTGTTCGCCGGGGTGCCCAAGGGCACAGACGAACTCGATGAGGTCTTCTACGCCACCGCCGACCAGATGAGCGTGGTCGAGGCCGAACGTTTCGCCCGCGCCCTGGCGCGCTACCGCGCCCCCGGCGCCGCCGCCAGCACGGTGTCCACCACCGAAACCCAGCACCGCACACTTCTCGACGTCGTCGGCGTGCGCGACCCGCGCCGCCTGGATGTCGACCGGCTGTGGGCGCCGCGGCGCACGCAGGGTCGCGAATGGATGCGCTTCCCCGTCGGCCTGGACGACAGCGGCCAGGTCATCGAGCTGGATCTCAAAGAGGGCAGCCAGCAGGGCATGAACATGCACTCGCTGTTCATCGGCACCACCGGCGCCGGCAAGTCCGAAGGCATCATCACCGAGGTGACGTCGCTGGCGCTGACGCACTCACCTGAGGTGGTCAACGTGGTGTTCTCCGACTTCAAGCTGAAGTCGGCGGCCGGCACCCTGGAACGTTTTCCGCATGTGGTGGCCAGCGTGAGCAACCTGGCCGACGAACGGCATCTGGTCGGGCGCATGCACGACGCGTTGGACGGCGAACTGGACCGCCGCGGGGCGCTGTGCGCGGCGCTGGAAGGGGTGCCCGACCTGACCGCCTACAACCAGCGCCGCCTCACCGACCCGTCGCTGGCGCCGGTGCCGGCCCTGTTCGTGATCTGCGACGAGTACCAGGAGATGCTGGCCGACCCGGAGTGGGGGCCGAAGTTTCAGAAGTTGTTCTGGCGCATCGTGCGTCAGGGCCGCGCCTATCACATGTTCCTGCAGCTGGTCGGCCAGACCGTGGACACCCAGAAGCTGCGCGACACCCGAAAGCTGCTGGGCTTCACCATCGCTGCGCGCACCGGGCGCGAGGAGGACTCCCGTGAGGCGATCGGGTCCACGGTGGCCGCGCACCTTCCCGAGCGGGGCGCCGAAGGCACCGCCTATCTGCGGGTCGCGCAGCGCCAGCCGCGCGAGTTCCGGTTCTTCTACTCATCGGCTCAGTTCGTGCCGCCGGTGGGCACCGAGGACGCCGAACCGGTGCGGGCCGGGACGTGGTTCGATCCGCGGCCGTTTTCCGTCGATGAGACCGCCGACATCGACGGCTTGCTGGCCTCGCCTCAGCAGCCGAAAGCCGTCGCGGCGGCTGCGGTCGAGCCTGCAGCGTTGCCCGGTGAGCCGGCCAAGAACCCGCTCATCGTCGACGCGGTGATCGCCTCACTGCAGTCCGCAGGTGTGGGCCCGCCCCGACAGCTGTGGTTGCCGCCGCTGGGAGTGCCGCCGCCCGCCGATGATCTGGTTCTGCGCTATCGCGGCCGGCCCTGGGATGTCGACTACGGCCAGAATCCCGGCCTGGTGTTGCCGGTGGCATTGGAGGATCGGCCCCGTGAGCATCGCCAGGACGTGTTCTGTCTGGATGTGTTGTCGGACAACGCGTTGATCATCGGCGCCCCGAAGCGCGGTGCGACCACCGCCCTGATGACGATGATCACCACCGGCGCCTTGATGTACCGCCCGGAGCGGGTGCAGTTCTACTGTGTGGCCGCCAGCGGCCCGCAGCTGGCGGCGGTCGGCGATCTGCCGCACGTGGCCTCGGTGGTGTCCTCGTTCGACACCGAAGGGGTGAACCGGCTGCTGGCCACGGTGCGCCAGATCGTCGATGACCGCGAGCGGATCTTCGCCGCCCGCGGGCTGGACATGATGACGGTGCGGGAGGCCAAGTTTGGGGCCAACCCGCACGACATCGGCGTCGAGGGCGGCGACATCGTCCTCGTCATCGACGGGTGGGCCAACTTCTCCGAGCACGCGCCCAAGCACGTAGACACCGTGATGAGCCTGCTACGCGCCCGCAACTACGGCGTGCGCGTCGTGTTGACCCACACCAGCCACATCTCCGGTATCCGGTCGGCGATCCGCGCCGAGACGACGCAGAAGCTGGAACTGCGCCTGACCGATCCCCGCGAGTCGGAGGTGCCCCGCGTCGACGGCATCGCCAAGGCGCGGGAAGTTCCTGACACTCCGGGCCGCGGGCTGAGCCCGGCCGGTTTTCATCTGATGGTCGGCTTTCCCGAGTTGGCCAACCAGCCGTCGGGCCGGGTCGAGGTGCGCGATATCGGCGCGGTGGTGCGCAAGGTCGCCGGTGTCGGCAAGGTCAGCGAGGTACTGCGGCTGCCCGAATCCGTTGCACTGCAAGACGTCATGGCCCGTGTTGATCCGCAGCTGCCCCGCCAGATGGTGCCCTTCGGGCTGTCGGAGAACACCCTGGGTCCGGCGTTCGTCAACTTCGCCGACAGCCCACACGTGGTCGCGGTCGGACGCGCGCAGTCGGGGCGCACGAACTTTGTTCGCGCGATGATGCGCAGCATCATGGCCCGCTACAGCGCCGATGAGGCCACGATCATCTTGATCGACCCGCGCCGACGCTCGGTCGGTGTGGTGCCCGACGAGTGGCTGTCGCGCTACACCTACGCCCTTGCCGACATCAAGCAAGTCGTCAACGGTCTGTGTGAGGTTCTCGAGAAGCGCCAGCCGCCACCGACGGCCACCCAGCACGAGATGCTGACCCGCAAGTTCTGGACCGGCCGGGAGTTCTTCGTGGTCGTCGATGACGCCACCGTCTGGCCGACGGCCGACAACCCGCTGGCCCGCCTGGCGCCCTACGTCGAGCAGGCCGACTCGCTGGGCCTGCACCTCATCGCCGCCGCCGACATCCGCAACTGGAGCTTCCAGGCGACGGGCTCCTCGGTGCTGGGCCGCGTCGTCGGGTCGCTGCCGCCAGTGTTGATCCTCGACGGGCGCCGCGACAACGGGCCCATCATCAGCGGCGTGTACGCCGAGCCGCAACGGCCCGGTAAAGCGATCTACGCGACGGCCTCCGGCTCCGACGGGGTGCTGATCGGCTGGACACCGCCACCGAGTGTGCCTGGAGCGCAACTCTCGTCGTAATCAGCGCGAAACGCCTGCGCTGCGTGGGGATTGACGGCTACCCACAGTGGCGAAACTCTGCCGGAACCAACCGTAGCTCGGCGTCGCAGCCGTCCGACGTAGACGATTACCGTGGCGCATCAACTTCACCTGTCGCCGTCCGGTGACGTAGTCGGGTGTTATCGGCGGCGGGGAGAGGGCGCGACTTTAGGCCCGACGCTGAGAGCCAGCCGATCGTCAGTTGTGCGGCGTCAAGCAGTCTGGTCGCTGGTGCTGTCAAACAAGAGTCAGCCGCGGTGTTACTTCTTGGTTGTCGGATTGGTGCGACGGATGCGGTCCCAGGCGCGGCGCCACCAGGGCTTGGGGACTCTCGGGGTGGGCTGTTGCGCGTGCGCCGCTCGGTCCCGAGCGGTGGCGGACTGAGTCGCCCTCTTGGAGATCGGCGGGAGCCAGTCAATGTGGTTGTTGCGAACGTAGTAGTGGGACATGCATGCCTGCTGTCCATTGCCGACTGAGGGGCGCAGCGAGACGGTGCCGCGCGCCACAGGTGTGCTCTCGCATGCCGAATACACGGCCCAGCGCGAGAAGATCATCAACGAAATATGAACCCAGCGGGCTCGTGCGGTCGGCATCGGCCGTCGAAGGTGGGCCTGCAAGCACCGGGCGCGCGATTGTTACCTGATCGACTTTGTCGGCGCCCGTCAGAGCATCGGCCCCAGTTGTACCGGATAGTCGCCCTCGTGAACGGAGTATCCCATCTGGCCGTCGGGGCCGCGCTCGTTCCACTTGTACCAGTCGTGGCAGACACTGATGTCCCAATCCAAAGGGGCGCCCAAGTTGCCATGGGGCATCGGATCCCCCGGGCACCAGGTGTGAGTGCCACCCGGCGTTGCCTGCGCGGTACCCGCGGCCAGTCCCAGACCGGCCAACCCAAGAGCGCCGGACACCAGTGCAGCGGCGGCTACCCCTGCGATTCGTCGTTTCATGGTTGTTTTCCTTTCGTGGCTATCGGCCTGTTGTGGCCGCTCGCATAACGATTGCGGGCACGCCTTGGCGGATCCTTGGGGGCGGTGGCGCCGGCGGTAACCCCGGCTCCGTCGGCCAGCCCGGCACACCTGGAGCCGGCGGCACCGGCGGCGGCGCAACAGTCCCCGGCGGAACGGCGACTAAAGGGACAGTCGGCAAGCCCGGCATAACCGGCGCGGCGGGCACCACGGGCACACACGGCTAATCCGCCTGGGTCAACACACTGAGACCGCGCTCGAACGACGCTGCCACCCAACAAGATCGGCGTGGGGAGCTAAATGCGCGTGCTTGCATCGTCTGTCAGGTGTTCAGCCCGGAATCCCCGCGCGGTGGACATGGCGCACGGTGATCTCCCGCGGCAAGGCGCCCGGCGTCATCGCGGTGAACCCGTTTGGGCCGCCGCCAGACTCGCATCGACGGGTGCGGAAGCCGCGGCCACGGAGCGGCGCACCGCTTTTGGAAGGCCGCCGACCTGTTTCGGGGGCGACGCGCGCGATGGTGAGTTCGAGTTCGGCCAGCCGGGCCCGCAGCTCCAATGATCTCCGGTCCCGCCCCACCACACGTTGGCTACATGTGCACGACACGATGCCTTGTTGGCCCAACGCCCTACACATGTAGCCGAGGATCTGATCAGGCCAGACGGGCCAAGCCAGCCACTGCCTTACAGATATGCGGTGACGCGCCTGCTGTTTGGTCGGCGGTCGTTGATGTCTTAAACCATCCCGGGGTTTTACGCACACCTCATTACATGTGATCGGTTTGCTGCCCGATGTGTTGGTGAGCGTAATACTCGGCCGCTGCTTCTGGCCCCTGCCTGGTTTAGTTGCATGCTTCCTGGTGGCGACCGCTTGCCGGTAGAACCCTGCGTCGGATCAGGAACCGGAGGTGGGTTGGGGTTGCTGGCCAGGCGCGACGGCCTGGGCGCGGTTGGCGACGCCGAGTTTGGCCAGGATGGCCTGGACGTGGTGGCCGGCGGTTTTGGGGCTGATGTGCAGCGTGGCGGCGATGTCGGCGTCGCTGCGCCCGGCGGCGAGCAGGTCGAGCACCTCGCGTTGACGGCGGGTCAATCCGTGGGGGTCGGCGAGCGTGTCGGCGCGGAGGCCGTGGCGGGTACGGCCGCGCAGCGCGGCTAGGCGCTGTTGAGCGCGGCGAGCTGTCGCGCGGGCACCAAGGCTGCGGAAGGTGGCCAGCGCCGATTGCGCCGCGTCGATGTCGCCGCCGAGTTGGGCGATGGCCGCGTCATAGTGGCAGCCGCGCCGGGTCCACGCGTCGGCGGCGGCTTGCCAGTGCCCGCTGATCTCCAACTCATAGGGGGTGAGCGGATCGCCGCTGGTGGTCTGGGCGGGGCCGCCGGGCAGTTGAGCCCACCGGCGCAGGTGCCCGACCAGCCACGGGTCGGAATGTTGGGTGGCCGCCACCAGCCCGGCCTGTGCTTCGGTTCGGGCGGTGTCGTCATCGCCGGCCAGCCATGCCGCCTCGGCGCGCGCCGCCCACACCGCGCCCAGGAGAAAGACGTCATCGGGTTGGGCGCCGGCGAGGGCCTCGTCGAGCACCGTGGCAACGGGTTGCTCGCCGCGGCGGGCCAGGATCAGGCCGAGGGTCACCAGTGGCAGGGTCCGGTGCAGCGGGCCGAGCCCGGGTCGGGTCAGCACCTGGTCGGCGACCAACGCGGAGCGGGCCCACTCACCGCGATGCAGTCCGACCAGCGCATCGGCGCCGCTGGCCATGGTCCAAAACGTGCCCAGGTGATGGTCATCGCAGAACGCGCTGGTTTCGGCGAGATAGGCCTCGGCGCGGTCCAGGTCGTGGTGCGTCGCGGCGGCCCAGCAGGTGAGCGCCCCGATAATGCCGGCGTGTTCGCCCGCCGCCTCGGCGCCCATTGCGTCGCGCCAGGCCGCCTCCAGCTCGTCCCACCCAGTGTCGGTGAAAAACACGGTGGCCAGCGCGGCGTAGCCGCGGGCCCGCAGCACCACGGCGTCCTCGCCGAGTTCCGTGCCCAAAGTGATGGCGCGCTCCGCGTACTCGGCGACGCGGGGATCGTAGGTGTAGGTACTGACCTGGGCCAGGTTGACCAGCGACCAGGCCAGCTGCGCACACGGGTCACCCCCTTCCAGCAGCCGCACCGACGCCAGCCCCGCTTCGACGGCCTCGGTGCTGCTGCCCGCCGCGAGCAACTCGTGGGACAGCCAGCGCAGATCGTCGCCCTCTTCGAGCCGATCACCCAGCTCGTGGCGCAGCGCGATGGCATCGCGCCACGATGCCACCGAAGTCTGCGCCTGCCCGCACAGATAGCTTTCGAAAGCCTGCTGCTCCAGCCATACCACCTTCTGGCGAGCTGGGGCGGTGTCGGCGCGGCGCAGTACCAACGCGTACAGGTCGGCGGCCTCACTGTGGGCCTCTAACGCCGCGGCGCGTTCGGCGGCGGCTAGCCCGTAGCGGATCACCGCGTCGGTATCGCCGGCCCGGTCGGCGTGAAACGCCAACGCCGCCAACGTGTCTGGGGCGACGGGTGGTTCGGCCAGAGCGACCATCGCCCGCTTGTGCAATACCCGGCGCTGAATGTCGGGTATCTGCTCCAACGCCGCGCGGCGGGCCAGCTCATGGCGAAACCCCACGGCGTCCCCGTCGGCGAGCAGCACCCCGGCATCAAGGCATTCGGCCAAACCGGTGCCCGCGGCCGCGGGACACAGCTGCGCCACCAATCCCGCGCTGGTGCGCGGGCCGCACACCGCGACCGCATGCGCGGTCTCGCGCGCCGGCCCCGACAGGCGGCCCAGCCGGCCCCACACCGCCTCGGACACGCTGCGCGGCAACGCGTCCCGGCCAGCCACATCGGGGCCGGCCGCCAGGACCTCGGTGACATAAAACGGGTTCCCGCCAGTGAGTCGATACAGCTGGTCGGCGTTGACGCCGCTGCCGGCGGCCAACACCGCCACCGCCTGCCGGCTCAGCGGCTCCAGCCCGATACGGTTCACCGCCGCACAGGTCGCCACATCCCCGAGCGCGACCGCCAACGGATGTGTCGCGCCGAGCTCATCATCGCGGTAGGACACCACCACCAGCAGCGGCAGCGACCCGATGCGCCGCGCCAGAAACAGCAGCAAATCCAGGGTGGCGCCATCGGCCCAGTGCGCATCCTCGATCACCCACACCCACCGGCCCCCGCCACGCAACACCGCCAGCAGCCGCCGATACAGGGCCGCGGTGTCACCGGCCTCGACGGCCGCGGCCAGCCCGGCCGCCTGCGCGTCGCCCAGCTGCGCCAGGGCGTCGATCAGCGGGCCCAACGGGCGCGGCGCGGCCAGCGGGTCACACCAGCCCCGCAACACCCGCATCGAGGAATCCAGCCCGCCAACAAAGTGGGCGAGCACCGCGGTTTTGCCGATCCCGGCCTCTCCCCGCAACAACACCACCTGACCCGCACCCCGGGCAACACGGCGCGTCAGCAAGCCCAGCTGCACGAGCACCGCCTGGCGCTCCAGCAAGCGCTCCACCGAACCGGCCCCCAAACCTCACCAGTGTTTACAAGCACCGTCGACATCGAATTTCGCACAAAATAGGGAAATCTCCCCATGAACCGGGGCCGCTCGCCAGCGCACACTAGACACTGAGCGCGCCGGAGGGCCGCCACGGCCACAGCAAAAGCACATCGGGACAGATGCGGCTCTCACTTTAGCCCCGACGCCTTCCGGTCGCGCCCATACTGCCCATCGGCGATCAGGAGTCGGCAGGTGCCATCACCACAACCGTCCGACCGGCCCACGGTGCTGCTCACAACGACCACAGCAGCCCAACCGGCGCACAATCGCACAACGGGCTTACCAGTGCTGACCAAGGAGCCCGCCATGAAACGACTTATGAACCAGCACCGCACACCCCGCCGCGACCTCAGACGGGCCGCGCTGATCCTGCTGACCGGCCCCGCGCTCGCCCTGGCCGTAGCCCTCACCGCCACCGCTGACCCCGGCCCACCCCCACCGCCACGCCCCTTGATCACCGTCACCGCGCCAGGCGGTTCGCCCATCCAAGTCGGAGTCAACGAAAACCTCACCGCCGGCAACCTCCCAGGCCCGCTCAATCAAGTCGGAGTCAACGAAAACCTCACCGCCGGCAACCTCCCAGGCCCGCTCAATCAAGTCAGAGTCGGGCAGCCGCCGACGCGGTAGTCCACAAGCCGCGGGAGGACGGCCGAGTCGACGTGACCTGCCATCGCCAATCCGGCCGCAAACCCAAGTAAGGGGATACGACATGGCCAGATCTGTTTTTCCGTACGTCACCGCTGGTGTGGCGATCGCCGGGGCCGGCGTCTGGTTGGCCAGCGCCACGGGCGCGCCGGCGCCGACCGCGGCTCGCGCGGTGCAGCTGGCATCGGTGGAGTCGGGGCTGGGCGCGCCGCCGCTGGCCCCGTCGGCTGGCCCCGCGTGTAGTGGACTCTTTTCCTGCGACCTGTTTGGTGCTGGCTTGTCCACCCCCACCCCCACCACACTGGACGCCGCCGCGGCGGTGCTGTCGAGCCCTCCCCCCGGGGACACCAATCCCTTCTTTGCCCTGATTGGTGTCGCCGGTCAGATCCCGATTGTCAATATTTTCATCGCCAACGGCGCCAGTGGCGCGCCGGGCCAGCCTGGCGGCAACGGCGGGCTGTTGTTCGGCTTCGGCGGCGCCGGCGGGTCCGGCGCCCCCGGTGTCAACGGCGGCCCCGGCCAGCCCGGCGGTAACGGCGGCAACGCCGGGCTGTTCTTCGGCAACGGCGGCAACGCCGGACTGCTCGGCAACGGCGGCCCCGGCGGCGCCGGCGGCGCGGGCACACCAGGCGCAGACGGTGTCAACCCCACCTGGAACGGCACCACCGCCCCCAACGGCAGCAACGGCATCAACGTTGAGACCCCCAGCGGAGACGCCACCGGCACGGCCGGCCAGCCCGGGAATCCTGGCACCACGCTGGGACAGGCCGGCGGCAACGGCGGTGACGGCGGCACAGGCAACGCTACGGGCGGCCCACCCGGAATCGGTACCGGCGGTGACGGCGGTGACGGCGGTATCGGCGGTGCCGGCGCTCCGGGTGGTAACGGCGGTAACGGCGGCGCCGGTATAACCGGCGGCCAGCCTGATCAAGGCGGCCCCGGCGGCCACGGCGGTGCCGGCGGTACCGGCGCCAACGGCGGCAACGGCGGCAATGGCGGGCTAGGGACGGCAGCCCAGGGCGGCCACGGCGGCAACGGTGGCGCCGGGGCTCCCGGCGGCAACGCCGGCAATGGAGCCCCAGGGGGTAACGGCGGTAGCGGCGGCGCCTTCGGCGGCAACGGCGGAGTCGGCGGAGTGGGCGGCACCGGTGGCACCGGCGGCGGCGGCGCCAACGGCGGCAACGGCGGCAACGGCGGCAACAGCACCATTGTCAGTGCTGCCAACGGCGGCAACGGCGGCCCCGGCGGCGCCGGCGGCTTTGCCGGCAGCGGCGGCCACGGCGGCCACGGCGGCAGTGGTGGCGCCGGCGGCAGCAACGGCGCCAACGGCGGCAACGGCGGCCCCGGGGCGAACGGTGCCGGCGGCACACCCGGCACACCCGGCAGCCCCGGCAGCCCCGGCAGCCCCGGCACGAGCAGCTTCTCCAAGTAAGAGGTTACGACATGGCCAAATCTGCTTTTCCCTACGTCACCGCCGGGGTGGCGATCGCCGGGGCCAGCCTCTGGTTGGCCACCGCCACGGGCGCGCCGGCGCCGACCGCGACTCCGGCGGTGCAGCTGGCATCGGTGGAGTCCGGGCTGGGCGCGCCGCCGCTGGCCCCACCGGACAGCACGACGTGTAGTGGATTCTTTTGCCTCTTTGGTCCCGGCTTGTCCCCACCCACACTCACCACACTGGTCGACGCGGTGCTGGGGACCCCTCCCCCCGGTGACACCAATCCCTTCACCGCGGTGCTGGCGAACCCTCCCCCCGGTGACACCAATCCCTTCTTTGCCCTGATCGGTGTCGCCGGTCAGATCCCGATTGTCAACATTTTCATCGCCAACGGCACCAATGGCGCGCCAGGCCAGCCCGGCGGCAACGCCGGGCTGTTGATCGGCTTCGGCGGCATCGGCGGCAACGGTGCCCCCGGTGTCAACGGCGGGCCCGGCCAGGCCGCTGGTAACGGCGGCAACGCTGGGCTGTTGTTCGGCAACGGCGGTGACGGCGGCAACGGCGCCCCCGGCGTCAACGGCGGCCGCAACCAGCGCGCCGGTGATGGCGGCGCCGGCGGTAGCGGCGGCAACGCGGGACTGATCGGTACCGGCGGTAGCGGCGGCAACGGCGGAAACGGCGGAAACGGCGGCAACGGGGTCAACCCCACCCACACCTTCACCCGCGCCGACGACGGCACCAGCATCGGCAACGACAACGGGTTCAACGGCGGCAACATTTTTAATGGTGTCGGAGTGAACGCCGGCAACGGCGCCAACGGTGCGGCGGGCCAAAGAGGCGGCAACGGTGGCAGCATCGGCGACTTCAACGGCGCGGCCATTAACGGCGGCACCGGCCATGGCGGCAACGCCGGTGCGGGCGGGGCCGGCGGGGCGGGCGCCGACGGCGGCACCGGCGGCAACATCGGCATCCTCAACGGGTCCGTCCAGCTCGGCGGTACCGGTAACGGCGGCAACGCCGGTGCGGGCGGGCCCGGCGGAGGGGGCGCTAACGGCGGCACCGGCGGCAACGGAGGGTCCGGCGGCACTGGCGGCACCGGCGGCGTGCTGTTGGGTAACGGCGGCGACGGCGGCAACGCAGGCAACGGCGGCACTGGCGGCAACGGCGCGACCGGCGGCACCGGCGGAAACGGCGGCACCATTGAGCCCGGAAACGGCCAGGCCGACGGAACCCGAGAGATCCCCGGCATCGGCAATGGCGGCAACGCAGGCAATGGCGGCACCGGCGGGACGAGCGGGGCCGGCGGCAATGGCGGCACCGCAGGATCCGGCGGCAATGGCGGCACCGGCGCCTCGGGGTCGGGTAACGGCGGCGCCGGCGGACTGGGCGGCAAGGGTGGCACCGGCTCCACCGGTGCCGCCGGCGGCGCCGGCGGTGACATCCTCGACTACAGCGGCTCGGCGGGCGCGTCGGGTATCGGTCATGGCGGCACCGCGGGCAACGGCGGAGCCGGCGCCGCTGGCGGCAAGGGCGGCAACGGCGGCAACGGTGGAGCCGGCGGCACCGGCGCCAAGCCCGGTCCCAGCGGCGCTGGCGGCGCCGGTGGCAACGGCGCTGAGGGCAGCACCGGTGGAGGTGCTGGCTTAATCGTCGGCAACAATAACGGCCAAAGCGTTAACGGCGGTATCGGCGATCCCGGCATGAACGGGTCACCTGGCACCACCGGCGCCACCGGCGCGACCGGCGCGACCGGCACTCACGGGTAACGCGCCCGGGCCCAAGCCTGCTGATCCACAACCCGCCCGTTCCACCGCGGATAAGGCCGAGCGGAACAAGATCACGCCGAGCCCGAAACGTCAAGCGTCTCTACAGAACAGACCGTCATGGATGTCCGGAGCCCATACATCGACACAGCGTCGAGGTGACCTTCGAATTTGTCATCGATGGGGTCCTCCACGTTACGAGCCGAGCGCTTCGCGTCGACGTACCGACAAACGTTGCGGCGGACGCTTAGACGGCTTGGGCGGTCTGAGTGAGTCGGCTTTCGTACTCAACCGGGCTGCTCATGCCGATGGCCGAGTGGCGTCACCTGAGCAGCATCAGATCGACAGTTACCTGGTCGTGTCCCAGCGGCGGTGTAATTGACGACGCACGTAGGTTCCTTCAGGAGCTACCAACTCAAACGAAGGAAGGACTACGCCCGTGCCAGTACGAGTATCACCTACCGAGAAGATCCGTGGCGAGATCGACGCCGTGTTCGACGGGTCGCGGGATCTGTCGGAGGTCATCGAGGATGTTGCCCGTTTGGGTGCGCGGTTGATCATTCAGACCGCGGTGGAGGCCGAGGTCGAGGTGTTCTTGGGCCGGGCCCGCTACCAGCGGGCCGCCGAGTGTCCAGACTCCCGGGCGGGCAGCCGCAACGGTTTCTGCTCCTCGACGATCAAGACCACCGCCGGGCCGGTCACGGTGGCGCGGCCCAAGCTGCGTGGCACGACCGAGGCGTTCGCCTCACAGTTGTTCGGCAAGGGTGTCACCAAGTCGAATGCGTTGGAGTCGTTGGTGATCGCCGGGTTCGTGCGTGGCCTGTCGACCCGGGACGTGCAGAACACTCTGGCTGATGCGCTGGGTGCCGAGGCGGCGCTGAGCAAGTCGACGGTCTCGCGGGTCTGCCAGGCGATCGGCGAGGAGTTCGCGGCTTGGTCGTCTCGGCGGCTGGACGCCCTGGAGTTGGATTACCTATTCCTGGACGCGTCGATGTTCAAGATGCACCCCGGTGCCCGCGCCGAACCGGTGCTGGCCGCATGGGGCATCACCACCGACGCCTGGGGCGACTTCCTCGACGAACTGCGGGCGCGGGGGCTGCGCCCGCCGCTGCTGGTCATCTCCGACGGCGCGGCCGGGCTGATCAACGCCGCCGAGACCGCGCTGCCCCGCTCGCTGCGGCAACGCTGTCTGATCCACCGCGCCCGCAACCTGCTGGCCAAAGTGCCCGCCGAGGCGCAGCAGCAGATCCGTGACGCCTACTGGGCGATCTTCGACACCGACGACCTCATCGCCGCCGGCCTGGCGCCCGGGCCCAAGCTGGTCGCCGCGGTCCAGCAGCGCATCGACGCCTTCGCCGCCCAGAACGGGCGAGCGTTCCCGGCCGCGGTCAAATGCCTGCTCACCGATCGCGACCAGCTGACCAGCTACCTGCGTTTCCCGGTCGAGCACCACCGCCGGATCCGGCACTCTACGCCACCAACTACTCGACCCGCCCACACCGCTGCACCCCAGAAAAACCGACACCGGAGCCCAGACACCGGACAGTGTCGGAGCCGTCGCCTAACATGCCCACCAAGGAACCGAAGTCCGTCGTCATTTAATCGGCGTTGGGACGCAACCTTCGAGCAGGAGCCGGGTCCAGGCGTCGGTGAGCCACGCAGCGAACTGTTGGGGTTGCCAGTTGCGTTCGCGCACGAGCAGCACCCAGTACTCGGCCGCGTTCATGCTCCAGACGATGTCGGCGACCTGGTCGTCGGTGAGGTCGGCGCGCACCTCGCTTGTCGATCTCAGGTCGGCCGCGAACCGTCTCATGTTGCGCGCTCGCCGCTCGGCGATCTCGGTCCACAGCGCCGCGCACGAGCGGTCGTCGGCGGCGGCGTCGCGGAGCGCGATGAAGATGGGCGCCAGGCGTTGCTGGATCCGCGTGACGGCGTGAGCGTAGATCTCGATTTTCTCGCGGGCGGTGCGAGCGGCACGTATCTCGACCACGTAGTCACGTTGCTCGGCGGGGACCGCCTGATCGGCACCCGATATCGCGGTCTCCACGAGTTCGCGCAGAACGGCGGGCTTGCGTCCGACGCTTGCGTAGACTGTGTCGACGGACACCGTGGCCCGATCCGCGATCGCTGCGACGGTGGTGCGGGAGTATCCGTCGGCCACGAATAGGTCTCGGGCGGCCTCGAGGATGGCTCGACGCGTCGCGGCGGCTTGCTCAGTGCGGAGGGGCGAGGAGTAGCCGCGCGTGCGGCCCTCCTTGACGTCATCGTCCACTAGTCGTACCTTCATATTCATCCGAAGACCGTTCGGACGAATATACCAGGAGGCGAAGCGATGGTGTACGCGTATCTCCAGGATGTCCCCATCGACGAGGGCCTCTACCGCCGGATCATCGACGAGCTGGGCCCGGAACCCCTCGCGGGCTCGCTGCTGCACCTGTGCGTCCGACGGCCCGGCGGCGGACTGCGCTACATCGACGTCTGGGAATCCTCGGATGCATGTGCTCGCGCGTTCGAGGACCGAATCCACCGGGCCGTCGATGCGGCCTTCGGCGACGCGCGACCCTCGAGCGAACCCGAAGTGCAGCGGCTCGACATTGTGCACGCGACGGGGCGGCTACTCGATGCGAGCTGGCCATGACCATCGTCGGCCAGACCAACAATCATGTGCGAGCGATGCCGTTGCGGCATCCGGCAGATCGACAAGGTCACGCCGGCATCACGCCTCGCGGCCCATCCACAATCGTTGATCATTACTCGGGCGGGTTGGCTACGGCATTGGTGAGTAGGGCTTGTGCTGTCTGGCAGAGCATTTCGGCGGCGTCGTTTCGGGACAGGCCAGCGACGTCGACGAGCCAGATGAGGGATTCGATGCCGGTGGCCGAGCGGATGGCGATGGCCAGCCGATGGGGGTTGATGTCGGGCCGGCTTTCGCGCAGGGGGGCCAGGGCGTCTTCGATCCAGCCGATGGCCCGGCCCCCACGCAGCGCCGGCATCTCGCCGTGGGGCTCCAGGGACAGTCGCAGTGAGGTGCGCAGTTCGGGTTCCCACTCCAGGCTGATCCGTACGCATTCGCGCATCACCAGCTCCAGTCGCGCTGGCACATCGGAGGGTGCCGGGTCAGGTAGCAGCGAGGTCTGCTCGATCTCGGGGCGCACCGCGGCCAGCAGCGCCCGTTGGTTGGGGAAGTACCGATATGCGGTCGTTCGCGCGATCTGCGCGGCCTGGGCGGCCTGCTCCACGGTGGGGATCAGCCCTTGCCCCAACAGGGTGCGGGTCGCGGCTACCAGCGCGGCGCGGGTGCGGGCCTTCTGGTTGCGCCGCCCGGTCCACTCATACGGCACTGCCATAGGACTCATGGTATCCGACTGCCCTTCATGGTACTCTAATCCCATATTGTCCGCTCGTCGCTGGAGGCCCACCCATGAGCATCGACCCCGTTGCCACCGACCCCGACCTGTATCGGGTGATCTTCGAAAACGAGCGCGTGCGGGTGCTGGAGTACCGCGACACGCCCGGTGGCCGCACCCACTGGCACGCTCACCCCGACAGCGTGCTGTATCCGTTGGCGTCGTTCCGGCGGCGCATCACCGCCAACGGTCAACAGGTCGAAGTCGAGCTGAACGCCGGCCAACCGCGCTGGGTCGCCGCCCAAGAACACCTCGGCGAAAACATCGGCGACACCGACAGCCACGCGTTGTTCATCGAACTCAAAGAAACCCCACCCACCCCGACACCACCGCGGCTCGGACCCGACCCGCGCTAATCGTTCATCGACACCGGGACCGGGGAACATATCATGAAGGCAGACAAGAGCGTTCACAAGCAGGCGACGCTCAAGAAGGTGGCCGTGACCGCGATCGCCGCAACGGCGATAACCGCAGTCGGCTTCCTCGCCGTCCCAACACCCGCGCGGGCCGGGCCGCCTTCCCCTGCCTGCACCCAGTTTGTTTTCAACGGGGATTTTGCGATCCGAGGGACGCCGCAGGGAGCAGGAGCAAACTGGCAGGTGTTCTTCACCTCGACCGGACCGACGGCCGCAGGACGGGCCGTCGCCGTCTTCGACGACGGCGGCAAGGAAACCGGGGACGTGAGTACCGGGAACCCCGGTGACAGCATCCAGGGTCGCAAGATCCAGCTAGCGCTAAAGTTTGACAACAACACCACTTGGTATCTTTCGGGCACCGTGGGTGACGACGGCCTCGTCCACAACGGCACCGAGAGCTCGTCTAGCTATGTCAGCCCTCTTCCGGCGACCTGGGTCTCCACCCGTCCGCTCGACTGCAGCGCCCCCGCGGCTCCCGCGGCTCCGGCACCCAAACCGGCTCCGGCACCATCCGCACCGATTCTGGTCGACCCAAACCTGACAATCGGCCCGCCACCGCCTTCGGCACCACCGGCACCCAAACCCCTTCAGGGGCCGACCGTTTCGGCGACACCGGGACTCACCGGTGTCACGTTCCATGTCACCGACCGCAGCGGGGTTGCGTCGCGGTGCACGTATTCCTCGGAAGGGTTCACCAGCGACAGCTTCTCCCTGCCCGCCAACGGCTCCTTCGACCTGTTCGTTCCGGCTCTGCGGCAATTCCGGAACCGGACCGGGACCATCACCTGCGACAACGGGACGAGTGCTCCAACCTCGGTGTTCTACTGAGCAATTCGCGCATCGGTGGGTATCCCATCCCACAAGTCCGGTCCACCGGTCTTGCTGACCAATTGCTCCCATCGCTGCTGTTCATCCTCAAAGGAGACGTCAATGAGCCGCATCGTCTGTACCCCGAAACCTGTCGCGGTTCTCGCCACCGTGCTTGTCGCGGTCGTGTCGAGCGGATGCGGCTCGCAGTCCGGCCCCGCCGCACCGCCGGGCGCCTCGGCACCATCGGCGGGTGCGCCCGCGGGAGGCGCGGGGAACTGCCCAGCTGCGGCGGCCGCGGTGGCCGCAGCGCTCAAGAGCACACCCGAAGTCACCGACACCTCCGTCATCGAGTGCGCCGAGCTGGCCGTGTCGACGTCGCTGACCACTGATCCCGCTGGCAAAGCCAGCGCGTTGGCGATCTGCGAGAAAGCGGCTGAGATCGCCTACGCAAACGGACTCAGCGGACTCTTCGTGCAATCGATCGACAAGAAGCAACTGGCGTCGGGCGCTAAAGGCCTGGCTGGCTGCCTCCAAAAGCCGTAGCTTGCCCACCCAATCATGACCGAGCCACCAGAAATACAGGTAATGCCGCGGAGCCCGGGGGCGGACTTGGAGGCGTCTTCGAGGCGCGGTGACTGCTCGCAGCGGTCATCATCGTGTCCCGTCAGCTCAACGGCCCCTGCAACCGGCAACCTGACCGCCTCGGCTGGGCTGATCATCCAGATGGACGTCGATGCCGAGGTGGCCGAGGTCCTCTGCCCGCCACCAGCGCGTGGCCGGATGCGACGTCGCCAATGTGGGCGGCCGCTACGGCTAATCGCTAACCCCTGCCCACGCTCGTCGAGGTCGGTGAGAAAGTCGGTCCAGGCGTCGCCCGACTGGCTGCGCCGAGGCCGGCCACCGAACAACCCAACCGTCGACCAATCGGCTAACATCACGACCACGAAGGAACCCCGCCGCCCGGTCTTTTACACCGCCACCGGGACGCGACCCAGTTACCTAGTGATCACATCCAAGGCGATTCAGTTCCCAAATCCAGTGTCGGAATCTCAGTTGAGATGCCGGATGGATGTCGGATCCGACATCAACGTGAAAATCATCAGACTTTTGAAATCCTGCCACCTTTGGCCGCAGCAGTGTTGAGCGCAACCGCTCCGGCCGATCGCACTTCAGGTCGGTCGTCTCAAATCAGACGAGATATGAGCCCTTCCCGGGTCCGACGCATAACCGCGGCGCGGATCGCGCGTTCGACGAACGCGGTGTTTTTGGTCGGCGAGCATTCCTTACCGGGGATCAGCCCGGCGTAGGCGTCGATCACGAACGCGGTGTAACCGAACCGGCCGCCGACCATCGGCACGTAGGTGAAGTCCGCCACGTGTAGCTCGACGGGCCGGGACAGGTGGCTACGATCCAGATTCACCCTTAGTCGCGTTGACCAGAGAAAACCGAGGCGGGCTGCTGATGAGGTTATCGATTCGGGAGGCCGCGTCGTTGGTCGTGGGACTCGGCGGTGTACTCGCGATGGGCCTAGCCCTCAGCGGCCTGTTGGATACGGGCTCTTGCGGCAATTCCCGCCCGTACGCCGTCGTTCGTGCGTGCCCGCCCGGCGATAGCCCGATGGGGGTGCTGCTCATCGGGGGATTCATCGCCGCCTTCATTGGTCTGTTCGTAAGCGAGGGCGGGTTCAAGCGTCCCGGCGCCGGCCAGATCGTATGGGGTGCACTGTTTTCGGGTTTGGGTATATGGGTTCTCGCCAAGGTGCTCCTGGGGCCGCAGTTGCCCCCGGACGCAGAGCTTGCGTCTTACATTATCGCCGCGGTCTTCATCCCGATCGGGCTCTTTCCTCCGCTTATGTTCAACATCGCCTGGACTCGCGAAGCGCAGGCAACGATCGAGTCGGTGCAGAATCTGGGCCGCGCCGACGGCCTGCACAAATTGCGGATCACCTATTCGGTCGAGCCGGATAACGGTTCGCCGTTCGTTGTCACGTGCGCGCGCCGCGCGCCGCTCGGCACCGGGATCCACCGCGTCGGTGACAGAGTCCGGGTCCGTTACTCCCGGATCACCCCGAAGGCACTCGAAGAACTCGAGACCATAACGCGCGGTCCACGCAAACACCGTTAACACCTTCCGCCAGGCTCCCGAACGCACCCGATCCACGGCTTCATCGACAAGCGCGTGTACTCGTGAATCGATCGGCTGCTGACGAACGGCCCCACCGCACGCAACCATCACCACACGGGCGGCGACCGGGGCAAGCCCGGTCCTTTGCTGGCTCTTCGATTTTGAGCGGGCAGGTGTGATCTAGCGCACGTGTGTCGAATCGGCTGGGGCCCTTGGTCCTTCGGAAGTCTGAACGTTGCGACGCGTTTGAGACGAGGAAGAAGGACCAAGGGGCGTGACCGACGCTACGACAAGGTTGTTCGGGTTGGCGGGAGTTCGGGTCGAGCGTGTCGACCGCGAACCCGACGGCACTCGGGTGGTACATGCGGTGACCGCTGATCCGTCGGCGGCGGTGTGCCGCTCGTGTGGGGTGGTGTCGACGTCGGTGAAGGACCGCACGGTGACCTCGCCGAAGGACCTCGGGTACGGCGAGGACCGGATCGTGGTGCGGTGGCTCAAGACGCGATGGCGATGCCGCAACCACGCCTGCGAGGTGGATTCGTTCACCGAATCGATTGCGCAGGTGCCGCCGCGCGCCCGCACGACGCGCCGATTGCGCACCCACATCGGCACGGCGATCGGCGATGCGGCCCGCTCGGTGGCCGAAGTCGCCACCGCGCACGGATTGTCGTGGCCGACCGCGCACCGCGCGTTCGTCGAGCACGCCGAGATGCTGCTGACCGACCCGGAACCGGTGCGGGTGCTTGGCATCGACGAGACCCGCCGCGGCAAGCCGAGATGGGAGTATCGCGACGAGGTGCGACGTTGGGTGCGGGTGGATCCGTGGGACACCGGGTTCGTCGACCTCGACGGCGATCAGGGCCTGCTGGGGCAGCACACCGGACGCACCGGTGCCGCGGTGATCGGTTGGCTGCAGGCACGCACCCCCGAGTTCCGGGAAGCCGTCGAGTTCGTGGCGATCGACCCGGCCGCGGTGTACGCCTCGGCGTTGCGCACCCCGGGGTTGCTGCCGAACGCGACCATCGTCGTGGACCACTTCCACCTGGTGAAACTGGCCAACGACGCGCTCAGCAAGGTGCGCCGCCGCGTCAGCTGGGGCCTGCGGGAGCGCCGCGGCCGCAAGGTCGACCCCGAGTGGGCCAACCGGCGCCGCCTGCTCACCGCCCGGGAACGCCTGTCGGGCAAGAGCTTCGCCAAGATGTGGAACCGGATCCACGACGAGGACCCGAGCGCGCAGATCCTGTCGGCGTGGATCGCCAAGGAGGAACTTCGCACCCTGCTCGCGACCGTGCGCGTCGGCGGAGACGCGCACCTGACCCGGCACCGGTTGCACCGGTTCCTGTCCTGGTGTGTCGACTCGCAGATCCCCGAACTGCTCGCGCTGGCCAAGACCGTCGATGCGTGGTGGCCCGAGATTGACGCGTTCGTGCGCACCGGCATCACCAACGCCCGCACCGAGGGCTACAACCGGCTGGTCAAGCAGGTCAAGCGTGTCGGGTGTGGATACCGCAACACCGACAACTCGATGCGCCGGATCCGGTTCCACTGCACCCGCCACGCTCGTCGCGCGGCGCGGACCTCATGCTGACCGCCCACGCGGCAGACTCGACGGCCGTGGAGCTGCGTATCGCCGTCAACCCCGACGAAGATTCCCGATTGCCCTACCTGCTGCGGCCACCGCGGTGCCGGTGTGGCCGGTGTCGCCGGCGCGGCCCGCGCTGCCCTGGTCCGGGGTGCCGACACCGCCGGCGACGCTGCCGCTGACGGCGATCACCGCCACCGCCAACACGGCAGTGATCGCGGTCTTCTTCTTGGCAAGCGTCACCGAACTGCCCTGTCCCACATGAACAGTGGGGCAGGTGGAATGCGCCGTGGTGCCTCGCCTCTTCGCGCGGTGGTGAGCCTTCGACCGGCCGACCCGAGCCCTGGTGGCAGTGGCCATTTCGACACTCCTTCATATTGAGCGAACAGCATGATCACGGAGCGGACACCGAGTCCGTTACATCCGGTCAGCGAACGCAGCAGACCCGTAGGCCATGGTGGCCGCGTGAAACTGCAGTCGGGCTGGACCGCGGTGCAGATCCCGGCGACCCTGTTCTGAATCCCTGATCGCAGAATCAATAGCAGTCGTCGACAGTGATCTCCAAGTCACGGGTCGACCGGGTCGAGGGGAAACGTCACAGGAGTGCACGGTTGGGGTTGGTCCAAATAATATTGACTTCCCGACTGGCTGTATTGGCACAATGGAGGAGGCCCGCCAGGGTCACCCGGGGCCGGGAACGAAGGGTGCGGGCGCGGGCTGGCGGGTGTGAACGAAGGGTTATCCCTCGCCGTCCCGCTGGGGGGGACATTGAGATTGTCCGGCGGCAGGGGGGCTACCGTAGCGGGAGGCGGGAGCTGGCGGGCTGCCGAAGGGTGGGGATCGGGCGTAGGCGGGCAATAATTCAAATAATCCAGGACGCACGGCGGGGGGTCCGCCGGTGCCGGGGCTGGGGCCGCGGCCGGAGCCGCCGCCAGCATAACGGCCGCTACCGCGGCCATCCCGCTGGCGAACAGGGCCCACATGCGAAGCGGTGATGACCGCATTACGCGCGGTGGTGCGCCTGGCGTTGTTGGGGTTTCGTCGCGTAGCTGCTGATGAGCCATTTGGGGCGCCGGGGCGGCGCCGCGGGGTGTGGTGGTCATTTCGGTGTCCTTCTGGTTGTGGTGTGCAGTTGGTGGGCGGGGGTAGGTGGCTGGGCCGGGGGCTGGGTTAGGAGCCGCAGCTTGACGCGATGTGGCAAGGATTGAGTTCCACCTCAAATCCTGTCCGCGGCGATCTTGGCGAGGGTGATGGCCTCGTTCTTGGGTGGTTGGCTCGTCCCCGGTATGCGCAGGGTCACGACGACGACGGTGTCACCTTTGTAGAACTCGACAGTGCCTTGCGGGCCGCCGAAGGTGCCGAACGCGCCGTCACCCACGCCGGTCACCTCGTTCAGTGCACCAGGTTGGGTGCTCGTGAGGACCTCGTGTGCATGGTCGTAGGCGGCCTTGCCTCCGGCGTAGACGATGTTGACCAGAACCGAGGATGTTCCCGCGCTGTAGGTGCAGCGGTCCCCGACCCCGGCCTCGGTGGTTTTCTGGCCGGGGCCCGCGTCGGTACCCAACGCCGCAGTGGCCTCTTGTTGGGTGATCGCCGAGCAGGCATTCACCTCGCCCCTGCCGGTCACGGGGGATGTCGGGTGACCAGCGACGTCACCGGTCGTGGTGACCGCGGTCCCCGCTGCGGCGGGTGGCGGCGTTGGGGGTGTGGGTTCCCCACTGGCGCAGGCGGTCACGCCCAGGCAGATGGCGACGCCCGTCAGCGCCGGCCAGAATCGGTTCGTTGTCATGAGTCTCGTCCCGTCGTGATGGCCAATGCGAGTCAGGGGCTGGCATTGGTTCCGCCGCTGATGGGCGGCGCGACCGGGTCGGGCGGGTGGAGCGGGGGGCCGGGCGGGAACAGGCCGGTGACCCCGTCCACGAATCGGTCCAAGTTGCGGTTCGGAGGGCCGGGCGGGTACAGGCCGGTGACGCGGTCGGTGATCGGGTCGAGGAGCCGGTTGTTGAAGATCGGGCTGGGCGGAACACATCTACACGGGTCGGGCGGGTGGAACCGGTCGAGCCGGTCGGTGACCGGGTCCAGGGACCGGTTTTCCAAGATCGGGCTGGGCGGGTGGATCGGCGTGGCGTTGACTGCGACGCCGCTGCTGGCGGTGTCGCCGGTGGTGGTGGTGGTCGTGTCGCCGGGCTGGGCGGCGGCGGAGGCGGCGGTGGCGATGCCGATTCCCAACACCGCGGTGGCGGCGGCAGCGAGGAGCAGCGGCGCGGCGCCCCGGGGTGTGGTGGTCATTTCGGTGTCCTCCTGATTGTGGTGTGCAGTTGGTGGGCGTTGGCAGGGGGCTGGGCTAGGAGCGGCATCTTGACCCGTCCCTTTCTGGTTTGATCGACCGCGCTGACCGGCAACCCTTTTCGATGTTAGTGAGATTAACACGAAATGTCGATGCCACGCAAGACCCTCGTCGAGTTGCCAGCGCAGGGTGTTCACCGGTCTAAATGCGGCTAGTTGCTGGTGGCATAGTTGCTCCCGGTTGGCGCGAACGGTCAGGTCAGTAGGGCCAAGACAGGCCTTAGCACCCCGGGTCTATGCAAGATCTCTGCGTGATGCCGGGTCGGCCGATGTTGACGCCCTATGAGTTCGGGCCCGCAGCGATCTGGTCGCCGATCGCAAGGGTTCGGGTGTAGCCGCCCTTTTACGGCCGCACTCCATCTATGTGTTGACTCGGTGTAGAACCGTTGCAGCCCTGCATAATTGGTGCTAGCCGTGACTGCCTGCACATGATCGACCCCGGTCTACCGCGCACTCGTCGCCCTCAACCCGATCGCGACCGTCCGATGACGTTCTCATGCGCCTAGGGTGACGCGGCACGGGTAGCTAGCCGCATGCGCAACGCACTCGCGACACCGATCTTGCAGTGCTGCGAATTTGACGTTATGGTCACTAACATGGCGGTGTCGAGGACGTACACAATGAAGGTTCGGGCGGCCTCAGCGGCCGTTACCGCCGAACGCATTGTGGACGCCACCAAGGACCTGTTTATCGAGAACGTGATCGCAGAGATCACGCTGGCCGATATCGCCGCTCGGGCCGGGGTGACAGTCCAGACCGTCCTGCGTCGTTTCGGGGACAAAGATGCACTGTTCGCCGCTGCCGTGGCGCGGTTTGCCAGTCAAGTCACCGCCCAACGCGGACAGGCGACGCCCGGCTCACTAGACGACGCCGTGGTCAACCTTGTGGAGCACTACGAGACCTGGGGCCCGCTGATGCTAAAGATGCTGGCCGAGGAGAACACCACACCGGCGATCCACAACATTGTGCAGTTCGGCAAGACATTTCACCGCGACTGGTGTCAAACCGTGTTCGCTGACACCCTGGCACCCCTGCGCAACGAGGAGCGCGACCGTCGCCTGGCCCAGCTGGTGGCGATCTGCGATATCCGCACCTGGGAGCTCCTGCGGATCACCTCGGGTCTGACCCGACCGCAGACACAGCGGGCGCTACACGAGATGCTCGAACCATTGATTACGAAAGACTAGACATGACAACGATACTCGCCTACACCTCGCCGGCCGTGGGGCATCTCTACCCGATCAGCGCCCTGCTGGTGGAGCTTGGCAACCGCGGTCATCGGATTGCGCTGCGGACGCTGGCCGCCGGCGTTGAGACCGGGCAACAACTGGGATTTGCCACCAAAGTCATCGATGCGCGCATCGACGCGATGGTCCATGACGACTGGACCGCTGCCAACCCCCGCGCCGCGCTCAAGCTCGCGATGGATGTCTTCGCCAGGCGCGCGGCGCACGAGGTAGCCGATCTGCAAAAGGCGATCGCCGAGGTGCGGCCCGACGCCTTGATCATCGACGCGATGTGCTGGGGAGCGGCGTCGGTCGCCGATGCCGCAGACATACCGTGGCTGTCGTTTTGCCCATTTACCCCATTCCTGCGCTCGCGCGGGGTGCCGCCATTTGGCCCCGGCCTGCGGCCATGGCCCGGCCTGATCGGTCGGTTCCGCGACGACGCGCTGCGCCCGCTAATTACCGGAACACTTGACAGGCTGATCCGGGCGCCGCTGAACCGGATTCGAGCCGACGTCGGCGCGCCTCCGATAACAACGTTCGACGAATTTCTGCGCCGGGCACCCCTGATGCTGGTCGCCGGCGCCGAACCGTTCGAATACCCGCATCCGGACTGGGGCGACTCGGTCCAAATGATCGGCGCCTGCGCCTTCGATCCGGCGCCAGTAACCGCGCCGCAGTGGCTCGAAGCGATCGAGGCGCCCATAGTCCTGGTCACGACATCCTCGGAGCGCCAAGGCGACACCGACCTGGCAACCACAACCATGCTCGCGCTTGCCGACGAGCCCGTCCACATTGTCGCCACCATGCCCGCCGGGCTGCCCGAGCGTCTCACTGTGCCCCCCAACGCAACAGCGCGCCAGTTCGTGCCACACAGCCTGGTCCTACAGCGCGCCGCCTGTGCCGTCACCCACGGCGGGATGGGCGCCACCCAGAAGGCACTGGCCCACGGCGTACCGGTCTGCGCGGTGCCCTTTGGACGCGACCAGTTCGAGGTCGCGCGCCGCGTCGAGGTGGCGGCATGCGGAACACGGCTACCCGCCAAAAAACTCACCACGACGCGACTTCGCAACAAGATTCACCAGGCGATGTCAATGACCGAGGGCGCCCGCCGGGTCGCCGACGGGTTCACCGCCACCGGAGGAGTGGCCCGCGGAGCAGATCTCATCGAGCACCGCTTGCTGCGTCACGACAACCCACCTCCCGGCCCACCGACACAGGTCAACACCAAGCCCCCCGCTTCTCCGACAATCCCGCCCGCGTCTGGGCCCAAACCCGTGCAGCCCAAGTAGAGCCGCAATCCGCAACCCCTCGACAAGGCCACCAGCGACCACAGCCGCCGACGGCGAACCCCCGCCCGTGAACAAGCAGACCTCGTCCTGTCACCGCAACCGTGCCGCTATCGCGGCGCTAGCCACCATGAGCAGGAACTTAGAAGCGGTATCGGGGAGCGGGCGCCCTCGTCTGTGGCGAATCCCATCACGTTCGACCCTTGGTAACCGCGGCCCGAGCACTGCGCCAGGCGTTGTCCTGAATCAGCATCGTGTCGCAGTGTTAAGGTCGGCCGCCGCCTATACCCAGCAGGCAACCAGCCCGTCGCGCGCACTGGCCGGTCGGGGTCGGGTTTTTAGCCATGGCCGATCTGGCCGCGCTACCGCACGCCGCGGTGGTGGTCGAGGACCGCTACTCGGCGGTGTTCAAACTCGACCGGGTCCGTCCCGCACTGGTCGCCGACGGGCACGCCGAACTGGCGATCCGCTGGCCCACCGTGCCGACCCTGTTCTGCGAGACCCGCGGGCTCGCCGAGGAATGGACCTACCGCCACCTCGCCGCCGCGCACGCCTGGGCTATCACCGAACACCCAGCCCTGCAACGCATCTCACCCGGCAACAAAACCCTAGACGTCACCGACCTGGACCAGGCGCCGGCCGCGCCGGAACCGGCCACCGCCGAGGTCCGAGCCTGGGCCCGCAGCGTCGGGCTGCTCGTGCCCGACCGCGGACGTCTGCGCCCCGAAATCTGGCAGGGCTCGCGCGACGAACACGCCGATCGTCACTGACACGGCACAGAACCGGTCGACGCACGACCTGTCGGATATCGTTCACACCAACCCCGCAACAAGCGAGGCCCGCAACCCATTTCAGACTTCCGAAGCCACAATGCGACAGCCCGGAAAAAGTCGAAGAGCCCCTTTGCTCATGGCAAACCAATGGTCCCATCACCCTGGCAGGCGACATCTAATTGCGCCCGAACGACTTCGGCGACCGCTTCCAGTCGACGCCTGGCGCCTCTCAAGCCGTTGAGGCTTTGACACAGACCATTCAGTTAGGCAACAAGCGTGGGTATAGCTAAGCGACCGCGGACACAACGTCGTCCGCCAGTGCGGGCGCCAGCACAGTTAATCTTGCGTCCGGCTGTACTCAACCGTATACGGGCGATATGCTGATGGGCTACTCAAACAGCAAAGGCCGTCCGTACCGCGCCGCTGCGGGAAGGTGCCCAATGATCCCCCTAATGACGGTCGCTTTCCTGTTGGCCCCGACGCTGCCCACCATCGATGTCGACAACCCCGGCTCGGCAGTAGTCTGCTCGGCTGACTACAGCCAATGCTGGATCGAGCGCGGCAGTTGCGCCGAGAGTCGCCCCAACAGTCAGGCACGCATGAACGGGCGATGTGGTTAATGAGCGACCGCCAATAGGCCGTCAGGCTGTTCATTCCGTTGACGTATCGCGACCATAATTGGGCGCCGAGTACGGCGTGACGCTGGGTCACTTTGTAGCTGTAGCCGAGCAGTTCGGCGAACGTAGGGCACCGATTCATCTGATGCGATACCTGCTGGTTAATGATGGGTAATAGAGATTATCCATCGAAGCCGCGTAAATCGGTGCCGGACAATGCATTTGCCGTTACACGGACAAGGGGAGGAGCGATTAGACTGACGCATCCTTCGAGAGCTTGCGTCGGGCGCCAAAACCGACTGCCGCGGCGACTTGCTCGCCCGAGCGCCGACAGAGGTTGACCCGTATTTCTAGATGAGGTTGGTTGATGCGCACATCTGTCCTTCACGTAAATCTGCAGTTAGAAGCCGTTACATACATTCGACAGATAAGAAACCTCGATAAGAGCTCCGGCATCGACTGCTTATCGACTTAGGGGCGAACGACCGTCGGTCTAGTGGCTGAACGCCTTCGCTTATCGGATCTCTGAGGTCTTATTACAGACCGGCGCGGTCGCGGGGACTGACGGTCGTTCGCCAGTCATCGCCTCGGTCTGGCAAACCGGTGATCGCAAATCGTCCGTGGTGCGCGACTACGCGTTCGGTTCGAGCGTGTCGCGCCGGGGCGGGTGTGGGACTGGAGGGTGGGATTGAGGTTGTGGTTGCAGCCCGCCCGCACGGAGGCAACGTCTTAGTTTGTGGAGCTCTCAACCATCTTCGATGATGATTGAGCGCCGCCCCGATCGACACGGATGGTGCTAACCAGGTCTGTCAACGGCGGTCGAATATTGACCCCTTTTCGACGGTTGAAAATTGACCCCCTGGTGTTCAGGTTTGTTCGGTTGACGATCCCGGGACTCGCCC
>NZ_QJJU01000029.1 GCF_003201655.1 Mycolicibacterium moriokaense
ACTCCCAGAACCGACGCTGCACACAATTCAACGAACCAGGACGGCCCATCAACACTCCCTAAACTGAAGTGTTGCAACCACCCTCTGAACCCAAGTCGCACTTATTCGCCCAAATGTGAGTTTGGGCGGAGAGTCTTAGTCGAGTGCCGCCCAGGATTCGATGATCTCCCTGGCGATCGAGATCGATCCCGGCAACAGCAGCCGCGACGGCGAATCGCTGCTCCAGTCGCCGTCCGCGAGCGCCTCACGCACCTCGGCGCGGGTGAACCACGCCGCCTCGGCGATCTCGCCGTCGTTGAAGGAGAACTCCTGCTCCGGGTCGCCGACGGCGTGGAAGCCGACCATCAGCGACCGCGGAAACGGCCACGGCTGGCTGCCCAGATAGCGCACATCGGTCACCGTCAACCCGATCTCCTCGGCGATCTCGCGGACAACGCACGACTCGAACGACTCGCCCGCCTCCACGAATCCGGCCAGCAGCGAGAACAGCCGCTCGGGCCACACTGTCTGGCGGGCCAGCACGGCGCGGTCGTGGCCGTCGTGAACAAGGCAGATCACCGCGGGGTCGATGCGGGGAAACTCCTCATGCCCGTTGGCCGCGTTGACCCTCGCCCAGCCGGCCTTGATCGGCTTGGTCGGCGCGCCGTCGATGGCGCTGAACCGTGCGTTGTCGTGCCAATTCAGCAGCGCGGCCGCCGTCGCCACCAGCTGGGCGCTGACATCGTCGAAGATCTGCCCGGCCCGGCGCAGGTCGAGCACCTCGGTTTCGGTGTGCGGGTCCTCCGGCCCCTCCAGCGCAGCGCGGATCCCCCACACATGCCTGCCGTCGGCGAGGCGGCCGAGGAACACGGCGTTCTCCGGCGGCTTGTCACCGATCTTGGCGGCCTTGCCCAGCACCGCTTGACCACCCGAGATCAGTACCTGGTTGCGCCGGTCGACCCGCAGCAGCATGGCATCGGGCCATCCGGCCTTCGCCGCCTCGATATCCGTGCGCAGCTCGTCGGCGCGGTCCGCGCCGATGCGGGACAGCAGCGGCACGTTGCGCAGTTGAAACCCCGTGAGTTCGGTCATCGGTCGGCTTCCGCGCTGCGGATGTACAGCAGCCGGTCACCGAGCTCAAGAGCATCCACTTCGGGGGCGTCGACACGCACGAGTTCGCCGTTGCGAACCACGCCGAGAACGATGTCGGTCAAGTGCCGCGGCGAACCGCCGGCTTCCTTGGCTTCGACCTCGCGCTCGGCCAGTGCGAACCCCGCATCGGGTGTCAGTAGGTCTTCCATCATCTCCACAACGCTGGGCGTCTGCGTCGCTATGCCGAGCAGCCGGCCTGCGGTCTCCGAGGACACCACGGTCGAGTCCGCACCCGACTGGCGCAGCAGGTGCTGATTCTCGGCCTCCCTTGCCGCCGCGATGATCTTCGCGCCAGGTGCGAGCTCGCGCGCGGTCAAGGTGACCAGCACCGCGCTGGCGTCGTCATCGGTCGCGACGATGATCGATTTCGCGTGTTGGGCGCTGGCCAGTCGTAGCACCTCGGACTTGGTGGCGTCGCCGTGCACGGTCACCAGCCCTGCACTTTTCGCGCGCTCAAGTGCGGCGGCGTTCTCGTCGACGACGACGATGTCGGCCGGCGCCACCTCGTCGCCGACCATCGCCGAGACCGCCGTCCTGCCCTTGGTGCCGTATCCGACGACGACGGTGTGGTTGCGCACTCTGCTCCTCCATCGCTGGATCTTCAATGATTGGCGCGACTGCGTCGTCAGCGTTTCCACCGTGGTACCGATCAGGACGATCAGGAAAGCGATTCGCAACGGCGTAATGACCAAGACGTTGATCAGCCTCGCGGATGGCGTGATCGGGGTGATGTCGCCGTAGCCGGTCGTCGACAACGAGACCGTCGCGTAGTAGAGGCAGTCCAGGAACGACAGCCCGCCGATTGCGTGTGGACTCCCTATTTCGTCCCTGACGTCCCGGTACCCGTGCCGGTCCAGATAGACGATGAGCACGGCAGCGAACAGTGCGAGCATCGCGTAGATGATCCGCCGGAGGATGCGTTGACCAGGGCTGACGAACGGCTCGGGGATGCGGAGGATCTCGACGAGGGCGGCATCGGGCCGCGATGTCAGGTTCTCGTCGATCGCCTCGAGTCGGCGCCGCAACCTGCCTTTAGCCATGAGAACCCATCACCGATCCCAAGGGGCGCACGCCATTATGTAACCATGACGTCTCCCTCGCCCGAACTGCAGCAGACCGCCCGTCCCACATCTGTCTACCGCCTCGCGGCACTCTTGCTCGGCTCTGGCGTTCTCCACTTTGTGATGCCCAAGCCGTACGACACGATCGTCCCCACCGAACTGCCGGGCAGCCAGCGGTTCTACACCTACGCGTCCGGGGTGGCCGAACTGGCGGCCGGGGCGCTGCTGTTGCCACCGCGCACCCGTAGGCTCGGCGCACTTTCCGCGGTTGCCGTGTTCGTCGGCGTTTTTCCGGCCAACGTGAACTTGCTGCGGCTGTGGAAGGACAAGCCGCTGCTCATGCGGCTGGGCGCGATCGCGCGGCTGCCGTTGCAGATCCCGATGATCACCGGGGCGCTGAAGATCTACCGCAACTCCTAAGCCGCCTCCAGCAGGGCGACGAGGGCGTCGGCGCCCGGCAGTGAGTCAGGGGTGACCGTCTGCCCGGTCCGCACGTAGTGGAACGCCGCGCGTACCTTCTCGACGGGACGGCCGTGCAGCGCAGCCCACGCAAGCCGGTACACCGCGAGCTGAATCGCCGCATGCTGCTTGGTTTCTGGAGTACTGGGCGGTCCGCCGGTCTTCCAGTCCACCACCGTGGCGCCGCCGTCGTCGTCTGCGAAGATCGCGTCGATGCGGCCCCGTACCACATGCCCGCCGATCACCATATCGAACGGGACCTCCACATCGATGGGCGTGCGGGCGGCCCACGGGGACACCGCGAACGCGGCCTGCAGCTCGGCGAGATCTTCGGTGTCGCAGGCGTCGCGATCGACTGCGCCGGGCAGATCGTCGAGGTCGAACAGCCGCTCTGCGTGGAAGAACCGCTGTACCCAGTCGTGAAATGCGGTGCCCAGCAAGGCATGAGGGTCGGGCCGGGCCGGAAGACGACGGCGTAACCGTGCAGCGACCGCGTCGCGGTCGCGGCCGAGTTCGACCAGCATGCTGACCGACAGCTGCGCAGGCAACGGGGGCGCGGGCGGGTCGGCCGCGGGAATGCGCTCGGCCAGCAGGGCGTCGACGTCGGCCGCCCATCCGTCGACATCGGCGGTGTCCGCGGGGAGGCCGCCCGACATCGCGTGACTAACCAGCGCCGCACCGGTGTCCACGCCTGTCCTCTGTGCGCGGACGGGATCGGTGGGCCAGAGTGCTTCGACCACCTTGTCGCGCAACGGGTTCGGCTCACCATCGGCAGGCTCCGGCGCCCAGTGCTCGACGACGCCGCAGGGATCGCCAGCGGCTTCTGCCTGCTCGATGATGTCCTTGAGCTCACAGAGGAAGTCGGACGGGCCGCGGGGTTTGGCCTCGGAGACGCCCCAATGATGACCGGACAGCAGCAAGGTGTCCTCGGCGCGGGTGATCGCGACGTAAAGCAGTCGGCGCTCCTCGTCGATGCGGCGCTGTTCGAGGCGACGCCGGTGATCGGAGATCTTGTCGGACAGCCGCTTTCGATCGTTGACGTCTGAGGTGTCGAGCACAGGCACGCCGTGCTCAGAGATGGTGGCGCGGTCACCGCGCAGCAGCGGAGGCAGATCTCCGGCATCGGTGAGCCAGGTTCGTGTCGACGCCGTCGACGGGAACACCCGACCGCTCAGGTGGGGCACCGCGACCACCTGCCACTCCAACCCCTTCGCGGCGTGCACGGTGAGGATCTGCACCCGGTCATTGGCGACGGACACTTCGGCGGGCGCAAGGCCGTTCTCCACTTGCTCGGCTGCATCCAGATACGCCAGCAGGCTCGGCACCGTGGCGCCTTGTCTGGCCGCGAAGTCGGCAACCACGTCGGCGAACGCGTCGAGGTGCTCGGTGCCGGACCAGCCCGATGACACCGGCCTGGCCGCCCGTACCTCGGCGTCGACTCCGAGCACCCGGCGCACCTCGGCGACGAGATCAGGCAGCGGGTGGGACAGGTGGCCACGCAGCGCGGTCAGCTCGCGGCCCAGCGTGACGATCCGACGGTGCCCGGCCGCGGAATACGCAGCCGCGGGTCCCGGATCGCAGATCGCGTCGGCAAGGCAGGCGGCGTCGGCGTCGGCGGCGGCCTGCGCGACGATCTGCTCGGTGGTGGCGTTGCGCGTCGGCCCGTCGTCGAGTTCGACGGCTCGTCGCCATAGTGCGGCGATGTCGCGACCCCCCAGTCGCCACCTCGGCCCGGTGAGCACCCGCATCGCGGCGGCGCCTGCGGAGGGATCGGCCACCAGGCGCAGCGTCGCCACCAGGTCGGCAACCTCTGGCACGGCGAGCAGCCCGGCGAGCCCGACGACCTCGACGGGGACGCCACGCGCGGCGAGCGCATCTGCCATCGGTGCGGAATCGGCGTTGCGACGTACCAGCACTGCTGCCGTCGGCGCGACGGATCCGTCGCTACGGGCGCCGTGGTAGAGCCGCGCCAAATGGTCTGCAACCCAATCTCGTTCGGCCGCCACGTCGGACAGCAGGGCGCATCGGATGACGCCCGGCTGGGCGTCGGGCCGCGGTCGTAGCGCCCGCACCGCGACGGAGCGCCGGCGCGCCTCGGTGGACACCGCGTTCGCCAGATGCAGCGCCTGCGGTGGATTGCGCCAGCTGGTGCGAAGCTCCAGCGTTGGCGCGGGAGTTCCGTCCGCCCGCGGGAAGTCGGTGGTGAACCGTGGCAGGTTGGTCGCCGACGCGCCGCGCCAGCCGTAGATCGACTGGATCGGATCGCCGACGGCGGTCAGCGCGAGATCGTCGTCGACGCCGCGTCCGAACAGCGAGGACAACGCCACGCGCTGTGCGTGCCCGGTGTCCTGGTACTCGTCGAGCAGCACCACCCGGTACCGCTGTCGCAACTGCTCACCGACTTGCGGGAACGTCGACGCCAGCCGGGCGGCGGATGCCATCTGCATGCCGAAGTCCATGACCTTGTCCGCGCGCATGCGCGCGTGCAGAGCGTCGATCAGCGGAACGAGTTGAATGCGCTCGGTCTGGGTGGCCAGCATGCGCAGCAGCCACTGGCTGGGCCCGCGGTCCCGCTGATACGGGCCCGCAGGGAGCGTGTGCACCAGCCGTTCCAGTTCGACGTGGGTGTCGCGCAGTTGTGCGGTGTCCACGAGGTGTTCGGCCAACTGCCCGGCGAGCCGCAGCACCATCGCGGTCACCGCGGCCGGGGTCTTCTTCGTGTCGAGGTGATCGGGGTACTCGCACACGACGCGAAACGCCAACTGCCACAAGTCGGTTTCGCTGAGCAGCCGGCTGTCGGGCTCGACCGGCAGCAGCAGGCCGTGCTCGCGCAGTAGATTCCCCGCGAACGCGTGGTAAGTGCCGACGGTGGCCGGATCGTCGGCAATGTCTGCGGTATCTGGGCCGCCGGGAACGAGGCCGGCGCCGGCCAGGCGTGCCAGCCGGGTGCGGACGCGCCGCAACAGCTGACCCGCGGCCTTCCGGGTGAACGTCAGTCCGAGCACCTCGCCGGGGCGCGCATACCCGTTGGCGACCAGCCAGACCACCCGGGCCGCCATCGTCTCCGTTTTGCCCGCGCCCGCACCGGCGATGACCACAAGCGGTCCGGGTGGCGCGGCGATCACCGCCGCCTGTTCCTCGGTGGGAGCGAAAAGGCCTAGCGCACCGGCAAGTTCGGCCGGGCTGTACCGCGCCGTCATGGACACCAGCCGGTGGCGGCCTGGGCCGGGCACATCGCCCGCACCGGGCAGTGCGCACAGCCGTCGTTGATCCGAGCTAGGAACTCCGGCCCCTTGGTGGCGCCCGCCGCCTGCTGCACCAGTTCGAGCCACTCCGCGCGGGTGTGCGCCGTCTGCGCGTCCTGCTCGCGTTCTGTGGCGCCACCCGCTGCGGGTTTGCCGAGATACACCAGCCTGCCTCCCCCCGGGGTATCACCCTGCGGCAGAAGACCTTCCGCGACGGCCAGCTGATACATCGCCAACTGGGCGTGGCGCTGCGCGTCGTCCTTGCTGACCGGTGTCTTGCCGGTCTTGATGTCGACCACCACCAACCGTCCCGCGCTGTCGCGTTCCAGCCGGTCGAGGCGGCCGCGCACCCGCACCCCTTGAGTGACCGCGCCGTCGACGTCGATCTCCGTGCCCATCTCGGTGAGCTCGTCGCGCGTCTGCGTACGCCACTGCGCGAATGTCGACAGCATCGCGCGGTGCCGCTCCAACTCGTTATCCGAATACCACTGCGAATCGAATGGCAGCTTGCTCCAGACCTTTTCGAGTTCGTTGAGCATCTGGCTCTCGGTCTTACCTGACTCGGCGACGAGGGCGTGCAACAACGATCCGACCGCGGAGCGCACATCACGTCCGTCAGTTCCGCCATGGCGTTCAAGAAGCCAACGCAGCGGGCAGTCGGTCAGCGTCTGCAGCGTCGACGGCGAAAGCGTGACGACGTGCTCATCGCCATTCCACAGCGGCTCGTCGCTGGACAGCGGCGTCATGCCGTACCACTGGGCGGGGTCGGCGCCTGCGACTCCGGCCTGTGCCAGCCTCGCGAGTTGCGTTGCCGCGCAGATCCGTACCGCATCATCGACAGTGTCGGGCGCTGCGCACACCACCGCACGCAGGCGTCCGACCACCGCAGGCGGAGCCAGCACTCGCGGCGCGAGGATCGGTTCGGGCGGGTCGGGTTCGGGATCGGTCGCCAGGGTTGCCAGCTCATAACAGAACGGCGAAGGAAGCATCGACTCGTCGCCGTTGTCGCTGTCGACCGCGGTGACGAGCAGGCGGCTGCGGGCGCGGCCCATGGCGGCGATCAACAGCCTGCGTTCCTCGGCCAGCAGCGGCGCTCTGCTCGACAATCCCCGGTCGGTCTCCGTGACGACGCCGTCCATCACATCGACAAGCCGCTGGGTGCCCAGCACGCCGCCGCGGGGAATCGTGTTGGGCCACAGCCCTTCCTGCAGGCCGGCGATGACGACGAACTCCCATTCCCTGCCGAGCGCCGCATGGGGACTGAGGATTGCGACCGCGTCGGGCTCCTGTCGTTGGTCGCGGGGTGTCGCGGGCAGCCCCATCGATTCGACGTGGTCGACGAGGCCGCGCAGCGACGCGCCCGCGGTGCGCGCCACATACTGCTCGGCCACGTCGAACAGTGCGGTGACCGCGTCGAGGTCCCGGTCGGCCTGCGCGCCTGCAAGACCGCCGCGCTCACTGGCTGCCAGCCAGCGCCGCTGCATGCCGGAACGATGCCAGGCCTGCCACAGTGCGTAGCGCGGGTCTGGACCATCGGCGGCGCTGCCGCGCGCGGCCGCGAGCACGGCGCGAACCTGCCGCAGCGGACGTCCCTGATCGGCAGACAGCGTTCCGGTTTCGTTGTCGAGCGCCTCGACAAGCAGCTGGCTGAAGTCGCGAGGCGGTTGGCAGCCATCGGCGCGGCGCAGCGCCCGCCGCAGCTGACGAAGCGATACCGGGTCGACCCGGCCGATCGGCCCGGTCAGCAGCGCCAGCGCCCGGTCGCCGTCGAGCCCGTGCGCCGTCGCGTCGAGGACCGTCAGCAGCGCCCGCACCGCGGGCTGATCGGCCAGCGAAGCATGCGGTGCCCCAGTCTCCACCGGAACACCCGCGGAGAGAAGGGCACGCGCCAGCGTCGCGCCCAGCCGGGGTACCGACCGGACGATCACCGCCATCTGCGACCAGGGCATGCCATCGACCAGATGTGCGCGGCGCAGCGCGTCGGCGATCAACGCCGATTCGGCGTGCGGCGTCGCGGCGATCCGCACGGTTAGCGAGCCCGACCGGTCGTCGGCACCGCACACCTCACGTGCCGCGTCGACGCCGGGCAGCCGCCGCGCGACCGCGGTGATGGCGTCGGCGACGACCGGCGCGCAACGCAGCGACCGGGTGAGGACGATGGCGGGCTCGTCGCCGCGCAACAGCGACGGGTCGGCGCCGCGGTAACCGAACACCGCCTGGTTGGCGTCTCCCGCAATGACGGTGAGTTCCGCACCGGCCGCCAGCACGCGAACCAGCCGGGCCGCCTGCGGATCGAGGTGTTGCGCGTCGTCGACGAGGAGCAGCTTGATCCTGTTGCGCTCCGCCGCCAACAGGTCCGAATCGGTGGCGAATGCCTCGAGCGCCGCACCGACGAGTTCGGCGGCGCCCAGCGCTGGCACGGTGGCCTGCGGCGCCGCCATCCCCACGGCGGAACGCAGCAGCATGATCTGCTCATAAGCCTGGGCGAACTGCCCGGCGGCCAACCACTCGGGCCTGCCGGACTTCCGTCCGATGCGTTGCAGCGCAACGGGATCCACGCCACGCTCGGTGCAGCGGGCCAGCAGATCACGAAGTTCGTTGGCGAACCCGACGGTGCTCAGTGCCTGCCGCAGCTGGGTGGGCCACGCCACCGGTGATGCGTCACCGTCCTCCAGGTCACCCGCGAGCAGTTCGCGGATGATGCCGTCCTGCTCGGCGCTGGTGATCAGCCGCGGCGGTGGGTCGCCGTTGCGCTGTGCCGCCAACCGCAGCACCGCGAACGCATACGAGTGCACGGTGCGGACCAACGGTTCGCGGACCACCGCGCGACTGCCCGCCGACAACAAGGCAGACGTGATCGTCGCACGCGCCTGGCTGCCGAGCCGGGCCGAACCCGTCAGCAGCAGAACCGATTCCGGATCGGAGCCCGCGGCGATGTGGGCCGTCGCCGCCTCAATCAAAAGGCTGCTCTTGCCGGTGCCCGCGCCGCCGAGCACCCGGACCACGCCCCGCATACCGGGTTCGGTGAGGCTGGTGGGGGTCAGGTCGGTGTGCGGCGCGGACATGAAGGCATGACACCACGGGGGTCCGACAAGTGGCCGTCGTCGCCTGCTGGCAGCATTCAAGCCGTGACCGATCTGCTGCACGTGCATCGTTACGGACCGACTCGTCCACCACAGATCCTTGCCGTCCATGGCTTGACAGGGCATGGCAGGCGCTGGCAGACGCTCGCGACGCAGCATCTGCCCGAATTCGCGATCGTGGCACCGGACCTGATCGGGCATGGACGGTCGTCATGGGCGGCGCCTTGGAGTATCGACTCCAACGCAGGCGCACTGGCAGGCCTGCTCGACGCCGATGCGGACGGCCCGGTCGTGGTTGTCGGACATTCCTTCGGCGGCGCTGTAGCGCTGAGTCTGGCTGCCGTGCGCCCGGATCTGGTCACTGCGTTGGTGCTGCTCGATCCGGCCGTCGGGCTGGACGGCGAATGGATGCGCGACATCGCCGACGACATGTTCGCCTCGCCGGACTACACCGACCGCGCTGAGGCCCGGTCGGAAAAGGTGAACGGCTCATGGGCGGAGGTGGAACCGGAGGAATTGGACCGCGAGCTCGACGAGCACCTGATCGAGGGGCCAGGCGGGCGGATGGGCTGGCGGATCAGCATTCCAGCGATGCTGTCGTATTGGAGCGAGCTGGCGCGACCAATTCAGTTGCCGCACATTGAGATACCGGTCACAGTGGTGCGCGCCACGAAAACGAATCCGCCGTACATCACCGATGACTTGCTCGCCGGGCTGCGTGATCGCCCCGACTTCACACTGCTGGAGTTCGACTGCGACCACATGGTTCCGCTGGCGCTGCCGGTTGAGACCGCGGCGGTGATTCGCAAGCAGCTGGAACGAGGCTGAAATGGCTGCGGTCACCGACGAGCAGGTCGAAAACGTGCGCGCACTTGTCGCCGCAATCCCGGCCGGACGGGTGTCAACCTATGGCGACATCGCCGATGCGGCAGGGCTTCCCAGTCCCCGTATCGTCGGCTGGATCATGCGCACGGACTCGTCGGATCTGCCGTGGCATCGGGTGATCAGGGCATCCGGCCGGCCCGCGCCGCACCTGACGACTCGACAGTTGGAGCTGCTGCGCGCCGAGGGGGTATTGGCGAACGACGGCAGGGTCAAGCTGTCCGAAGTCCGCCACGAGTTCTAGCGGTCGCGCTACAAAACCAGGCGGACCAGCGCGGCCGTCCGGGCCAAGCCCGGGAACGCCGCGGCCGTCGACCGCGGATGCAGTGCATGGACGGCGAGGCGGAACATCAAGGCGCGCAACAACATCTGCGGCCACTCCGGCAGGGGGCTCCAGCGGTCGATCAGCCCGTCGTCGGCCTCGCCCCATGACAACGCATCGACGACGACCACCCCTGCCGCCCACGACGCCGGCCGCCAATATGGGGTGATATCGGTGATGCCCGGCGCCGCGGTGCCCGCGAAAAGAACCGTGCCATAGAGGTCGCCGTGCACCAGTTGGTTAGGGCTCTTGGTCGGTCGGCGCAAAGCGGCGAGCTGGTTGATGAGCTCGATCGATCGCTGGCCGTCCACCGAGCCCGGTGCCACCCTCGCCCCGGGCGGCAGGGCCTGAAGGGGGCGCTCCTCCCACGCGGCGCGGTCCGCGGCGATGAACACGTCCACGTCGGCCCATGGCGCGACGGGTGGTTGGGTCAGGAAGCGGGGCCGCTCCAGCTTGGCCGTGGCCTCGTGCAGCCGCACCGCCGAAGAGACCACCTCGTCGTGGCGCGGTTCGGGCGTGCCCGCCACGAACGTGTCGGCCCGCCAGCCCGCCACCACATAGCGGCCGTCTGTCGAGCGGACAGGCCGGGCCAACCGAACCCCGTCGACGAACAACGTCTCGCGAACCTTGGCCGACCAGGCGGCGCGGGCATGGTCGGCCACCATCGACAGCACGACCTCGCCGCAGCGCCAGCCGCCCTCCCAGCTCGAGCCGAGTGGTACCGGCCGCAGACCGGTCAGTCCGAACGCCGCCAGCACATGATCCGGCGGCTGTTCGACAGTCACCACCTCAGCCTAAGCGGATGCAGAGCAAACCAAGGGTTAGTACATCACCATGTCGGGTTCGAGTTGCTTGCCCCACGCGACGATCCCGCCCTGCACGTGCATCGCGTCGGAGAAGCCCGCCTTCTTCACGATGGCCAGCACCTCTGCCGAGCGCACCCCCGTCTTGCAGTAGAACACCGGCGTGCGGTCTGTCTGCAACTTCGCCAACGCCTCGCCCGATTCGAACACGGACTTCGGGATCAGCTCGGCGCCCTCGATGTGGTTGATATCCCATTCGACCGGCTCGCGGACATCGATCAACGCCAGCGGCTTGCCGGAGTCCAGCAGTTCGCGAAGCTCCCGCGGCGTGATCGTGGAGTCCAACGTTGCTTGAGTGGCTTCGTCCGATAGGACGCCGCAGAACTCCTCGTAGTCGATCAACTCGGTGATCTTTGGCGTGGCCGGATCCTTGCGGATCTTGATGGTGCGGTAGGTCATGTCGAGCGCGTCGTAGACCATCAGCCTGCCGAGCAGCGGCTCTCCGATGCCGGTGATCAGCTTGATGGCCTCGGTGCCCATCACCGACGCAATGGACGCGCACAGGATGCCGAGCACGCCACCCTCGGCGCACGACGGCACCAAGCCGGGTGGTGGCGGCTCGGGGTACAGGTCGCGATAGTTCAGGCCGCGGCCGTCAGGCGCGTCTTCCCAGAAGACCGACACCTGACCCTCGAAGCGGTAGATCGACCCCCAGACGTACGGCTTGCCCGCCAGCACGGCGGCATCGTTGACCAGGTAGCGGGTCGCGAAGTTGTCGGTGCCGTCCAGAATCAGGTCGTACTGCGTGAACAGGTTGACGGCGTTGGACTCGTCCAGCCGCAGTTCGTGCAGACGCACCTCGACAAGCGGGTTGATCTCACGGATCGAGTCACGCGCGCTCTGCGCCTTGGAACGGCCGATATCGGACTGGCCGTGGATGATCTGGCGCTGCAGGTTGGACTCGTCGACCACGTCGTACTCGACGATGCCGATGGTGCCGACCCCTGCCGCGGCGAGGTACAGCAGCGTCGGCGAACCCAGCCCGCCCGCGCCGATGACCAGCACACGGGCGTTCTTCAGCCGCTTCTGCCCGTCCACCCCCAGGTCCGGGATGATGAGATGACGGCTGTAGCGCGCGACTTCCTCGCGCGTCAGCGCGGCCGCAGGCTCGACCAGCGGCGGCAACGACCCCGTACTCAGGGACACCGGGAAGCTCCTTATTCGACGGTCCGTGCAAGTACCCATCACAACGGTAGTCCGGTCGCGTTGCTTCCCGACACTGACCGCCGAGTCAGGCGATCGGATAGGGCCAGGGGTTGAACCGGCAGGTCTTGCCGTCGGGTTTGACCGACTCCGGGTCGAACCTGGCGGCGTCGTTGTTGTTGGTCGAGAACGTCTGCTGCATCATCACCGGGGCGAGCTCACCGTTGGTGCCGCACGGCTCGTGGCGCTGATAGCCGATGGCATGGCCGACCTCATGGTTCACCAGGTATTGACGGTATGAACCGACGTCGCCCTGGAACGGCACCGCGCCGCGGACCCAACGGGCCTCGTTGATGAAGACGCGTGGCTGGTTATCTGCGTAGGCAGGGTTGTAGCAGGACGCCTCGAGCTGAATGTCGTAGCCGCAGCCTTCCCGCACCGTCATCGGCGAGCTCAGCGACACCCGAAAATCGGGCTGGCCGCTGTCGATACGGGTGAACCCGAACTGCGGGTTGTGCGTCCAGCTCTTGGGATTGGCAAGCGTTTCACTGACCATCCGGGCAAATCCGTCGTCGCCGCCGAACGAAGTGGTGTCGACGCCGTCTTCAATCTCGACGGTGTAGGTGAACGCCTTGGCCGTGCCCTCGCCGACCTTCGGTGTGGTGCCCGGCACTATGTGCCAAGTCTTGGCGCCGGCCTCGGTAAACGGTCCGCCCTCGGGCAGGATCCCGGTGGGCAGGTTCACATCGAACTGCGTGAGGCCCTTCGGCGGCGCTCCGATGATCTGCGTACTGACGACACCGATGGTCGGCGGGCCCTGCACGGGCCCCTCGGCCTCCTTGGGTGCGGGCGCGCTGGTCCCCGTGATTGTCTGGTACACCACGACGCCGGTCAGAGCGATGAGCACCGGCAGCGCGTAGGCACGCCAGCCGTAGGTGGAAAGGAAGTGGCCCAGCCACGTCTGCTTGCGCAAGTTCCGATGTTCGTCCCGATTGGATCTGACCCGGCCGGAGTCCTCGGCCAACGGGTCGCGTTGCGCGCGCAAGGGCTCTCGCCACTCGTCACGCAACACGGGCACGCGACCGCCCCCGCGACGCTCCGGGTCGTAGGTCACCGAAACAGGATGGCACAGTCTGCTGCGCTTGCACTTCCGGCGCGCCACCGCTATCGCCCAGCGGCGTGCATCCGTGATCTCTCTGGCAACGGTAGTAATGTCGGTGCGAAACGCATCCAGACGAAGGACGTAATGAGCGATCTCGCCAACACCGCCGCAAGGAGGGGTGAGAAACCCGCCAACGGCGGCGTCGGCTCCGGCGCGGGTCGGCGCGGGAACCGACTGCCCCGCGACGAGCGCCGCGGCCAGTTACTCGCTGCTGCCAGCGAGGTTTTCGTTGACCGCGGCTACCATGCAGCGGGCATGGACGAGATCGCCGACCGCGCGGGTGTGAGCAAACCCGTTCTCTACCAACACTTTACGTCCAAGCTTGAGCTCTACCTCGCAGTGCTGCAGCGGCACGCCGACAATCTCGTTTCTGGCGTGCGCCAGGCGCTGCGCACCACGACCGACAACCGGCAGCGGGTGCGGGCCGCCGTGGACGCCTTCTTCGACTTCATCGAACACGACAGCCAGGGTTACCGGCTGATCTTCGAAAACGATTATGTGACCGAACCGCAGGTGTCCGCGCAGGTCAAGGTGGCCACCGAGGCGTGCACCGACGCCGTGTTCGACCTCATCAGCCACGACTCGGGGCTGGAACCGCACCGCGCCCGGATGATCGCGGTGGGACTGGTGGCGATCAGCGTCGATTCAGCCCGCTACTGGCTAAACAACGACCGGCCGGTCTCCAAGGATGACGCGGTGGAAGGCACCGTCCAGTTCATCTGGGGCGGCCTGTCCCACGTGCCGCTCACCCGGTCTTGACGGCCTCCGAGCCGACTGCACCGACACCGAAGCCGACCCGACGTGCGTCGGCGGCACCGATCTCGACGTAGGCGATCTTCGCCGACTGCACCAGGAATCGTCGGCCCTTCTCGTCGGTCAGGGTCAGGACGCCCGAATCCGTCTTCAGCGCGTCGGTGATCAACTTCTCGACCTCGGTGGGTGTCTGCGCGCTGTTGAAGATCAGCTCGCGCGGGCTGTCCGTGATACCGATCTTGACCTCCACGCTGAACCCTTCCGTTCGTTTGTCCTTCGCCAAGAAGGCTAGTGGACGGCGGTGGTGTGATGCCGCGCCGGGCACTTCGCGGTCAGCGAACGGACAGCCCAGCGCGGTCAGCGAACGGACAGCCCAGCGCGGTCAACGAACGAGAACACAGTGCGGTCAGCGAACGGACAACACAGTGCGGTAAGCGAACCGACAGCCCGGCCGACCGCCAGTCGGGTGCGGGACAAACCTCGACCGAACCGAGTCCGGACCGTGACCAAAGCCCCAGCGCGTCAATCTCATTCGTCACACCTGCCCCGATAACATCAGGCCCGGCATTAGTCGAAACGATCGGGATAGCTGCATGAACAGGTCATATACCGCGCATTCACCGTATTCCTTGAGCCCGACCGAACGGATTCCCAGCCATGGGGACGACGGCGGCGAAACGGTCGACCTCGACCGCGAGCGATACGGCGAATACGACGGTCTCGAGGCTGGCCTCGAGGACTACGAAGAGTACGAGGACTACGACGACTACGAGCCGATCGATCGGCGGTGGATCTGGATCGCCGGCGTGGCTGGCGCGATTCTGCTCGTCGCGGTGATCTGCACCGTGGTCATCCTCGGAGGCGGCGACAGCGGGTCGGTGTCCACGACAGTCGCCCCGCCGGTGACGACGAGCCAGCCCGCCGCCACCACGGCACCGCCTGCGGCCACCACGTCAGCGGCGCCCCCGCCGGCAGCGCTGAGGCCGGAAACGGTGACCACCGTGACGCCGACCGCGAGCGCTCCGCCCACCGACGCGCCGACCGATGCGGCCCCCGCGCCTGCACCGACCATGATCACCTACCGGGTCACCGGGAGCCGCAATCTCATCGACCTGGTGACGGTGATTTACACCGATGCGCAGGGGGCGCTGCAGACCGATGTGAACGTTGCGCTGCCGTGGGCGAAGACCGTCGTGCTCAACCCCGGTGTGACGCTCAGCTCGGTCACTGCGACGAGCGTGTTGGGTCAGCTGAACTGCAGCATCACCGACGCGTCGGGCGCCGCGGTCGCCGTGCAGAACAACAACACGATGATCGCGAACTGCACCAAGTAGTTCAGGCCAGGCCCAGCTCGTGCATGCGGGTGCTGTGCGTGTGCTGCAGGCGGTCGAAAAACTCGGTCATCTGGGTGAGGCCCTCGCCGCTGCTCATCACCAGGTCGACGAGCTCGTCGTGATCGGCAAGCACGTACTGGGCCTGAGTGATGGCCTCGCCGAGCAGCCGTCGCGACCACAGCGCCAGCCGGTGGCGCTGCTTGTCGCTTGCCGTCACCGCGGCCTGCACCTCGGCCACCACGAACTGTGAGTGCCCGGTTTCGGCCAGCACCGAGCGCACGACGTCGGCGATCTCGTCGGGCAGCGAGTCCGCGATCTCCAGATAGAAGTCGGCCGCCAGCGCGTCGCCGACGTAGGTCTTCACCAGTGCTTCCAGCCACGTGCTTGGTGTGGTCAACCGGTGGTAGTTCTCCAGCGCCGACGCGTACTTCGTCATCGCGGGCACCACGTCAACTCCCCTGCGCTCCAACGCATCCCGCAGCATCTCGTAGTGGTTCATCTCCGCGGCGGCCATGCTGGCCATATTGATTCGGCCCCGCAGGTTCGGCGCCATCCGCGCCTCTTCGGTGAGCCGGTAGAACGCCGCCACCTCGCCGTAGGCCAGCAGAGCGAACAGCTCGTTGACGCCGGGATGATCGGTCGACACGCCCGAGGTGGTCTGCTCTGGAGAGGGCGCGGGCGGCGTCGAATTCATGGCCCAACTCTAGACGGCAACGGCCAGAGCGGCCGCCGGGCAAACTCTGTCGGTTATCATGGACGGAGGCAGTGGCATCGAAGAAGCTGATACGACACCGCCGCTACCTAAGAAATGTGCGTGCACGCAGTCGGCCCGCCTACCTCAGTGCAGGGCCCCGCGACGCTTTTCGTCAAACTCGTGCGCGCGTTGACGCCATGAGGATTGACAATTGAAAGGCTATCTGGCCCGCGTATGACGCATCTCAACTCAACATTTGCTGAACTCGGAGTTCGCGACGAAATTGTCCGAGCACTGGCCGAGGACGGCATAACACATCCGTTTGCTATCCAAGAACTGACACTGCCGCTTGCGCTTGCAGGCGACGACTTGATCGGGCAGGCACGCACCGGCATGGGCAAGACCTATGCGTTCGGCGTGCCGATGCTGCAGCGAATCACCACCGACCCCGAACGTGACCTGAGCGGGATCCCGCGGGCGCTCGTGGTCGTCCCGACCCGCGAGCTGTGTCTGCAGGTGTTCGGAGACCTCGCGAAGGCGGCCAAGCACCTATCAGCAGGCGATCGCAAGCTGACCGTGACGTCCATCTACGGCGGCAGGCCTTACGAGCCGCAGATCGAGGCGTTGGCCAAGGGCGTCGACGTCGTCGTCGGCACCCCCGGCCGCCTGCTCGACCTGGCCCAGCAGGGCCACCTGCGGCTCGGCGGGCTGTCGATGCTCGTGCTCGACGAGGCCGACGAAATGCTCGACCTCGGCTTCCTGCCCGATATCGAGCGCATCCTGCGCCAGATCCCCGACGAGCGGCAGGCGATGCTGTTCTCGGCAACGATGCCCGATCCGATCATCACGCTGGCCCGCACGTTCATGAACCAGCCCACCCATATCCGGGCCGAGGCGCCGAGCTCGTCGGCCGTCCACTCCACCACCGAGCAGTTTGTCTACCGCGCACACGCACTGGACAAGGTCGAATTGGTCACCCGGGTGCTGCAGGCCAACGGCCGCGGCGCGACGATGATCTTCACCAGGACCAAACGCACCGCGCAGAAGGTCGCCGACGAGTTGGCCGAACGCGGCTTCAAAGTCGGCGCCGTGCACGGCGACCTCGGCCAGGCTGCCCGCGAGAAGGCGCTCAAGGCGTTCCGGTCCGGCGATGTCGACGTACTGGTGGCCACCGACGTCGCCGCCCGAGGCATCGACATCGACGACATCACCCACGTGATCAACTACCAGATCCCCGAGGACGAGCAGGCCTACGTGCACCGCATCGGGCGTACCGGGCGCGCTGGCAAGACCGGTATCGCCGTCACCCTGGTGGACTGGGACGAGCTGACGCGCTGGGAAATGATCGACAAGGCGCTCGGTCTGGGTTGCCCCGAACCCGCCGAGACGTACTCCAGCTCACCGCATATCTACGAAGAGCTGGACATCCCGACAGACGCCCGCGGCACGATCGGCGAACCGCGCAGGCCACAGGCCAAGCGTGCACCAGCCGAGAAGTCCACTGAGCGGCCAGCCCGCAACCGCACTCGCAACCGCAGGCGCACCCGCGGTGGCGAGGCCACCGCGCATCCCGAGGGCACGGCCGAGCAGAGCGCACCCGCGAAGGACGACGCGACCGCCGATACGGCGGAGGCATCGCACTCCGGCCCGCGCCGTCGTCGCCGTCGCCCGCGCAAGACCGCGGCCAGCGCCGGCTAGCGCAGGCTCAACTCCGACGGATGGTCAAACCCGAACGCCGCACCAGAGGCGACGTCCTGGCGGCCGTGGTGATCGCGGCGGTAGTCGCCGTCGTCGCCGGCCTGATCTGGTGGACCAGTGACGCCAGAGCCACCATCAGCCGACCCGCCGCGACGCCCGTGCCGACGCTGGCCCCTGCCAAGGCGGTGCCCCGTTCACTGCGGCAGCTGTGGACAGCACCGAGCCCGAAGACCAGCACACCGTTGGTGGTGGCGGGCAGCGTGATCACCGGTGACGGCCGCGAGGTCCAGGGCCGTGACCCTGCCTCCGGAAAGACATTCTGGAGCTACGCGCGTGACCTCGAGCTGTGCGGCGTCACGTATGTCTACAACTACGCCGTCGCGGTGTATCCCGACGTCCGCGGTTGCGGGCAGGTCAGCACGGTCGACGCCAAGACAGGCATCCGCGGACCCAGCCGCACCAGCTACGCCGACCCAGAAGTCCGGCTGTCCGCCGATGGCACCACCGTTCTTTCGGCAGGCGACAGCCGCCTGGAAATGTGGCGCTCGGACATGGTCCGGATGCTGTCGTATGGCTCACTCGACGCCAAGATCAAGCCGGGCACGCCCGCCTCACCGATATGCAGGCTCGTGTCGGCGCAGGCAAGTTCCACGGCCGTTTCGGTGCTGGAGGCCTGCCCCAAACAGAACGACCTGCGGCTCACGCTGCTGCGTCCTGCCGACCAAGAGGACGAGCCCACAACGAAATACGTGTCGCAGCCCGGCATTGTCGACGACTCCGGCGCGCAAGTTATCGCGGTGTCCGACACCACGACGGCCGTCTACGTGCCCGTCCCGAAGCCGACGGTCAACATCGTCGACGAGACCGGCGCGACCGTCGCAAGCTCGCTGGTGCCCAAGCCGCCGTCATCGAACGCAACGATGTCGCGGGCCGGTGACCTGATCACGTGGTGGACAGGTGATTCCGTAATGGTGTTCTCCGCCAACGGACTTCGCTACCGTTACACGGTAACCGCGTCGGGCAGCAATATTCCGCTTGGGCCCGCGACCATGATGGCCGGCCGGCTGCTGGTTCCCGTCACCGGTGGGTATGACGTGTTCGACCCGACCACCGGCGACGGTATCGAACACATTCCGGTGCAACGGCCTCCAATTACCGCCGCGGTGGTTCCCGCGGTGGCGGGTTCGACGATTCTCGAGCAGCGCGGCAACGAACTCGTCGCGCTGGGCTAGAGCCAAGCTCTATCTGACTGGACGCGTTGGGTTTTCGTCCGCACCATCGCCGGAGCCGACATTTACCGGAGTCTCCTCCTTGGGCTGGGGTGTCGGCCATGGCACAGGCCGCGGCCTGGTTCGTACGTTCTGCGGCCACCAGAACCACCGTCCCATCATGGCAGCAATCGATGGCGTCATGAACGCCCGGATGATCAGCGTGTCGAACAACAAGCCGATCCCGATCGTGGAACCCACCTGCCCAGCGACGACGAGATCGCTGACCATCATCGACATCATGGTGAACGCGAACACCAGACCGGCCGACGTCACCACGGCCCCTGTGCCAGCCATCGATCGGATGATGCCGGTCTTGATCCCGGCGTGGATCTCCTCTTTGAACCTGGACACCAATAGCAGGTTGTAGTCGGATCCCACCGCAAGCAGGATGATGACCGACATCGCCAGCACGAGCCAGTGCAGGGGCTTGCCGAGGAGATGTTCCCAGATCAGCACTGACAGGCCGAATGACGTGCCGAGCGACAACAACACCGTGCCGACGATGACCGCCGAGGCGATCACCGCTCGAGTCAGCAACAGCATGATGATGAAGATCAGGCACAGCGACGCGATCCCTGCGACGAGGAGGTCCCAGTTCGAACCCTCGCTCATGTCCCTGTACGTGGACGCGGTGCCCGCCATATAGATCTTCGATCCCTCTAACGGCGTGCCCTTGATGGCCTCGAACGCCGCGCTCTTGATCCGCGGGATCAGCGAGATGCCTTCGGCGGTCGCGGGATCACCCTCATGGGCGATGATGAACCGAACTGCATGCCCGTCCGGTGAGACGAACATCTTCATGCCGCGCTTGAAGTCAGCGTTGTCAAAGGCTTCCGGGGGCAGGTAGAACGAGTCGTCGTTCTTGGACGCGTCGAACGCCTGGCCCATCGCCCCCTGGTTCTCCTGCATGGCCTTTTGCTGGTCCTGCTGGCTCTTCTGGCTCTGATACATCGTCAGCGTGATGTGCTGCATGCTCTTCATCGTCGCGATCTGTGCGGGCATCACCGCGACCAGTTGCGGCATGAGTGTGTCGAGGCGTTCGAGGTCCGGCAGCAGGTTCTGGAGGTCGTCGGACATCGTGTCGACACCGTCGAGGGTGTCGAAGACCGACCGGATCGACCAGCAGACCGGAATGTTGAAACAGTGCGGCTCCCAGTAGAGGTAGTTGCGCATTGGACGGAAGAAGTCATCGAAATTGGCGATGTTGTCCCGCAATTGGTCCAGGTCGACGACCGTGCCCTTCAACTTCGTGACCATGCTGTGCGTGGTCGCCGCCATCTGCACGGTGATGTTCTGCATCTTCTGCAGCGTGTCGATCGATGTCTGCATGTCATTGGCCTGCTTGAGCGTGTTGGCCATGACGTTGTCCATGTAGTCCTGGTTCATCTGCGACATGGTTCCCTGCGCGCCGACCAAAAACGGGATCGACGTGTGCTCGATCGGAACACCGCGCGGCCTGGTAATCGCCTGCACCCGGCCAACCCCCTGCGTGTGGGCGATCGCCCTTGCGATTCTCTCGATCACCAACATGTCGGCCGGGTTGCGCACATCGTGATCGGTCTCGACCAGCAGCATCTCCGGATTCATCCGGGCCTGCGGGAAGTGCCGGTCGGCCGCCGCGTATCCCACATTGGCCGGGATATCGGGCGGCAGATAGAGGCGGTCGTTGTAGGCGGGTTTGTACGACGGCACCGCCAGCAGACCGATAAGGGTGAGAGCCACCGACGCGGCAAGGATTGGTGCCGGCCAGCGCACCACGACGGTGCCCATGCGACGCCAGCCGCGCGTCCGCATCTTCCGTTTCGGATCGAATATGCCGAAGCGACTGCAGATGGTCAGCAGGGCGGGCGCCATGGTCAGCGCCGCGATGACGGCGACCAGCATCCCGATCGCCAACGGAATGCCAAGCGATTGGAAGTAGGGCAGCCGTGTGAAGTGCAGGCAGAACGTGGCGCCCGCAATCGTCAGGCCTGATCCCAAGATGACGTGGGCGGTGCCGTGATACATGGTGTAGAAGGCGGTTTCGCGATCCTCGCCGTTTTGACGTGCCTCGTGGTAGCGGCCGAGAAGAAAGATCGCGTAGTCAGTACTCGCTGCGATGGCAAGCGTGGACAGTAGATTGACAGCGAACGTCGACAGCCCGATCAGGTCGTAATAGCCAAGGGCCGCAACGATTCCCCTGGCCGCCGACAACTCGATGAACATCATCACCAGGACGAGCAGCACCGTGACGAGGGATCGGTAGACGAACAACAACATCACGAAGATCACGCAGATGGTGAGCCCGGTGATGATCTTGACGCTCTTGTCGCCGGCGTGATGCTGGTCGTTGCTCAGCGGCGTGGGCCCGGTGACGTAGGCCTTGATACCCGGTGGTGGCGTCGACTTATCGATGATGCTTCTGACCGCTTGCACGGATTCGTTCGCCAGGCTCTGGCCCTGGTTGCCTGCCAGGTAGACCTGTACATATGCGGCCTTGCCGTCGGCGCTCTGCGCTCCGGAGGCGGTCAGCGGATCGCCCCAGAAGTCCTGGATGTGCTCGACGTGCTTCGTGTCGGCCTCGAGCTTTTGGATCAGACCGTCGTAGTACTTGTGCGCAGAGTCACCGAGAGGTTGGTCGCCTTCCAAGATGATCATTGCGGAGCTGTTGGAGTCGAACTCCTTGAAATCCTTACCGATGCGTTTCATCGCCTGCATCGACGGTGCATCGTTGGGGGCCAACGACACTGAATGCGCCTCACCGACCTTTTCAAGCTGCGGGACGACCGTGTTCACGATCACCACGAGCGCAATCCACCCCAGAAAGATGGGCACCGAGAACAGCCGGATGAAGCGGGGGATGAGCGGGTGCGCGCCGACGTGTGTGTTGCTCATGCGGACTTCACCAGGCAGAAGGTCTGGGCGTTCACGCCGTCAGTGGTCCTCTGGTCCTTAACGACACCGTCGACGGTGATGCGGCAGGAAATCGACCCGCCGTCGCTCTGCGCCACGATGTTCGGGCTCGCGGCCGGCGCGGTCGTGGTCAGATCCAACGTCCACGGCAGCGGCACGTTCTCGGCTTTCTGCGGCTGGGCATCGAGGTCGAGATAGTTGATGGTCGCCACGGTCCCCGTGCCGAAGATCTCGTACTTAACTTCTTTCGGGTTGAACGGCGCGGGGTCATTGACCAGCCCGGCACCCGGCCTGGTCAGCTCGGTGCGGCCGAAGAAACCCCGGAAACGGTCGACACAGAACACAGCAATGACCACCACCAGCAGAATCACCAGCAGTACCCACGTGCGCTTGGCAAGCTTCAGCATCAGACGACTCGCTCCTGACCCTCACCCATAGACGTCCTCTCATCGACGCGGGAGCGTACTGGAGCGGCGCGCTCGGGGTCCCGAATTTCGGGCTGTGCATCCCAGGAGGGCATTTCGAATCGCTCGAGGCACTGCTCGATGAACGCCCTTGCCTGGTCGTGGCCGCGGCTGATGCCCAACCCCTGCTCGTGAAACACCATCCGCGCCAGGCTGCCCATGATCATGGACATCACAACGGGGGGAAACAGTTCGAGGTCGATGCCGCGCGCCTTTAGCGCAAGGGTCATCGCACCCTCTTCGATATCGCGGAAACGCATTGCGAACGAAACGATTTCGCTGCGGATGGCCTTGCGATGGTTGGCCATCGCAAGGTACTCGGTGAACAGCTGCGTGTCGTGTGCGCTGTTGAGCAGCCAGAGGGCGTGCAGCGGCTCCGATTCGGCCATCGCCTCGCGCTGACGTTCCAGAATCGCCTCAGCCTTGTCGCGCAGTACGGCAACGAACAGGTCGTCCATGCTCGGGAAGTAGTAATGCACAAGGGCCGGCTTGACCCCGGCCTTGGCCGCGACGCGTCGCGACGTCGCAGCGGCATAGCCTTCGTCAAGAATGATTTGGGCGGTTGCATCGATCAGCGCTACCCGTGTCGCCTCCCGGCCGACCTTTGACGGCTCGTCAGCGGGGCTGCTCGACATGGAGGCAGCCTAACCTTTGGGCGACTGCCCAACAATATGTCAAGATCGCCAATTTCGCTGGGCTAGAGCTCCGGCGTGAACGTGGCGAGCGCCTTGCCATTCTTCCAGTGCTTGAGCAGGCCGGATGCCAGTTCCCGATAGGCGATCGCACCCTTGTTCTTCCTGCTGGCCAGTACCGACGCGCCAGAGGCGCTGGCCTCGGCGAACCGGACGGTCCGTGGGATTGGCGGGGCCAACACCGGCAGGTCGTAGCGATCCGCGACGTCGAGCAGTACGTCGCGGCTGTGCGTGGTCCGCGAGTCGTACAGCGTGGGCAGAGCGCCAAGCAGCTTGAGGTCCGAGTTGGTGATCTGCTGCACGTCGGTGATCGTGCGCAGGAACTGGCCGACGCCCCGATGGGCCAACGTTTCGCACTGCAGCGGCACGATCACGTCGTCGGCCGCCGTCAGTCCGTTGAGAGTGAGGACCCCCAGGGACGGCGGGCAGTCGATGATCACCACGTCGAACTCGTCGCCAATCTTGGCCAGCGCGCGCTTGAGCGCATACTCACGACCGGCCCGCATCAACAGCATCGCCTCGGCACCTGCCAGGTCAATGTTGGCAGGCAGCAGCGCCATCCCCTCCGACGTGTCCACCAGCGCCGCATTCGGCTCCACGTCACCTAGCAACACCTCGTGGATCGACACGGCCAGCTTGTCGGGATCCTGGCCGAGCGAGAACGTCAAACACCCCTGTGGGTCCAGATCGACGAGCAGCACCCGTCGGCCCTTCTCCGCCATTGCCGCGCCTAACGACGCCACCGTCGTCGTTTTGGCAACCCCACCCTTTTGATTGGCGACCGCAAGTACCCGCGTCACGGTGTTCATCGTTGCACGGGTAGCGCCACACCGACCGTGCGTGCGGCAGAATCACTCCGCGTGGGTCTTCTGCAGCACCGACTGCTACTGCTTCGTCACGGCGAGACCGAGTGGTCGAAGTCCGGCAGGCATACCGGTCGGACCGAACTGGACCTGACCGAGACGGGGCGAGAGCAGGCCAAGCTGGCCGCCGACGCGCTTTCGGTGCTCACCCTCGACAACCCATTGGTGGTCACCAGCCCGCGGCGGCGTGCACAGGTCACCGCCGAACTGGCCGGGCTGAAGGTCGATGAGGTGTCTCCCCTTCTGGCCGAATGGGATTACGGCGAATACGAAGGCCTGACCACCAAGCAGATCCGGCAGACGGTGCCCGACTGGCTGGTGTGGACGCACGGCTGCCCTGGCGGTGAAAGCCTGCAACAGGTCAGCGACCGGGCCGACAAGGCGATCGCCTTCGCGTTGGAGCAGATGGAGTCCCGCGATGTCCTTTTCGTCGGACACGGACACTTCTCGCGCGCCTTGGTGACACGCTGGGTCGAGATGGAGATTTCCGAGGGGATCAGGTTCGCGATGGTGGCCGCGTCGATCGCGGTGTGCGGCTTCGAACACGGCGTGCGCCAGCTCAGCGCGCTGGGATTGACGGGTCACCGCCACCCGTGCCTGCCGACGTGACACGCGAACCAACCTTCGTTCTCGCCGGCCGCACCGGCGCGGTGGTCGCTGACGGCGTACACACCGCCTTCCCCCGGCTGGCCGACGCACGGGCCGCGCTTGCGTCGCACAGTTCCCCAATTATTCTGGGAGCCTTGCCTTTTGACCTTTCCAAACCAGCCGCACTGATCCGTCCCCAGTCGGTACAGTTCACCGAGACGCTGCCTGACTGGCCGCTTCGCGAGCTGCCCACCGTGCGGATCGCGCAGGCGATTCCCGATCCAGACGAGCACCGCGCACGCATCGGAGCGGCGTTGCGCCGACTGCGGGACCCCTCCGGCGGCCTGCAGAAGGTTGTGCTTGCGAGGGCGCTGCGACTGGTGGCCGACGGACCACTTGACCTCCGCACCATCGTGCATCGGCTCGTCGCCAACGATGCAGCCGCCAACGCATATCTCGTCGACCTGACGGCCGCAGGCGGCGGATATTCCGGCACCGCACTGGTAGGTGCGAGCCCCGAGCTGCTAGTTGCGCGGCGCGGCGATCAGGTGACCTGCCGTCCGTTCGCGGGATCGGCCCCGCGGTTGGCCGACCCCGACGCCGACGAGGCCAGCGGTGCCGTCCTCGCCGCATCGGCCAAGAACCGTCACGAACACCAATTGGTGGTCGACGCGATGCGCGAGGCACTGGACCCGTTGTGTGTCGACCTTCAGATCGCGCAGGAGCCGCAGCTGAGCAAGACCGCGGCGGTGTGGCACCTCAACACGCCCATCACCGGCACGCTGCATGAGAAATCCACCACCGCATTGGATTTGGCGATCGCCCTGCACCCGACGCCCGCGGTAGGCGGTGTCCCCGCGGCCGCTGCTGCCGAACTGATCAACGAGTTGGAGGGTGACAGGGGCTTCTACGCAGGCGCGATCGGCTGGTGCGACCAGCGCGGTGACGGCCGCTGGGTGGTTTCGATCCGCGGCGCGCAGCTGTCGGCCGATCGCCGCACGGCCGACGCGCATTCGGGTGGTGGCATCGTCGCCGAATCCGATCCCGACGACGAAGTCGCGGAAACCACAACGAAATTCAACACGATCCTGTCGGCCCTGGGGGTTCTGGGGGTTCACCAATGACCGAGACCATCCGCCTCGTCAGGCCGGGCGATGAGACCGAGCTGACCGCGATGATTCACGAATTGGCCGAGTTCGAGCGGTCCAGCGCTGACTGCATCGTCACCGAAACCCAGTTGCGCGCAGCACTTTTCGGCGAACACCCGACGGTGTTCGGGCACATCGCCGAAGTGGACGGCAAGGCAGCGGCGGGCGCGCTGTGGTTCCGCAACTTCTCCACCTGGGACGGCGTTGCAGGCATCTACCTGGAGGATCTGTTTGTCCGCCCGCAGTTCCGGCGGCGCGGCCTTGCCAGCAAGATGCTGGCCACATTGGCCAGGGAATGCGTCGACGGCGGGTACACCAGGCTGTCGTGGGCGGTGCTGGACTGGAACGTCGACGCGATCGCGCTCTACGACGCCGTAGGCGGGCGGCCGCAAACCGAGTGGATCACCTACCGGGTGTCGGGCCCGGAGTTGTCGGCCCTTGCCGAATCGTGAGCGAGCCACTGCAGGGCCGACGGGCTGAACAGAAGCACCAGCGTCACCAGCGCGACCGCTGCGATGGGTACGCCGTAGAGCCATCGGGCAGATCCGACTGCCATGTACCAGGCCACCGGCAACAGGAGGAGCTGTGCGAAGACCGCGATCCCGCGGCCCCACCGCCGCCCAGTCCACAATGCCCAGCCCGCGGCGAGCACCGCCGAACCCATGACAACGAACCAGCCGGCGGTGCCGTACCCACTGAGCCAGGGCTGATCTTGGGCGCCTGCCAGGTGACGCACGACCAACACCACAGCAACCGCAACCAACGCGGCGCCCTCCAGCGACACCACCACGGCGGCCTGGCGCACAGTCGCCGGGGAGGGAACGGTCATGACGTCGAGCGTAGAGGTTCACAGATAGGGTCAATCTCTGTGCGCGCCGTGCTGATCGTGAACCCGAATGCGACGTCGACGACCCCGGCGGGCCGTGATCTTTTGGCGCATGCGCTCGAGAGCCGCGTGAAGCTGACGGTCGCCCCCACCGACCATCGCGGGCATGCCGTCGAGATCGCCGGCGATGCCGCGCGCGAGGGCATCGACGTGGTGATCGTGCACGGCGGCGACGGCACGGTGAACGAGGTGGTGAACGGGATTCTCGACCAGACGGGTACCACCGGACCCGCGCCCGCCGTCGCAGTGGTTCCCGGCGGTTCAGCCAACGTGTTCGCGCGCGCGCTGGGCATCAGCCCCGACCCGATCGAGGCGACCAACCAGCTCGTGGATCTGCTGTCGGATTACCGGCGTCGCAAATCCTGGCGGCGCATCGGGCTGATCGACTGCCGAGAACGCTGGTGTGTATTCACGGCAGGCATGGGCGTCGACGGCGACGTGGTGGCTGCCGTCGAGGCCCAGCGGGACAAGGGCCGCAAGGTGACCGCCTCTCGCTACATCCGCGTCGCCGTTCGCGAGATGCTCGCCAACGCCCGCAGGGAGCCGTCGCTGACCCTGCACCTGCCCGACCGCGAGCCCGTTACCGGTGTTCATTTCGCGTTCGTCTCGAACTCGAGTCCATGGACGTATGCCAACACGCGGCCCGTGTGGACGAATCCCAGCACTACGTTCGAGACCGGCCTTGGCGTGTTCGCGACGACCAGCATGAACGTTTGGGCCAACTTGGGACTGGTGAGACGGATGTTGTCGAAGATGCCGGATATCAAGGCCAGGCACCTGATTCGCGACGACGACCTGCCGTGGCTGCGGCTGACGAGCGACACCCCGGTGGCGTGTCAGATCGACGGCGATTTCCTGGGCCCGCGCGACGCGATGACGTTCACAGCCGTTCCCGATGCGCTTGCCGTGGTTGCCCCGCCCGCGAAGAGTCCCTCTGACCTGCATTAATGGCAGACTATCGGCCGAATGAGGGCGCAGGTTCGTTTAGTGTAGTACAAACGAGTGAGGGGTCGACCAACGACCCTCGTTAGTGAGATTACCCACTTGTTAACTCGCGAGTATTGACATCTGTTCAGCCTGTGAAACCATCGGAAGCAACAGTGCAGAAACATTTCGTGTGCACGCGTTAACAGCCGAAGAAAAGCTCGTGCGCCCTGCTGCGCACATAGTGAGGAGATTGGACCTATGGATTGGCGCCACAAGGCGGTCTGTCGCGACGAGGATCCGGAACTGTTCTTCCCGGTGGGAAACAGCGGTCCGGCGCTCGCGCAGATTGCTGACGCGAAGCTCGTCTGCAACCGCTGTCCGGTGACCACCGACTGCCTCACCTGGGCGTTGGATTCCGGCCAGGACGCAGGCGTGTGGGGTGGCATGAGCGAAGACGAGCGCCGCGCGCTGAAGCGCCGCAACGCACGCACCAAGGCTCGCAGCGGCGTCTAGCCGCAACCCACGTTCGAAATTTGGCTACGGCCCCGGCAAAATTTGTCGGGGCCGTAACTGTGTGCAAATGCAATTTAATGAATTGCGTCACACACCGTAGATTTGCCAAAACGGATCACAAATTGTGACATTGCTGTGCGGTTACTGGGGCAGGCGCGCCTTGCGACCGATCGGCACGCGCAGCACCACGTCCGTCCCGCCGGTCGGCACGTCGTGCATGCCCAGCGAACCGTCCAGCTCGGCCGACACCAACGTCCGCACGATCTGCAGGCCCAGCCGGTCCGACTTCTCCAGGCTGAAGCCGTCGGGCAGCCCTCTTCCATCGTCGTGAACAACGACGTCGAGCCAGCGCGCCGAGCGTTCCGCGCGGATGGTCACACAGCCGTGCTCGGTGGCGGCGTCGAAGGCGTGCTCGATCGCGTTCTGTACCAACTCGGTGATCACCATGATCAACGCGGTGGCACGGTCGGCGTCAAGTACGCCTAGGTCGCCGACCCGGTTGATGCGGATCGGGGTGTCCGTATTGTCCGGGGCCGCAACGTCGTTCATGATCGGCAGGATCCGGTCGATGACCTGGTCGAGGTTGACCTCCTCGTCCACCGACATCGACAGCGCGTCGTGCACCAGCGCGATCGACGACACCCGCCGCACCGATTCGATCAGCGCTTCGCGGCCCTCGGCGTTGTTGGTGCGCCGGGCCTGAAGGCGTAGCAGTGCGGCGACAGTCTGCAGGTTGTTCTTCACCCGGTGGTGAATCTCGCGGATGGTCGCATCCTTTGACAGCAACGCCCGGTCGCGGCGTTTGACCTCGGTGACGTCTCGGATCAGCACGGCCGCGCCGACAGCCTTGCCATGCACCACCAACGGCAGCGTGCGCAGCAGCACGGCCGCTCCCCCGGCGTCGACCTCCATGCGCATGCTCGACCCACCGGACAACGAGTCGCGGACATGGTTGGCCAGTTCCTGGGCCTCGAACGGGTCGCCGATCAGCGGCCTGGTGATCGTGACCAGGTTGTGGCCCTCCAACTCGGAGGCCAGCCCCATCCGGTGGTAAGCCGAGATCGCGTTCGGGCTGGCGAAAACAACGCCACCCGTCTCGTCGAGGCGGATGAACCCGTCGCCGACGCGCGGGCTTGACCGTGACATCGCCAGGTCGCCGACGTTGGGGAAGGTGGCTTCGGACAGCATGTGGAGCAGATCGCCAGCGCAGTCCAGATAGGCGGTCTCCAGCGGGCTGGCCTTGCGTGCGGCCAAGGCCGTCTGATGCGTCAGCACCGCCACCACATCGTTGTTGTAGCGGACCGGAACGGCCTCCACGTTGAGACTTAGCGGATCCTTCTGCGAATCCTCATGTCCCGCTGGGTTTTGCCTGCCGATGGCACCGGAGTTGAAGGCGTCGGTCACCAGCGGCATCTCATCGGCTTCGTTCTTGGTGCCGACGGCGTCGGCCAGCAGCACCGTCGGCGCCGTGTTCGGACGGACCTGCGCGACACACACCAACGCGCCGTCGTCGCGGCGCACCCACATCAGGAAATCGGCGAACGACAGGTCCGCCAGCAGCTGCCACTCTCCCACTACAGCGTGCAGGTGGTCGACGGCATTTCCGGGCAGCATCGTGTGCTCGGCGAGCAGGTCACCGAGGGTGGACATCGGTCATTCCTCCGACGGGAAGGCCGTCAGCTGATCACCGCGATGAGGTCGCCGGCCTGGATGACGTCACCCACGGACACGGACACCTTGCTGACGGTGCCTGCCACCTCGGCCAGCACCGGGATCTCCATCTTCATCGACTCCAGCAGCACCAGGGTGTCGCCCTCGCCGATCTGATCGCCCTCGTGAACCACAACTTCGAGCACACTGGCCACGATCTCGGCGCGAACATCCTCGGCCATCTTCACCCCACTTCGTTCCGGCTGCTTACCGGCTCCTATCGAACCACAACCCCGGGTGGACGGAGCTGTCACCGGCCCGTGAGAGAATGTCGGAGAAGCGCCCGCACGATAGGGGCCCTACGAATCCACTGACCATACGGAGGAACACCATGGCCAAGCGTGGCCGCAAGAAGCGCGACCGCAAGCACTCCAAGGCCAACCACGGAAAGCGGCCCAACTGCGGTTCGAAGTCGGTGCGTTAGCTCCGACGGATGATCGTGGTGCGGCTGATCTCGATGCGCAGCCGCTCGCGCAGCCCATCGGGCGCCTTTTCACCGCTGCACTTCTTCGCGATCAGAGTCTTGACCCGCTCCTCGACGCCGTAGTGGCGGAGGCACGCCGGGCATTCTTCGAGATGGTGCTTGAGCTTGTCCCGGGTCTCGGCAGTGCACTCGCCGTCGAGAAGCGTCCATACCTCCGCGATCACAGCCGCGCATTCGGGGTGGTCGGGGTCGACGGGTCCGATCGGCGTGGACCAGCGCTCGTCGTCGCTCATGACGACACCTCCTCAGGTGCGTCGAGCTGCTGCTCGCCACGAATGAAGCCGCGGTCCCTTGCCACGTCGGCCAACAGGGTGCGGAGCTGACGTCTGCCGCGGTGCAGCCGGGACATCACGGTCCCAATCGGCGTGTCCATGATCTCGGCGATCTCCTTGTACGGGAAGCCTTCGACGTCGGCGTAGTACACCGCCATCCGGAATTCCTCCGGCAACGCCTGCAGGGCTTCCTTGATCTCGCTGTCCGGCAACGCCTCCAGCGCCTCCACCTCCGCCGAGCGAAGGCCGGTCGACGAGTGCTCCGCGTTGGCAGCCAGCTGCCAGTCGGTGATCTCCTCAGTCGGGTATTCGGCGGGCTGCCGCTGCTTCTTGCGGTAGCTGTTGATGTAGGTATTGGTCAGGATCCGGTACAGCCACGCCTTCAGATTGGTTCCCTCGCGAAACGAGCGGAACCCGGCGTAGGCCTTCACCATGGTTTCCTGCAGCAAGTCCTCGGCGTCTGCCGGATTGCGAGTCATTCGCAGCGCACCACCGTAGAGCTGGTCGAGCAGCGGAATCGCGTCGCGCTCGAATCGCGCCGTCAGCTCAGCGTCGCTCTCGGTGGCCCTGTCGGGCACCGTATCGGGCGCCGAACCGTCGATTTCGGTCATCGTGGGGAACACCGTCCCTTCTGTCGCGGCGCCACCAAACAAGCCCGGTATATCCACCGGACGTTCCAGGCAAATGGCAGGCACCAAAGACCCCTTCCTTCGATCCTAGAGGCTGAGACCGACACGACCCGTTCACGGGCCTAGCTGCCTCCCATAACAGCACGGACACGCACTGTTGTTCCCGCACTACGCTGAGCCGGTGGCGCGCGCGGCAACCCCGGCGATTGCGGCCCTGCTGGCCGCTGAGGTCCCTCACCAGGTGCTGCAGTACCACCATGACCCGCGCAACGAGTCCTTCGGCGAGGAGGCCGTCGACGAGCTGGCTCACGTCGTGGGCGTCGACCCTGTACAGGTCTTCAAGACGCTCGTCATCGCGCTCCCCAAGGGTCTGGCGGTCGCGGTGATCCCGGTGCCTTCGAAGCTGTCGCTGAAGGCCGCCGCCGCAGCGTTGGGCGTGCCGAAGGCGACGATGGCCGACCGGGCCGCGGCCGAACGCTCCACCGGCTACGTCATCGGAGGCATCTCACCGTTCGGCCAGCGCAAGCCACTGCCGACCGTGGTCGACGCCTCGGCGCTGAGCTGGGATCGCGTGCTGTGTAGCGCGGGCAAGCGCGGCTGGGACATCGGCCTGGACCCGCACGATCTGATCCGGCTGACCAACGCGGTCACCGCCGACATCCGCGCCACATAGGGTGACCCCATGTCGCTTTCTGGGAAGACCATGTTCATCTCCGGCGCCAGCCGTGGCATCGGGTTGGAGATCGCCAAGCGGGCCGCCGCCGACGGCGCCAACATCGCGCTGATCGCCAAGACCGCCGAGCCCCATCCCAAGCTTCCTGGCACGGTGTACACCGCGGCCAAGGAGCTCGAGGAGGCCGGTGGGCAGGCGCTGCCTATCGTCGGCGACATCCGCGACGAGGAATCGGTCGCATCGGCGGTAGCGCAGACCGTCGAGCAATTCGGCGGTATCGACATCTGCGTCAACAACGCCTCGGCGATCAACCTCGGTTCGATCAAAGAGGTGCCGCTCAAGCGCTTCGACCTGATGAACGGTATCCAGGTGCGCGGCACATACACGGTCTCGCAGTCATGCATCCCGCACATGATCGGCAGGGACAACCCGCACATCCTCACGTTGTCGCCGCCGGTCCGGCTGGAACCCGAGTGGCTCACGCCGACCGCGTACATGATGGCCAAGTACGGAATGTCGTTGTGCGCCTTGGCGATGGCAGAGGAATTGCGCGAAGACGGCATTGCGTCCAACACGCTGTGGCCGCGCACGCTGGTGGCCACGGCGGCGGTGCAAAACCTGCTCGGCGGCGACGAGGCGATGGGCAGGGCACGCAAGCCCGCCGTGTACGCCGACGCCGCATACGTCGTCCTCAACAAGTCCTCCCGCGAGTACACGGGCAACAGCCTGCTTTGCGAGGACGTGCTGCTGGAGTCCGGCGTCACCGACCTGTCGGTCTACGATTGCGTGCCCGGCGGCGAACTCGGTGTCGACCTCTGGGTCGATACTCCCAATCCGCCGGGATACAAAGGGCCTTAACCGAATTCGATGATGCCGCGGATGTTTCGACCTTCGCGCATGTCAGCGATGGCGTCGTTGATCTGATCCAGCCGGTATCGCCGGGTGATCAGCTCGTCGAGCTTGAGATGGCCGTTTCGGTACATCGACAGCAGAATCCCGCCGACCAGGGGCGTCTAGGCGAGTATTGAGGTACTCGATGCGGCCTTACTTGAGCATCGCCTGCACGCTGTCCGCGAACGCGGCGGTGGTAAAGCAGGTCGGCTCGGCGAATTCCTCGAAGGTGAGCGCGTCGTTCCAGTCGGCGTCGGCGGCGGCGCGCAGCAGAGGTTTGGTCATCGCGGCCGTGTGCGGCGGCAATTGCGCAATGCGCGAACACCATTCGTCGGCTGCGGCCAGCAGTCGGTCATGTTCGACGACCTCCTGGACGAGCCCAAGCCGAAGCGCTGTGTTGGCATCGATGTGATCACCGCGCACGTAGTAGGCCAGTGCTCCCTGGTAGCCCAGGCGGCGGGTGAGCGCCCAGCTGGTGCCGACCTCGGGGATCAAGCCGAGGCGGCCGAACGCAGGCACGATTACCGCGCGCTCACTGGCGACGACGAGATCGCAGGTCAGGGCCCACGCCAGGCCAACTCCTGCCGCGGCGCCGTTGAGCGCGGCGACGAAGATCGTGTCCGACCCGGCGATGAGCCTGGCGATCCCGCCGAACTCGCGGCGGATCCACCGCCAGACATCGGCCACTCCCTCCGGCGCGCGGAGTTGTTCGACGGCGACCTGCATCATCCTCAAGTCGCCGCCCGCACTGAAACCGGGATCGGCGCCCGTCAAGACGACCGTGCGGATATCCGCGTCGGTGTCGAGGGCCAGCAGCGTTCGCCGCAGCTGACGCACCAGCGGGGCGGAAAGGACGTTGAGCCGGTCGGATTCGTCGAGCGTGACCACGGCCCTGTCGCCGCGGTGATCGACGCGGATCCGTTCGGGCGCATCGGGGTCGTCGCCGCTCGCCACCATCGCGGCGTACATCGAGTTCGATTTGACGTTCATTCGGCTTGCTCCTCAATATCGTTGGCCCGCAACACTGCCCATGCGGCAGCCGCGAAGGTTTCGACCGCTTCCGATGGCATCTCGGCTTCGCCACCCGCAATCCAATGCCGGGTGTACTCCTGGGCGGCGCCGAGCCAGAGGGCGGCCGTGATGCCAAGCTGCATCGGCCGCAGCATTCCGTAGGTGTGATGCGGACGCCACCAGTCCAGGACTGCGGAGAAGAAGTTCCGATTGGAGTCGCGCAACGGCGCACTGTCGAGCCGGTCACCAAGCAACAGCCCAGCCTCGCCGCGGTGTTCGGTCACCCACTGAAGGTGATACGCGACTCCACCCCGGATGCCGCCCTCCGCGGTGTCGTGGTCGCGCAGCATCGCGACGAACCCCACCTGATACTCGGCGATCAACTGCGCGTAGACAGCCGCGGCCAGAGCGGGCTTGTCCGGGAAATGGTGGTACAGCGCGCCGACGCTCACCTCGGCCTCACGCCGAACCTCGTCCAGCGTGGGGACGAGCGCGCCGTCGACCGCGAACCGACGCCGCGCCACCTGCAGCAACCGGCCCCTCGCATCTGACGGTTTCGCACCCGAACGTGGCACGAGAAGTACTCTATCTGTACCGAGGATTCCTCGGTAGACGTCGAGCTACAGCAGCGTGGCCTGCTCAGGCTCCGGCTTGGCGGGTTCGATCAACTCGGGGCCGTTGTTGCGAATGCTGTTGACCAGCCGCGACACCTCGCGGATCTCGATGCGATCGAGGTCACCGTGGCCACGCAGCAGACCCTCGTCGATCGGGGCGTCGGGATCGAGCCAACGGTCCCAGTCGCTCTTGCTGATCGTCAACGGCATCCGGTCGTGAATCTCGGCCAGCGGGCCCGCGGAATCGGTGGTGATGATCGTGCAGCTCAGCAGCGGCGGATTTGAGGACGTCGCACCTGTGTTGTCTCGGGCACGCCACGTCGACCACAGCCCCGCCATGAACAGCATCTCGCCGTCGCCGCCGAACATGTAGAACGGCGTCTTCGGCGCCTTCTTGCCCGACGCCAGTTCGCCGTTGGGCCGCCACTCGTACCAGCCGTCCATCGGCACCAGGCACCGCTTGTTCTTCGCGGAGTTGCGGAACGCCGGCGAGCTGGTCACCGTCTCGGCGCGGGCGTTGATCATCAGCGGCCCCTTGGTATCCGGGCCGCCATCCTCCGCGCTCTTGGCCCACACCGGCACCAAGCCCCACCGCATCGACCGCACCCGCCGCGTCGACTCGTCGTCCGGCTCCGTGTGCCGTTTCACAACCGCGCTGATCGTCGTGGTCGGTGCGACGTTGTAGTTCGGGCCGCTGGCGTCCTTGTTTGTCGCCGCTGTGCTCTCGTCGATGGCTTGGATCTTTTCAGCCAGCAGCGCCGGATCGGTGGTCACTGCGAATCGCCCACACATATATCCCATGGTGGCACGCACAGCCGACAAGGCAGGATAGGAGCCGTGAGCACGTGGCAGGCACCGTCGACACCGAACCCTGTCCATGCCACGGTGACGGTGCCGGGTTCGAAGTCACAAACCAACCGCGCACTGGTGCTCGCGGCGCTGGCCACACCGCAAGGGTCGTCGACACTCAGCGGTGCGCTGCGCAGCCGCGATACCGACCTGATGATCGGCGCATTGCAGGCCCTCGGAGTGGCCGTCGATGGCGCCGACAGCGAGCTCACGATCAGCGGCGCCATCGCCCCGCAGCCCGGTGCCCGTGTGGACTGCGGCCTGGCGGGCACGGTCCTCCGCTTCGTCCCCCCAGTGGCCGCACTGAGCAGCCAGACCGTCACATTCGACGGAGACGAGCAGGCCAGGACCCGCCCGATCGCGGTGCTGCTTGACGCGCTTCGTGGCCTCGGCGTTGAGATCGACGGCGACGGACTGCCGTTCACGGTGCGCGGCACGGGGTCGGTGGCAGGCGGCACGGTAGAGATCGACGCGTCGGCGTCGTCGCAGTTCGTCTCCGGCTTGCTGCTGTCGGGGGCAGCGTTCACCGACGGTCTCACGATCATGCATACGGGCGACTCGGTGCCTTCGGCGCCGCACGTCGCGATGACGGTGTCGATGCTGCGCGACGCCGGCGTCGACGTCGACGACACGCAGGCCAATCGCTGGCGTGTCGCGACAGGCCCGATTTCGCCGCGCCACTGGATCATTGAGCCCGACCTGTCCAACGCCGTGCCGTTTCTGGCCGCGGCCGTTGTCAGCGGTGGCTGCGTGCGGATCACGGGTTGGCCGCAAGTCAGCATCCAGCCCGCAGGCGCGATACTTTCCATCCTCGAGAAGCTCGGTTCGGCTGTGCGGCACAGCAGTTCGTATATCGAGGTGCAAGGCGCAGGCACCTACCAGGGCTTCGACGTTGATCTGCACGACGTCGGCGAGCTGGCCCCCGCGGTGGCCGCGCTGGCCGCGCTGGCCGCGACCGGTTCGGTGTCGCAACTGCGCGGGATCGCGCATCTGCGCGGGCATGAAACCGACCGGCTGGCCGCGCTGAGCACCGAAATCAACGGGCTCGGTGGACAATGCGCCGAAACGCCCGACGGGCTGGTCATCACCGCCGGGCCGCTGCACGGTGGGGTGTGGCAGTCCTATGCCGATCATCGGATGGCGACCGCGGGTGCCATCGTCGGGCTGCGGGTGCCCGGCGTCGAGGTGGAAGACATTGGCACGACGGCAAAGACGCTGCCCGATTTCCCGCGGATGTGGGCGGACATGCTGGTAAGGGGCGCCGGACGTGAGGAGGAGTAAAGCAATTTGAGCCCTCGCGAGTACGACGAGTCCGATGTCCGGGTCAGGCCCGGCCGGGGCTCGCGGCCGCGGACAAAGACTCGCCCCGACCACGCCGACGCACAGGAAGCCATGGTCGTCACCGTCGACCGCGGCCGATGGGGATGCGCGCTGGGGCGCGACCCCAACCACATCGTGACGACCATGCGGGCAAGGGAACTGGGCCGCACCTCGATCGTGGTCGGCGACGACGTCGGAATCGTCGGCGACCTGTCCGGCAAGACGGACACACTGGCCCGCATCGTCCGGCGCGGTGAGCGGCGAACGGTGTTGCGGCGCACCGCCGATGACACCGATCCCACAGAACGCGTCATCGTCGCCAACGCCGACCAACTCCTGATCGTGGTGGCCCTGGCCGACCCCCCGCCGCGCACCGGCCTGGTCGAGCGCACACTGATCGCCGCCTACGCGGGCGGCCTCGCGCCGATCCTCTGTCTGACCAAGACCGATCTCGCCCCGCCGGAACCGTTCGCCGAGCAGTTCGCCGACCTCGAACTCACGATCACCACTGCGGGCCGCGACGACCCACTCGACGTGGTCGCCCCACTGCTGGCCGATAAGGTGACGGTGCTACTCGGCCATTCCGGCGTCGGCAAATCCACCCTGGTGAATCGCCTTGTACCAGAGGCAGATCGAGCCACAGGCGATGTGTCGGGCGTCGGCAAAGGCCGACATACGTCGTCGCAGTCGGTGGCGCTGCCGCTGAGCCTCGGCGGCTGGGTGATCGACACGCCCGGTATCCGCTCGTTCGGGCTGGCCCACATCGAACCCGACGACGTGATGCTGGCGTTCTCCGACCTGGCCGAGGCGATCAAGGACTGCCCACGCGGCTGCGGGCATATGGGCCCGCCCGCCGATCCGGAATGCGCGCTGGATTCGCTGACCGGCCCAGCCGCGGGTCGTGTCGCCGCCGCCCGACGGCTGCTGGGTGCCCTCTCGGAGTCAAGCTACTAACCGCGAAAACTGAGGCCCTCCCCGGGGGACGGGAGGGCCTCAGTTGGCTTCGGTTGGGATCAGCGGTGGTAGCCGGGCTCCAGGTACTGGAGCTTGGCCGGACCGTGGAAGCCCTGCCAGCCTGGCTGCACCTCGGGCGCGGGGTGCGCCTTAACCGCCGGGGAGTACAAGTGGCCCGGGCCGCTGGGATGCGTCGGGGTGGCCGCGTTGGCCATGCCCGCCATGCCGAGGGCCGCGCCGCCGATGATGCCTGCCGAGACGATCGGCAGTGCGATATAGCGGGCGAGGCTGCCAGTGATGTTGGTGGTCATTTCGAGTTCCTTTGTCTGCGTTGGCTTTTCAGCTCTTGCGCCGTTGCGTTCCGGCGATGACATAAGAATGCCCTGGTCAGGGCACGCTGTATGTCCGGTGATCGGCCATCGCAACGGTGGAAATCGTTGTCCCCCGATTGGGGAACGGGCACGAAAAAGCCCTCCCGTTACGGGAGGGCTTTTTCAGCGGGTCAAAGTGGCTAGGCGGCCAAGTCGTCGCGCTGGCGCGTCCGCTTTTCGGCCCGCTTGGCGCGGCGCCGGCCGCGCACGGTGGCGATAGCGGTCTTCAGCCCGCGACGGCGACCCGTGGCCGGATCGGTGACGCCGAACCCTGGCTCCAGTTCGGTGAACATCCGCTCGCTTCGGGTCTCGAGCGCATTGTCGGCCGTGTCGCGCAGGTACTTGTCCGGCAGCGACAGCTTGGCGATGGTCCGCCACGTCTTGCCGTACTGCAGCAGGAACGAACCCGTCGTGTATGGCAGGTCGTACTTGTCGCAGATCTGCCTCACCCGAATCGAGATCTCGTGCAGCCGACTGCTCGGCAGATCCGGATAGAGGTGGTGCTCGATCTGGTGGCACAGGTTGCCGCTCATGAACCGCAGCGCAGGCCCGCCCTCGAAGTTGGCGCTGCCAAGCATCTGCCGCAGGTACCACTCGCCCTTGGTCTCACCGGCCATGTCGGTCTTGGTGAATTTCTCTGCGCCGTCGGGGAAATGGCCACAGAAGATGACGGCGTTCGCCCATACATTCCGGATCACGTTGGCCACCGCATTGGCCTTCAGCGTCGACTTGAAGGTGGCACCAGGCGACAGCGACGTCACCGCGGGGTACGCGACGTAGTCCTTGAACACCTGCCTGCCGGCCTTCGCCGAGAATTCGCGCACGCGCGCCAGGGTGGCGTCGCGGTCGTCGCGGCCCTTGAAGATCCTGCCGAGTTCCAAGTGCTGCAGCCCGACTCCCCACTCGAAGCCGAGCGCAAGGATGGTGTTGAACAGCAGGTTGGAGAGATTGAACGGCTTCCACTTCTCGTCGCGGGTGACGCGCAGCACGCCGTAGCCCACGTCGTCGTCCATGCCGAGGATGTTGGTGTACTTGTGGTGCATGAAGTTGTGGGTGAACCGCCAGTGCTTGGACGCCCCGCTCATGTCCCACTCCCACGTCGAGGAGTGAATCTCGGGATCGTTCATCCAGTCCCACTGGCCGTGCATGACGTTGTGGCCGATCTCCATGTTCTCGATGATCTTGGCCACGCCCAGAGTCACGGTGCCCGCCCACCACGCTGAGCGCCGCGAGCTGGCGGCCAGCATGAGCCGGCCCGCGACCTCGACGGCGCGTTGGGCGGCAATGGTGCGCCGGATGTAGCGCGAGTCGCGCTCTCCACGGGAGTCTTCAATGTCCAGCCGGATCGCGTCGAGCTCGACGGCCAGGTTTTCGATGTCGGATTCGGTCAGATGCGCGAATGCCGGTACGTCGGTGATTGCCATTGTTCTACCCCCTTCTCTTATCTACGCTACCGTAACCTACGGGTCCGTAGGTTACCAGCCAGTAAAGGCTAAACGTCCAGTACACAATCGCCGGATGCTGCGGAGATGCAGGTTTGTATCCGGCTTCCGGGCTCATGCTCGGCACCGGTGCGCAGGTCGCGGACGTGCCCGCCGACGAGGCTCACGACGCACGACTGACAGATGCCCATCCGGCAGCCGAATGGCATCTGGATTCCGGCGCCCTCGCCTGCGTCCATCAACGGCGTCGCGCCGTCCACGGTGACCGTCTTCTGACTGCGCGCGAACTCAACGGTGCCGCCCTGGCCATGCGCGGCGGCCTTCGACACCGCGAAGCGCTCCAGATGGAGCTGGCCACCGATCCCCGCAGCTGTCCAAACCCGCTCGGCGTCGTTGAGCATGCCCTCCGGACCGCAGGCCCAGGTCTGGCGCTCGCGCCAGTCGGGCACCTCGTCGCCAAGCCGGGCCAGGTCCAGCCGGCCCTCGACACGGGTCGACCGCAGCCGCACCCGATAGCCGTCGTGACTGGTCTGCATCTTCGCCAGTTCAGCCGCGAAGATCACATCGGATTCCGTTGGCGCCGAATGCAAGTGGACCACGTCGGTGACCTGATCGCGACGGGCCAACGTGCGCAGCATCGATATCACCGGCGTGATGCCGGAGCCGGCTGTGATGAACAACACCGAGGCAGGCGCGGGATCGGGCATCACGAAGTTGCCCTGCGGCGCGGCCAGCCGCACGATCGTGCCTGGCGCCACCCCGCCGACCAAGTGGGTCGACAGGAACCCCTCGGGCATCGCCTTGACGGTGATCGTGATGGTGCGGCCGCCGGTCACGGGGCTCGACGTCAGCGAGTACGACCGCCACCGCCAACGTCCGTCGACCAACACCCCGATCCCGATGTACTGGCCGGGCTGATAGTCGAAGGAAAAACCCCACCCCGGCTTGATGACCAAGGTCGCGGAGTCGACGGTTTCTCGCCGCACCTCCACCACGCGGCCGCGCAGTTCCCTCGCAGACCACAACGGATTCGCCAGCTTGAGGTAGTCGTCAGGCAGCAGCGGCGTGGTGATCCGTTCGGCGATCGCACGCGCCGTATCCCAGCCGCGATGTCTACCCGCACCAGCGACAGAGGGCCGTGCGGTGTCCGTGAGGACCGCCGCGGGCCTGCTGCTGCTGTATTTGTTGCCCAACGAAAGCTCCTGCCCGAGTTTCAGGATTGCGCTCCCCGTCGTCCGGGAGACATAACCTACGGTACCGTAGGTTTGCCGCTTGAGCCAACGGAGAACCATCAGAGCAGCTCGAGCAGGAACGGCAGCTCTTGCGGTGCGTACCAGGCCAGATCGTGGTCTTGGGCGTCGCCGACGATGAAGTCGGCGTCTTCATCGCCAAGGTCGGCGGCGTCGATCGCCTCGACGGCAGGCAGCACGACGGGCTCGGCATCGGCGTTGTCGACATACGCCGCGATCACATCGGCGAACGCGACCTGACCCGCGAGCCGCACCACGGCGTCGTCGAGATCCGGGCGGGCCGTCGCGTCCTCGACTTCGGCCTCCACCACGGCCCGCCGCGGCGGCAAACCGGAGGTCCCCTCGCCTGCCAGTAGTCGCAGCGACGCCAGCGCCGCCTCACGGAGCGCCACCTCGGCAAGCTCGTCGTCGTCGCCCTCCGCGTAGGCCTCCCGCAGCGTCGGCGTCACCGCGAACGCGGTTCCACTGCGTGCATGCAGCGATTGGTCGGCGACGAGCTGTTGCAGCATCGCCAGGGTCGCAGGGACGTAGACGCGCACAAGGCGACTGTAGCGATTACTGCGCGGCTTCCAGGAGTTCGTCCAGCGATTCCCGCATCAGGGAAGGAAGCACGTCGACGTCGCTCATCGCATCGCGGTCGGCGTTGATGCCGAAGTAGAGCACGCCGTTGTAGGACGTCACCCCGATCGCCAGCACCTGATTGTTCAGCAGCGGCGGCACTGAATACGTCTCAAGCAGTTTGGTACCCGCGATGAACATCTGCTTCTGCGCGCCAGGCACGTTGGTGATCAGCAGGTTGAACTGTCTCGCCGAAAAACTCGTGGCAACGCGAATTCCCATGGCGTGCAACGTCGGTGGCGCAAAGCCCGACAGCGTGACGATGGTCCTGGCATCGACGAGGCTGGCCGCGGTCGGATGCGACTCGGTGGCATGCGCGATCTGCGAAAGGCGCACCACCGCGTTGCCCTCACCGACCGGCAGGTCGACGAGAAACGGCGACACCTCGCTGATCGCCTGCCCCGGCCCCGTCGTGTCGAGATCGGCGTCCGGATAGACCGACATCGGGGCCATCGCCCGCACGGTCGTCATCGCCGTCACCGGCTCGCCCCGCGACATCAGCCAGTTGCGCAGCGCCCCGGCAACCACGGCCAGCACGACGTCGTTGACGTCGCAGTCGTAGCGCCCCCGGACCAGGCGATAGTCCTCCAGCCGGTGGCCGGCCACCGCGAACCGGCGGTTGCGCGACACGGTCGCGTTCAGCGGGCTGTTCGGCGCGGTGCCGCGCGCGAAGGTGCGCGCGACGTCGACGAACCGGCGCCCGACCTCGACCAGCTGGCCCGCGTTCGTCGTCACCTCCGTCACCGCCGAGCGGACGGACCCAAGCCGCTCGGCAGGGCGCGTCACCCATTCGCCCACGGCGCCAAGAAACAGCTGACGGTCACTCGGCTCGCGCGCAGGAATCCAGATGTCCTCACCGAACTCCGGCGACTTCTGGGTGCGATCGGCGACCACATGGCCGACCTCCAGCGCCGTCATCCCGTTCACCAGCGCCTGATGCGTTTTGGTGTAGATGGCGATGCGGTTACGGGCCAGGCCCTCGATCAGATACATCTCCCACAGGGGCCGCGACTTGTCCAGTGGCCGCGAGCCGAGCCGGGCGATGAGCTCGTGCAGCTGCGCGTCGCTGCCCGGCGACGGCAGCGCCGACCGCCGGATGTGGTAGGTGATGTCGAAGTCGCGGTCGTCGACCCACACCGGGCGGGCCAAGCCCAGCGTCACCTCGCGCACCTTCTGGCGGTAGCGCGGGATCTGCGGCAGGCGCTGTTCGACAGTGGCAAGCAGGGTTTCGTAGCTCAGCCCGGTCCGCGGCTTACGCAGGATCGACAGCGTGCCTACGTACATCGGGGTTGCGGAGTCCTCCAGGTGATAGAACGACGCGTCCGACGCCGACAACCTGGTCACCATTGAAGTGCAACCCCCCTTTGACGCATATCACTCTCGACGAACCCCCGTGCAGGTTATCGGCCGGTTCAGGGGCCGTGCATCACGGGTGCATTAGGCGTCAGGAATGTCCCAGAGCCGTGCGATCATGAATATGTCTGCGACTCTCCAGCAGATGCCGTCGCTATCGCACTCAACGCTGGAGATCACCGATGACCGCATCCCGGATTCAGTCCATTTCTTCCCACCCCGAATCGCTCACGACGCCGATCATCGACTGTGAGCCACCACCGGTCGGTTTCACCGCGTGCCCGCCACCCTCACCGGCCGCGCTGCATCGACGCACTGCGCGCTCGCTCCGGTCGGTGCCGCGCCCAGTGCCCCGCGAGCCGTTGCCGCCCCGCTCGGCGCTGGTGTTCGCCGACGCGGCGTTGCGCCGCGTTCTGGAGGTCGCGGATCGGCGCAGGCCCATCGCGCAACTGCGTCCACTGGTGGCACCCGCGCTCATCGACACCGTCATCGGGCTGACGCGAGCACCGCAGACCGCGGTCGCGACGCTACGACGCGTCCGGCTGCGCATGGTCGACGGTGATGAAGAAAATCAAGCCGAGGTGTTCGGCTCTTACACCCGCGGACCCCGCAGCCTCGCCATCGCAGCACGGATCGAACTGCGCCGTGGCCGCTGGCGAATTGTCGCCCTACAGCTCGGATGATGCGGCTAGCGTTACCCACGTGCAAGGAAATACCGTCAGTGTCGAGCTGGTCATCAACGCGCCTGTCGCCCAGATATTCGCGCTAATCGCCGACGCCGGAAAGCATTCCAGTATCGACGGGTCCGGCACCGTGGACCATTCGCCTGAGCAGTCGCAGCCGTTGTCGCTCGGCTCGAAGTTCGGCATGTCGATGCGCGGACGACCGGAGACGCTGTTCCTGCCATACCGCACCACCAACACCGTCATCGAATTCGAGCCCGACCGCCGCATCGCATGGCAGACCAGGATGGGCCCCCTCGGCCTGGTGGGCGGGCGGATCTGGCGCTACGAGCTCACCCCGGGCGACGGCGGCACGCTGGTGCGTGAGACGTGGGATGTCTCGCGGGACCGGCAGCGGCCCATGCTCAAGATGGGCGCGATGCCCAAGCAGGCCGAGGACGGCATGCGCGCCACGTTGAAGCGCATCGCCGCACTCCTCGAGCCGTGACCGACGTGCGCTAGCTCCTGCGGCTGTCCTTTGCTTCCCTGGCCTGCTGACGCGCGGCTTCACGCCGCTCACGCCGACTGGCTCCGCTGGGCGCGGCGGGCTTGGCAGCACCGCTCGACCGCTGCACCGCCGCCGAGCCGTCCTCGGATGGCCCGGTGTACGTCAGCGGTGGCGCGTTGTCGTCAATTCCCTTGGCGCGCAACGCCGCCGGACGCTCCTTGGTGGCGACGGCACTCTCTTGGGCCTTGGCAGCGGCCTCCGCGGCGAACGCCGCCAACCCGGAAGGCGCGTCGACCGGTGCTACGGCAGGCGCTGGCGTCGCTTCCACGGTGACGTTGAACAGGAAGCCGACCGACTCTTCCTTGAGCCCCTCGAGCATGCCGACGAACATGTCGTAGCCCTCGCGCTGGTACTCGACCAGCGGGTCACGCTGCGCCATCGCCCGCAGCCCGATGCCCTCCTTGAGGTAGTCCATCTCGTACAGGTGCTCACGCCACTTGCGGTCGAGAACGTTGAGCAGGACGTTGCGCTCCAGCTGGCGCATCGCGCCCTCGCCTGCGATCTCCTCTAGCTGCGTCTCGCGTTCGGCGTATGCACGCTCGGCGTCGGCGACCAACGCATCGAGCAGCTCGTCGCGGGTCAGCTCACCCGCCTCGCCGACCGCGTCAGAATCCACCAGGTCGTGGTGGTCGATGCCGACGGGGTACAGCGTGCGCAGCGCCGTCCACAGCGACTCCAGGTCCCAGTCTTCGGCGTAGCCCTCGGCGGTGGCGCCCTCGACGTAGGCGGTGACCACGTCGACGAGCATCTTGTGGGCCTGCTCCGCGAGGTTCTCTCCTTCGAGGATGCGGCGACGCTCTTCGTAGATGACCATGCGCTGCTGGTTCATCACTTCGTCGTACTTGAGGACGTTCTTGCGGACCTCGAAGTTCTGCTGCTCGACCTGCGTCTGCGCGCTCTTGATCGCGCGGGAGACCATCTTGGCCTCGATCGGCACATCGTCGGGCAACTGCAGCCGGTTGAGCAGCGACTCCAGCGTCTCGCCGTTGAACCGTCGCATCAGCTCGTCGCCGAGCGACAAATAGAACCGCGACTCGCCGGGGTCGCCCTGGCGGCCCGAGCGGCCGCGCAGCTGGTTGTCGATGCGGCGGGATTCGTGGCGCTCGGTGCCAAGCACGTAGAGGCCGCCGACGGCGATGACGTCCTCGGCTTCCTCGGCCGCGTCGGCCTTGGCCTGCGGCAGCACTTCGTGCCAGGCCTTCTCGTAATCCTCGGGAGTCTCGACCGGGTCGAGGCCCCGCTCGCGCAGTCGCTTGTCGGCAAGGAAGTCGACGTTGCCACCGAGCACGATGTCGGTGCCGCGGCCTGCCATGTTGGTCGCGACCGTGATCGCGCCGAGACGGCCCGCCTCGGCGATGATGCCGGCCTCCTGCTCGTGGTACTTGGCGTTGAGCACGTTGTGCGGAATGCGCCGCTTCTGGAACTGGCGTGACAGATACTCAGAGCGCTCGACGCTGGTGGTGCCGATCAGGACGGGCTGGCCCTTCTCGTAGCGCTCGCTGACATCGTCGACGACCGCGATGTACTTGGCCTCTTCGGTCTTGTAGATGAGGTCGGACTGGTCGCTGCGGATCATCGTTTTGTTGGTGGGGATGCTGACCACGCCGAGTTTGTAGATCTCGTGCAGCTCGGCGGCCTCGGTCTGGGCGGTGCCGGTCATGCCGGCCAGCTTGTCGTAGAGCCGGAAGTAGTTCTGCAGCGTGATGGTGGCCAGCGTCTGGTTCTCGGCCTTGATCTCGACGTGTTCCTTGGCCTCGATGGCCTGATGCATGCCCTCGTTGTAGCGGCGGCCGAGCAGCACGCGGCCGGTGAACTCGTCGACGATCAGGACCTCCCCGTCGCGGACGATGTAATCCTTGTCGCGCTGGAACAGCTCCTTGGCCTTGACGGCGTTGTTGAGGTAGCTGACCAGCGGTGAGTTGGCGGCCTCGTAGAGGTTGTCGATGCCGAGCTGGTCCTCGACCAACTCGACGCCGATCTCGTGCACGCCGATGGTGCGCTTACGCAGGTCGACCTCGTAGTGGGTGTCCTTCTCCATCAGCGGCGCCAGCCGGGCGAACTCGGTGTACCAGTTCGACGCGCCGTCTGCGGGGCCGGAGATGATCAGCGGCGTGCGGGCCTCGTCGATCAGGATGGAGTCGACCTCGTCGACGACGGCGAAGGGGTGGCCGCGCTGAACCAGGTCGTCCAGCGAATGCGCCATGTTGTCGCGCAGGTAGTCGAAGCCGAACTCGTTGTTGGTGCCGTAGGTGATGTCGGCGGCGTACGCGACGCGCCGCTCATCGGGCGTCATCTGGGCGAGGATCACGCCGACGTCCAGGCCCAGGAAGCGGTGCACGCGGCCCATCCACTCGCTGTCGCGTTTGGCGAGGTAGTCGTTGACGGTGACGACGTGCACGCCCTTGCCGTTGAGCGCGTTGAGGTACGCAGGCAGCACGCAGGTCAGGGTCTTGCCCTCACCGGTCTTCATCTCGGCGACGTTGCCGAAGTGCAGCGCAGCGCCGCCCATCACCTGGACGTCGAACGGCCGCTGGTCGAGCACGCGCCATGCTGCCTCGCGGGCGACGGCGAACGCCTCGGGCAGCAGGTCATCGAGGTCGGCGCCGTCGCTGAAGCGCTTCTTGAATTCGTCGGTCTTGGCCCGCAGCTCGGCATCGGAGAGCTTCTCGATGTCGTCGGACAGGGTGTTGACATAGTCAGCCACCCCCTTGAGGCGCTTGACCATGCGGCCTTCACCAAGACGGAGCAACTTCGACAGCACGCTATTTCCTCTTTTGGGTTCGATGTGATCTCACGGAGCATCAGACGAGGTCCATCGTAAGTGACCCGTCGAAATAGCTGGTCGGAGGCGCTGAAAAGCGTCTAGGCGAGCCGGATCAATCCGTAGTCGTAGGCGTGCCTGCGGTACACCACGCATGGCTTGTCGCTCTGTTGGTCGTGGAACAGGAAGAAATCGTGGCCGACGAGCTCCATCTCGTAGAGCGCGTCGTCGACAGTCATCGGCTTGGCCGGATGCTCCTTGGTGCGGACCACCCGGCCCGGCTCGTGATCGTCGACGCCGACACCGTCTGACTGCGACGAGTCGTCGGCACGCATCTCGGGCAGCGGATCCAGCGCCGTGGCCTGGGCCAATGACACCGGCGTTTTGTCGCCGTAGTGCACCTTGCGGCGGTCCTTGCTGCGACGCAGCCGACTCTCGAGTTTGCAGACCGCCGACTCAAGGGCGGCGTAGAAGCTGTCCGCGCAGGCCTCGCCGCGGACGACGGGCCCGCGACCTCGTGCGGTGATCTCGACGTGTTGACAGTTCTTGCGTTGGCGCCGGTTGCGCTCATGGTCGAGTTCGACGTCGAAGAGGTAGATGGTGCGGTCAAATCGTTCCAGGCGTGACAGTTTCTCTGAGACGTAGAGGCGGAAGTGCTCGGGAACCTCGACGTTTCGGCCCTTGACCACGACCTCAGCTGTGGGGGCGGGTTCGGGTGTCTCGTCCTCGACCAACAGTATGCGGTCTGAGTCCACGGATTGGCTTGACATGCTTGACAACTCGTTTCTCTGCGGAGTCGCACGCTTGGCGTGCCCGGCTTGTCTTCGGATACGCGTCGGCAGGCCTGCATGTCGCTCCGCCCGCCGGCGCAAGGTGTCGAGTACTCACCTCCTACCGCTGTTAGGCGATGCTGGCGCTTCGGGGTTGAGCGCCGCCGTGAGGCATTCACGGGTGGTTTGTGCCGACGGTAGTCCGTGTTCACCGGGTAGTGCCAGTAAATTCGCGGACCTGTTTTCAGTTCTTCACGTCGGCTTGATCTCGGAGAAATCGTGCCAGCCGTCAAGCGTTCGCGATCGCAAGGACTCCGGCCACCTGAACACCTGCGATTTGCAGGACGCGGACCGATTCGCTGGCGGTGGCACCGGTGGTCACGATGTCGTCGACGACGAGCGCGGCTCCCTGTACCGGTCTGACAATCTTGACGCGGCCGGCAATGTTGCGTTGACGGTCGGCGCCGGACAGGCCCACGGAATCGCGGACCAAGCCTCGCAGCCGCAGGGCCTGCACGACGCCGACGGTGGTTTGTTGGTTGGTAGCCGCTTGGGCGATCCGGGTGACGGGGTCACCGCCGCGCCGCCGGGCGGACGAACGCCGGGTGGGTGCGGGAACGACGGTCAGCGGGGTGTCGATGACGCCCCAGGCGAGCAGGCGATCGATGCCGGACCTCAGGGCGACGGCGAGCGGCGCGATCAGGTCGGCGCGGCCGTGTTCCTTGACCGCGACGATGGCTTCCCGGCGCGCGCCTGCGTAGCGGCCGAGCGACAGCACGGGCACGCCGGGGTCGACGCGCGGGGTGATCAGGTGGGGCTGGTCGGGCTTGACGGCCAGTTCTTGGGCGCACGCGGCACACCACCGCGTTGATGGAGCGCCGCAGCCGCCGCACTCGAGCGGCAGGACGAGGTCGAGCATGTCCGCAGTGTCATAGCGGGGTCTGACAGAGTCGCCGAGGGTTACTCATTCGATGCCCTGGCGGACCATCTGCTCAATCTCGATCACGGGCTTTCCGAGGAGGTGGCTAAAGATCGTCGCATACGGCTCAACCAGGACTGCGCGCTCCTCACCCATCTGCAGTTCGTAGATCCCCGCCCTAATCTCGACCGCATCGACGGCGGGGGCAAACCCCTGGGAGTACAGACCCGGCCCCAACGGCGGCGCGCCAATAGCGCTGCGCGCCAATGACGCCCACGTCCAGATCAGATATTTCTCCGTCAATTCATAGTCAGAGAACTTAGCCGCGTCGGCGTTCCTCTGGCCGCGATCATCCACGGTGTCGATGATCCACCATGTGTCCTCAGTACGGAGATGTACCGAGTAGTCGCTGGAGGCGAACCTGATGCTGCAATCCTCACAAGAGGTGGAAACGGAAACATTCTGAAAATGGGCCAAATTCGCCCAATAGCTCCAACTGCTCGTCAAGCGCGAATAGTCCGTCATGTCACCTACCTACATATCTTAGATAGCCGGAGTCGACCAGCGCTTGGACGGCTGCACTGTTTCCGTCGGGTCCGATGATTCGATACTGGATGGCCCCGCCCGGCTGATGAAACCAGGGTGCGACCTGTGATTGTTCGATGTGGTAGCCGCGTGGCAGATTTGCCGGGTTGTCGACGACATAGTCGAAGTAGGGCTTGAGCGCACTGTCCGGCGGAAGCGATAGCTCCGCAAACGGTGTGCCCTCTGGCGCCAGCCACGCCCCTCCTGGATAGCCGAATCGACCCAACTGCGTTCCTGCCTCTAGCTGTACATCCGGAATGACTGTGCCCGGCACTGCATACGGTTTATCTGGCAGGGAGTCGTCGGGATAGATCAGGCTGCCGTCGGGGTTGGTGAATTCTGGGCCGGGATCGACTGGATCGTAACCGTCATACATCGGTGAGTCAGGCGACAACGGCTCCGGCGGCGGTGGGTGATGGCTCGAGCTGTGGTCAACGGTTGGGGTCGCCGCGTGGCCACTTCCCGGGTCGTGCGATGCATCGTGCTGACCGTGGACGGCTCCGTCGTGAGGCCCGCCGTCACCAGGATGCGAAAGTCCGTCGCTCGCACCGGTGGGGCTCGGGACTGACGCCGGCGTTGTGCCCGGCGCGGGCGTCTCCGGATGCGGCGTCTCCACTGGCGGAGGCTCGACCGGCGCCCGACCGCCCGGCACCGACGATCCCGGGGCCGCCGTCGGTGCGCTGCTCTCGGGCGCCTTGATGGTGTTCAGATCGCTGCTGATTCGGCCGGCCTGAGTTGTTACGCTCTCGGTCGCCGATGTCGCTCCCGCGGCGGCGGATGCGTCTCTGGCAGCCCCAGCAGCCACCCGCCCTTCAGCCCCGGCTTCGGTTGCAGCAGCCCGTGTTTCAACTTCCGCAGCGGCGATCGCCGGATCCGCCTCACCCACTCCTGGAATGGCCAGGCTGCCAAGTTGCGCCTCGTTGTATCCCAAGGCGCGGAACGGGTGACCGTTCTCGATGTCTTGGTAGTCCACCAAGCCCTTGAGAGTGTCGAGGCTTCCTTGCGGATCACTAGCGATCTTGCTCGCCAATAGCGCCGGATTGGTCAACTCCGCCGTCGTCTGAAGCATCCCCTCCCACGATTTCGTCGCCCCAGATGGGTCGTAGGCGAATCGCGTCGGGTCCAATTGCTGCAAGCTCTGGGCGGTCTGCGCGAGGAACTTGAAGCCACCTTCGGTCTGATCGACAAGCGCGGTCAACCCGAACGACAACGCGTCACCGACGTCATGTCCGAAGGCTTCCACGAATTCTTTATGCGCCCAGTTTTCAAGCGAATTGGTCTCGGAATCCAGAAGATTGATGCCCTGGCTGAAGAGCTGGCTCGACGCGTCGGCTTCGCGCTTCATGTTGCTCAGCACCGTCTTGATCTCGTTGGCGACCTCGCGGATCTTTTCCATCGGATCCTGGCCGGTGAAGATGCCACCGACGGTTTCCAGAATTCCGCCAGGGCTGAGCTGATGCAGCAACCCGCGAACCGCGTCCTGTGTGGCCTCGACCGTCGCCGCGAAACCGTCGACCGCGGTCGCCAGCGTCTGAGCCTGCACCGCGATATTCGCCAACCCCGCGCATATCTTGCCAACCGCGTCGGCCATCTGCCCGCCCTCGGGAATCTGCTGACTGGCCAAAGCCGGCGCCGGCGCCGCGACCTGTGCGGCAAGCCCAGTCATCGAGGCGCCGAAGCTCCGCCAGGCCCCCGCCGCGGAATGTATCTGGCCCGGGTTGCCGTCCGGCCAGACTTCGCCAACGAACGCCTCCACCAACGACCAGCCCAAGGGCGCGGCGATCCCGCTACCCAATGGCGGCGGCATGCTGGGTGCGCTGAACTTGCCCGGATCGGTCGGCGCCGGCACCGGGGACTCGCCCCCGCCAACCGTCGACCTGGCATTCGCCCGTCCGTAGTTGTACGCCGACATCTGAACACCGGTTCCGACATTCCGGCAGGCGTTTACCGCCGACGCCGCGGCATCCAACACCGCCCTTCCGGACGCGGTGTAACTCTGTCCAAAGACAAGCCCCGCGGCGTCATGACCGAACATCGCACCGGCGCCCGCGAGCGCGGACGAGAGACTACCTACGGCCGCGGCTATCGATTCACCGTCGCCGCTGACGGTCCCACCGCTCGCAGCAAGAGCAGGCGGATCCACCGCCAACGGAGCTGTCACCAGCTAGCCCCACATGCGTGTGTTCGTCTGCGCAGCAGTCGAGTAGTTCTCGTGTGCCCCTTCGGCGATCTGCCGTAACCGCGCAAGCGCGTCCCGCATCTCACGGGCTCCCTCATCCCACCGCTGCTGCGCCGATCGTTCGGCCTCTCCCCCGTCCCCATACCACGACGCACCCAGCTGCGCGACGGAACCGGCCGCGCGCGCGAGATGACCTTCGAGTTCCTGCTCGAATGACGCCATCCGATCGACGACAGACAACAGTGCGGCGGGATCGACTCGGAACGCACTCACAAGCCCACGCCCGAAATACCAGCGGCACCAGTACCATCCGTCGTCGAGTAGCGGCTCGCGGCGTCCTGCAGGAGCGCGGACATCCTGACCAGACCTTCCACCACCTGGTGTGCACCTTCATGCCACTCCTGCCAGACGCCCGAATACGCCGACGCCGCCTCGCCTGACCATCCCGACCCGAGCAGGCTCGACACTTCGTTGTCGAGCGAACTCACGCCCGACCGCAAACCCTGGGCAACGGAATCCAGCTCATCTGCGACCGCGACAAGCGCGGACGTCTCGACCCCCAAATTCGCCACGAATCCAGGGTACTGGCCCTTGGAAGGCCTCAATTGCGCTGGTTTTCAACAGCTCTCACAGTGACCCCACAGGCATCTTTCAGCCCAAGACTATCGAGTCTCCCTGAACCGCGATGTTCTCGGCCTCAAGGGGCTTGTCCGCCGGGCCGTTGGCGACCGTGCCGTCGAGGTTGAACTTGCTGCCGTGGCACGGGCAGTCGATGGTGCCGTCGGCCACCTTGTCGACCGTGCACCCCTTGTGCGTGCATTTCGCGGAGAACCCCTTGAACACCCCGGCTGAGGGTTGCGTCACCACGATCTCCCCGACGATGACGCCCGACCCGACCGGCACGTCGGCCGTCTTGGCGATGGCCTTCGCCAACGGTGCGGCGGTGCCGCCCGACGCCGTTGGGGCCGCAGGCGTCGTGGCGGGTTCGCTTGCCGCTTCGGGCTTCTTGCCGTATGTGCTGCAGGCAGCCACGACAGCGGTCACGAGGCCAAGGCCGGCGCCGAGCAGTACCTTCTGCCTCGAGACGGGGAAATCTCCAATGTTCACGGAATACCTTTCAGTTAGAACGTGATGCCGTTGGTGTCGAAAAACCACAGTGCAGACGTGAGCCAGATGTAGACCAGACCGAAGAACACCAGCCCGCCTGCGACCGGAATCACCCATGCCCGAAGGCCTTTGCGGGTGAGCAGCACCATCTTCGTGACGAATGCGCCGTAGAAGAAGCACCCGAACAGTGAGTGGAACAGCACCCGGTTGTCATAGGTCTGGAACCCGAGCGCGTACAGGCAGTGCACCGCGACGGGGACGCTGACCAGTACCGCCAGTCGCCCCGACCACACGTGCGCGGTGCCGATCCAGGCAGGCGCCTTTCCACCGGGAATCAGCCGGTACATCGCGAACGCGGACGCCAGCTGGAACAGCGCCAGCGTCACGGCCACCGTTGACAGCCAGGCCTTGACCGCAAGCCCGCTGGAGAAGCCCGCCAGGTTGATTGAAAAGTACTGCGGCTCATGCATTTTGCCGAAGACACCGAGCGCGACGGCGACGAGCGCCCCGAGGGCGACGGCGATGAGCACCGCGACACCGCTTCTGGGGGTACTCATTCGCTGCGTGGCGGCCTGATCAGACATCGCTGGCGCCTTCCACGCGCGTAGCGACAATGGTCTGCCCGTCGATAACGGCGGTCCTGTCGATCGACAACCCCGGCGCGGGGGCCGTCGACCCGTCGGGTCGGCGCTGCACGCCGGTGACGCCGCCGTTTCCGTCGATGATCCAGCTGTTGCGCACCCCGGCGTTGTCGTAGACGTAGAGACCCGCGGGCGGTTGCGCAGGATCGGCCTTGAATTCCCACTTCTTGTCGCCGATCCACAGCGTGCCCACGACCGCGTTGCCCTCGAGCTTGCCTTCGAGGCGGCCGGTCTTGTCCTTGCTGGCAAGGCTCAGCGCGCCACCGGTGGCGCTGCCACGAAGCCATGACTCGATCGAATTGCCGTCGCAGGCATAGGCAACGGCCTTGTCGCCTTCGATGGTGATGTCCAATGTGATCGTCCCCTTGGCGGTGGGGATCTTGCCGACGTAATCGGCCTTCGCCGGGAACGCCGCCGCGGGCGGTGCCGGTGGCGGGACCGGTGCGGGAGCCACCGGAGTGGCCGCGGCGGCGGTCGTGGTCGATTGGCGATAGGGGCTGGCCGCCGGCGCCGACTCCTCCTTCGACATGTTCACGAGCAATATGCCGACTCCGAGCGCGGCGACTGCCGCCAGTGTCACTATCGGACCGCGGATCTTCATGTTGTTGCCCTCCCGTGCTACTACCAAACGCCAATGGCGATGTTTTGTCTGCACAACGGGCGATGCCGGGGGATGGTTCAGTGCGATTTCGAGACGCGTTCAATCAGCCGGGCAGCACGGGCAGCGCGTCGGGCACCATCAGCGGCCGCACCTCGGCCCACGCCGGGTCGTCATCGGCCGCCGACCCGGACAGCTGCAGCACGCCGCGCTCATCGGCGACGTACACCGTCGACGGGTTGGCGGCAACCGTGGTGACGGGCATCAGCAGGTTGCGACTCGGGCCGTCGGAGTTCACGCCGTCGAGGTTGACGTAGGACACCGGATGCTGCGCATCGGTGCGGCACACGACGATGTCGTCGCCGGTCCGCCAGGACAGCGACACCGCCGTGTTACCGAGGCCGAAGCCCAGCCGCCGCGGATAGGTCAACGCATAACCGCCGCCGGGCGTCTGCTCGACACCGGCCATCACCACCTGGCCCTCGATCACCATCGCGGCGCGTGTTCCGTCGCGGGAGAGCTGCATGTCGGCGATCACGCCGGGGAAGCGCATCGACACCACTGTGGCGTCCACCGGAATTCGGCCCGGCTGCCCCGATGCGTCTTGCACGGCCCGCACGATGTTGTTGCCGTCCACCACCACCCAGATCGCATCGTCAAGCGACCAAGTGGGCCGCGACAGGGTGCGTCCCTCCATCGCCTGTGTCGCATTGCCGTTCAGCGGACCGACCCACAATGACGACGCCATATCGGGGGCACCGGGCCGAAGCGTCACGACCGACGCCACCTCCTGGCCGGTGCGCGACACCGCGGCAGCCGTCTGGCCGGTCATCTGGCCGAACGAGCCGGTCACCCTGGATGCCCGCTGGCCGTCCAACGACACCAGCGATCCGCCAACCAGAGCGTGCAGACCGGCGGCGGCACCGTCGGCGGCGCCGGGATCGGTGGCCGCGACGTCGGAGGTGTTCCAGCCGTCGGCGAAGCGATCGTCGAGCGCCGCGCCGTCGGCGTTGATCACATACGGGCCGTTGATACCGGCCCGCGCCAACGTCCAAATGATCTGTGCGGCAAGCAGTTGCCTGCTGTGCGGGTCTGTCGTCGACAGGTTCTCCAGGTCGACGCGGGCGCCGCCGTAGCCACGGCCAACGCCCATCTTGCCGCCGTCGGCGCGAGTCGCCGGACCCCGCAGCTTCAGCGGCGGACCGAGCAGGTTGCGCACGGTTTTGGCCATCTCCGGACGTGGACCGGCGATGAGCTTGGTGACCAATTCGGTGGCCAGCAAGTCCGGATCCGACACCGCGACGTAGCGGGGGTCGGGGACGACGGTTTTGCCGGTCGGGTCGGCGAAGTACAGCGTGTTGCGCTTGTATGTGGACTGAAACTGTTGCCAGTCAAGGAAAACCCCGTTGGGTAGCTTGTCGATGCGCCAGCCGCCGGACGTCTTCACCAGTTCGATCGGACCGGGGTCGGGCAGCGCGCCCTCGCCTGTCTCGAACACGCCCACGTCCGACAACGAGCCGAGGATGTCGGCGCGCATGTTGACCGAGACCCGATCGGGGCCGCGCGTCTCGACGAACACCACGTTGTCGATCAGCAGTGCGCTGCCGGCGTCGTCCCATCCGCGCGAGGCGGATTCGGTGAGGAACTGCCGCGCAGCCAGATGCCGGTTGGCGGGATCGGCTGTCGCCTTGAGGAATTCGCGCAGCAGCACGTCCGGGTCCATACCGGGTACCGGCTTGGGTAGGCTCGGCGGCGCAGGCCGGTCGACGGTGCCGATTGCCTGCGGCGCCGAGGAACTGGGCACCCCGGCGCAACCTGCCAGAGCGAACACCAGCAGGCAGGCCGCCGCAAGCACCCGTCTCACGCGTTCTCCGTCGCCGGTTCGCGCTCGCGGGTAGTGCGCCGCGGAGGTCGTTCGCGCCCAACGGGTTTCATGGGCAGGGGGCTCGTCGTCACCTTATGGCCCCGCACCAGCGGGAGCGTGAGCCGGAAGCAGGCGCCTTTTCCTGGCTCGCCCCACGCCTCCAGCCGGCCCTGGTGCAGTCTGGCGTCCTCGATGCTGATCGCCAGGCCGAGACCCGTACCGCCGGAGCGGCGCACCCGCGAAGGGTCGGAGCGCCAGAACCGGCTGAACACCAGCTTCTCCTCACCGGGCCGCAGCCCGACGCCGTAGTCGCGGACGGTGACGGCGACGGTGTCCTCGTCGGCCGCCATCCGGATCCGCACCGGCCTGCGCTCGGCGTGGTCGATGGCGTTGGCGATCAAGTTGCGCAGGATCCGTTCCACCCGCCTCGGGTCGACCTCGGCGATCACGTCCTCGGCGGGCATGTCGACGATCAGCTCGACGTCGGCGTCGGCCGCGAGGTGGCCGACGTTGTCCAGCGCGCTCTGCACCGTCGAGCGCAGATCCACCGCCTCGACCGACAACTCGGCGACACCGGCGTCGTGGCGCGAGATTTCGAGCAGGTCGTTGAGCAGTGTCTCGAAGCGGTCGAGCTCGTTGACCATCAGCTCGGTCGAGCGTCGCAGCGCCGGGTCGAGGTCCTCGCTGTGGTCGTAGATCAGGTCGGCGGCCATCCGCACGGTCGTCAGCGGGGTACGCAGCTCGTGGCTGACGTCGGAGGTGAACCGGCGCTGCAGATTGCCGAACTCCTCCAGCTGGGTGATCTGACGATGCAGGCTCTCGGCCATGTCGTTGAACGACACCGCCAGCCGCGCCATGTCGTCCTCGCCACGCACCGGCATGCGCTCCGTCAGATGCCCCTCGGCGAATCGTTCGGCGATACGCGAGGCCGACCGCACGGGCAGCACGATCTGGCGGGCGACCAGCAGCGCGATCGCGGCCAGCAGGCCTAATAGCACGATCGCACCGGTGGCCATCGTGCCGCGCACCAGCGCGATGGTGGATTCCTCGTTGTTCAGCGGAAAGATTAGGTAGAGCTCGAGATTCGTCACCGGCGACGACGTCGGGCTGCCGATGATCAGTGCCGGACCGGAGAAGGCGTCGGTGTGCACGGTCGCGTACTGGTAGCTGACCTGGCCCGCCTTGACGAAGTCGCGCAGCGCGTTTGGCACCTGCTGCACTGGGCCTGCCGCGGTCGCCGCGCGCGGACCGTCGCCGGGGACAACAAGCACCGCGTCGAATGCACCGGCAAGCCCCGCGCCGGTGTCCGCCTTGCGGTCGATCAGCGTGTTGCGCGCCAGTTGCAGGCTGGAGTCGAGTGAGCGGGTCTCCTCGCCACCGACGATGCCGCTGACGGTGTTGCGGGCGCGCTCGACCTCCTCGGTGGCGGCGCGGACCTTGACCTCGAGAATGCGGTCGGTGATCTGGCTGGTCAGAACGAAGCCGAGGACCAAAATGACGGCAAGCGACAGCCCAAGCGTCAGCACCACCACGCGCAGCTGCAAGGAACGGCGCCACGCAAGACCCATCGCCCGACCCAGCGCACCGAATCCGCGTATTAGTGGTGCTGAACGCCGATGGATGCGCCGCCTCGAGCTAAAGATCACGGGGGTCCGGCCTTGTATCCCACTCCTCGAACGGTCAGTACCACCTGCGGGTTCTCCGGGTCTTTCTCAACCTTGGCCCGCAAACGTTGGACATGGACGTTCACCAAACGGGTGTCGGCGGGGTGCCGGTACCCCCACACCTGTTCGAGCAGCACATCACGAGTAAACACCTGCCGTGGTTTGCGCGCCAACGCCACCAACAGGTCGAACTCCAGCGGTGTCAGGGAAATCTGCTCGCCCTGCCGGGTGACCTTGTGGGCAGGCACGTCGATCTCGACATCGGCGATCGACAGCATCTCCGCGGGCTCGTCCTCATTGCGGCGCAGCCTGGCGCGCACGCGGGCGATGAGCTCCTTGGGCTTGAACGGCTTCATGACGTAGTCGTCGGCGCCCGACTCCAGGCCGAGCACCACGTCGACGGTGTCAGTCTTGGCCGTCAGCATGACGATCGGCACACCGGAGTCGGCGCGCAGCACACGGCACACGTCGATGCCGTTCATGCCGGGCAGCATCAGGTCGAGCAACACCAAATCGGGCCGCAACTCGCGGACCGCCGTGAGCGCCTGCGTGCCATCGCCGATGACCGCGGTGTCGAAACCTTCCCCGCGCAGCACGATGGTGAGCATCTCGGCCAGCGAAGGGTCGTCATCGACGACCAGAATCCTTTGCCTCATGGTGTCCATGGTGTCACCAGATCGCGATAAAACGCCGGTAGCACACCCGCGAGTCGGCTATTGACCCAGCTCTGCGGCAAGCGCCAGTGGATCGACGCCTGCGCCGACGACCAGCCACCGTCCGCACCAGTCCGCGGCCGCCAGCCCGGAGTAGACGTCGCCGGTGCGGCGCTGAAGGCCGTCGTCGCGCTCGTAGGCGTCCCTGGCGCGGTCGGCCTCTTGCTGCGCACGGTTTTCGGCGCGTCCGGCGGCCAGCTCGATAGGCACGTCGAGCAGCACCTGCCATTCCGGCGACGGCAAGTGCAGCCGGCCGTACTCGAGGTCACGTACCCAGCCGACGACGTCGCCGTCGGCGCCCTGGTGCAGCCGCGCGGCGCTGTAGGCGGCGTTGGACGCGACGTACCGGTCGAGGATCACCAGGTCATAGCTTGCGTTGAGGTGGTCGATCTCGTCGCGGGCCGCCGACCGATCGAGGGCGAACAGCACAGCCATCGCGTACACCGACGACGACAGGTCACCGTGCCCGCCATGCAGTGCCTCGGCGGCCAGATCGGCCGACACCGAGTGTCCGTATCGCGGAAACGCAAGAGTCGCGACGGACTTGTGCGCAGCTTCGAACGCCGCGCGCAGCCCGTTGGTCAGGGTGCGCTTGCCTGCGCCGTCGACACCCTCGATGACGATGAGCACGCGGCGAGCCTATCCGCATAGAACTCTCCCAATGTCCTGTGGAACACCTTGCGATCAACGCGCCGACACACAGCCTGGCCGCAGACTGTGAGCCATGAAGTTGTCTCGGCTCGTCACCGCGGTGTGTACGGGCGCAGGCATCGGCGCGGCGCTATTCGGCGGCAGCCCGCTCGCCAACGCCAACCAGGACCCCGCCGCGAATCCCCCCAACTGCAGCGCCGCCGATCTCGAAGGCGTTCGCGCCGGTGTGGCGGCGTCGACGTCGGTGTACTTGTTCACGCATCCGGACCTGAACGCCTTCATGACGAGCCTGAAGGCGATGTCGCGGGAGCAGGTCGCGTCGAAAGTGAAGGGCTACTGGGTCTCTCACCCTGACGAGCAAGCCGACATGACGGGCATCCGGCAGCCGCTGGTCGATATCAAGGACCGCTGCGGGGGACCGCCGAGCCCTTAAGCCCTTCAACGAAAAGACGCAAAAGCCCCCGACACGCCGTGTGCCGGGGGCCTTTTGCGTCTGCTCGCGCTAGATCAGTAGCGGTAGTGCTCCGGCTTGTACGGGCCGTCGACGTCGACGCCGATGTACTCCGCCTGCTCCTTGGTGAGCTTGGTCAGCGTGCCGCCGAGCGCCTCCACGTGGATCCTGGCCACCTT
>NZ_QJJU01000030.1 GCF_003201655.1 Mycolicibacterium moriokaense
GCTCAACGCGTTTGCAATCACCTTCGGCGACCGTTTCCCGGCGGCCGAAACCTACTAATGAAAACCGCCGGAAACACCGTTAACGAGATAGTCCCAGTTCGACTCGTTTCGCATCGAGTAGGTCTGGCCTACTGGAGCGGGGAGCAACAAGTTCCTTGCGCAAGGTTCGCAACGGCTGTCGGATTTGCGTGGTGCCGTTCGTCGGAGGGGTAGAGAGTGGAACAGAAGGGTTCTGCTCACTTCCGGAAGGTGACCACGATGCATTACTTCGCCCTACTGCTCGGCCCCGAGCCCACGTCTGCGCCGGACGCCGACGCACACGCCGCTGAGATGGCGGCATACGAGGCGTTCCATGCCAAGGCCGCGTCGGCGATCCGGGCAGGCGACGCGCTCACCCCTGCGGCGACCGGCGTGCGGATCACCGGTGGGCCCGACGCACCGACAATCACCGACGGCCCGTTCGCGGAGGGTGCCGAGGTGGCGGGCGGCTACTACGTGTTCGAGGCCGAGAACCTGGATGAGGCAATCGCATTGGCGCGCGACATCCCCGCTGCAAAGCAAGGCGCGGTCGAGGTCTGGCCGACGGTGTTTTACACCCCGCCGAGCCAACCCTTGGGCACCAGTTGGCTGGCGCTGCTGCTCGAGCCGCCCGCCGACGTCCACGTACCCGGCAGCCCGGAGTGGGATGCCGGTATTGCGGCGCATCAGAAGTTCGGTGCCGCCGCAGGCGACCGCACCAATGGCGGCGCGGCACTACATCCGTCGACTACCGCGACGACCGTGCGGGTGCGCGACGGCCAGGTGCTGCTGACCGACGGCCCCTACATCGAAGGCGCCGAGGTGGCGAACGGCTTCTACTTCATCGACGTAAGCGACCGCGACGAGGCCGTCAAGGTCGCGTCGATGATTCCTGCGACGACGGTCGAGTTGCGCCAACTCATGGGCATCTCTGGGCTGTAACCACCGAATGACCAATCTGGACGGCGTCTTTCGGCGCGAATGGGGCCCGGCAGTGGCGGCGCTGGCCCGCTGGTCGGGTGACATCACGGTCGCCGAAGACGCCGTCCAGGAGGCTTTCACCCAGGCGCTACGCACCTGGCCCAACGACGGTGTGCCAGACAACGCCGGCGGATGGATCGTGACGGTCGCCCGCAACCGCGCACTGGATCGGCTGAGACGCGAATCCGTCCGTCCTGGAAAGGAACTCGCAGCCGTGGCGGACGACATCCTGGCCCGCAACGATCATGCCGACGTGCATCCTGTTCGCGACGACGAACTGCGAATGATGTTCACCTGCGCCCACCCCGCACTCGACCCGACGTCCCAACTGGCACTGACACTTCGACTCATCTCGGGGCTCACCGTCGCAGAGATCGCGCGCACACTGTTGCAGTCCGAAGCGGCCGTCGGTCAGCGAATCACCCGAGCCAAGAACAAAATCCGCCACGCCAACATCCCGCTGCGGGTACCGCCCGCCGAGCTCCTGCCTGAACGCACACCGAACGTGCTGGCCTGTATCTATTCGGTGTTCACCGAGGGCTACTGGTCGACGGCAGGACCGTCGGCCATCCGCGACGAGCTGTGCGACGAGGGCGTTCGCCTGGCCGGTGAACTGTGCTCGTTGATGCCTGATGAACGCGATGCGCATGCTCTGGCTGCCCTTGTCCTGCTGCATGATTCGCGACGGCAGACCCGGGTTGACGCAGGCGGGGCGCTTGTGCCGCTCGATGAACAGGACCGCAACCGGTGGGACCGTAGCCGAATCGCGCGGGGGCTGGACCAGCTTGCGCAGGCCGCAGGCGCGACGGGTCCGTACCTGCCACAGGCGGTGATCGCGGCGCTACACGCGACGGCGCCGAGCTGGGACCAGACCGACTGGTCGGCGATCTGCATGGCCTACGACCGGCTGATCGAGATCACTGACTCCCCCGTCGCCAGGGCCAACCGAGCCCTGGCGCTCGGATTCCGCGACGGCTTCCCGGCAGGCCTTGCGGCGCTGGATGAGGTGGCGGACGACCCGAGGCTGGCCCGGTCGAATACAGCGGCCTCGATCCGTGCCGACTTGCTGCGGCGCGCGGGCCGGCGTGACGAGGCGCTGGAGTGGTACCGCACCGCGCTGGACCGCAACGGCTCAGGCCCGGCAAGAAGGTTCTTGCGGCGGCGCCTCGCCGAGTGCATCGGGCACGATTGACGACTCGGGTCATAACAACCAGGTCGCGAACACGTAGGGAAACACCCGATTCCAGGACAGCGGCTGCACCGCTACTTTCGGTCTATGGGCTCCCTTCCGGAGGTCGGGTACTTCTTGGCCGAGTGGTACCTGCCAGAGTTGACCGAACAATCGGTCGACGAAGTCGTGGCGAAACTCGACGTCGCCGCCATCAGCGTTAGCGATGAAGGGACGCCGGTGCGGCTGGTCGTCACGCTCGCAGTTCCCACGGATGAAGTTCTCTATGGCGTATTCGGCGCGGAATCGCCCGACATCGTCACGACCACGTGCCAACGAGCCGGCATCCCGCATCAACGTCTGTCTGCCCACGTCGGCACGCGAATCAGAGAAGAACCACTGGCCGCGATGGTCGAAAAATCCTGCACCAGAACTGGCGTGGAACCCGAACCCGCACCGCAGTGATGTGCTGATCGCATTCGCCAGAATCGGGTACACACCAAATTCACAGTTATCTAGCTGCTCTAGCGGCGCGTAGCAATGTTGCCACTTCCCGCTGGCAGTTAATGTAGTCTGCGTTTGCTGGTTGCTATGGGTGGGGTTGAGAAATCACGGATGATCAGCCGCTCGGCGGAATTTCGGGCGGTTGCTGACTTCCTGCTGTCCGCAGAACGACAGCCGACGGCACTGGTCATCGAGGGTGAGGCCGGTGTCGGGAAAACCACTCTGTGGCTGGCCGCGGTGGACCAGGCGCGCGAGCGTGGCTTCCGCGTATTCAGCGCCCGTGGCGGCCAAGCGGAGTCGGTCCTGGCCTATGCGGCAGTGGCCGACCTCATCAGCGACGTGGACCCCACACTGTTGGCGGAGCTGCCGGACATGCAACGCATCGCCGTTGATCGGGTGTTGCTCCGCGCCGGCGGCGAGGGGCCCGCCACTGATCAGCGCGTCGTCGCCGCGGCATTCGCCGCCGTCATCGACCGCATTTCCGTCGACGCACCCGTGCTAGTCGCCATCGACGATGTGCAGTGGCTCGATCCGTCCAGCCAGGCCGTCGTCGAGTACGCGGCGCGGCGGCTCCGCGGCCGAGCTGGGATGCTGCTCACCGAGCGATGCGATCCGAACCATGGAAGAGCAGTGACGTGGCTGCATCTGGCCCGACCCGACGGCATAGAGCGAATTCGGGTGGGGCCCTTTAGCCTTGGTCGACTCCACACGCTGATTTCGACGCGGCTGGGGCGGTCGTTCTCCCGTCCGACGATGGTGCGGATCGCCGAAATCTCCGGCGGTAACCCGTTTTACGCACTCGAACTGGCCCGCGCGATTCATGTGGGCTCTGCCAGGGCGCAGCCGTCGCTGCCCGCGACACTGGCCGAGTTGATGCGCCTTCGGATCGGCAGTCTCGAGGGACAGGCCGGCGACGTGTTGCTCGCCGCCGCCGCCATGGCGAATCCGACGGTCGAGGTGCTTGCGCAGATTGTCGACACCACCGTCGATCACGCTGTGGAGCTACTCGAAGAGGCCGAAAGCAACGGCATTATCGCGATCGATGGCGATCGCGTGCGGTTTTCCCATCCGTTGTTGGCGCAGAGCGTTTATACCGACGCCAGCCCGGCGCGGCGACGGGCCGCGCACCGGGCACTGTCTCAATTCGTGGTGCTACCTGAGCTCAAGGCCAGACACATGGCATTGGCCGCATCGCATGCTGACCCTGACACGTTGAAAGCCCTCGACACTGCGGCCGATACCGCACGCGCCAGGGGTGCTCCGGCTGCAGCGGCCGAATTGCTGGAGCTGGCAATCGGACTCGGCGGGAACTCACCGTCGCGACAAATCCGCGCCGCCGAACACCACTTCAAGGCCGGCGACGCCGAGCGGGCACGCACACTGCTGGAGCCGACGATCGACGAGCTGCGGCCCGGGCTGTTGCGCGGAGTAGCTCTAAATCTGATGGCAGGCATCTGCATGTACAACGACACTTTCGTGGAAGCGGCCGCGCTCCTCGAACGTGCGCTCGACGACGCCGCAACCAATCCCGGCCTGTTGGTCCAGACACTGTTGTCGTTGACGTTCGCGCAGGGCATGTCGGGCAAGTTCGAGCAGTCACTGCAAAACGCTCGACAAGCCGTGTCCCACGCGGAGGAGATCGGCTATCCGCCGCTGACCGGTCGGGCGCTCGCCATGTTGGTCAACGCGTCGTTCCTCTACGGACACGGGGTAGACGAGGACAGCCTGCGACGCGCAGTGGAACTTGAAGACCCCGACGACGACGTTCCAATCCCCTTCTCCCCCAGCTCCGTTAACGCATTGATCTGCGCATGGACCGGAGAGTTGAACATAGCGCGCAGGCAGATGGCGGCCGTCAGGGACCGATGTGTCGAACGCGGCGCCGAGAACGACTTGATGGCCGTCGCCGGATACTCGACACTCATCGAGATCTGGCGAGGCAACTTCGCCGAAGCCGCGATGCTCGCACAGGACACCATGGAGCGCGCCGAGCAGGTCGGCGGTTCGCGCACGATCGCTCTGACCGTGCGCGCCGCCGTTGCGGCCTATGCCGGACGGGAAGAGGACACCCGCGCCGACGCCGCCGCCGCCCTGGCGATCGCTCACGAGTGCGGCGTACCGCGACTGGCGGAGTGGCCGACGATGAGCCTCGGCTTCCTCGAGGTTTCGCTCGGCCGCTATGCCGAGGCTATGACCACGCTGCAGTCGATGCTGGACGTCTTCGACCAGCTGCCCGGCAGTGAGATCATGATCGCCACTTTCATCCCCGACGCCGTTGAAGCGATGGTCGCGCTGGGCCGTCACGCCGATGCGGTGCCGCTGATCGAGGAACTCGAGCAGAACGGCGCCCGCCTCGATCGCCCCTGGATGTTGGCCGTCGGCGCCCGCTGCCGCAGCATGTGGCTGGCCGCCACCGGCGACATCGCCGCGGCAACCCAGCTGGCCGAGCAGGCGATGGCCGAGCATGATCGGCTGCCGATGCCGTTCGAACGCGCCCGCACCCAACTCCTGCTCGGCCAGCTGCAGCGTCGCCAACGGCAAAAGGACACAGCCACCACCACGTTTCGCGAGGCCCTGCAGGCCTTCGAAGCGATGGGCGCACCGCTATGGGCCGACCGCGCTCGAGCCGAACTCGCCAGGGCCAGGGTTGTCCCCACCCACGACCACAGCCTCACACCCTCCGAACGGAGAGTGGCCGAGCTGGCAGCATCGGGCATGACCAACCGTGACGTCGCGGCCGCACTGTTCATCAGCCCGAAGACCGTCGAAGCAAACCTCGTGCGGATCTACCGCAAGCTCGGCATCAAGACGCGCGCGGAACTCGGGAGGATCATCAGCGACTTATAGGGTGACTTCAGTGCGTTGGACGTTGCGCAGCTGACGGTGGGTTGCCAATCGCCGCGCGAACTAGCTGACTTCTGATCGTCAAAATTATGATCTAGCTGGTCAGTGGGTTTCGCAACCCAGCGTGGTGAACCGTCCGCCGCAATGACGGTTGGAAACCAGGCCCCGCCGCCCTGGCCTAGATGTGGACCGTCGTCACCGGCGCAGTCTTCAATATCGCGTCAGCCCTTTACAATTCGGCGTTCTACCGCCGCAATCGCTTCAGCGAAGCGGACCCTTCGGTGTGGTTCCTGAGCGTAGACCGGCATCAACTTGAGCCTGGCGCACACACGTGCGCACCGTCTCGGCCGTACCAACCTCGAGCAGTCGAGGCGCCCCGATCAGCGCTGCCCACTCCGACTCGTGCTGATCGCTGAACTCGGCGACCATCCTCACCGCCCGCTCACGCAGCTCCGGCGGATACCTCCTTGACGAACCATCTGCTATGACTCCAACCCTGCCGAGAAGCGGAATCTCGGGACATCCCGGGACGGTTCAGTTGACACCTTGTCTCGGTATCAGCGGTGGGGCGCAGAGTCGTCACCACGGTAACCGCGGTCTGCAAGGACGGACCTATGCAGTTTTCGCAAACTTCTTGTACGGCCGTACTGATGCCATCGACGTTAGCTATCGTCCGATCGGACGACAGCGGGATTCCAAAACTAACTAAACAGTGGCGCCAAATAACACCTTTGCTGGATATTACGGATGTGTTAATTTCGCTCTGAACGAGTTCACGCATAGTGGCACTTATGCTGCGAATCTCCGCCGGGATGTCCACCGAGGGCCGATGGACCGCCGGACTCGGCCATTTTGCTGCCATGCCCGTCAATAAGCTGCGCATGCCTTGGTCTGGCCTTTTGCTTCAAGATCGCCAGTGCGATCGGAGGGTTCGCTTGAAATCGTATATGTGATCCTTGACACACGTCGCAGCAAAGCTTACAGTTGCTCCGCCGAAGTCACTTTGGGGAAATGTTGACGAGGCACGGGGGGAACCAGAATCATGTTGCAACGCCGCAACCGCACTCGGCTTCACAAGCCGCTCACCGAATCGGCCCGACTGAGGCGCACTGGCCGAGGGCCTCCGCGAAATTCAACGGGTATCACCTTGCCAAACAGCGATGAGGCGCGTCCGTATCGATTCGATCGGGCTTCGTGAAGTCGGTTGTCTTGCGCCTCGAACAAGTTCCACAACGCAAGGCGTGCAGGGAATTTCAGAAGGTTCCCTAGACGCTGAGTGGGCTTTCTCGAACAACACAGAACACAGGTCAAGCAAGAAGGAGCTTTAAGGACATGACTCTCTCAATTACTCGCACGGTTGGTGTCGGGCTCGTCGGAGGCGCACTCGCGCTTTTCGGGCCGGCGGCTATCTACCCCGCTCTCATCCCCATCGGATCCGCCACCGGTAACGGTGGCAGCAGCACCGGTGGCGATAGCCACGGTGGTAACGGTGGCGACATTCATACCCACGGTGGTAACGGTGGCGACGGCGGCAATAGCCACGGCGGTAACGGTGGCAGCGGTGGCGACGGTGGCAATAGCCACGGCGGTAACGGTGGCAGCGGTGGCAACAGCCACGGTGGTAACGGTGGCGATAGCCACGGCGGTAACGGTGGTAACGCTGGTAACGGTGGTAACTCTGGTAACGGTGGTACCGGTGGTAAGGGCGGCACCGGCGGCGTCGGTGGTGCCGGTGGCGGCGGTGGTACCGGCATCGGCCTCATTGGTATCGGCGGCAGCGCTGCAGTCGGCGGCGTCGGCGGCGTCGGCGGCGTCGGCGGCGTCGGTGGCAGTAGCACCGGTGGTAGTAGCACCGGTGGTAATGGCAGCAGCACCGCTGGTAATGGCAGCAGCAACGCTGGTAACGGTGGTAATGGCAGCAGCACCGCTGGTGCCGGCGGTAGCGGTGGTAATGGCAGCAGCACCGCTGGTGCCGGTGGTAGTGGCAGCAGCGGCGGCAACACCAGTAATGGCAGCAGCACCGCTGGTGCTGGTGGCGCTGGTGGCGCTGGTGGCTGCAATTCCAACACCACTAACGCCTGCTAATTTGGTTTGGTCGCTGAAGTAGGCCAAGTCAGAAGGTCAGCGCTGGACCGTCGTCCGTAGGGCGGCGGTCCAGCGTCATCTTTTGCGAAAGCGATGCGCGCGCTGATTGCGGTGATGGTGCTCATCGGGGTGGCATGGAACATGCGCGATTCGAGCGGTTTGGGTGATCACCCGACATTAGAACTGCGCCATATTGGGGCCGCCGCTAGGCGGGGACGGGGTGTGAGGTGATAGTCGCCCAAACTGATGTTGAGATCAATGACGTCGTAGCCGGTGCTGAGTATCCGGTCGGGCATGCGGCACTGCCCGTCAAAGACGTGGGGCGGCTGTTGCTTCGGTGCGGTGACCGACCAGGATTGGTCGCCGCGGTCAGCACTTTCTTGACCCGCGCGGGTGCCAACATCGTGTCACTGGATCAGCATTCGACGCAGCCGACAGGTGGCACATTCTTCCAGCGCACGATATTTCATCTGCCAGGTTTGGCCACTGCGCGCGACGGCTTAGAGCAAGACTTCGCCGAACAGGTCGGCGCACCGTACGGCATGGACTTCCGCCTGACCGAAGCCGCCATACCCAAACGGCTTGCCATTATGGCCTCGACCGAGGACCACTGCCTGCTAGACCTTCTTTGGCGCAACCGCCGTGGCGAACTGGACATGTCGGTGGTGATGGTGATCGGCAACCACCCCGACCTCGCCGATGCGGTGCGCCCGTTTGGGGTGCCGTTTCTGCATGTGCCGGCGCACAAAGACATCCGCGAGAAAGCCGAACAACGCCAACTCGACCTGCTGCGCGGAAACGTCGACCTGATGGTGTTGGCCCGCTACATGCAGATCCTGACCCCCCAATTCCTCCAGCAACTGGACTGTCCGCTGATCAACATTCACCACTCGTTCCTACCGGCGTTCATCGGCGCCGCACCTTACAGGCGGGCCAAAGAGCGAGGCGTCAAACTCGTTGGTGCGACAGCTCATTACGTGACCGAAGATCTCGACGAGGGACCGATCATCGAGCAAGACGTCGTGCGGGTAGACCACCGCCACAGCGTGGAAGACCTCACACGCCTGGGCGCTGACGTCGAACGTGCGGTACTGTCGCGCGCCGTGCTGTGGCACTGTGAAGACCGCATCATCCGATACCGCAACCAGACAATCGTCTTCTGAGGGGCGCGCCGTGCCGTGGATGCCAGACCGTCACCACCATGCTGTAAGCACTGCAATGCGTAATTGTGTTGTGCGAGCGTTGATTACAAGCGAGGCAGTTGACGCCGCGCCGCGCACAACGGTTCTCTTAAACCTACGACCTTGCGGTCGCAGGCGCCTGGGGGGAATCGCCCGGTGGGGTTGGAAATATGGTAGGACGATTTGGAAACCGGTCTTTGGCTCTGGTCGAGGGGAAACCGCGATGGTGATGCGTACGGGACCGTATCTCGCTGCCGGCATCGCGGCCGGAATCGGGCTGGGCACTGTTCTGGGCGTAGCGCCACCGCGCGCCGCTACAGCGGTGCAGTTCATATCCGCGGCCGCGTCGGGGCGGATAGCGCTAGCCGCCGCGACGGTCGTTCTGGAGGTGGGTCAGCCGCTGATTTATCCGAACAGAGTGATGATCGGCAACGGCGGTGACGGGCAGTCGGGTTGCGTCGGCGGAGCTGGCGGAGCGGGCGGAAGGGGCGGAGCGGGCGGAGCGGGCGGCCAGCCGGGGCAGCCGGGGCAACCGGGGCAACCGGGGCAACCGGGGCAACCGGGGCAACCCGGACAACCCGGACAACCCGGACAACCGGCGGAGGCATGCGGCGGCTTATGACCGAAACGCGCCGCGGGTAAACCACTAACTGCGTGCCCGGTCGATATGACGCGGCACAGGCTCTTTTCGGCTTGACCCTGACTGCCTGCTAGACCTTCTTCGTGCAACCGCCTCAGCGAACTGGACATGTCGGTGGTGTGCGGCATTTGGCGTGCCCTTTCCTGCACGCGCCGGCGCACAAAGACGTCCGCGAGAAAGCCGAAAACGCCAACTCGACCGGCCTTACCGAAGATCTCGACGAGGGGCCGATCATCGAGGAAGACCTCATGCATGGCCTTAGCCCGCGCCCAGTCCGCGATGTGGTTTTACTGCCATCGAGCAATTATGTTGGCCGGCGTCGACACTCTCTGCCGAATCCTCGCTGGAAGGTCCCGTGGCGACGCTCAGCGAAAATTCGACGTTCTTCGATCGCGGCCGCATCATCGATGATCGCGGGCGACAGTGGGCGCCGGTTTGCGTCGACACAATCGATCCTGTTCGCCGCCCAACCAGCAGTTATAACGGTTGGCATGGGGCGGCGGTTTCGGACTGACAGACCCGGCCTCAATTGGCCCGGTAAGTTTTCGCGGTTTCGAACACTTGTTACAGCTAATGGGGTTAGGATGCTGATGAATGTGAACGGCCGAGACGAGGGGGATCTCGTGGCAAAGTATGTGATACCGCATCTCACCGCTGGCGTGGCAATTGCCGGGGCTAGCTTCTGGCTGGCGTCGTCCCCTGGCGCGCCGCCGTCGCCCCCCCCTCCTGCGGTGGAGCTGGCAGCTGTCGGGTCTCCGCTGCCGCTGGCACCGGTGACCACCAGCCCGGCCATTTGCACCGACGCCGTTACCGCCTTCTGCAACCCCGGCAACTCCGGACTGATCGGCAACGCCGCGCTCCTCGGCAACAACGTTGCGATCGGCCACCAGATGCTGATCGGCAACGCGGCGCTGCTCGACAAGAACGGGCCCGTCGGCGCGCTGATCCTCGAGGTCGGTCTCATCGGCGATGTCGTTGGTGGTGGCAGCCCCTTCTTGGGTTTGATCGGCAACGGCATCGACGCCACCGGCGACTGCGTCGGTGGGGCGTGCAACGGCACCAACGGCGGGATGCTCTTGGGCTTCGGCGGCAATGGTGCCCAAGGGGGCAACGGCGGCAATGCTGGGTGGTTCGGCGGCGGCGGCACCGGCGGGGCCGGCATCCCGGGAACGCACGGCGGCCCTGGCGGCCCCGGGGGCAACGGCGGCAACGCCGTGATGGTCGGCAATGGCGGCACCGGCGGGGCCGGCGGCACAGGTGGATCCGCAAAGGTTGCCGGCGGCACAGGCGGCACTGGCGGCACCGGCGGCAGTGGCGGAATGCTGGCGGGCGAGGGCGGCACCGGCGGGGCCGGCGGCACAGGTGGATCCGCAAAGGTTGCCGGCGGCACCGGCGGAACCGGCGGCGCCGGAGGCAACGGCGTGTCGCTTGTCGCGGGCGAGGGCGGCACCGGCGGCGGCGGCGGCACCGGCGGCACCGGAAAGGTTGTCGGCGGCACCGGCGGCACCGGCGGCGCCGGAGGCAACGGCGTGTCGCTTGTCGCGGGCGACGGCGGCACCGGCGGGGCAGGCGGCGGCGGCGGCGACGCTACGGGTCACAAAGGCGGAACCGGCGGAACCGGCGGAACCGGCGGCGATGGCGGGTCTGGCGCGGCGCTGGCGGTGGGTCACGGCGGCACGGGCGGCGCGGGCGGTGGGGGCGGCACCGGCGGCGGCGGCGGAACCGGAGGAACCGGAGGCACCGGCGGCGGCGGCGGCGGCGGCGGCACGGGCGGCACGGGCGCGGCCGCCTTGGGCGTCGGCGGCACCGGCGGCATCGGCGGCGAGGGCGGCACCGGCGGTAAGGGCGGCACCGGCACTGGCGCTACGGGCTCCACGGGCAGCACCGGGGGCGGTGGCGCGTCATCGTCCAGCAACTAGTAGCGGGCTGAACTCGGTCGCCGCGTCGGCGACCGCTACGAGACCTACGCCTCGGCGATGTTGCGGGTGACTGCCGGGTCGACCGGAATACCGGGGCCGGTGGTGGTCGAGACGACGACCTTCTTCAGGTAGCGGCCCTTCGACGACGACGGCTTGGCGCGCAGGATCTCGTCGAGCGCGGCGCCGTAGTTCTCGACAAGCGCCTTCTCGTCGAACGACGCCTTGCCGATGATGAAGTGCAGGTTGGCCTGCTTGTCGACGCGGAAATTGATCTTGCCGCCCTTGATGTCGTTGACGGCCTTGGCGACGTCGGGGGTGACGGTGCCGGTCTTCGGGTTCGGCATCAGGCCGCGCGGGCCCAGCACACGCGCGATGCGGCCGACCTTGGCCATCTGATCCGGCGTCGCGATCGCGGCGTCGAAGTCCAGGAAGCCGCCCTGGATCTTCTCGATCAGGTCGTCGCTGCCGACGATGTCGGCGCCTGCCGCGGCGGCCTCCTCGGCCTTGTCGCCCACTGCGAACACCGCGACGCGGGCGGTCTTGCCGGTGCCGTGCGGCAGGTTGACGGTGCCGCGCACCAGTTGGTCGGCCTTACGCGGATCGACGCCGAGCCGGATCGCGACCTCGACGGTGGCGTCCTGCTTCTTCGACGACGTCTCCTTGGCCAGCTTCGCGGCCTCCAGCGGCGTGTAGAGCCGGTCGCGGTCGATCTTCTCGGCCGCTTCGCGATATGCCTTGCTGTTCTTGCTCATTGATCTTCCAATCGTGTTGTTGGAGTCGTGGTTGGCGAGCCGATGCCAGCTCTCCCACGCGTTCCGGGTGTACTACTCGACAGTGATACCCATCGACCGGGCAGTGCCGGCGATGATCTTGGCCGCGGCGTCGATGTCGTTCGCGTTCAAGTCTTCCTTCTTGGTCTCGGCGATCTCGCGCACCTGATCCCAGGTGACCTTGGCGACCTTCACCGATTGCGGAGTGCCTGAGCCCTTCTGCACGCCTGCGGCCTTCAGCAGCAGCCTGGCAGCGGGCGGGGTCTTCAGGGCGAAGGTGAAGCTGCGGTCCTCGTAGACGGTGATCTCCACGGGGATGACGTTGCCGCGCTGGCTTTCAGTCGCGGCGTTGTACGCCTTGCAGAACTCCATGATGTTGACACCGTGCTGGCCGAGCGCAGGACCCACCGGCGGGGCGGGGTTGGCCTGCCCGGCCTGGATCTGCAGCTTGATCAGCCCGACGGCTTTCTTCTTCGGGGCCATGTGTTGGTGTTTCCTCTCTCGTTTCCTGCGATTTGTGTGCGTCTTCGAGCGCTCAGCGCTCCTCAACGCACACAAGTCGCTCTAGATCTTGGCGACCTGGGTGAAGGTCAGTTCGACAGGTGTTTCGCGGCCGAAGATGGACACGAGCACCTTGAGTTTCTGTTGTTCTGCGTTGACCTCGCTGATCGAGGCGGGCAAGGTCGCGAACGGGCCGTCCATGACGGTGACCGACTCGCCGACCTCGAAGTCCACCAGGATCTCAGGACGTTCCAGCGTGGCCTCCGAGGACACACCAGCGGCCGTGCTCTTGGCGGGCTTCTTCGCCGAGGCGGGCGGCAACAGGAACTTCACCACGTCGTCGAGCGACAGTGGCGACGGCCGCGACGTCGCGCCGACGAAACCGGTGACACCAGGGGTGTTGCGCACCGCGCCCCACGACTCGTCGTTGAGTTCCATGCGGACCAAGATGTAGCCCGGCAGCACCTTCCGGTTGACCTGCTTGCGCTGGCCGTTCTTGATCTCGGTGACCTCTTCGGTGGGCACCTCGACCTGGAAGATGTAGTCGCCGACGTCGAGGTTCTGCACACGAGTCTCGAGGTTGGCCTTCACCTTGTTCTCATAGCCGGCATACGAGTGGATGACATACCAGTCGCCGGGCCGCAGGCGCAGCTCCTTCTTGAGCGCGACGGCGGGATCCTCGTCCTCGTCTTCAGCGGGCGCGTCGGCGGCGACATCAGCCGCTGGAGCCTCGTCGGCGTCCTCGCTGACCGCGTCGGCGTTGGTCTCGTCGACGTCGACGGTGGCCTCAGCGTCCCCGTCGATGACGTCGACACTGTCGGCCGAAGGCGATTCGCCCTCGAAGGAAGTCACTTGTCAGTCCTCTCTCAATACGCTCGTTAGCCGAACACCAGCATTACGAGCTTGGCCAGGCCAAGGTCGACCAGGCCGATCAACGCCACCATGAACGCCAGAAAGACCAGCACCACGGCGGTGTAGTTGACCATCTGCTTGCGGTTCGGCCAGATCACCTTGCGCAGCTCGGCGACGACCTGCTTCAGGAAGGTCCAGACGAAGATGAACGGGTTGCGCGACGGCCCATCGGCGGATTTCTTCGCGGTCTTCTTCTCGGTGCCTGCGCCGTTCTTGGTGGGGGCAGCCTTCGTGCCCGTCGCCAAGTCGACGGCCTCGCTGGCATCCTCGCCCGTCGCGCCGCGGCGCGACCGCTTGCCCGTCGGCCGCACCGGCCGGGTCACCACCGCGGTCTGACCACCGGTGTCGCCGGAGTCGTCCGTCACGTTGCCGTCGCTTGCGGAGCCAGCACCATCGCGCTCGTCGCTCACCGCATGCCTTTCGTCTTGTTGTTCTTGTGTGTCACCTTCCAGTGTCCACACTTGTCGAGTATTCAGTTGAGCAGGGGCGACAGGACTTGAACCTGCAACCTGCGGTTTTGGAGACCGCTGCTCTGCCAGTTGAGCTACGCCCCTATGAGGTTGGCAGGCCAACCTGCAGGTGTCCGGGGCTTACACAAACCGCGCGCTCCCCGTTCGGTCGATCTGAAACCGACGGACAGCGCGCTGGACTGGGAAAACCCCGAGGTCCGAGTGTAGCGCGCCCCGCCTCCGAGTTACTAATCGCCGTTGGGGCTATTCGCCGACCGCTTTGCGCATTACCTGGCCGGTTTTGGGATCCCATTTCACCGAGATCGAGTTGTCGCCCTCGTGGCCCATCAGCGTGGTCAAGCCCTCGAGAACCATCTCGCCGTCCGCGTTGTGGCAGACATTGCGGGTGACCACAATGTCGGCGCCGAACCGTTCGACCACGGATTCGACGTGCATGGTGCCGATCAGCTGGTCGCCGGCCTTGATCGGCCGGTGGAACACGAACTTCTGGTCGACCTGGACGATCTGCATGGCCTCAAGGCCCACGTCGACGTTCTGGAAGAAGTGCCGCTGAATCAGCAACGCGAAGACCGAAATGAAGGTCAGCGGAGCGACGACCGCGTCGTGGCCGAGCTCGGCGGCGGCTTCCTCGTCGTAGGTGGCCGGATCATCGGCCTTGATGGCCGTCGCGTACTGGCGGACCTGTTCGCGGCCGACGACGAAGGTGTCTGGGTACTTCCAGACCATCCCCACAATGTCTCTGTTGATTGGCATTTGCTACGCCAACTTCGCGGTCGCCACAGCGCGGCCGAAAATCTTCTTTCCCCCCGAAGTGGCCGATAGTGCGATTGTCACCGATTTCGTCTCCGGTTCAACGGATTTCACACGTCCATTGAACACGATTTCTGCGCCAGTGCCGTCGTTCGGCACGGGCACAACGGCAGTGAATCGCACGTTGTACTCGGTCACGGCGGCGGGATCGCCGACCCACGACGTGACGTACCCGCCGCCAAGGCCCATGGTCAGCATGCCGTGGGCGATCGCGACATCCAGTCCGACCTGCTTGGCGATCTCGTCGTCCCAGTGGATCGGGTTGAGGTCGCCGGAGACGCCCGCGTAGTTCACGAGGTCCCCGCGTGTCAGCGCAATGACCTTCTCCGGAAGCAGGTCACCCACCTTCACCGAATCGAACTCACGCAGCGCCATCGTTGAAGCCACCCTCTTCTCCATCCTCAGCTGACTTTCCCGCCAGGGTCGTGTACGACTCCTGGACCACGTCGCCCTTTTCGTTGGTGATGATGTTCCTGGTCACGATGATGTCGGTGCCGAATGAATGCCTGACCGAGTGCACCCAGACATCGCAGTAAAGGCGATCGCCGGCCTTGATGGGCTGCGCGAACTTCAGTTCCTGGTCGACCTGCACGATCTTGGCGTCCTGGATAACGATATCCGCGTTCGCGAAGAACGCCGTCTGCGCCTGGTATCCGAACACCGAGATGAACGTCAGCGGAGCAAGCACCCCCGCATGGCCGAGGTCAGCGGCGGCCTGGTCATCGAAGAACGCGGCGTCGTCGTTCTTGACGGCGATCGCGTACTCGCGGATCTTCTCGCGCCCAACGACGTAGTGGTCGGGATAGCGATAGTGCATCCCGACGATGTTGTCGAACGTCGTCATGGTTAGTGAACCTAACTGATCCGGCCGGACAAACCACCATCGGTTGGCGACCCGGCCTTCGCTGATCCTTAGCGCGATTCCTTGTGAGCCTGGTGCTTGCCGCAGTTCGGGCAGAACTTCTTCAGCTCGAGCCGGTCAGGATCGTTGCGACGATTCTTCTTGGTGATGTAGTTGCGGTGTTTGCACACCTCGCACGCCAAAGTGATCTTTGGCCGTACGTCTGTACTGGACGCCACGTCAGCTGCCCTCTTCCTGAAATCTTCAAATCACTCGTTGTTCGTCTTGTAGCGATGGCCGGACTCGAACCGGCGACCTAACGATTATGAGTCGTTCGCTCTAACCGACTGAGCTACACCGCCATGCCGGGCGCCGCCGCCTAGCACGGCGTCCACCGAGCCCCCTAACGGAATCGAACCGTTGACCTTTTCCTTACCATGGAAACGCTCTACCGACTGAGCTAAGGGGGCTTAGGTCTTCTCTGGCCCCCGAATCGTGCCTAGGGCCTTAAAGAGGGTACATTCTCGCGGTTTGACGCGCCAAACCGCAGGTCATCGAAACCGTCACAGACCGACCATGACACCGTCCGAGAACGGGCCGTCGCGCCGTTCGATGGCCTCCACATCGGTGCCGTCGCCAGACCATGACCATCGCCGGAAACGTGGTCCCACATACGGGACCACGTTTCATACGGCCCTAATCCCTCGCGCGACGTCGTTTTCTGGCCCGAAGCCTTGTGATCCTGCCCAACCTCCCCCCGATCTGCACGCAGTCTCGGCGTCAGGTGATAGGACGGAACCGTGACTGAACCCGGCACGCCACGCGTAGCGGTGTACCTCGATTTCGACAACATCGTCATCTCCCGTTACGACCAGGTGCACGGCCGCAACTCGTTTCAGAAGGACAGGACCGCCGGATTCCACAAGCAACCCGGTCGGCTCACCGAGGCGACCGTCGACGTTGGCGCCATCATCGACTTCGCGTCGTCGTTCGGCACCCTGGTGTTGACGAAGGCCTATGCCGACTGGTCGGCGGACGTCAACGCCGATTACCGCGGCCAGTTGGTCGGGCGCGCGGTCGATCTCGTGCAACTCTTCCCGGCGGCTGCGTACGCCAAGAACGGTGCCGATATCCGGCTGGCAGTCGATGCCGTCGAGGACATGTTCAGGTTGCCCGACCTGACACACGTCGTCATCGTCGCCGGCGACTCGGACTACATCGCGCTGGCCCAGCGCTGCAAGCGCCTCGGCCGCTACGTCGTCGGCATCGGCATCACCGGCTCGATCAGCAAGTCGCTGACGGCCGCCTGCGACGAGTTCGTCACCTACGACGCGCTACCCGGCGTGCCCGCCGTCGCGCCGGCACCCGCCAAGAAGACGACGCGCCGCACCAAGGCACAGGAGGCCGAGGAACCCGAGGGACCGGACCCGCAGGCCGCAGCCACCGGCCTGCTGGAGCGCGCCCTGCGAATCGGCCACGAGAAGGACGACGCCGACTGGCTGCACAATTCGGCAGTCAAGGCCCAGATGAAGCGGATGGACCCGTCGTTCTCCGAAAAATCTCTGGGATTCCGGTCATTCAGTGACTTCCTGCGTGCGCGCAGCGACGTGGCCGAACTCGACGAGAGCAGCACCACCCGCATGGTCCGACTCAAAACCGCGGCCACATAGTCTGAGGTCATGACCGACCGCCTGTATTTTCGGCAGCTGCTCTCGGGGCGCGATTTCGCGACCGGCGACATGATCGCGCAGCAGATGCGCAACTTCTCCTACCTCATCGGCGACCGTGAGGCAGGCGATGCCGTCGTCGTCGATCCGGCCTACGCCGCGCAGGATCTGGTCGACGCACTTGAGGCCGACGGCATGCACCTGTCGGGCGTGCTGGTGACCCACCACCACCCCGACCATGTCGGCGGGTCGATGATGGGCTTCGAGCTCAAGGGGCTCGCCGAACTGCTGGAACGGGTCAGCGTGCCTGTACACGTCAATTCGCTTGAGGCGGAATGGGTTTCCCGCACCACCGGCATCGCGCTGTCCGAGCTCACCGCCCACGAGCACGGCGACGTTGTCAGCGTCGGCGACGTCGACATCGAGCTTCTGCACACTCCCGGCCACACGCCGGGCAGCCAGTGCTTCCTGCTCGACGGGCGGCTGGTCGCGGGCGACACGTTGTTCCTCGAGGGCTGCGGCCGCACCGACTTCCCCGGCGGCGACTCCGATGAGATCTACCGCAGCCTGCAGGCGCTCGCGCAGTTGCCTGGCGACCCGACCGTGTTTCCTGGCCATTGGTATTCCGCGGAGCCCAGCGCGTCGCTGTCGGAGGTCAAGCGGACCAATTACGTGTATCGGGCCAGCAACCTGGATCAGTGGCGGATGCTGATGGGCGGCTGATGCGGTCGTTCGCGAGAGCAAAAGACTCGCAGGCTGTAACCACCTGGGTTATCTTTTCGCGATGACCACACCGCCCACGCCCGCCGGTTGGTATCCCGATCCCGACGGCTCAGGCGGCCAACGGTATTGGGACGGGGCCCAATGGACCGAACACCGGTCCCCCGCCGCCCCTGAGCCAACAGAGCCCCCGCCCCCGGCCGAACCGCAGGCAAGCGAGCAGGCGACCACTGTCGTCCCGCTCCGGCCCGCTGGGGACCACGTCGGCGCACACCGGGCTTCCGAGCCGGAACCCGAGCCTGCCGCGACGCCCGAGCCCGGGCCTACCGCGGTCATCCCGACGTTCGAGCCCGCGCCCGTCCCGCCCCCCGAACCCGAGCCGACGCCGGAGCCCGTCGCGCCGTCCGAACCCGAGCCGGGGCCGACCGCGGTCATCAACCTCGGGTCGAGCATGCCCAGCGCGCAGGCGACCGCCCCGATGGCCTCGCCGCCACCCCCGGCCGAGCCGTCGTTCGCCGGCGCACCGCTCGAGCCACCACCTCTTGGTGAGCCGCGGGCGCCGGACGAGCGACGCAAGCTGATCATCTGGTTCGGCTCCGCATGCGCGGCCCTGCTCGCGGTGCTGGTGCTTGTCGTCATCTACGGCCTCTTCATCAACAAGGCCGATACCACGTCGATCTCGGCTGGTCCCGGCAGCACGTCGAAATCCGCGGCCGCGACCACCTCGACCAAGAGCAAGACCAGCACCGAGTCGACAAGCGAATCACCAACGACCGCTTCAGGTTCCGGCGCCCAAGCCTCCGACGGAGGACTCACGTTCGCGATCACCGGCACGGAAACCGCATCGTCGGTGAAGTACCAGGACGCGCCGGTGACGAAGAACGCGCAGGGCGAGTACATCATCGTGCACATGACGGTGACGAACTCGGGTGACGCGCAGGGCACATTCCTCGCCACATTGCAGAAACTCAAAGCAGGCGGCACGACGTACTCGATCGACGACGAGGCGACGGCGTACCTGAACGGCACCTGGGCGGACCTGTCTGCTCCGGGCGATACTGCCGATCTAGCAATCGCTTTCGATGTGCCGTCGGGCACTACGGCGGAATCACTCGAGGTGCACGGGGCCCCGATGAGCACCGGCGTCGAGGTCCCCTTGTCGTAGGCTCGCGCAGACTGGATACGTGGCCGACACGCTCTACGCCGATGTGTCCGAGTGGCAGGTCGGTGTCAACGACAGTTATCCGTACAAGGTGTTGTGCATCCGGTCCAACGACGGCACACACCGAGATCGCCGCTGGGTCAACAACTATGGATGGTGTCTGCGCAACGCCGAAAGCGGCCGCCTGATGTTCTGCATCGTTTACTTTGTCTGGCGGCCCAATTGGCAGCAAACGGTAGACACGTTCAAGGACATGGTCGGCACACCGCATCCGAAGATGGCGGTCATGCTCGACGTGGAGTCGTGGGGCGGCCAGATCCGCGGCGACCGGTCAGCGGGAGTCAACGCGGCCTACGACGCCGTCGGCGCGTTCGTCGGGTCGACGGCGAAGGTGATCGGGTACGGCAATGTGGGCGACCTGAACAGTCTGTGGCCGAACAAGCCGCCCGGCATTCGGTTGGTGGTGGCCGCCTACGGCCGCAACCCGCCGTATCCCGGCAAGGTCGCCCACCAGTACACCGACGGTTCGGGCTACGGCGGCGGCTTGCCTGAGGGTGCGCCGCCCTTCGGCCGCTGCGACATGAACTCCGCGGATGGATTCACAGCGGAGGAGTTCGCCCGCGCATGTGGGGTATCGGCGACGGATTCCGTGCCCAGCGAGGTCAGTTTGTAGAGAATTCGTAGGAATTGCTTTTTCGAGTAGTGCGATACTCGGGACACGGACAGCTTTTGCCGGGCAAACTTATCGGCAATAGCGTCAATAGATCCGTCGGGGGTCGCTGTGAAGAACATCGTGCTGTGCTTCGACCGCGCACGTGACCATCCTGGGCCGCGCGAGGCCTCGAACGCCGAGGCGGTGCTGCGCCTGCTCGAGGAGAGCGACGAGCAGATCACCTGGTACCACCCGGGTACGCCTGCGCCAGCCTCTGAACGTGGCCGACTGGGCAGGCTACGGTGGCGCGAGGCGGCCGCTCACGACGCAAGGACCACGATCGCCGAGGCATACGAATTTCTCGTCGAGTGGTGGGAGCCCGGCGACCGGATCTTCATGTTCGGGGTCGGTCTCGGCGCCTCGTGCGCCCACGAGCTGACCCGGCTGCTCGGCACGGTCGGCGTGCTGCCCGACCTGATGGACTACGTGCTGGCCACCTACGCCTTGCCGCGCACCCGCCGCAGCCCCCAGGACTGGCAGCGAGTCACACGGCTGGCGGCACGACTGGCCGGGCACCGCGAAATCGGCGTTCCCGTACAGTTTTTGGGGCTGTGGGACATGGCGAAGGCGCCTTGCCGGCAGGAGACGGGCGTGACCAACGTCGTCGCGGGCAGGCATGCGGTCGCGGTCGACGGCGGCAACGGTTCGCTCGCCGGTCGGCTCGTTGAAGCGCCGGAATCCGTCGAGGAAGTGTGGTTCCGCGGGGCGCACTGCGACGTAGCGGGCGGCCGGGGGGCCTGCTGGCCACTGGCCGACATCGCGCTGGACTGGATGCTCGACGGCGCGGTGCAGGCAGGCGTCACGGTGCGCGACGACAGCCGCTGCGAGGCGCCCGCACCGAGTGAATACGACGCCCTCGCGGAGAGCCCGCGCACGATTTCGCTGCGACGGCTGCCCGCCAGCCCGCTGGTGCACGCCAGCGTCGACGTCTATCTGCGGGCGCATCCGGAGTACTGGCGGCGTCTACCCGCCCAAGTGGTGTGGGCAGACGCCGACTGGCTGGCCCGCAGCGAACGGCTGGTGGATGCCAGGCCATCGACGGCGGTCGAACCACCGGTGCTCGCTGCCGCCGCGTCGTAGGACTGCGAATCACTCCCATTCGGCCGAAGACGTGACGTGCGCATTTGTACTCAGCGACAATTCTCTGCCCCCGTCGGCAATGCAGCCATATTCCCGTCAGGCACTCCTGTCACTGATTACCCCGAAGGCAAAGACTTCTCAGCAACGCACCTGCCAATACCCTGGCGAATGCTGTGGTAAGGCGCTGAGCGTGGTTTACTGCGGTGCGTGGATTGGTTTAGGAACCTGGTGGACTTATCCGCCGGAGCGTGGACGGCGCTCGCGGCCTGGCTGGCCGTGGCGGCCGGAGTAGCGGCCCTTGTTTACGCGTGGCGCCAATATCAGCGGGCCAAAGAGCAGACCGCCGAGCTCATGCAGCCCAACGTGGCGATGTTCATGGAGCCCAGCGCCTCCGACTGGCATCTGGTCGAGCTCGTCGTCAAGAACTTCGGCCGGACCCCGGCTTACGGCATCCGACTCGACTTCGCCAATCCGCCGACCGTCGGTAAGTACGAGAGCGCGTACGACGACCGCTATGTCGACATTGCACAGCTGAACCTGCCCGCCGAGATCCCGTATCTGGCACCGACGCAGGAATGGCGCATCGTGTGGGATTCGGCCCTGGACCGCAAGGAATTAGGCGAAAGTATCGCGTCGCGCTTTCACGGTGAAGTGACTTATTACGACGAGCCGAAGAACAACCAAAAGGGCAAGCGGGCCAGGAGGCAGCTCAAGTCAAGCGCGGTGCTGGACTGGGGCACGCTGCACCCTGTGGAGCGGATGGAACTGCTGACCACGCACGACCTGGCCCGGCAGGAGAAGCAGAAACTCGAACTGCTGCGCAATCTGCTGACCTACTACCACTACGCCACCAGTGAAAGCCGCGAAGAAGTGTTGCGCGTCGAGATCAACCGTGTCCGAGCGGCCGCCGACGAACTGCGCGAACGCTACCGCGCCGAGTACAACCACCAGCCTGCCGACAATCCAGTCGACAATCCGGTCAACGCACCGGCCCTCACGCCGGTCCTCGCGCCGGTCAACGATGTTGTGCACGATCTGGCCTTCGACGAGGCGCACACCACGATCATCAACGGCAGGCATCGGCATCGCCTCGGTTAGCGCGTCACTTCCAGGCGGAACCGGCCTCGCGGGCGGACACGCGTAGCGCACTACGCGAATCTTGGCTGTTGGCATTCGTAACCTTGTTACGTAACATCAGTCTGAAATGCTGCTGCACTCACAGGAGAGGCCATGACCAGCGCCGTTAGCTATGAACTCACCGAATCCGTCGCAACCATCACCCTCGACGACGGCAAGGTCAATGTGCTGGGCCCTGATATGCAGTCCGCGATCAACGAGGCGCTCGACAAGGCGGAAAAGGACTCGGCCAAGGCGGTGGTGATCGCGGGCAACCAGCGGGTGTTCAGCGGCGGCTTCGACCTCGCGGTGTTCCAGTCCGGCGACCCGAAGGCAGCGCTGGGAATGCTGGCTGGCGGCTTCGAACTGTCGGTGCGGTGCCTGACGTTCCCGGTGCCGGTGATCATGGCGGCGACGGGCCCGGCGATCGCGATGGGCTCATTCCTGTTGCTCTCCGGCGACCATCGGGTGGGGCAGCCCAAGTCGCGGTGCCAGGCGATCGAGGTGGCGATCGGCATGACGATTCCCATCTCGGCGATCGAGATCATGCGCCAGCGGCTCACGCCTGCGGCATTCGAGCGCGGCTGCTCGATGGCGGCGACGTTCGCGGGCGACGAGGCACTGGCGGCCGGTTGGCTCGACGAGATCGTGGAGGCCGACCGGGTGCTGGCGCGGGCGCAGGAGGTGGCGGCACAGGCGGCGTCGACGTTGCACGCTGGCGCGCACCTGGCAACCAAACTGAAGGCACGCGAGTCCGCGCTCAAAGCGATTCAGGCCGGAATCGACGGGCTCCCAACGGAATTCTTCAGCTAGGTCTGGGCGATGCCGAGGCCCAAGCAGCGGACGCCCGAACTTCGGGACAGGCTGCTTGACGTCGCGATCGCGACGCTTTCCGAGGAAGGGATCGCGCGGTTCACCACGCGCAGGGTTGCCGAGCGGGCCGGCACGTCGGTGCCCGCGGTGTACGAGCTGTTCGACGACAAGGCCGGCCTGGTGCGGGCCATGTTCTTCGAGGGATTCCGGCTGCTCGGCGGCGAGCTGGCGAAGGTGCCCGCGACGGCGGATCCTGTCGCGGATCTCGAGCGGCTGGTTCCGGTGTTCCGACTGTTCTGCCGGGCGTATCCGCGGCTGGCGCAGGTGATGTTCTCCCGTCCGTTCACGGATTTCGAGCCGGGGCCCGACGAACGGGCGGCGGGGGCGTCGGTGCGGGAGGTATTCGTCGGCAGGATCCAGCGGTGCATCGACGTGGGTCTGCTGTCGGGCGACCCGAACGACATGGCGCATGTATTGCTCGCTCTGGCACAGGGTTTGGCGGTGCAGGAGGCAGGCCGGTGGCTCGGATCGGGGCAGCTGATCGAACGGCGTTGGAAGCTGGGCGTGACGTCGCTGCTTGCCGGCCTGCGATAATTCTCCTATGGCCAGTCGCGTCGGCTCGATGTTCGGGCCGTACGAGCTGCAAGCCCTGCTGGGCGTCGGCGGCATGGGCGAGGTGTACCGCGCCTACGACACCGCCAAGGACCGGACCGTCGCGGTCAAACTGCTCCGTCCCGAAATGTCCGCCGACCCCGGCTTCCAGGCGCGGTTCAGGCGCGAGTCGCGGATCGCGGCGAGACTGCAGGAACCACACGTCATCCCTGTGCACGATTTCGGCGAGATCAACGGCGTGCTCTACATCGACATGCGTCTCGTCGAGGGGCACGACGTCCATGCAGAGCTAAACAGGAACGGCCCGCTCGATCCGGCGCGGGCCGCGTCGATCGTGGGCCAGGTGGCAGCGGCACTCGACGCCGCGCACGCCAGCGGGCTGGTCCACCGCGACGTCAAGCCGGAGAACGTGCTGCTCACCAAGAATGACTTCGCGTACCTCGTCGACTTCGGCATCGCGTACGTGGGCAGCGAGACGGGGCTGACGAGTGCGGGCGCGGCCATCGGGTCGTGCGCCTACATGGCACCGGAACGGTTCACCGGCGGACAGGTCGGCCCTGCGGCCGATATCTACTCGCTCGCGTGCCTGCTCTACGAATGCCTGACGGGCTCGGCGCCGTTCCCTACCGGCGAATTGAGCCAACTGATGGGCGCTCACATCATGTCGCCGCCACCGCGGCCCAGCCAGACCGGGCCGCGCGTCAGCGCCGCGTTCGATGCCGTCGTGACGCGCGGCATGGCCAAGCAACCCGAGCAGCGGTTCGCGACGGCAGGCGACCTGGCTCGCGCCGCCAACGCCGCGGCCCTCGCGGCGCAGGTGTCGACCGAGCCAAGCCCTGAGGTCGAAGAGACGCAGACCACCTATCGGATCCCAGCGACGCCGCCTCCTCAAAGTCCGCCAGCGCGAACAGGTTTCGGGCGCGTCGGGTGGCTGCTGGCGGTGGCGGCCGGCGTTCTGATCGTGGCGATCGGCCTGGTGCTGTGGTTCGGGCTCGGGAAGAACAAGTCTGAACCGGTCCCCGTGCCCACGACGGCAACCGCGGGTGCGACGACGACTCAGCCGACGCCGACGCCGACTTCAGCGGCCCCGGTGGCCCTTCCCGGTACCGACGGGCAGGGCTTCATCGACTACCCAGGTGCCCGGTGCGACGCGGGCACCAGTCCGGCTGCGCTGGCCCGAACGACGCAGTCGGTTTTGGTCGTGTGCCGCGCGGGGCCAGGCGACTTCTACTACCGCGGGGTCCGGCTCAGCGACAGCGCGGGGATCGAACTCGCCAACGCGGTGCGATCGTCGGGTGGTTTCGACGTCACCAACCCGACGGACGGCACCCGGTATCAGATTCGACCCGACAGCCTGACGATCATGCCGCCGGACGGCCAGCCGATCACCGAGCCGATGGTCGAGTACGCCTCGAGTTGACCTCGCCGCCGGCACACCATCGTGAATGCCCACCTCTGAGCGACTTTGTCGCTCAATAGCTTAGGTAAGCAACCCATCTAGCGACTTTGTCGCTCAAAGGCGAGCCGAATTTGGGGCAGATGCCCCATGCGCCCGGCCCGACCCCCGTCACACCATGGCTGCATGCCAACATTCGCCAGCCCCCAGGCGGCCGCGGCCGCCACAAAGTACCTGGACCTGCCGTCCGGAGACGACGAGCGAGTCGTCGGCTTCGGCGTGATGGGTCTGCCGTTCGCCAACGGCCATTACCTCGCGTTCCGCGACTTCCCCGCGACGTCGTTCTCGCCGGCGTACCTGTCGGTGTGGCATCGCGACCCGGACGGTGTCTGGACGTTCTACGCCACCACACCCGGCCCGCAGAGCTGCTCGCGGTACTTCAGCTCGGCGACCGCCGTCGATCCGGTGGTGTGCGACATCGAATCCACCTGGATCACCCCGTGGTCACTGCAGATTTCCGTTGCGGGACTGCTAGATTGGCGCGTCGACGTCACGCGGACTGCTGCGACGCGGCTGATAAGCGTCATCGGCAGCCACATGCCCACCGCCGCGTGGACCAGCCGCAGAACCCTGGCGATGATGGGCCGCGTCGTTGGCCCCCTGCTTGGCGTCGGCCGGGCCCGGCTGACCGGAAAGTTGCCCAATGGCCAGGAATTCCGCATCGCACCGAAGCACGTGTGGGCGGTCGCCGACTCTGCGGCCGTTCTAAGGGGCGAGGATCTCGGCCCGGTCGGAGCCCATCCCGTGCAAGGGAACCTGGCCGACTTCCAGCTGCCCCAACGAGGCATCTGCGTGGTGGCGCAGGGGCGCTTCGAGCCGTTCGACATCGCCCGGCATCGCGGCGGAGACCGTCTTGATCTATCCAGCTGACCCGGCCGGGGCGACAGCGCAGAATCGGCAGATGACTTCCGGTCGCCCGCCTGAGCTCCCGACCCGTGCGGAAGTTCTGGCGGCGCTGTCGGTTGCCGTGGATCTCGGGCTCGGGCAGCCCGCCGAACACATGCTGCGGTCGGCGTTGATCGCGACGCGGCTGTCCGACCGGCTGGGGCTGTCCCAGACGCAGCGCGACTGCATCTACTACTCGACGCTGATCATGTGGATCGGCTGTCACGCCGATTCGCACGAATACGCGCGGTGGTTCGGCGACGACATCTCGGTGCGCCGCAGCGCCTACCTGGTGGACTGGTCAGGGCTGCCGTATCAACGCTTTCTACTGACCAACATCCGGCACGGCGAATCAGTGTTGCAGCGGCTGAAGACCATCTCGGCGTTGTATCTGAACGCCCGTGGCCACATCTCGAGCCTCATCCACTCGCACTGCACATCCGCGGCGCTGCTCGCCGAAAGGATCGGCCTGGCATCCGATGTACAGGCGGCGGTGCGGTGCACATTCGAGCGCTTCGACGGCGGCGGGCTGCCGGAAGGCGTTTCGGGTGAACAGATTCCGATCGAAATGCGTGTCGCGCAAGTCGCCGACATGGTGGAGGTGCACCAGCGCGAGTACGGTACCGGCGGCGCGGTGGCCATGGCGCGCAGCCGTCGAGGCGGCCAATTCGACCCCGCCGTCGTTGACGCTTTCGTCGACGACCCCGAGTCGCTGCTTGCCATCCCGGCGACGGGAGACGTGTGGGTGCCTGCGCTGCAGCAGGCGCCGGACCGTCATACCATGCTCGACGAGGATGCGCTCGACGAGCTGCTGGTCGCGATAGGCGATTTCGTCGACCTGAAATGTCCTTTTACACTTGGCCATTCGCGCGCCACCGCGCAGCTGGCCGCGGACGCTGCTGTCGCCGTCGGACTCGATGCCGGCGACATCGCGTTGACCCGCCGCGCCGCCCACATCCACGACATCGGCCGGATCGGGGTGTCCAACCAGATCTGGTCAAAGCCAAGCGATTTGACGATGGCGGAGTTCGAGCGGATGCGGCTACACCCGTATCTGACCGAGCGGATTCTGCATCGGGTTCCCGGTCTGCAGGAGGTGGCATCGATCGCCGCCAATCATCACGAGTGCCTGAATGGATCGGGGTACCCGCGCGGGCTGTCTGCGCGCCAGTTGACGATGCCCGACCGGCTGGTGGCGTGCGCGGTCAGCTACCAGTCGGCGCTCGAGCCAAGGCCGTATCGCGAGGCGTTGTCGCCTGCGAGCGCGGCGCGGCGGCTGCGCGCACGGGTCGGCGACGGCGAGCTCGACGAGGTCGCGGCGGACGCGGTGCTGCACGCAGCTGGTCAGGCGTCGCACAAATCCAAGCCACGGCCCGACGGACTGACCACGCGCGAGGTCGAGGTGCTGCGGCTGGTGGCGCAGGGGGCAAGCAACAGGGAGATCGCCGCGAAACTGGTGATCAGCGAGAAGACCGCGCGCAACCACGTCGAGCGCAGCTACGCCAAGATCGGCGTGTCGAACCGCATCGGCGCGAGCATGTACGCGCTCGAACGCGGACTGGTCGGCCACGTCGAGAATTAAGGCGGCTTCTTGCGAGACTGGCTGCAAAACAACGGCTTTAGTGGCGGTTTGATGAGAAAACGCCCACGCGGCGTTAGTAATGCGGCTCGGCCGGGGTAGGGTTAGACCAGGTTGAGTTCCCAGCCGACGTTCTATTCGGCTGAAAACGTTTGGAGTCGACCAACAATGCCCAACATGATCACGCTTCCACGCACCGCGACGACTCGCCGCGATGGACTGCAATTATCCGCCGAATGGCTTAGCACCACCGTCGTGCGCATCAGCGCCTCTGGCGATATCGACGCGTCCAATACCGCCGAACTGCTGGACTTCGTGCTCCGCCGCGGTGCGAACTGCCGCAGCATGATTCTCGATCTTAGCGGCATCACTTTCTTTGCCACCGCGGGTTTTTCAGCACTTCGGACGATTGAATTGCGTAGCTCTCGAGCGTCGGTCAGTTGGACGCTGGTGGACGGGCCAGCGGTTTCGCGCGTGCTGAGTATCTGCGACCCAGAGCGCACGCTCCCCCGAGGCGTCTAGTGTCGTGAGTCGTTAGTTCGCCTTGCTCACATTGGCCACATGCGCAACGAGTGCAGGTCGGTACGATCGTCGGAATCGTGATATCGCATGTGATATCGCATTTTCAGCTGGGGTCATGCCCGTCTTCGGGTGCTGATGTGGCAGATGTGACCGCCGCCTGACTCACGACACTAGATCGCCATCGGGGTGTGCGCCCGGACCAATTGGTCGGCCAGCCGATAGTCCTCGTCGGCGTTGAGGCTGAGCACCCCGACCACCTCACCGCCGGACTCGTACCAGACGGTGAAGCCGTTGCGGTGGTCGACGAGTCTGCTGTGTTCGTAGCCGGTGCCCCAGCCGCAGTACTTCAGCGTGGATTCGCCTACGGTGCAAGAGAATCCGGGTACCTTGCTCCACGCTGCGGCATGGCCAGCCGCGGACAGCCCGGCGATGAGGCCCTGCTGGGCGGCGTCGCGCCAGTGCTCAGCGCGGATGCGTCGTCCTGCCGTGACGTTGTAGGCCAGCGCGACATCACCCGCGGCGTAGACGTTGAGCGCCGAGGTGTGCATGTGCTCGTCGACGACGATGCGGCCGTCTTCGGTTTCGAGGCCGGCGGCCTCGGCAAGATGCGGGTCGGGTCGGACACCGGTGGCGGAGACGACGACGTCGCCGTCGAGCGTGGCGCCGGTGTCGAGGTGCACGCGGGTGTCGTCGATCGCGGTGACTGTCGTCGACCCGAGGAAGCGAACCCCGTTGTCGGACAGGATCTTTGCGACGCGCTCGCCGACCTCGTCGCCGAACCGGCGCTGTAGGGGCACGGGCTCGGCGGCGACCATCGTGGTCGGCACGCCACGGCCTGCGAGACAGGCGGCGGCCTCACAGGCGATCAGCCCGCCACCTATCACCACCGCGGAGTCGGCGCTGCGGGCGGCCATCCGCAGGACGACGGCGTCGGAGAAAGACCGCAGGGTGAGCGCGGCCTCGGCGCCGGGGACACGCAGCGGGACGGCGTTGGCGCCGCAGCCGAGCACGAGATGCCAGTAGGGGTATCGGCGGCCACCCTCGGTGACGACTTCCTGGTGAGCCAGGTCGATGTGGTCGACGGTGATGCCGCGCACCAGCTCGACGTTGTTGCGGGCGAACCAGCCGGGGCTGTGCAGGTCGAGCTTGGCTTCGCGGCCGCACAGGTAGCCCTTGCTCAGCGGGGGCTTGGCGTAGGGCAGGGCGGGGTCGGCGCTCAGGATCCGCACGGGGATGTTGGGGTGCTTGCTGCGGAACGTCTCCGCCGCGCTCAACCCTGCAGGACCGGAACCGATGGCGATGAAACCTGGTGCCACCACACTTCTTGGTTACCACTTTTCGGTGAACCACACGCCTGTGTCAGGCATTGGTCATACTTTGGCAAGCAACGGTGCGAGGCGTTGCTTGTTGAGCACGGCACTAATGGGCATGGGAGCATCTGCGCATGGACCAGGACGACCCCGAGGCGCGCATCAGGGCACTCGAGCAGCCGCTCGCCGACACCGCACGGGCGACCGAAGTGGGATCAAACGCGTACACCGGCAGCGGGGCCTACCAGTCTCCGCCGGTGCCGCCAATGCCGCCTCCCGTCCCGGGGCCGGGCTACCCCGGTCAATACACACCGCCGGGCTACGGGGCCCCGTGGGGTCCGCCGCCGCGGAAGTCGTCGGCGGGCATTCCGTGGATAGTGCTCGGGATCGGCGCCGTCGTGTTCATGGCGATTGCCGCAGGCGTCGGGTTCGTCGTCATGAACCGGTCGACAAACACCTTCCCGAATATCCCCGGCATCAGCATCCCTTCGATGCCATCCATCCCTTCGATGCCATCCATGCCATCCATGCCCGGCCAGCCGACCACGGCCCCACCGGGCGGGCAAATAACCGTCTCAGGCATGGGCGAGAACAAGACGCTCGAATGCAACGACAACCACGTGAGCATCAGCGGTGTCTCCAACACCGTCGCCATCACCGGTCACTGCACGAACGTCACGATCTCGGGCATGCAGAACAAGGTCACCCTCGAAACGTCCGACCAGATCAACGCGTCGGGCTTCGACAACGTCGTCACCTACCACTCCGGCTCACCGGACATCAACAACTCCGGAAACAACACGGTTCAGCAGGGCTGAGTCGGTGGTGCACTCGGTGTGCTTGCCGGGATAGGCCAGCGTGAACACGGTGCGCTCGTCGGCCAGCGATGCACCAGGTACGAGAAGCACCTGCCATTCCGGCGCCCACTCGGCCACGCCGTTGGTGCCGCGTAGCGCGACGTCGACGTCGTCTGGCCGGTGGTTCCACAATTCGGCGGTCTGACTGCCCCAATCGAGGCGGACTACCCCGTCGTCACGCACGACCGCGGTCACGGGAATGGCCACCGAAGACTTGACGACTGCCATGAAGTACCTGCCGACGTCGACGTGGTGGCCGGGGCCCGACGACGCGCACAGAGGGTCGGCGATGAAGGGTCGGAAGAAGTGCTTGCGCATGGAGCTCCCTCTTCGGGGCCTCCGATGAGGAGGCGCTCTTGCCGGCACCGGTCGGTGCAGACCGCTTCGTCATCCGAGCCACCCACGAGCGTGGGGTTGGCGTGCGGTCAAGTCGGAGCTTGGCGACCGCAACTCGTGAAGCAGTTCCAGTGTAGAGGCCGGTCTCAAGCAGCGGCGCCGCCATGGGCACACAAGTTCGCGGAACGTGGTCCCCCATGCGGGACCACGATTGGAACAGTCATATTCCCTCTGAAGCTCAGGCCTGTGCGCTTGGGGTTTCGGCGTCGCTCTTGGGATTGATGAGGATCTTGGCGTGCGCCTCGGGGTCGCCGAGCGCGTCGAAGGCATTCTCGACGCCGTTCAGCCCGACGGTCCCGGTGATCAGCGGGGTGACGTCGACCTTGCCGTCGGCGAGCATGTGCAGTGTGTCGCGGAATTCCATTGGCGTGTAACCGAGTACGAAGCGCAGGTCGATCTCTTTGTTGATCGCCATCGACGGCCGCAGCCGGTCGGCGCCCATGCAGACCCCCACCACGACGACGCGGGAGAACAGCGGCGCCCCTGTGATGATGTCCTCGATGACGCCGGGCACGCCGACGCATTCGAAGACAACGGGGTGCTTGGGAGTTGCGGCGCCGACCGCGTCGGCGGCACGCCAGACGTGCCACCAGGGCAGCCGCAACTTGTGCAACTTTTCGACGGTGGTGACGGCGAGACCCAAAGCGTCGGGCGCGGTTTCGAGGTGGCCGTGGCCCTTGGCCTTGTCGTAGGGAGAGTCCTGCGCGGGGTCGACGACGACGTCGGCGCCGCATCTGGTGGCGAGTGCGCGGCGGCCTGCCGAGTAGTCGCTGGCGATCACGGTGCGCACGCCGTGGGCCTTGAGCATGAGGATGACGGCCAGGCCGATCGGCCCGCAGCCGATGACGATGGCGACCTGACCCTTCTTGACGTCGCCGCGCTGGACCGCGTGCCAGCCGACGGCCATCGGCTCGGTGAGTGCGGCTTGTTCGATTGGCAGGCCGTTGGGGACGGGCAGGGCGAGGGATTGCTCGACGACGAGCTGTTCGGCGTAGGCGCCGGGGGCGGCGGTCGAGAGTCCGAGCGCGTGGACCTCGTTGCCGCGGCGAAGAAGGGGCAGGGCGACGACGGGCGTGCCCGCGCGCGGCGCCTTGCGGGTGCCGGGTCCGTGGTCGAGGACTTCGCCGCAGAACTCGTGCCCGAACACGACCGACTGGTCCGAGCGCATGAAGTCCGGGTAGCCGGTCTCGGCCATGACCTCGGCGAGCTCGTCGCAGTGGTTGCGCGCGTGCAGGTCCGATCCGCAGATTCCGCAGCGCAGGACGTCGATAAGCAGCTGGCCCTTCGCGGGGGTCGGGGTCGGCTGATCGATGACTTCGAGTTTCGCGTTGGTGCAGGTGACAGCCTTCATCTGGATGAGCGTAGCGGGCTTGGCGACGGCGGCTGACAGCAAACGCTTACGGGCGCCGCTTTCACTCCAGTCCCGCGATCCGGCGGGTGTGGTTTTGCCCGGCTCATCGAACTGTCTGTCCCCGCCGCTATGGTCGGGGTGAGAGGAAGGAAAGAGGATGAGTGAGCAAACGACGAAGCCGAGGCTGACGGACCAGTTCGCGAAGGCGATGGTCTATGCCGAACGCAAGCACCACACCCAGGTCCGCAAGGGCGGCGACATTCCGTACGTTGGGCATCTGTTGTCGGTGGCGGGTTTGGTGATCAACGACAACGGCTCCGAGGCGCAGGCCATTGCGGCGCTGCTGCACGACACGGTGGAGGATCAAGGTGGTCCCGGGACGCTGCAGGAGATCCGGGAGGAATTCGGCGACGAGGTCGCGCGGATCGTTGACGAGTGCAGCGACACCGACAAGGAGCCAAAGCCGCCGTGGCTGGAACGCAAGCAGGCCTACATCAATCACCTTGGCGCCGTTGGTGAGGACACGCTTCTGGTGTCGGTGGCCGACAAGCTCGACAACGCGCGCTCGATGCTGCGGGACTACAACGAGCACGGGCCGTCGCTCTGGCAGCGCTTCAACCGCAAGAACCCGGACGATCACCTCTGGTACTACGGCGGCCTGCTCGACGCGTACCGCGCCCGCGGATTGGACAGCTGGATGGTCGACGAACTCGCCCGCGTCGTCGACGAACTAAAGAACCGCGTCGCGTCCTAGCGTCACGCCATAGGATGCTGAGGTGGCCACGTTGGATGACCTGGAGGCACGCGTTGCGGCGCTTGAGGCCTCGCAGGCCGACTACCGCGCGGTGCTCGCTTCCGTCAATGCATTGGCGGCCAATCAGCGTGACCACTCACTCCGGCTAGGCGGTCTGGAGCGAGAGTTCACCGACTTCCGCCAGGAAACGCGCGCCAATTTTCGCACCGTCGATGAGCAGCTCGCCGAGATCAAGGACCTGATCGTCGGGCGCGACAACGGCAACTAGCGCTACGAAGGCGGTGGCGGGTCGAGCATTTCGACGTGATCGCCCTGCCACTGGTAGCGCACGCTCGCGACGGCCGCGGGAGCGCACGCGTCGCACTCGCCGGGCGTCTTGTAGTCGAGCACCACCATTTCGCCCGTGCTGCGCGTCGAGTTGAGCGACGTGAATCCGTATGCCTTCGACGTCCCCGTCCCGAGGTAGGTACCGCGGTGGAACATGAGCGCCTGCACCGGCGAGCTCGCCGTGCCGCGGTCGATGATCACCAGGATCGACGAGAGGTCCGCGCACGGGTTGTAGTTGCTTCCGATCGGCGTCTTCTGCCATCCCATGCCAGTGGCCGGTTCGGGCGGCAGCTTCGCAAGTGCGGACTGCAGGGCGGACGCCTCGTCGGGCCCGCACGTCGGTGACGGCGGCGCAGCCGGTGATGCAGCGGCGGGCGGCGGCGCTGCCGCCACTGACGAGGCCGCCGATGGTGGCGCGGTCACCGTGACTGTCGTGGGGGTCGAGACCGGTGAATTGCACGCAGTCATCAGCGCGAGAACTAACCCGCACACAGCCACAGCGTGTTTTTGCCGCATGGATTCGAAGTGTTCCACGGTGACGGCGTCCTATGGTGGCTTCGATGGCCCTGCACCTGCACCGTGGTGAACGAACCGATCTCCTCGCTGACGGCCTCGGCGCGCTGCTGGCCACTCCCCTGCCCGACCCCTTCGCCGAAGAGCTGGTCATCGTCCCCGCCAAGGGCGTCGAACGCTGGTTGAATCAGCGGCTGAGCCACATCCTCGGCCGCGGCGACGGCGCCGACGGCGTCTGTGCAGGCATCTCGTTCCGCAACCCGCATTCCCTCATCGCGGAAATCACCGGCACCACGGACGACGACCCCTGGTCACCCGACGCGATGGTGTGGCCGCTGCTCGAGGTCATCGACGCCAGCTGCAACGAGGAGTGGTGCACCACGCTGGCCACCCACCTCGGCCACTTCGAGGTCGGTGAAGAACGCGAGCTTCGGCAGGGTCGGCGTTACGCGGTGGCACGCCGCCTCGCCGGGCTCTTCGCCTCGTATGCCCGCCAGCGGCCGCAGCTCCTCATCGACTGGGAAAACGACGTCGCCGGTGATATCGCCTCCGACCTGCAATGGCAACCGCCCCTGTGGCGCGCCCTGCTCGACAAAATCGACGCCGATGCACCCCACATCCGACACGCGAAAACCCTTGTCACACTTCATGAGTCCCCAACCGATCTGCCCGCGCGGCTGTCGCTGTTCGGACACACCCGACTCCCGTCGACCGAAATCGAACTGCTGAACGCCCTCGCCACCCATCACGACCTTCACCTCTGGCTGCCCCACCCCAGCGACGACCTGTGGCGACAGCTCGCCGACGATCACGGGCAGATCCCCCGCCGCGACGACACCAGCCACCGCAACGTCTCCCACCCACTGCTGGCCACGCTCGGCCGCGACCTTCGCGAACTACAACGCAGCCTGCCCGCCGACCCCCAGACCGACGAATACCTGCTTGGTCCGGCTGGCGCCCACGACCGCCCCGCCACTCTGCTGGGTTGGCTGCAGTCCGACGTCGCCGCCAATGCCGTTCGGCCCGAAGGCCGAAAGCATGCCCGAACCGACCGCTCGGTGCAGGTGCACTGCTGCCATGGACCCGCCCGCCAGATCGACGTCCTCCGCGAAGTTCTGCTCGGACAACTCGCCGACGACAAGACGCTCGAACCCCGCGACATCCTCGTCATGTGCCCCGACATCGAGACCTACGCGCCGCTGATCGTGGCAGGCTTCGGCCTCGGCGACATGATCAAGGGAGTCCACCCCGCCCACCAACTGCGCGTGCGACTCGCCGACCGGTCGCTGGTTCAGACCAACCCGCTGCTCGGCGTCGCGTCGCAGCTGCTCGCCCTCGCAGGCGGCCGGGCCACCTCCAGTGAGGTGCTCAACCTCGCGGCGGCCGCGCCTGTACGGGCCCGGTTCGACTTCACCGACGACGACCTCGAGGACATCACCCGCTGGGTTCGCCAAGCCAACATCCGCTGGGGCTTCAACATCGAGCACCGCGAGCCGTACGGCGTCGACTTTGTACAGAACACATGGCGTTTCGGCATCGACCGCGTGTTGTTAGGCGTGGCCATGTCCGACGACTCGCACGCCTGGATCGACACCACCCTGCCGCTCGACGACGTCAGCAGCAACCGCGTCGAGCTGGCGGGCAGGCTCGCCGAATACATCGACCGGCTACAGCACGTCGTCGAATCACTCACCGGCACAAGGCCGCTCCGCGATTGGCTCGACGCGCTCGAGCAGGGCATCGAGCTGCTGGCCAAGGTCAACGACGACGACGCGTGGCAGACCAGCCAGCTGCAGCGCGAGTTCGCCGACGTGCTCAACAGCGCAGGCCCACGGAGGGATACGACGATGCGCCTGCCTGACATCAAAGCGCTCCTGCAGCGCCACCTCGCCGGACGCCCGACCCGCGCCAACTTCCGCACAGGAACGCTGACCGTCTGCACGATGGTGCCGATGCGATCAGTGCCGCACCGGGTGGTGTGCCTGGTGGGTCTCGATGACGGGGTGTTCCCGCGCCTTGGCGTCGTCGACGGCGACGACGTTCTGGCCCGCGACCCGATGACCGGTGAACGCGACATCCGCTCCGAGGACAGGCAGTTGCTGCTCGACGCCATCGGCGCGGCGACCGAGACGCTGGTGATCACCTACACCGGCGCCAACGAATACTCAGGACAGGAGCGTCCGCCTGCGGTGCCGCTCGCCGAGCTGCTGGACACACTCGACCTCACCACCGAGAGCAAGGTGCGCGACTCAATCGTCGTGAAGCATCCGTTGCAGCCATTCGACACGCGAAACGTCATACCAGACAAGCTGATCCCCGACGAGCCGTTCACCTTCGACACCACGGTGTTGCGGGCGGCCCGCGCCCGCGAAGGCGACCGTGCCGAGCGTCCGCCCTTCATCGACGGCCCGCTGCCCGCGCCCCCGCCCGACGATGTGGCGCTCGCCGACCTCATCGCGTTCTTCCGCGATCCGGTCAAGGGGTTCTTCCGTGCTCTGGACTACACGCTGCCATGGGAGGTCGACGGGGTCCTGGACGCGATGCCCGTCGACATCAACGCGCTCGAGGAGTGGACGGTCGGCGATCGGATGCTGCAGGACATGCTGCGCGGTATGGACCCCGACCAGGCACGCCAGGCCGAGTGGCGACGCGGAACACTGCCTCCAGGAAACCTGGGCTGGCGCAAGGCCAACGAGATCTGCGAACAGGCCGCGCTGATCGCCGAGGCCGCCCGGCCGCACCGCGACGCCGAGCTCAACGCCGTTGATGTCGACATCGACCTTGGCAGTGGACGGCGGCTCACCGGCACCGTCTCGCCGGTCTACGGCGACCGGCTGGTCTCGGTGACGTATTCCAAGCTCGACGGCCGCCACTTGCTTCAGCCGTGGATTCCGTTGCTGGCGTTGACTACTCACGCACCAGGCCGCGACTGGTCGGCGGTCTCGATCGGCCGACCCAAGCGCGGCACCACTCCACGCGTGGAGTCCATGAGCCGACCCGCGGACTCCGCGATCGACCTGTTGGTCGATCTCGTCGCGATGTACGACGAGGGTCGCCGCGCGCCATTGCCGTTGCCCGTCAAGACGTCGTATGCGTGGGCGGAAGCCGTGCATGGCCACGGCGATCCTGAGCAGCGGGCTGGCTATAAGTGGCGTTCAGGCAAGTACCCCGGCGAAGAGGACGAGCCTGCCTACCAATTGGCCTTCGGGAAGGGCACGTGGCTGACGCATCTCGTCCAAAGAGGCCTCGACACGTACGCATGCCGACTGTGGCTGCCGATGCTGCGAGCGCTCCAGTGACGATGCAACCGTTCGATTTGTTGGGGCCGCTACCCGCCGTGCGGTCGACCACGGTGCTGGAGGCCAGCGCAGGGACGGGCAAGACGTTCGCACTGGCCAGTCTGGTCACCCGCTACATCGCCGAGGGCGTGGCGACGCTGGACCAGATGCTGTTGATCACGTTCAGCCGCGCCGCCACCCAGGAGCTGCGCGATCGCGTGCGCCGCCAACTCGTCGACGCGGCGGCCGCCGAGGAACAACCGGACCACCGTCGACGACTGCGCGACGCCCTTGCCGCATTCGACGCCGCGACGATCGCGACCACACATCAGTTCTGCCAACTCGTCCTGCGGTCGCTTGGTGTCGCGGGCGACACCGACAGCGGTGTGACGCTGGTTGAAAGCCTCGACGAGTTGGTCACCGAGATCGTCGACGATCTGTACCTCCGCCACTTCGGCCGCGAGCGCGAGAATCCGCTGCTGACCTATCCCGACGCGCTCAAGCTGGCCCGCGAGGTGGTCAACCACCCCGCGACGGATCTGCGGCCGAAGGATCCCGAACCCGACTCGCGGGCAGCGGTGTGTGTCGGCTTCGCCGAAGATGTCAAGGCGGAACTGGAGACTCGCAAGCGACGTCGCGGAATCCTTGGCTATGACGACCTACTCACCCGCTTGGCCGACGCACTGAAGGACGACGGCTCGGCGGCCCAGGCGCGAATGCACCAGCGCTGGCCGATCGTGATGGTCGACGAGTTCCAGGACACCGACCCCGTGCAGTGGCGGGTGATCGACCGCGCGTTCACAGGGCGGTCCACGCTGATTTTGATCGGCGACCCCAAGCAGGCCATCTACGCGTTCCGCGGCGGAGACATCATCACGTATCTGTCCGCGTCTCAGACCGCGGGAATGCAGATGACGCTTGGCACGAACTGGCGCAGTGACGCCGCGCTGGTCGATCGGCTGCAGGCGGTGTTGCGTGGCGCACAACTCGGGCACGAGCGGATCATCGTGCACGACGTCGCCGCCCACCACACCGGCTCCCGGCTGGCCGATGCCCCGAGCCCTGATCCGTTCCGATTGCGCGTGGTGAGCCGGGATACCTTTCGCCGCAGCGGAACTCAGTGGTTGCTGATCGACCAACTGCGGACACATATCGCAAAAGACCTGGGCGCCGACATCGGCATTCTGCTGAACTCCGACGCCACGTTCGACGGGAACAAGGTCGGTGCCGGCGATATCGCGGTGATCGTCGAGAAGCATCGCGACGCCCGCGTGTGTTACGACGCGCTGTGCGATGCGGGCATCCCGGCCGTCTATACCGGCGACTCCGACATCTTCACCTCCGACGCCGCAGAGGACTGGCTGGCGCTGCTGGAGGCGTTCGACCAGCCGCACCGTCCTGGCATCGTCAGGGCCGCGGCGGCGACCATGTTCTTCGGCGAGACTGCCGAGTCGCTCGTCGACGGCGGCGACGAGCTGACCGACCGCGTCGCGGAGACGTTGCGGGAGTGGGCAAGTCACGCGCGTGAACGCGGTGTCGCGGCGATCTTCGAGGCGGCGCAGCTCGACGGCATGGGTGACCGCGTGCTGTCGTGGCAAAGCGGCGACCGGCTGATGACGGACCTGGCGCACATGACTCAACTGCTTCAGGAGGCCGCACACCGCGAGCACTTCACCCTTCCGGCACTACGGGACTGGCTGCGGGCGCAGCGCGACGAACGAAGCGGCGCAACGGAACGCGCACGCCGCCTCGACAACGATGCGGCGGCGGTTCAGGTGATGACGGTGTTCGTCGCCAAGGGCCTGCAGTTCCCGATCGTGTATCTGCCGTTCGCGTTCAACAACAACGTGTGGGAACCCGAACTGGTGCTGTACCACGAGGGCGAAACCAGGTGTCTTCATGTCGGCGGCAGCGACAGCCCGGACTTCAACGCGGTGTCGAAGCTGGGCCGCGCCGAGGACGCCAGTGACGACAGCCGGTTGATGTATGTGGCGATGACGCGGGCTCAGGCGCAGGTGGTGGCGTGGTGGGCACCGTCGAGGGATGAGCCCAACGGCGGCTTGTCGCGCCTGCTTCGCGGCCGCCGGCCCGGTGAGTCAGAGGTGCCGGACAGCGTTGTGCCTGCAAAGGTTTCCGACGACGACGCGATGGCGAGGTTGAAGGAGTGGGAGGCGGTCGGGGGTCCGGTCATCGAGGACTCTGTCGTGCGGCCCGCACCCGCGCGGCCTGCCGACGACACACCGACCGACTTCCAGGTGCGGCACTTCCACCGCTCGATCGACACTTCGTGGCGGCGGACGTCGTACTCGGGCCTGATCCGGGCCGCCGAGACGACCCCGGTGAGCAGCGAGCCCGAAGTGGTGGAGCTGGACGACGAGGTCGCCGAGATCCCGCTCGTTGCCTCGGCAGTCGGCGACGATATGCCGTCGCCCATGGCGGATCTGCCTGCGGGCGCGAAGTTCGGCACGCTGGTGCATGCGGTGTTGGAGACGGCCGACCCGTTCGCGGCTGATCTGGCCGCCGAGCTGGAGGCGCAGATTCGGGAGCACGCGGTGTGGTGGCCGGTCGATGTCGAGGCGTCGGAGTTGGCGGCGGCGATGGTGCCGATGCACGACACACCGCTGGGTCCGCTGGCCGACGGCTTGACGCTGCGGCAGATCGGCCTGCCCGACCGGATGCGGGAGATGGACTTCGAGTTTCCCTTGGGTGATAGACATCTGCGCGACGTCGGCGACTTGCTACGGGAACACTTGCCGAAGGACGACTTGCTCGCGTCGTATGCCGATCGGTTGACCGGGGCCGCGCTGGGTGGGCAGTCGCTGAAGGGATACCTGTCGGGTTCGGTCGACGCGGTGCTGCGGGTCGGCGGGCGGTATGTGGTGGTGGACTACAAGACGAACTGGCTTGGCGATCCATCGCGGCCGCTGACGGCTGCTGACTATGCGCGGCCGCGGTTGGTCGAGGCCATGCTGCACTCGGACTATCCGCTGCAGGCGATGCTGTACAGCGTTGTGCTGCACAGGTTCCTGCGGTGGCGGCTCCCCGGATACGACCCGGAACGGCATCTGGGCGGGGTGATGTATCTGTTCCTGCGCGGGATGTGCGGTCCGGACACGCCGGTGGTCGACGGCCATCCTGCAGGGGTGTTCGACTGGCAGCCGCCTGCGGCGCTCATCACGGCGATGTCGGATCTGGTCGCATGACAGTCGAATGGCGGCAGGCGCGCAGCGCCACCGGACTACTGCGAACGTTCACGGACGCCGAGGTGATCGAGTCGTCGGATGTGCATGTGGCACAGCGGCTTACGGCGCTCGCGAAGGAGCCGAACGAGGCAGTCGCACTTGCCCTGGCGTTGGCGGTGCGAGCGTTGCGGCACGGATCGGTATGCCTCGACCTGCGGTCGGTTGAGCAGCAGCAGATCGACGTCGACCAGTGGCTTGCGGCCATCAAGGCGAGCCCGCTCACAGCGCAACCACCAGCCCTGCACGTCGACGGCGATCTGCTGTATCTCGACCGGTACTGGCTCGAAGAGCAGCAGGTGTGCCGCGACGTGCTTACGATGGTCGACTCCAAGCCGAAACAAAAGTCCCCCGATATCGACCGCCTGTTCCCAAAGGGATTCGAGGAGCAGCGCGCGGCCGCAGAAGTCGCACTGTCGCAGGGATTGACCGTGCTGACAGGCGGCCCGGGAACGGGTAAGACCACGACGGTGGCGCGTCTGTTGGCGTTGCTCACCGGCGGCACCCACTTACGGATCGCGCTGGCGGCGCCGACGGGCAAGGCGGCGGCGCGGCTTCAGGAGGCCGTCCAACTCGAGGTGGGCAAGCTGGAACCGGCGGATCGGCAGGCATTGTCGAAATTGCACGCGACCACACTCCACCGACTGCTGGGCAGCAGGCCGGACACCTCGGCGAGGTTTCGCCACAATCGGGGCAACCGGCTTCCGCACGATGTCATCGTGGTGGACGAGACATCGATGGTCTCGCTGACGATGATGGCGCGGCTGCTGGAGGCGGTGCGTCCCGATGCGCGATTGATTCTGGTTGGCGACCCGGACCAGTTGGCGTCGGTGGAAGCCGGCGCGGTGTTGGCGGATCTGGTCGACGGCCTGGACAGCTCCAAGATCGCGGAGCTAAGGACGTCGCACAGGTTCGGCGAGTCGATCGGCGCGCTGGCGACGGCAATTCGCGACGGCGACGCCGACACGGCAGTGGACGTTCTGCGCAAAGGTGGCGAGCATATCGAGTGGATCGAGGACGACGAACCGTCCGAACACCTTAGGAAAGTGCTTGTGCCCCATGCCGTTGCGCTGCGTCAAGCCGCGCTGCTCGGCGATGCCGCCGCCGCGCTAGAGACACTCGACGAGCACCGGTTGTTATGCGCCCACCGGCGAGGGCCCTACGGAGTCCGGTATTGGAATCACCAGACCGAGCGGTGGCTGACCGAGGCGACCGGCGAGCCGATATGGGCATCCTGGTATGTCGGCAGGCCAATCCTGGTGACGGCCAACGACTACGGCCTCGGGCTCTACAACGGCGACACGGGCGTGACGCTGCTCAAGGATGGCGTGTTGCGTGCGGTGATCGCTGGCACAGAGCCGCTCGAGTTCGCGACGAGCCGGCTTGCCGACGTCGACACTGTGCACGCGATGACCATCCACAAGAGCCAGGGAAGCCAGGCTAAGGACGTAACCGTGCTTATGCCGCCGGAAGATTCGCGGCTGTTGACCCGCGAGCTGTTCTACACCGCGGTAACCCGGGCGAAGGAGAAGATCCGGGTGGTCGGGCCCGAGGCAGCGGTGCGGGCCGCGATCGAGAAGCGTGCGGTGCGGGCCTCTGGCCTGGGACGCCGTCTCGCCGGCAACGACATCTGAGCAGAATTCGCGTCCAATTCTTGGATCGCACGCCCTGCGGGCGGTACGGTCAATCCGGGTTGGCTATCCAGCCCCACGGAAACGTCACGGCGGCGATCAAAATCCCCGCCGAAAGGGTGCAAACCCCGACGTCAGCCGGCTTTTCCAGTAGTGCATCCGGGGCGGGGGTTTCCTGTGCAAACAGCAGCGAAGGTCACAATGCGTGCCGGCCGCGGCGCGCTGATGTGGACGAACGCAAGCACGTCTGTACAGTCATGGCGTCTGAACGCATGGCTCCTCACTCCGACTAGGGGGAGGGATCACCTGAGGTGAGCGAAAGAGGGTCACACACTTCGATAGTCACCGTCAGCCCCGGAGGGGGCGGGCGACGGTCGCACCTCAGCGGCTCCAACCTGGCACTACGAATGCACCGCGCCGTCGCGCGGGAGCCAAAGGGATTGCCGTGAGCCAATTTACCGAGACGATGTTCTTCAACGCCCGGTGCAGCATGAACGGCATGGTCACCGGCGAACCGGACGAACCGGTCCGACACACGTGGGCCGAGGTGCACCAGCGGGCCCGCCACGTTGCGGGTGGTCTGGCCGCCGCAGGCGTCGGACATGGCGATGCGGTAGCGGTGCTGGCAGGCGCCCCCGTCGAGATCGCACCGACCGCGCAAGGAATTTGGATGCGCGGCGCCAGCCTGACCATGCTGCATCAGCCCACCCCGCGCACCGATCTGGCGCGCTGGGCAGAGGAAACCACCGGCGTCATCAAGATGATCGACGCCGCTGCCGTCATCGTCTCGGATCCGTTCATGGCGGCGGCGCCGCTGCTCTCCGAGCTGGGGATGCGGGTGCTGATCATCGAAGACCTACTCAAGGGTCGACCGATCTCCCCCGTCCATACCGACGAGGACGACATCGCGCTCATGCAGCTGACGAGCGGTTCGACTGGGTCGCCCAAGGCCGTTCAGATTAGCCACCGCAACTTCGTCGCCAATGCCGAGGCGATGATCATCGGCTGCAACTTCGACGTCGACACCGACGTGATCGTGAGTTGGCTGCCGTGCTTCCACGATATGGGCATGACGGGCTATCTCACCGTGCCGATGTATTACGGCGGCGAGCTCGTCAAGATCACGCCGATGGACTTCCTGCGCGATACGTTGTTGTGGGCCAAGCTGATTGACAAGTATAAGGGCACCATGACGGCCGCGCCGAACTTTGCGTACAACCTGTTCGCCAAGCGGTTGCGCAGGCAGGCCACGCCCGGCGAGTACGACCTGTCGTCGCTGCGGTGGGCGTTGTCCGGCGCCGAGCAGGTCGACCCCCTTGACGTCGAAGATCTGTGCGACGCCGGCGCGCCGTTCGGGCTGCGGCCCGAGGCGATCATCCCCGCCTACGGTATGGCCGAGACGACGGTGGCGGTGTCGTTCTCCGAGTGCGACGGCGGCATGGTGATCGACGAGGTGGACGCCGACCTGCTCGCTGTCCTGCACCGCGCCGTTCCGGCGAGCAAGGGGCACACCCGGCGACTGGTATCGCTCGGCAAGCCGCTGAACGGCCTGGAGGTCCGCGTCATCGACGAGGACGGCAGCGTGCTGTCGGCGCGTGGCGTCGGCGTCATCGAGGTGCGCGGTGAACCGGTGACCAAGGGCTACACCACGACGGCAGGATTCCTCTCCGCGCTGGACGATCGGGGCTGGTACGACACCGGTGACCTGGGCTATCTCACCGAAACGGGCAACGTGGTGGTGTGCGGCCGGCTCAAGGACGTGATCATCATGGCAGGCAAGAACATCTACCCGACCGACATCGAGCGTGCGGCCTGCCGCGTCACGGGGGTACGGCCGGGCTGCTCGGTCGCGGTGCGGCTGGACGCTGGGCACTCGCGGGAGACGTTCGCGGTCGCGGTGGAATCCAAGGAGTTCGAAGACATGGCCGAGGTGCGCCGCATCGAGCATCAGGTGGCACACGAGGTGTTCGCCGAGGTCGATGTCCGGCCCCGCAATGTGGTGGTGCTCCAGCCGGGCATGATCCCCAAGACACCGTCGGGCAAGCTGCGGCGCGCGCACGCGCTCGCGCTGGTGAATTGACGGTCGAGAGGAACATTCTGCGCCCAACGGCGAGTAGATTTATCGCTCACGATGGCTGACTACGATGCACAGCCCGGTCGCACGACACCAGCGCAGGCCGACCTCTCCCAGGCACAGTTGGAGGCCGACGAGATCGACCTGTACACCGGGCTAAGAGGGGTTGCCGGGCTGGTGGCAGGCGCGCGCGGGGTTATCGATCTGCTTGGCGACGTGGCGGAGTTCGCGGCGAAAGCGATTCCCGGTGTCGACGGTGTGGGCGTGGCGCTGATCCAGCCGAATGACCACACACCGCGCATTCAAACGTGGTCTGCCACAGCGGAGTTGGTGCACGACATCGATGTCATCCAGTACGAGGAGCTTCACGAGGGCCCCTGCATCACGTGTATGGAGTTGAAGCGGGCAATCGTCAGTGGATCGCTGGGCAGTGACGGTCGGTGGCCGCGCTTCGGCGGGCGGGTGGCTCGGATGGCCATTCATTCGGCACTGTCGCTGCCCCTTATGGTCGGCGATCAGGTGATCGGCGCGATCAATACCTATGCCCGCGCCCGCGACGCGTTCGGCGAGCACGCCGTGCAGTTGGGCACACAATTCGCCGGGCCTGCGGCGGTGTCGGTGTACAACGCGCAGCTGTTGGCGGGGGCCCAGGAGCGGACGAAACATCTGCAGCGTGCTCTCGAGAGCCGGGCGGTGATCGATCAGGCGATCGGCATCATTCGAAGCCGGTCAGGTGTCAGCGCGGAGGTTGCCTTCGACCGGCTCACCCGGCTGAGCCAGACCGAGAACGTCAAGCTGCATCTCGTTGCCGAGCGGATGGTGGAGGAGGCGGTGCGGCGCGCCCGGGCGAGACAAAGCCCTTAAGTCGGTGGGGCCGAGGCGAATTCGGAGAGTGCCGCCAGCAGCGCCGGGCGTGACGGCCGGTCGGTCATCAGCCGCCTGGCCACGTCGGTCAGGTGATCGCCGTTGGTGCGCGCATATCTACGCAACAGTTGGAAGGCCTGCTCGACGGAGACGTCGAGGCTTTCGCGCAGGAAGCCCTTGGCCTGTTCGACGAGGATGCGGCTCGTAAGCGCGGAGCGCAGTTGCGGCATCACGCTCGAGGGCGTCGGCGAGTGTTCCTGCAGTATGGCGACGGACGCGATGTGGGCCAGGGTTTGGCCGACGAGGAGATCGGCCTCGTCGAGTGCACCGGGGCGGGAGCCGAACAGGCCGAGGGCTCCGAGCACAATGCCTGCGGCGCGCATCGGGACGGCGTGCACAGAGGCGAAGCCGGCGTCGAGTGCGGCCGGGACAAAGCTCGGCCAGCGGTCGGCTTCGGCCTGGAGGTCGGCGACGGACACCGGCTGGCCGCTGGAATAGCAGTCCATACAAGGACCTTCGTCGGCCTGTAACTGGAACAGTTCCAGTTCGCGGGTTTCTTCGGACGTGGCCGCGAGCAGCCGGAGTTGCTCGAGCGGGTCGGCGAGGAGGAGCCCGGCCGACTCGACATCGAGAAGTTCGGCGCAGCGCTCGGTGAGCTCGGTCAGCAGGTCGACGACGTCGAAGTCGTCGAGCAGGCTGTCGACGAGCGACACGACGGCGTCCAGTACACGAGTTTCACGAGGCATCTCAGTCATCTCGCCCTCCCTCCTGGGTGTCGTAGGGCGTGCATTAGTCAGCCTCGAGTCTGAGGCGGCGGTCGAGGATGTCGCGGGCGACGTCGGTGGAGCTGCGGCCAGTGGCGTAGGCATGGGCGCGCAGGCGGATCAGCGCCTCGGCGGGTTCGACGCCGAGTTGGGCTACGAGCATGCCGGTGGCCTGGCTGACCTCGGCCCGCGACAGCGCGTGAAGTTCGGCCCAGGCGTTGCTCTCCGGATCGTTGATGGCGGCCGCAAGGTCGTCGTTCATCACGTCGAGCAGAGGGACGCCGGCGAGTTCGGCGGCGACGATGGCCCCGGCGAGATGGTCCTCGTCGAGGCGGCCGGGTCGGGCGCGGAAGAGGTCAAGGGCTCCGATGTGTTCGCCCGCAACGAGGACGGGCATCGCGAAGACGCCGCGGATCTGATAGGAGAGCAGGGCGGGGCCGTAGATGGGCCAGCGGGCTTCGTCGGGGTCGGCGAGATCGGCCACGAGTACCGGGCTCCGGGTCGAGACAGAGTCCAGGCAGGGGCCTTCGCCGAGGGTGAACTGGAGTTCGTCGTACGTACGCGCGGGGGCGCCGCTGGATCCGAGGGTTCCGCTGCTGGCGCCGTCGAAGACGAGCGAAATCGCCGCGGCGTCGATGTCGAAGAGCGACACGCAGGCCTCGCAGAGCCGATCGGCGGCTTCTACTCCTCGTCGGCCGTCGACGGCGGCGAGGAGTTGGTCGTGGATCGCCACATCTAGCCGAACGGCTGTCGTGGTGGCGCGGTCATACGTCCACCATTCACTAGTGACGCCGGTATTACGAGTGCTGGCGGGTTGGCCGCGTCAGCAACCGACGCGTGAGAAGAACGCGCCGGCGAAGATAGCGATGATGAGGGCGATGGTGCCCTGGCCGGAGAGTGCCGCGACGACGACGCCGACGACGGCGGCGATGAAGATCAGGACGAGCAACACGCCGAGCAGCACGCGGTGGCCGTGGACAGCCGAACTGGGATGAACAGGCCGCACGGGCCGCGGCGCCCCGATGGGGTCTTTGTTATTTGCACCAGTCATTGGCCGTCCCTTCGTTGTGTGACAGCGCACACAATGTAGCGCACAAGTGACGACCCTCACAGCACGGTCAGATTGCAACTTGTATACCCGCTGGCAAATACCGGTGGTTAGTGGAACTACTGGTGTCGCACTTGCCCGGCGTACTGTTCCACCGTGCACGTCGACGTGATGACGGTTCCGCAGCCGTTGGCCACGGTCGGGGACTTGGCGCGACGGACGCAGGCGGCGGGTTTCGACGGGATGCTGTTCACCGAGACGGGTCGGACCGCGTATCTCAACGCAGCGGTGGCGTCGCAAGCCGCGCCCGGGCTGGAACTCTCGACGGGTGTCGCGGTTGCGTTTCCGCGGAGTCCTTTCGTGACGGCGGCAACGGCGTGGGAATTGCAGGAGGCGACCGGCGGGAAGTTTCGCCTGGGCCTCGGCACGCAGGTTCGCACACATATCGTGCGGCGGTATGGCATGGAGTTCGAGCGTCCGGGTCCGCGGCTGCGTGACTATGTGCGCGCGGTGAAGGCGTGTTTCGCAGCGTTCCGAACGGGGACGCTCGACCACCATGGCGATTTCTACAGCTTGGACTTCATCACACCACAGTGGAGCGCAGGGCCGATCGATGCACCGGATCCGAAAGTCGATGTGGCGGCGGTGAATCCATGGATGCTACGGATGGCGGGTGAGGTTGCGGACGGAGTGCATGTGCATCCGCTGGGAGAGCCCGGTTATATCGGGCGACACGTGCTGCCGAATGTGGCTGAGGGAGCGGCGAAGTCGGGGCGCTCGACGTCGGACATCGCGGTGATCGTGCCGGTCATGACGATCGTCGGTGACAGCGGCGAAGAACGCCACAACGAGCGCGAGTTTGTGCGAGCCAGCATGAGCTTTTACGGAAGCACACCCAACTACGCGTTCATCTGGGACGAAGCCGGCTTTGAGGGAACGACCGCCCGCATCCGGGAGAAGCAGAAGGCCGGTGACTTCAAGGGAATGGCGGCGCAGATCACCGACGAACACATCGCGACGTTCGCCACCGAGTCGACCTGGGACGGTTTGGCCGACGCGCTGATCGCGAAGTACGGCCACATCGCAACGCGCATCGTTCTGTACAACGCCATCGGCGAGCGCCTCGAGCGATATGGCGCTGTCGCGCAACGTATTTCGGCCTAGGACGCCAGAGCGCTGCCCTTGCGCCACTCGTCCCATGGCACGGTCCAGTCGCCGTTATCCCACAGCTTCAGCGACGACCCGCCGGTGTTGCGTATCTCGACGATGTCGCCGGGTACGGAGAAGTTGTAGAACCATTGCGCGTTATCGCTGTTGAGGTTCAGACAGCCGTGGCTGGTATCGGTATTGCCCTGCGCCCACACCGTCGCGTTGAGCTGGTGGAGGTAGATGCCGTCCTTGCTGATGCGGGTGGCGTACGGGATGGTCTCGCGGTAACCAAGGCGGGAATTGATGGGCAGGCCGAAGGTCGAGGAGTCCATGATCACCGGGTTGGCCTTGTCCATGACGGTGTAGACACCGTTCGGGGTCCAAAAGCTGACGGTGGTATCGCCGATGGTTTCGGAGCCGCCCATGCCCATCGAGGTCGGCATGGTTCGGACGACCTTGCCGTTCTCGGACACGGTGACTTGCTTGGTGTTGTCGTCGGCGACGGAGATGTGCGAGTCGCCGATGCGGAACGAGAGGTGCTCGTCTTCCTGGCCGTAGAGCCCGTCGCCCAGCGGAGTGCCGAAGAGGTTGGCCGCGATGGTGACGGATGTGCCTGGGGCGTAATACTTCTCGGGCCGCCAGTGCGCGGTCTGGTCGTCGAGCCAGTTCCATGACCCGGCGGTCGGGGGGTTGGTGGTGACGACCATGTGACGTTCGGCGTTGGCCTTGTTGTCGATGGGCTCGTCGAACTTCGCGACGATCACCATGCCGATGCCGTACGTTGCGCCGCCCTGCAGCAGGCCGCCGCCGGTGGTGTCGAGGTAGACCTCGGTCTGGTTGCCGGGGGTCAGGGTGCTGAAGCTGGACGTCTGGCGGGTCGGCATGCCGTTGGGCCCGCGAGCGGTGATGGTCATGGTGTAGGTGCGGCCATAACCGAGTTGATCGGTCGGCTTCCACACCGTCGCGTCCGGGGTGAGCACGCCGGCGATCACCTTGCCGGAGTCACTGCGCATCTCGACTGCGGTGATCGTCCCGACGGTGGCGGTGACAAGTACGGGACCCGAGGGGCTGACGTGGTCTGAGCCCGAGGACGGTGCCGTCCACACCGCGGCGGGCTGCGGCGGCGCGGGCTGCGATGCGGCCTGCGGGACGGGGGTGGCGGTCAGCGAGTGGCAGTGGTCGCCGCAGTCTGGAGTGGTCGAGAGGACGACACCGCCGAGGATTGCCATGACGGCGCACACGGCCGCCAGGCAGGCACCGCGGACACGGCGGGTAGACGTCAACTGAACTCCATTGTGTTGTTCGGCGAAAGCCGGGACGGGTCAATATTAGACAGAGGGTCTCGGGGTGCGCGCAACTCGGCTGAGCTGTACGGATTCGTAATCGGCTCGTTGCGCGAGCGAACTCAGGGCTTCATTGAGCCGGGTCTGCAGCGGTCCAGTCGTAGGGCAGGAACTTTCCATCAAGTGTCACTACGACGCGGTCGCCTGCCTGGTTCGACTTCTTCTCAATGTTCACGCTGAAGTTGATGGCGCTCATGATGCCGTCGCCGAATTCCTCGTGGATGAGCTCCTTAATGGCGCCGCCGTAGACCTGGAGGACTTCGTAGAAGCGGTAGACGGTCGGGTCGGTGGGCACCGCGGCGGGAAGGCCGCCGCGCATCGGGACGGCGGCGAGCACGGGCACGGCTGACGCGTCGAGACCCAGCAGCTCGACGAGTTGGTGACCCTGCTCGGGCGGGATGGGGTGCTGCCCGAGGAGGGCGGCCGTGGTCCAGACGACGGGCTTGCCGATGGCGTCGGCAAGCTGTTGCCAGGTCAGGCCTTTGGCGAGGCGCGCGGCGACGATCTGCTGAGTGATGTCCTCTCGGGTCATGCACCCATCATCGTGCTGCGCGCCCCGCGGCGCTCAGTGGTGACGGAACAATCAGCGATGGCCGCCGCCGCCGCCGCCGCTGTTGAACCCTGGCTCAGCCACCTCCGCTGGGGTGAGCTCGAAGGGGGCCGGTGCCACAACGGCGGGTGCGACTTCATTGCCGCCGGTCATGCCACCGCCGTCGGTCGCTCCGCCGGTGGGTGCACCGCCGATGTCCTCAGTCGTCTCTCCCGCGACGTCCCCGGCGCCACTACTGATCGGGCGGGGTGAGACCCAACCAAGCAGATCCCGGCCGCTGGTGTTGTACACGACGCTGTTGGGGATGTCGCCGACGACGTCGAAGTAGAGCTTGCCGGGAATTCCGCCACCGATGACCGGGTAGTTGTCGCCGCTCTGAGCGCGGGCGTTGAAGTTCGGGGCTAGGGGAATGCCCCCTTCGGAGGTCACGTTCGCTTCATACAACTTGCCGTTATGGAACACGGCGTCCGAACTCGGTTTTAGCCCGAGAACCGTATAAGTGATCATCGGGTTGCCGTAGGCATCGTTCAGTGACTCCGGCTGACCGAACGTCTTGATGTTGTCAATCGCTGACGCCGGCGCCGCCGTGGCGGCCGCCATGCCGATCGCAACTGCGGTGACACCGATAGGTGCCACAAGCTTCTGGATCTTCACCCTTACTCCCTTGCTGTGCCGACGCTGTATTCATCGCGGACGTTACCCTGCTAAATCGGCGTCGAAACGCGAATTGCCGCAATCACACGTTGCGTAACACGAGACTCCGTTGACTCGATTACAACGCCATTAACCGAGAACTCATTAGCCCCAAACGTTGTGGGAGGGCGTGTGCGACGCAGATGGATGGCGGCAGCCGGTGCGGTTGTGGTGGCTCTCGCGGCGACGCTGGGCGGAGTGTCGCCAGCGGTGTCACAGGCTGAGCCCGCGGCGGCAACGAAGGACTTCTCGAAGCCAGCGATCGTGATTCTTGGTTACGGGCTGGCACCGGACGGCTCGATGCGCGCGATTCTGCGGCGGCGAGTGATGACGGGTCTGATTGTGGCGCAGTTCTTCCCGCAGTCGCCGGTCATCGTGACGGGAGGCAACCCGCAGAACGGCAAGACGGAGGCGGGGCAGATGGCTGGGATGCTTCGGCTCCTTGGGTTTCCGGCGGACCGAATCATTGTGGAGGACAAGGCGAATAGCACGGTGCAGAACGCTCAGTTCTCGGTGCCGCTGGCCAAGGAGGCCGCCACGTCAGGGATCATTCTGGTGACGTCAACGACGCATCAGGGGCGCGCCGATGGGGACTTCGCCGACGCGGGCGGCAACCTGCTGGCGACGGTGAGCTACCCGGACGGGAATCCGTCGGTCAACGTCGCGCAGTTCGCGCATGATGCGATCAGTCCGTTCGTCAACGTGGGCTAGCGCGGCTGCCGCGGAGTGTTCGTGATGCCCGCCTCTGAGCGACAACCACATTTGCACAGGTCACGACCGCACGGCGAGTGCAACGGCCAGCGACAATGGTTGGTCGTCAGCGCTGGTCAACAGGTTGTCGCTCAGAGGTGGGCAAGCGAAAAGGCCGTCGATTGGTGCGCTGGGATACCTGCCGTGGGCGATATCGTGACTGCTGGGTGCTGAGCCCTTGGCGAGTAACCGGCGTAGTGCGCCGTCGAGGTTTCGGAGGAGTCCGACGATATGGCGCCGGTCCTCGAGGTCGACGTAGACGCACTGAACGCTGACGGCAGGCGGCTGGAGTCGCTCGGGCATCCGCTCGCGCAGTCGAACTGTGCACCACCGGGTTCTGATTCAGTGTCGCTCGGCGCGGCGAGGGCGTTGAATGCACACGAGATGGCACTAATCGATGTGCTGGAATACGCGACTCGGGTCCGAGAGACCGGGGGCGCGGTTCTCAGGTCAGCTGCAGTGGCGTTTGAACTGGCGGATCGAGCGGGTGCGGAGTCGATCCACCGCGTGGACAACACCAATGCGCCGCCAATCGCGCCTTCGTCGGGCCCGCTGCAGATGCCGGCGCTGCCGCTCGTGCCGCATCAGCCGCCCATTGCGAGCATTCCCGAGCTGCCGGCGCTGCCGTCGGTCGGAGGCGAGCAGTTCTCCGCCGACTTGCATTCAGGTCCGGGACCGGCTGATCTCCGGGACTTTTCGCGCACTTGGCACAACTACGGCCAAGACATCACCCGCTGTGCTGATGACACCCGATCGGTGGGTGTCAAGGTCAACGAGCATTGGTCAAGTGGGGACAAAGCCGCCAACAACATCATGGACCAGGCGAGGTGGTTGGACTCCGCGGCCGCGTGGGCAGAGCGGCTTTCGGTTGCGGCGGAGGCGGTGGCGCATGCTTTCGATATCGCCAAGCAGGACACGCCTACACCGGATGAGTTCGCCAACGCCGAGTCAGATGTGATGGAGGCCGCTGCGCTCATGGCTGTGTCGCCGGCAATCGGCATGATCGAGTACCAACAGGCGACATCTCGTTATGCCGATTTGGTTGCGACGGCGGAAGAGTCCGCGAAGCAGTACCACGCTTCGGTCGGCGCAGCGCTGACCGGAGTCGGCAACCCGATCGTCCCGTGCCCGCCGATCGCCAGCAAGGCTGACATCCCCAACATTCCGCTTCCGCCCGTCCGATCTGGGTCCGTGCCGCCCGACGTGGTCTACAACGCGGATCAGATTCCCGGCGCCCCGAAGGGGCCGGAAATCAAGATCGGCAACACAACCAAAGAGACGGTCTTCCTCAATGGCAGACAGTTCGTCGGTGGCGACCAATGGATGAACATGTTCGGCGACCTGCCGACAGTTGACTCATCGGGTTCGCCAATCAAGTACTACGAATACGACAGGTATCCGTACACGCCCGGTGTGAACCGCGGCACCGATCGCATAATCATCGGCACTGACGGCAACAGATATTTCACTCATGACCACTACACGACCTTCATTAGATTCTGAGGAGAACCACGATGAAAGACGACCTACTCTTCAACCCCGACGGGCCAGCACTCTCCGTCCTGGCCGCGACCCCATCCACGGTGGCGAACCATCTCATGGCCTGGACGCCTGCGCACCCCGAGTGGGACATTCGCCGCGTCCGAGGCACGAAATCCTCCGACGAAGCACACCTCTTCGACGAAATGGCCGCCGCTTTGCAGTTCCCGTACTACTTCGGCGAGAACTGGAATGCCTTGTGGGACTGCATTACTGATCTCAACTGGCTCCGCGGTCTAAGCTATCTCGTCATCTTCGATTCGGCAGAGCATCTCCTCTCGGAGTCGAACCGAGGATTTCAGTTCTTGCTACAGGTGCTCAAGGACGCGCATGAGAGATGGCATCAGGAAACTGCCGACTTCGGCGTCCGTGGGCACCAACCGATCGCGTTCCAATCCGTACTGGCGTGCGACCCTGATGCCGTTGAGGCATTGACAGAACGGATGAACGCCGCCGACGCCACATTCGTCCGTCTCTGAGAGGTGGCAAGCCCGGCACCCGCGCAGAGACACACATAGCTCGCAACCCCGACGGTTCGTTTCCGGTACCGAAAGGCTGGCCGTGATGGATCTAGGACTACGCAGGCGATCTCCTAAGCGAGATCGAAAGGCACTAGAAGTGGATAGTAGATGGATAGCGGATTCAGTTTTCTCAGCACCAGAGCACTGGCGGCATCAGCGGCGAAGAGTTGAGGGCCCGTGCGCGCGACGCCTACGCTCGCCTCTTCGGCGCCCGCGACTGACAGCTCTTCGCCGGACCACTTGCCGGTCTGGGGCTGTCATCATTTGTTGACAGGTCAAAGAGCAACCACCCGTGCGGTTCCACGCCTAACACGACAACCGGGTCATCGGACGACGCGGTAACGCAGGTGGGCCACGCCAGGAGCTTCGAGCACCCTGGCTAGCTCGAGTTCGGGCTTGCCTGCCTCGAATCCGTCGAACAGGCGCTCACCCGAACCGAGAATCACCGGGCTGACCTGAAGATCGATCTCGTCGACGAGTCCCGCTGCGATGGCCTGCCTGGCGCACGAGGCTCCTCCTGCGATCGAGATGGCGCGGTCGCCTGCAGCCGCCTTGGCCTGGGCGTAGGCCGACTCGATACCGTCGGCGACGAAGTAAAAGGTGGTCCCACCCTCCATCTCGATCGGGTCGTGTGGGTAGTGAGTCAGGACGAACACTGGGCAGTGGTAGGGCGGGACGTCGCCCCACCAACCCTTCCAGTCCGACTCCCCCCACTCGCCGCGAATGGGACCGAACATGTTGCGGCCCATGATCGTCGCTCCCATGCCGTCCATCATGTCCGAGACCACCTGCTGGTTGACAGGATGATTCATGGCGGGCCCAAGATGCCAATCATGGAGCCTTATGCCACCGACGCCGAGCGGCTGCTCCTCGCTCTGGCCGGGGCCGGCAACATAGCCGTCGGCAGAGATCGACATCGAAAGATTGGTTCTGGTCACATTTCCTCCACCCAGCTGTGGTCAGTTCGGTTCATCAAAGAAGACTGCGGTGCCCTGAAAAACTCATCGGCCTATTTTCCGGCGGCGGGCGCGGCGCACAGCGCGTGGTCCTGGAGATCCTCACCGCTACCCTCGTCCCCTGCCGCGGCGTCGGCTTGTCCCGCGAGGACGACGAAGCCCGAACCGCTTGGTGATCCCACGACGACGAGCGTGCGCCGGCTCATGTCCTCGCGTGCACCCGGGAGGCCGTCGGCCAAGAGCTGAAAAACGTTGATGTCGTCGAGATCCGAGATTTTGATGGCGCTGTAGGGCGCACCGGCGAGCGGGACGGCGAAGGGCGCCCATGTGGGCCCGATCGAGGCGGCGTGCTGTGCGAGCGATTGGTGAACGTCGGCCCTGAGACAGTCGATGTGGATATGAAGTTGGTTCTGCGACCGCGCCACCATGGAGTTGACTGCAAGGCTCACCCAGTCTGGGGGCAGCGACCGGTCCGCCCGCTCCTCGATCAAGTAGCGGGCGCGCCATGCGTCGGCGAAGTAGTCCTTCGCCCCAGGATCAAGCAGAATCGGGCTCTCGATGCCGGCGATCTGCAATGTGGGGATGAGCAGGAATTGCCGCTCCCCGACCAGGTCCTTGAGGAGCGCGTATCCATCCTCCGCGTCGACCAACGCACACGGCGCGGGATTGCCGTCTTGCTCCTCGTGCGGGGAACATTGATCGTGGACGATCGTCCAGAGCGCATTGGGATCAGCACCCGCCCAACCGATTCCGACGGCGGACAATCCGATGAGCAACGCCGCCACAACGAGCACGCGAAGGACGAGCTCGGACGCGTTTCGACGCAGTCCGCGCAGACCGACGGCTTCCACACGCACGATAGTGGCACATGAGCTGTTGCCGCGGTCCTGGAAATTCGCCGCGGTAGATCGCTTCGCGATTGCTGGCGCAATTGGTGCGGCGGCTGGTCCACGGTGAGCGATATCGTGAGTATTGGTACTTGGCGAGTCCGGCCTAGTGCGCTGTCGAGGTTTCGGAGGGGTCCGACCCCCTATCGTGGCACTCCACCAACACCCCGGTCGTTCGCACGCGACAGCTATAGCTGTTTTAGCGACCAGGCAGGTCATAAATCGGAAAGGGCATCGCCGCCGAGACTTATCGCGGACGCTCGGATCGTTGATGCCGACTGTGAGCGCGATACTCCATCGATTGTCGACGCCGAACGGGCCACCGTCTACCCACGTAATAGGCAATGAGATAAAGCACGGTGAACGTGCCGGCCGTCACAAGACCGACCAATGCGAACGGCAAATATTGCCCCCGCGCAATCGCGTAGCGCCAACTGCCGTCGCCGAGCCCACTCGTCGGCGCCATCAAGACAAGAAGCCCAACCCCAATGAGCGCGTACCACGAGGGCTTTTGTCCGCTGACCGACAGCACCACTGCACCAGTCATGATGAGCGCGACGGGGACCATTCCCCACCACATTTTCGCGGGAGAGTAGACGCCACTGTAGCTTTCGTCCCGACCGTCGTTTCGCGACTGCTCCTCAACCTTATCCGCCTCTACCGCGTTGCCAATTGTGGTGTCGGCGTACGTATGTCCACGCACCCGGATGTAGGAGGTGGTGAAGTACGCCACCGACACCAGGCCACCGATCACGAACAGCACGGCGAGCACACCCTCTTTGATGTTCGGATATGCGACGAGAAATCCGCATGCGGCCGCCGCGGCCGTACAGGACCAATAGATCGCTTGGTGAATCTTCCTGTCCACCTTGAGGAACGACTCGACGAACGTCGCGGCAATGAAGGCGACAAGCAGGCCCAGTGCGATCGTGTGAACTGTCATTCTTTCAACCACTTGTAGAAACTGCTCGCGGCGTCGCTCGCAACGATCCCACCGCCTACTGCGCCGATTGCGCCCAATACAAGTGCACCCTCGGGGCCAACGAATTCGCCGCCGATTGCGCCGAGCCTGCCACCCGCCAACATTCCTCCCCAGATGCTCGATCCAGTCTTGACCGCTACCTCATCCAGAGGTTCGCCATGCTGCCACTCGTACACACCGAACAGTACTTCCGCCACAGAAGAACCCCGGGCCACGTACTTCCCGATCTTCGCCAACGCCTCGGCGTCGTGGGCCGAGTAACCGAGGTCCCCCCAGTGCTTGCCGGTCGGCAATGAATCGCCCCGGGATTCCAGGCCCTCGCCCGCCCCTGTTGTTGCCTGAGTGGTCCGCACCAATTCTTCGGGAACGCCTTTGCCTTGCTCAAGATCGGAGACCAACTTCTCTGCGCCTTGCTCGGACACGCCGGAGGCCTCCAGCTTCCGAACGAGTTCCTTCGGATACTCGGTGCGTGCACGCGCTTCAGCCTGGTCCATCATCGCTGTCACGCGATCGGGGCTCATCCCGCTGCGTTCGGCCACCTGCTGCATGTACAAACGGTCCTTGGCGCGCGAAAGGGACTATCTCGTTAACGGTGTTTCCGGCGGTTTTCATTAGTAGGTTTCGGCCGCCGGGAAACGGTCGCCGAAGGTGATTGCAAACGCGTTGAGC
>NZ_QJJU01000031.1 GCF_003201655.1 Mycolicibacterium moriokaense
ACCCAAAACACCGGAACCCGCGACCGCAACGTTCCTCTGGCCATCACAACACTCCTCAATCAGAAGGGGTGTTGCATCCATCCCTTGAAACCGCCTCGCACTTCCGCGCCGTAGCCGCAGAGTCAACGTTCAGGAGAGTTCCACCACGACCGGTGCGTGGTCGCTCGGCGCCTTGCCTTTGCGCTCCTCGCGGACGATCTCGGCATGCGTGACGCGCTGTGCAAGCGCGGGCGAGCCGAGGATGAAGTCGATGCGCATGCCCCGCCCCTTCGGAAAGGCGAGTTGCGTGTAGTCCCAGTAGGTGTAGACGGCCGGCCCCGGAGTGAAGGGCCGCACGACGTCGGCGAATTGGGCGTCGACGATCGCGCTGAACGCCGCCCGTTCAGGCGGGGTGACGTGGGTGCTGTCCTTGTAGAACTCGACGCTCCAGACGTCCTCGTCGGTAGGTGCGATGTTCCAGTCGCCGACCAACGCGATCTGCGCCTTGGGATCGGCGGTCAGCCACCCGCGTGCTGTGTCACGAAGGGCGGCAAGCCATTCCAGCTTGTACGTGTAGTGCGGGTCGTCGACGGTGCGCCCGTTGGGTACGTAGAGGCTCCACACACGCACGCCGTTGCACGTCGCGCCAAGCGCCCGTGCCTCCGCCGAGTCGCTCCACGTCGGCTGGCCGTCAAAACCCACATGGACATCGTCGATGCCGACGCGCGATGCGATCGCCACACCGTTCCACTGGTTGAACCCGCAGTGCACGACGTCATAGCCGAGCGCGACGAATGGCATGGTGGGGAACTGGTCGTCGGAGCACTTCGTTTCCTGCATGGCCAACACGTCGACGTCGGCGCGCTCGAGCCAGTCGGTGACGCGGTCAACGCGGGCTCGGATCGAGTTCACGTTCCACGTGGCAATCCGCATGGTCACAGGCTACGAGCATCGACGTAGCGGCTACGGTGGTGGACGGAAAACCCCATCGACTCGTACAGCGTTGTGGCTGCGGTGTTGTCGGCGAGCACCTGCACATAGGCGCGCATCGCACCCCGCTCGGCGCCCCACGCCAACAACGCAGAGCACAGGTCGCGCGCCAGACCGCGACGCCGTGCCTCCTCGACCACGTGGACCGCCGACAGCCCCACCCACCGGGTGCCATCGGGAGACCCCGTGACAGCACCTCGTCCGACAGCGGCGCCCCCGGAGGTAGCGAATGCCACCTCGCCGTCGACGACGGCGGTCAACACGTCGACGGGCACGTCGCGCCGGTACAGGCGCAGCCATTCGTCGTCAGGGCGGGCCGCGATCGCCACCCCGGGCGATCTTCCCGCCGTCACATCGCCTGCCATGACCAGGGTTTCGGCGTCGACCGGCACTCCTGCGGGGATACGGAACAATCGGTCGGGCGCGGCAATCAGCGGCGCCACCGCGCGGGCGGCGTACCAGTCGATGATCGCGCTGATATCAGTTCCAGTCGGAACATGCAGCGGGACAGCCGAATTCGCGCGCCGGGTGCTGCCTCGGCCGAAGCGCAATAGCCAGCCGTCGAGCCGCTGTTGTTCGACGCCTGGCCATGCGAGTGCGGCTGCGTGCTCGAGGTTGCGGATGTCGCCGGTCCGCACCGGCGCCGCGGCAAGGGCTTTGATCGCCACCACGTCGTCAGCCGCAACGTCCACCACGTCACCCCGTTTGGTGCGCACCCGCAGCGTCGGTCCGATCGCCTCGAGGTGCCCGATGACGTCGGTCAGCGGCGGCACGGATCCGGCCGCCAACCGGTACCGCACCATGACGCGAGCTCCGACGTTGGGCACGAGCTAGTGACCGAACGGATCGGGATCCTTGCCGGGTGTCCAGCTCAGCCCCGGAACCCCCCAGCCGTGCGCCTTCAGCGACCTCTTTGCGCTTCGGGCGTGCCTGCCGAGCAGACTGTCCAGATACAGGAGGCCGTCCAGATGGCCCGTCTCGTGCTGCAGCATCCGCGCAAACAGGTCGGTGCCCTCGATCGTGATCGGGGTGCCGTCGGCGTCCAACCCGGTAACTCGCGCCCACTTCGCCCGCCCGGTCGGAAACGATTCGCCGGGAACCGACAAGCAGCCCTCGTCGTCGTCATCAGGGTCCGGCATCGTCTCGGGCACCTCGGACGTTTCGAGCACGGGATTGACGACAACTCCCCGCCGCCGCGTCGTTCTGCCGCGCTCGTCGGCGCAGTCGTAGACGAAGACCCGCTTGGACACCCCGATCTGGTTCGCGGCGAGGCCTACCCCGTTGGCGGCGGCCATCGTGGCGTAGAGGTCCTTGATCAAGTCCGCGAGATCGGCAGGCAGCGAACCGTCGTCGGCGACGGGCACCGGCTCGGTCGCGGTGCGTAAGACGGGATCTCCCACGATGCGGATGGGTACGACGGCCACGCGGTAGAGCTTAAGTGGGCAATCCTTGTCACCCGACTCGCGGGTGTAGCTGACGCCTCAGCTTCCAAACCCGTGGTTGAATGTTCGCCGAACCCCAGTGTTGTCATTTCGATTGTCGGGAAGGGTCCACGAGCGATATGGACGGCGCCATCGCGCGGACTGAGCAATCCGGGGACGACTCTGCTCTGACCGATGGGTTGACTCGGCGCGAGCACGACATCTTGGCCTTCGAGCGCCAGTGGTGGAAGTACGCCGGCTCTAAGGAAGACGCCATCAAGGAACTCTTCTCGATGTCGGCAACCCGGTACTACCAGGTGCTGAACGCGCTGGTGGATAGCCCTCAGGCCCTTGCTGCGGATCCGATGCTGGTCAAACGGCTGCGCCGGCTGCGCGCCAGCAGGCAGAAGGCACGGGCGGCACGTCGGCTCGGCTTCGACGTCACCTGAGGTTTTCGGGTCTCGAGGGCCCTGTCGATACAGTGGGCGGTAATGAACCAGCGAAACTCCTCCGGGCTGCCCCTGCGCGCGATGGTGATGGTGTTGCTGTTCCTGGGCGTGGTGTTTCTGTTGGTCGGGTTCCAGGCGATGGGCTCCGGCGACTCTGAGGGCGACCAGTCGTCGTCGATCGCCACCACCACCGTCAGCACCGCCAGTTCGGCGACGTCGTCCCCGTCACCTGCGCCTGCGAAAGCCGACGTCCGGGTCTTCAACATCTCGTCGACCGAAGGCGCCGCCGAAAACACCGCCAACCGGCTGCGGCAAGGCGGCTGGAACGTCACCGAGACCGGCAATCTGAGCTTGCCCGAGGTCACGGGCACCACGGTGTTCTTTGGTGAAGCGCCGGGCGAGCGCGAGGCCGCCGAGGCGGTCGGCAAGCTGCTCGAAGCACCGGTGCAGCCGCGGGTCCCCGAGTTGATCGAGCAACCGCCGGGCGTGGTCGTGGCGGTCACCGGCTAGGCTCTTGCCCATGATCAAGACCGCCGCTGCAGCCGCCTTGTTCGCCGTTCCCGTGCTCGCATTGAGCGCTTGCAGTCCGAACGAACCCATTGCAACGTCACCCGGCACGACGCCGCCGGTATGGACCGGCTCGCCGGCACCGTCGGCTTCGCCGAGCGAAGGCGGACACGGGCAGGCCGGTCAGAATGAGCCCAGCGGCCAGAAGCTCACCGCCCAGCTGAAACTGGCCGACGGCACCACGGTGGCCACGGCCGACATCGAGTTCGCGGGCGGCTTCGCCACCGTCACGGTTGAGACGACCGCGCCGGGTGAGCTCGCGCCAGGCTTCCACGGTCTGCACATTCACTCCGTCGGAAAGTGCGAGGCCAGTTCCGTCGCTCCGACCGGTGGCGCACCCGGTGACTTCAATTCCGCGGGTGGGCATTTCCAGAAGGCAGGCCATACCGCACATCCCGCAAGCGGCGACCTGACGTCGCTGCAGGTTCGCGCGGACGGCACCGCGAAGTTGGTTACGACGACGGACGCATTCACCGCCGAGGATTTGCTCGGAGGTGCGAAGACCGCGATCGTCATTCACGAGAAGGCGGACAACTTCGCCAACATCCCGCCGGAGCGCTACCAGCAGGTCAACGGCAACCCGCCGCCGGACGAGACCACCATGGCCACCGGAGATGCCGGAAAGCGCGTGGCGTGCGGTGTCATCGGCACCGGCTAGCAGCCACATAGACTTCGCCGGCTCGCCCCGGCCGACCCTCGGAGTCGAGTGGGAGTTCGCGCTCGTCGACTCCGAGACCCGCGACGTTAGCAACGTGGCCACCGAGGTGATCGAGGAACTCGGCGAGAACAATCCGCGTGTGCACAAGGAACTGTTGCGCAACACCGTCGAGATCGTCACCGGCGTCTGCGATTCCGTGCCGGAGGCGATGGATGATCTGCGGGCGACGCTGGCGACCGCGCACGCAATCGTTCGCGGCCGCGGGATGGACCTGTTCTGCGCAGGTACGCATCCCTTCGCGAAATGGTCCCCGGAGATACTTACCGACGCGCCGCGGTATGCCGAGTTGATCAAGCGCACTCAGTGGTGGGGGCGCCAGATGCTGATCTGGGGTGTGCACGTACATGTGGGCATCTCGTCGGCGCACAAGGTGATGGCCATCAACACGTCGTTGCTCAATCACTATCCGCACCTATTGGCGCTTTCCGCGTCGTCGCCGTACTGGGACGGCGAGGACACCGGCTACGCCTCCAACCGGGCGATGATGTTCCAGCAGCTGCCGACGGCCGGACTGCCGTTCCACTTCTACACGTGGGCGGAGTGGGAAGGCTTCGTTGCCGACCAGAAGAAGACCGGCATCATCGACCATATGAACGAGATCCGGTGGGACATCCGGCCTTCGCCGCACCTGGGCACGATTGAGGTGCGGATCTTCGACGGGGTCTCCAACATTCGGGAGCTCAGCGCGCTCGTCGCACTGACTCATTGCCTCATCGTCGACCTGGACCGTCGCCTCGATGCCGGTGAGCGGCTGCCGACCATGCCACCCTGGCATGTGCAGGAAAACAAGTGGCGCGCAGCGCGTTACGGCCTGGATGCGGTGATCATCCTGGACGAAGACAGCAACGAGCGGCTGGTCACCGATGATCTCGACGACCTGCTGAACCGGCTCGAACCGGTGGCCAAGTCGTTGAAGTGTGCCGACGAACTTGCCATGGTCTCCGACATCTGCCGGCTGGGCGCGTCCTACCAACGTCAACGCCGGGTCGCAGAAGACACCGACGGTGACCTGCGTGCGGTGGTCGACTCACTGGTCGGTGAGTTGGAAGTCTGACCGTGGTCATGACGCCGATGTTCCCGCTCGAGGTGGCAATGCTGCCGGGTGAGGAACTACCGCTGCGGATCTTCGAGCCGCGGTACGCCGCTCTGGTGCAACACTGTTTGGCCACCGACGATCCGGCTTTCGGCGTGGTGTTGATCTCGGCGGGCCGCGAGGTCGGCGGCGGGGACAGCCGCAGCGATGTCGGTGCGCTGGCCCACATCACCGAGTCCGCCGATTTCGGTGACGGGCGCTACCGCCTGCGATGCGTGATGGCTGAGCGGATCCGGGTTCTCGAGTGGCACCCCGACGATCCCTATCCGCGGGCGGCGGTCGAGGTTTGGCCCGACGAGCCGGGCGCGGCCTTCGACGTCGACGCGATCCGGGATGTCGAGGACCGGATGGTCGCCCTGTTCGAACGGATCGCGGCCGCACGTGGGGCGCAGGTGAACGGGCGGGACATCGTCGAAGGTGCCGACGAGTCGGGTGATCCCGCAATGTGGTTGTACGCGTTGGCCTCCCGGGTGCCGATGGGACAGGCCGACCGGTACGCGGTGCTGTCGGCGCCATCGGTCGCCGCACGGGTGGCGGCGCTTCGCGACGCCGTCGAAACCGTTACCGCGATGGTGGAGTTCCAGCTTTCCGACGGCTAGCCCGTCAGGTGGCCCTCGACGAACGCCGTGCGGGGCAACGCCACGTCGACCTCTCCAGGCTTGCTGCGGCCGTACCGCGTCATCAATTCGGTTGACCCGACCGACGTCACATCCCAGCAGTGTTCGGTCAGCCACGCGGCCACGTCGGTGCGGTCTTCTATGTACCAAAGGTCCTGGGTGTCGGGTACACCGTCGTCATCGCTCACGCCTGCCTCTTCGCGCAAGCGGCGCATCTGCTCGCGACGGCTGGCCAGATATTCGGGGTCGAAAACGCCTGCTCCGAAGGACTCCACCGCGATGCGGCTGTCTCGCGCACTGTGCAGATGGATGCGGTCGAAAAGCAGGTCCTGTGCCTCGGCGGGCAGATACGGGAGCAACCCCTCTGCCGCCCACGCCGTCGGCTCGCTCGGGTCGAAGCCCGCGTCGCGCAACGCTTTCGGCCAATCCTGTCGCAGATCTATCGGCACCGCGACGTAGCGCGCGGCGGGCCGAGCGTCATTCGCGCGAAACGTTTCGGCCTTGAACGCCAATACCTTCGGCTGGTCGATCTCGTACACCACGCTGCCGTCCACCCACGGCAGACGCCACGCCCGCGCGTCCAGGCCTGCAGCGAGGATGACGGATTGCTGTATGCCGTTAGCTCCCGCTGCGATGAAGAACTCGTCGAACCACTTGGTGCGTGATGCCGCGTAACCGCCGATGGACCGAATCCGCTGGATCATGTACGGCGGCGGTTGTTTCCAACCGCGCTCCGCAGCGGCATCGAGGAACAGCTGCGCGTAGGGGTCGGTGAACAGCGGGCATTCAGTCGTCGTCTCCTCCGCGCGCGCCATCGCCACACCCAGTGCGGTCTGGCCAACGCCCTCGGTGATATCCCAACTGTCGCCGTCAGTCCTGGCCATTGGCACCGGGTTCCCTCTCTTCGGCGAACTCAACCATTTCGTCCCTGGTCAGCAGGTCATCGCGAATGTTCTGCTCCCGGTACGCCAGTTGACCGACACGGTTGGCCACCACCGGGGCCGTGATCACGGTGAACAGGCCGGTGAGGATGATCATGCCGACGTCGGCGTTGCCACGCAGTCTGATCGCAGCGCCCGCGAGCACCAGCAACAGGCCGAGCACCTGTGGCTTGGTCGCCGCATGCATTCGCGTCAGGGTGTCGGGGAATCGGACCACGCCGATCGCGGCGGTCAGGGCGAGCGTGGATCCGCCGAGCACAAGCACGGCGGTGACGACGTCCAGCGCGCTCATCGGGACCTCCTGGCGGCGCGCGGGTTGTCGGTGTCGGGCACCCGGAATCGCGCGACGCTGACGGATCCGACGAAGCTGATCAACGCCAACGCCGTCAGGCCGTATGTGACGGTGGTGTCGAGGCTGAACGCCGCCCATGTCCCGATCGCGCACATCGTCACCGCGACAAGGGTGTCCAGCGCCACCAGGCGATCCAATGTGCTCGGCCCGGCGAGCAAGCGGAACATGGTGACGGCCGCGGCAGCGGTCAGCATGACGGCGGCGATGATCCACACGATGATCATGCGGTCTCCCTGTCAGCCGAAGGCCGCCAATCCTGTTCACGCTCGAAGGTGGACACCAGTAGACGCTCCACTTCGGTGACCTGCTTGTAGAACCGATTCATGGCACGGTCGGAGCCGACATCGATGACGTGCATGTAGAGCATTCGGCGGGCCTGGTCGATCTCCAGCACGATCGATCCCGGGATCAGATTGAAGATGTTGCACGCCAGCGCCAGCACCAGATCGGACTTGACCGCCACGTGCGCCCGCAGCACCGCGGACAAGGGTGGCGGTCCTGGTTTGACCGCCAGCCACGCAACCTGAACCGATGACAGGGCCAGGTAGTAGAAGACCGTGACGCCAAGGCGCAGCAGCGACAGCGGGTGAAGCTTGCCCTCGATGGGCACGGTCGGCAGCGGCAGCAGCAGTGTAATCAATAATGCGATCGCCAGGCCGGATAGGATGTTGGCAGCGGAAACCGTGCCCCACAGCAGAATCCACACGAGCATCAGCCAGCACAGCACCCAGGCGCGCAACGCAATCCGCCTCATTCTGCGCTCCCCAGCACGGCGGTGATGTACTGGCCGCGGTCCAGCACCTCGTCGGCTGCCCGGTTGGCATACCCGAAGATCGGACCCGCAAGCGCTGTCAGCGTCAGGCCCACCGCGATGAGCGCAGCTGTCGGCAGCACCATCCCGACAGGCATCCGACCCACGTGGTCGCGGTCGACGAACTGGATGTCCTCCGGTTCGTCGAGGAGTACGGCAGGCGCCGCGCCCGAGAGGTGGCCCTCCGGCGCGTCTTCCCGGGACCGCCAGAACGCCTTCGTCCACACCCTGGCCACCACGTACAGCGTCAGCAGGCTGGTCACCACGCCACCGCCGACCAGTACCCACGCCAGAGCGGAATCGTTCTGCGCGCCCGCCTCGAGCAGCGCCACCTTGCCGATGAAGCCGGAAAACGGTGGAATGCCACCGAGATTGAGCGCAGGCACCACGAATAGGAACGCCAGCAGCGGGCTGGCGGCCGCCAGTCCGCCCAGCCGCTGCATCGTCGACGCACCCGCCTGGCGTTCGATCAGACCGACCACAAGGAAGAGGGTCGTCTGAACAACGATGTGGTGCGCCACATAGTAGATCGCGCCCGACATGCCGAGCTGATTCGACAGCGCGATGCCGAACACCATGTAGCCGATGTGGCTCACGAGCGTGAACGACAGCAGCCGTTTGATATCGCTCTGGGCGATCGCGCCGAGAATGCCGACCAGCATTGTGAGCAGCGCCGCCACGAGCAGCAGCGGGTCGAGGCCGCCGCTGGGGAACAGCAGTGTGTGTGCCCGGATGATCGCGTACACACCGACTTTCGTCAGCAGGCCGGCAAACACCGCGGTGACGGGAGCGGGCGCGGTGGGGTATGAGTCAGGCAGCCAGGTTGACAGCGGGAACACCGCGGCCTTGATGCCAAACGCGACAAGCAGCACCGCGAACAGCGCGGTGCGGGTGCCCGCCGTCACGCCGTCGAGCCGCACTGCAAGCTCGGCCATGTTCAGCGTCCCTGCCGCGGCGTATACGAGCGCGATACCGAACAGGAATATCAGCGACGACACCATAGAGACCATCACATAGGCGATGCCCGCGCGGACGCGATCTTTGCTTGCGCCGATCGTCAGCAGCACGAAGCTCGCCGACAGCAGCACCTCGAAGCCCACGTACAGGTTGAAGAGGTCGCCTGCCAGGAAGGCCGTGCATACGCCGGCCGACAGCACCAGATAGGTGGGCAGGAAGATCGACACCGGTTGGCGGTCGTCGCCGTCGCGGATGCCCTGCCCGATGGCGTAGAACACCACGGCCAGCAGCACGATTGACGACACCACGAGCATCAGCGCCGACAGCCGATCCACGACCAGCGTGACGCCGAGAGGACCCATACCGGAGACCGTCTGGCCCCAGCCGCCGACGTGCAGCGCCATCGTCCCGTCGCGGTCGGTGAGGTACAACAGCGCCGCGCACACCACGACGACCACCGAAAGTGCGGCAAGCGTGATGGCCCGCTGCAGCCGCGGCCTGCGGCCCGCGAACAATGTCAGCGCGGCCCCGAGCAACGGAATCAGCACCGGCAGCGGCGTCAGCACCGCGGCGGTGTTCACTTCGACTCCTCCGTCCCTGGCAGCGCGTCGAGTTCGTCGGGTAGCTCGGTGTCGCGCGCCGGCTCGTGGTGCGGACGGTCCTCGTCGAGCGCGGAGGCGTCCTCGGCCGTCAGTTGCGAGACGCGGGTGTCCTCTGGGTCGTCGCCGACTTCCTCTGCCGTGTTCAACCGGTACGAGCGGTAGGTCAGCGCAAGCACGAACGCCGCAATGCCCATCGTGATGACGATGGCCGTCAGAATCATGCCCTGCGCCAACGGATCTGCGGTGGTGGTGTCGCCGTCGCTGGTGCGGCCGCGAATCGGAGGGTTGCCCGACGTGCCGCCGACGGTCAGGATCAACAGGTTGATTGCATTGCCGATGAGCAACAACCCCAACAACATTCGGGTCAGATTGCGCTCGAGCAGGAGGTAGACGCCTGCACTGATGAGGACGCCGATCAGCACAAGGGGAACGAGGTAGGTGGTCATCGCGACACCGCCTGGGCCATGTCGACGTCGACGCGCGCGCCGAGGCTGCGCAGCACGTCCAGCACGAGGCCAACGACGATCAGGTAGACGCCGAGGTCGAAGAACAACGCGGTGACGAACTTGACCGTGCCGAGAACCGGCATGTCGAGCTGGATCAACGCCGACGACAGCACCGGCGCGCCAACCAATAGCGATGCGACCGCGGTGCCCGCCGACAGGCCAAGGCCAACGCCGAGGATCTTGCCCGCATCCAACGGCAGTGTCTCGCCCAGTTCGTAGCGGCCGCCCGCCAGGTAGCGCAGCACCAGCGCAAGCCCGGCGGTCAGCCCACCGGCGAAACCGCCGCCAGGAGTGTTGTGGCCTGCGAAGAAGAAGTAGGCCGACAGCATCATGATGAGCGGGAAGATCATTCGAGTGGCGACCTCAAGCACGAGCGAACGGTGGCGAGGGTCGCGCAGCTCGCTGCCACGCAGCCAGGTGACGTCGCCCGCCGCCGGGCTGATGTTCGCGGACGCGGTGACCGGTCCGATGTCGGGCTGACCCGCATCGGAGACACGTGGGGCCGCTCCAAAGCGCCTGTGCCGGAACACCAGTGATGCCACACCGGTGGCGGCGACCAATAACACCGAGATCTCTCCGAGGGTGTCCCAGGCCCGGATGTCGACGAGCAGCACGTTGACGGTATTGGCACCGTGGCCGCGGTAATATGCTGTGGCGGGCAGTAATTCGGATATTGGGGTTGCGGTGCGGGCGGCCATCGCGAAGGCCGCGAGCGTGGTGACGGTGGCGCCGACCGCGAGTGCCAGGGCGGCGCGCGGCAACCGGCGACGCCCGATGTTGGCACGCTCGGCCTCGGCGGGCAGTGCCCGCAGCACCAGCAAGAAGATCACCAAAGTCAGTGTCTCCACCAGAAACTGGGTCAGGGCCAAGTCCGGTGCGCCGTGGAATGCGAAGATGGTGCCGCAGCCGTAGCCGGTGACACCGACGAGCAGCACCGCGGCCAGCCGGTTGCGCATCACGGCGGCGCCAAGCGCCCCGGCCAGGATCAGCAGGCCGACCACGACCTGCAACGGCGAATCCCACAACGCGAAGTGGGGACGATCGCGGGCACCGAGAGCGAGGACGATCACGGGAACCAGCACCAGCGTGCATAGGATCACCGATTGGGTCGCCGGAATCGAACCACGCTGGGTGAAAGCGGTGAGCCGCACCGAAATTCGGTCCAGCCCCCGCAGGGCCGCGTCGTAGATGCGGTCGGCGTTGCCCAACGGAGTATGGGCCGTTCGGATGCGTCGCAGGCTGTCCCGGCCGAAGTACGCCGCCGTGCCAACGGCGAGCACCAACACCGATAGCAGAAGAGGTGCACCAACCCCATGCCACAGTGCTAGGTCATATTTCTCGCCACCGGGCACGGTGTCCGCGTAGCCGTCGAGGACGGTGTCAAGGCCTGCCGGCCACACGCCGAAAACCAAGCCTGCGGCGGCAAGGATTGCAGGCGCGGCGAGGAAGGTGGCGTGCGGCCGGTGCATCTCGGCGACCCGCTTGCTGGGCTGCGGTAAACCCTTGCGGCCGAACGCTCCGATCAGGAAGCGCAGGCTGTAGACGGTGGTGAATACGGATCCGAGCACGATGCCCGCGAGCACATAGGGCGCGGCTGCGCCGAGTGACGGTGCGTGCGCGACGGTTTCGAAGTCGGCCTCCTTGGCGACGAAGCCGAGGAACGGTGGCAGCGCGGCCATGCTCGCGGTCGCGCCGACCGCGATGACCAACAGCGGTCGGCTGCGCCGCCCGAGCCAGGCCAGTTTGCGGATATCGCGGGTGCCGGTGGCGTGGTCGATGACGCCGACGACCATGAACAGCGACGCCTTGAACATGGCGTGCGCGCACAGCATGGCAAGCCCGGCCAGCATCAGATCGCCGCCGCCCGCGCCGACCATCAGGGTGATGAGCCCCAGCTGGCTGACCGTGCCGAACGCAAGAATCAGCTTCAGGTCGTATTCGCGCACCGCGCGCCAGCCTGCCAACAACATGGTGAGCAGGCCGAGGATCACCACTGTCGGTCGCCAGGGTGGCGAGTCCGCGAACCCAGGGGTCATTCGCGCGACGAGATAGACGCCCGCCTTGACCATCGCCGCGGCGTGCAGATACGCGCTGACCGGTGTCGGTGCGGCCATCGCGCCAGGCAGCCAGAAATGCATTGGCACGATTGCCGATTTCGCCAGCGCGCCGATCAGTACGAGCACAACGCCGACCGACGCCGCAGCGCCCGTCGGCGGTGATGCGATCAGTTCGGACAACAGATAGGTGCCGGACATGTTGCCCAGCACGACGATGCCGACCAGCATGGCCAGCCCGCCGAACGTCGTCACCAACAGCGCCTGCGTCGCGGCCCTGCGGCTGGTCGCGCGTTCGGCGTAGTGGCCGACCAACAAGAACGACAGCACCGTGGTGAGCTCCCAGAACACATAGAGCAGCAGCATGTTGTCGCTGCACACCAACCCGAACATCGCGCCGGAGAACGCAACCAACTCCGCGGCGAAACTCGGTAGCCGCTTTTCGGTGTGCCCGTCGCGATGATGGAAGTAGTCGGCGCAGTAGAACAGCACCAGCGCGCCGATCGCCAGCACAAGCACACTCATGATCGCAGCGAGCGCGTCGAATCGAAGGGTGATGTTCATCGACAGCTCGGGCACCCATTCGACGTTGACCGTCGTCGCACTGCCCGACCCGGGCCAGTTGAGCGTGACCCAGATCAGCGATCCGAGCGGCACCAACGCCAGGGGATAGAACGCCATCCGGCCCCATCGGTGCACAAGCAGCGGAGCGACCGCCGTTGCGACGGCATGGGCGAACAGGATGGCGAGCAAGGCACTCCGAGTCTGGGCATTGGTCGGCGATGAGCCGTCAGGCGAAGAGCAGATAGCGGGGTGTCAGCCGGGTGAAGGGCTTTGGTTTTTGTCAGTCTACGTGGGCGGATACAGCTACCATCCGGGCTCGTGGAGACTCCCAACGTTGTGGTGGTTGGCGCAGGGCCGACCGGGTTGATGCTGGCGTGCGAACTTACGCTTGCAGGTTCCAAGGTGAAATTGCTCGACGAGCGCACCGATATGCCCAACATCACCAGGGCTTTCGCCGTGCACGCGCGCACCCTCGAGCTTCTTGACGCACGGGGTTTGGCCGAGGAGCTGCTGCCGCGGGGGGTGGCGCTGCATGAGGTCGCCCCGCCGGGCGGCCTGGAGCTCGACCTGCGTGAGCTACCCACCCGGTTCGGGATGGTGCTCATCGTGCCCCAAAGCGGAACGGAGAAGGTGCTGCAGGCCCGCGCCGACGAGCTCGGAGTCGAGATCATCCGCGGCGCCAAGGTGGTCTGCCTCACGCAGGACGACGATGGGGTGACCATCGAGTGTGCTGGAGGCGACACCGTGCGCGGCGGCTATGTGGCGGGGTGCGATGGCGCGCACAGCACCGTGCGCAGCCAGCTAGGTATCGACTTCGTCGGCAAGCAGTACGAGACGCACATCCTGTTGGCCGACGTGCAATTGGACCGGCCGCCGGCCGAGACGTTGGGCGGTGTCGCGAATGAGAAGGGCGTGGCGCTCGTCATTCCGTTCGGCGACGGTTGGTTCCGCGCGATCGTATGGGACCGACTGCGGGAACAGGCACCGTTGTCCGAACCGGTCACCGAGGAAGAGATCCGCGACGCGTTCTGCCGGATCGCTGGCCATGACTTCGGAATGACCGAGATGCGCTGGAGCTCACGGTTTCTCAGTGAAAGGCGACAAGCACGGCACTATCGGAAAGGTCGGGTGTTCCTGGCCGGCGATGCCGCGCATGTGCATTCGCCGCTCGGCGGGCAGGGCATGAACACCGGTATCGGCGATGCGATGAACCTCGGCTGGAAGCTGGCCGCCGCCGTCCGCGGATCGGCGCCGCCGCGGCTGCTGGACAGCTACGAAGCCGAACGTCATCCCGTCGGCGCCGAAGTGCTGCAGTTGACCGACGTGTTCAACCAGGTAGTGCTCGGCAACTCGTTGCCACGGCGGCTGCTGCGCAGCGCCCTCATCGGAGTGGTTACGCGGGTGCCCCCCGGCAGGCGGTTCCTCCGTGAACGGCTCAGCGGCATCGGCATCGCGTATCCGCACCAGCGCGGCGAGGACCGGCTGGTCGGTCGCCGGATGCCTGACATCGTGTGCGAAGGCAAGCGGGTCTACGAGTTGCTGCGCGAAGGCAAGTTCGTGTTGGTGACGGCCGCGCCGGTGGAGCTGGACCGGCCGGACATCGTGCACGCCGTCGATGCGCATCCGGAGCTGCCCGACGCGGTGCTCGTCCGCCCCGACAGCTATGTCGCATGGGCGAGCGAACGGCTACCTGACTCCACCGAAGTGGCTGCGGCGGTCGATCGCTGGACGCGCGTGACCTGACCCAGGAACCGCGAGGCGAACGGGGATCGCGTGACCGGCAAGGCCGATGCCCGCGCCCAGGATCGGCCAGATCGGCCAGAAGTACCAGGCGCCTGCCGTGAGGCCGACCGCCAGCCACACCCCGAGCACGATGACGACCATCGCGAGGTACGCGCCAAGGTGAATCCGCACGCCAAGCCTGGCGGCGCGACGTCGCGCGGCGTGGCGCTGCGGATCACTGCGGCGGAGCTGCGTCAGCGGCAGGTCGGTGACGAGTTGGCGCAGTTCGGCGGTGGTGTGCGCGGTGAACGTGGCCTGCAGTCGGGCCTCGTACTCATCCATCGCGAGGTAGCCCTGCGACAGCGCCTGACCCAACTGGTTGGCGGTCCTCTCCCTTTCGCGATCGCCTGCCCGAACAGATGTGGTGGTTGCGGCTGGCATGCTGCCTCCGATCCTCAATCTTGACAATGACAAGTTCTTGGCGTCGACTATGCCCCACCAACTTGTCAGTGTCAAGATGCTGTTGAATCGGATCGTGGCCGATAACACCGTCGTCAGTGCGAGCCGCGAGATCGCGGCACCTGCGGACAAGATCTTCGAACTCATCGCCGATCCATCGCTGCAGCCGCAATGGGACGGCAACGACAACCTGGCCGAGGCGCGCACCGGCCAACGGGTGCGGGCGGCGGGTGCTGTCTTTACGACGATGCTCACCTTGGGCGCCCTGCGGGACAACCACGTCGTCGAGTTCGAGGAGGGACGGCTCATCGCGTGGCGGCCGTCGGAGCAGGGTATGGAGCCGCCCGGTCACCTGTGGCGTTGGCGGCTCGAACCGGTCGACGACTCACGCACGCTCGTCACCCACACCTACGACTGGTCCATGCTGACCGACGAGAACCGGCTACCACGTGCGCGTGCCACCACGACCGACAAACTGCAGGCGTCGATCGACAGGCTTGCTGCGCTCGTCGAGCGCGGCTGATATTCAGCGCGCGGCCGAGAATGCCCGCAGCGACTCGACCTGCACCGGGTCAAGGGAGGGCCGCACGTTTTCGCGGGCCTTGGCGACATCGGCAGCGGTGACGTCGGCCGCGTCGATCGAGCGGCGCATCGCGGTCAGCGCGGCCTCGCGCAGCAGCGCAACGCAGTCGGCCGCGCTGTAGCCGTCGAGTTCGCCTGCCAACGCGTCGAGGTCGACGTCAGCGCTGAGTGGAATGGATTTGCCTGCGGTGCGGAGGATTTCGCGGCGCGCCTCGGCGTCGGGGGGCTCAACGAACACCAGCTTCTCCAGCCGGCCCGGCCGAAGTAGCGCGGGGTCGATCAGATCGGGCCGGTTGGTCGCACCGAGCACCACCACGTCGCGCAGCGGGTCGATGCCGTCGAGTTCGGTCAGCAGTGCGGCGACTACCCGATCGGTGACGCCGGAATCGAAGCTCTGCCCGCGCCGCGGTGCGAGCGCGTCGATCTCGTCGAGGAACACCAGCGATGGCGCCGAATCGCGGGCGCGGCGGAACAGTTCCCGCACCGCCTTCTCCGATGCGCCCACCCACTTGTCCATCAGTTCGGCGCCCTTGACCGCGTGCACCGAGAGCCGCCCCGAGCTGGCCAACGCCCGCACTACGAACGTCTTGCCGCAGCCGGGCGGCCCATACAGCAGCACGCCCCGCGGCGGGTCGACGCCGAGCCGCTCGAATGTCTCCGGATGCTGTAGGGGCCAGAGCACCGCCTCGGTGAGCGCCTGTTTCGTCTCGACCATGTCGCCGACGTCGTCGAGCGTCACTGATCCGACCGAAACCTCTTCGGTGGCCGAGCGCGACAGCGGCCTGATCACTGTCGTCGCGCCGATCAGGTCATCCTGCGTCAGCACCGGCGGCTTGCCGTCCGTGCTGGCCCGCGCCGCCGCCCGCAGGGCGGCCTCCCGAACCAGGGCGGCTAGATCGGCGACGACGAAACCCGGTGTGCGCTCGGCGACTTCGTCGAGATTGACTTCCAGAGAAGGGTCCGTCGGCACGCCGCGCAGCAGCACCTCGAGCAGTTGCTTGCGGACGGCGCCGTCGGGCAGGCTCAGCCCGAGCTCGCGATCGCACAGGTCGGGCGCCCGCAACCGTGGGTCGATGCCATCGGGCAACGCGGAGGTGGCGATGAACGCGACCCCTTTGGTGGCAACGGCGTTGCGCAGCTCGCCGAGGATCAGGGTCGCAACCGGTTCTGCCGTCGACGGCAGCAGCGCGTCGATATCGGTGATGAGCAGCACGCCCCCGCCGTCGCGCACGGTGGCCACCGCCGACGAGACGCTCTTGAGCCTGTCCTCGGCGCGCAGCGCGCCAACCTCGGGTCCGTCGAGTTCGACGAGCCGCCGGTCGGCGCATACGGCACGCACGAGTTCGGCCTTGCCGACGCCAGCAGGGCCGGATACCAACACGCCGAGATTGGATGTGGCCCCGAGTGTTTCGAGCAGCTCCGGCTGGTCGAGCGCGAGCTTGAGCCATTCGGTGAGCCTGCCGGCCTGTGCGTGGGAGCCCTTGAGGTCGTCAATGTTGACCGTCGCGGACTTGTTCGGGGTCGACACTGTGTGCTGGCCTGTGGTGGCCAGTGCGGTCGGGGTCACGCCGTCGCCCCAACTCACCACCGAATTGGGTTGCACGCTGACCGGTCCCGCGGGATCGACGCCCGTGACCGTCAACAGCTCGGAGGTCCAGGTGATGCCGACGGACGACGCCAGCGCAGCGGTGGCCGCCGACGTCGGGATGTCGGGTCCGAGTTCGCGCGGCAACAGCGACACAGTGTCGCCGACCGTCATCACCTTGCCGAGCAGCGCCTGACGCAGCGTCGCCGACGAGATCGACTGGGTGGCAAGGTTGGAGCCGCTCAACGTCACCGATCGGGCGCCGTAGACCGTCACCGCCGAGACGATCAGGGTGGTGTCCTCGCGCAGCCCGGCGTTGGACAATGTCACGTCGTCAAGCAGCGCGGTGCCCGTCGGCGTTCCTGGTGGGGCCACCCCTGCAACCGCGGCGGTGCTGCGTGAACCGGTGAGCGACACCGCATCCCATTCCCGAATGCCAAGGGCTGCAATGGCTTCTGGATGCAATCGGACAACGCCGCGGCGCGAGTCCATGGCCGATGTGTTCAGGCGCGCGGTCAGCCGAAGGTGGCTCTGCGGCGGATCCGCCGCGGCCTCGGTCTGCGTCATCTCAGCGGCCCGGCCTGCGCAGTCCGAGACGCAGACTGGACCGGCGGTGTGGCTGCGCCCTGCGGATCGCGCGCCGCGCCGCGCGCTGCTGTCGCGGCTTGTCGTCCCACACCTCCGGGTGCTCCGCCAGGAAGCGCCTGGTGCGGATGGCGAACGGAATGTGAATGACGTAGGCGATGATGATCACCAGGATGGTGATGTACCCGTAGAGAATTGACGCCGCAACCAGGATCGCGAGCGCAGCCAGCAGCGGGGCGACCATGTTCGGCGACACGGCGAAGGTATGGACCTTGCGCATCGGCAGGGTGCTCACCACCAGCAGCGAGACGCCGATCATCCAGACGACGACCGCCGTTTCTGACGTCCACCACCCGTCGCCGAACTGCATCTTGGCGGCCAGCGGACCGATCGCGCCGATGGCGCCCGCCGGGGCTGGCATGCCGACGAAGTACTCCTTCTCGTAACCCGGCTTGTCGACATCGAGCATCGCGTTGAAGCGGGCCAGCCGCAGCACGATGCAGACCGCGTAGAGCAGCACCACGATCCAGCCCACCCGTGAGTGTGAGAGCAGCGTGGCGTAGACGATGAATGCCGGTGCCACACCGAAATTCACCGCGTCGGCCAGTGAGTCGATCTCCTCGCCCATCCGCGAGGTCGCCTTCAGGATCCTGGCCATGCGGCCGTCGAGCGCGTCGAGGATCGCGGCGATCGCTAGAAATGCCATCGCCTCGGTCGGGCGGTCGTCGAGCGCCATCTTCACCGAGGTCAGGCCGAGGCAGATGGCCGCCACCGTCATGGCGCTCGGCAGGATGCGCAGGCTCACGACCGGCGTCTTGATGCGGGGTTTCACGGCAGCTCGGCCAAAACGGTTTCGCCTGCCAGCGTCCGCTGTCCGGTGGTGACCAGGATGTTCGAGCCCGCAGGCAGGTAGGTGTCCAGCCGGGAGCCGTACCGGATCAGGCCGTATGTGTCGCCGATCGCGACCTTGTCGCCTGCCTTCACGTTGCAGACGATGCGCCGTGCGATCAAGCCAGCGATCTGAACCGCTACCACCTCTGCGCCGTCCGGGGTGCGGATCAGGATGCTGTTGCGTTCGTTGTCGGTGCTGGCCGCCTCAAGGTCGGCGGACAAGAACAGCCCGGGGCGATGCACCGCGGTCACCACCTCGCCGCCGATCGGGGCCCGCTGAACGTGGGCGTCCAATACCGACAAGAAGATGCTGATGCGCGGCAACGGCGTTGCGGGCAGGCCGAGTTCGGCCGGGGGCACCTCTTCGCCGAGCAGGCAGACGAGCCCGTCGGCCGGGGCGACGACCAGACCGGCCCGGGTGGGCGGTACCCGTGGCGGGTGTCGGAAGAACGCGGCGTTGGCGACCGCCGACGCCATTGCGGCGCGCCGTAGCCACGGTTTCTTGCGCCCGATCGCGGCGACCGCGAGGCTCACCCCGACGAACGGCAGACCCTCCCGGTGCATCGGCGGTACAGCGGTGCGCACCAGCGCCATGATTCGCGCGGGGCCTTGGAGGTCGGGGCGTCTGGCCATCGTGCAGCGATTCTACGGTCGGGTAGCCAGGCTCATACGGCTATGCCAAGTCCCAGACGTGCACCGGCGATCCGGCGACCGCCTCTGTGACGTCCTCGTCGATCTCCAGCAGGCAATTGGCCGAGGCCAGCCAGCGCAGATGGTGTGACGCAGGCGGGCCGTAGCTGGTGACGGTGCCCGCCTCGCGGTCGAGCACGCCACGGCGGAACTGACGCTTGCCGCCCGGCGACCTGAGATCCTCGGACAGCACCGCGGACCGTCGTGGCCGGTCCGGATTCGGCAGCCCCATTGCGGTGCGCAGGGGCGCGCGGATGAACACCTCGAACGACACCAGCGCGCTGACCGGGTTACCGGGCAGCGTGATGATGGGCGTGCCGTTCACCGAACCTGCCCCCTGCGGCATGCCGGGCTGCATGGCCACCTTGACGAAGTCGACCTCGCCACCGAGCGCATCCTTCACGACCTCGTATGCCCCCGCGCTGACCCCACCCGTGGTGATGATCAGGTCGGCGTCGCCGGTGTGGTCGCGCAGCGCCGCGCGGAACGTGGCGACGTCGTCACCGGTCATCGGCGCCGCGACGACATGTGCGCCAGCGTCGCGCACGGCCGCGGCAAGCATCACCGCGTTGGACTCGTAGATCTGGCCGGGCTGAAGTGGCGTGCCGGGTGCCACCAGCTCCGATCCCGTGGACATCACCAACACCCGTTGCCGTGGAACCACTTTCAGCTCGCCGAGGCCGAGCGCGGCGGCAAGGCCCAGCACTGCGGGGGTGACCACCTGACCGGCCCGCAGCACCGTGGTGCCTGCCGTCACGTCCTCGCCGGCGTTGCGGATGTGCTGACCGGCTTTGGCGCCCGCGCGGATGGCGACGGTGTCTGTTGCGCCGTCGGTGGCCTCGATGGGCACCACCGCGGTTGCGCCCGCAGGCACGGGCGCGCCGGTCATGATGCGGTGTGCCGTACCGGGTTTCAGTGTGAGCAGGTCGGTGCGGCCTGCCGGGATGTCCTCGGCGACGGGCAGCAGCACGGGCCGATCGGATGTCGCGGCAGCGACGTCTTCGGCCACGACGGCGTACCCGTCCATCGCCGAGTTGTCGAACCCCGGCAGCGACAGCGGAGCGACGACATCGTCGGCCAGCACCAGACCCAGTGTGTCGGCGAGCGGAAGGATGACCGGTGGCCTGCGGGTGATCAGGCCCGCGACGACGCGCCGGTGTTCGTCGACGGTCCGCATCACACGGGGAAGGTTACGCCGGTGAGCTCCTCGGATACCGTCCACAGTCGGCCCTGAAGATCCGCATCGTGCGATTGTGCGCTTGACGCAACGACTTTCGGATTCCCCTTTACTTCGCCAACACCGTCGGGTCCGTAGTAATCACCGCCCTGCCCGGTCGGGTCGGTAGCGGCGCGAAGAGTACCAAGTGCACCCTTCTCGGCGGGTTGCGTAATGGGCTTCCATAAGGCGGCCGGGATGAAGCTCGGCAGGTGCCGCATGAGTTCGGTGTCCGCGAACCCGGGGTGCGCGGCCACCGCGATGGTCGGGGCGCCCTTGGCCTTCAACCGCCGCTGGAGCTCATACGTGAACAGAAGGTTGGACAGTTTGGATTGGCCGTAGGCGGCGATGCGGTTGTAGCCGCGCTCCCAGCCCAGGTCGTCGAAGTGGATCTTGGCGAGGATGCGGTGACCGACGCTGCTGACCGTCACCACCCGCGAGCCTTCGACGCCCAAGAGGTTGTCGATCAGCAGACCGTCAAGCGCGAAATGGCCGAGGTGGTTGGTGCCGAACTGCATCTCGAAGCCATCCTTGGTGACTTCGCGCGTCGGCACGTACATCACGCCTGCGTTGTTGATCAGCAGATCGATGCGCGGGTAGTTCGTGCGCAATGCGTCCGCCGCCTTGCGGACGCTGTCCAGCGACGTCAGGTCGAGCTCCTGCAACGCGACAACCGCGTTCGGGCTCGCCTTCTTGATGCGGTCGGCGGCTTCGTTGCCCTTGTCGAGATTGCGAACCGCAAGCACGACGTGGGCGCCTTTGGCTGCCAGGACGGCCGCGGTGTCGTATCCCAGCCCGGAATTGGCACCGGTGATGATGGCGACCCGGCCAGATTGATCCGGCACGTCGGCCGCGGTCCATTTGCTGCTCATGGGTTTCAACATACTCACGGTGTGGATCCGACAGAATCGGAACTATGACCGCCGCCGCGCACCGTGAGCCACCATCCACCTGCGCATGGGCCGAAGCGACCGGGGGCGCGCTCGATCCACTTCAGCGGCGGCGGGTCCTGCTGGCGATCGCGCGCGGATATCTCGATGTCGGCGTCGGCCTGGCACGTCGGCCGTTGCGACGGCCGATTCCGGTTGTGATCCCGTCCGCGCCGGATTCGAAGCTTGCCCGTGAGGCCGAGAGCGCGGCCCGCGAGCAGGGTGCCGCGCTGGCCGGGCACGGCTACCGAACCTGGCTACTCGGCCACGCGCTTGCATGCCAAGACGGGCACGACCTCGACCCGGAGTTGTTCTACGTCGCATCGCTGCTGCATGACGCGGGCATAGTTCGAGTAGTGACCGGCGAGGACTTCACGATCCGGTCGGCACGGGTAGTGTCCGAGGTCGTGGCGCGGGTTCGGCCCGACGATTCCAGTCTCGCAACGTCATTGGGCGATTCGGTGGTGGCCCATGCGACCCCCGGCCTGCGTGCCGACATCGATCCGATCGGCTTCTACGTCCAGGTCGGTGCGATGGCCGATCTCGCGGGGTTGCGGCGCTGGGACCTGCCCCGCGGCTACACCGGGTCGGCGTACGGTGCCCATCCCGCCAACGACGTGTTCGGCGTTGTGGCGGCGGCGATTACCGCAGAAGCGCGGGCCGTACCTCGCGGCCGCTTCGCGATGCTGCGCCGTTCCGGAATGACGCTCATGGTGAGATTCTCACCGAACCGGCAATTCGAATAGGACTGATGTCTGCATCTCGAAAAATCGTGAATCTGGTTGACCCGGCCAATCCGCCGAGCCGCAAGGCTCCGCTGGTGTGGGCGATCGGCGCCGCCATTCCATGGCTGATTCTCGCCGCGGGTCAGGTGGTGTGGTTCGTGCTGGACACACGCCTCGGCCGGATCCATGCGGTCGCAGCGGCCATCACAATTCTCGGCTTCGTCGTCTACGTGGCCGTCGTGCCGCTGTGGCGCTACCGCGTGCACCGCTGGGACATCAGCTCGAAGGCGGTGTACACCCGCACGGGTTGGCTGGTGCAGGAGCGGCGGATCGCGCCGATCTCGCGTGTGCAGACCGTTGATACCGAACGCGGCCCGCTGGACCGGCTGTTCGGTCTGGCCAATGTCACGGTGACGACGGCCTCGTCGGCGGGCGCGGTGCGCATCGTCGCGCTGGATTCCGACGTCGCCGACCGGGTCGTCGCGCAACTGACCGACATCGCCGCGATCGGTGCAGAGGACGCGACGTGACCGTCGATGCAGGCGAGGTGTGGCAACGGCTCAGTCCCCGCATGCTGTTGGTGCACCCGGTGCACGAGGTGCTGCGCCAGATACCGCTGCTGATCGGGTCGGTGGTGCTCGGCTCGGCGACCGGCAATCCGATGTGGACGCTGTTCGGGCTGGCGCTGGTCGTCGGATACGGCGTGGCCCGGTGGTTCACCACGACGTACCGGATCGACACCGAACAGGTTCAGATGCGGACGGGTGTGCTTCAGCGCAAGGTTCTTTCGGTGCCGCGCAACAGGATTCGCTCGGTATCGACCGACGCGCGACTGTTGCACCGGTTGCTGGGGTTGACGGTGCTGCGGGTGAGCACGGGTCAGGAGGCGAAGCGCGACAATGCGTTCGCACTCGATGCGGTGCAGGCCGAGCAGGTGCCCCGGCTGAGGGCGATTCTGCTGGCGGATTCGCTGGCGCCTGCCGAGGACGAAGCGTCCGAGCCGGGCAGGGAGCTTGCGCGCTGGCAGCCGTCCTGGCTGCGATACAGCCCGCTGAGCTTCACAGGGCTTGCGATGATCCTGGCCGCGGTCGGGCTGGCGTATCAGGCGGGAGTCGGTGCAGCACTGCAGAATTCGCGACTTGCCCGATCCGGGGTCGATGCCGCGGAGCGTTTCGGAGTGGTCGCGAGCCTTGTGGTGATCGCAGTGGGGGTGCTGGTCGCATCTGTCGTGCTGTCGGTGCTGCGGTCGTTGGTGACGTACGGAAACCTGGTTCTTCGTCGGGATGCGGACGCGCTGCATCTCGAGCACGGCCTGCTGCGGGTGCGCGAGCAGACGTACGACATGCGCAGGTTGCGCGGTGGAACACTGCGAGAGCCGTTGCTGGTGCGGCTGTTCGGCGGCGCCCGGCTGGACGCGGTGATGACGGGCGTGGACGGTGCGGGCGAGGCGTCGCTTCTGCTGCCGCCGTGCCCTCGGGCGACGGCCGAGACGGTGCTTGCGGAACTGATCGCCCAGCCAGAAGCCGTCACCGGCCCGCTACGCGGGCACGGCGCGGTGGCCACGCGCAGACGCTGGACTCGGGCGCTGACACTGCCTGCGGTGCTGCTGGTCGCGATGGCTGCGATGTATTCGTGGACGCCGGTGTGGCTGTGGCCTGTGTTGGCGGTGCTGGCGGCGTGCTGCGCGCTGCTGGCGTTGGACCGGTCGCGCGCGTTGGGGCATCGGGTGGACGCGCAGTGGCTGGTGGCACGGGCGGGCAGCCTGGACCGGCGGCGGGACTGCATCGCCGCGGCGGGAATCATCGGATGGACGGTGCGCCAGACGCTGCTGCAACGGCGGGCGGGGGTGGCGACGTTGATCGCCGCCACCGCGGCAGGGGTGAAGGGCTATCGGGTGATCGACGTACCGGCAGAGCTTGCATGGACGATCGCAGGCTCGGCGTCGCCGTGGGTCGCCGACAGCGAGTGGGCTACGACGTGACGGGCTCGGCTGTCAGCTCACCGCGCTGAATCTGCGTGGAGAGGTCGTCGCGCAGGACTGCGGCCGCGTCGAATCCGTCGGCAAATTCGGTCCTGACGAACTGATGTTCGCGCTCCAGCTGGACCGGCCACCGCATCACGCCGCACACCCTTGCGAGCAGCACGAAGGGCATCACCAGTAGCTGCAGTATGAGATCGGCCAGCGACAGGGTGATCACGACAATGGCCGCGAGCAGTATCAGCACGGCCTTGCCCGCCGTGATGACGAGCCAGAGCAGCAGACCGATGCCCGTCAGAATCGCATTCACAACTGGGTTTCCGGACGATTCAGATTCCGTGGTTTCTGCGTTCGCGTCGTCAGCCGGTTTGTCGCCGTCGGGCGTGCTGTGCCAGATCGATCGCACCGATAGCGCCCGCCGCCAGGGAAACCATCGCCTGCGCACCGTCCATCCCTTGCCGTCGGGAGCGGTCACCCTGGACTGACCTGTCATGTCGCGATTATGTCTTCTAGGCCACAATCGAGGCATGATTACCGGCCTGGCACACAGCGGTGTGTGCGTTCCCGACTGCGAGGCCGCCGTGGCGTACTACCGCGACGTGCTGGGATTCACGGTCCTCTCGCCGCCGTACGTGATGGATGGCGACGCCATCCGCGCCGACATGGGTCAGCTGTTGCCCGATCCGGCGATGAAGGCCGCGATCGTGGGGTTCGGCGACGACGGCGACCGGGTGCTCGAGGTCATCGAATACCTGCGGGCCGACGGGAGTGACGCGCGGCGGGCCGCAAGCCTTGCCGACAAAGGGCTGACACACGTCGGACTGATCTGTGACAACCTGGATGAGACTCGGAAATCGTTGGAGGCGAAGGGAGTCCGCTTCCTCGTGGACGGGATCGCCGACCTCGCAGGGGTGCGCACGACGTGGTTTGCCGATCCCTGGGGTGTGGTCTTCATCCTCGTCGAGAAGGGCAGGCCCGAGCGTACGTACTTCGCGCAATTCGGCTAGCCCCCGAGTTGCGCTGATTCGTTCGCCGTTTACTGTCGGCCCATGGCTATCGGTGGTGTGCTCTTCGACATCGATGGCGTCCTGGTGACGTCGTGGAAGCCGATCGAGGGTGCATCAAAAACCTTGCGGACGCTGTCCGAACACCAGATCGCCTGCTCGTATCTCACCAACACCACGACGCGTACCCGCGTGCAGATCGCCGAACTGCTCACCGAGGCAGGCATGGCTGTGCGCTCCGACGAGGTCATCACCGCTGCAGTGCTCACCGCGGACTACGTTCGCAGTCGCTATCCTCACGCGCGGTGCTTCCTGGTCAACAGCGGGCAGATCGCCGAGGACATGCCGGGCATCGACATCGTCTACTCGAGTGAGTTCACCGGGCCGAAGGCCCCGGATACCCCCGACGTGGTGCTGCTCGGCGGGGCAGGGCCGGAGTACAGCCATCTCACGCTGTCGTGGGTCTACGACTGGATGGCGCAGGGGGTGCCGGTGGTCGCGATGCATCGCAGCACCGCATGGACGACGACCGACGGGTTGCGCGTCGACACCGGCATGTACCTGATCGGGATGGAGGAGACGTCGGGCCGCAAGGCCACCGCCGTCGGTAAGCCCGCGCCCGAAGGATTTCTTGCAGCAGCGAGCCGTCTTGGTGTCGATCCCGACGAGATGTACATGGTCGGCGACGACCTCAACAACGACGTGCTGGCCGCCCAGGTTGTCGGGATGGTCGGCGTGCTGGTGCGCACCGGCAAGTTCCGCCAGGACACCCTGGACCGTTGGGCCGCAGACGAATTCGCGATGCAGCCCAACCACGTGCTCGACTCGGTGGCCGACCTGCCGGAGTTGCTCGGGCTCTAGCGATTACTTTCGGCACTAGCGCTGGTCTGTATGTGTATGACCCAAGAACACATGAACGCAGCCACCACCGTGAACGCCCCCGTCGAGGTGGTTTTCGACGTGCTGGCGGACCCGTCAACCCACGAGGCGATCGACGGCACCGGGTGGGTACGACAACCTCTCGACGGCAAGCACCTGACCGGAACCGGCCAGGTCTTCCGGATGGCCATGTACCACGACAGCCACCCCGACAAGGACTACGAGATGGCTAACCGGGTGGAAGTGTTCGATCCGCCGCGCGCCATCGCGTGGCAGCCGGGCCAGGGCGACGACGATTCCGATCTCGAGTTCGGTGGATGGATCTGGCGATATGACTTGTCGCCAGTGACTCCGTCACAAACAGAGATCACGCTGACCTACGACTGGTCGAGAGTGCCGCCGCAGCTGCGCGAGCACATCCAGTTCCCGCCGTTCGACGCTCAACACTTGGACAACTCGTTGAAGCACCTGGCCGAGCTCGCCGCGGCGCGGAGCGAGGAATAGCGGCTACCAGAACGCGATATCGCCTGCGATATCACGTTTCGAACTCGCATGGTGAAGCTCGCCGCTAGGCCTGCAGCGAGCGCACCGCTTCGATGCGCGCCTTGAGCTGATCCGTCGTCGCCGCAGCCATCGGCGGGCCACCGCACACCCTGCGCAGTTCGTTGTGGATCCAGCCGTGGGGCTTTCCTGTCCGGTGGTGGGCGATCGACACCAGCGCGTTCAGTTCGCGCCGAAGCTCCCGCAGCTGCCCATGCATCGATGGCCGCGGTACTTCACCGCTTGCTGTCCGCTTGGTCAGCTGCTCTTCTTGCCTGCGCCGCAACAGGTCTCGCATCTGGTTCGTGTCGAGAAGACCGGGGATGCCGAGATAGTCGGCCTCCTCATCGCTGCCAGCCGGGGTCGCGGTGCCGAACGACGAGCCGTCGAAGATCACCTGATCCAATTCGGCGTCCGCGCCAAGTGACTCGAAGCCGTTGTCCATCTCGCTTGGCTCGGACTTGCGCCGCTCGACGAACTCGTCGTCGTCCTCGGACTCCCTGTGCGGCTTGCCGAGCACGTGGTTGCGCTGGGTCTCCATCTCGCTGGCGAGCAGCAGCAGGTTGGGCACGGACGGCAGGAAGATGCTTGCTGTTTCGCCGGGCCTGCGGGACCGGACGAACCGGCCGATCGCCTGTGCGAAGAACAGTGGCGTCGACGCGCTCGTCGCATAGACCCCGACGGCCAGCCTTGGCACGTCGACGCCCTCAGACACCATCCGCACCGCGACCAGCCAGCGGCCGTCACCAGTCGAGAACTGGGTGATGCGGTCCGAGGAACCGGGGTCGTCGGAGAGCACCACCGTCGGCGCCTCACCGGTGATCCTGGTGAGCAGATCTGCATAGGCGCGGGCAGCCGTTTGATCGGAGGCGATGACCATGCCGCCCGCGTCGGGGACGTGCTGGCGCTTCTGCTGCAGCCTGGTGTCGGCGGCAGCGATGACCGCAGGCATCCATTCGCCCGCCGGGTTCAACGCAGTGCGCCACGCACGGGCGGTCTGCTCGGCGTTGAGCGGCTCGCCGAGACGCGCCGCGTGTTCCTCGCCTGCGCTGTCCCGCCAGCGCGCCTCCCCCGAGTACGCCAGGAACACCACGGGGCGGACAACGCCGTCGGCAAGGGCCTCCGCGTAGCCGTAGGTGTGGTCGGCCGTCGAGCGCAGCACCCCTTCGCCGTCGGGTTCGTAGCTGACGAACGGGATCGGGCTGTCGTCGCTGCGAAAGGGCGTGCCGGTGAGAGCGAGCCGTCGCGCAGCATCTTCAAAGGCCTCACGGATGGCCTCGCCCCAGCTCTTCGCGTCGCCGCCGTGGTGGATTTCGTCGAAGACGACGAGGGTGCGGTAATTCTCGGTGCGCACCCGGTGACGGGTGGGGTGGCTGGCCACCTGCGCATAGGTGACGACGACTCCGTGGTATTCCGACGACGTCTGCGCCGACGAGTTGGTGAACTTCGGATCAAGGGCGATACCCACGGCTGCGGCGGCCTGGGCCCACTGCGTCTTGAGATGCTCGGTCGGCACGACGACGGTGATTCGCTCGACGGTATCGTCGGCAAGCAGCTCTCCGGCGATGCGAAGGGCAAACGCGGTCTTGCCTGCACCCGGAGTGGCGACAGCAAGAAAATCCCGTGGTCTGGCGCCAAGGTATCGCACCAATGCCCGACGCTGCCAGCTTCGTAAAGCCTGGGTGTCGGGCGCCGCAAAAGCCCGCACCCAAAGCTCCTCACTGATCGAGGAGCAGCCTAGCGCAAGGGATTACGAGCGCGCACGTTTCGGCGTGTCGCTACCGGAGTGTCATTCGACGAAGAAGTTGTCGTGGGCGATGAACCATTCCCGGCGCTCCTCGTCGGTCATGTCGCCGAGCTGGGCCATGCCCTCGAAGTAGTGCTCGCGCGGCGCGCCGGGAGCAAACAGCATCAAGATCGACGTCGGTGCGTCGGCCTCGTTGCGAAAGCCGTGGATGCCGCCAGGTGGAACGAAGAGGAAGTCGTTCGGGTGCCCGTCGATCCAGTCGTTCCCGTCGTACAGTTTCACCGTTCCCGACAACACGAAGAACGCCTCTGACATGGCGCGGTGAAAGTGCGGGCCCGGTCCACCGCCGTTCGGCGAGATCTCCACGCGGTACAGCCCGTAGTCGCCGTCGGTGGCTTGTTGGTTCGCCAGGTAGTGATACTTCACTAGGCCGAACGCGTCGTAGTCCTCCTGCGTGTCGCCGCGGCGTAGCCGGGCGCTGACCTCCGGCTGGTCCTTGGTGTACCGGGGCGGGGGATAGGGCGGCACGACGAGTGACATCGGATCCCACAATGCCATAGCTGTTGGCACTGGAATGTCGTCGTGTTGACAGCTTCCGTTCAACCTCCGTGGCTAGCGTCCGCGCATGATCAGCCGGCGGGCATTTCTCGCTACCGTTGCGGGATCGATGGCGGCGGTCGGCGTTGGCATACCGCACAGCCGCGCGGCTCCGCCCGATCCGGACCCCGCGACCGTCGCTTCGCTCAATCGCAGACGGATCCCCTCCGAGTGGGGCATGTCGTTGCCCGGTGTCACCACGACGTTCGCCGCAAGCGGCAAGCAGATTGCGCTGACGTTCGACGCGTGCAAGGGCGCGTGCGACGACACGTTGTTGGACACGCTCGAACGCAATGCCGTTCCCGCCGTGCTCTTCTTCTGCTCGAGATGGATCGACGCGAACCCCGGCCGCGCCGCACAGCTCGCCGCAAACCCGTTGTTCGACATCGGCAACCACGGCACTCGCCACGTCCCGCTGTCAGTATCGGGCCGCTCGGCGTACGGCATCGGCGGTACCCGGTCGGCCGACGAGGTGGTGGCCGAGGTGTGGACCAACCACACCAAGATCGCCGCGCTGACGGGCAGGGCGCCGACCTGGTTTCGTCCCGGCACCGCCCACTACGACGACGTCGCCGTCGAGATCGTTCGCGACCTCGGCGAAACTCCACTCGGCTTCACCGTGAACGACGACCAGGGCGCAACGGCCTCCGCTGCTTCGGTCCGGTCCAGATTGTTGGGAGCGGCGCCCGGATCGATCGTGTTGGCGCACATGAACCATCCGGAGTCGGGCACCGCCACCGGAGTCGGCGACGCGATTACCGCACTGCGTGCGGCGGGCTGGGAATTCGTGCCGCTCAGCGGCCGAACCCTGCGGTGACATGCTGCACGACGAGAGGCTCCCTGGACGTTTCCTGGTGGGTCGCTGAACGGGGTCGGGCCGTGGTAGGCAGTCGCGACACCGAAATCGCCGAAAGGGGGATGCTTGAGCAGTCACCTCAGCTACATCGAAGCCATAGTGGTTGGCGCGTTTCAGGGCGTCACCGAACTGTTTCCAGTGTCGAGCCTGGGGCATTCGGTGTTGATTCCGGCGCTCGTCGGCGGCCGGTGGGCACAGGATCTCAACGTGTCCGCACCGGAGTCGCCCTACCTGGCGTTCATCGTCGGGCTGCATGTGGCCACCGCCGTGGCGCTGCTGGTGTTCTTCTGGCGTGACTGGCTGGCCATCGTCGGAGGTCTGATCACGTCTGTGCGGTATCGCCGCGTCAGCACCGCCGCCGAACGATTGGCGTGGCTCATCGTGCTGGCGACGATTCCGGTCGGGCTCGCGGGACTGGCGCTGGAGCACGTGTTCCGGACCACATTGGGGCGTCCAGTGCCCGCCGCGGCGTTTCTCGCGATCAACGGCGTCGTCCTCTACGCAGGCGAACGGTTGCGCAGGCGCACCCCGGTTGCGGCGACCCCGGCAGGCAAAGGATCGGCGCCACCCGACGAACGGATCGCCGAGCTACCGATGGCACAGGGCGTGCTGATCGGCAGCGCACAGATTCTGGCCCTGCTGCCAGGGATCAGCCGCTCGGGAGTCGCGATGGTGGCCGGCTTGTGGCGTGGCCTCAATCACGAAGAGGCGGCCCGGTTTTCATTCCTGCTCGCCACACCGGTGATCCTGGCGGCGGGTGTACTGAAGATCCCGGACCTGTTTGGTCCGCTTGGCGAGGGCATCCACGGCCAGGTGATGGCCGGCAGCGTCGCCGCCTTCGTTGCCGCCTATCTCGCTGTGCGATTCCTGACCCGCTACTTCGAAACCCGCACCCTGACGCCGTTCGCGATCTATTGCACCGTCGCCGGCGTCGGCAGTCTGGTCTGGCTGTTGCGCTGAAACTCGCCGCGCACAGCGCACATACAGGTCGACGGCGCATAGTGCGTGCATGGATCCGGCGACTGTGCCGCTGACGTGGTCCACGTCGCTCACGACATGGCGGTGGGACAGCGCCGCGGTTGTCCTGATCGTCGGACTGTGCGCAGGCTATGCCTGGGCATGGCGTCGTGCGAGGCAACCGGAGCCGGCCACGCCTGGGCCGGTGTGGTGCTTCGTCATCGGCGTGGCGACGTTGATCGTGGCGACCATGAGCGCGATCGGCGTCTACGCCCATGTGTTGTTCTGGGTCCGCGCGCTGCAGGTGTTGCTGCTGCTTTTCGTCGTTCCGTTCTTCCTGGCGATGAGCAGGCCGGTCACTTTGTTGCGCGGAGCACTCGGACCCGCGAGCCGAGCCCGACTGGACCGGTTGTTGGCGACGCGGGCGGCGCGGTTCGTCGCACACCCGGCGACGACATCGGTGGCGATGCTTGGCACGCCGTGGTTGCTGTACTTGACGCCCTGGTATGTCGCGGCGCTTGAGCGCAGTGACGTGGCGGCCGCGACTCGGATGTTCTTGGTACTGGTCGGTTTCGGCTACTTCTACGCGCGGCTGCAGACCGATCCGGTGCCGCGCCGCTACTCGCAGTTGATCTCGCTCGTCATCAGCATCGTCGAGTCGATCGGCGACGGCCTGCTCGGTATCGTGCTGTGGCTTGGCCCGTTGATCGCCGTCGACTACTACGCACAGGTGGGCAGGCACTCGGGCCTCAGCATGCGCATCGATCAATCGATCGGCGCGGGCATCCTCTGGCTCGTCGGCGACGTGCTCGGCGTTCCGTTCATCATTGTGCTGATGCGGATGTTCTCGGCAGACGAGAAGGTCCACGCGGACGCCGTCGACGCCCAACTGGACAGCGCCTCAGAGGATTTCGCCGCGACGACGGCGCTGTGGTGGGAGAACGATCCTCAACTGCGCGATCGGATGGGCAGGCGATGACGGTGCCGCTGCTGGGCACACTGTCGGTGTCCGGATTCGCCAACGCGTGGTTCCTGCTCTTCTTCGTCGCGATCGCCGCGATGACGGCGATCTACGTGGTGACGTTGCGGGCTCGGCGCAGACGGGTGCTGCGGTTCGCCAATCTCGAACTGCTGCAGTCGGTTGCCAGGCCGGCGCGGCGCCGTTGGCGCCACCTGCCCGCCGCACTGCTGGTGGCGTCGTTGGCGCTGCTGACGACGGCGATGGCAGGTCCGACGCACGAGGTGAAGGTGCCCCGCAACCGCGCGGTGGTGATGCTGGTGATCGATGTCTCGGAGTCGATGGTGGCCACCGACGTCGCACCGAACCGGTTGGCCGCAGCCAAAGAGGCGGGAAAGCGATTCGCCGACGAGCTGACGCCGGGAATCAACCTCGGCTTGGTCGAATTCGCCGGAACCGCAACGCTGTTGATGACACCGACCACGGACCGCAGTGCCGTCAAGGCCGCGATCGGCAGCCTGCAGGCCGCGGAACGCACCGCGACCGGCGAGGGAATCTTTACGGCACTGCAGGCCGTCGCGGCCACCTCCGCTGTCCTCGGCGGCGGCGACGGGCCACCTCCTGCGCGCATCGTCCTTGAGTCCGACGGCAAGGAAACCGTTCCCGGCGAGCCCGACGCGCCGCGCGGTGCGTTCACTGCGGCGCACGCGGCGAAGGAACAGGGTGTGGCAATCTCCACGATCTCGTTCGGCACCCCGGACGGAACCGTCCACATCAACGGTCAAGACATCCCCGTGCCGGTGGACGACTCGACGTTGCTGAAGATCAGCGAGATCTCCGGCGGGCAGGCGTTCCACGCGGGCAGCCTGGATCAGCTCAACACCGTCTACTCCACTCTGCAGCGCATCATCGGCTACCAGACGATGCCCGGCGATGCCAGTGCCGCATGGATCCGGCTTGGTGCGGTGAGTCTGACCGCGGCCCTGCTGGCCGCTGCGCTGCTCAATCGGAGGCTGCCGGACTGAGCCTCAGACGGGCAGCCTGCGGTTGATCAGCAGCGCCAGCGCCGCCCCGATACCGGCGACGATGACCGCCAGCCGCAGCCAGCCCGCACTCGCAGAGCCGCGCGCAATCTGATAACCCATTTGGTCTTCGACCGCGCTGAACTTGTCGTTGAGCTCGTCGATGGTTTCTGCGGTCGCGGTCTGGCCACCCGAGAGTTGCGCCACGGCCTTCATCGTGTCGGCGTCAACCGGGACCGGCACGGTCTCGTTGTTGACGGCCACATGGCCCGTCGCCGTGCCGAACGCGATGGTGGAGATCGGCACGCCTTGCGCCCTTGCGGCGCGGGCGGCGGTGTAGGCCCCGTCATTGTTGTTGGGATTGTCGGGCTTGTTCTCCTTGCCGTCGGACAGCAGCACGATCCGGGCCGGTGCCGGTTTGTCGCCGGGACCCATCAGCACGGCGTTGACGGTTTGAATCGCTTGCAGCGCAGCGAAAATCGCGTCTCCGGTGGCGGTTCTATCGTCAGGTCGCAGATTGTCGAGGGCCTTGACCGTCGCCTGGTGATCGGGATTGGGCGAAACCAGTACATTGGCGGTTCCCGCAAAGGCGATGAGGCCCAGATTCACCCCGGCTGTCACATGTTCGGCGAACTGCTTTGCGGCCTGCTTGGCGGCGGCCAGCCGGTTGGGCGGGACATCGGTGGCCATCATCGACTGCGACACGTCGATGACGAGCATGATCACCGCGCGGTTGCGCGGAACGCGTACGTCTCGGGTCGGCTGGGCGAGCGCGATGGTCAACGGAAGCAGCGCGAGAAGCAACACGGCCATCGGCAGATGCCGCCACGGCGACGGCCGTGCCGGAGCGATCGATGGCGCCGCGGCGACGTCGGCGAACCGGCGCATCCGTTGACGCCGGCGGCCCTGGGCGGCCAGGTAGACCGCCAACAGAGCCGCCGGCACGGCGAGCGCGAAGAGCCACACCGGGTCTCCGAACCCGGACAACGACAGCAGACCCAATCCAGGAACCGTCACAGGCTCACTGTGACGCCCACGTCTGGCAATCGGCTGTGGCTGCGCCACTTCAGCCGACGGGGGCCGCCACCGAAGTCAGTTCCTCGGAGACTGCCCACAAGCGGCGCTGAGCTTCGGTGTCGTGGGACGCGACGCTGGACGCGACGACCTTCGGGTAGCCCCGCTGTTCACCGAATCCGTCGGGGCCGAAGTACTGCCCGCCGAGCACGCCGGGATCGGTTGCCGCCCGCAGCGTCGGCAGTGCGCCCATCTCGGCGCTCTGGAAGAGCGGTGCGAGCAGCCTCGTCGCGACCCCAACCAGCGGCGGCAGATTGCGGCTCAACTCGGTGTTCGAGCCGCCGGGATGTGCGGCGGCGGCGATGGTGTCGGTGCCGCGCAGGCGCCGCTGAAGCTCATAGGTGAACATCAGGTTGGCCAACTTCGACTGGCCGTATGCGCGTACCCGGTTGTAGTCACGTTCCCACTGCAGATCGTCGAAGCGGATGCCGCGGACGAAGCGATGACCTTGGCTGCTGACCGTCACGATGCGCGAACCCGGCGTCGCCAGCACGCGATCGAGCAGCAGGTTGGTGAAGGTGAAGTGGCCCAGATGATTGGTGCCCAACTGCAATTCGAAGCCGTCCTTGGTCGTGGACTTCGGCGTCATCATCACACCCGCGTTGTTGATGAGCAGGTCGATGGTTTCGTGCTTGGAACGCAGTTCATCGGCCGCGCCGCGGATCGATTCCAGCGAGCTGAGGTCGAGCTCCTGTACCGCCACGTTGGCGCCGGAAGTGCGCTGTTCGATGCCGCGCGCTGCTTCTATGCCCTTTTCGATATTGCGCACCGCGAGCACGACGTGTGCGCCCTTGGCGGCGAGCGCGGTGGCGGTCTCGTAGCCGAGCCCGGTGTTGGCGCCGGTGATGACTGCCGTGCGACCAGACTGGTCGGGAATGTCGGCGGTCGTCCACTTGGTCATGGGAATCTCCTACAATCGGTTAAACGGGGCGGGCGCTCCGTTTGGTTACGACCATACGGAACGCACGCCCCGCTTATCTATTCCCGACGTCACCGAGGTGGGTGAGATGGCTGAACCGGCCCGGCCGCTGCGCGCCGACGCGGCGCGCAATCGTGCCCGGGTGCTGGACGCTGCCTTGGAAGCCTTCGCCGCCGAAGGGTTGTCGGTACCCATCGACGAGATCGCCCGGCGTGCTGGCGTCGGCGCCGGAACGGTGTACAGGCATTTCCCCGCCAAAGAAGACCTGGTTGGGGCGGTGATCGTCGACCAGTTGCAGCGCATCATCGACGGGGGACATGCGCTGCTCGAAGCCGGCAAGCCGGGTGAGGCGCTCTTTACCTTCCTGCGCGCGGCCGTGGAGTGGAGCGCCACAAACCGCGGTCTCGTCGATGCGCTCGCCGGCTCGGGCAATGAGGTCGAAGACGCCGAGGCACAGTTCAAAGAACTCCTTGGCGAGTTGCTACGCGCGGCCCAGGGCGCGGGCACCGCGCGGAAGGACGTCGGAGTTGCGGACGTGAAGGCACTCATGGTTGGACTGCAGGCGATGCAGGCGTATCAGCCCGACAAGGCAGCACAGCTGACGGAAGTCGTGCTCGACGGGTTGCGCGCAGGGTGAACGACCTTGCACTCTCCCTGGTCGAGTGCTAGAAATGCAGTTGGCACTCGCGACCAGTGAGTGCTAGGTCGGGACGGTGAGGCAGGGGCCGCACACGCGGAGCACATCCCCAGCCGTCCGTCGCGGGCACTGCGCCCGACCAAAGAACGTGCGATCCCCTAATCGGAGGAATCTCTTCGCAATGTCCAAAATAATTGCGTACGACGAAGAGGCCCGTCGCGGCCTCGAGCGGGGCCTAAATGCCCTCGCCGACGCGGTAAAGGTGACGTTGGGTCCCAAGGGCCGCAACGTCGTCCTCGAGAAGAAGTGGGGCGCCCCCACGATCACCAACGATGGCGTGTCCATCGCCAAGGAGATCGAGCTGGAGGACCCATACGAGAAGATCGGCGCTGAGCTGGTCAAGGAAGTCGCCAAGAAGACTGACGACGTCGCGGGCGACGGCACCACCACCGCCACCGTGCTGGCTCAGGCGCTCGTTCGCGAGGGTCTGCGCAACGTCGCGGCAGGCGCCAACCCGCTCGGTCTGAAGCGCGGCATCGAGAAGGCCGTCGAGAAGATCACCGAGACGCTGCTCAAGTCGGCCAAAGAGGTCGAGACCAAAGAGCAGATCGCTGCCACCGCCGCCATCTCGGCCGGTGACACCCAGATCGGTGAGCTCATCGCCGAGGCGATGGACAAGGTCGGCAACGAGGGTGTCATCACCGTCGAGGAGTCCAACACCTTCGGTCTCCAGCTGGAGCTCACCGAGGGCATGCGCTTCGACAAGGGCTACATCTCGGGTTACTTCGTCACCGACGCCGAGCGTCAGGAAGCGGTCCTCGAGGATCCGTACATCCTGCTCGTCTCGTCGAAGGTGTCGACGGTCAAGGATCTGCTTCCGCTGCTGGAGAAGGTCATCCAGTCCGGCAAGCCGCTGCTGATCATCGCCGAGGACGTCGAGGGCGAGGCCTTGTCCACCCTGGTGGTCAACAAGATCCGTGGCACGTTCAAGTCCGTCGCCGTCAAGGCCCCTGGCTTCGGTGACCGCCGCAAGGCGATGCTGCAGGACATTGCGATCCTCACGGGTGGCCAGGTCGTTAGCGAAGAGGTCGGGCTGTCTCTTGAGACCGCCGACGTCTCGCTGCTCGGTCAGGCTCGCAAGGTCGTCGTCACCAAGGACGAGACCACGGTCATCGAGGGCGCCGGTGACTCCGACGCCATCGCGGGCCGGGTCGCGCAGATCCGTGCCGAGATCGAGAACAGCGACTCCGACTACGACCGCGAGAAGCTGCAGGAGCGCCTGGCCAAGCTGGCCGGTGGTGTTGCGGTGATCAAGGCCGGAGCTGCCACCGAGGTGGAGCTCAAGGAGCGCAAGCACCGCATCGAGGACGCCGTTCGCAACGCGAAGGCGGCCGTCGAGGAGGGCATCGTCGCCGGTGGCGGTGTCGCCCTTCTGCAGTCGGCTCCTGCGCTCGACGAGCTGAAGCTCACCGGCGATGAGGCCACTGGCGCCAACATCGTCCGCGTGGCGCTGTCGGCTCCGCTGAAGCAGATCGCCTTCAACGGTGGGCTCGAGCCCGGCGTTGTCGCCGAGAAGGTCACCAACTCGCCTGCCGGAACCGGCCTTAACGCCGCGACCGGTGAGTACGAGGACCTGCTCAAGGCGGGAGTCGCCGACCCGGTCAAGGTGACGCGTTCGGCGCTGCAGAACGCGGCGTCCATCGCGGCGCTGTTCCTGACCACTGAGGCCGTCGTCGCCGACAAGCCGGAGAAGGCGGCCGCTGGTCCGGCCGACCCGACCGGTGGCATGGGCGGTATGGACTTCTAAGTCGCAGTACGAAAAAGCCCGGCTCCCAAAAGGAGTCGGGCTTTTTCGTGTCTATTTCTTGAGCGGGACACAGTCGTGTAGGCCGTCGGGGCTCGTCGCCGCGGAGTCGGATGTGGCTCTGCGGTGAAGAACCGCGCGGGTGGGGGCAACCGTCAATCCGGCATCGGTGACTTCGGCGCGGCCGTCGACGATCAACGTGTACCCGCCAGGGTCGGCCGGAGGCCAGACGACGGTGACGTCGGGATGCTCGCCCGCGTTGCGGCGGGTGCCCGAACCCATCTGGCCGACATCGAAGATGCCGTCCGTGAGCACCGGCTCAACTGCAACTGTGTGCGCGCGGTAGTCGTCGCCGACCGTGAGCAGATACGCGAACGTGAAATCCTCCAGCGCGCCGGCCAGCTGATCCAGATCCACTTTCACGCTCATGGGGTGAGGATACGGCGGGCCTGCCACTGGCTGTCAGGTTCGGTTCCTACACTGCGGCCATGAGGTGCTGGCCTTACGTCGCAGCGGCGGTCGCTGTGATGTTCAGCCGTTTGCAGGTGCCCGAGGCCACCGCCCAGTCGATCCCGACGCCTGCGCACATCGTGATCGTTGTCGAAGAGAATCACTCCAGCGCCAACGTGATCGGCAACAAGTCGGCGCCGTTCATGAACCAGCTGGCCGCCAACGGTGCGCTGATGACGCAGTCGTATGCCGAGACGCATCCGAGCGAGCCGAACTATCTCGCGCTGTTTTCCGGCAGCACCTTCGGCCTGACTTCTGACGCTTGCCCGGTCAACGGAGGTGCTGCACCGAACCTCGGCGCAGAACTGCTCGCGGCGGGCTACGCGTTCGCGGGCTTCTCCGAAGACCTTCCCGCGGTAGGTTCGCCGGTGTGCGCGGCGGGCAAGTACGCGCGAAAGCACGTGCCGTGGGCCAACTTCACCAATGTGTCGGCTGCAACCTCGATGCCGTTCAGCGCGTTCAACGCCCGCACCGACTACGGGAGCCTGCCGACAGTCTCGTTCGTAATTCCCAATCTCGACAACGACATGCACGACGGGACCATCGTCCAAGCCGACACCTGGCTGGCGACCAACCTGACGCGCTATGCCAATTGGGCTGTCGCGAACAACAGCCTGCTCATTGTGACTTGGGACGAGGACGACAACGGCCCATCCAACCAAATTCCGACGATGATCTACGGCGCCAACGTCCGGCCCGGCACCTACGCCGAGCCGATCAGCCACTACAACGTGCTCTCGACCATCGAGGAGATGTACGGGCTGCCCAAGACGGGGCTCGCCGCCGATGCGCCCGCCATCGCTGACGTTTGGGCCTAGGCCGGCGCGGGCTGGCGGCCACGGACCAGCTTGCCCGGGCGCGCGGCGGTCGGCGCCCCGTTCTCGGCGATCACCTCACCCGACACCACCGTGGCAACGTAGCCGTCGGCGGTCTGGTCCAGACGACGGCCACCGGCGGGTAGGTCGTTGGCGATCACGGGCTTGTGCAGCCGCAACGCGGCGTGGTCGATGAGGTTGAGATCCGCCTTGTACCCCAACGTGATTCGGCCGCGATCCGCCAGCCCCGCGATCCGCGCAGGCACTGACGTCATCATCCGAACCGCGTCCGCAACGCTCAGCCGTCCTGTAGCACGGTCGCGGGCCCAGTGCGCCAGCAGGAACGTCGGATAGCTTGCGTCGCAAATCATTCCGTAGTGCGCACCACCGTCGCCGAGGCCGAGCACCACGTCATCACGGCGTATCAGATTGCCGACGGTGTCCAACGAGTTGTTCTCGTAGTTACCCATAGCAACAAGCAGCATCGCGTGTCCCTCATCGTCGAGGAGCCGGTCGTAGGCCTCCTCCATCGGGGTGACACCGTGTGCCGCAGCGCGCGCCGCGATCGATGTCGAGGCGTCCGGCTCGTAGTCGGGGTCATCGGTCAACGGGAAGATCCAGTTCCACGCCTGCGCCAGGAACATCAGCGGATGGCTCTGCACGGTGGGCCGGTCGGCGAGGATCCGGGCGCGCACCTCGGGCTTGCGCATCTCAGCGACCCGTTCGGCCAGCGGCAGATCCGCGATCTCCAGGTAACTGGGGTACATCACGAACGGATTGCCGCTGAGCTCCAGCCCGATCACCAAACCGATTGGGCGCGGGAACATCTGCGCGGTGATGTTGGCACCATCCGCGTTGTACTTCTCGATCACATTGATCGCGGCGGGCCAGATCGGATCTCCTGAGTTGCCGGTGGTCAACGTGAACGTCACCGGCAGTCCCGCGTCGCCTGCTACGTCGAAGACCTGATTCAGGACGGTGTCGTAGCCGCCGCCTGCAAGGTCGGGGATGAACTGCACCAGTCCACCGCCTCCTTCGGCGATACCCTCGGTGATCGCGGCGAGCTCGTCGCGGCCCGCGTCATAGCTGGGGATCGCCTCACCGCCCGCGGTCTTATGGAAAGCGAACCGCGACGACGCGAACCCCAGCGCCCCCACCTCGACGGCTTCCTTGGCCAGCGCCCGCATCTTCGCAAGATCCTCGTCGGTCGCAGGCTCGCGGTCCGCGCCGCGCTGGCCCATCACGTACACCCGCAGCGGTGAGTGGGGCAGATACGCGGCGACGTCGATATCCCGTTGTCGCGCATCTAGCGCGTCCAGGTACTCGGGGAAGGTCTCCCAGTCCCACGGCAACCCGTCGACCATGACGACGCCGGGGATGTCCTCCACCCCTGCCATCACGTCGACGAGCGTGTCGTGGTCCGCGGCGCGACACGGCGCGAAGCCCACGCCGCAGTTGCCCATCACGGCCGTCGTCACGCCATGGGCCGACGACGGTGTCATGCGGTCCGACCAGATGGCCTGCCCGTCGTAATGGGTGTGCAGGTCGACGAAGCCGGGTGTGACGAGCAGGCCTGTCGCATCGATCTCGCGGGTGGCGTCGCCATCGACAGAGCCGACCGCCGCGATCACGCCGTCGGCGACCGCGACATCGCCCACATACGGCTCCCCGCCAAGGCCGTCAACGATGGTGCCATTACGAATGATCAGGTCGTAAACCATCAACTGAATGTACGGCGGTGTCCCTGCCACATGCCAGGATGGAGCCGTGATTGACCACCTTGGAATCAACTGTGCGGACTTCGACAATGCGAAGGCGTTCTACGACAAGGTCCTCGGCGTGCTGGGATACACCCGGCAGATGGACTTCGACGTCGCGATCGGATATGGCAAGGACGGCAAGCCCGACTTCTGGATCGCCGATATGAGTGCAGGCGACGCGGCGGGTCCCAACCGAGAGGTCCACATCGCATTCCAGGCGGCGGGCACCGACGCCGTCACGGCGTTCTACGACGCCGCGGTGGAACTGGGCGCCGAGTCGCTGCACGCGCCGCGGCTCTGGCCGGAGTATCACCCCGGTTATTTCGGCGCCTTCGTCCGCGACCCGGACGGCAACAATGTCGAGGCCGTGTTCCACGGCGCCTCAGCCGAGGGCTAGCCGCTTAGCACGTCGGAATACTTGTCGCGCAACGCTTCCCATCCATGCGCAGCTGCGTCACGACCGACGACGCGCGGCCGGTCCACACCGCTCGCGACGTCGTCCAGCACGTCGAGGCACAGATGCCAGCCCGCGGCGTTCAACGAGGCGTGGTCCTTCTCGTGCATGGTCTGCTCAAGCGTCAGCCGGCAGCCTGTTTCTGTCGGTGACAGTCGCCAGCGCACCACGTCGTCGCCCCACCGGTGCACCAGCTCATGCGGTGGGTCGACGCTGACCACGTCACCGGTGACCGGTTCGTCGTCCGGATTCTCCCGTACCTTTCGGGGTCCGACGGAATCCATGGCCAGGTCGGGAACGATGGGCGACCACTGGCGCAGCCGGTCGGGATCGGTGAGCCACGGCCAAAGCTTCTCGGCCGGTTGGCTGAAGTCACGCACCAGTGTCAAAACCCAGGCGCCATCCGAGCTTTCGAGCGTGCCCTGCAATGGATGTGTCATGACTGCTCCTCTTCGACGAGTTGGGAAAGGCGGCCAAGGCTCCTGGACCACTTGCGGTGATACGGCGTGACCCAGGCCAGAACACCCGGGAGCGGGTCCTCGGCAAGCCGATAGACCCGCCGCTTGCCATCAACCGTGACGTCGACGGCTCCCGCGGTCCGAAGCACCCCGAGGTGCTTGGACACCAGCGGTTGCGAAATACCAAGCCGCTCAACGAGAGTCCCGACGTCCGCGACGCCGTCGCGCAGTGTGTCCAGAATGCGCCGCCGGGTCGGGTCAGCGATCACCGCGAATGCGTCCACCACTTCATATCACCATACAGTCATATAACTGTCAAGGAATGTCATGGCCACACAGGTAGCGTCAAGGCATGGCTGACTCTGATGCGGCAGCGGTGCGGGAGCTGCTGAGGGACTCGTTCACCCGGCTCATCGAGCATGTCGAGGAACTGACCGACGGGTTGACCGACGAGTCCGCGTTTTTTCGCCCGACAGGCGCCGCCAACAGCATCGCCTGGCTGATCTGGCACAGCGCCCGCCAACAGGACGCCCAGCTATGCGACATCGCAGGCATCGAGGAGGTCTGGACGCGCGACGGATGGGTCGACCGGTTCGGCCTCGACCTCCCGCGCGACGACACGGGGTACGGCCATAGTCCAGACGACGTGAGCAAGGTGCGCGCGTCGGCCGATCTCCTGGCCGGCTACTACCACGGTGTTCACAAGGCCTCGCTGGAGTACATCGCGTCGGTGACGCCCGACGACCTCAGCCGCATCGTCGACACTCGGTGGAATCCGCCGGTCACCGCCAGCGTGCGGCTGGTCAGCATCGTCGACGACGCCGCCCAGCACCTGGGCCAGGCCGCCTATGTACGGGGCATCGTCCGCTGACCACGATGCTCCGCCTGTGGCCGCCGATGGCCCTGGCCGCATTGTTGTTGCTGGGATGGGCGGTAGGCACAGGATCGACGTCGGTGGACGACTGGTTCCACCAGTACCATCACAGCCCCGCCAAATGGCTCCTACTCTTTTCCGAACCGCTAGTGCTCGCGCTCCTGTTGGGGGGCTGCCTGGTTGTCGCGCTGAATCAAAGGCGTTGGCGGCTGGCGGCTGTGACGTTGTTGTCGCCACCGATCGCGATCGCGCTCGTCCAACTCTTGAAGCGGTTGTTCGACCGTCAAAGTGACGGTGCGCTCGCGTATCCGAGCGGCCACACGACGACGATGGTCGTAGTGCTGGGGATGGCCGTGCTGGTCGCGCGCGGTGCGCTGTGGGCGGTACTCACCGCGATCGCCTTCTGCCTGCTCGGCATGATCGGACAAGGCGTGACCTACCACTACTTCACCGACACCGTCGGCGCGCTGCTGTTGGGCACGGCGATCGTATGCGTCGCATCCCTCACATTAGGACACACGCCCCACCAAACTTGACACGTGTCAACCCCACCTGCGATCTGCGTCACAGCGAGGGTTAGCATGACCTCATGACAGCGACGCCCGAAGTTGACCTGCCCGACAACACCACGATCCGCAATCCTGCGACGGGTGCTGTGGCAGGCAAGGTGCGCTGGACCGACCCCGCCGACGTGCCGCGCATCGCGGCCGGGCTGCGGAAGGCCCAGAAAGAGTGGGACGCGCGCGGCGCGAAGGGTCGCGCCAAGGTGCTTGCGCGCTACGCGGTGTGGTTGGGCGAGCACCGCGACGAGATCGAGTCGCTGCTGATCAAGGAGACCGGCAAGTCGGCCACCGACGCCGCACAAGAGTTACCGCTGCTGATCATGATCGCGTCGTACTACATCAAGACGATGGAGAAGGCGCTCGCGCCGGAATCCCGTCCCGCGGCGCTGCCGTTCATGGCTATCAAGAAGGTCGAGGTGCACTATCGGCCGCGTCCGGTGGTCAGCATCATCGCGCCGTGGAACTATCCCGTCGCCAACCTGCTGATGGACGGCATCGCTGCGCTGGCCGCCGGCTGCGCGGTGCTGCTCAAGCCGTCGGAGCGCACGCCGCTGACCGCCGAACTTCTGCTGCGCGGCTGGCTGGACTCCGGCGCACCCGAAGTGATGGCGATAGTCCAGGGCGCCCGCGAGGCCGTGGAGGCGGTCGTGGACAACTCCGACTACATCCAGTTCACCGGTTCGAGTGCGACCGGCGCGAAGGTGATGGAGCGTGCCGCGCGCAGGCTCACCCCTGTCAGCCTTGAACTCGGCGGCAAGGACCCGATGATCGTGCTGGACGACGCCGACGTCGACCTGGCCGCTCACGCCGCGGTGTGGGGCGCGATGTTCAATGCGGGCCAGACATGTGTGTCGGTCGAGCGGGTGTACGCGCTGGAGTCCGTCTACGACCGGTTCGTCGATGCGGTGGTGCGCGATGTGCAGAACCTGAAGATGGGCGCGGGCCAGGGTTTTGACTTCGGTGCCCAGATCGACGACAGCCAGGTCGCGGTTACCGACCGTCATGTCCGCGAGGCCGTTGCCGCAGGGGCGAGGGCGCTCACCGGCGGCAAGCGCCCGGATGGCCCCGGCAGCTTCTACCCGCCGACGGTGCTTGTCGACGTTGACCACTCGATGACCTGTATGACCGAGGAGACATTCGGCCCGACACTGCCGATCATGAAGGTCAACTCGGTCGAGGAGGCGATCCGGCTGGCCAACGACAGCCCGTACGGCCTGAGCGCCTCGGTGTTCTCAGGAGATGTCGAGCGCGCCAAAGCGGTTGCGGTGCAACTAGATTGCGGTGCAGTGAACGTCAACGACGTCATCTCCAACCTGATGTGCACGACGGCGCCGATGGGCGGCTGGAAGACCTCGGGAATCGGGGCGCGATTCGGCGGGGCCGAGGGTCTGCGCAAGTTCTGCCGCCAGGAGGCGGTGGTGGCGCCACGCACCAACGTCGGCGCGGGCGGCAACTACTACAACAATTCGCCAAAGGCGCTCAAGCGGATGAACAAGCTGATGACCAAGCTCGCGCTGGTCACGCCGCGCCGCGCGGCGAAGTAAGCACCCGCCGTTCACCTCAGCGTCACCTCGGCGTACACGCGCGTCGATACCTTTTGCCGGTGACGATGCTTGAAGGGACGGACTTCTACACCGTCCGCGATGACGATGACGACGACCCCGTCCTGGTGCACCACCCGAGCGGATCCGATGTCGACACGTGGCGCGAGGGCTACCCCTACGACCATCGAATGTCGCGCTCCGAATACGAGGAGCAGAAGCGGCTGCTGCAGATCGAACTGCTGAAGCTGCAGAAGTGGAGCCAGGCCAACGGGCTGCGACACGTCATCGTGTTCGAGGGTCGTGACGCGGCAGGCAAGGGCGGCACGATCAAGCGGTTCATGGAGCACCTCAACCCACGCGGCGCCCGTGTCGTCGCGCTGGAGAAGCCGACCGAGCGCGAACGCACCCAGTGGTACTTCCAGCGTTACGTCAACCACCTGCCTGCCGCTGGCGAGATCGTGTTATTCGACCGGTCCTGGTACAACAGGGCGGGCGTAGAGAGGGTCATGGGCTTCTGCACACCCGATCAGCACCAGGAGTTCGTAAGCCAGGTGCCGCTTTTCGAACAGATGCTGGTCAACGACGGCATCAGCCTGACGAAGCTGTGGTTCTCGGTCACGCAGTCCGAACAGCGGACCCGGTTCACGATCCGCCAGGTTGACCCGGTCCGCCAATGGAAGCTGTCGCCGACCGATTTGGCCTCGCTGGACAAGTGGGACGCGTACACCGCTGCCAAAAAGGACATGTTCGAGCTCACCGACACCGACACGGCGCCGTGGACGGTGGTCAAGAGCAACGACAAGAAGCGTGCACGCGTCAACGCGATGCGCCACGTCCTGGGTAAGTTCGACTACGACAACAAGGACCGTGAGGTGGTCGCTGTAGCCGATCCCCTCATCGTGGGACGCGCGCTGACCGACTGACGCGCGCGAGTCCTGCCCGAGAGGAGGACGCGTGCGGTTCGTGGCGACCGTGTTCCTGTGGCTTGTCACGACGGTCGCACTCGCAGTCGCGGTCCCGACGGCGTGGGCACAGAAGAACGTCGTCGACGAGAACGGGTACTCCACGCTCGCGACGTCTGCGGCCAAAGATCCGCCGCTCCAAAAGGCGATGGCCGACGAGCTCGGTACGCAGCTGAAGAAGCTCGTCGCGGGCACCGGGTATGACGTGAGCACCGACCTACTGCAGGGCGTGGCGGGCACGTACACCGCGAGCGCAGCCTTCCCCGGCCAGTTCGCACAGGCCAATCGGATCGTCCATCGCTGGCTGTTCACCGACTCCGTCCAGCAGACCGACGCGTCCGGGCGTTGGCAGATCGATTTGTCGCCGATGCTGAGCGATGCCTCGTTCAGGCAGACGCTTGAGCAGTTCGCCATCGAAGCACCGTCAAAGCTGGAAGTGCCGCTGACAGAAAACGTGTCCGACAGTGTGCGGCCGGGGCAGTTACGCCAGTTGTCGACGTGGGGTCCGTGGGTGAGTGTCGGTGCGACCATTCTGACGGGGGTGCTCGCGCTACTCACATTGGCCACGGCGCGGTCACGCGGTAAAGCGCTTGCAGCGCTGGGTATTTCGGCACTGCTGGTGGGCGCTGCCGGCTGGGCCGGGCTGGAGGTGGCGCGGCGCTATGTCAACACCGCCCTGGATCGTACGGAGGGCGATATCCGCCAGGTCGCAGGCGCGATGGTCAACCACGCAGAGGGCAGCCTGCATCAGTGGCTGAGCCTGACGCTGGCCGCGGGTGGTGTGCTGGTGGTGTTCGGCGTGATCGTGTCGATGCTTGGCGGCCTTAGGCGACGCGACTAGTACCGTCGACCCATGCCATTTGTCTCGGACATCGCGGGTCCACAGCGGCCCGTCCGGACGTGGCCACCGCTCGTCGCTGGTGCGCTGCGGCGTACGAGCACCATCGACACCCATCCGGCCGGTATCGGGCGCTCCGACGTCGACCTGCGGGCACGCGACGTGGCGTGCCGCGAGTCGAACGACGTTCTTGGCGAGGTCCACGTGCGCGCCCACCTCGTCGACCGGGTGATCGAGAACATCTCCGCCGAGACCGGTGACGTGCCGCTGCAGCGGTTGGTCGGCAGCAGGGTTGGCCCGGGATTCCGCTCGACGGTCGGCAAGGCGCTTCCCGGGGAGGTCCAGAAGGCCAGCCTGCTGCATTTACTGCTCGACGACTGGGTCGGCGCAGCGCTGGTTTCGGGTTATTCGGTGCAGCACGCGGCCATCACTTTAGGCATCGAGGAGAAGCTCCCGGCCGGTGTCGCCGACAATATGGCAGGCATCTGCGCCGGCTTCGCAGCGGACGCGTCGCTTGTCCCGTACGTCAAGCGCAACAACACAATTCCTTCGGTGCACGGGCCGGTCGCGCCACCGCTCGACGACGTCGATATGCACACCGTAGAGCCACTGCGTGCCCACGGCATGCGTCGCTTCCGACGACTCGATCTTCTTCCGGTCGACCGGGGGTCGGCGGATTTTGACGCGCACTTTCGTGACAGCCACGTCGACGGCGACGGTATCGAGACGATCGTGCACGAGTACACGGTCGCGGGCTCGGTGGACACCGCGACGCGAACCATCACGGCGGTCACCGCGAACGTGGCTGTGCTGCCGTGGCAGGAATGTCCCGGTGCGATCGGAAGGGCGGCGCGGGTGCGGGGGATGACGCTATCGGAACTGCGCGGACGCATCCGCGGTGAATTCATCGGCACCACTACGTGTACGCACCTCAACGACACACTGCGGGCGATCGGAGACCTGGACGCGTTGTTTGACCTCCGCCTGGGTGTCTAGCCGGAGTCGGCATGAGTTGCTTTGACGCGATTACTCGTGCGAGAGTAGTCGCGTGTCGTCAATCCGAATTTTTCTGCTTGCGGCCCTGGACGAGACCGGGCCCATGCACGGGCACCAGTTGCGACTGCTCGCCGAACAGGAGCACGTGGCGCTGTGGACCGACATCACCGTCGGCAGCCTGTACGGGGCTATCAAGCGCTTGGCGGCCGAGGAGCTCATCGAGGAGGTTCGCGTCGAACGGGCAGGCGCGTATCCGCAGCGGCAGGTGTGGGCGATCACCGACGAGGGCCGTGAGGCGCTAGGTGGGCTGCGATTGCGGGCATTGCGCGACATCGTCATCAAACCGGATCCGTTCGACATCGCGGTGACCCGCGTCGACCCGGATCACCTTGACGACCTCGCGGCGATCATCACCGCTCGGACCACTTCGTTGAAGGCAACGCTCGAGGAATGGGTGGCCCACGCCGCCGCGATCGACCGCTATCTGAGCGTTAGCGAGCGGTTGGTGATGAAGCATCGTGCCGACCGGCTGCGCACCGAAATTTCCTGGCATGAAGAACTTCTTGCCGCGTTGCCAGAAATCATCGACGACCAGCGTGAACGGAGAGCGCAGTGACCACTTCGGCCCAGGCATCGAAACCCATTGCGGGGGACCGGAACAAGTGGTTCGCGCTTGTCGTCCTGCTAGCGGGCGCGTTCATGGCGCTGCTCGACACGACGATCGTCAACGTCGCGATACCGACCATCCGCACCAGCCTCGACGCGTCGAACGCCACGCTGTCGTGGATCATCTCCGGGTACGCGCTCGCGTTCGGGCTGGCTCTTATTCCGGCGGGACGAGTCGGGGACCGACTGGGCCACAAGTGGGTCTTCGTCGCGGGACTGACATTGTTCACGGTCGCCAGCCTCGCGTGCGGCCTCGCCCAGGACGACATTCAGTTGATCGCCGCCCGCGCGGTCCAAGGCTTGGCGGGTGGCATCTTTTTCACCACGATCACGGCGCTGATCCAGCTGATGTTCACCGCCCGCGAACGGGGCCGCGCCTTCGCGATCTTGGGCGCCACGATTGGCTTTTCGACCGCGCTGGGCCCATTGGCCGGTGGTCTGATCATCCAGGCTTTCGGCGCAGAATCCGGCTGGCGGTTGGTCTTCATGGTGAACATCCCAGTCGGAATTCTCGCTGTCATCGCCGCCGCGGTTGTGCTTCCCGGTGGCGCCGAGAACGCCCGCGGCGGAGGCGATTGGCTGGGCCTCGTCCTGCTTACCGCGGGCCTCCTCGCGCTGCTCACGCCGCTGATCGAAGGACAGCAAGAGAATTGGCCGTGGTGGACATACGCGTCGATGGCAGGCGGTACGGCGCTCATCGCGCTGTTCGCCCTTTGGGAGCGCCGCCTCGAGAAGACAAACGGCAGTCCGCTTGTGCCCCCGCGGCTGTTCAGGCACCGCGCGTTCACGGGCGGTGTCGTGCTGGCGCTCGTCTACTTCGCGGCGTTCACAAGCATCTTCTTCACCATCGCGCTGCTGTGGCAGGTTGGCCTGGCGCACACCGCACTGCAGTCCGGCCTTGTCGCAATGCCTTTCGCCATTGGAAGCATCATCGGAGCATCCCAGAGTGACATCCTTGCCGTGCGCTTCGGACGCAATGTGTTGGTCGTCGGCCTCGGCATGGTCGCCGTCGGCATCACCGCGGTCTGGCTAGGGCTGGCGCTGTGGCCGCCGACCGAATACAACGGCTGGCAATTGCTTGCCCCGCTGTTCGTTGCCGGAATTGGCAGCGGGCTGTTCATTGCGCCGAATGCCAGCTTCATCGTCGCGACGGTGGAGCGTGCCGACGCTGGCGCGGCCAGTGGCGTGATTGGCACGATGCAGCGCATCGGGAGCGCAATCGGAATTGCGGTCATCGGCACGGTGCTGTTCGGCACGCTGCATGTCGTGCCCGGTCGCGACGCCCTTGCCACCGCTTTCGGTCACAGTGCCACGCTGGCGATGGGTATCAGCGCGGTCCTGAGCGTCGCGGCGTTCGGCCTGGTTTTCGCCCTTCCCCGCGCTGTGGACCCGTCACGGCTCGATGATGTGTGACGGATCGGGCCTGCGCTCCGGCGGGCCCTGGCTGTAGTCGCCCCACGGCCCGTCGCGAAGCTCGATCGCCGCGCGCACACCGTCATTGGAGGCGGTGTCGATGAACTGCAGCGCCTCGGGTGTGTTGCGCATCAACCCGTCGAGGATGCCGCCAAGCGTCTGGGTGGACGCAAGGCCCATGTTCTCGTAGGCCTGGTTGACGATGAGCTTCTGCGCCTGCAATTGGGAGAGCGGGATCCTCGTTAGCTTGTCGGCGACTTCTTTGACCCTGGCCTCGAGTCGCTCGAACGGGACGGATTCGTTGATGAGTTCGGTTGCGGCGGCTTCCTTTCCGGTCAGCGGCTCACCGGTCAGTGAATGCCACTTCGCCTTGGCCAGCGACAGTCGGTAGAGCCACATGCCGGTGAGGTAGGCGCCCCACATGCGCGCGTACGGCGTGCCGATGACGGCGTCATCGCTGGCGATGACGATGTCGGCGCACAGGGCGTAATCGCTTGCGCCGCCGACGCACCAGCCGTGCACCTGGGCGATGACAGGTTTGGATGCGCGCCAGATCGCCATGAACTTCTGCGTCGGGCCGGTCTCGCGGGCGCTGACCATTGCGAAGTCCTTGCCCGGATCCCATCGGCCGTCGGTGTTCATCGCGTCGCTCCAGTGGTGGAAGCCGCCGCCGAAGTCGTAGCCGCCGGAGAAGGAACGACCCGCGCCGCGCAGCACGATCACCTTGACGGCCGGGTCGCGTTCGGCGAGCCCGATAGCCTTCTCGATCTCGTCGGGCATCGGCGGCACGATGGTGTTGAGATGCTCAGGGCGGTTCAGCGTGATAGTGGCGACGGGACCGTCGGTCTTATAGAGCAGGGTCTCGAACTCGGTCGGCATGGCAGCAGTTTGGCACTCGTCCTCAGGTCAGCAGGACGGGGCCGCGCAAATCATGCTCGATGCGTGCCGCCTCCTGCAGTGCGGCGTCGCGACCGTGCTCGAGTTCGATGAGGTGAAGCGCCAGGTCAATCCCCGATGTCACCCGCTGGTCAGCACGTCGCCGTCGTCGAGCTCGTCCATCCCGTTGAACATCAGGATCTCGGTTCGGCGCATCGCGTTGGCGGAGGGCATAGATGATTGTGCATCGCCCGCTAAACCGTCGGCCTTACCGTAAGCTAATCAGCATGCTGCGCGTCATCCAGTGGGCCACCGGATCCGTCGGCCGCCAAGCCGTCGCCGCCGTCCACGAACATCCCGACCTCGAGCTCGTCGGCGCACTCGTTTACAGCGACGCCAAGGCTGGCCGCGATGTCGGCGACATCTGCGGCATCGGTCCGATTGGTGTAGAAGCCACCAATGATCCCGACGAGATCGTTGCCGTGGAGGCCGACTGCGTGCTCTACATGCCGCAGGGCGAGATGAACCCGATGGGCGCGGTCGACGACATCTGCCGACTACTCGCGTCGGGCAAGAATGTCGTGTCGACGGCGGTGACCGGCCTCATCTATCCGCTCAGTCTCGGCCGCGGCGTCGTCCAGAAGCTCGAAACGGCCTGCACGCAAGGAGGGTCCTCCTTCCACGGGACCGGCATCGAACCCGGCTGGGCCGCAGAGGTTTTACCGCTGACGATGTCGGGGCTGTTTCAGCGGATCGACTCGCTGTTGGTGCAGGAGCTGATGGACTACACCACCTACGACAGCGCCGACATGCTGTTCGACATCATGGGATTCGGCAAGGCGCCCGACGAGCCGGTCCCGATGGCCGACGCCGCCCTCGCCGGTGTCACCTTCCGCGCACCGCTGATGCTTGTCGCCGACGGGCTCGGCGCGACCATCGACGACTTCGTCTACCACCGCGACGTCGCGGTTGCGGACAATCCGTTCGAGATCAAGGCAGGCCGGATCGAGGCGGGGTCGGTGGCGGCGCAGCGATTTGGCTACACCGCTGTGATCGGTGGTCGGCCTGCACTCACGATTGAGCACATCACGCGCCTCGGTGACGAACAGGCGCCACAGTGGCCGACCGGCCGTGGGTGGAAGGTGACCGTCGAGGGCAGGCCGTCGATGGTGCTCGACTCGAAGATCGCCACCCACGGCGAGGACGAAACCGATCAGGGTTGTCTTGGCACCGCCATGCACGCCGTCCACGCGATCGCCCCGGTGTGCGCGGCGACGCCGGGAATTCGTACGTTCCTTGACCTTCCGATGATTATCGGGCGCGGCGTACTCACACCCTGAACAGGGCGGTCGGCTATTCGTGCTCCTGCGCCTCGATGGCCTTCTTGCGGCGATTGATCAGCAAGGCGCCGACGGCCCCGATGGCCGCACCAATTCCTGCACCCGACCATCCCACCGCAAAACCGAACGCTGAGCTCAGCAGCCCCACGGTGACGCCGACCGCGATGCTGACCACCATGAGAATCGCGACGATCTGCCACCACGGCATCGGCTTTGGTGCTGAGGGCCCTGGTGACATGAGCCCACCCTAACTACCCCCCGAGTGTGCGGTGCAGAAACTCGAAGATCAATGCGGACCTGAACGCGGTCTGCGCGTTGTCGGCGGCACCCGCGTGCCCACCCTCGATGTTCTCGTAGTACCGCACCGGCTGGCCCGCAGCTTCCAGCGCCGCGGTCATCTTTCGGGCGTGGCCGGGGTGCACCCGGTCGTCTCGCGTCGAGGTGGTGATCAACACCGGCGGATATGTCCGGTCTGGCGAAACATTCTGATACGGAGAGTATTTGGAGATGAACTCCCAATCGTCGGGGTTGTCCGGGTCGCCGTACTCGGCAACCCATGACGCGCCTGCCAACAGTAGGTGAAACCGCCGCATGTCCAGCAGCGGCACACTGCACACCAGCGCACCGAACAGCTCGGGGTACTGCGTCAGCATGATGCCCATCAACAGGCCGCCATTGCTGCCACCCTGCGCGCCCAGCTGTTCGACCGTCGTGATACCTCTGTCAACCAGATCTCTTGCCACAGCGGCGAAGTCCTCTGCGACAAGATGCCTGCCTTCGCGCATTGCCTGGGTGTGCCACGTCGGCCCGTACTCGCCGCCGCCGCGGATGTTGGCCAGCACATAGGTACCCCCACGCGCCAGCCACAGCCTGCCCAACACGCCGCCGTAGCCGGGGGTGCTCGAGTTCTCGAAGCCGCCGTATCCGCCCAACAGAGTCTTGCTCGGCCCCGTCGAATTACGATGTCCGACTACGAAGTACGGGATCATCGTGCCGTCGGCTGACGCAACGAAGTTCTGCGTGACCTCGATGTCTGACGCATCGAAGAATGCCGGTGCGCTCTTGATCTGTGTCACTTCGCCGCCGGCCCGACCCCACAGCAACCGGGACGGGAGCTCGAAACCGCTGGAGTCCAGGAACATCTCGTCGCCAAACTCGTCGACGTCGACCAGAATCGTGTGAGTGTTGGGCGGGATGCCTGCGATCGGCGTCGCCTCCCACGATCCGGGGGATACGACGTCCACGCGGCTCGCGACGTCGACGAGACTGACCAGCACGAGGTGGTCCCGTGTCCACGCGTAGTTCTCCAGACTGGAGTGTTCGTCGGGTTCGAAGACCACACTCAATTCAGCTGTACCCGCTAGGAATTCGTCGTAGTTGGCTGCCAGCAGCGAGCCCGCCACATACTCGGCGGAGCCCGTGTACCAGTCGGTGCGAGGCCGGATCAACAACCACTCACGGTGCACGGACATGTTGGCATCAGTGGGCACGTCGATCCGGATCAACTCGTCGCCGCGCAGCTCGTAGCGTTCGCTGTTGAAGAAGTCGAGGGACCGCGTGATCAGCAACCGCTCGAACCCCGGGGTCAGGTCCCAACCGCCGCCCACGCTGACGTCGGACGGGTCGCCCGAGAACAGCGTCTGCGCGTCCTCCAGCGGTTGACCGCGCCGCCACCTCTTGACGATCCGGGGGTAGCCGGACTCCGTAAGCGACTCGGACCCAAAGTCGGTGCCCACCAACACGGTGTCGCGGTCCTCCCAGGACAGGCCGGACTTGGCCTCCGGTAGCTGGAAGCCCCCATCGGCGAACTCGCGCTTCTCCATGTCGAATTCGCGCACGACGGTGGCGTCGGCGCCGCCACGTGAGAGCTCGACCAGCGCAAGGGTGTAGTTGGGTTCGATGACCTCGGCGCCTGCCCACACCCAGTTCTCATCGTCGAGGCGCGCGACTTCATCGACATCGATGATGACGTCCCACGCGGGCTCTTCCTTTCGATAACTCTCCAGCGTGGTGCGCCGCCACAGTCCCCGTGGGTTCGTCGCGTCGCGCCAGAAGTTGTACAGGTAATCGCCGCGGCGCCGCACATACGGGATGCGGCTATCGGTGTCGAGCACCTCCAGCGCTTCGGAACGCATCTGCTCGAACCGGTCGCCAATAAGGTCGCCGAGCGTTGGCGCGTTGTGCTCGCGCACCCAGTTCAGCGCGTCGTCGCCGGTGATGTCCTCGAGCCATAGATAGGGGTCGTCAGCCACGGGATCCATTCTGTCGGTCGGGCGTAGTGTGAGCTCGGTTACACCGTTCGAGAGGGGAAGTCACTGATGACCGTTTACGCCCGCCCCGGTTCCGCGGACGCCCTGATGTCCTATGAGTCGCGGTACGGAAACTTCATCGGCGGTGAATGGGTGCCGCCGGTCGGAGGCGAGTACTTCGAGAATCTGACGCCGGTCACCGGCCAGCCGTTCACCGAGATACCGCGTTCGACGGACGCCGACATCGAGAAGGCTCTCGACGCCGCGCACGGCGCCGCGCCGGCATGGGGCAAGGCCGCGCCTGCCGAACGCGCCAACGTCCTCAACAAGATCGCCGACCGCATCGAAGCCAACCTCGAATCGCTCGCGCTGGCCGAGGCCTGGGACAACGGCAAGCCGATCCGCGAGACACTGGCCGCCGACCTGCCGTTGGCCGTCGATCATTTCCGCTACTTCGCCGGGGCGATCCGTGCCCAGGAGGGGTCGCTGTCCCAGATCGACGACGACACCGTGGCCTATCACTTCCACGAACCGCTCGGCGTGGTCGGCCAGATCATCCCGTGGAACTTCCCGATCCTGATGGCCACATGGAAACTCGCTCCGGCGCTGGCCGCAGGCAATGCCGTCGTCCTCAAGCCTGCCGAGCAGACCCCGGCGTCGATCCTGTACCTGATGTCGTTGATCGGTGACTTGCTGCCCGCAGGTGTGCTCAACGTCGTCAACGGATTCGGGTTCGAGGCGGGTAAGCCGCTGGCGTCCTCGAACCGGATCGCCAAGATCGCGTTCACCGGTGAAACCACCACGGGCCGGCTGATCATGCAGTACGCCAGCCAGAACCTCATCCCCGTCACGCTCGAACTCGGTGGCAAGAGCCCGAACATCTTCTTCTCCGATGTGATGGCCGCAGGCGACGACTTCCAGGACAAGGCGTTGGAGGGCTTCACGATGTTCGCCCTCAACCAGGGCGAGGTCTGCACGTGCCCGTCGCGCAGCCTGATCCAGGCCGACATCTACGACGAGTTCCTCGAGTTGGCGGCGATCCGCACCAAGGCCGTGCGCCAGGGCGACCCGCTGGACACCGAGACCATGATCGGCAGCCAGGCCTCCAACGACCAGCTGGAAAAGGTGTTGTCCTACATCGAGGTTGGCAAAGACGAGGGTGCCCGCGTGGTCACCGGTGGTGAGCGCGCACAGCTCGGCGGTGACCTCAACGGCGGCTACTACGTCCAGCCGACGATCTTCGAGGGCAACAACAAGATGCGCATCTTCCAGGAGGAGATCTTCGGGCCGGTCGTCGCGGTGACGTCGTTCAAGGACTATGACGACGCGATCTCGCAGGCCAACGACACGCTCTACGGGCTGGGCGCCGGGGTGTGGTCACGCGACGGCAACGTCGCCTACCGCGCGGGCCGCGACATCAAGGCAGGCCGGGTGTGGACGAACTGCTACCACGCCTACCCGGCGCACGCGGCGTTCGGCGGCTATAAGCAGTCGGGCATCGGCCGCGAGACCCACAAGATGATGCTCGATCACTACCAGCAGACCAAGAACCTGCTGGTGAGCTACAGCAATAAGGCCCAGGGCTTCTTCTGATGGACGCCGAAACTGAACTTGTGCAGGCCAATACAGTCAAATCTCCTGGACAAGCTCAGACTCGGCCGATGAGGGCGTTGGTCACCGAGGCCGCCGCGCAGTTGTTGCGACAGCTGCAGGATCGCCACGGGGCCTTGATGTTTCACCAGTCCGGCGGATGTTGTGACGGGTCGTCGCCGATGTGCTATCCGGACGGCGAATTCATCGTCGGCGACCGAGACATCCTGCTCGCGATCCTCGACGTCGGCGACGGCGGCGTGCCGACCTGGATCTCCGGGCCGCAGTTCGATGCGTGGAAGCACACGCAACTGGTGATCGACGTCGTACCGGGCCGAGGCGGTGGGTTCAGCCTCGAAGCGCCGGAAGGTATGCGCTTCCTGTCCCGCGGCAGAGCGTTCACCGACGCCGAGAACCAGTTGCTTTTGCAACATCCGCCGGTCACCGGCGCCGACTACGCCCGTGGCGTGCGACCGCCCCACAGCGGGACCCACGTCGTCGCGGAGGCCGTCGATGCTTGTCCCGTTCCCGGCGGCGCGCCGCGCACCTAAGGCTGCGGGACTGACCCCGGCGTTATCGTCGAAAGCGTGATAACGCTACCGCGTGCGTGGCTGTTGGCGAGCTGCCTGCTCGTCGGCGCCGCGGTCGGCCAGATCATCGGCATCGCGGCGCTGCTGCTGGTCAGCGCCCGCATCCGGCCGGACCTTGTCATCGCCCTCGTCGTCGGTGTGCCCAGCGCAATCGGGATGTTGACGATCCTGCTTTCCGGACGACGCTGGGCGACCGCGCTTGGCGCCTTCATCCTCGCGATCGCACCGGGATGGCTCAGCGTCCTCGTCGTAATCCAGGTGGTCAACGGTGCCTGACACCCATCACGACACGTTGCCCGGCGAACACACGGAGCCCTACCTGCCGACATTCGACACCGGCGAATTTCCCTCGGCCGCCGATCCTGTGCTGCCCCTGGTCGCCGACCTCGAGCCGTCCGCGCCGATCCGCGTGCCCGCTCAATCAGAGGTGGTTCCCGGCACCTACCAATACCTGAAGCGCTGGACCTTCGTCCTCGTCGTTGCCGGAGTGTCGATCGTTGGGGCCGCTATCGGGCTCGGCCTCTACTACTGGTGGTTCCACTCGCTGGACAAGACGCCGACCGTGTTCGTGGTGCTGGTCTTCCTGATGGTCTGCAGTGTCGGCAGTGTGCTGGTTGCGATGGTGAACAACAAGCCGATCATCTCGGCGCTGGCGGTCGCACTGATGTCGGCGCCGTTCGCGGCGATAGGTGGTGCTGCGGTGCTGTATGGCCTCTACTTCTGCGATCGGGCAAGCCGCTGTTTGGTCGGGCTGATTCCCTACTAGGGTTGGCCGGGTGACCCACTATGACGTCGTCGTTCTTGGAGCAGGCCCCGGCGGATACGTCGCGGCCATTCGCGCCGCCCAGCTCGGGCTGAACACCGCAGTCGTCGAGC
>NZ_QJJU01000032.1 GCF_003201655.1 Mycolicibacterium moriokaense
CCGTTGGCCGTCGCCAGGCGCGGGTCCGCGAAATGATGCACACGCTGCCGCCTGCCGCTCAGGCGGCGATCCGCGACGACCTCGAGGGCACGCACAAGTACGCCACGCACTCGATTCCCGACGACGCGGCGACCGCACGTCATCGCACCGAGGACGACGCGCCCACCGGACGGATCCCGGTTACCGGGGAGCGCTAGCCTCCAGGTATGGCAGTCGAGCAGAAGCCGACCTTCTGCCGAATCTGTGAGCCGCTGTGCGGCATGATCGCGACCGTCGAAGACGGTCGGCTCACCGCCCTGCGTCCCGATAAGGACCATCCACTGTCGGCTGGCTTCGCGTGCCAGAAGGGCATCGTGTTCGCCGAGATCGTCAACGACCCCGACCGCGTCACCACCCCGCTGCGCCGGCGCGCGGACGGGGGCTTCGAACCAGTCAGCTGGGATGAGGCGATGGCCGACATCGCCCGTCGGCTGTCCGATATCCATCGCAGGCACGGCTCCGGTGCGATCGGTTGGTACTACGGCAACCCTGGTGCCTTCAGCTACTCCCACACCTTGAGCCTGAACACGTTCATGGTCGGATTCGGTCCTCGGATGCACGTGTTCACCGCCGGGTCGCAAGACGTCAACAACCGCTTCGTGGCCAGCCAGCTGCTGTACGGCTCGCCGTTGGCGCTGCCGATACCCGATGTGCTTCGCACCGATCTGCTCGTCGTCATCGGTGCGAACCCGATCGTCTCCCACGGAAGTGTGCTCACCGTGCCGCGGATCAAGGACCGCATGCACGACATCGTCAAACGCGGAGGCCGGGTCTTGGTCATCGATCCGCGCAAGACCGAGACCGCCGCGCAGTTCGAGTGGCTGGGCATCATTCCCGACGGCGACGCGTACCTGTTGCTCTCGCTGCTGCACGTGCTGTTCGGCGAGAACCTCGTCGACCGCGCCCGTCTCGCCCGCCAGGCCGACGGTGCAGTGTGGCTCGAGCGGCTGGCCGGGCCGTTCAGCCCGGATGCCACCGAAGCGCGCACCGGCATTGACCCGGACACCGTGCGGTCACTGGCCCGCGACCTTGCCCGAACGCGGCGCGCCGCGGTGTACGGCCGCGTCGGAACGAGTACCGGCGAAAACGGCACGCTCACAACGTATTTGCTCGACGCGGTCAACCTGGTAGCGGGGAACATCGATGTGCCCGGCGGCACGATGTTCGGCAGCTTCGGCATGCCGGGGGAGCGCTGGGGGATGAAGGCTCTCGGCGCGGTGCTGCGTGCCAGCTACGCCCGCAAGCGATCCCGGATCGGTGACTTCCCTTCGGTGCTGTTGTCGGAGCCTGCGGGAGTGATGGCCAAGGAGATCACCACACCGGGGCGCGGCCAGGTCCGTGCGCTGTTCGTCAGCGCGGGCAACCCGGTGCTTTCGGTGCCCAACGGCAACGAACTAGAGACAGCATTGGAGTCCTTGGATCTGATGGTCGGCGTCGACCTCTACGTCAACGAGACCCTCGCGCACTGTGATTACGTGCTACCCGCCGCGACGATGTATGAGCGCGACGACTTCCCGCTGCCGTTCCAGACGCTGCAGCCAACCCCGTTCCGCCAGGCCACCGAGGCAGTCGTCGCCCCCGCAGGGCAGGCCCGCGCAGAATGGGAAGTGATCGACGACCTCACGCGCCGGATGTGGCGCCGCACGCCAGGTTTGGTAGCACTGGCTGCAGTGCGAAAAGCTTTCGCGCTCTTCGGTGTTCGGCTGACGCCACGGCTGCTAGTGGACGCCGTGATCCGGCTTGGGGAGGGCGGCGATTTGTTCGGGCTGCGTCGCGGCGGGTTGACCTTCGCCAGGCTGACGGCCGACCATCCGCACGGCAAGGTGCTTGCGCCGAACCTGCGTGACGGCGTGCTACCCAAGGTGGTCGTCTATCGCGGTGGGCGGGTGCGGCTGCGGCACGACGGAATCGCGGCCGAGGTCGACGCGCTGTCGCATCGCCGGGTTCCCGACGGGTATCCGATGCGGCTGATCGGCATGCGCGAGACGCGGTCGGAGAACTCGTGGATGCACAACGCGCCGCTGCTGATGCGTGGCGACCGCATCCAGGCTGCGCGCATGCACGTCGACGATGCGGCCGCAGCCAAAATCGTCGACGGCGACACGGTGCGGATCGCCTCGCCGCACGGCGAGATCGAGCTGCCGGTCATCGTGACCAAGGACATCGTCGCCGGAGTGGTCGCGGTCCCGCACGGGTGGGGCCACAGAGGCACCGGCGGCTGGCAGGTGGCCAACGGCGCAGGCGGCGCCAACGTCAACCAGCTGATGTCCAGCGCGCCGGAAGACCTGGAGAAGCTGGCCGGGATGGCTCGGCTGACGGGCGTGCCCGTGCGGGTGACTAGTTCTGGACAGTCGGGCGAACGGTGATCTCGCCGATTTCGACGCTCCAGGGCTGATCGACCGCGAACGCAATCGCTTCTGCGACCGCCCCCGGTGCAATGCCGAAGGCATCCATGTTTCGCCGAATCTCCTCGCGGACGGTCGCGTTGTCGATCGAGCCGTCGAGCTCGGTGTTGACGAATCCCGGCGATATCGCGGTGGTGCGGACCACGCCGTTGGTGGACTCTTGGCGAAGTCCCTCCAGCACAGCGCGCACCGCATTCTTGGTGGCGGCGTACACCGCCATGTCGGGCACGATTTTCAGGCCTGCGGTCGAGACAGTGGTGACGAAGTGCCCGGAGCCCTGTCGCTGAAACACGGGAAGCGCCGCAGCGATACCGTGCAGAACGCCTTTGAGGTTGACGTCGATCATCGCCGACCACCCCTCGACGTCGAGGTCTGACATCGGGCCGATCTTGCTGATGCCCGCGTTGCTCACCAGAACATCGAGACGCCCGAACTCCTCAACGGCGGTGCCGACGAGCCGCTCTAGATCGTCACGGCGCGTGACGTCAGTCGCGCAGACGACGGCCTGTCCTCCCCGATCGCGCAGTTCGGCCGCGACGCCTTCGAGACGATCCACCCGCCGCGCGCCGAGGACGACCCGCGCGCCACGCTCGGCGAGTACCCGCGCTGTCGCTTCTCCGATACCGCTGCTGGCACCCGTGATGGCGACGACTTTTCCTGCGATGCGTGACATTGCGATCCTCTTCCAACTAACGTGGACACGTGTCCGCTTACGTTGCTCGACGGTAGCGGACATGTGTCCGCTTAGCAAGCGCCCTGATGAGGAGCCATGAATTCGCCACGTCGCCGCGCCGACGCGACCGAGAATCGTGGCCGGATCATCGACGCCGCACAAGCGCTCGTCATGACCTCCGATGACCTCCGGCTCAATGAAGTGGCCAAACGGGCAGGCGTTGGGCAGGGCACCCTTTACCGCCACTTTCCGACGCGCGAGGACTTGTTGGCCGAGGTCTATCGCCACGATGTCGACGAGCTCGTCGCCGCCGCGCCGGCGTTGCTTGCCGGACATCGGCCACTCGAGGCGCTGACGCTGTGGTTCCACCGGGTGGCCGACTATGCGCGGGTCAAGCGTGGAGTGTTTGCCGCGGTGAAACTGGCTGTCCAGCAGGATCTTTCAGGTCACAGCCTCGGGCCGATCGGCGACGCGGTGACAATGCTGCTCGACGCGGGCAGGGCGGATGGCACCATTCGACCCGACGTCGACGCCCGCGACGTCATCCTGCTCATCGGGTTCCTCTCGCGAATCGAGGACCACGAGTCCGACGAACGCGCGCATCACGTGCTCGACCTCATCGTCGATGGGTTGCGCAGTCGTAGCTGACACGGAGCGCAGGTGTGCTGGATAGATCGGACCGCGGCACCCGGCGCCGCAAACCCAGAATTTACGGAAAACTCCACACAAATCGCGGCGTTATCTCTTGACGGACGGAGGTAAACGGGCCAATCTGTTGGGCAGCATGTGTGCACGGGTAGAGGACGCCAGCCAGCGCCCGGTTACTTTTGCATGCGGTGGTTGAGGAATACGCCGTCCTGCGGTACTGTTGGACGTTGCGCTGGCTGCATCCTGCCCACCTAAACCCGCACCTGACACCGATGTCCTAGCCTGAGCCCCCGCTCAGTGATCTAGTCGCGTGCCGTGCGTTCGGGAAGCTTGTGGTCTCGAGAGGCCAGCCGAACCGACGCAGATATAGCGACATATCAGGACCGGCAGCGCCGTCTCTGCATAGTCGCATGAGGTGCTGGAAGGATGCATCTTGGCAGGCTCGCGCCAGATCAAGTCAGCAGTAGCTACTAACAACTCCGTTCCCGGAGCACCGAACCGAATTTCATTTGCAAAGCTCCGTGAGCCGCTAGAGGTTCCGGGGCTCCTTGAGGTGCAGACCGAGTCGTTCCAGTGGCTCGTCGGCGCCGACGCGTGGCGCGAAAAGGCCAAGGAGCGCGGCGATGTAAACCCGGTCGGCGGCCTCGAAGAGGTGCTCACCGAGCTCTCGCCGATCGAGGACTTCTCCGGCTCGATGTCGCTGTCGTTCTCCGACCCGCGCTTCGACGAGGTCAAGGCACCGGTCGACGAGTGCAAAGACAAGGACATGACGTACGCGGCTCCGCTGTTCGTCACCGCGGAGTTCATCAACAACAACACCGGTGAGATCAAGAGCCAGACGGTCTTCATGGGCGACTTCCCGATGATGACCGAGAAGGGCACCTTCATCATCAACGGCACCGAGCGTGTCGTGGTGTCCCAGCTGGTCCGCTCGCCCGGTGTGTACTTCGACGACACCATCGACAAGTCCACCGAGAAGACGCTGCACAGCGTCAAGGTGATCCCCGGCCGCGGTGCGTGGCTGGAGTTCGACGTCGACAAGCGAGACACCGTCGGCGTGCGCATCGACCGCAAGCGTCGTCAGCCGGTCACTGTGCTGCTCAAGGCGCTGGGCTGGACCAACGAGCAGATCGTCGAGCGCTTCGGCTTCTCCGAGATCATGATGGGGACGCTGGAGAAGGACAACACCGCAGGCACCGACGAGGCGCTGCTGGACATCTACCGCAAGCTGCGCCCGGGCGAGCCGCCCACCAAGGAGTCCGCGCAGACCCTGCTTGAGAACCTGTTCTTCAAGGAGAAGCGCTACGACCTGGCCCGCGTGGGCCGCTACAAGGTCAACAAGAAGCTCGGGCTGAACACCGGCAAGCCGATCACCAGCTCGACGCTGACCGAAGACGACGTCGTCGCCACCATCGAGTACCTGGTGCGCCTGCACGAGGGGCAGACGTCGATGACGGTGCCCGGCGGTGTCGAGGTTCCTGTCGAGACCGACGACATCGACCACTTCGGCAACCGGCGCCTGCGCACGGTCGGCGAGCTGATCCAGAACCAGATCCGCGTCGGCCTGTCCCGTATGGAGCGCGTCGTCCGCGAACGGATGACGACGCAGGACGTCGAGGCGATCACGCCGCAGACCCTGATCAACATCCGTCCCGTCGTGGCGGCGATCAAGGAGTTCTTCGGCACCAGCCAGCTGTCGCAGTTCATGGACCAGAACAACCCGCTGTCGGGTCTGACCCACAAGCGCCGCCTTTCGGCGCTGGGCCCCGGCGGTCTGTCCCGTGAGCGCGCCGGCCTTGAGGTCCGCGACGTGCACTCCAGCCACTACGGCCGTATGTGCCCGATCGAGACGCCGGAAGGGCCGAACATCGGCCTGATCGGCTCGCTGTCGGTGTACGCGCGGGTGAACCCGTTCGGCTTCATCGAGACGCCGTATCGCAAGGTGGTCAAGGGTGTCGTCACCGACGAGATCCACTACCTGACCGCCGACGAGGAGGACCGCCACGTCGTGGCGCAGGCCAACTCGCCGATCGACGAGAAGAACCGCTTCACCGAGTCGCGCATCCTGGTCCGCCGTAAGGGTGGCGAGGTCGAGAATGTGACGCCCGACGAGGTCGACTACATGGACGTCTCGCCGCGCCAGATGGTGTCGGTCGCGACCGCGATGATCCCGTTCCTCGAGCACGACGACGCCAACCGTGCCCTGATGGGTGCCAACATGCAGCGCCAGGCGGTTCCGCTGGTGCGCAGCGAGGCCCCGTTGGTCGGCACCGGCATGGAGCTGCGCGCCGCGATCGACGCGGGCGATGTCGTCGTCGCCGACAAGGCGGGCGTGATCGAAGAGGTCTCCGCCGACTACATCACCGTGATGGCCGACGATGGCACCCGGCACACCTACCGGATGCGCAAGTTCGCCAGGTCCAACCACGGCACCTGCGCCAACCAGCGTCCGATTGTGGACTCCGGTCAGCGTGTCGAGGCGGGCCAGGTCATCGCCGACGGGCCATGCACCGAGAACGGTGAGATGGCCCTTGGCAAGAACCTGCTCGTGGCGATCATGCCGTGGGAGGGCCACAACTACGAGGACGCGATCATCCTCTCCAACCGCCTGGTTGAAGAGGACGTGCTCACTTCGATTCACATCGAGGAGCACGAGATCGATGCCCGCGACACCAAGCTGGGCGCCGAGGAGATCACCAGGGACATCCCGAACGTCTCCGATGAGGTGCTTGCCGATCTCGACGAGCGCGGCATCGTCCGCATCGGCGCCGAGGTCCGCGACGGCGACATCCTGGTCGGCAAGGTCACCCCTAAGGGCGAGACCGAGCTGACCCCTGAGGAGCGGTTGCTCCGCGCGATCTTCGGTGAGAAAGCTCGCGAGGTTCGCGACACGTCGCTGAAGGTGCCGCACGGTGAGTCCGGCAAGGTCATCGGCATCCGGGTGTTCTCCCGCGAGGACGACGACGAGCTGCCTGCAGGCGTCAACGAACTGGTCCGCGTCTACGTGGCCCAGAAGCGCAAGATCTCCGACGGCGACAAGCTCGCCGGACGTCACGGCAACAAGGGCGTCATCGGCAAGATCCTGCCCGTCGAGGACATGCCGTTCCTTCCGGACGGCACCGCGGTGGACATCATCCTGAACACGCACGGTGTGCCGCGACGGATGAACATCGGCCAGATCCTCGAGACGCACCTTGGCTGGGTCGCCAAGGCCGGCTGGAAGATCAACGGCTCGCCCGACTGGGCTGCCAATCTGCCGAAGGAACTGTTGGAGTCGGAGCCGGGCAGCATCGTCTCGACGCCGGTGTTCGACGGTGCCCGCGAAGAGGAGCTTCAGGGTCTGTTGTCCTCCACGCTGCCCAACCGCGACGGCGACACGCTCGTCGACGATGACGGCAAGGCGATGCTGTTCGACGGCCGCAGTGGCGAACCGTTCCCGTACCCGGTGACGGTCGGCTACATGTACATCCTCAAGCTGCACCACCTGGTGGACGACAAGATCCACGCCCGCTCCACCGGTCCGTACTCGATGATCACCCAGCAGCCGCTGGGCGGTAAGGCGCAGTTCGGTGGCCAGCGGTTCGGTGAGATGGAGTGCTGGGCCATGCAGGCCTACGGCGCGGCGTACACGCTGCAGGAGCTCTTGACCATCAAGTCCGACGACACCGTCGGCCGGGTCAAGGTCTACGAGGCGATCGTCAAGGGCGAGAACATCCCCGAGCCCGGTATTCCGGAGTCGTTCAAGGTGTTGCTCAAGGAACTGCAGTCGCTGTGCCTGAACGTCGAGGTGCTTTCCAGCGACGGCGCGGCGATCGAGATGCGTGACGGCGACGACGAGGACCTGGAGCGCGCTGCGGCGAACCTGGGAATCAACTTGTCCCGCAACGAATCTGCGTCTGTTGAGGACTTGGCGTAGATCTCTCCTTATGAATTTAGTTACTAAACCCGCAAGGGGAAAGGGAGTTACGTGCTAGACGTCAACTTCTTCGATGAACTCCGCATTGGCCTTGCCACCGCGGACGACATCCGCAATTGGTCCTTCGGCGAGGTCAAGAAGCCGGAGACCATCAACTACCGCACGCTCAAGCCAGAGAAGGACGGCCTGTTCTGCGAGAAGATCTTCGGACCGACTCGCGACTGGGAGTGCTACTGCGGCAAGTACAAGCGCGTCCGCTTCAAGGGCATCATCTGCGAGCGCTGCGGCGTCGAGGTGACCCGCGCCAAGGTCCGTCGCGAGCGGATGGGCCACATCGAGCTGGCCGCGCCCGTCACGCACATCTGGTACTTCAAGGGTGTGCCGTCGCGTCTCGGTTACCTGTTGGACCTGGCTCCGAAGGATCTCGAGAAGATCATCTACTTCGCGGCATACGTCATCACCGCCGTGGACGACGAAATGCGCCACAACGAGCTGTCGACGCTCGAGGCCGAGATGGTCGTCGAGAAGAAGGCCGTTGAGGATCAGCGCGACGCCGACCTGGAGGCCAGGGCGCAGAAGCTCGAGGCCGACATGAAGGAACTCGAGGACGAGGGCGCCAAGTCCGACGTGAAGCGCAAGGTTCGCGACGGTGGCGAGCGTGAGATGCGTCAGATGCGCGACCGGGCCCAGCGTGAGCTGGACCGGCTCGACGAGATCTGGACCACCTTCACCAAGCTGGCCACCAAGCAGCTGATCGTCGATGAGGTGCTCTACCGCGAGCTGATCGACCGCTATGGCGAGTACTTCCAGGGCGCCATGGGCGCGGAGTCGATCAAGAAGCTCATCGAGAACTTCGACATCGACGCCGAGGCCGAGAGCCTGCGCGACACCATTCGTAATGGCAAGGGCCAGAAGAAGCTTCGTGCGCTCAAGCGCCTGAAGGTCGTCGCGGCGTTCCAGTCCAACAGCAACTCGCCGATGGGCATGGTGCTCGACGCGGTTCCGGTGATCCCGCCGGAGCTGCGCCCGATGGTGCAGCTCGACGGTGGCCGGTTCGCCACCTCGGACCTCAACGACCTGTACCGCCGCGTGATCAACCGCAACAACCGGCTCAAGAGGTTGATCGATCTGGGTGCGCCCGAGATCATCGTCAACAACGAGAAGCGCATGCTTCAGGAGTCGGTGGACGCGCTGTTCGACAACGGCCGTCGCGGCCGCCCGGTGACCGGGCCTGGCAACCGTCCGCTCAAGTCGCTGTCCGATCTGCTCAAGGGCAAACAGGGCCGGTTCCGTCAGAACCTGCTCGGCAAGCGCGTCGACTACTCCGGCCGTTCGGTCATCGTGGTCGGCCCGCAGCTGAAGCTGCACCAGTGCGGTCTGCCCAAGCTGATGGCACTCGAGCTGTTCAAGCCGTTCGTGATGAAGCGTCTCGTCGACCTGAACCACGCGCAGAACATCAAGAGCGCCAAGCGGATGGTCGAGCGTCAGCGTCCGCAGGTGTGGGATGTGCTCGAAGAGGTCATCGGTGAGCATCCGGTGCTGCTGAACCGCGCACCAACCCTGCACCGCCTCGGCATCCAGGCTTTCGAGCCAATGCTGGTGGAGGGCAAGGCGATTCAGCTGCACCCGCTGGTGTGTGAGGCGTTCAACGCCGACTTCGACGGCGACCAGATGGCCGTGCACCTTCCGCTGTCGGCGGAGGCGCAGGCCGAGGCTCGCATCCTGATGCTGTCGAGCAACAACATCCTGTCGCCTGCGTCGGGTCGTCCGTTGGCCATGCCGCGTCTGGACATGGTGACCGGGCTGTACTTCCTGACCACCGAGATCCCCGGCGACACTGGCGAGTTCGTTTCTTCGGCCAAGGACAAGCCGGAGTCGGGCGTTTACAGCTCGCCTTCCGAGGCGATCATGGCGCTGGACCGCGGCGCGCTGAGTGTGCGCGCCAAGATCCGGGTGCGGCTGACCCAGCTTCGTCCGCCTGCCGACCTCGAGGCCGAGCTGTTCGGCAACACGGGCTGGAGGCCGGGCGACGCCTGGTTGGCCGACACCACGCTGGGCCGCGTGATGTTCAACGAGCTGCTCCCGATCTCGTATCCGTTCGTCAACGAGCAGATGCACAAGAAGGTGCAGGCGCGGATCGTCAACGACCTGGCCGAGCGCTACCCGATGATCGTGGTTGCGCAGACCGTGGACAAGCTCAAGGACGCCGGCTTCTACTGGGCCACCCGTTCGGGTGTCACCGTGTCGATGGCAGATGTGTTGGTGCCGCCGCAGAAGCAGGAGATCCTGGACCGCTACGAGATTGAAGCGGACGCGATCGAGAAGAAGTACCAGCGCGGCGCGCTCAACCACGACGAGCGCAACGAGGCGCTGGTGAAGATCTGGCAGGACGCGACCGAAGAGGTTGGCAAGGCGCTGGAGGCGCACTACCCGCCTGACAACCCGATCATCACGATCGTGAAGTCGGGCGCCACGGGCAACCTGACTCAGACCCGCACGCTTGCGGGCATGAAGGGTCTGGTGACCAACCCGAAGGGTGAGTTCATCCCGCGTCCGATCAAGTCCTCGTTCCGCGAGGGCCTGACGGTGCTGGAGTACTTCATCAACACCCACGGCGCCCGAAAGGGTCTGGCGGACACCGCTCTCCGTACCGCGGACTCGGGTTACCTGACCCGTCGTCTGGTGGACGTCTCGCAGGATGTCATCGTGCGCGAGACCGACTGCGAGACCGAGCGCGGCATCAACGTCGTGCTGGCCGAGCTGCAGTCCGACAAGTCGCTGGTTCGCGATCAGCACATCGAGACGTCTGCCTACGCGCGGACGCTGGCGACCGACGCGGTCGACAAGAAGGGGAAGGTCATCGTCGAGCGTGGCCATGACCTTGGCGACCCCGCGATCGACGCACTGCTGGCCGCGGGCATCACCGAGGTGAAGGTCCGCTCCGTGCTGACCTGCACCACCGGCACCGGCGTGTGCGCGATGTGTTACGGCCGTTCGATGGCGACGGGCAAGCTCGTCGACATCGGCGAGGCGGTCGGCATCGTCGCGGCGCAGTCCATCGGCGAGCCAGGCACGCAGCTGACCATGCGTACGTTCCACCAGGGTGGCGTCACCGGCGGTGGCGACATCACCGGTGGTCTGCCTCGCGTGCAGGAGCTGTTCGAGGCCCGCGTTCCGCGGGACAAGGCGCCAATCGCCGACGTCACCGGACGCGTGCAGCTCGAAGAGGGCGACCGCTTCTACAAGATGACCATCATCCCGGATGACGGTGGCGAGGAAGTGGTGTACGACAAGCTCTCCCGCCGTCAGCGTCTGAAGGTGTTCAAGCACGACGACGGTTCCGAGCGGCTGCTCACCGATGGCGACCACGTCGAGGTGGGCCAGCAGTTGATGGAAGGCTCGGCCGACCCGCACGAGGTGCTTCGTGTCCAGGGCCCCCGCGAGGTGCAGATCCACCTCGTCAAGGAGGTCCAGGAGGTCTACCGCGCTCAGGGCGTGTCGATCCACGACAAGCACATCGAGGTGATCGTCCGGCAGATGCTGCGGCGCGTCACGATCATCGATTCGGGTGCGACGGAGTTCCTGCCCGGCTCGCTGACCGAGCGTGGCGAGTTCGAGGCCGAGAACCGTCGGGTGGTTGCCGAGGGCGCTGAGCCCGCGGCGGGTCGCCCGGTGCTGATGGGTATCACGAAGGCATCGCTGGCCACCGATTCGTGGCTGTCGGCGGCGTCGTTCCAGGAGACCACTCGAGTGCTGACCGATGCGGCGATCAACTGCCGCAGCGACAAGCTCCAGGGTCTGAAGGAGAACGTGATCATCGGCAAGCTGATCCCGGCCGGCACCGGCATCAACCGGTACCGCAACATCCAGGTGCAGCCGACCGAGGAAGCCCGCGCTGCGGCGTACACGATCCCGTCCTACGAGGATCAGTACTACAGCCCGGACTTCGGCCAGGCCACCGGTGCCGCGGTTCCGCTGGACGACTACGGCTACAGCGACTACCGCTAGTCACAACGAGAGAAAGCCCCCGCTTCGTGCGGGGGCTTTTTCGTTGGCGAACGTGCACACTCGACGTGTGCGGGCTGCTTCCCGTGGGTTCACCATCCACTACACCGTCGAAGGTGATGGCTCACCGCTCGTGCTCGTTGCACCGACGATGTCGGCGGCTCGGCATTGGGACGACCTGGGGTACATGAGTGCGTTGTCGGGCGAGTGGCGCGTCATCAACGTCGACCCCCTCGGCCACGGCGACAGTGATCTTCCGCACGATCCGGATGCATACGATCCGGCAGGAGTTGCCGCCGATCTGGTCGCGGTGATGGACGCAGAAGACGTGAATCGCGCGACGGTGTGGGGCTATTCACGTGGAGGCTGGCTAGCCTGCAATCTGGCGAGCCGCTATTCGGAGCGAGTCGAGCGGATCGTCGTCGGCGGTTACGCAATGCACGCGCACCGGGAGGAAGCTGACCGGCTCTTGACGCCACTCGCCAGTTTCCTGCGGCATGGCGACTGGGCGGCCCTGTGGCAGGCGTTCGGTACGACCGACACGGCGCTTCAGCAGATGGTCGAGGACAGCAACGACCCGCTCGCGCTGGCTGCGGCGATCGAAGGATCGATGCGCCCGACCCGATTCGTCGATCCGGCGTCGATCCGCTGTCCCGCCTTGTACTACGTCGGATCCGAGGACTGGATCCTTCCGCATGTGCGTGCCGACGCCGAAGCACTCGACGCGACCGTTGACGTCATCGCGGGACAAACGCACCTCGGCGGCTTCTTCGACGCGGTCACGCCCGTCCTCGCTGCGGTGACCCCGAGATTGGGCCGCACACTCGGAAGTGTCTGACGGCCCGCCTAGACTTGGCGCCGTGTTGATTGGTTCACATGTCCACGGAGACGACCCCCTGGCCGACGCTGCGGCCGATGGCGCCGATGTGGCGCAGTTCTTTCTCGGCAACCCGCAGAGCTGGAAGAAGCCCAAACCGCGCGACGACGCCGAGGCGCTCAAGGCGTCGAGCCTGCCGCTCTACGTCCACGCGCCGTACCTGATCAACGTCGCGTCTGCCAACAACCGGGTGCGCATCCCGTCGCGCAAGATCCTGCAGGACACCTGCGACGCTGCGGCCGAAGTGGGCGCCACCGCGGTCATCGTGCACGGCGGCCACGCCGACGACAACGACATGGAGGCCGGCTTCGAGCGGTGGGTCAAGGCGCTGGACAGCCTGAAGACCGACGTGCCGGTGTACCTGGAGAACACCGCTGGCGGCGATCACGCCATGGCCCGCCATTTCGACGTCATCGCCCGCCTGTGGGACCACATCGGCGAGAAGGGCATCGGCTTCTGCCTCGACACCTGCCACGCCTGGGCGGCGGGCGAGAAGCTCGTCGACGCCGTCGAACGGATCATCGGCATCACCGGTCGCATCGACCTCGTGCACTGCAACGACTCTCGAGACGCCGCGGGCTCCGGAGCGGACCGGCATGCCAACTTCGGCACTGGCCAGATCGACCCCGAGCTGTTGGTTGCGGTCGTCAAGGCCGCAGGCGCGCCGGTGATCTGCGAAACCGCCGACGAGGGCCGAAAGGATGACATCGCGTTCCTGCGCGAACACTTGGACTAGACGCGCCTGAGGCACGGTTCGATAAACGAACGATTACCCAACCCCAGGTAACGGCGCGGCGAACTACGCTGACTTGAGTGTCAGCGGTTGACCAATCCTCAATTGTGTTGCCGCGCGCACCAGATGCGGGCAATACACGCGACCGCCGGCTGACGATCGCCCGGCGGATCGCCGTTGCGACGTGGGTCGCTGTTGTCGTGTACCGAACCGCCACAACGGGGTTCGCGTTCAACCGAGAGCTGTTGCTGCTCTACATCTGCACAGGACTGCTCGCGGCAAGCATCGGTCAGGGCCGCCGCATGCTCCAGGTGATCCGGGACTGGCTGCCGTTCGCACTGGTGCTCCTGGCCTACGACCTCAGCAGGGGAGCGGCCACTTTGATCGGGCGGCCGACATTGTGGCACTGGCAGGTCGACGTGGATCGCTGGATGTTCTTCGGCACGGTGCCGACGGTGTGGTTGCAGGAACGACTGAAATTGCCCAACCCGCCGTGGTGGGAGATCGCCATCAGCACCGTCTACATGTCGTTCTTCATCCTTCCGTATGTGATCGCCGCGGTGCTGTGGCTACGCGATCGCGAGGAATGGAAGGCGTTCGTCCGCTTGTTCGTCGGGCTGTCCCTCGTCTCGCTGATCGTCTACGCGCTGCTACCCGCCGCACCGCCGTGGGCCGCAGCGCGGTGCACCCCGGACGACGTCGCCGGAGGTCCGTCGGGTCCGCAGTGCATGTTCCGCCCCGCACGCGGTGTCCCCGACGGTGGGCTGCTCGGCGCGATGCAAAGCACACGGGATGGCGCCAACGGCTGGGTCGAGCGCATCATCGGGCGGGGTTGGGGCAAGCTGAACCTCCATTCGGCCAGTGCGCTGCTCGATCAGGGGCAAGCCAGCGTCAATCTGGTGGCGGCGATACCGTCGCTACATGCCGGTCTGACCGCCGCAGTCGCGGCTTTTCTGTGGACTCGCGTTGGTCGGCGGTGGCATCCGCTGTTGGTGACGTATGTCCTGGTGATGGCCTTCGCGCTGGTCTATACCGCTGAGCACTATGTCGTCGACATTCTCCTCGGATGGGTGCTTGCCGCTGTGGTGTTGCTGGTCATCAGGCGCTACGAGTCCCCGCGACACCGCATGGCCGATGCTGAAAATTGGCTGAATTCTGTTCCACCTCGGCGGCATTCGGGACTGTTGATGCCTACCGTGGAGCCGTGACCGCCCGGATCGCCGCGCTGCTCGGTGTGCTTCTCGTAACGGCCGGTTGTGCCGCGTCGGGTTCGGCTGCGCCGCAAGGTTTCGTCGCAGGCTCGACGTTGCACACGATGAGCTTCGGTGGCCTCGACCGGTCCTACCGGCTGTACATCCCCGCCGGGCTGTCATCGCCTGCGCCGCTCGTCGTCATGATGCACGGCGGCTTCGGCAGCGCCCAACAGGCCGAAAGGGCTTATGGCTGGGACGAATTGGCCGACAATGCGAAGTTCGTCGTCGCCTATCCTGACGGCGTCGGCAGGGCATGGAACGTCGGCGGCTGCTGCGGGCGGCCAGGTCGCGAGAACATCGACGACGTCGGATTCGTCAACGCGGTCGTCGACGATATCGCCGCCAACGTGACCGTCGATCCGAAGCGGCGCTACGCGACCGGTATCAGCAACGGCGGCATGCTGGCCTACGCGCTGGCGTGCAACACCGGCACCTTCGCCGCGATCGGTCCCGACTCGGCCACCCAACTCGACAAGTGCGCCGCGCCGCACCCGACGTCGGTAATGCACATCCACGGCACGGCCGACCCGCGGATCCGCTACGACGGCGGTCCCGGCTCGGGGGTGGCGACGCCCGACGGTGGGCCGTCAATCCCCGACCTGAACGCCTTTTGGCGCAACGTCGACCGATGCGCGCCGCCGGCCACCACCACCAACGGCGCGGTCGCCACGTCGACCGCCGACTGTCCCGACGGCCGTAACGTCGTCCTGCTCACCGTGGACGGCGGGGGACATGAGTGGCCGTCGTTCGCCACACAGGCAATGTGGCAGTTCTTCGCCGCGCACTAGCGCGCATTGACGGATATTACGACTATTGTGCAGCTGTCGAAAAACTGTAATATAGGGGCATGTCAGACACGCACGTCGTCACCAATCAGGTCCCGTCATTGGAGAACTACAACCCCGCGACGTCACCGGTACTGACCGAGGCGCTCATCCGCGAGGGCGGCGAGTGGGGCCTCGACGAGGTCACCGAACTCGGGGCGCTCTCCGGCGGCCCGCAGGCGCAGCGCTGGGGTGAGCTCGCCGACCGCAACCAGCCGATCCTGCGCACCCACGACCGCTACGGCCATCGCGTCGACGAGGTCGAGTACGACCCCGCTTACCACGAGCTGATGAAAGTCGCGGTAGGCCACGGGCTGCATGCCGCGCCGTGGGCCGACGACCGGCCCGGCGCGCACGTCGTCCGCGCCGCCAAGACTTCGGTGTGGACGCCCGAGGCCGGCCATATCTGCCCGATCTCGATGACGTATGCCGTCGTGCCTGCACTGCGCGCCAACCCAGAACTGGCCGCCGTCTACGAGCCGCTGCTCGTCAGCCGTGAATACGACCCCGAGCTCAGGGTGCCCGCCACCAAGCCCGGCATCACCGCGGGCATGTCGATGACTGAGAAGCAGGGCGGCTCCGACGTTCGCGCAGGCACCACGCAGGCGACGCCGACCGCCGACGGTACCTACAGCCTCACCGGCCACAAGTGGTTCACCTCGGCGCCGATGTGCGACATCTTCCTCGTGTTGGCCCAGGCGCCTGGCGGACTGAGCTGCTTCTTCCTGCCGCGAATTTTGCCCGACGGCAGCCGTAATCGGATGTTCCTGCAGCGCCTCAAGGACAAACTGGGTAACCACGCCAACGCCTCCAGCGAGGTCGAGTACGACGGCGCCACCGCCTGGATGATCGGCGATGAGGGCCGCGGGGTGCCGACCATCATCGAGATGGTCAACCTCACCCGGCTGGACTGCACGTTGGGCAGCGCTACCAGCATGCGCAGCGGGCTGACCCGCGCCATTCACCACGCGCAGCACCGAAAGGCGTTCGGCGAGTATCTGATTGACCAACCGTTGATGCGCAATGTGCTGGCCGACCTCGCGGTGGAAGCCGAGGCCGCGACCATCGTCGCGATGCGGATGGCCGGCGCCACCGACAGCGCGGTGCGCGGTGACGAACGCGAAACTCTGCTGCGTCGCATCGGCCTTGCGGCCAGCAAGTACTGGGTGTGCAAGCGCGCCACCCCGCACGCAGGCGAGGCGATGGAGTGCCTTGGCGGCAACGGCTACGTCGAGGAGTCGGGCATGCCGCGGCTGTACCGCGAAGCGCCGCTGATGGGCATCTGGGAAGGATCCGGCAACGTCAGCGCGCTGGATGCGTTGCGCGCCATGGCAAGTCGACCCGAGTGTGTCGATGTGCTGTTCGACGAGCTAGGCAGGACGACGGGCCACGATCCGCGCCTCGACCGCCATGTCGCCGCGCTCAAGCCGGCCCTTGAGGATCTTGAGACCATCCAGTACCGAGCGCGCAAGATCGCCGAGGACATCAGCCTCGCACTGCAGGGCTCGCTACTGGTCCGCCACGGCCACCCCGCGGTCGCCGAAGCGTTCCTGGCCACCCGCATGGGCGGCCAAAGGGGCGGCGCGTTCGGAACCATGCCCACTGGGCTGGATCTCGCGCCGATCCTGGAACGTGCAATGGTCAAAGGATGACGCACTCGATCCGACCCGTCGACTTCGACAACCTCAAGACGATGACCTACGAGGTCACCGGCCGAGTTGCGCGCATCACCTTCAACCGCCCCGAGAAGGGCAACGCCATCGTCGCCGACACCCCGCTGGAGTTGTCGGCACTGGTGGAAAGGGCCGACCTCGATCCCAACGTGCACGTGATCCTGGTATCCGGTCGCGGAGAGGGCTTTTGCGCCGGGTTCGACCTGTCCGCCTACGCAGAGGGGTCATCCTCGGCGGGAGGGGGCAGTCCCTACAAGGACACGGTGTTGTCGGGTAAGACACAGGCCGTCAACCATCTGCCCGATCAGCCGTGGGACCCGATGATCGACTACCAGATGATGAGCCGGTTCGTCAGGGGCTTCTCGTCGCTGATGCACGCCGACAAGCCGACGGTCGTCAAGATCCACGGCTACTGCGTGGCAGGCGGTACCGACATCGCTCTGCACGCCGACCAGGTGATTGCGGCGGCCGATGCGAAGATCGGCTACCCGCCCACCAGGGTGTGGGGTGTGCCCGCGGCGGGTATGTGGGCGCATCGCATCGGCGATCAACGTGCCAAACGCCTTCTGCTGACCGGTGATTCCATCACCGGCGCGCAGGCGGCCGAGTGGGGACTCGCGGTCGAGGCACCCGATCCCGCCGAACTCGACGAACGCACCGAGCGCCTCGTCGAGCGGATCGCCGCCGTTCCTGTCAACCAGCTCATCATGGTCAAGCTGGCGATGAACAGCGCGCTGCTGAACCAGGGCGTCGCCAACAGCGCGATGATCTCCACAGTGTTCGACGGCGTCGCCCGACATACGCCGGAGGGCCACGCGTTCGTCGCACAATCGCGAGAGCACGGCTTCCGGGAGGCGGTCCGCCAGCGTGACGAGCCCTTCGGCGATCACGGCCGCAAGGCGTCCGGGGTGTAGCAATGCCAATGCTTTCGCGGATGACGGCCCGCTCGGTCGTGCTGAGCGTGTTGCTCGGCGCCCACCCGGCCTGGGCCACGGCCAGCGAACTCATCAGGCTCACAGCAGATTTCGATATCCGCGAGCCGACTGTGCGGGTAGCGCTCACCCGCATGGTTGGCGCGGGTGACCTGGTGCGCTCTGCGGACGGCTACCGGCTGTCCGATCGGCTGCTGGCCCGGCAGCGCCGCCAGGACGACGCGATCAACCCGCGGCTGAGCAAGTGGGACGGCACATGGACCACCGTGGTGATCACCAGTGTCGGCACCGACGCGCGCACCCGCGCCTCCTTGCGAACCACGCTGCAGGACAAGCGGTTCGCCGAGCTTCGCGAGGGGATCTGGCTGCGGCCCGACAACCTCGATGTGGCGCTATCGGCCGGGGTGCTGGACCGGGTACGGGTACTGCGCGCAAGGGACGACGACCCCGCAGGGCTCGCCGCCCGACTGTGGGACCTTGCGGAATGGATGCGCCGTGGCCGCGAACTTCTCGACGAAATAGCAACGGCCAGCGATATTCCCGGCCAGTTCGTCGCAGCGGCGGCCATCGTGCGCCACCTGCTCACCGACCCGGTGCTGCCCGCCGAGCTACTGCCTGAAGACTGGCCCGGTGACACACTGAGGAACGCCTACACGGACTTCGCCACGGAACTGGTCGCGCGGCGAGACGGCGTCGAACTGATGGAGACAACATGACGAGTGGTGGAGTGCGGGTCGAGCGCAGTGGCCCGGTGACGACCGTGATCATGAATCGGCCCGATGCGCGCAACGCCGTCAACGCGCCCGCGGCGGCGGGACTGTACGAAGCGTTCGACGAGTTCGACAAGGATGACTCGGCCGCCGTGGCCGTGCTGTGGGGGGACAACGGAACGTTCTGTGCTGGAGCCGATCTCAAGGCTTTCGGCACACCGGATGCCAACCCGGTGCATCGCAGCGGACCCGGTCCGATGGGGCCGAGCCGAATGGTGCTGTCCAAGCCGGTGATCGCAGCCGTAAGTGGCTACGCGGTCGCGGGCGGCCTGGAGTTGGCGCTGTGGTGCGACATGCGCGTCGTCGAGGAGGACGCCGTGTTCGGCGTGTTCTGCAGGCGGTGGGGCGTTCCGCTGATCGACGGCGGTACGGTGCGACTCCCGCGGCTGATCGGTCACAGCCGTGCGATGGACCTGATTCTCACCGGCCGCGGCGTTGACGCCGCCGAAGCTCTCGCGATGGGGTTGGCCAATCGTGTCGTGCCCAAAGGCCAAGCGCGCCAACGGGCCGAGGAGCTCGCCGCCGAGCTCGCCGAGCTGCCGCAACAGTGCATGCGATCGGACCGGCTTTCGATGCTCAACCAGTGGGGCGCATCGGAGGCCGATGCGATGGACTTCGAGTTCGGCAGCATCGCGCGCGTGGCTGCCGAGTCAATGGAAGGCGCGGCTCGATTCGCTGCAGGCGCAGGCAGACACGGGGCGAGCGCCCAGCGCTAGCCCTTCGAAATCTTGTTGCCCGAGCCGAAGTCGTCGACCTTCGGGTCACCGTTCTTGTACGTGACGGTGTTGTTCAGGCCGACGACGGACAGCGCCTTGTCGATGGTCTCCATGGTGACCTTGTTGTCGGCGCCGCCGATGTTCACCTTGGCGCAGGTGCCCTTGACGGTCAGCGTGTTGTTGGAACCACCGATGTTGAGCGATTTTCCGCTCGCGCAATCGAGGTCGGCCGTCGTGCCGAATGACCCGTAATTGATCGTGTTACCGATTTCGACCGCTGCGCCGGACGTACCCGCCGTCGCGGTCGGGGCGGGGGTTTTGTCGCCCTCCGAGCCGCAGCCGGCCAGCCCGAGCGCGCAGGCCGCAATGGCGGAACCTGCGACTAAGGAGCGTGTCTGCATATCAGGCAGGTACCCGATCGATGCGATTCGTCATACCCAGTTCACGGCCGCGGTCCCACACGGTCGGCTCGCCGCTCTTGTAGAACACAGTCTGGTCGCTGCCGTAGACGATGACGTTGTCGACGATGTTGTCGGCGACGACCACGTTGGACGAACCCTGCACGCTGACCGCCCAGCAGGAACCCAACGCGTTGATCGTGTTACCCGTTCCCGTGACGATCAGTGTCGACTCGTTGCAGTCGATCGTTTGCACGAGGCCAACGCCCGTGATGTGGGTGTCGCCGTTCTTGGCATGGGCCGCGGGCACTCCGACACCGAGCACCGCCGGGAGCGTGATCGCGCATGCCGCCAGCGAGCGGCCCACAGCCTTCGAAATCACGATGGTCCCCTTTTGTCGGTGAGCCCCGATGGAGGTAGAGCGTACGTCGCCCGGCGACCATCGTGGCAGTAGTTCGCACGAGTCGCCATCGTTGTCGGTGCTGGGTAGCGTGATGACCGATGCGTTGGCCCGTGAAACCGGTTGCTGTCGTGACGGTCACGGCGGCAGTGACCGTTGCAGGGTGTTCTCAGACCGTCAGCGGGACCGCGCTACGGGCCGAATCAGTCGTTCCCGATTCCAACCGCAGCTATGCATATGTCGACGACCGGTGTGGCTTGCTGGTCGACGGCTCGATCCAGCAGGCGATCGGCGCCGACCACGTCGTGCGGCCCTATAGCGGTGCCGTCTGCCAGTACGTATTGGCCCGAGGCTCTGCGATGGTCGACGTCACTTTTTCCTGGTACGAGACCGGCAGCCTCGACCGCGAACGCTCTCTTGCCACCGAGCGTGGCGCGACGGTCACCGAGAAGGTCGTCGAACGTCATCAGGCGTTTCTGGCGCGCCGCGACACCACCGGTGCGGCCTGTTCGGCGACTGCGGCCGCAGGCACCGGCGTGCTCAGCTGGTGGGTGCAATTTCGGGGCCAGCACAACGGCGATCCCTGCAAGGACGCCGAGAAGCTGCTCACCGCGACCTTGCAGTCGGACATGTGACCATGGCCGCCCGGAGATCGTTGTCGCGGAGCTGGCCCACGCTTGCCGCAGTGGCGGCCCTGCTGGTCGGCTGCGGTCCGTCGGACCAGGCGGCGACGGCCACCTCACCGGCTCCGCCGCCGCCTGGCGGTGTTTTCCGCAGTGCGGACTGCAACGGGATCACCGACGCCGATGTGAGCAAGGCCGCCGGATCGTCGATGTTCACCAAGACTGTGGTCAGCGACGCCGGGTGTTTCTGGCAGGAGAACACTGTGCTTGGCAATTTCGGCGCGGGCATGGGCATCTCCACCTGGTGGTACCGCGGCAGTGACATGGATACCGAACGGTCGCTCGAACAGAAGGCCGGCCGCACGCTCACCGAACTGTCGATCGACGGCAACAAGGGCTTCAAGGCGTACGACCCCAACGCGTGCAGCATCTACGTGGCCAAGGGGGCCGATGTCATCACGTGGTCGATCCAGACGATGAACCCGGCGATGCTGCCCGATCTGTGCACGATCACCGGCCAGCTCGCCGAGCTCAGTCAAGAGCGCGTCAACTGACCCTCGCCGAAACTAGAGGTGTTAGTTTTTCGCAGACCCGATCTCGCGGTCCCACCGACGACGCGAAGGACGAACCTCTCATGGCAGCTCGACCGGCGGCACGTCCGACCAGGTTGAGCCGCGATGCCATCGTCAATGCGGCGTTGACGTTCCTCGACCGTGATGGCTGGGACGCACTGACCATCAATGCGCTTGCCAACCAGCTCGGCACCAAGGGCCCGTCGCTCTACAACCACGTCAACAGCCTTGAAGACCTGCGGCGGACCGTACGGATGCGGGTGGTGGGCGACATCATCGACATGCTCAACAACGTCGCCCAGGGCCGCACCCGCGACGACGCGGTGATTGCGATGGCCAGTGCGTACCGCAGCTACGCCCACCACCATCCCGGCCGCTATTCGGCGTTCACCCGGATGCCGCTTGGCGGCGACGATCCTGAATTCACCGATGCCACCCGCGCGGCGGCCGCGCCCGTCATCTCGGTCCTGCTGTCCTACGGGTTGGAGGGTGAGAGCGCGTTCTATGCCGCGCTGGAGTTCTGGTCGGCGATGCACGGTTTCGTCCTGCTGGAGATGACTGGGGCGATGAACGGAATCGACGCGGATGCGGTGTTCACCGACATGGTTCTGAGGCTGGCGGCCGGCATGGAACGGGGATAAGGGTCTCCGGCCCCGGAGCGCTCACACACTTAGATCCGTTTGCAACGATTTTTCTGCGAACTGTCCGCAGGGATGCTGCACTGTTCGTCGTGCCGCTGGATCCGCGTGGGGGAAGCATGCAAATCAGAGTGGACACTGCCCGACCAGGCCGCCGACCCCATCCCGCGGCTCACCGGCACTCAACGCGACGCTGCCGATCCCTGCCCGGGAACCACGAACGCCGACATTGTTCTCGAACGAATCGGGGACTAACGAGACTGAAAGCGCCTCGCCCACCAACGGGTCCCTGACCTGGGGTTAGAACCTCGGGCACAGGTTTGGAGCGCTGCGACTGCCCTGGTATTGTGGACGATCGTGCCTGGCAGATAAGGCGCTTGCAGCTCGGAACAATCGCAAGCATGCCTGCACGCCGGGCCAATTCGCATGTCCACCATGCCTTGGAAATGTCTCGAATATTCCGCGGCGGTCGCATGCGACACACCCGGTCGCGGGGTAAGCGAGCGCGACATAACTGCAGTACAGAGACTCAAAAGACGAACAAGCAACACAGGAAGCCGGTAGATGCCAACCATTCAGCAGCTGGTCCGCAAGGGTCGCCGCGACAAGATCTCCAAGGTGAAGACCGCGGCCCTCAAGGGCAGCCCGCAGCGCCGCGGCGTGTGCACCCGCGTGTACACCACCACCCCGAAGAAGCCGAACTCGGCGCTTCGGAAGGTCGCTCGCGTCAAGCTGACGAGCCAGGTTGAGGTCACCGCCTACATCCCCGGCGAGGGACACAACCTGCAGGAGCACTCGATGGTGCTGGTGCGTGGCGGTCGTGTGAAGGACCTGCCCGGTGTGCGCTACAAGATCATCCGCGGCTCGCTGGACACCCAGGGTGTCAAGAACCGCAAGCAGGCCCGCAGCCGTTACGGCGCGAAGAAGGAGAAGAGCTGATGCCGCGCAAGGGCCCCGCACCCAAGCGTCCGTTGGTCAACGATCCGGTCTACGGGTCGCAGCTGGTCACCCAGTTGGTCAACAAAGTCCTGCTCGACGGGAAGAAATCACTGGCTGAACGCATTGTTTATGGTGCGCTCGAACAGGCCCGTGACAAGACCGGCACCGATCCGGTCGTCACTCTCAAGCGCGCTCTCGACAACGTCAAGCCCGCCCTCGAGGTGCGCAGCCGCCGCGTCGGTGGCGCTACCTACCAGGTTCCGGTCGAGGTTCGGGCGGAGCGCTCGGTGACGCTGGCCCTGCGGTGGCTGGTCAGCTTCTCGAAGGCGCGCCGCGAGAAGACCATGATCGAGCGCCTGGCGAACGAGATCCTCGACGCCAGCAACGGCCTGGGTGCCGCCGTCAAACGACGTGAGGACACCCACAAGATGGCCGAGGCAAACCGGGCATTCGCGCACTACCGCTGGTAGGTGGGCGCGGCGGGCCGGAGCCGCCTGCGGCGACATCGGACACTGCCGGACGCAACTGAAACAGCAAACCAAGCAAGCGAAAGAGTGGGAAGACTGCCGTGGCACAGGACGTGCTGACCGACCTCACCAAGGTCCGCAACATCGGCATCATGGCGCACATTGATGCCGGCAAGACGACGACGACCGAGCGCATCCTCTACTACACCGGTATCAGCTACAAGATCGGTGAGGTGCACGACGGCGCCGCCACCATGGACTGGATGGAGCAGGAGCAGGAGCGGGGTATCACCATCACCTCGGCCGCGACCACCTGCTTCTGGAACGACAACCAGATCAACATCATCGACACCCCCGGGCACGTCGACTTCACCGTCGAGGTGGAGCGCAGCCTGCGCGTGCTCGACGGTGCCGTTGCCGTGTTCGACGGCAAGGAGGGTGTCGAGCCGCAGTCCGAGCAGGTTTGGCGCCAGGCCGACAAGTACGACGTCCCCCGCATCTGCTTCGTCAACAAGATGGACAAGGTCGGTGCGGACTTCTACTTCTCGGTGAAGACCATGGAAGACCGCTTGGGCGCCAACGTGATTCCGATCCAGCTGCCCGTCGGCTCCGAGGGTGACTTCGAGGGTGTCATCGACCTGGTCGAGATGAACGCCAAGGTGTGGCGCGGCGAGACCAAGCTCGGCGAGACCTACGACACCGTCGAGATCCCCGCCGATCTCAAGGACAAGGCTGACGAGTACCGCACCAAGCTGCTCGAAGCCGTCGCCGAGACCGACGAGGCGTTGCTGGAGAAGTACTTCGGTGGCGAGGCTCTTTCGGTCGAGGAGATCAAGGGTGCGCTGCGCAAGCTGACCATCAACTCCGAGGCGTACCTCGTGCTATGCGGCAGCGCGTTCAAGAACAAGGGCGTGCAGCCCATGCTCGACGCCGTCATCGACTACCTGCCTTCGCCGCTCGATGTGCCGCCTGCCGTTGGCCATGCCCCCGGTAAGGAGGACGAGGAGATCGTCCGCAAGCCTTCGACCGACGAGCCGTTCTCGGCCCTCGCGTTCAAGGTGGCCACCCACCCGTTCTTCGGCAAGCTGACCTACGTCCGGGTGTACTCCGGCAAGGTCGACTCCGGCGCTCAGGTCATCAATGCGACCAAGGGTAAGAAGGAGCGGCTGGGCAAGCTGTTCCAGATGCACTCCAACAAGGAGAACCCGGTGGAGACGGCCGCAGCCGGCCATATCTACGCGGTGATCGGACTGAAGGACACCACAACCGGTGACACTCTTTCGGATTCGAACAACCAGGTTGTGCTGGAGTCGATGACCTTCCCCGATCCGGTGATCGAGGTGGCCATCGAGCCCAAGACCAAGAGCGACCAGGAGAAGCTGAGCCTGTCGATCCAGAAGCTCGCCGAAGAGGATCCAACCTTCAAGGTGCACCTGGACCAGGAGACCGGCCAGACCGTCATCGGCGGCATGGGCGAGCTCCACCTGGACATCCTCGTCGACCGCATGAAGCGCGAGTTCAAGGTCGAGGCCAACGTCGGCAAGCCCCAGGTCGCCTACAAGGAGACCATCAAGCGGGCGGTCGACAAGGTCGAGTTCACGCACAAGAAGCAGACCGGTGGTTCGGGACAGTTCGCGAAGGTCCTCATCGCGATCGAGCCGTTCAGCGGCGAGGACGGCGCGACCTACGAGTTCGAGAACAAGGTCACCGGCGGCCGCATCCCGCGTGAGTACATCCCGTCGGTGGATGCCGGTGCTCAGGACGCCATGCAGTACGGCGTGCTGGCCGGTTACCCGCTGGTGAACCTGAAGGTCACGCTGCTCGACGGCGCGTACCACGAGGTTGACTCGTCGGAGATGGCATTCAAGATCGCCGGTTCCCAGGTGCTGAAAAAGGCTGCGCAGCAAGCGCAACCAGTCATCCTCGAACCGATCATGGCCGTCGAGGTCACCACGCCCGAGGACTATATGGGCGACGTGATCGGCGACCTGAACTCCCGCCGTGGTCAGATCCAGGCCATGGAGGAGCGGAGCGGTGCCCGCGTCGTAAGGGCGCATGTGCCGCTTTCGGAGATGTTCGGTTATGTCGGAGACCTTCGGTCGAGGACCCAGGGCCGGGCGAACTACTCCATGGTTTTCGACTCGTACGCCGAAGTTCCGGCGAACGTGTCGAAGGAGATCATCGCGAAGGCGACGGGTCAGTAGTTTCTGACCCGTCGGCTTGGCGGCACCACACAACTGCAAAGATCAACACTGCTTAACAACAAGCACCAACACAGTCCAGGAGGACACAGAAGTGGCGAAGGCGAAGTTCGAGCGGACGAAGCCGCACGTCAACATCGGGACCATCGGTCACGTTGACCACGGCAAGACGACGCTTACTGCAGCAATCACCAAGGTTCTGCATGACAAGTACCCGACGTTGAACGAGTCGCGCGCATTCGACCAGATCGACAATGCGCCCGAGGAGCGTCAGCGCGGCATCACGATCAACATCTCCCACGTGGAGTACCAGACCGAGAAGCGTCACTACGCGCACGTCGACGCCCCCGGTCACGCCGACTACATCAAGAACATGATCACCGGTGCCGCCCAGATGGACGGCGCGATCTTGGTTGTCGCCGCGACCGATGGCCCCATGCCGCAGACCCGCGAGCACGTGCTGCTGGCCCGCCAGGTCGGTGTGCCCTACATCCTGGTCGCCCTGAACAAGGCCGACATGGTCGACGACGAGGAGCTCATCGAGCTCGTCGAGATGGAGGTCCGCGAGCTGCTGGGTGCCCAGGAGTTCGACGAGGACGCGCCCGTCATCAAGGTGTCGGCGCTCAAGGCACTCGAGGGCGACCCCGAGTGGGTCAAGTCCGTCGAGGATCTGATGGACGCCGTTGACGAGTCGATTCCGGACCCGGTCCGGGAGACCGACAAGCCGTTCCTGATGCCCGTCGAGGACGTCTTCACCATCACCGGCCGCGGCACCGTGGTGACCGGTCGTGTGGAGCGCGGCATTGTCAACGTGAACGAGGAAGTCGAGATCGTCGGTATCAAGCCGACCACGACCAAGACCACGGTCACCGGTGTCGAGATGTTCCGCAAGCTGCTCGACCAGGGTCAGGCCGGCGACAACGTCGGTCTGCTGCTGCGCGGCATCAAGCGTGAGGACGTCGAGCGCGGTCAGGTCGTCGTGAAGCCCGGCACCACCACGCCGCACACCGACTTCGAGGGCAGCGTCTACATCCTGTCCAAGGACGAGGGCGGCAGGCACACGCCGTTCTTCAACAACTACCGTCCGCAGTTCTACTTCCGCACCACCGACGTGACCGGTGTGGTGACGCTGCCGGAGGGCACCGAAATGGTGATGCCCGGTGACAACACCGACATCACGGTGAAGCTGATCCAGCCCGTCGCCATGGACGAGGGCCTTCGCTTCGCGATCCGCGAGGGTGGCCGGACCGTCGGCGCAGGCCGAGTTACCAAGATCGTCAAGTGATCTAGAAGTACCGCGAAGCGGCGCTCACCTTCGGGTGGGCGCCGTTTTTCGTTTGGCGCTCGTTCGCCCAAACGGACAGATGGGCGCAAAAGTGCGAGTGGATCACACCATTTCGTCGATCTCGGCGAGGCTGTCGGCACAGTCACAGCTTGGTATCGGCGGTAACACCTGGGACGTCTGAGGCGATTTAATACGCGTATCCCCTGGTCGGGGCAGAGAAGGGTTGGGGTTTCATGTTTCGTCGCATAGCCACGCTTGGATGCGCCGCCGCGGTGGCCGGCACCGCATTTGTTGGCCTTGCGGCCGGTACCGCGAATGCGGCTGCAGGCTGTCCCGACGTGCACTGGATCGGTGCCGCGGGCTCGGGCGAGCGTGATGGCGCCGACCTGACCACCTACAACGGCATGGGCCGGGTGGTGGACGAGTCCCTCAACGACCTTGCGGCCGAACTGCGACAGGACGGCCGGTCTATCACGGCCGAAGCGGTTGACTACCCCGCTGTGCCCGTGCCCGATCAAGACGGCGGCGTAGGCCAGTGGCTCGGTTTCATGGGCAGCGTCGACGCAGGCACAGCGGCGCTGGCCAATCAGTACAACGCCTTCGTCGGGCAGTGCCCGACGTCGAAGGTCGTGCTCGCCGGCTACTCGCAGGGCGCGATGGTGGTGCACCGCAATCTGCAGGCCCTCGCCGCAAGCCCCAACCTGACCGCTGTGCTGCTGGTCGCCGACGGCGATCGGCGGCCCGATGACCCCACGTTCAACTTGGGCACGGTCAGTGGCATCCCGAAGCGTGGTAAGGGCGTTGCACAGGATTGGCCGATCCTGGCCCATGCTCCTGCTTCGCTGACTCCGGCGATCGGCGCCCACACGATCAGCGTGTGCAATCTCAACGACGCAGTTTGCGACTACAACTCGGGCGCCGACGACTCCAAGTCCGCGTACGCTCAACGGGTCGCGGTTCACAAGAGCTATGGCGTCAGCCAGACGCAGGGACTGGGCTGGACCGCCCCGCTGTACTTCCTCCTCGGGCCGTCGCCGAAGGCACCTCAGGGGCCGTTGCCAGGGCCGGATCCCCTCGCGATCACCAGTACCACCGCGCCTGCGGGCAGCAGTAACGCTGCCAGCACCGCGACGATGGCTTCGACCGCACCCGCCGCCGACAGTCCCGCGCGCTGAAGCATCTCCAACACCGTTCCGGATACCGCGACACCGACGCCGGCGAGAGTTACCAACGCCGTCAGCGTCACGCCCGCTGCTTCGCCCGCGCGCTCGGGTCGGACGACGGCCTGCGTTGCCACGGTCGTGAACGCATACACCAACCCGAGTGTGAATCCGCACGCCGTCAAGGCCGAGAGGTAGCCGACCCAACCGGTAGAAGCCGCAAGGGCCGCGAGTGACAGCGCGGCAGCCACGGTTGTCAGTCCCATGACCAGAACTGGTGGCCGACTCGCCGCGAGTCTGCCGGAAATCGTGCCGCCGAGAGCGGCGCCTGCGGACGGACCGAGGAAGGCCAGGCCCGCCATCAGCGGATCAAGCCCACGCACCTGTTGCAGATATATAGTCGCCAGGAAGATCGTGACACCGTAGGCAATGTTCGAGATCGTCCCGGCGATCACCAGAATGGTGAATCTGGGGTTTCTCGCCAGCGACAGGTCGACCAGTGGCCAGCGCACCCGGCTCTCCACCACGACGAATACGACCAGCGCTGCCAGTGAGCATGCGAACGCGACGACCGTCGGCGCCGACAGCCAGCCCCAGCTCGGCGCGCGGTCAAATGTCAACGTGAACAAGCCAATTCCGACGGTGATGAGTGCAAGCCCGCTGACGTCGATGCGACGCGGTACGGATTCGTCGAAGGATTCGGTGATGCTGCGCGCTCCGATGGCCAGCGCGATGATCGTGAGCGGAACGTTCAGCCAGAATATCCACCGCCAGCCGACCGTCTCGGTCAGCAGGCCACCAATGAGCGGGCCTGCCGCATTGCCCAATCCCGCTATGCCGTAAGCCAACCCGATCGCGTGACTGGCACGCACGGCTGGAAAGGCGTTTGTCAGCACACTCACAGAAACCGGAAAGATCAGCGCTGCGCCAAGGCCCTGCAGGGCGCGGAAGGCGATGACCAGTGTCGCCGAGGGCGCCAGCGCACACAGCACGGAGGACAAGCCGAACAAAGCGATGCCCGCCAAGAGGGCACGCCTGCGGCCGAAGATGTCGCCGATGCGGCCCGCGGGCACCATGAACGCGCCAAGCGCCAGCATGTAGACGCTGATCACCCATTGCAGGTCTGTTGCGGTGCTGTTCAGATCGGACGCCATTCGCGGTAACGCGAGATTCATGGCGAAGTAGTCGATTTGCACGCAGAACAGCGCCATCGACACGGCCGCGAGGATCCACCGGAAACGCACAGGTTCTTCCGTAGCGGTCACCGCCCGAAGATACGACTCACCACCGCCGGATTGGCGCTAATCTGACACGCGAACCGAGCAAACGACAGGAGCGTGGCAGATGTTAGGGCGTTACATCAAGTCTCAGATGATGGTCCTCATCTGTGGCGGTCTCGTCGGTCCCATCTTTTTGGCGGTCTACTTCGCGACGGGCCAGAGCGGCCTGTTGAAGTGGATGTTCTGGGTCGGCCTTCTCATCACTGCCGCGGACGTGCTTATCGCGCTGGCGCTGGCGAACTTCGGGGCAAAGTCGGACGCCAAGACGCAGGCCCTTGAGCAGAGTGGTGTGCTGGCACTGGCGCAGATCGTCGGCATGCACGAGACGGGCACCCGCATCAACGAACAGCCATTGGTGAAGATCGACCTGCAGATCTCCGGTCCCGGGCTCACGCCGTTCGCCACGCAGGATCGGGTCATCGCGTCCATCACGCGGCTACCCATGCTCACCAACCGCAAACTGGTCGCACTCGTCGATCCCACTACCAATGAGTACCAAATTGACTGGGAGCGAAGCGCTTTGGTCAGTGGCGTGATGCCGGCGACCTTCACCATCGCCGAAGACAACAAGACGTACGACCTGAGCGGGCAGGCCGGCCCGCTGATGGAGATCCTGCAGATCCTCAAGGCCAACGGGATTCCCCTGAACGGCATGGTCGACCTGCGCTCCAACCCGGCGGCCCGTGCACAGGTGCAGGCCGTTATCCGGCGCGCCGATGCGGCGCAACAGGCGCCTGCGGCCGCGCCCGCTGCGCCGTACGTGGCACCTGCCGCGCCGTACGTGGCGCCGCCTGCGCCCGAGCCAACGACCGCGCAGCGGCTGCAGGAACTGGAAACCCTGCGCGCCACCGGCGCGATCTCCGACGACGAGTACAACGCCAAACGTCAGCAGATCCTCACCGATCTCTAGCCGGATCGTCCTCCGGGCGGTCGCCGGTGTGGTGTTCTTGGCAAGTGGGTCGTCCGCCATTCTGCGGCCCGCTGCGCGAGAGGAACTGCAGTGACGAATCCGTCTGCTGATTACGGGGTTTACTCCGAGGTCGGCAAGCTGCGCAAGGTACTGGTGTGCTCGCCCGGCCTCGCGCACGAGCGGCTAACGCCGACCAATTGCGATGACCTGTTGTTCGACGACGTGCTGTGGGTACAGAACGCCCGTCGAGACCACTTCGACTTCATCGACAAGATGCGCGACCGCGACGTCGAGGTGGTCGAACTGCACGACGTGCTCACCGACACGATGAAGGACCCAGCCGCGAAAGCCTGGCTGCTGGACCGCAAGATCGTCCCCAACGAGGTGGGCCTCGGCCTCGTCGACGACACCCGCGGGTTCCTCGACTCGCTGCAACCGCGGCGGCTCGCCGAGTTGCTGATAGGCGGCATGTCAACCAGAGACCTGCCCGCCGAACTGCGGTCGGGCTATCGTGCGCTGGCGCGCGAAAGCACCGGTGTCACAGAGTATTTGATGCCGCCGCTGCCGAACACGCTGTACACCCGCGACACCACCTGCTGGGTATACGGCGGGGTGACGCTCAATCCGTTGTTCTGGCCTGCGCGGCACGACGAGACATTGCTGATGAAGGCGATCTACGAGTTCCATCCCGATTTCGTCGGCTCGCGAGTGTGGTGGGGCGATCCCGAGCAGCAGTGGGGGATGGCCACCATCGAAGGCGGCGACGTACTGGTGCCCGGCAACGGGGTCGTGATCATCGGGATGAGCGAGCGCACATCGCGCCAGGCCATCACGCAGGTGGCCGCGACGTTGTTTGCGGAAGGCGCTGCCCGCCAGGTGATCGTCGCGGGCATGCCCAAACGGCGCGCCGCCATGCATCTGGACACCATCTTCACGTTCGCCGACCGAGACGTGGTGACCATCTATCCCGACATTGTCGACGCCATGCAGACCTTCATCCTGCGCCCCAGCGATAACGACGTCGGTGTGGAGGTCGTCGAGGCGGACAAGCCGTTCGTCGAAGTGGTGGCCGCCGGGCTCGGGCTTGGCAAGCTGCGGGTGGTCGAAACCGGTGGCACCGCCTACGACTCCGAGCGCCAGCAGTGGGACAGCGGCAACAACCTCGTCGCCGTCGAACCTGGCGTGGTATTCGCCTACGACCGCAACACCCACACCAACACGCTGCTGCGCCGGGCTGGCATCGAGGTGATCACCATCGTTGGCGCCGAACTCGGCCGCGGCCGCGGCGGCGGCCACTGCATGACATGCCCGCTGATCCGTGACTCCGTGGACTAGAAGGGGTTACTAGAACACGTTCCAGTTCGGCTGTTAGCCTGGTCCGCAGCATCCCGAAAGGAGCAGCGGTGACGGCAACTGGTGGACCCCTGGACGGGCGAGTGGCATTCATTACGGGGGCCGCGCGTGGCCAGGGCCGGGCACACGCGATCCGGCTGGCCAACGACGGGGCCGACATCATCGCGATCGACGTCTGCGGCCCGATTTCGGAGACCATCACCTATCCGCTGGCGACCTCCGAGGAACTCGCGGAGACGGTCGCTGCGGTGGAGGCCACCGGCCGCAAGGTGCTGGCCCGCGAGGTCGACATCCGCGACTTGGCCGCGCTGCAGCAGGTGGTGGCCGACGGTGTGGAACAGTTCGGGCGGCTGGACATTCTGGTTGCCAACGCCGGTGTGTTGAGCTGGGGCCGGATGTTCGAGATGTCCGAAGAGCAGTGGGACACCGTTATCGACGTCAACTTGAACGGCACATGGCGGACCGTCCGCGCCGCGGTGCCCGCGATGATCGAGGCCGGTAACGGAGGGTCGATCATCATCGTCAGCTCGTCGGCAGGAACGAAGGCTACGCCCGGCAACGGTCACTACTCGGCGTCCAAGCACGGCGTCGTCGCCATCACCAACGCGTTGGCGATCGAGGTGGGGGAGTTCGGAATTCGGGTCAACTCGATCCACCCGTACTCGATCGACACGCCGATGGTCGAGAAGGAAGCGATGATGGCCATCTTCACCAAGTATCCGCAATATCTGCCCAGCTTCTCGCCCATGCCGTACCACCCGGTTAACCACGAGGGCAAGAAGGGACTTCAGGAATTCATGACGGCCGAAGAGGTTTCAGACGTTGTCGCGTGGCTGGCCTGTGACGGGTCGGCGACGATCTCGGGTAGCCAGATCGCCGTCGACCGCGGCACCGCGAAGTACTAGCCCGGTAGCACCAGCACCGGGACGGGGCTGTGCCGCAGGATCTTTGAGCCACGGGAGCCAAGGAACACCCTGGCGATTCCGCCAACCGGCGACGTGCCGATAGCCAGCAGGTCGCCGTCCTGCCAGTCGGCGGCGTCGAGTGCGTCGTCCCAGCCGTTGCCCGTGGCGACCTGTAGCTCGACGTCCTTGCCGATCACACCGTCGGACTTCAACTGCGCGAGGGTCTCTCGCGCATGGGTGGCCAACTGTTCAAGGATGGAGTCCTCGGCGCGAAGCCCGACCTCGGGTGGGTACATCGTGCGGCCGCGTACCGCGAACGTGACAACGCGCATCGGGACGTTCAGCCGCTCGGCAAGCGCCGCGACGCGTTCCACCACATGCAGTGTCTCAGGAGTGCCGGGGTACGCGGCGGTGATCCTGGTCAGTCCACCGGCTTTCGAGCCGCGATAGCCGCGAGTGCTAATCGCCATCGGCACTGGGGATGAATGCAGCAGCCGGTCGGCCGTCGCGCCGATCACAACCTGTCCCAGCTTGCCGTCCGCCGCCGACCCAAGCACCAACACCTCGGGTTTGAGTTCTTCTGCCGCTTCCAACAGCCCGCCGGACACCGACCGGTGAGCCACCTTGTGAAACTTCACGTCCAAACCTGTGGCAAGTGAATCGATGCACTGCTGAGCCTGTTTGGCCGAGTCGTCCGCCAATTGATCGGCGTATTGGGCGTATTCGGCGTCGATCCGCGCGATCGACGGTGTCATCCACGGCCGCGGCACAACCGTGACGACGGTAAGCGACGTTTTGAGCGTCTTCGCCGCCTCGACGGCAAGATATAACGGCGACCGGCCGCCCTTGCCCGCCAGGTAGCCGACGGCGATGGTCACGGCTCATCCTTGTGCTTGGTGACGTAGTGGTGATCCTTCGGCTCTTCGACGAACATGACGTCGTCATCACCGGGCACAGCCGTGGGGATAAAGCCATCGGCGCCACCGGCATTCAGGGCGCTGTGGCGGCGACCCCAGAACAAGTAGAACAGCAGCACGAGACCGACACAGCCACCGAAAACCAGCCATGTCTGCCAGCGCAGGCCATAGAGAACCGCGATACAAGCGAGGACGGAGAGGACGGGTGTTACGGGATAACCGGGAACCTTGAATGGGCGTTCCAGATTCGGTTCGCGCACTCGCAGGATGATGACGCCGATCGATACCGTGATGAAGGCGACCAGCGTGCCGATCGATACAGCATCCAGCAGCCAGGTCAGTGGAATGAAACCGGCCAGGATGGAGGTGACGACCGCGACGATGATTGTGTTGCCGACCGGAGTCATGCTCCGCGGGTTGACCTTTGCGAACATCGACGGAAGCAGGCCATCCCGGCCCATCGCGAACAGGATGCGGGTCTGGCCGTACATCACGACCAGGGTCACCGAGAAGATCGAGATCACCGCTCCGGCGGCCAGAAGCGTGCTGGCCCACGTGCCGCCGGTGATCTTCTCCAGGATCACCGAAAGCCCCGCCTCGGCTTGTTCGTTCGACCCGAACTCGGAGGCGTCCTGCGTGCCGAGTCCGGCGAAGGCGACCAAGATGTAGAAGCTGGTGACCACGATCAGTGCCGCAATGATCGCGCGAGGCATCGTTTTTTGCGGATCCTTCACCTCGTCACCGGCTGTGGACACCGCGTCGAGGCCGATGAACGAAAAGAAGATCATGCTCGCCGCCGTGGTGATGCCGGCGATTCCCTTGTCCCAGAAGCCGTGGAAGTGGTCGGCGTTGAATCCGGTGAGCGCGATAACGATGAACATCAGAAGCACGCCGAGCTTGATCAACACCATGACGGTGTTTACGGCAGCCGACTCGCTTGCGCCGCGGATCAGCAGGAACATGCACATCACGATCAGCAGCACCGCGGGTAGGTTGACGATGCCCGGCGTGGCGTCCCACGGGGCTGACGTCAGTGACTGCGGGAGTTGCCAACCAAACAGGTTGTCCAACAACTTGTTCACGTAGCCGCTCCACCCAACCGCGACCGCGGAGATGGATACGCCGTACTCCAGAAGCAGACAGGCTGCCACACCCATCGCGACGAACTCGCCCATCGTCGTGTAGGCGTATGAGTACGTCGAGCCCGACACTGGCACCGAAGACGCCATTTCCGCGTAGCAGATGGCGGAGAGGCCAGCGGCGATGGCCGCGAGCGCAAACGACACAAGCACTGCGGGGCCCGCCGCCGGCACCGCCGCGGACAACACGAAGAAGATGCCGGTGCCGACGGTTGCGCCGACGCCGAAGAGCGTCAGTTGGAAGGTGCCGATACTTCGCTTGAGATGGTCTGAGGCGCCGTGTGCGACCGGAGCACCGGCCACCGGCCGGCGTCGGAGCAACTGCTGGGAGAAGCTCAACGAAGGAGCGGTCATGTTGCCTCCTATAGGACTAGATTGAACTGCCATTCGAGTGTGAACTCGCATCCGCCAAAACGTCGGCGAACTGGTCAATCGCCCAGTCGATTTCCTCGGCCGTGATCACCAACGGCGGCGCGAAACGCAGCGTCGACCCGTGCGTGTCCTTAACCAGGACACCGCGTTCCGCCAGCTTCAGGGTGATCTGTTTGCCGGTGGCCAGCGACGGGTCGATGTCGACGCCTGCCCACAAGCCCATGCCGCGCACCGCTACCACGCCATGCCCGGTAAGCGCGCGCAGCCGCGCGTGCAGTCGCTCACCCAGTTCGGTTGACCGTGACTGGAATTCGCCGCGTTGCAGCATGCCAACCACCGTGATACCGATCGCCGCCGCGAGCGGGTTGCCGCCGAATGTCGAGCCGTGTTCACCGGGGTGCAGCACGCCGAGGATCTCGCGGTTGGCCACCACCGCTGAAACCGGAACCACGCCGCCGCCAAGGGCTTTGCCGAGCAGGTAGATGTCGGGAACAACGCCCCAGTGGTCGCAGGCGAAGGTGCGCCCGGTGCGGGCCAGGCCGGACTGGATCTCGTCGGCGATCATCAGCACGTTGCGTTCGGTGCACAGCGCGCGCACCCGCGGCAGATAGTCGTCGGGCGGCACGATGATGCCCGCCTCACCCTGGATGGGTTCGATCAGCACCGCGACGGTGTCGTCGTCGACGGCGGCGGCCATCGCGTCGGCATCGCCGAACGGCACTGCACGGAAGCCGGGCGTATACGGGCCGAAGCCACGGCGCGCCGTTTCGTCATCGGAGAAGCTGATGATGGTTGTAGTGCGGCCGTGGAAGTTGTTGTGCGCCACCACGATATTGCCCGCGCCGGCTGGTACGCCCTTGACGTCGGTGCCCCACTTGCGGGCCACCTTGATGCCGCTTTCAACGGCTTCGGCGCCGCTGTTCATCGGCAGCACCATGTCCTTGCCGCACAACTCGGCCAGCGCTTCGGAGAACGGGCCAAGCCGGTCGGAATGGAAGGCGCGGCTGACTAGGGTCACGGTGTCGAGCTGGGCGTGGGCGGCGGCGGTGATCTCCGGGTTGCGGTGCCCGAAGTTGACCGCCGAATAGGCCGCAAGGCAGTCCAGGTAGCGGCGGCCCTCGACATCGGTGATCCATGCGCCTTCAGCGCTGGCCGCGACCACTGGAAGTGGTGAGTAGTTGTGGGCGACGTAGTGTTCGTCGACGGTGATCGCCGCGTCGGTTGCCGTGGTCACGGAGTCAAGGATGGTCACGGATATACCTCCAGCGTGCAGCATTTGACGGATCCGCCGCCCTTGAGCAGCTCGGAGAGGTCGACACCGATGGGCCGGAAACCGGCCTCGCGCAACTGCTCGGCAAAGCCGGTCGCCGCGGCAGGCAGGACGACATTAAGGCCGTCGGACACGGCGTTGAGGCCGAGCACATCCGCGTCGGCACTGCCGACCTCGATGGCATCCGGGTACAGCTCGAGCAGTTGAGCGCGTGCGTCATCGCTGAAGGCCGGTGGGTAGTAAGCGATCGTGGTGTCGTCGAGCACCGCGAGTGCGGTGTCAAGGTGATAGAAGCGCGGGTCGACCAGCTCGAGGCTGACGACGGGCATGCCCACAAGAGCGGCGATCTCAGCGTGGGCCCGGCGCTCGGTCCGGAAGCCGTATCCGGCTAACACGATTGAGCCGACGACGAGCAGATCACCCTGGCCTTCGTTGACGTGCCGGGTCTCGGCAGGGTCGAAGCCGTGGCGGGCCATCCACTCGGCGTATGCGACGGACTCGCCCGCGCGTTGCGGGTAGGCGAACCGTGCAACCACGGCCTTGCCGTTCACCAGCAGGCCGCCGTTGGCTGCGTACACCATGTCGGGCAGGCCGGCCACGGGCTCGACCAATTCGACGGTGTGCCCGAGTTCTTTATATGTCTGGCGCAGCGTTTCCCACTGATTCATCGCGACGTGGGTGTCGACGGCCGTCGACGTGTCCATCCATGGGTTGATGGCGTACTCGACGGCGAAGAACGTCGGCGCCGTCATGGCGTAGTGGCGGGTAGAGGCGACTCGCTGCTTCATTGCGGCGACATCGGATACCGGGGCCGCAGGGGCGGCGACATCAGAAATCGTCATGAATAGACGGTATAAGCGATGCATTTTGCAATCAATCGCCACTCATTGCGTATATATGCGCGATCTGTTGTGTCAGAGGTAGGATAGCGGCGGTTTATTGCGTAGGAGTTATCATGGACCGACTGGACGAGACCGACGAGCGCATCCTTGCCGCGCTCGCCGAGCATGCGAGGGCCACGTTCGCCGAGATCGGGGAGCGGGTGAACCTGTCCGCTCCCGCCGTCAAGCGGAGGGTCGACCGGATGCTCGACAACGGCGTCATCCGCGGCTTCACCACCGTCGTCGACCGCAATGCGCTCGGCTGGACGACGGAGGCCTACGTCCAGGTGTTCTGCCACGGCACAATCGCCCCCGACGAGCTGCGGGCGGCATGGGTGGACATCCCCGAAGTGGTCAGCGCCGCAACCGTGACGGGCACGTCCGACGCCATGCTGCATGTGCTTGCCCGCGATATGCGGCATCTCGAGGAGGCACTGGAACGCATCCGTTCCAGTGCCGATATCGAGCGCAGCGAGAGCATCGTGGTGTTGTCGAACATCATCGAGCGGCGGCCCTGAGCGTGCTACAACCGCAGGGTGGCGTACTTATCGTCGCGCCGATCGTGTAAGAACTCCACGTGACTACTAGTGGGGGCATCGTCATCGTCGGTGGCGGGCTAGCTGCCGCGCGTACCGCGGAGCAGCTGCGCCGCTCTGAGCACACGGGACCGATCACCATCGTCAGCGACGAGGACCATCTGCCCTACGACCGGCCGCCACTGTCCAAGGAGGTGCTGCGCGCCGAGACCGACGACGTCACCCTCAAGCCCGCCGAGTTCTACGACGACAACGACATCACCGTGTCGCTCGGCAACGGCGTGCGTTCGGTGAACACCGACGCGAAGACGGTGACGCTTGCCGACGGCAGTGAGTTGGGCTACGACGAGCTGATCATCGCGACAGGCCTAGTGCCCAGACGCATTCCGTCGTTCCCCGACCTGCCTGGCATCCACGTGCTGCGGTCGTTCGACGAGAGTCTCGCGTTGCGCAAGGAGGCCGGATCGGCCCGGCATGCGGTTGTCATCGGCGCCGGCTTCATCGGTTGCGAGGTGGCGGCCAGCATGCGCGGCATGGGCGTCGACGTCGTGCTCGTGGAACCGCAGCCGTCGCCGCTGGCGTCTGTGCTCGGCGAGCGGATCGGCGAGCTGGTGGCGCGGCTGCACCGAGCCGAAGGCGTCGACGTGCGGTGCGGCGTGGGAGTCGCCGATGTGAGCGGAACCGACAGGGTGGAGAAGGTGGTGCTGTCCGACGGCACCGAGCTCGACGCGGACCTCGTCGTTGTCGGCATCGGCTCGAGCCCTGCGACGGGTTGGCTGGATGGCAGCGGCATCGAGGTGGACAACGGCGTCGTCTGCGACACCCACGGCCGCGCGAGCGCGCCGCATGTGTGGGCCATCGGCGACGTCGCCTCGTGGCGCCACGCCCTTGGACACCAAGTGCGCGTGGAACATTGGAGCAATGTTGCCGACCAGGCCAGAGGCATGGTCGCCGCGATACTCGGCAAGGACTTGCCGGCCACCGTCACTGTGCCGTACTTCTGGAGTGACCAGTACGACGTCAAGATCCAGTGCCTCGGCGAGCCGGAGGCCGACGACATCGTGCACGTCGTCGAGGACGACGGTCGCAAGTTCCTGGCGTTCTACGAGCGCGACGGCGTGGTCGCCGGGGTGGTCGGCGGCGGCATGCCGGGCAAGGTCATGAAGGTCCGCTCCAAGATCGCCGCGGCCGCACCGATTTCCGACGTCCTCTAGCGATTTGTGTGCACTTTGTTGCGCTGAGCGCTACTAACTGCACACAACCGCATTAGAACTCGCCGAGGTAGAAGCGGGTGCCCTGGTCGTCGGTGCACTGTGCCGACTTCCCATAGGCCTGCTGCGAGGGCTCGTCGATAACCGTGCCGCCTGCCTCACGGACCCGCGCCACCGCGGTGTCGACGTCCTCGACAGTCCACATCGGGACGGTCACCTGTTGGGTGCTGCCGCCCGCGACGCCTGCCATCGGATGGGTCTGCTCGACCTGCCAACCGTCGTCGATGCGGCCGGGTTCGAAGGTCCAGAACAGCACGCGGCTGTAGAAGGCCTTGAAGGCCGACGAGTCCGTCACCTCGTAGGTGATGTACGAAACCTCGCCGGGCCCAGAGCCATTGAGCTCAGGGCGGGGCTGACCTGGGTTCGGCTGGAAGACGCCGAATGACGTTCCCTGCGGGTCGGTGGCACCACTCAGCGTGCCGAAGTCAAACTGCTCGAGTTGATCGACGGTGCCGCCGCCGTCCATGATCGACTGCCGGGCACCTGCGAGATCGGCGACCGCATAGCAGCAGAAGAGGGTGGGTGGGCCTGCGACGGAATAGATGCCGATGCGCTGTTTGGTGTTGGTGACCTGGTGGGTGTCCGGGTCGTACGTCCATCCCAGAACGTGTCCGTAGAAGGCCGCGGCGCGGTCGGCGTCGGGGGTCCACACCGAGATGTAGCCGACGTCCCCGTGCTGGATCGGCACCGCGGCGCCGGTCACCGGGCCGCTGAGCATCCAGCGATGACCGAACGGGTCGACGATCGTGGCGCTTCGCGAGCCGTAGTTCTCGTACGGCTCACGCTGGACCTTGGCACCGCGTTCGCGAGCCCGCTCGAGTGTCGCGTCCGTATCGGGGATATGCAGCATCAGGCTTACCGAAGTCGCTTGCGGGCCAGGTGCTTTCAGTCCGATCTCGGGGTACTCGTCGGCGAGGTAGAGCACGCCGCCCGCGATGGCGAGCTCGGCGTGCCCGATGCGGCCGTCGTCCATCTCGAACGGTCCGCCGACCACCGACGCACCGAAGGCGTCGACGTACCAGGCGATGGCGTCGCGCGCATTGGCAACGGTCAGATAGGGAAGTGCCGCAGGCCGTGGCGGGGCCGCTGCGACGGCCGGTTCTGCCGTCGGCTCGTTGAGTTCGGCGATGGCGGTATCGGTGCCACTCATGACAACTCCTTGGGTTCGATTGGGAAGGGACACTGCGGATTCCAGGCGTGCGCGCAGCCGCGCCGCGAACGCCGGATCGGGCTGGACCGGAAGCTCGTCGCCATGCAGCACGCCCAGCGGGTCGTGGCTGTTGTTCATGACTGCCCTCCTTCCGGCTCCGGATACTGATGTCTGAAGGCGCGGCGCGCCCGCACCAGCAGCGCCTCGGTGCCATGCACGGTGCGCCCTATCAACTCCGCGCACTCCGGCACCGAGCAGTCGTCCATATAGCGCAACGCCAGCACCGTGCGGTGGTGTTCGGGGAGTCTGGCCAGCACACTCTCGGCGACGATGCGGTCCAGTGCCGCATCCCAGTCGTCGGCAGGGTCGATCGGCTCGGGCAGTTCGGCCACCGGGATGCTGAACCGGTCGTGCCGCCGCCGGTAGTGGTCGGCGAGCTTGTGCCGCGCCACGCCGAGCAGCCACGGCACGGTCATCGGCGGCGGCGGCGCCTCCTTGCGCGCGGCATCCATCGCCGCCAGAAAGGTCTCCGACGTCAGGTCCTCGGCCGTTCCGCGGTCAGCGCAGCGCCGGACGAAGTACCCGTACACTACCGGCAGTGCATCGTCGTACACCGCCAGAAGTGCCCGAGGACCGTCGTTGCCATCCGGTTCGGCGCTCACACCCTTATAGTCGCCGCCGCCGACCGAACTCCGACGCCCCAATCACAATTATTTTCGGCGACCTGGTCGGTCCAGCGCCTGCAGCCCATCGCTGACGGTGTCGAACGCGTCGCCAAGTGCGTCCGCGAGTGACACGGTTTCGTCAGCCAGCCAGTGCTCGTATGCCGAAAGCGCCACCCCGAGCATTGTCCACGCGACGGTCTGCGGCGCCAGGTCTTCGGCCTTGGCGCCTAGGCGATGTGCCACGAACGCGGCGACGACAGCACGCCATCCGCCGTACATGGTCATCGAATAAGCCTGCAGCGCAGCGGTCTCCAGGATGACGCGCATCCGTTGCCGATGCCTGGCGGTCTCCTGCTCGTCGAAGCTGTTGAACGCAAGCAGCGCTGCGCGCAGCGCCTCCTCAATCGGGACATCGGGCTCCACGTCATTGAGCAGATCCCGCAAGTGGTCGAGGTGCGCGTCGAAGTCGCCCCACGGCAGGGCGTTCTTGGACGGGTAGTAGCGAAAAAGCGTGCGGCGGGCGATGCCCGCGGCCTCGGCGACATCGTCGACGCTTACCTCGTCGAAGCCCTGTGCGGCGAACAGGTCGATGGCCACATTGCTGATGTGATCGGTGGTTGTTGAGCGCCGACGGCCAACCCTGTGCTGGGAAATCGGCCGCATACATACCCCTTCTCGCCCTACCACTTCCGTTTTGGCACTCGATGCCATATTATTATTGCGACCTCGGTCACATTGTCGAGACCCAAAGCGACGAAAGGTGCTGTTCATGGAGCCTAACCAGCAAGTGGAGACTGAAGCCGAACTCGTCACCGAGACCCTGGTCGAAGAGGTGTCGATTGACGGGATGTGCGGGGTCTACTGACGGTGTCGTCGCCTGTCGCCCCGTTCGATCCGGACCTCAGCTGGCGGCTGCATCACCAGGTGGCGGTGCGGCCCGAGCCCTTCGGTGCGCTGCTGTATCACTTCGGCACGCGCAAGCTGTCGTTTCTGAAAAACCGGACGATCGTCGACGTGGTCAATTCGCTAAACGACCACCCCGACGCCCGCTCGGCGTGTCGTGCCGCAGGCATCGACGACGCACAGCAGGCGCCGTATCTGCACGCGCTCGGCGTGCTCGCCAAGTCCAAGATGCTCGTAGTGGGAGAAGCATGACGTCACTCGCACCGGTTCCCCGGTTGGTCGACCAGTTCGAGCACGGGCTCGACGCGCCGATCTGCCTGACGTGGGAGCTCACCTACGCGTGCAACCTCGCGTGTGTGCACTGCCTGTCCTCGTCGGGCAAGCGCGATCCGCGCGAGCTGACAACCCGGCAGTGCAAGGACATCATCGACGAGCTCGAGCGCATGCAAGTGTTCTACGTGAACATCGGCGGCGGCGAGCCCACCGTGCGACCCGACTTCTGGGAACTCGTCGACTACGCCACCGCGCATCACGTCGGCGTGAAGTTCTCCACCAACGGCGTCCGCATCACCCCGCAGGTGGCGAAGCGGTTGGCCGCAAGCGATTACGTCGACGTGCAGATCTCCCTTGACGGCGCGACGGCTGAGGTCAACGACGCCGTGCGTGGCCCTGGTTCGTTCGCGATGGCGATCCGCGCGTTGGAGAACCTGGCCGACGCGGGCTTCAAGGACGCCAAGATCTCGGTCGTGGTGACGCGCCACAACGTCGACCAACTCGATGAATTCGCCGCTCTGGCAGCACGTTACGGCGCCACATTGCGCATCACCCGGCTGCGTCCGTCCGGTCGTGGCGCCGACGTGTGGGACGAACTCCATCCCACCGCCGAGCAGCAGGTGCAGCTCTACGACTGGTTGGTTGCCAAGGGCGACCGAGTGCTCACCGGCGACTCCTTCTTCCACCTGTCGGGTTTTGGCGAGCCGGGCGCGCTCGCCGGCCTGAACCTGTGTGGCGCGGGCCGCGTGGTCTGCCTGATCGACCCGGTCGGCGACGTGTACGCCTGCCCGTTCGCCATCCACGATCGCTTCCTCGCTGGAAACATCTTGTCGGATAATGGTTTTGACAACGTCTGGAAGAACGCGCCACTCTTCCGGGAGCTGAGGGAACCACAGTCGGCGGGCGCGTGCAGCAGCTGCGGGCACTACGACAGCTGCCGCGGCGGCTGCATGGCCGCCAAGTTCTTCACCGGCCTGCCTTTGGATGGGCCCGACCCCGAATGCGTGGTCGGCTATGGCGCCCCTGCACTCGAGCAGGAGCGGATCAAGCCAAGGCCCAGCGGCGACCACTCACGCGGAACCAAACAGGGACCGATCCCGCTGACGCTTCTGACCAAGCCGCCAGCCCGCATGTGTAACGAAAGCCCGGTGTGAGTCATGGCTGACCAATGGTTCGAAACGGTGGCGTTCGCTCAACAGCTCGCCAAGAAGCGTCTGCCCAAGCCGGTGTACGCGGCGTTGTTGGCTGCCAGCGAGAAGGGTGTGACGGTCGCCGACAATGTCGACGCCTTCGCCGAGCTCGGCTTCGCGCCGCACGTTATCGGTGCGCTTGAGAAGCGTGATCTGGCGACAACCGTGATGGGACAGGACATTTCGCTGCCGGTGGTGATCTCGCCGACCGGTGTGCAGGCGGTCCACCCCGACGGTGAAGTGGCCGTTGCCAGGGCAGCGGCCGCGCGCGGCACCGCGATGGGACTGTCCTCGTTCGCGAGCAAGCCGATCGAAGAGGTCGTCGCCGCCAACCCCCAGCTCTTCTTCCAGGTGTACTGGCTCGGCGGTCGCGATGCAATCGCGGCCAGGGTGGAGCGTGCCAGGGCGGCAGGGGCGGTCGGCCTCATCGTCACAACGGACTGGAGCTTCTCGCACGGCCGCGACTGGGGCAGCCCCAAGATCCCTGAGGAGATGAACCTGCGGACGACGGTGCGGATGATGCCGCACGGCTTGACGCGGCCGCGGTGGCTCTACCAGTGGGCCAAGACCATGCGCCCGCCGAACCTGCGGGTGCCCAACCAGGCGTCGCGCGGAGAGCCGGGGCCGCCGTTCTTCGCCGCCTACGGCGAGTGGATGGGCACGCCACCCCCGACGTGGGAGGACATCGCCTGGCTGCGCGAGCTGTGGGGCGGGCCGTTCATGCTCAAGGGCGTGATGCGCGTCGATGACGCCAAACGTGCTGTGGACGCGGGTGTTTCGGCGATTTCCGTGTCCAATCACGGCGGCAATAACCTGGATGGCACGCCCGCGTCAATTAGGGCGCTGCCCGCGATCGCCGATGCTGTCGGCGATCAGGTCGAGGTGCTGCTGGACGGTGGCATTCGGCGGGGCAGCGACGTGATCAAGGCGTTGGCGCTCGGCGCGCGCGCGGTGATGATCGGTCGTGCCTACCTCTGGGGCCTCGCGGCCAACGGTCAAGCCGGGGTCGAGAACGTGCTGGACGTTTTGCGCAACGGTATCGACTCGGCGTTGATGGGCCTGGGTCGCTCGTCGGTCCACGATCTGGTTGCCAGCGACATCCTCGTCCCGCCGGGCTTCACCCGCGCGCTCGGCCTGCCTGCCGGCGCCGACGACTGACCGGCAACGCCGTCAGCGCCGAAGCACCTGGTACAGGCGTGGCGGAGGGGGCTGGCGTGGTTGGCAGGCGGCCCGCCACGGGAAATTCTCGGAAATCAATTGCTGCGCATGCGCCAACAATTGGCGCACGCCAGGTGAATTCGGCCTACCATCGGCGGGTGGCTTTACCCAGCGAGCTCGCGGACTCAACGTCGAGACAGCTGCAGAGCACGTCGACCGCGTTGATCATCCCAGTTGGTTCCGTCGAACAGCATGGACCCCACCTGCCGCTGGATACTGACACCCGCATCGCCACCGCCGTCGCACGCTCGGTTGCTGAGCGGCTCGCTGACCGGAATGAATCCAATTGGGCCCTGGCACCTGCGATCGGCTACGGAGCGAGTGGCGAGCACGAAGGCTTCCCGGGCACCGTCTCGATTGGGACCTCGGCGCTGCGGCTTTTGCTGGTGGAGTTCGGCCGGTCCGCATCGCAATGGGCATCGCGCCTCGTCTTCGTCAACGGACACGGCGGAAACGTCGAGGCGCTGGCGGACGCGGTGGCTTTGCTTCGGTACGAGGGGCGCGACGTGGGCTGGTGCTCGTGCACCGCCGCGGTTTCCGACGCACATGCCGGCCACACCGAAACCTCTGTATTGCTACATATTTCGCCCTCCTGCGTGTGGGTCGATGAGCGTCTGCCCGGTAATAGCGCGCCGTTGGCCCAGTTGATGCACCAGATGCGTCAGGGCGGCGTCGCGGCCGTCAGCGAACTCGGTGTACTCGGAGACCCGACTACGGCGACAGCCGAGGAGGGTAAACGGATCCTCGATGAGATGGCTGACGCATGTTTGCGGCGCATCGCCAGGTGGGCGCCGAACCGCGACGGGATGCTGACATGAACGGACCGCGGCTGCCCGACGGGTTCGCCGTCCAGGTGGATCGCCGCGTCAAGGTGCTCGGTGAGGGCTCCGCTCTGCTCGGCGGTTCGCCCACTCGGCTGCTGCGGCTCGCACCGGCCGCGCAAACCCTGCTCAACGGCGGCAGGCTCGAGGTGCACGACGCGGTCAGCGCACAACTCGCGCGCACATTGCTCGACGCAACAGTTGCGCACCCAAGGCCAGCCAGCGGTCCATCGCACCGCGACGTCACGGTCGTTATCCCGGTGCGCGACAACGTTTCTGGCTTGCTCCGTTTGGTGGGCACACTGCGCGGCATGCGTGTGGTGGTGGTCGACGACGGGTCGGCAGTGCCCGTGCAGCAGGGCGACTTCGACGACATGCACTGCGACATTCAGGTGCTGCGGCACACCCGCAGCAAGGGACCCGCGGCGGCGCGCAACACCGGGCTTACCGCATGCAACACCGACTTCGTGGCGTTCCTCGACTCCGACGTGGTGCCGAGGCGGGGGTGGCTGGAGGCGCTGCTCGGCCATTTCTGCGACCCCGCCGTCGCGCTCGTCGCGCCGCGGATTGTGGGACTGCGACAAGCCGACAACCTGGTGGCCCGTTACGAGGCGGTGCGCTCGTCACTAGATCTGGGTCTGCGTGAAGCGCCCGTGGTGCCGTACGGGACGGTGTCCTACGTGCCAAGCGCGGCCATCATCTGCCGCCGGGCCATCCTGAAGGAACTCGGCGGGTTCGACGAGACGCTCAAGTCCGGCGAGGACGTCGACCTGTGCTGGCGATTGATCGAGGCGGGCGCCAGATTGCGCTACGAACCTATCGCCCTTGTCGCTCACGACCACCGTACTCAGATGCGAGAATGGTTCGCGCGCAAGTCTTTCTACGGTGAATCAGCAGCCCCGCTGTCAGTTCGCCATCCTGGTAAGACCGCACCGCTTGTGATCTCTGGGTGGACGCTTGTGGTGTGGATCCTGCTCGCGATGGGCTCGGGCATCGGGTACCTGGCGTCGATGATCGTCGCCGGGATGACCGGCCGCCGCATCGCGAATTCACTGAGCACCGTCGAGACCGAACCCAAGGAAGTCGCGGTGGTGGCCGCTCACGGCCTATGGTCCGCTGCCCTGCAGCTGGCGTCGGCGATCTGCAGGCACTACTGGCCCATCGCCCTGGTTGCGGCTCTGTTGTCCCGGCGCTGCCGCCAGGTGGTGCTGGTCGCGGCCGTGGTCGACGGGGTGGTGGATTGGATCACCCGCAATGGCAACGCCGACGACGAAACCAAGCGGGTGGGCCTGGTCGCCTACGTGCTGCTGAAGCGGCTCGACGACATCGCGTACGGCGCCGGGGTGTGGACCGGCGTGGTGCGCGAACGGCACGCAGGTGCCCTCAAACCCCAGATACGGACCTGAACCGGCCTTGCACAGCGATGTGCTGATCGTCGGTGCAGGCAGCGCTGGATCTGTTCTCGCCGAACGCCTTTCCGCCGATCCAGGGTGCCGTGTCACGGTTGTCGAGTCGGGCCCTAGCCCTTCCGATCCGCGAGTGGTGAGCCAGATCGATGGGATGCACCTGCCGATCGGCGACGCGAGCTCGGTGGTCCGGCGCTACGCGACGACGCTGACCGACAACCCCCTGCGCCAGGCACAGATCATGCGGGGCGCGGTTGTGGGCGGCTCAGGGGCGGTCAACGGCGGATACTTCTGCCGCGGTTTGCCAACGGATTTCGACGGATGGGGTATCCCTGGCTGGACGTGGGCCGACGTTCTTCCACACTTTCGCGCCGTCGAAACGGACCTGGACTTCGACACCGCTGTGCACGGCTCCGACGGGCCGATCGTGGTTCGCCGTGTCGCCGAATTCGACGGCTGCACAGCAGCTTTCGTTCGTTCCGCGGGCGAGGCCGGGTATAGGTGGGTGGACGACCTCAATGGCGCCACGCTGGACGATCCGCTACCGACGGGCATCGGCGCAGTTCCGCTCAACATCAATGGGGGAACCCGGGTGGGCCCTGGCGGCGCCTACCTGCGGCCCGCGATGGCGCGCACCAACCTCACCCTGCTGACCAACACACGGGTCGGGCGCGTGCGGATCAGTGGAGGCAGGGCAGTCGGCGTCGCCTGTGTAGGGTCCGACGGCGCGATCGATCTGACAGCAGATCGGATCGTGTTGTCCGCGGGGGCAATTGGATCGGCTCACCTGCTGATGCTGTCCGGTGTCGGCCCGCAGAGTGTGCTGCGGGCCGCGGGGGTGCCTGTGGTGGCGGATCTGCCCGTTGGCGTGGCGTCTGCGGATCACCCGGAATGGGTACTGCCGGTCGACTGGTCGGCCAGCCACGGGCTGCCGCCGCTGGAAGCGTTGCTCACCACCGATAGTGGCCTCGAGATACGGCCCTATACAGCCGGATTCGGAGCCATGATCAGCGGACGTCGAGACGATCCCGCCGACAGGCCCCACATCGGGGTCGCGCTGATGCAGCCTGGGTCCCGTGGCCGGGTCACGTTGGCGTCCGCCGACCCGGACGTGCCGCCGATCATCGAGCACCGCTACGATCACGAGCCCGCCGACGTTGCGCTGCTCGAAGCCGGTGCGGAGCTGTCCCGTGAATTGGCCAGCGCGACAGCAGAAGTCGGGCAGGTGTCATGGTCAACGTCACAGCACCTGGCGGGCACTGCGCCGATGGGGATCGACGGGAATACGGACGCTGTGGTGGACGCCCGGTGCCGTGTGCGTGGTGTCGACGGGCTATGGGTTGTCGACGGCTCGGTGCTTCCCATCATCACAAGCCGAGGCCCGCACGCCACCATCGTGATGATCGGGCACCGGGCCGCCGAGTTCATCATCTGAAGACAGCGAGCGCGATCTCAGTCGCTGCACGAATCGGAGCTGCTGGCCGTTGCGGCCTGGCGCCCAGATGCCGACGAAAACCGCTGCGACAGCGATGATCACGGCCAAGATCAGCAGAGACAAATGCATCGACTGTAGGAAGGCACTCTCCGCGAGCTGCGCAACCTGCCTGCCCTGAGGCCCCATCTGCCCGGCGACGGCGAGCGCCTGGGCCAGGGATTCCAGAGCCGGACCTCGAACCTGCTCGGGGAAGCCGGCGAGGGCGGGACGGAGCAGATTGCTGTACTGGGCGGCAACCACCGACCCGGCGACGGCGATGCCGATGGCGGCGCCGAGCTCGCGCGTCGTGTCGTTGACGGCCGACGCAACCCCCTGCTTCTCGTCGGGGACGGCGCCCATGATCGCCGACGTCGTCGGCGCAACGCACAACCCGATGCCCGCGCTGACGATGAGGATGGGCCACAGAAACTCGAGATAGGTCGAATTTGCATCGAACACCCGCATGCAGAACATGCCGATCGCGATGAGAAGCAGTCCGACCGCGACTGCCGTTCTCAGTCCGATCTTGGGGAGATATAGATGTAGCGTGGCCCCGAGGATGAGGATCGGTATGGCCAGTGGCACGAGCGCGAACGCCGTTCCCAGCGGGCTGTAGCCCAGGATCAGCTGCATGTATTGCATGGCGACGAAGAAGAAGCCGAAGTTGGCGAAGAAGAGGAAGGTGATCCCGACTGCGCCGGTCGCGAAATCCGGCCTGGTGAAGAGCCGGATGTCGAGCAGCGGATGCGTGCGGCGTAATTCCACGATTGCGAACGCCACCGCGAGTGAGACGCCTGCGGCCATGCATCCCCACACCACCGGGTTGGTCCAGCCGCGATCGGGGGCCTGGATGACGCCGAACACGAACACGGCGACGGCGGCACCGATGAGCACCGCGCCGATCCAATCGATCGGTGTCGCGCTTTCGTCGCGCGACGACCCGATCGTGCACGTGAGGATGAACATGCCGACCGCCGCGGCCGTGAACGCATAGAAGATCGACTGCCACGAGAAGTAGTGCATCAGTATTCCGGTGCCAAGAAATCCGAAGACGGCACCGGAGCTCGCCATGCCCGCCCAAATCCCAACGGCCTTATTGCGTTCCGACTTCGGGAAGGCGGCTGTCAAGAGTGACAATGTCGCTGGCATGATGAACGCGGCGCCGGCGCCTGCCACCGCCCGCGCGATGATGATCTGCATGGGGCTGTCGAACATCACCGGCGCAATGGAGGCGAGCCCGAAGATGGCCAGGCCGATGAGCAGTGCGCCGCGTCGTCCATAGCGGTCGCCGATGGCGCCCGCAGGCAACAGCAGGCACGCCAACACCAACGTGTAGCCGTCGACGATCCAGGTGAGTTGGCCCTGCGTCGCCGAGGTCTCCAGGGCGAGATCGGGAAGTGCCGCGTTGAGCGCGACCATTGACGTGATCACCAACAGCACGTCGGTACTCGCGACCGTCAGCAGCCAGACGCGTCTGCGCTTGGACAGGTTGGTGATTGAGGCGTCGTTATCCTGATCGGATCGGTCGAGCGTGTCGACCATCGTCGCCGCCTTCCTACGGTGGATACTTTCGAGACTAACAGTCTCGGTCAGAGACCGGTAGTCTCATTTGGTGGGAAGGTGGTGAAGGATGTGCGCCGCGACTAGCGATCCGCGGCCGGCCCGCTCGCGGGCGCGATTGCTCGACGCCGCGACGGCGCTGCTGCGTTCGGGCGGCCCAAGCGCGGTGACCATCGATGCGGTCACCCGCAGCGCCAACGTCGCGCGGGCCACGCTGTATCGCCATTTCTCAAGCGCCAACGACCTTTTGGCTGCGTCGTTCATGAGCCTCATACCGCCTGCGCCGATGCCACCGGACGAGGGGTCGCTGCGCGATCGCCTTATCGCCATTGTCGGGGCGTGGGCCCAGTCGATCGCCGAGGTGCCGACGATGTTGACGGCGATGGCATGGCTGTCGCTGGGGCCGGACATCGGGCAGCTGCCCGACCGTCACAAGCTGACCAGCCCACAGATGCGATCGTTGCGCGAACGCCTCGCTGAACAGTATTCGGCGCCGTTCGACGAGATCTTCGACAGCGCCGAGGCCGCCGCGGAGCTCAAACCCGTCGACCGCTCGATGGCTTTCGCGTTGCTTATCGGCCCGCTGGCCTTCGGCAGGATCAGTACGCTGGCAGACTTCGACTACCAAGCGGTTGCGATCGCCGCCGTCGACGGGTTCCTCAAATGCTTCGCGAAGGATCCCTCCGAGATCACTTCAGTGAGTAGCGAATCGGCAGGTGTTTGAGTCCGCCGACGAAGGTGGTGGCGGCCAGTTCTGGCTCACCGGCCAATTCGATGGACTCCAGCCGCGGAATCAGTTCTGAGTAGAGGCTGTTCATCTCCATCCGTGCCAGGGCGGCGCCGAGGCAGAAGTGCACCCCGTATCCGAACGCGACATGTTTGTTGGGGTCTCTACCGACGTCGAAGCGGAACGGTTCGTCAAACACCTCTTCGTCCCGGTTGCCGGAAACATAAGCCAGATAGACGGATTCACCCTTGGCGATGGGCACACCGCGAACGGTGGTGTCTTCGGCGGCGGTGCGCATGAACTCCTTGACCGGGGTGGTCCACCGGATCATTTCCTCGACCGCCGTTGGCATCAGGTCCATGTTGTCGCGCAATCGCGTTAGCTCGTCGGGGTTTTCGATCAGCGCGAGCAGCCCGCCGGAGATCGCGTCCTTGGTGGTGTCGTGGCCTGCGCTGGCGACGATCACGTAGTACGACGCGGTGTCGACATCGGACAACTGCTCACCGTCGATGCGGCCGTTGGCGATCGCCGACGCCAGGTCTTCGGTCGGGTGTTCGCGGCGTGACGCCGTCAGCGCAGAGAAGTACGCGAAGAAGTCGAGCAGAATCTGCAGCTGTTCCTCCGGTGTGGTGCCGCGCTTGTTGTACTCCTCGTCGTCGCCACCGAACATCTCCTGCGTGAGCTGGTGCATCCGCGGGAAGTCCTCCTCGGGCAGGCCGAGCAGCGACATGATCACGTACAGAGGGAAATTCACCGCGATCTCGGTGACGAAATCGCACTCCGGGCCGACGTCGCGCATCCGGTCGACGTATCGCTTTGCCAATAGGTCGGTTTGCACCTTCAAGTCGCGCATGGCTTTGGGGCGGAACCAGTCCGCGCCGATGGCGCGGACCTTGCGGTGATGCGGGTCGTCCATGTGGATAAGGGTGCGCAACCCCATCCCCGCATCGAGTTGTTCTTTCGCGAAGTCGTCCGCCGCGGCGGTCGTGAGCACCGGTCGTGGCTCGGACAGGAAGAGGTTGTTGGCGCGCTCGATGGCCATGATGTCGGCGTGCTTGGTGATCGCCCAGAACGGTCGGTATGGCGGGTTGTCCACCAACGCCACGGGATTGTTCGCCCGCAGATGGGTCAGCGCCGCGTGCAGACGTGCGTCATCGGCATAGGCCGTCGGATCGGCGAAAACCTTCGCGGCGTCGTCCATCGTCGGCGTGCTCATACAGGCTCCTCGCAGTCAAACTTGACGGGTGTCAAGTTTGGAGTGTATGTGATGGAGGCCACGTAAGGGAAGGCCTGGTTTCGAGCGTTGCCGTTAGGCTCAGACCTCGTGCTGCCCGCAACGGTTCACCGTCGAGGTCGTCGCGCGCTTGCGCTCGTGCTGGCGGTCTTGCTCGCGGCGGGATGTGGCCGCGGCGCCGACGGCGCCACAAGGCCCACCACGTCTGCGCCGGCCGATCCGGCGGTGGTGCAGACAGCTGCGGGGCCGGTTCGTGGCGTTGTCGCGCCGGATCACCGCATCTTCGCGGGAATCCCGTATGCCGCATCGCCGATCGGGCCGCTGCGCTGGCAGCCGCCCGCTCCGGCGCCTGCGTGGCAGGGGGTGCGTGACGCTACGCATCCGGGCCCGCGATGTGTCCAGGATCCGGGTGCGGACATGGAGCTTGGCCGACGGACCAGTGAGGACTGCCTGACCCTCAATGTGTGGACCCCGCGCACCAACGACGACCACCGTCCCGTGATGGTGTGGATCCACGGCGGCGGGTTCGCCAACGGCGATGGTGGCCTCTACCTCGCCAACAGGCTGGCATCGCGGGGCAACATCATTGTCGTCACGCTCAACTACCGACTCGGTGCGCTTGGCTTCCTGGCCCACCCCGCCCTCGGCCCGCAGGGCGCCGTCGGCAACTACGGCCTGGCCGACCAGCAGGCGGCGCTGCGGTGGGTGCGTGACAACATCGCCAAGTTCGGGGGCGACCCCCACAAGGTCACTGTCGCCGGTGAATCAGCGGGCGGCACATCGGTGTGCGACCAGCTCGCCGCGCCGGACTCGGCCGGGTTGTTCCGGGCGGCGATCATCCAGAGCGGGCCGTGTCAGGCCCAGGTGGCGTTGCCCGTCGCGGAGAAGGTCAGCCTGGACTACGCGGCCGAACTTGGTTGCGGCCAACCGGAATCCGCTGCGGAGTGCCTGCGGGGATTGCCTGCGGACAAGCTGCGAGTGCCGGTCTGGTACTACAACATCGGCCGTGACGCGCTCTCCGGCCCGGTCACCGGCACCACGGTGCTGCCACTGGACCCCGTCACCGCGTTCGCAGAGGGGCGGGCTGCCCGCGTACCCGTGCTGATCGGCAGCAACCACGACGAGTTCACGCTATTCGTCGCGCTGCAATATATGCGCGGGAAGGGATATACGGCGGACCAGTATCCGGAACTTCTCGCGGACACCTTTGGGCCGAATGCCGGCGCCGTTGAAGCGCACTACCCCTTGGACAGGTATGCAAGTGTGCCGCTTGCATATTCGGCGGCGGTGACCGACGGCGATTTCGCCTGTATAGCCGACCGCATGGCCGACACACTGGCAAGAACCGAACCCGTTTACGCCTATGAGTTCAACGATCGCAACGTGCCTGCGCCAGACGCGATGCGCCAGTTGCCGTTCCCGGTGGGGGCAAGCCATTCGCTGGAGCTGCGCTACTTGTTCGACATCGGTAATGCTCCGCCGCTGAACCCCGTACAGCGGGCGTTGGCGGATCAGATGATCGACTACTGGACGCGGTTCGTCGCCTCGGGTTCGCCTCAGGCGCCGGGTCAGCCGGATTGGCCGGCGTTCGGTGCGGACGAAAAGCGGTTGTCGCTTCAGCCGGACGGAAGCAGAGTGATCACCGACTTCGACGAAACGCACCAGTGCGCGTTCTGGGCGAGCCTGAAAGGTTAACCACCATGCCAACTCCCGATCCGAACAGCTACGCCGACCAGTGGGTGCGGGCCTGGAATGCGCACGATGTCGAGGCGGTGCTAGCCCATTTCAGCGACGACGTCGTGTTCACCTCACCGGTGGCCGCGCGCGTGGTACCCGAGAGCGGGGGAGTGGTCCGCGGCAAGGCCGCGCTGCGCGACTACTGGACGACAGCGTTAAACCAGCACCCCAATCTGCACTTCGAGCTGATCGGCGTGTACCGCGGCGAGTCGACGGTGGTGATCAACTACCGCAACCATCGCGGCCAGTTGGTCAACGAGGTGCTGACGTTCGGCGCCGACGGCCTGGTGCACGAGGGCCACGGCACATACATGGAGGATTGATTTCGGCAGCGGCTAGGCCGGGGTGACCCAGCACGTGATGTCGGCGTGCACCACTTCGGTGCCGGCGTGGTCGACAACGCTTACCGGCACCACCAACTCGACGCCGTCGGTGATCGAGTCGAAGGCCGGCGGCTCGAGCCGTGCCTGCGCCCGCAGCCCGGTCGTCGCCTTCTGGAGGTACTGCACATTCATCGCCTTGGGGATCCAACGATGGCTGGTCGGCACCGTCGCCTCCATCAGCATGCCCATCGCGATCTCGGCGGCGTTGCACGACGCGATCGCGTGCACGGTGTGCAGATGGTTGTAGACGAAGAACCACTTGGGCACCGTGACCTCGGCGAAGCCCGGCTCCATCCGCACCACATGCGGCACGATCGACGCGAAATACGGCACCCGCACCATCGCGGCAGCCGAGAACAGCCGGCTTCCGCCTGGGCGCTCGGAGAGGCGTTTCCACATGCGATAGGTGGACGTCGGGGCTGTCACGCCAGCCTACCTTACTCTGAAGTAAGAAAGCGCGGTCATTGCGCTCGAAAGACTCGGAGACCCGCTGCGGCGAGGCCGAGAAGGCGAGTTTCGCTGCTCGCTCCGAGGTCGATTGGCCGGCGCGCATCTGGCAACTCGAAATGCACTGTGACGATGCCGGACGGGTTTATGGCCGACGCCGGAATCGCGAATGTCCGCACTTCTGCGGTGTCGGTGGTGAACGACCAGTCTGCGACCTCCGTTCCGTCGATGACTACACGAACTCGCCGGGGAGGTAGTGAATTCGGCGCGAACGCACGGACCTTCATCGCCACCCCAAGGGGGACAATTGGCGCTTGGGCCAGACGAAAGGACAGCGAGGCCTCCGTTGCTCCCGTCCAGCGGCCCCAATCTTCTCCGAACGACCAGCCTCCGTCGAGCAGCAAACCCGGTGACGCTTGCGGCCCAAACAGAAGTTCTTGATCGAGCGCCGTTGGTGGAAAGTAGCGCTGCAGCAGCCCGTCGGCAAGACCGGAGCGACGGGGATCTCTTGCGCACAGCAAAAATCCGTCTGCTTCCCGACAGAAGTGCTGTGTAATTTGTCCGGCCGATATTAACTCGGCGAGGAAGTCCGGCGAGAAGACATAGGCGGTGTCCTCTGCGAGTCCCGACGATAGGAGCTGCTTCGGCAACTGCTCGCAGAAGTAGTCCTTCGACTTGTCTGTTGTCCTCGTCGCGTAGTAGCTGTTGATCGTCATGTGTTGATCGATCGCCAATCGACCGAATGTGCCGAAGCCGGGCTTCCCGTCCGGTGTTGTTTCCCAGCCGCATTGATAGGCCGGGACAACGACTAAGTGGGCGTGCGCTTCACCCAGTTTGCGCCAAACGTCGGCCCGCAGTTGCCGAGTTTCTTCGGTCCGTAGGGAGCGGATGGTCGAATGCAACGAGGAGACATCGACGGCCTGAACGACAAGCATGCCTGCGATTAGAGTTAGGGCCCAGCGACGCGACATATTGCGCTGCACGAGGACTGGCGCAGCGACAATCAACAGGTAGTACGCCGGCCAGAACAGTCGGGCCGACCCCTGAAATGGAGACAACGCGTCCACCACGAGTTCGGGCAGCGGGACATCGAAAAGCCGCCATGAGCCAAGAGTTACGGTGGGTGAAACGGCGAGAGCAAGGCACACGACGGAAAGAATCGCCAGTGGCAGGATCGTCGGCTTGAGTACTGCCTTTCCCCGGCCGCCCCGTCCCACGGCACACGCGACGCCGACTACTAGTAGCACGATGAGGCCGAGTCCCAGATAGCTGTAGCCCTCGTACTGGTGGGCCCCGATCGGCAGCTCAGTGAACAGGAGCGCATCGAATTGCTGTGGATCGATCGGCGCCAGCAGATTCATTGAATAGGAGCCGTATCTGTCCGCCGAGGTCGCAGCTCCAGGGGTTAGATAGCCGAAGATCACCAACGTGGCTAGGCAGACTGTGGCCAGACCGGCGGCGGCAACGCATGACCACAGGATCGTCATTCGATGTTCGAGGAGAAGCCGGCCGGTCGCCGCGAGCGCGATCAGCACAACCATCAGCAGGAAATACGGGTGGATGCCGCCCGCCAGAAAGAGAAGCACGGCAAATGGCAGAAGGTATCTCACTGGCCCGGAGCGGATGCGGTCGTCGAAGTAATAAGCGAGAGCGGCAAGGATGAGCCACTGCTGAGTCAGGGTGAAGTGTGCTTGTGCGCGAAAGAGAAGTACCG
>NZ_QJJU01000033.1:0-11813 GCF_003201655.1 Mycolicibacterium moriokaense
GTCACCGATGCCGTCGAGACGGCGGCCGAAGGTTTACGCCGACGCTAATGATTACTTATCCGCATTAGAATGGCTAATACGGAGTGCTGACGTAATTGGGCGTTATCGGCGGGGAGATAGAGATTCTGGGGCGGCGGCGCAAGCCCGGCATGGACCTGCCAACTCATGAATATCGAATGTTGTCCATCAGAAACTACGTGTTGCTCGACCGGTTTCGCCTCAGGCGTCGTCGTCGTTGGTCGTCGCCTCGCTCGTCGTGGTGGTCGTCGTCGTCCACGGGGACGGCTTGAGGCGATTTCCACTGGCCAGGCCGGTCCGAGAGTCATTGCGAGACAATCAAATTCAGCCCCTGTCCGACCGGGTCAAGTGAGAGCCATGCGCTGCCCGGCGTCTTGTTGCTCAACGTTTCTCCGTAGTTGCGCGCAGTGTGCAAGGCGCTGCCGTCATAGCCTGGGAAGATCGGATAACGGGAAGAACGTAGTCTGCTGGGGGGCGTTCTGCGCCGCTGGCCCAGGGTGAGCGGTGATCTGCGCGTCGCCCGGCGTCTGGTACATGGTCGAGCCACCCGTGTGCGTGGTGGTGCCAGCCAACGACGGGTACTGCGGCTGGGTGGCCTGCTGTGCCGCCAGCCCTATCTGGGCGGTGAGCTGCGCGTTGCCCGGCGTCTGGTATGTGGTCGAGCCGCCCGTGTTCGTGGCGTTGGGATTCCGGGGTGTACATGTTGACGGCGACGGTGTGGGGCACTGAAGGTCCGGAGAGACAGGGAGTTGCGGAGCCCGCAAAACGGAGGGTCGAGGCTGAAACCCGCTGTATTTCGGGTCATAACCAAAAGCCTGCCACCTCGGGTTATGCCCCAACACCGGCCACCTCGCGTTATATCCCAACCCAAGCCACTTCGGGTTGCCGGAGTGGGGGAAAACCCGAGGCAAGGCGCGAGGCGAGGTGTAGACCTGCACGTTGCCCGGTCTTTGACAGTTGGTCGATTCCGCCCCGCCGGAGCAGGGCTGCTGACTCGGTGCCGCCGAAGCACTCGGCGCGGTGGCGATCGCTATCGCAGCGGCCGCGGCGGCCAGCAGAAACGTGGTGTGGTGCATTCTCATTCGCACGGCGACGTTCCCTACCCTTCGACATGCTTCGCGCGGCATGCGCCGGGTCCGGCGGTTCTTGAGCTGCCGAGTGCGACATACCAGCCCGTACGTGCCAGCGCGAGTGCACCGACATCGCGTCGATCGGACGTTGTACGGACAGGATCAAATTTTCCAGCGCGGAAGGCCGTACGTCTTCAACGCTGGCATCAGTTGGAATCGCCTAGCCAGCCGGTATCCGTGGTACCTGCTAGCTTCACGGACGCATTGTCGAAGCCCCTTTGACCTTGTCTTGCAGGTCGTGATCCCGATGCTCGACCCTTCGTCGGTCCAGAACTGCTCGATGTCAATGCGTCTACAAGCGCACCGGTTCGCGGGGACCTCATGTCGAGGCGGAACGTCGGCTGTGAGTCGAGCATCAGCGATCAGATCAGTGTGACACGATCATTCCCACGAATCGTGCCCGTCGCTTCGACGACCGTGTATATGCCGGCGCACGGGTAGAGCGAACCCGCGACGTCGATCCTGTTGTGCCCGAGTCCCTTGAGGATCCCGGGATCCCGGGGAAGGTCGCCCTGGGCCAGGCTCGGCATCACGCAGCGGGGGTCGGGCATGGCCACTGCGATCCGCACCTCGTCGCCGATCGCGAGTCTGCGCCCGATCCACTCGTTTTCGACGAACCCGGGCTCCGTGGTGTCGACCAGCACATTCATGCGGAACCGGCGGGCGTCAAAGCGGCTCTGCGGCTCGAACTCACCGAGCTGCTCGAGGCTGGATGACGTGAGGACGCTGAGCGGGAAGGCGTCGAAGAACGACCCGTCGGGGACGGCGGAGGAAGCCCGCGCTCGTTGAAGACCGCTGCGCCGAGCCGCACTTCGACGACCTCGTCCCGGCGTCCCTGGGGATCGTAGTTCTCCTCGTCGGGGTGGTATTGATCGATCGTGTAGCCGTGCTGCGCGGCGCGGGCCAGCTCGACGTCACGCCCGAAAAAGCGCGACAGGACCGCGCTCGCATCCGGCGCGTCGCTGAGCACCGATTCGCCGTCGGCGAGGTCGATCCGCACCGGCGGCAGCTCGTCGCCCGGTCGCGGCGGCTCGACGAACGCCGCCCGGCACCCGAGGAGGCCGGGCCACAGCTTCGGGTTCTTCGCGCTGGCGACCTTGCCCGTCTGCCGGTCTCGGACCGCGTAGGCGCGGTCGCCGACGATCCCGCCCTCACCCACCTCGGCCACGTCAACCTGCTCGCCGAGCATTGACTTGACGGGGAACCTCCACAGCGTGCGCACCGTGCCAGCCGGCTGGCTCGAATTCATCATTCCGCCCTCCTGGATGGCGTTTCTCGGGTGCCGCCCCCGGCGCTCGGTTACGTCAATATCGTCTCACCGGGCGCTCGCCGCCGCGTCCAATTAGCGCGTGCTTGGCGGGTGCGGTGGCCGAGGCGGGCGGGCTAGGCACGATCGGCCTTTACCGCCGAGGGCGTTGGCCAAGGCAATTCGCGAGAATTTAAATGACCAACTCAGAGATAGATTGTCCTGCCCGCTAGACAACCTGTTGCTGCACAATGGGATAACCAATTCGGAGTAATTGTTGATGTGTAATCAATGGGATCAACGAAATCAACTGGGCGACAACACTATTAAGTCACCGCGGTAGAGCGGCTTTTGGTAACACCCCCCGCAGCGCTCATGCGCGGTGGTCACCTAGGATTTCGGAAGAGTGCCGCATCAGATGGCGGAGGCGGCGTTGGTGATCAGTTCGAGTACCTGGGTCGGCCGGGTGGCGAACGAGGCGTGGCTGGTGTCGAGCTCGATGGTTTCGCCGGCGCGGATACGCTCAGCCATCCACCGCTGGGTCTGCGGCGCGATCATTCGGTCTCGGGCCGAGACCTGATACCAGCTTGGCTTGGTCTTCCACGCTGGCTCACCGGTGACATCGTCGAAGCAGCGACGTGCGAGTGGCCTTTGGGTTATTGCCATGACCAGCGACTCGGTGTCGTCGAGGTCTCGGCAGAAGCTGTCGTGGAACGTGTCCTGGCGGTGCCACAGGAAGTCGTCGTCGAAGGCAGGGCTGATACTCGCCAAGCCGGGCGCGGGGTCGCTTCTGGCGAGAATGCTATTAAGGCTTTCTCCCTGCGCCGGGGCGAACGCGGCGAGGTAGACCAGTCCCACCACATTGGTTGCTCGGCCAGCGCCGGTGATAACGGCTCCGCCGTAGGAGTGGCCTACCAGCAGGGTCGGACCCCCCATCCATTCGGCCAGCTTCCGGGTATTTGCGATGTCGTCAGCCAGCGACGTGAGCGGATTCTGCGCCGCCATCACTCGATGCCCCGCTCGGTACAGCCTCGGGATTATGTGCCGCCAGTGCGAACCGTCAGCAAACGCACCATGCACGAGAACGATGTTGAGCTTGTCCGTCATGATGCAACCTCCTCGGATGAGCGTCTGGGAACGTATGGGATTGTCTGTGGCCAGTTTTGGGCGCCAGCCATCGCGATGCTCGTGTTGCCTTTTGCGAAACGCGTTGGGTACGTGGCGCGTTCGCGCCGCCAAGAGCGGGCTCGCGGTGTGGTACCGGTCATGTGCTTCTGGTTACGATGGTTGCAGTTGTGATCGCTGATATCGATACCGCAGGCCGCTTATATGGCAGACGCTGTGATGTGGGCCCAGGCGTTGTTGCCGTATCCGCGCGGATTCCATAGTGATGCCGGGGATTCGGGGTGGGTGACGCCGGTGTCATCCCATGCCCGGGCGGTGACACTAAGTGGCCCGGGCTGGGTTTCTACGGTGATAGACCACTGCTTCCAGGCCCACCGGCTGATCGCCGGCTCCAGGTTGGCTTGTTGCCAGGTGCGGCCGTCGTCGAGGGACACGTCGACGCGCGCTACGGTGCGGCCGTCGCCGATCAGAGCCCACCCGCGGATGGTCAGCGGGCCGGCGGGTATCTCCTCGTCGTCGCCGGGTACGAGGATGTCGCAGTTGAGCGGCAGCGACGACAACGAAATACCCTCGCCCGGCGCCGCGGTGTCGGGGTCGGTGTCCGGTGGAAGGAGCCGATAGTCGAGGGCCTGGAAGTAGCTTTGCGACGGGACGGGTTGCACGGTGATGGCGGTGACCCACTTGACGCTGCGCGCCCCGATATATCCGGGCACCACCACCCGCACCGGGCCGCCGTGGGCGCGGGGCAGCGGTTCGGAGTTCATCTGCCAGGCCAGCAGCACTTCGTCGGACAGCGCCTTGGTAAGCGGGATGGAGCTGCCGTAGGACTGCACCGGCCGGGCCTCCTGGGCGACGTCGGGGGCCGCAAACGCGACGTGCAAGCCCTCGGCAGGGTGGACTCCAGCAGCGCGGAGAACGTCGCCCAGCCGCGCGCCGCGCCATTCGGCGGTCGAGATCGCGCCGTGGGCCCATGGGTCCTTGCCCGGTATCGGGTGCACGTTGAGCAGTTCAGCGCGTCGGTTGCCGGCGCAGACCAGGGTCGCCACCACTGAGTGCGCGGTGAACTCGCTGGTCAGTCGGTCGTAGGTCACGTCGAGCGGCGTGTCGACCGCGCCGTCGACGGTCAGTCGCCACTGCTCGGGCGCGATGTCGGGAAACGGGCCGTGGTTGCGGCTGTAAAAGGCGTCCAGCGCGGTGATCTGGCCATCGGCCAACACCGCAGCGGGTGGCTCGGCATTGAACGGCACCCGGCCACGCACAATCATGTCGGGGCGCTTACCCCACATCTGGTTGGACCTCGAGACAGCATCCAACTCATCTGTCGACTTCGTCATCTGGGGCGTCTCCATGGTTGGGTGGCTATGTCTTTGATGGTTCGTCGCCCACCGGGCGATGAACCGGTCCACAAGGTGGCCTTGTGGACCGGGGAATAGACGATCCGCTCACAAACACAGGGTGGCATCGGTGCAGGGGGCCGCACATCACCACGAGCGCCCGTCATGGGCTGCCGCTAACAGCAATCCGCGGACTGCTGCTGACCGGTAGGGAAGTCCAGCGCTGGCGGTAAAGACACGCCCAACCCGAGACGCGATCATTGGACCGCATGAGCGGAAAGGGTGTGTTTCACGACACCTCGCCGTTCAATGCCGAGGCGACCCGGCCGGCGCTCGCCGAAAGTGACACCACCCCGATCGCCACCTTCTACAGCCCGCAATCACGGCCTGATCCAAAACATTGCGACGGATCGATGGTCTCTGACGATGGGCGGCCCGGTCGAGCGGTGAGCCGTTGGCAGCGCTACCTCACGTTCGCGGCCGCGATCCTGGTGACCGGCGTCCTTAGTGGAGTGGTTGGCGGGTTCACGACTGTTCTGGTGCGCACCCTGGAACACCTCAGCTTCGGATACGACCAGGGACCACTGCTGATCGGGGTCAGGGATGCGTCTATCGAGCGCCGACTGATCGGTCTCGCGATCGGATGCGCGCTGGCCGGGCTTGGCTGGTGGCTGCTGCGGCGCAAGACCACGGTGCCCGAGCTCAACGAGTCCATCAGACAGGGCAGGCGATTTTCGCAGGTGCCGATGGCGATCGATGCGCTGCTGCAGGTATTGGCCGTCGGGTCGGGCGCCTCGCTGGGCCGCGAACAAGCGCCCCGACTGTTCGCGGCGGCGGCCACCGAATTGACGATCCGGTTGGGCTCGATCCCAGCGCCCTACCGTCGCATCCTGCTCGCTAGCGCCGCCGGCGCCGGCCTTGCCGCTGTTTACAACGTACCGGCGGCTGGCGCCCTTTACGCCTGCGGCATCGTGCTGAAAAGTTGGCGGCCCGTCGCGGTGCTAGTCGCGGTCGCGACGTCGTGCATCGCAACGGTGACCGCGTGGCCGGTCAGCCACGGTCATCCGACCTTCGCGTGGCCCGACACGCAGTACAGCTGGACGGCGCTGCTGTTCACCGTGGCGCTGATGCCGGTTGCCGCGGCAGTCGGAACGGGTTTCAACGGTCTGATCCGACGCGCGCAGCCCAAGTCGCCGCCCGCCTCGTGGACACTCCTCGTCACTATCGGGTTAGCCGGGTTGCTCACCGGCGCCTGCTCGATCTGGATGCCGCAGATGCCGGGCAACGGCAAGAGCATCATCGTGGAGAGTCTGGCTGGCGGCGACACGCTGATCGCCGTCACGGTGGCGATGGTGCTGAAGCCGGTGCTCACGGCGCTGTTCATCCGGGCCGGCGCCGTCGGCGGCATGCTCACCCCGTCGCTGGCCACCGGCGTCGCCGCCGGAGCGTCCATCGCGCTGCTCGTCGAGAGGCTCGGCGGCTACGCCAGCGTCCCGACCGCCGCCCTGATCGGCGGGGCGGCCGTGCTCGGGATCACCCAGCGGGCGCCGGTGTTCGCCGCCGTATTCACCGCAGAACTCACCCATCCGCCGCCGCAGATCTGGGGCATGTTGCTGCTGGCCGCGATGGGCGCACATTGGGTCCGTCTCCTCGCCGGCCGACGCCGGCGGCCCGCAGGACCCGAACGCGCCCAGTCACACTTCAAACATCGCCAACGCCGATTGGGGCTCATTCGCAGTGCCAAGGCGATCGCCACTCGCACCCTGCGACTACTTCGCAAGCCTCGTACTCCTTCCCGCAGAAAGCTGACCGGCGAATGCCGCGTTGACGCCGTCAACACCTTTACGAGGCCGCAGATGACCGATACCCCCAATGACTCGGCTTGTCGGCTCCGCCGTCGCCGCTGTCGCGTGACGTAACTCCGTGTTGATGCCTAGACGCGGCGCAGATACTCGCCACAGCGCTTGAGCCGGCATGAACGGGATCTGGAAAAAAATGAATTTGACAAGTGAACCGCCCCGGTGAGTTCGGAGATTCCGGACATCCCGGGGGGGTTCAGGGTGACATCGCTTTGAGAACTTGTGTAGGTGCCCTCGTTGCGAATGCCCTCGTGGGATGCGATCCACACCGGCACGCTGTCTGCTCGGGAATCCGCCAGCCGAGGACAGGGGACTTTCGTAGAATGCACGGATCAGCCATGACGTCGGCACCACCAAAGTCGTGCGCAGGGTCCTGGACTCATGCGGCTGAGCAATTCGGTGATGGTGCTGGCGGCGGGCGGGCCTCCGGGGCTTCTGCCGGCGCGAGAACAGATGGCTGTCTCGCTGGGTTGGCACATCATCTTGGCGTGTTTCGGGGTGGCGTTTCCGACCATGATTTTCGTGATGCACCGGCGCGGGATCGGTCGCGACGACCCTGATGCGCTGCGGCTGGCCAGGCGGTGGGCCAAGGTGTCTGCGGTTTTGTTCGCGATCGGGGCGGTATCGGGAACCGTGCTGAGCTTCGAGATGGGCCTGCTGTGGCCAGGTTTGATGCGACGGTTCGGCGACGTGCTTGGCCTGGGGTTCGCGTTGGAAGGACTGTCGTTCTTCGTCGAGGCCATCTTCCTTGGCATCTACCTCTACGGCTGGGACCGCATGCCGCCGCGGCGGCACCTGGCCATGCTCATTCCGATGGCCATGACGGGCATCGTCGGCTCGTTCTGTGTGGTGTCGGTGAACGCGTGGATGAACGATCCCGCCGGGTTCACCATCCGCGATGGCGTCGTCACCGACATCAACCCGTGGGCGGCGATGTTCAACGACTTGGTATGGCTGCAGTTCCTGCACATGTGGGTCGGGGCGTTCATGCTGGTCGGGCTGGTGGTGTCCGGCGTATACGCCGCGGGTCTGTTGCGCGGGCGCACCGACGCCCATCACCGCCTCGGGTTCACCATCCCTTTCGCCTTCGCCAGCGTCGCGGCCATCGCCCAGCCGTTCGTCGGGCACGTGCTCGGGTTGCAGATTGGCGGCATCCAGCGGGCCAAGCTCGCCGCGTTCGAACTCGCCATGACCACCGAGCCGGCGCCCGCGCCGGAGCGACTCGGTGGTGTATTGATCGATGGCGACGTGCGGTGGGCGTTGCCGATTCCGTGGATCGGCTCATTCATCGCCCGCGGCTCCTTCGGCGCGCCCGTTCCCGGGCTGGACACCGTTCCGAGATCCGACTGGCCACCGGTCAACCTCACCCACTGGTCTTTTCAGTTGATGGTGGGGATCGGCTTGCTGCTCGCGGCCGTGGTGGTGGTGTTTTGGCTGGCCCGCCGGCGCGGGCATGACCTGCTGGCCAACCGCTTGTTCCTGCGGTTCTGCGTCATCGCCGGCCCACTGGCCGTCGTGGCGCTGGAGTTGGGCTGGATCAGCACCGAGGTCGGGCGCCAACCATGGGCTGTCTGGCAGGTGTTGCGTACCACCGACGCGGCCAGCATGAGCAGCGGATTGTGGTGGAGCTACACCGGTGTGCTGATCGTCTACCTCGGCATGACCGTCGGGGCGTTCGTGGTGTTGCGGTCGATGGCCAGGCGCTGGCGCGCGGGGGAAGAGGACCTGCCCACCCCGTACGGTCCGGCCGTCTTAACAGGCGCGCCCACCGTCGATCAACCGGCTACAGGTCCATGACCCTGGCCGTCGCGGTCGCTGCCGCAATGTTTGTCGGCGTGATTGCCTACGCGCTGTTTGGTGGCGCGGACTTCGGTTCAGGCTTCTACGATCTGACCGCCGGCAGCGATCGCCGCGCCGCCGAACTGCGGATGCTCGTCGATCACAGCATCGGGCCGGTGTGGGAAGCCAACCATGTCTGGCTCATCTTCGTCGTGGTGATCTGGTGGACCGGCTTTCCCACCGCTTTCGCCGCAGCGACCACTACCCTGTTCATCCCCTTGATGCTTGCACTTGCCGGGATTGTGTTGCGGGGCGCGAGTTTTGCGTTTCGCAAGTACGCCGAGACATTCCGCCAGGCCAGGTTGTTCGGCGCGATCTTCGCCGGCTCGTCGCTGATCACGCCGTTCTTCTTCGGCACGGTGGCCGGCGCCATCGCCTCCGGCCGCGTACCGGCCGATGGATACGGCGATCGAGTCGGCTCATGGATCAACCCGACATCGCTGGTCGGTGGTTGCCTGGCGGTCACCACGTGTGCGTTTCTGGCCGGGGTGTTTCTGACCGCCGACGCCGATCGGGCTGGGATCGCTAACCTGACCAACCGATTACGCGGGCGTACCCTCGCGGTGGGGATTGTCAGCGGTCTCATTGTGTTCGCGGGGCTGTATCCAGTCCTTCACGACTCTCCGACGCTCAGCCGCCGGTTGCTCGGCGCCGCCTTGCCGCTGCTGGTGGTGGCCGCGCTCGCCGGCGCCGTCACCCTGCTCCTGCTCTATGGCCGAAATTACTCTATGGCAAGGTTTTTCGCGGTTACCGCCGTCGGCGCCGTAATCATCGGGTGGGGTGTAGCGCAGTATCCCTGGATGCTGGTCGATCAGCTCACCATCAACGATGCCGCCGGCGCCCACAGCACGCTGACCGCACTTCTCGTAGTCGTCGCGCTCGCCGCGGCCATCGTGCTACCGCCACTGTGTTATCTGCTGTGGCTCACCCAGACCGAGAAGTGGAGTCGAGCCTAGGGAGCTGGTCGGTGGCGAACCGGGTTCTATGTTGCGGGGCCGGTCGCCGCGGGGGTGACTTCGACGATGAGCTGTTTGGTCAATGGTTGTCCGCTCTGCTCGCTGTGGTCGGCGATCGCACACAGCACGTTCAATTCGGGCATGTAGCCGGATACGCTGCCGCGCGGGGTGTCATAAGCCAGCGCGCGGTAGCCGTACACGGTGCGGGTGCTGCCGTCGCGGGCGAAGCTGGTGATATCGATGAGGTCGAACTCGTCAAGTCCGCGTTCGCGCATGTCGTCGACGTTGATGAACAGCGCGGTGCGCAGGTTCTTCAGGCCGCGGTATCGGTCGTTGTCGGAGTAGATGGTGGTGTTCCATTGGTCGTGGGACCGCACGGTGGAAAGCGTCAACCGTCCCGGTGGCGGCACGACATCGGGCATCGGTGCGGCGGAGAACTCCGCGTGCCCGGATGCGGTGAGGAACACCCGCTCCCGTGCCGGCTGCCGGATCCGAAATCCCAACGGTAGGCGCACGCGGCGGTTGAAGTCCTCGAAGCCGTCGAACACCTTGGACATTGTGTCGCGGATCCGGTCGTAATCCTCGATGTAGGACTCCCACGGTGTGGCGGAGGTCGGCAGGGTGGCGCGGGCCATGCCGGCCAGGATCGCGCACTCCGATTTCAGATGCGCCGACGCGGGACGTTTCATCCCAAATGACAAGTGCACCATGCTCATCGAGTCCTCGACCGTGACGCCCTGCTCGCCTGCCCGCTGAACATCCTTCTCGGTGCGCCCGAGGCAGGGCAGGATCAGGGCCGTGCGCCCGTGCACCAGATGGCTGCGGTTGAGTTTGGTGCTGACCTGGACGGTGAGCTCACAGTTGCGCAGCGCGGCGAAGGTGGCTTCGGTGTCCGGGGTGGCCAGGCTGAAGTTGCCGCCCATGCTGACGAACACCTTCACCTTGCCGGCGAGCATCGCCTTGATGGTGTCGACGGTGTCCAGGCCGTGCTCACGCGGTGCGGTGATGGAGCACACCTCTTCGAGCCGATCCAACAGCTGCTTGGACGGGCGGTGATCGATGCCGCAGGTGCGGTTGCCCTGAACGTTGCTGTGGCCACGCACCGGTGACAGGCCGGCCCCCTCACGGCCGATATTGCCGCGCAACAGAAGCAGATTCACGATCTCGCGCACGGTGTCGACTCCATGTTCCTGCTGGGTCAACCCCAGACACCAAGCCACCACGGTCCGATCCGCACCCAGATACACTTCGGCCAGCCGCCGGATGGTTTTCTCGTCGACACCGCACTGGTGCACAATGTCCGCCCAGCCGGTTTCCTCGACCAGCGACCGGTAGGCCTCGAAACCGGTTGTAAACCGCTGCAGGAACTCGTGATCGATGGCCTTGGGGTCGGTCTGGGCCCGCTCGAGCACCGCCTTCGCCACCCCGCGCAGCAACGCCAAGTCGCCACCGACGCGGGGCTGAACGTTCATCGTTCCGATCTTGGTGGCGTGAAATGCCGCCATCGCCACGATCTCGTGCGGCACGATCGTGCGGCGGCTGGCCGCCTCGATCAGCGGGTTGATATGCACGATCTGCGCGCCACGGCGATGGGCCTCGGCGAGCGAGGTCAGCATGCGGGGCGCGTTGGATGCGGCATTGACTCCCATCACCAGGAGCAGGTCTGCGTTCTCCCAGTCGTCGAGGTCGCAGGTGCCCTTACCCGTGCCCAGCGACGCGGTCATTGCTCGGCCACTGGCCTCGTGGCACATGTTCGAGCAGTCGGGCAGGTTGTTGGTGCCGAACTCGCGCACCCACAGCTGGTACAGAAACGTCGCCTCGTTGCTGAGCCGACCCGACGTGTAGAACGACGCCTGATGCGGGCTTTCCAACCCGCGCAGCGTGGCGCCGACCAGCTCGAATGCGTCCGGCCACGAGATCGGCACATACTTGTCCGACCCGCCGTCATACACCATCGGTTCGGTGAGCCGGCCCTGGTCTTCCAGCGCGAAATCCGTCCACCCCGACAGTTCAGACACGGTGTGGCCGCTGAAGAACTCGCGGTCGACCCTCTTGCGGGTCATCTCCCAGGTGACGTGTTTGATGCCGTTCTCGCAGATGTCCAGGTGCAGACCCTTGGTGTCATCCGGCCAGGCGCACCCCGGGCAGTCGAAGCCGCCGTTCTCATGGTTCATCCGCTGGATCGCCCGTGTGCCGGCAACCAGCTCACGGCTGTCCACCAAGACTTTCCCGACGCTGCGAGCCGCGCCCCAGCCAGCAGCGGGATGGTCATAATCCTCCTGGGAAAACTCACCACTGGCGTTCGG
>NZ_QJJU01000033.1:11909-51563 GCF_003201655.1 Mycolicibacterium moriokaense
ACGGCTGTCCACCAAGACTTTCCCGACGCTGCGAGCCGCGCCCCAGCCAGCAGCGGGATGGTCATAATCCTCCTGGGAAAACTCACCACTGGCGTTCGGGCCCCGCCCCACCGCCGGACGACCAGGCTCACCCTGCCCGAGTAGATCACCCGCAACAGGCGTCTTGTCGTTCCTCATCGGATGCCCCTTCCTCCGAGTTCCAGCCGGTCGACGCGCCGCTCTATGTGACGGTCCAGCCGAGGCGCGAGAACTGATCTTTCAGCTTCGCAGGTCCAATGTCGTCGTGGCTAGCGTCAGTCTGCACGGCGTCATGCCACGTGTGGGCGTTGCGGCTAGCCGTCGACGCTGCACCGTCGTTGGATGTGTTGTTGCAGTTGCCGCTCAAGTTCTTCTCTTTTGAAGAACCGCGCGGTCTCGAGTGCGGACGGCGAGCCTGCGTGCGGATCGGCATCGGCTCGCAGGAGCAGGTCGATGATCGTGGTGTCGTTCTTGAAGACGGCGCCTGCCAACGGGGTTTGTCCTCGTTTGTTGTGTCGATTAACGTCGGCGCCGCGCGCGATCAGCGCCGCGACCGCCTCCTCGTGCCGGTAGTAGGTCGCCAGCATCACGAGGGTGTCGCCGTTGGTGTTGGTGAGGTTTACCGGTATGCCCGCGTCGACGTATGCGGCCAGCATTGCGGCATCTCCGCTGCGAGCCCCATCGAATAAGCGTGACGCGAGGTCCAAGATCTCGGCATCGAGGGTAGGTCTTGGGTCGTCAATCACGTTTTCTGTCACATCAACTCCAAACTGTCAGCGTGCGGCGATCGCGGGGCGGCTGACTCGGTCACGGTCGGCGGTTACAGCGCGCCGAAGGCCTCACACGCCTTGCGCACGCCTTCGCCGTAGGCGGGGTCGGCCTGGGTGCAGTTCGCGATGTGCGTCTCGACGGTCTCATGTCGAGCGCCCTTGATGGCGCGCGCGGTGTTGTCGAAGAGCCGCTGCTGCTCGTCGCCGGTCATGAGCCGGAACAGGTCACCGGGTTGCTCGAAGTAGTTGTCGTCGTCGGCGCGGAAATCGAAGTGATCCGCTGTGGACCCGATCGTCTGGGCGGGCTCGGCGTAGGCGGGCTGCTCGGCCCACCGGCCGAAGTTGTTCGGCTCAACTCCCGCGACTCCACCCTGGTTACCGTCGACGCGCATGGCCCCGTCGCGGTGATAGGTGTTGACCAGCTTGGCGGCACGTGGGTAGTTGACCGGGATCTGGTGGTGGTTGACGCCCACCCGGTAGCGGGCGGCGTCTCCGTAGGAGAACAGCCGGCCCTGCAGCATCTTGTCCGGGCTGAACGAGATCCCCGGGATGAGGTTGCCCGGAGTGAATGCGGCCTGCTCGACGTCGGCGAAGAAGTTGTCCGGGTTGCGGTTGAGCTCGTATTCGCCGACCTCGATCAACGGGTAGTCCTTCTGGCTCCACACCTTGGTCAGGTCGAAGGGGTGGAAGCGGTAGGTGGCGGCGTCTGCTTCGGGCATCACCTGGATGTAGACGGTCCATTTCGGGTAGTCGCCGCGTTCGATGGCCTCGAACAGGTCGCGGCCGTGGGACTCGCGGTCGCGGCCGATCAGTTCTCCTGCTTCGGCGTCGGTGAGGCACTCGATGCCCTGCTGGGTGCGGAAGTGGAACTTGACCCAGTGCCGCTGGCCTTCAGCGTTGATCATGCTGTAGGCGTGGGAGCCGTAGCCGTGCATGTGCCGGAAGGACTTCGGGATGCCGCGGTCGCTCATGGTGATGGTGACCTGGTGCAGTGATTCGGGCAGGTTGGTCCAAAAGCCCCAGTTGTTCTCGGGGTCACGCAGATTGGTGCGCGGGTCGCGCTTGACGGCGCGGTTGAGGTCGGGGAACTTCAGCGGGTCGCGGTGAAAGAACACCGGGGTGTTGTTGCCGACCACGTCCCAGTTGCCTTCGGTGGTGTAGAAGCGCAGCGCGTAGCCGCGGATGTCGCGCTCGGCGTCGGCGGCGCCGCGTTCGCCGGCCACTGTGGAGAACCGGGCGAACATCTCGCAGCTGTTGCCGACCTGGCCGAAGATCGCCGCCTTCGTGTACCGGGAGATGTCGTGGGTCACCCGCAACGTGCCGAAGGCACCCGAACCCTTGGCGTGCATACGCCGCTCGGGGATGACTTCGCGGTCGAAGTGGGCCAGCTTCTCGATCAGCCACAAGTCCTGCAGGAGCAGCGGGCCGCGCGGGCCGGCGCTCATGCTGTTCTGATTGTCCACAACGGGCGCTCCCGCGGCGGTGGTCAGCGGTTCAGTGTTTTCTTCGAATGCCATTTCTCTCTTCTCCTTGGTGGTGGGTGGGGGTGCGGGTCGGGCGTAGTTCGACTGATTCCAATCTCGCCGATCGTGGGTCATCGCTGCAGCATGAAGAGCGACAAGTAGTCCACAGATTCGGACACTGTGTACGCCGGGCGGCCGCGGCTCCGGGTTGCTACTCGTCGGAAGTTTCCGTTCGGCGAGCTCAAATGGGTTTTGTCGGAGTGCATTTCACTCGGGCCAGGTGTTGTTGCGGATGATTTCGACGAAATCGTCGCGGACGAACGATGGGTCGAAATGTTCGAGTACGTCGGCGTTGACGTTTCCGAAAGTGCTGTGCGGTCGGTGTTTGTTGCCGTCGTTGAACGCTCGCAGGATCCGGCGCTTGAAATCTGGTCGTGGGTGGGCGGCGGTGACGGCCGCGAGCACCTCTGAGGGCAGCGCCTCACGGTCGATACCCAGCACGTCGGTCTCCACACCGGCGGTCACCAAGGCGATTTCGGGATCGAGGAATTCGGGCACGTTGGGTGTGGTGTGCAACGCGATGCTCAGCCAGACCTTGCGGGCGTCGGTTTCGCCGACACCGTGATCGAGCAGGAAGTCACGTGCCGCGTTGGCCCCGTCGACTTCAAAACGCAGCATCGATGTGCGGTAGGGCTTGGTGAGCCCGATATCGTGAAACATCGCCCCGGCATAGAGCAGCTCCAGGTCCGGTTGCAGTCCGCGGCGGTGGCCCTGCAGCGCGCCGAAGAGAAACACCCGCCGCGAGTGATCGAACAGCAGATCATCCTCGGCATCCCTGATGAAGGCGGTGATCTCGCGTACGAGCTCGGTGTCGGGGATGACGACACCGGCGATACTGTCGGCCGCGGTGGTAGACATGTGCAACTCCTGAACTCAGCGACGTATGGGACTGTGTGCGCCCAGTTTTGGGGTTCGGCGCGGTAACGGCACTGGTGTCGCCGCTGCCCGCTCTGGGCACGTTCCACGTTTGCGCCCGTGAGGGCGGGTCCGTGGTTTGATCGTGGTCATAATGTTGTAATTGCTATGGTCACAGCCGTAATCGAAGATGTCGCTACTGCTGGCGTGCAACCGACATACCGGCTAGCTGCAAACTGCCGCGGGATCAGCTGGGCTGCATGCGCCCGAGCCATGGGAATCGAGATGTCCTGTCCGGTAGGACTTTCGACGACCTTTCGCCGCCATCGTCAAATGTCACGTTCGTCAGCGGTGGTGGAGCGCAACGGCGCACGGCCGACTCCAGGCGGCCTCCGAGCATCTGCTCAACGAAGTGGCCATCATCCACTTCGCACAAATTCTCTGGACCGGGGTACGGGGCCGCCGCGGCGGTGCAAGATAGTGAGACTGCAGACCGTGTCTGGCGTCGGAGACGCCCGGACGGACGTTGGGGTTCAAGGGAATGGGGCAGCGGTGAGCGTAGCCGGCGGACAGGCGGCGACACGGGTCGTCATCGCCGATGACGATGTCCTGCTGCGGGAGGGCCTGGTCAGCCTGCTGGGTCGGTCTGGTTTCGAGGTGGTCGGGCAGACCGGCGACAGTAGGGATCTGCTCGGACTGGTGCGAGAAACATCCCCGGCACTGGTGTTGACAGACATCCGGATGCCACCTACCCACACCACGGAGGGACTCGACGTCGCCCGGGCGATCCGCGATGAGTTCCCCGATACTGCGATCTTGGTCCTGTCGGCGCACGTCGACGTCGAGCACGCGATGGAACTGCTGGCCAGTGGTCACAGCATCGGCTATCTCCTCAAGAGTCGGGTGACCGACGTTGCCGATTTCATCGAGACGCTTCAGCGGATCAGCAGTGGGGCGTCGGTCGTCGACCCCGCCCTGGTGCAGGAGTTGGTGACGGCAAAGCGGCGCAACGATCCCTTGGCTGCCCTGTCCGAGCGCGAGCGCGAAGTACTGGCGCTGATGGCGGAGGGCCGTTCGAATGCTGGTATCGCTCATCGGCTCTGGGTCACCGAGGGGACCATCGAAAAGCACGTACGCAGCATCATGAGCAAGTTGAATCTGGCCGAAACGGGCGAGGATCACCGCAGGGTGCTAGCGGTGATCGCTTTTCTCGACGCCCACTGAAGTCCTCAAGGAGGCAACCCAGACGATCGTCATGCCTTGGGGCTCAGCGGGACTGCCGCGGCGGCGACGAAATCGGCGTTATCGTCAACCATTAGGTGCGGCGATGGACCAGCGGGACTTCCAAGTTCTGGCCGACTGTATTCTGCTGCACGCACTGGGCGACCCCGTGGCAAAGCATCGGGATCTCGTCGGGCGCAGGAACGACGCCGATGGCGCGTGCGCCGATTGCAATCGTTGCCACCGCTGTCGCGCTCACCGCGACAGTTCCCAACGCTGTGTGTAGCCGCCGCCTTGGCGTCAAGCGGCCTCTTGCACGTTCGAAACGCGGACCCACCCAATCCGTGTCAGAAGGGCACATCGAACTGCTGCGTGTTGGCCGGGTGGTAACCCCAGATGCAGGGGCTCATGGGATCTGTGCCATACGGCGTACAAGGGTCGGCGTCGGCATTCGCGAACGGAGCAACGGCGATCGCCCCTGCGATCCCGGCTACAGCCAACCACGGTGCAATGTATTTGATCGATGTCTTCATGATCGTTCTCCTGTAAGTGCTTGTCCGCCCTGGTGGCGGGCTGTGTTCTCATCATCTCGGTCCGGCTGTGGGGCGTCGATGCCGCTGGCACCCAATTGGCCTAGTTGCTAGCTGGAACTAGTCCCTTGCCCAAATACGTAGTGCTACTGGCGAATTAGGTGATTTGCGCCGACGAGTGAACCGGTATACCTAATGCCTCAGCCACAGCAACGCGTAGGGCGGGACTGGAAAACAGTCCCGCCCTACGCGTATGGCTGCTGTCAGCGGTGGTGGAAGAGCAGAGCGCTCGAATCCCCGCCGAACGGCATCTGTGTTGAGGCGGCTTCGTGCGAAGCCGGCCCGGGGCTGGCAGTGACCTGGGCGTTGCCCGGGGTCTGCTGCACGCTGACGTCGGCCGATGCGATCGGCGCAAGTCCGACCGTCACTGCGGCGGCGGCGATGGCCAACGGTGCGATGTGGCGCAGTTTCATTTTTCATCTTCTTTCGTTAGGTGGATGCCCGTTGAGACATCCGGGGATCTGGGTGGCCGGTGGATCAGAACGGGACGTCCAGTTGGCCGTTCGTGGTGTCGGCCTCGTCGTGGTTCGACTCGTGGAAACCGAGGACGTAGGGCGTGTGGGGATTCGTGCCGTATGGCACGAGGGGGTCGGTGTCGGCGCTGGCGATCGGCGCGAGAGCGATCGCGCCACCGATCGCGGCGAGGGCCAACCACGGTGCGGCGTACTTGGTTACGGTTTTCGTCGGTGCTCTCCTGTCTGTGTGTTCGTCCGTTTTGGACTGAATAAATGGTCGCGCGTCAGCTAACCCGCGTCGCCACTGCTGACACCCATCTACTGACCCCGCTAGCTGGAAACTCAGGGGCGAGCACCGCGGCACACACCTGTGGAGGCAAACCTGCACTGGGCATTGCAGCTAGCAGCAATACCCACACTGGGGCCGATGGACACCGTCTCAGCGACGTTGCCGCACATGAAGCCGTTACACGCTGACGGGGCACCGAAGATTCCCGTTGGCGGCATCGCCGATGGGTGCCAGCCGTGACGGCATGCGTTGCCCGCGAGCTGATCCTGGAATGCAGATAGAAACAGTCACCATTGCAAGGAGACACATCATGCGAACCACATTGCGTTACATTGCCCCGTTCCTCGGGGCCGCGGCTGTCGCGATCGCCATCGGCGCCGCACCAATTGCCGACGCTGCCACCAGCATTGCGCCAAATCAGGAATCGTGCACCGGCGCGGTGTGCCAGTCGCCGGGCAACGTACAGATCAATGACGCTCCTCCGCCGGCCGCCTTTTATCCGTACGGCGGTAGCGCATTTCTGCTTCGGTGGCGGTGGCGGCTTCGTCGGTGGTGGAGGGTTCCACGGCCACGGCGGAGGCGGCGGACACCGATAGATATCGGGCACCGAACTTCTGCGCCCTCTTCGATGGAAGGAAAAGGACATCATGAGAATGAGCACCATCTGTGGCTCTGCGCTTGTGGCATTGGCCAGTGCCGCTGCCATCGCCGCGGCGCCGCTGGCGGCGGCTGCGCCCGCGTCTGATCACTCGGCGCAGCCTGCGGCCACATCGGCGGCCTCGGGTTCTGCCTCCCAGCAGTCGTGTATCGGCCTGGGCGGCACACAGTCACAATGCCAGTCGCCGGGCAATGTGCAGATCAATGATTCGCCGCCACAGGTTGATTACTTCCCATACGCCGGTGGAGCCACCTAATCGCCACGCCGAGGGCGTATCTCGCTCCGGCAGGAGATCGTCAGGCGGTAGCCGACCGGCTATTTTGCGACTTCAGTATGTTCGGTTGGCGTATCTGAAAGTGCGTAGAGCTCCGCGAGATTGACCACGATGGCCTCTTGTGTGCTGCGTGCGATCACGATCACCGCAGGATGGTCCGGATCGGGATTCTCCTCCCGGTGCGGAACGTGGGGCGGCACGAAGACATAGTCGCCGGGCGCGGTGGCCACGCGCACTTCCTCACGGCCGTCATGGAACACGAACTCCGGATACCCGCTACGGACGAAGATCGCCGTTTCAGATTCGCCGTGGTGATGGTTGTCCGACACCGTCAATGGTGACACGTGGGTTCCGCCCATCCAGATCTTGGCCGACCCGACCGAGGCGCCGGTCAGCGCCGCCAACCGCTGCATGCCGACTGTCTGCGCTGTCGCGGAGCTGAGCTCGCCTGCCTTGACGTGCTGCACGCGGGTGCGCAACGACGCCGCGACCACGTCATCTGTCGTGTTGGTCAGATCGGGACGGAATTCGTCGTGATCGTTCATCAGGTTTGGCTCACAAGCTCGGTCCGACGAGCTGACCAACGCCGTAGGTCACCAGCATCGCGACGGCTCCGCCCAGCACGACCCGCACGACCGCTCGCCGTTTTCGGGCACCGCCCAGGATAGCGCTGACCGTTCCCGTCAGCACGAGTGCAACAAGCACCGCCAGAAAAGTGACGGGCACCCGCATGTCCGGCGTTGGCATCAGGATCGCGATGAGAGGAACGAGCGCGCCGAGGGTGAAAGAGATCCCGGACGACATCGCGGCCTGCCACGGGTTCGACAGACCTTCGGGATCGATGCCCAGCACTTGCTGGGTGTCGCGCTGGGTGCTGACCGACACGTATTCCCCCAGTGCCATCGACACTGTGCCGGCGACAAGCCCCGCCAGCCCTGCAGTGAAGATCAGCGACGCGGCCCGGGTTGCCCCGGCCACGCCGACGACTAGACCTGCGGTTGAGACAATGCCATCGTTGGCTCCGAGGACTCCCGCACGGAGCCAGTTCAGCCGGCTCGCGACGTTCGGTGTGCCCGCGTGGGTCGCGAGATAGGCGGCGTCGCTTAGCGACTCAACATCAGAGGTGGTCATCGCATGCCGATCGTGGCCAGCGCCACGGTGACGGCCGAGGCGACGTCGTCGCCGCCGTGGTTGTGCGTGATCGCGTCGTGCCAGCGCGGCAGCAGAGCATCGGTCAGCGGCAGCGTCACCCCGTGCTGGTGGGCCGCGTGGACGGCAAGTTCGGCGTCCTTGGTCGCGTGCCGCAGCGGGAAGCCGGGCGCGAGGTCGCCGCCGAGCATCGCAGCACCTTTGGCGAGTGCGTACTGCGAGGCCAGCGGTCGGCCGGCGAGGCTGGTGAGCAGGACGTGGGCATCGACTCCGAGCGCGTTTGCGAGTGTGAGGGTCTCCGCCATCCCTTCGACGAGCACCGCCAGCCAGTTGTTGAGCGCCAGCTTCAGCCGGCTGCCGTCACCGAGACGCGGCAGCCACACCGTGCGGTTTCCGAGCACATCGAAGATCGGTTCGACGATCGGGCGCAACATGTCAGCGCCGGACGCCAGGATTTCCAGCTCACCGCGGGCTGCGGGTTCGGCGCTGCCCGATACCGGGGCGTCGACGAACGCGACGCCGTGCTGGGCGGAAAGCTCGGCGAAGCGGTCGGACCACTGCACACCGACGGTGCTCATTTGGATCCATACCGCATTTAAGGACAGCGCCGAGAGCGCGCCGGTCGGCCCTGCGGTGACCTGTTCGACGGCCGCGCCGTCGGAAAGCATCGTGATCAGCACGTCGGCGCCCGCCGCGGCTTCTGCAGGCGTACACGCGCGTTGCGCACCGTCAGCGGTCAACACAGCAGCCTTGGCCAGGGTGCGGTTCCAGACGCGCAGATCAAATCCTGCCCGCGCCAGGTTGCGGGCCATCGGGGCGCCCATTGTTCCGGTGCCTAGCATGGCGATCGTCGAAGGGGGTGTGGTCATGGCATGCCTTCGGGGGAGGGGCCGGCGACCGGTACCGCGGAGGTCATGATCTCGTCGATTTCTTCGAGATCTGCATCACTGAAGGCGATCTGGGCAGCGCGCAGGCTGTCCTCGATGTGGCCGGGCTGTCTGGCACCGACGATGGCGACGTCGACGGCGGGGTTGGCCAGCGTCCACGCGATGGCCAGCTGGCTGACGGTGATGTTGCGGTGGGCGGCGAAGATCCGCAGCGCCAACACGGTGGCGAGGTTGTTGCGGTAGGTGTCGCCGCGAAAGACCGAGCTGGTGGCACGCCAATCGCCGTCGGGGAAAGCGGTGTGCGTGTTCAGTGTTCCGGTCAGCAGGCCGTGTGCCAGAGGCCCGTACACGAGCACCCCGATGTTGTGTTCGCGGCAGTAGGGCAGTGTGTCGGCCTCGATGTTGCGGCGGAACAGGTGGTACGGCGGTTGCAGCGTCTCCACGGGCAGTGTTTCGGAGAATTCGCGCATCTGCGCTGCGGTGTAGTTGGAGACGCCGACGTGGCCGATCTTGCCTTCTGCGATGAGATCGCCTAGCGCGCCTGCAGTCGCTGCGGCCGGCACCGTGGGGTCGGGCCAGTGCACCTGGTAGAGATCGATGTGGTCGACGCCCAGAGCTTGCAGGCTGGCGTCCACGCCGCGCCGCAACCAGTCAGGACTGCTGTCACGGATGAGTCCCGAATGAGTTTGTCGCAGTCCGCCTTTGGTCGCGATTACAACTTGGTCTCGTTCGCGGGTCAGTTCGTCTCGTAGCGCCTGACCGAGGATGTGCTCTGAGGCGCCGAATCCGTAGGCCTGTGCGGTGTCGAAGAAGTTCACGCCGAGCTCGCGGGCCCGACGGATCGCGGCCACGGCGGTATCATGGTCGAAACGGCCCCATTCCCCGCCCAGTTGCCAGGTGCCAAATGCTATGCGCGACACGTTAAGTCCGGATTGTCCCAGAGTCGTTGTCTTCATGTCGTCCAGCATCACTGCCCGGCGAGCCGATGTCGCTACCGTTGATGGCAATCAGTGCGTGCGGCGAGCTGCAATGTTTGCCTACCCACTGGCGGTAAGGGTCATGGGGTATGAAAGTTGCAGTTAGCGTGAATGCGTGCGCATCCGTCCGATGTGAAGCTGGTGTCATGGCGTTGCGAGGTGTCTGGTGCGTTGCCTGATTGTTGATGACAGCGCGGTCTTCGTTCACGCCGCGTGCCATCTACTCGAACATCACGGCATCACGGTGGCCGGTGTGGCCTCGACAAGCCAGGAGGCATTGCGACGCTTCGAGGAGTTGGCACCGGATGTTGCGCTCGTTGATGTCGAACTGGGCGAGGAGAGCGGCTTCGAGCTGGCCGAAGCGCTTGTCGCAACAGGCTCGCAGGCGTCGGTAATTTTGGTCTCCACACACACCGCCGAACAATTCGCCGACATGATCGCCGCCAGTGCGGCCGCCGGTTTCATCTGCAAGTCCGACCTGACCGGCGATGCCATCACGGCTCTTGTCGACGGGTCGACAAAGCGCCCCGAAGGTGATCAGCGCTAGAACTGCGCGGAGCCGGTTCGCCTCACACCACACCGTTGGCGTGCATGTCGGCGATGGCGTCCGGGTCGTAGCCCAGTTCGGTCAGTACATCGTCGGTGTGTTCGCCGAGCAGCGGCGACCCGATGATCTCCGTGGTGAAGTCGGAGAACTTGATCGGGTTGCCGACGGTCAGGTAGATGCCGCGCTCCTTGTGCTGCACCTCCACGACGCTGCCGCTGGCGCGCAGCGCCGGGTCGTAGGCGATTTCCTTCATGCTCAGCACCGGCGCGCAGGGCACCTCGTACTTGCGTAGGACGTCGACCGCCTCGTACTTCGTCTTGTCGGCGAGCCACTTCTCGATCTCGTCGAAGATCCCGAAGATGTGTGGCTGACGTGCCGTTGCGGTGCGGTACGCCGGGTCGTCTGCCCATTCCGGCCGCTCGACGGCCTCGCAGGTCCGTTCCCAGTTCTGCTCCTGGATCGTGAAATAGATGTAGGCATTGGGATCGGTCTCCCATCCTTTGCACTTGAGCACCCAGCCGGGCTGACCGCCGCCACCCGCGTTGCCGCCGCGGGGGACCGTATCGCCGAATTGGCCGTTCGGGTATTGGGGGTACTCCTCCAGATAGCCGACCCGCGTCGCCGGCAACATTGGATCGAGCGGAGCGACAACGACCCCCCGCGCGGCACCGAATAGCGCGACAACGAACTCGATGTTGTTCGCGCACGAAAGCGCAAGGACGTCACCAGCACAAAGCCTGCCGCGTCGAAGCGCGTCGCGGTGATCGTCGACGAGCTGCGCCAGATCCGCGTAGCTGATCCGGGCGCGCTGCGGACCCGCGATCAAGGCGGTCGCGTCTGGTTGCGCAGCCGCGTGTCGGTCGAGGATGTGGCCCAGCTGCCGCGGCGCCCCGTTGGGACTCAAGGTTGTCATGTGAGTCCGCCGCTATCGTCGTAGAGCAGCTGCTTTCGCGACTGCGGGGTGCGTCGTGGACGAGGCATGCGTCGGGCTGTGTGACTGCTGATTTCTCGAGTGAATCGACGCCGGCCGCCACGCGACAGAGCAACGTGCAGCCGAAAGTGCATGCGCCACATCGTCGCGTCTATGACATAGCCGGGCGTCGGACCGTCCATAACAGTCGATGATCATGTGCGGCCGGACAAATGTCGCTAATGCCGCCGCCCATTTGAACCGGCGGCCAGCGGTGAGCTGACCTACCTGCCAGCTGCAATCGCAGCGCTGGGCCGGTGCTTGGCACGGTGCCTTTCGCGCGGTTACCGCAACCCAACTGTACCGCCAGCAGGAATGGGTGATGAGGAACTCGTGAAGTCCCGCGGCCGCATCGTGCCGCCGGCGATAAGACGCGGCGTCGACTCGAGCGCAACCCGCACGACGGCGCTCAGCCACGCGCGGTCTCGCTGAGGCTACAGCTACGCGTGGCCGAGACTTGCGTCCCAGACGGGGTAGGCCGGTCTCAAGAGCAGTTGGCCCAGATAGGTGAGGGTCTAACGGGATTGGTGGAGGAGCGGCGGGAGATCTCACATGGCCTTCATCCCGCGGTTCTGTCGGCGGGCTGCCTGCGTCCAGCGATCAAGGCGCTTGCGCGGCGCTCGATGCTGCCGGTGGCACTGGCCATCGGGGTGGGGCGGCGTGCTGCCGGAGTCGGTAGCGGTAGCCGCCTCGAACGTGGTGGCCGAATCGTTGACCAATGCGGCCAAGCACGCGCAGGCCACCGAAGTTACGGTGTCGGGGGAGCCACTTCAGGTAAGGGTTCGGGACTCACCGGCCTCAAGGACCGTGTCGAAGCGTTGGGCGGTCAGCTCACGGTCATCAGTCCGATGGGGGAGGGTGCCTCGTTGAGCGCCACGGTCCTGCTACACCAGCTGCGATGGCACCAATTGTGCTTGTGGCGTTGGTGTTTGATGTAAGCGGTGTCGCGGATTGAGCAATTCGTTTCGAAAGATCAGTGATTGACGAGGACCCAACCCATCACGCCCCATGCAACTGGAGTCATGGCGAGCATCCCCAAGAGTGTGTTCAACATAGTTGTCCCGCAATCTTCCTCGGTTCGGTAGGGCACGTTCGGCTCACCTGATGGGTACGGGTTACTTCCGTACCGTGCCGGTGTTCACGATCCAAAGCCATGTGAAAAGTATTGCGATGCACGTCACAGATGTCGTTAACGCTGGCGCTAATCAACCAGTGCCGGAGGCGGTAGCGTTCGACTACCTACCAGCTGCAATACGCGACACACGCGCCCGCCGTTAAGGGCCGTCAACTGGGATTCTGATGTCCAGCGACGTTCCGGCTCCCACGTCACTGGTGAGCTGAATGGTCCCGCCCAGTGCTTCGACGCGGTCGTGCAAGCCAACGAGCCCCGACCCTGTGCGGACGTCGGCCCCACCGATGCCGTCGTCGGAGACGCAAAGGTAGAGGTCGCCGTCATCGCTTCGCGCGGACACCGCCACCGCGGAGGCTTGAGAATGTTTGGCGGCGTTGGTAAGGGCTTCGGCGACAGCGTAGTAGCTGGCCAGTTCGACGGGCTCGGGGAAGCGTCGGTCGATGTTCACATCGAGGCTGACCGGCAGCATCGATCGGCGGGCCAATGCCTTAAGTGCCGGGCGCAGGCCGCCTTTCGACAGGATCGCCGGATGGATTCCACGCGAGAGTTCCTGTAGGTCGCGCAAGATGTCGTTCAACGCATGGACGATGTCCGAATACGTCCGCCGCTGATCGTTCAGCTCCGGCGGCAGCGAAGCTTCCGCGGCTCGGACTTGCAGTGCCAGGGAAACCAGCGATTGCTGAGCTCCGTCATGAAGGTCGCGTTCCAGGCGACGCCGCGCCTCATCCGCGGTTGTCACGATGCGCGCACGCGAAGCGATCAGATCCGCGTGGGCGGTGGCGGCCGCTATCGCGGTGGCAATCAGGTCGGTGAATTCGGCCACGCGCTGCTCGGCGTGCGGTGGCAGCGGTTCAGCTCGCGTCGAGCCGACGAGAGCCGCACCCCAGACGTGCCCGTCGACAACGATTGGGGCTCCCGCTGCAGAGTGCATGCCGAGCCCGCGAAAACGCCCGGCGTGTGGACGCGGAGCATCGTCGTCTCTGTCCATTCGGGCGGTGCGGCCGGTGCGCAACACCGTCTCGGCGATGTTGTCGGCGGTCAAGCTGAGGCGCAGCCCCTCGGGCAGCGTCTCTAGCTGGTGCTCGTGACAGACGGCGAGCGGGATCAATGTGTTGACGCCCTCGTAGCGGTATACCGTCGCGTGGCCCACCTGCAGGCAACGGGCCGCCTCCTCGGCCACCGCGGTAAACACCTCCGACGGCCCGACACCGCTCGCGACGAGTGTCGCCACCCGCCGCAGTGCAGCCTGCTGATCAGCGAGTACTTGCAGATTGTCGCGACTGGTCTGCAGTTCGTCGCGGGTTGCAGCGTTGGCTATTGAGGTCGCGACCAGCTCGGCGAAGTCGCTCATGCGCGCCTCGGTGTCAGCGGGCAAGCTGCCCGGCGTGACCAGGCCCACCGCCGCCATCCCCCAAATCCGACTGCCGACCACGACCGGCACCCCTACCGCGGTGCTCAGGCCCACACGGCGGGCTCGTTCGGCGATCACCCCTTCTGCGTCGGCATAACTATCCATGCGCGCGGGCTGGCCTGTGGCCAGCACCTGCGACACCAAATTGTTGCCTTCAACCGTCGACCGGGTGCCTACCGGCCATCCCGCCAGCGCCTCCGGCCCCGTGGATGAACCAACGAGGGTGATCTCATCGCTGGTTTCGAGGCGCCACAGTCCCACCACACCTACGCGCAGGCAGTGCCGCATCTCGTCCGTCACAACGTCGAAAATCTGGGTGGGCTCAACCTCGCGCGCGACCAGTGTCGCCACCCGCCGCAGCGCGGCCTGCTGGCTGACGAGCACTTCCAGGCTGTCGCGACTGGCCTGCAACTCGGCGTTGCCGGCGGCGTTGACGATGGCGGTGGCGAGTAGGTCTGCGAAATCGCCGATGCGCTCTTCGGTGTCTTGCGGGAGCGCGTCGGGCCCCTTAGAACCGACGATCGCCGCGCCCCATAGGTGGCCGTCGACAATTACGGGCACACCGACGATCGAGCCGATGCCGGCGGCGCGGATGCGTTCGGCTTCTGGCCCATTGACGTTCTCGTGGCTGTCGATTCGGGTAGGAAGCCCGGTGCGCAGGATCTGCGCTCCAACGTCGTCGCCGGACAACGGAATACGGTCGCCGGTGACCGGCATCTGCGTAATTCCGGGTTGGTAGCCGACGGCGACTACGACGCCGCTGCCGTCGGACTCGTAGCGCAGCAGACCGGCGTTGAGCACATGCAGCACACGGGCCAGTTCGTCGGCAACCGCGGCGAACACCGTCTCGGGGCTGGCGCCCTGGGCTACCAGTGTGGCGACCTGCCGAAGTGCGGCCTGTTGTTCTGCCAACCAGTTCGGCTGTTCACGGCGCGACTCATCACAGCCACCCGCGCCGCCGGTCATAGCCCGGCACCGCCGAAGTGCCCCACGGCCCGCAGCCCCAAGCAGACGCCCAACGACAGCCGGCGGGCACGACCGATACTGCCCGCACACCGGATCGGCGCCCGACTCACCTGCCGCGACAACTGCGCGGTCATCTGGCAAGCTCACTCGAACTTTGCACGCAGCGCAAGACCCGCCGTGATTGTGGGGCTCATTCGTGCCGCAGCGCGGTCATTTTCTTCCATGTTTCGCGGTCCGGCGAACATCATGCGCAGCAACCCCGGCCGACGCAGCCGGATCGGCGCTCCGAGGATGCGGATCGTTGCCTGGCACACGTGTCCATGCCGCCGTTGACGCTCCGGACCTGGCCGGTGATGTAGGAGGAGGCGTCGGCGTCAAGGAAGTGCACCACGCGGGCGACTTCCTCCGGCCTTCCGGCGCGGCCGACGGGGATTTGGCCGGTCAGCTTCGCCATCACTTTCTCCGGAATGTCCGCGGTCATCTCGGTGGTGATCAAGCCGGGGGTGACGGTGTGACGGTATTGACAGTGATTCCGATTCCATTGTCGGTGCCCTTGCCGGATTTGGCCAGCTGGTAGGCGGCCTCCTTCGCAAGGGTTTTTGTTAGCCCGAAGAGTCCGGACGTGGATGCGGCGTAGTTCGCCTGGCCGATATTGCCGGTTTCTCCGACGACCGACGACACGTTGACGATGCGCCCGCTGCCTCGCTCGACCATTGTGGGCCAGCGCGGCCTGGCACAGGAAGAATGCGCCCGAGAGGTTCACGGCGAGCCCGTTGTGCCAGTCGTCGTCCGTCATCGCGGCGACGGTCTTTGTCGATGGTGATACCCGCGTTGTTGATCAGGATGTCGAGGCGCCCGTGCTTGTCGATCACCTCTGTGATCGTGCGGCGGCAATCGTCCGACGAGCCGACGTTGCCCCGATGTGCTGAGACGGCTGCGCCGTGGGGCCACCGCTACCGTCGCGCCCTGGTTGGCGAGGCTGTTGGCGATCGCCGCGCCAATGCCACGGGTCCCACCGGTGATGAAGGGTCGGCCAAGCAGGCCGAGGTGGCCAAGCACGCCGAGGAGGCGGCGGTCTATCCGGCGCAAGGGGAGGCCGAACTGGACCGGATGCTGGGCATGGCCGAGGCCAAGCGGCAGGTGAAGCCGATCCGGTCGACGAAGGTCAACCAGGCCCGCGCGAAGATGGGCCTGCCGGTGTCGGTGACGTCGCGGCACACGCTGCTGGTAGGGCCGCCGGGGTGCGGAAAAACCACCGTGGCACGGGGACTGACGAAGCAGCTGTGCGGGCTGGGGGTGCTGGGGCGGCCGTCGGTGATCGAGACGAACAAATCGCGGCTGATCGGCAAGCATCTGGGGGAGACCGAGAACAGCACGCGCGAGCTGCTGGAATCCTCGCTGGGCGGTGCGGTGATCGTCGACGAGATGCACAACCTCTACGACGAGGGGTACTCCAAGGGCGACCCGTACGGGACGGCGGTGATCGAAACGCTGCTGCCCTACATGGTGATCGAAATGCTGCAGCCCTACATGGAGAACCACCGTGATGACCTGGTGGTGTTCGGCGCGGGCTACCCGAAGGCGATGGAACGGATGCTGGGCGCGAATCAGGGTCTGCGGCGGCGGTTTTCGACGACGACCGTCTTCGAGTCCTACACGCCTGATGAGCTATGGCAGTTGACGTGTCTGATCGCCGCGCAGGACGAAGACATCGTGGCCCCGCAGACCGAGGAGGTGCTGCGACCGATGTTCACGCGCTACTACAACGAGCAGTCCGAGACGCCGGCGGGGGACGTGATCCGCGGGATCGACTGGCTGGGCAACGGCGGATTCGTGCGCAACCTCATCGAGAAGGCGCGCGATCACCGCAACAACCGCCTCGACACCGAGGAACTGGACGCGCTACTGGCCGCGGACAGCTTCGGCACCGCCGACGAGGAGCTGATGCACCGGTTCCGCGAACTGCTCCCCGACGACTTCGCCGAAGGTCTGCGACTCGCCGTCGCCGAAGCCGAACGCAGCCGCGATACAGATGCTCTCGAATGAGTGCCACAATAGCGGAATTCCGTTGCTGTTCAGCTGAATTCACCACTTCTTGGCGCCGATGAGAAAGGGATAAGAGTAGTGATTCCGACGAGTCTCATTGAACAGCTCGGCGACGCACTTGCTCGCTGGGACGGGCGCGGCCCTACGCCCGACGACGGTTTCGCGGCGGGCAAGCAGATGGCCACGGCGACCATGGCGCTCCTGACCTGGAATTCAAATTCCCCCTAGCCGAACGGACCGCGATCCAGTCCGTGATGCAGTTGAACCGCAACGACGATGTGTCGCAGGTCGCCATAGCGAAATTGGATGATTGAGGTGAATTGCTGTGAGCGGCAAATTATTTGGAATGGTGCGTCCGGATTCAGAAGAGGGCGACGCGCGAAATCAGCAGCGAATTCAGTGCTGTCGGTACATCTCCATATAGCGGACGATCTGGTCCGCGTGCTCGCGGCGATCGCGCTCTCGCAGCGCCAGCTTCAGCGTTCCCGGCTCGTATCCGTACTTCACGAGGCGGCTCTCCGCAGTCGAATTGATGTAGGCCAGGGAGTACCACAGGGCCAGAAGCAGCCCCAAACCCACGGCAGTCCACACAATCCAGCTGACTCCCAGCACTGCCAATAGCACTGTCGCTGGTAGCACAACCTGGACCACGACGCGCACGATTTGGCGCAGCCAGCGCGTGCGACAGGTGGTGTCGTGCAGCACCCACTCGCGGTACGGCGAGCCCAGTCGGCCGCCAAGCGTGTACCAGATCCAGAGCAGCGGGTTCGGACGAATCATGCACTCAAGCATCCAGCGCGCTCCGACCCATGTCATTGCCGCTGACACCCAACCCCAATTCCCGCTAGCCAGGGCGTCGTCAGTGTCCCGTAGCTGAGGTACTGGTTGAGATTCCGCAGCACCAGCTCCCTCATCATCGAAAGGCTTCACGCTGTTCCCCCGCCCGTATGCGGTAGTAGCACGACATTGTCCATCGCGCGCAATTCCGTTGGTACATAGGGCTCGTCGGTGAAAACATCCAGACCGGCGCCCGCCAGCCGCCGCGCACCAAGCAGATCGATCAGAGCGTCCTGATCGACGACACTGCCGCGGGCAATGTTGATGACATAACCGTACGGTCCGAGAGCTTCCAAGACCGCCCGATCGACAAGGTGTTTGGTTCCTGGCCCGCCAACGGTCGCAACAACCAGCACGTCCACCGACTCCGCCAGCTAGACCGGCGCGGCGGCGTAGCGGAACGGGGTGCCGGGTACTCGGCGGCGATTGTGATAGGCGATGGCGCAATCAAAGCCGACGAGTCGCTGCGCGATGGCCAATCCGATGCGGCCAAGGCCGAGAATGCCGACCCGTGAACCGCTTAGGTCTCTGCCCAGCGGATAGCCGCCGCTGAGATGCCAACGGCCGGAGCGGACAAAGGTGTCTGCCCCACACAGGCCGCACATCGTCGCCAGCATCAGGCCGTCTCGGGCGAAGCTGGTGATGTCGATGAGGTCGAACTCGTCAAGTCCTCGATCGCGCATGTCGACGCTCATGAACAACGCGGTGCGCAGTGTCATCCGGCCAGGCGCACCCCGGGCAATCGAAGCCGCCGTTCTCATGGTTCATCCGCTGGATCGCCCGTGTGCCGGCAACCAGCTCACCGCTGTCCACCAAGACTTTCCCGACGCTGCGAGCCGCGCCCCAGCCAGCAGCGGGATGGTCATAATCCTCCTGGGAAAACTCACCACTGGCGTTCGGACCCCGCCCCACCGCCGGACGACCAGGCTCACCCTGCCCGAGCAGATCACCAACAGCGTGTGTGTTGTCATCTGTCATCGGAGCGTCCTTCCTCCACGCGCTAACCGGCTGCGCACCGGTCAGGCTACGCCGAACTATGGGCGGGCCTCGCGGCCACGGGGAATGCTGCCCGAACGCATGTGCCTCCCCTAGCGGGGGAGCTGACGGTGAACCGACCGCCGAGGGCGGTGGCGCGGTCGGCCATGCCTTTCAGACCTGTTCCTGCGGTTTCGAGCGAGGCTCCGCCGATCCCGTCATCCTTGATCTCCAGGATGAGTGCCTGGCCGTCGCAGTTGACCGACACCGTGACGTGAGTTGCTCGCGCGTGCTTGACCGCGTTCGTCAGCGCCTCAGCGGTGAGGAAGTAAGCGTTGGCCTCTACCGCCTCGGACAGTCTGTCGGGTGTGTCTGCCGAGATAGTCACCGGCAGCTCCGAATGCCGGGCTAGCGCCTTGACGGCGGCAATCAGTCCTCGGCTCGTCAGGATCGGTGGGTGTACGCCAGCCGCGAGTTCGCGCAGCTCGTCGAGCGCGGCCCCGGCATGTTCAATGGCATCGTCGAGCGGCACCGGGTCCTCGCCGGGGCACTTCATCTGCTCGCGTGCCAGCTTCAGTCTGAGCAGCACCGTGACCAGCCGCTGCTGGGCCCCGTCGTGAAGATCGCGCGCCAGTTGATGACGCGCCGCGGTAGCGCTCTCCAGGATCCGTCGCTGGGCCGCTCGTGACTCCGCGGCACGAATCTCGGCTGCGTCGCGCTCCCGCATCGCCTTTTCTGACGCGAGACGCTCGGTGATGTCGGTGAAGGCCAGGACCGCCCCACGGCCGCCGGGCGTGTCGATAGGTGCCGACCACCAGGCGATGGGGAACATGGACCCGTCGCGGCGCACGAACCACTCGTCCTCGCTGTGCACGGTTTCACCGGTCTCGCGGGGCCGCAACATGGCACACTCAGCCACGGGATACGGTGTCCCGTCCGGCCGCTTGTAGTGGACTGTCTCGTGGGCGGGCTTGCCCAGCAGCTCCGCGGGATCCCCGTAGCCCAGGGCGCGGCACGCAGCGGGATTTGTGAACATGACGCGCCCAGGTTGATCGACAACCCACACCGGTTGCGGGATGCGCTCCAAGACCCGGGCCAGCATCGCTTCCCGTGATGAGAACTCATCGTCCCAGCCCACATCACACCATCTGACACATCGCTAGACCGGCCCAGCCTACGGGAGCCCGCACGTCCGTTTGTACTGCTCTCGCCGGCAAAATGCCGCAGTTGAAGCGGACGTCGTCTGGAAGTCGAACAGTCGCGAACGCACCGGAGAGGATCTGGCGACTCCGGGCCGCCAGATGATCCTCGTTGACTCGGGGCATATCCACTCGCATGTCCAGGCCTTCGGTCAGGACTCGAGCATGCTGCGGAGCACGTACTGCAGGATGCCGCCGTTGCGGTAGTAATCCGCCTCGCTGGGCGTGTCGATTCGCACCACGGCGTCGAATTCGACCACGCCACTGTCCTGTTTGACTGCCTTGACGTGCACCGTGTTCGGAGTCTTGCCCTCGTTGAGCGCCTCGATGCCGGTGATGTCGAAAACTTCGGTGCCGTCCAGTTTTAGCGATGCCGCCGACTCCCCGGCCGGGAACTGCAGCGGGATGATGCCCATGCCGATCAGGTTCGACCGGTGGATACGTTCGAACGACTCGGTGATGACCGCCCGCACGCCGAGCAGGCTGGTGCCCTTGGCCGCCCAGTCCCGCGACGAGCCCGACCCGTACTCCTTACCGCCCAGCACAACCAGCGGAATGTTCTGCGCCGCATAGTTTTGCGCGGCGTCGTAGATGAACGCCTGCTCGCCGCCGTTGGTGAAGTCGCGCGTGTAGCCGCCGGAGACATCATCGAGCAGCTGATTGCGCAGCCGGATGTTGGCGAACGTGCCCCGGATCATCACCTCGTGGTTGCCGCGCCGCGATCCGTAGGAGTTGTAGTCCTTGCGCTCGACACCGTGCTCGTCGAGGTACCGTGCGGCCGGGGTGCCCGCCTTGATATTGCCCGCCGGCGAGATGTGGTCGGTGGTCACCGAATCACCCAGCAGGGCAAGCACCCTCGCACCGCTGATGTCGGTGACGGGCTCCGGCTCGGGCGGCATGCCGTCGAAGTAGGGCGGCTTGCGCACGTAGGTCGACTTCGGATTCCAGTCGAAGGTGTTGCCGTCCGGGGTGGGCAGGTTCCGCCAGCGTTCGTCGCCCTTGAACACGTCGGCGTAGTTCTTGACGAACATCTCGGTGTTGATCGCCGAGGCGATGGTGTCGTTGATGTCCTTCTGCGACGGCCAGATGTCGCGCAGATACACGTCGTTGCCGTCGTCGTCGGTGCCGAGTGAGTCGTGCTCGAAGTCGAAGTCCATGGTGCCGGCCAGCGCATAGGCGATCACTAGCGGGGGCGACGCGAGGTAGTTCATCTTCACGTCGGGGTTGATGCGGCCCTCGAAGTTGCGGTTGCCCGACAGCACCGCGGCGACCGAAAGGTCGTTGTCGTTGACCGCTTCGGAGACCTCATCGGGCAGTGGCCCGGAGTTCCCGATGCACGTGGTGCAGCCATACCCGACGAGGTAGAAGCCCAGCTTCTCCAGATACGGCCACAATCCCGCCTTCTCGTAGTAGTCGCTCACCACCTGAGACCCCGGGGCCATTGAGGTCTTCACCCACGGCTTGGACATCAGGCCCTTCTCTACGGCGCTGCGAGCCAACAGCGCCGCGCCCAGCATGACTTCGGGGTTGGAGGTGTTGGTGCACGACGTGATCGCCGCGATCACCACCGCGCCGTGGTCGAGCACGAATTCGCCGCGCTTGTCGGATGTCACCGAGACCGGGTTGCTCGGCCGGCCCTCAGCATGGTTGGCCGCCGACACGACGTCCGCGTCATAGTCTGCGAACGACAGCGCGACGGAATCGCTGGCCGGGAAGGATTCCTCGAGGGCCTTATCGAGCTTCGTCAGTTCGGCCGGCGCAGGCTCCTCACCCACATAGTTGTGGAGGTCGTTGCGGAACGCTGACTTTGCGTCGCGGAGCGCGATGCGGTCCTGCGGCCGCTTCGGCCCGGCGATCGACGGCACCACATCGGACAGGTCCAGCTCGAGGTACTCGGAGAACTTCGGCTCGTGCTTGGGGTCGTGCCACATACCCTGCGCCTTGGCGTAGGCCTCGACCAACGCCAGCTGGTCTTCGTTGCGGCCGGTCATCCGCAAGTAGTCGACGGTGACCTCGTCGATCGGGAAAATCGCTGCGGTGGAACCGAATTCGGGGCTCATGTTGCCCAGCGTGGCACGGTTGGCCAACGGCACCTCGGCCACCCCCTCACCGTAGAACTCGACGAACTTGCCGACCACGCCGTGCTTACGCAGCATCTCGGTGACCGTCAGTACTATGTCGGTGGCGGTCACGCCGGACTGGATTTCGCCGGTGAGCCTGAACCCGACGACGCGGGGGATGAGCATGGACACCGGTTGGCCGAGCATGGCCGCCTCGGCCTCGATGCCGCCGACGCCCCAGCCCAGCACGCCAAGACCGTTGACCATCGTGGTGTGCGAATCGGTGCCCACACAGGTGTCCGGGTAGGCCGCGCCGTCTCGGTCCATTACCACCGAGGCCAGGTATTCGATGTTCACCTGGTGCACGATGCCGGTGCCCGGCGGCACCACCTTGAAGTCGTCGAAGGCGCCCTGCCCCCAGCGCAGAAACTGGTAACGCTCGCCGTTGCGCTGGTACTCGATTTCGACGTTGCGCTCGAACGCGTCTGGGCGACCGAACAGATCAGCGATCACCGAGTGGTCGATCACCAGGTCGGCGGGCGCCAGCGGGTTGACCTTGTCGGGATCGCCGCCCAGATCACCGACCGCCTCACGCATGGTGGCCAGGTCCACGATGCACGGCACCCCGGTGAAGTCCTGCATGATCACCCGCGCCGGGGTGAACTGGATCTCCACGCTCGGGTCGGCCGAGGGATCCCAATTCGCGATGGCCTCGATGTGGTCCTTGGTGATGTTGGCGCCGTCCTCGTTGCGCAGGAGATTCTCGGCCAGCACCTTGAGGCTGTAGGGCAGTTTTTCGCCGCCGGGTACCGCGTCCAGGCGGTAGATCTGATAGTTCTTGTCCCCGACCTTGAGGATGTCGCGGGCCCCAAACGAATTGACCGAATCTTTGCTGCTCACATCAACTCCCGGCTGCGTGGTGCGAATTCCTACACTGATTCCATGTTTGTTGTCTTTTGATCGACGCCGGACTGACCGAAGTTGCGGTTGAGTTGGCGGGGTGTTGGGCGTGGGTCGGCGATGCATCCCCTGGTGCGATCACGTGCCGAGGCCGGTGCGTCGACCGTGAACACCACTAGAAGAGAACCGCTATTACCATGCGCCGTGCCTCTTGCCCGTGTCGTTACCGCTGGCGCCCATCACCACCCCCGGCCAGCGGTACTTTGCGCACAGCTTCCAGCTGCCATGTTCCCCAAAACGGACGACTGGCTCGTATCGGAGATATCGATGCGGCGCAACACCCGGCGCAAATCGCGGACATCGACAAACCATTTACTCGCAGAGACTGGTCATCTGGCCTTTCGCCTAAGGTTGGCTCCCGGCCACACGGCGACCTTGCGGCCCAACGACAGTATCGCTGCCAGCACAGACCAGCGTGCATGGTCTAACTTATCGGACTCAGCTAATAGACTGTCCAGCAACATAGTTCGCGACGGATGAGGATCCGTATCAACTGCAGGTCATCCCGCGCGAACCTTCTGTTCGCACCCGTTCCGGCCTGATCCGACGGCTGACTTGGTTTAGGCCCGATTGCAGCTAGCAGGTACGCACACGGTGCCGGTGGCTGGAAAATGTGATGGGGGTCACCGGTGCAGACATCGTCCACGTGCGCTGGCCACGATGAAGTCATTCTTCTGGTGCTCAGGGTCGACGCCACGCAGCGACCGTGATCGCCCCGGGGAATGCGTTGCAGCCCATACCGGGTGCCCTGCTACTCGAGGCGGGGTGGCGCACACGCTGTTTGATCCATCACCCCGAAAGGCATGACCATGACCCAAACTCATCCCGCACCGACAACAACGGGCGCCGGCGCCCCGATCGAGAGCGGCGAGCAATTGCTCACCGGCTCCGGGGCTGCTCAGACCATCGCGGGGATCACCATCCCCGACACCCCGCTGGTGCGAGACGTCACCACGCTGATCCGGGCGGCCGAGGAGGATCTGCTCTTCGATCATTCCCGCCGGGTGTTCCTTTTCGGCGCGCTGCAGGGCCGGCGCCGCGGTCTGCAGCCCGACCTGGAGCTGCTCTACGTGGGGGCAATGTTTCACGACATCGGGCTGACCCAGCGCTACCGCACCTCAAGCCTGCGCTTTGAAGTTGACAGTGCCAACGCGGCCCGCGACTTCCTGCTCGACCACGGCGTTGACGAAGCTGCCGCGCGCAAGGTGTGGCTTTCCATCGCGCTGCACACCACCCCGGGGGTGCCCGAATTCCTCGACCCCGAGATCGCGCTCGTCACCGCAGGCGTAGAAACCGACGTGCTGGGCATCGAACGCGACGACCTGCCCGCGGAAGCGCTCGCCGCCGTCACCGCCGCGCACCCGCGACCCAATTTCAAAAACCGTATCCTGCAGGCCTTTACGGACGGCATGGCGCACCGGCCGCGCAGCACCTTCGGCACCGTCAACGCCGACGTGCTGGAACACTTCGACGACTCCTTCGTCCGAGACGACTTCGTGGAAATCATCCGCAACAACACCTGGCCCGAATAAGCCTGCGCGCACTGGCAGCCCACGAATCTGAGAGGAACACTATGAACGAGGCGTTGAGGCTAGCGGCCGACGAGAGGGCCCCTGCAAGCTTCACTGACGGCGACGTGTATTTCATCGGCAACGCAACGACTTTGATCCGGTTTGCCGGTTTCACGATCCTGACGGACCCGGCGTTTATGCACAAGGGCAATCACGTGGATCTCGGTCACGGGATCTATGCACGGCGCGAGGTCGAGCCTGCCTGTCAGGTCTCGGATCTACCACCGCTGGACTTGATCGTGCTCTCGCACTATCACGGTGATCACTTCGACGACGTCGCGGCCCGAGATCTCGACCGTGCGATCCCGATCCTCACCACCGACCATGCGGTTGGCCAGCTCCGTGAGCTCGGGTTCACCCAAGGTCTGGCCTTGGATACGTGGGACTCGGTGACCGTGGAAAAGGGGGAGGCTCGGCTGGTGGTCACGGCGATGCCCGCCAAGCACTCCACCGATGATGAGGTGGCGCTGATGCTGATGCCTGTGAACGGATCCATGCTCGACTTCTACCGCGGTGAGGATCGATTGTTCCGGCTCTACATCACCGGCGACACGATGCTGCACGACAGGCTGCGCGACATCCCCCGCTGGTATCCCGACATCGACCTCGGCCTTATCCACGCCGGGGGAACCACACTATTCTTGACGGTGGTGACCATGACCGGGGCCCAGGCTGTGCGGGCCGTGGAGATCACCAAACCCCGGATGGCCATCCCCATCCACTACAACGACTTCTCGGTATTCATGTCCGGCCTCGACGACTTCAAGCAGGCCGCCGCCCAGTCGCCCGCGAAGACCGAATTCAACTATCTCTCCCATGGCGAGACCTACAACTTCGAGCCGCTCAGCTAACGGCGTCGTCGCGCCACAACCCAAGCGCCGCTCGCCGGCGTTCCAGCGGGAGGTCTTATTCTTGCGTGGCTCACGAGCACGTTGACGCCCGAGTGCTGGCCGCCCGTCCTCTCTGCGGGGGCGAGTTGCACAACTGTCCAGTTATAGGATCCGCCACGAAGATGAGAAAAACCGGGTCGCCATTTTGGTGAGAATTCTGCGAAACCGCAGGTAGGGGCGTCGCTGTCCTCCACGCAGAATGAGGACCGACAGCCCGTTGCAGTAGGCGACGTCCAGAGACACCGCCGAATCAGGCCCTGCTCATGTGATCGAGTAGCGCACCGGCAGGTGTTTGATCCCGCCGACGAATGTCGTGGCGACGAATTGCGGATCGCCTGCCAGCTCAATCGATTTCAACCGTGGCAGCAGTTCGGTGAAGAAGCTGTTGACCTCCATGCGGGCCAGCGCGGCGCCCAGGCAGAAGTGCACGCCGTAGCCGAAGGCCAGGTGTTTGTTGGGGTCGCGGCCGACGTCGAAGCAGAACGGGTCGTCGAAGACGTCCTCGTCGCGGTTGGCCGATGCATATGACAGCAGCACCGACTCGCCGGCTGCGATCGGGATGCCGCGCACGGTCGTGTCTTCGCCGGCGGTGCGCATGAATTCCTTGACCGGGGTGACCCAGCGGATCATCTCTTCGGTGGCCAGTGGCATCAGGTCAAGGTTGTCTCGCAGGCGCACGTGTTGGTCGGGGTTCTCGATGAGAGCGTGCAGCCCGCCGGAGATGGTCGCGCTGGTCGTGTCGTGGCCGGCGGTGGCGACGATGAGGTAGTAGGAAACCGTGTCGATGTCGGATAGGGGTTGGCCGTCGATGCGGGCGTTGGCGATCGCCGACGCGAGATCCTCGGTCGGATGTTCGCGCCGCGACGCCGTCACCGCATTGAAGTAGCCGAACATGTCGAGCAGAGCGGGCAGCTGGGCCTCAATACCGTTGCCGCGCTTGAACTCGGCGTCGTCGCCGCCGAAGAGTTCCTGAGTGAGTTTGAGCATGCGCGTGAAGTCGGCCTCCGGCACGCCTAGCAGTGACATGATCACGTAGAGCGGGTAGTTCACCGCTACCTCTTGCGCGAAGTCGCATTCGGGGCCCGCGGCCATCATCTTGTCAACGTAGGTCTTGGCCAGTTGATCGACGCGAACCTTCAGTGCCCGCATCGCCTTGGGACGAAACCAGTCTGCGCCGATCGCGCGCACCACGCGGTGCTGTGGGTCGTCCATGTGGATCAGAGTTCGCACCCCCGTGGCGTTGGACGTCTCGTCGGCCTCAGCGGTGACCAACACCGGGCGTGGCCAGTTGGTGAAAAGCACGTTGTCGCGTTCGATGTCCATGATGTCGGCGTGCTTGGTGATCGCCCAGAACGGCCGGTAGTTCGGCACATCGACCCAGGAAACCGGGGCGTCGGTACGGAGATGAGCCAGCGCCGCGTGTAGTTTCGGCTCGTTGGTGTAGGCCATCGGGTCGGCCAACATCTTCGCGGCATCGTCGATTGTTGTGGTACTCATGGGGACTCCTTACTGAAATGTTCGTTGGCTACGCAGTTCTCGCTGCACGGCGGTTACAGTGGTCTCGGACATATAGGACGGAACGCCCGGCAATACGTGCTCGATTGCGACGCCGTGCCGATCGCTAATCTTGTCGGCTAGCTGATCGGGGGCAGCCATTACCGTGAACGCGTCGAGCATCTCGTCGTCGAGGAGCGCGCTCATGGGTTTCCCCCTGGCGTTGTCGCGAAAGCCATTGCAGCTCTGGGGTTGATGGTTGGGTGGCCCGTCCGGGTCGTCGTATCGTCGACAGATTCCATGGTGACCGTGACTCGTCGCCCCGACGGCCCTCCCCACGCCGTCGGGGCCATGAGCATTCTTCACGCACGCAGTCTAGAGTCACATCTAGATACAAGTCTAGAGCTGGGTGGTCGGCACCGTCAGACAGCAGTGGCGACCGGGGCGGCAGGTGGCGGCCATCACCAGGCCGACGTCCAGACGGTGTCGTCGTCGCAGTTCAGTCGCACGCTGATGCCATCTCGGGTGGGCCACTGGGTCGCATCCTGACCCACTGCTGGCAGCATCAGCGCGAGTAGAAGGAATGACCAGTTGGCACGTTGTCCGCAGCAGCTGAAAGCCTCTGTAGACCAACAGACTCAGCTATTCCGGGGTACTAACGCCACAGTCGGGCCGCCTGCTCATCATGCATGGGGTGTAGCTACATGGGAACGGGGCTGGACGATCGTCTATAGAATACTCTAGACTTATCTCTAGACCCGTCAGTGCCGCGTGATTGAAGGAAGCAGTAGTGGACTTGCAGGAGACCGCGGAGCAGACCGCTCTTCGCAAAGAGCTCAGCGCCTATGTGACCACTCTGATGACAGACGAGGAGCGTCGCCAACTAGCCATCGCGCAGGTTGGTGGCCCCCGCTTTCGCGAGCTCACCAAACGCATGGGCAACGACGGCTGGCTCGGGGTCGGCTGGCCGGTGGAATACGGCGGCCAAGGACGCCCAATTCAGGACCAGTACGTGTTCTTCGACGAGCTGATGCGCACAGGCCTGCCGTTTCCCTTCGTCACCATTAACACTGTGGGGCCAACGCTGATGGCTGCGGGAACACCGGAGCAAAGGGCGAAGTATCTGCCCGGGATGCTCTCTGGTGACATCGTTTTCGCGATCGGCTACACCGAGAGCGAAGCGGGTACGGATCTGGCAAGCCTGCGCACACGCGCCGTACCCGACGGCAACGATTGGATCATCACCGGGGCGAAAGTCTTTACCACCGGCGCCAACACAGCTGACTACGTGTGGCTAGCTTGCCGAACCGACCCGACAGCACCGAAACACCGCGGCATCTCGATCTTCATCGTCCCCACAACCACCCCTGGATTCTCATGGACGCCGATAAACCTGGTCGGCGGCAACATCACGACCGCGACCAGCTACCACGACGTGCGGATTCCGGCGGACAGCCTGGTCGGCGAGTTCAACGGCGGGTGGCAACTAATCACCACCCAGCTCAATCATGAGCGAATTGGATTGGCCGCCAACGGCGGTCGCATGATCGCGCTGTGGGAGCAAGTGCTGGCCTGGACCCGGCATACCGGGGTGATTGACCTTGCGTGGGTGCAGCACGACATGGCGCGAGCCGCCGCACTGCTGGAGGCCATGCGTCTGATCAACTGGAAGATGACATGGGCCGTCGCCCGCGATGGACTCAAGGGCGCTGAGGCCGCCGCCGCGAAGGTGTTCGGCACCGAAACCCACGTCGAGGTGCAGCTCATCCTGCTTGCCGTGCTCGGGGCGGCGGGACGAGTCCGCAGTGGCACCGAAGCTCACTGCCTCGCCGGTGAAGTCGAGCACACCTCGCGCCAGGGAATCGTCAATACCTTCGGCGGCGGCGTCAATGAGGTGTTGCGCGATATGGTGGCCACCGCTGGGCTCGGTATGCCTCGACCTCAACGAGGTCAATGATGCCTTCCTGCCATGCGCTTCAGTTCGTCAGCCGGTGGGCGCGGGAGGGTCTGCTAGGCGCCCCGATCATGGTGTGTGCGTCGCTCAAGGTTCTTCCGTCAACGATGCCGACCGCGGGCGGTGCCCTCGATGCCTAGTTATGAGATCGATGGGGTGATACCGGTCGTCGCCGCCGGCGCGTTCGTGCATCCGTCGGCGGTGCTGATCGGCGACGTTGTGATCGAAACTGATTGCTACATCGGCCCGATGGCCAGCCTACGTGGCGACTTCGGCCCAATCATCATCGGTGCGGGGTCCAATGTCCAGGATGGCTGCGTGCTGCATTCATTTCCCGAGCGAGAATTGGTGTTGGAGAACGAGTCCCACATCGGGCATGGCGCGATTTTGCACGGTTGCGCGATCGCGTCTGGAGCGATGGTGGGAATGAATGCAGTAGTGATGGACGGGGCACGGGTGGGGGCACGGGCGCTTGTCGGTGCCGGCAGCTTGGTTCCGGCGGGGATGGCGATCCCCGCTGAGCACCTCGCGGTCGGCACCCCGGTCACGGTAACCCGGCCGCTGGATGTGCAGACGCTGCGGTGGAAGGCCAACGGTGTGAAGGTCTATCAGGCGCTGGCCAAGCGGTCGCTGGCCTCCATGCGAGAGACGACGCCGCTTGCCGAGATCCCGGTCGACCGGCCCCGACTCAGCACCGGCCGCGACGTGTCGGCTCCCCTGCATGAATTGCGCCGGAGCCACGACGCATTGGAGCCGCGATGATCCGTACGGCATTGCAGGATCTTGTCGGGGTCGAAGCGCCCGTGGTGTGCACCGGAATGGGATTCGTGTCCGATCCGAGGTTGGCGGCCGCGGTGTGCAACGCGGGCGGGTTGGGCATCGTCGCCGCGGCGATGATGACGCTGCCCGAACTGGAAGCCGCCGTCGCAGCGATGAACCAGCTGACGGGGCAACCGTATGGGGTCAACTTGCGCTCTGATGCACCGGATTTGGACGATCGCGCCCGGGTCTTGATCGACGGCGGCGTCAAGGTTGCTTCGTTTGCACTAGCGCCCGACCCTGCCGTGATGAGCCGACTCAAAGAAGCCGGGCTGGTGTGTATCCCGTCGGTCGGCGCGCGCAAGCACGCCGAGAAAGTGGCCGGTTGGGGCGCTGACGCGGTCATCGCTCAAGGCGCCGAAGCGGGCGGGCATACCGGCCACGTGCCGACCTCCCTGCTGGTGCCCCAGATCGTCGATTCTGTTGACATCCCGGTGATCGCCGCCGGCGGCTTCTTCGACGGCAGGGGGCTGATCGCCGCGATGGCGTACGGCGCCGCCGGGATCGCGATGGGGACGCGGTTCCTGCTGACCCGCGAATCCCCTGTGCCGATGTCCATGAAACAGCGATACCTCCGTACCCAGATCACCGAAACCGTGGTCACCAGCAGCATCGATGGGCATCCGCACCGGGTGATCCGCACCGAGTTCATCGCCGACCTCGAGCGGCACGGACTGATGCGTGAGCTGGTCGGTGCGTTGCGCAATGCACGCCAATTCCAGCAGCTTTCGGGCCGAAGGTGGCCCTCGATCCTGCGACAGAGCTGGACGATGAAACGCCAGCATGAATACAACCTGCGCCAACTCGTGATGGCTGCGAACGCACCGATGCTGTGCCGGGCAGCGATGGTCGACGGCCGCGAGGACATCGGTGTGCTCAGCTCCGGGCAGGTCGTCGGCATGATCGACGACATCCCCTCCTGCGACGAACTGATCTCGCGCATCATGGCCGAGGCCGACGAGGTGCTCGGCGCGCTCAAGGAACCGGTCACATGACCGCACGGGCCGCCCAACTCCATGGTCCAGCGGGTTCGGGGTTACTCGAAGGCAAGGTCGTGGTCATCACCGCGGCGGCGGGAACCGGCATCGGCGGCGCCTGTGCCCGCCGATGCCTGGCCGAGGGTGCCCAGGTGTTCATCAGCGACATCCACAAAGGGCGACTCGAGCACACCGCCGAAGACCTCGGCGTCGCCTCGATGCTGTGCGACGTGACCCATTCGGGGGCCATCGACGAGCTGCTCAATGCGGCCGAAGACACCTACGGCCCGGTCGACGTCTTAGTGAACAACGCCGGCTTGGGCGGCAATGCCAGGATCACCGACCTCAACGACAGCGACTGGGACCGTGTCCTTGCTGTCACCTTGACCAGCGCCTTCCGAGGGACTCGCGCCGCGCTGCGGCGGATGGTCCCGCGCGGGCGCGGCAGCGTCGTCAACATCGCCTCCATCACCGGATGGCGCGCCGAGCCCGGCCAGTCCCACTACGCGGCGGCCAAGGCCGGTGTGATGGCGTTGACGCGCAGCGCCGGCGTCGAGGTCGCCGCGGCGGGGGTGCGGGTCAACGCGGTCGCTCCCACCGTCGCCATGCATCCCTACCTGGACAAGGTCAGCTCCAAGGAGGTGATCGCCGAGTGGGTCGGCCACCAGCCCCAGGGGCGAGCCGCAGAACCCGGGGAGATCGCCAATGTCATTGCCTTCCTAGCTAGTGACTACGCCAGTTATCTCACTGGAGAGGTGATCTCGGTGGGAGGGCAGCACCCATGAGGCTCAACGCCGCGGCGCAACGTCTTCTCGACGGCGCCAACATCGCCCACCTGTCCACGCTGCAACCGGACGGCGCACCGAAAGCCGAACCGGTGTGGGTACTGCGGGAGGGTGATGTCATTTTCATCACCACCGACGCCAAATCGTTGAAGACCCGCAACATCGCCGCCGATCCCCGCGTCGCCTTATCCATCGTGGATTACCACAATCCGTACGAACAGCTTCTCGTGCGTGGCCGCGTCGTGGAAACCCGCGGCGATCCCGAGCTTGCCGTCCTCGACGCGATGGCAAGAAAGTATCTGGCAGTCGACTTCCCGCGCCGCAGATGGGCACAACGGCTTGTCTTCGTGATCGAAGCCAACGCCGTCCGCTCCTACAGATCACCCCTGATCGACCCCCGCACCCATCCACACGAGGAGGAAACACCTTGACCATCCATCTAGATGTTCACACCGACGGCGTCGCTCTGGTGACGATGGACAACCCCCCGGTGAACGCGATCAGTGTCGAAGACACGTGGAGATTGCGCGACATATTCGACGGTTTCTCGCGCGACAGCGATGTTCGCGTCGCCATCCTGACGTCTGAGGGCCGCGGCTTCAACGCAGGGATCGATATCAAAGAGATGCAGTCGTCGGGCAACTTCGATTTCCTCATCAGTTCGGGCAACGCGTGTTTCGCCGCGTTCTCCGCGATCTATCACACCCCAATTCCTGTCATCGCCGCCGTCAACGGGTATGCACTTGGGCTCGGGGTTGGGCTGGTGGGCAGTTGCGACATCGTGATCGCGTCCACCAAGGCGCGATTCGGACTGCCTGAAGTTGACAACGGAGCCCTCGGCTGCGCCTCGCACCTGGCGAAGCTGGTACCGCCAATGATGCTGCGCAGGATGGTTTTTACCTGCGAGTCGGTGTCTGCGGCCCAACTGCACGAATGGGGAACGGTCTACAGACTCACCGAACCCGAAGTGTTGTTGGACACCGCGCTCGAAGTGGCCCGTGACATCTTGAAGAAGCCGGCACAGGTGGTCCGGCAGGCAAAGACCGCTCTCAATGAGATCGACTTCTATGACATGGAGCGCAACTACCGCATCGAGCAGGGCCATACCTATGAGCTGAATCTTCGCGGCGACGGGGCCAAACAGCGCGACGCGTTCGTGCGCGGCGAGCGGATCATCACGCGGTGATGAGTCGGCTCGCCGGCAAGGTTGCCATAGTTACCGGCGCCGCCCGTGGCATCGGTGCGGCAGTCGCTGAACGGTTCGTGCTCGAGGGCGCTCGGGTCGTAGCGCTGGATAAGCGCGCGGAGCTGTGCGCTGCAGTCGCCGATCGGCTCAACACCGCTCGACCCGATAGCACCCTGGCCCTGGCGCTCGACGTCACCGATGAGACGGGATGGTTGGGCATTGTCGAGGAGGTCGCGAGGCGCTGGGGCGGTGTCGACGTCCTGGTCAACAATGCGGGGATCATGCGGATTCAACCACTTACCGAGTGCGACGGCGACACGTTCCGCAAGGTGATCGAGACCAACCTTGTCGGCGCGTACCTGGGAATGCGTGCGGTCGTGCCGTCGATGCAGGCACGTGGAGGCGGCTCGATCGTCAACTTCTCCTCGGCGCAGGGGTTCGAGGGACGCTTCGGAATGCCGGCTTACACGGCAGCGAAATTCGGCATACGGGGATTGTCGAAGACGGCCGCAATCGAACTGGGGCCGTTGGGAATTCGGGTGAACACAGTGGCGCCGGGGCCGACCGTCACCGAGATGACACGCCGGGAGGGGTGGACGCAGGCCGATTATGACCGCGCCTACGCGTTGTATCCGCTGGGCCGGATGGCCGCGCCCGCCGAGATCGCCTCCGCCTGTGCGTTTCTCGCCTCGGATGACGCGTCGTTCATCACCGGCGCCGACTTGGTGGCCGATGGCGGCGTGACAGCAGGCAAGCCGAGGGACCGATGACCAGCCGACCCACCGGTGACGGCTATCTGGACGGTCGTGTCGCCGTCGTCACAGGCGGGGGACGCGGTCTGGGCGCCGCGCTGGCGCGAGGACTGGCCGCCGCTGGCGCACAGGTCGTGCTTGCCGGAAGGCAGCTGGCCCGCTGCCGGGAGGTGGTCGAAAAGATTCGGGGCCAGGGCGGGCAGGCGTCGGCGATCGACGCCGATATCTCCGTCACCGCTGACCGTTCCCGACTGATCACCCACGCGGTAGACACGTTCGGCGGCATCGACGTGCTGGTGAACAACGCCGCAATCCTCAAGCCGCATCTGCTGATGAAAGTCACCGAAGACGAGCTCGACGAGATCTGGGCGGTCAACGTCAAAGGGCCGGTGTTGTTGGCCCAGGCTGCCCATCCCCACTTGCGGGCGGGCGGAGGCGTGATCGTCAACGTGGCCGCCGCGGGCGCGTTTCAGACGATCGCGGGGATCGGGGCCTACTCCGCGGCAAAAGCGGCGTTGGTCAACTGGACCTCCACGATGGCCAAAGAATGGGCACCAGACGGTATTCGCGTCAACAATCTCGTACCTGGACCGGTGGCCACCGACATGATCCTGCCGCGCGACGACGGCCGGCGGGTCGAATTCGAGTCGCAGATGAGCGCGCAGACCCTCATCGGCAGGCTGGCTGCACCTGAGGACTTGGCGGCTGCGGTGGTGTTTCTGTGCAGTGATCAGTCGGCCTTCATGACGGGCCGTTCCCTGTTCATGGATGGGGGATTGCTCGTATGACAAGCCATGTTTCGCGTGCGGAAGCGCGCGTGAATACCGAGGCCGAGCTGGCTGACCTTGCGACTTTCATCGGTATGACGTTGAGGTCAAACATCATCAGCCAGGACTGCGTCAACGTCGCGATGATCCGTCACTGGGTCGAAGCGATGGGTGACGACAACCCGGTCTATTTGGATCGACGTGCCGCCCAAGCCACTGGGCGCAGCGACATTGTGGCACCGGCAACGATGGTGCAAGCGTGGACGATGGTCGGCTACCGTGCCACGGTCAGCCCGGATGCCGAGAGGCCAGATCTTGCCGGTGCAAGGGCGCTGGGGCAGTGTCTGGCTGCTCACGGCTACACCGCCGTCGTCGCCACCAACTCGGAGTTCGAGTTTTTCGAAGAACTCAGCCCGGGTGATCGCATCAGGCTTGATGAGGTGGTTGAAGACATCTCGTCGGAACGCAGGACCCGCCTCGGTGTTGGCCGGTTCGTGACGTCGCTGAAAATCTACGGTGACCAAGAGGGCAACGTGGTCGCTCAACAACGTTGGCGCACACTGCGCTACAAGCCAACCGACCAGGACGCTGGGTGATTGAGGGTGACACGCGGACCTTGCCGGAAGAGACACAAACATGCCGCACGGCCGAAGACCGTTGGCGCGATTCCTGGAGGAGTGTTGGATTTCAGTGAAGACGAAGTCGTCACCGATGTACGTCGACTCGCTAATGATGTATTCAAGCGGAGGGTGAGCGAGGACCGACTCCGCTTAATCGATGCGTCCAGCTCAGGTCACGATGAGGCGTTGTGGGACGACCTGGCACGTTCGGGTCTTCTCGGGATCGGCATCGGCGAAGCGAATGGGGGCGCCGGGCTGGGCTGGTCAGCGTGCTGCGCGGTGCTCGAGGAGCAGGCCAGGTTCGTCGCTCCGGTTCCGCTGTGGCCGCATTACGTTGGCGCGCAGGCGATATCGTCGGCCAATGGCACCCGTCACGGTAAGCAGATATTGCGTGATATCGCAGCGGGGACAGCTCGAGTCACAGTCGCCCTCGAAGAATATTCGGCGTCGCCGGCGGCCGCCGACCCCGCCACACCAACCTGCACGGCGTCACCGGTCTCGGAGGAAAGCTGGCTCTTGCGTGGGCAAAAGGCCGCGGTCCCCGCGATCTCGACTGCTCAACACGTCCTCGTGTCGGCCGCCGCGCCCGCCGGCGTCGGGCTGTTCTTGGTCGATCGGAATGGCCCCGGCGTCCGCAACGACTCCGTGCCGGTGACCGACCGCGGGCCGGCCGGCGACCTGACGCTGGACGGCGCCACCGGCCTTGCCGTCGGCGCCCCAGGCGATGGCCTGCCGATGTCTGTGCTCGCCCACGCCAGGGTCGCCCTCGCGGCGTTGCAGCTGGGTGTCACGGAGAGTGTTATCACCCGCACAGCGGCCTATTTGAGTGCACGGATTCAGTTTGGCCGCCCTCTTGGGACATTTCAGGCCGCCCAGCATCAGATGGCTGACTGCTATATCGGCGCTGAGGCGATGCGCACTACTCTCTGGCAGGCGATCGACTGCTTGGACAACGACCACCCCGGCCGCTCAACCGAATTGGCGGTCCGGGTGGCTAAGTGGTGGGCCGATAGCGCCGGACTCGCAGCGGTGTTCGCAGCGGTGCATCTGCACGGCGGCCTCGGCGTCGACGTGGACTATCCGCTGCACCGGTACTTCCTCTGGGGCAAGCAGCTCGCCGTCACACTCGGCGGGCGCGGCGCCGGTCTTGCGCAGCTCGGCGCCCTGCTCGCCTCCGGCCACCTGCCCAGCGGTCTGGAAAGCGTGCGATGACAGCCGACTGCACCCCCTCGCGCACCATCGATTCGGTAACGATCGGACAGACAGTTCCGGAGCTGGTCATCCCCATAACGCGGACCATGATCGTCGCGACAGCACTGGCAAGTCGAGATTACGAGGACGTTCACCACGACCCCGACTGTGCCCGAGACAAGGGCTCAGCGGACATCTTCATGAACATTCTGACCAGCAACGGACTGGTAGAACGCTACGTCCGCGGTTGGTCGGGGCCTGCGGCACAGCTGACGGCACTGAAGATCCGGCTGGGGGTACCGAACTACCCGGGCGACACGATGCGCCTGAACGCTAAGGTCACCGCGATCGACTCGGGCACCGGCAGGGTGGTGCTGGATGTCACCGGCTCGAACTCGCTGGGCACCCATCTAGGCGGCACCGCAGAACTGCAATTCGGCCCCGTGCTACGACTTTGAGCCAGATCGCGCGTCGTTCGCTCGTCACCGTTTTCTCGGACGCCGTGGCGTCCCGGTCGACGGCGATGGGGCTGGCAGAAGTCGGTTGATCGCCTCGTCGAGGACCGCGGTAATCTCCGAGATCGATCGTCCGGCTGCCACGCTGACAATTCCGCCCTGAATCATGCAACTGAAAATACGGGCTGCAGCGTCCAGATCCTTCTTCGTGTAGCCGACAGTGGCGCCCCCCGTTAGCGCCTTGCTGATCCATGCGGCCTGGTGGGGACCCAGGACGATCGCATTGTCGCCCTCGAAGGCAGCCCCATTGGTGACATAGGCGCGATACAGCGCGCGGTAAAGCAATGGACGCGCCGCGACCGCCTTCATGATCCGGCCAACTTCCCAACGTAGCCGTTCGGCGGGGGTATCGCCCGTATTCTGATGGCGTTCAACGTCTTCTGTCGACCGTTGGCCGAGGCTGAGCAACGCCTCGACCAGTAGCTGATCTTTCGTGCCGATGTGCTGGTAGGCCTTTGCTGTTGACATGCTTGCGCGCCTGGCCACTTCTGGCATCGCGACCGCATCGTAGCCACCCTCAGTGGCCAGCTCGATCGCCACATCGACCAGCGCCTGCCGGGTGGCCTGCTGATTCGGCGTCAGGAGCATCTGCACAACTCTGGGTGCCGGGTCAGTGATTGACATGAAGCTATTCTATAACGTCGTCTCTATAACGTCGTCCAAAGTACCTCTATAGACAGAGCGATCCAGGTGCCAAAGAGTCACCGTCACAATTGAGGGTGGTGTCTCGGCGGCGTTCTGATGTAATGTTGGAGACATGTCTAGAGACACATACAGAACGTCGTCGACAGTGCGAGGGTCGCGCCAGGGCAAGCCCGGTTCCGGAGCAACGACATGTCGTTAGCCACCGCACCCGTGGTCTCCGGTGGCGAAGGTGAACGTGGTCACTTAGAGGAGTTTCGGACCGATCCGATCGCGTTGATGCACCGCGTCCGCGACGAATGCGGCGACTTCGGCATCTTTCATCTCGCGAACAAGAAAGTCGTACTGCTGTCGGGTGCTGAAGCGAACGAGTTCTTCTTCCGGGCGGCCGATGAGGATATGGACCAGGCTGAGGCCTACCCGTTCATGACGCCGATCTTCGGCGAGGGCGTGAGCTATGACATCACCCCCGAGCGTCGCAAGGAGATGCTGCACAACAACGCTCTTCGCGGTGACCACATGAAGGGCCATGCGGCCACCATTGAGAACGAGGTACACCGAATGATCGCCGAGTGGGGTGATCATGGCGAGATCGATCTGCTCGAATTCTTCGCCGAATTGACGATCTACACATCGTCCGCTTGCCTGATCGGCACGAAGTTTCGTGAACAGCTGGATTCGCGATTCGCCCATCTGTACCACGAACTCGAACGGGGAACCGACCCGCTGTGTTACGTCGACCCCTACCTGCCCATCGAGAGCTTTCGTCGCCGCGACGAGGCCCGGGTACAGCTGGTCGAATTGGTCAGTGGGTTGATGGCTGGTCGCCTGGCCTGTCCTCCGGCGTCCAAAGAAGATCGCGACATGCTGGACGTGCTGGTGGCCTTGAAAGACGAGCACGGCGAACCGCGCTTCAGCGCCAGTGAGATCACCGGCATGTTCATCTCATTGATGTTCGCGGGGCACCACACCAGTTCGGGAACGTCATCGTGGACGCTCATTGAATTGCTCCGGCATCCGGATGTGTATGCAGGAGTGATCGCCGAACTCGACGATCTCTACGCCGACGGTCAGTCGGTCAGTTTTCATGCACTGCGCCAGATTCCACTATTGGAGAATTCACTCAAGGAGGTCCTGCGACTACATCCGCCGCTGATCATTTTGATGCGCTGTGCCACGGGGGAGTTCGACGTTGTGGGGCACACCATTCACCGCGGTGACATGGTGGCGGTGTCGCCTGCGATTTCCAATCGGATACCGCAGGACTTCCCGGAGCCGGACAGATTCATCCCGCAGCGATACGCGGAGCCACGCCAGGAGGACCTGGTAAATCGCTGGACCTGGATTCCTTTCGGCGCCGGCCGGCACCGCTGTGTGGGGGCGGCGTTTGCCACCATGCAAATCAAGGCCATCTTCTCGGTTCTGTTGCGCGACTACGAGTTCGAGATGGCACAGCCGGCCGACACCTACCGCAACGACCATTCGAAGATGGTGGTTCAGCTGGAACGTCCGGCGAAGGTGCGCTATCGCCGTCGCCAAGGGCCGCGAACCTAGAACACAGAACTCACTGAATACACATCCGACGAAACACGAGGAGACCAAGCGATGCCCGCGTTCCCGCGCGAAGAAATTGAAGACGTGATGAAGAACTGGATCGACGCCAACAAGGAGGCCGAGCGCATCGGCGACTGGAGGATTCTGGCCTCGTTCTACACCGACGATGCGACCTACGGGTGGAACGTCGGGCCGAAGGAGGATGTCATGTGCGTCGGCATCGACGAGATTCGTGACATCGCCATGGGCAAGGAGATGGAGGGCCTCGAAGGGTGGAAGTACCCGTACGAGCGCGTATTGATTGACGACAGAATCGGCGAGATCGTGGGATTCTGGAAGCATCTCTCCTGCGACGTCGATGGCAATGAGGAGCTGATTCATGGCATCGGTGGCAGCTGGTTTCGCTACGCGGGAAACGGCAAATTCGACTGGCAGCGCGACTTCTTCGACTTTGGCCACATCGCAGCGCGCTACAAGAAACTGATCAAGGCTGGCAAATTGTCCGACGGGATGCTCAAGCGCCTCGAGCATGCGGTGTCCGGCGAGAAGCCGCAGTGCTGGTACCCGATCGGCCAGACGCCGGTGCCCCTGTGGTAGCGAAACCACCTTCGCAGGGGTCGGACTCATCGACAACGAAGTCCGTTGTTCGGTGTCATTTTTTTGAGAGGGGTCGATCGTGACCTCGGCGACTGCGGAGGTGCCCTCCACCGTCGAGGAACTGGACGCCGAGTGCCTAACCCGGGTGCTGGGCGTCACCGTTACCGGTGTTCGTGCGGAGCAGATCGCGGTGGGCAGCGGCTTCTCGTCGTTGTTGTACCGATTGCATCTGACCGGCGATGCGAGCGTACCGGGAAGTGTCATCGCGAAGCTGCCGGCCCAATCCGAGGCGCGCGGCGCCATGGACATGATGGGCGGCTATGCACGGGAGTTGGCGTTCTACCAGAACGTTGCCGGTCGCGCACCGATGGGCACGCCGCGCGTGTACGCCGCGAAGATGGCCACGGATTCCACGGATTTCGTTTTGGTACTTGAGGATCTGGGGGACTGGGACAACGCGGATCATCTCGCTGGGCCGCCCGACGAACTCGATCCAATCCTCAAGGCCTACCGGGAGAATCATGGCTAAGGCTAAGTCATTGCTTCGCGTGGGGTTGATGGACCCGGTGAT
>NZ_QJJU01000034.1 GCF_003201655.1 Mycolicibacterium moriokaense
CCTTGGGCTCCTCCGGGGTTCCGTGCGGCCCGACGACGGTTGCGGCCGCCGCGTGATCCTGGGTGGAGAAGATGTTGCACGACGCCCAGCGGACCGCGGCGCCGAGCGCAACCAGCGTCTCGATCAGCACCGCGGTCTGGATGGTCATGTGCAGCGAGCCCGAGATGCGCGCGCCCGCCAGCGGCAGCACGTCGGCGTACTCGCGGCGCAGCGTCATCAGGCCGGGCATCTCATGCTCGGCCAGCCGGATCTCCTTGCGGCCGAACTCGGCAAGGGACAGGTCGGCGACCTTGAAGTCGATGCCATTGCGAACATCGGCGGTCAGCTGCTGCCCGGTGGAGTCTGGGATTGTCATAGTCATACTCGTTGTCCTTCAGGCCACGGGTGATTCGGTGATGCCGACAGCGTCGAGCAGTGCAGCTACGCGGTCGGTGCGCTCCCACGGCAGGTCGACGTCGGTGCGGCCGAAGTGGCCGTATGCCGCGGTGGGCGAATAGATGGGCCGGTGCAGGTCGAGGTAGGCCCGGAATGCGGCTGGGCGCAGGTCGAAGTGTTCGTCAACGAGCTTCTCGATCAGGCGGCGATCCACAAGTTCGGTGCCGAACGTGTCGATGAGCAGCGACACGGGTCGCGCCACGCCGATCGCGTAGGCCACCTGAACCTCGGCGCGTTCAGCAAGTCCGGATGCGACAACGTTTTTGGCGACGTACCGGGCGGCATAGGCCGCCGAACGGTCCACCTTCGATGGGTCTTTACCTGAGAAGGCTCCGCCACCGTGGCGGGCGAAACCACCGTAGGTATCGACAATGATTTTGCGGCCCGTCAACCCGGCGTCACCCACCGGACCACCGATCACGAACCGACCGGTGGGGTTGACCAATAGATCAGCATGTAGCTGCTCGGCGTCATAGAAGTCAGCTGGAAGCTCTTTCGAGACCACCTGCTCCCACAGGTCTTCGCGGATCTGCTCGGTGGTCACGCCCTCGGCATGCTGGGTAGAGATCAGTACACGCTCGACCGCTACTGGTACCCCGTCGACGTAGCGGACCGATACCTGTGTCTTGCCGTCTGGTCGCAAATAGGGAAGGGTTCCATCCTTGCGCACGACCGAGAGACGCCGGGAAAGCCTGTGTGCCAATGCAATCGGCATCGGCATCAGCTCGGGCGTCTCGTTGGTGGCGTAGCCGAACATCATGCCCTGATCACCGGCGCCACAGAGGTCGAACGCGTCTCCCGAGGAACCGCTGCGAGTCTCCTGCGCCGTGTCAACTCCTTGCGCAATGTCTGGGGACTGCTTGTCCAGCGCGACCAGCACAGCGCAGTTGTGGCCGTCGAAGCCGTATGCGCCATTGTCGTAGCCGATGCGGTTCACCGTGTCACGCACTATTTGGGTGTAGTCCAGCGTTTGCGGGGTGGTGATTTCGCCGGCCAGCACCACCATCCCGGTGGTAATCAGCGTTTCGCACGCCACCCGCGAGTACGGGTCATTCGACAGGGCCGCATCGAGCACTGCGTCGGAGATCGCGTCGGCCATCTTGTCTGGGTGGCCTTCAGTGACCGACTCGGAGGTGAAAAGAAAGTTGTGCGAATCGGATTGGGTCACTTCATGCTCCTTCAGTTATCGGATCGGTCGTCACAGTGATTTCGGTGGCAGGGCTAAGGGACTCGCGAGCCTGGGCGGTGCCTTCCACCATCGCTGCGAGCTTCGCGCGGGCCACCGCGGCGGATAGGTTGCGCAAACCGCAATCAGGGTTGATCACCAGCTGCTCAGCGGGGACAAGCTCAAGCGCGGCGCGGATACGCGTCGCGACCATATCGGCGGTCTCGATATGCTGGCTCTTCACGTCGATGACACCGAGGCCGATCCTGCGGTCCCATCCGAACTTCTCGATCGCGGGCAAGTCCGCGTAGCCTTTACGGGCAAATTCAAGGACGAGCTGGTCCACATTGGCGTCGAGTACCGCGGGAAACAGGAAGTCGTAGTGGCCTTCCCACAGTGGCCGCGCATATCGATTGCCGTAGCACACGTGTAGTGCCCAGTTCACGTCCACGCCCGCTGTCACGACATTTATGGCAGCCACGGTGTTTTCCACCTCGTCTGGATATCCGGCTAGGAACGGCTCGTCGATCTGTAGCAGCTGCGCGCCTCGTTCCACTAACGCATGCGCAGCGCCGTTGAGGCGGTGGGCGATAGCCAGCATGAGTTCACGCTGCTCCACGTGTGTCTCATTTCGAATCCGGCTCGCCAGTGAGAAGGGTCCGGTGAAAGAGAATTTGATCGGCTTGTGGGTCTGCGACGCGGTGAATGCGAAATCTTCTGCAAGCCAGCAGAATTCCCCGGCCGCCGCCGGTGGCAGCGGACGAGCCAGCGTCACATCGTAGTAGTCGAAGTAAAAATCCTTCGCCGTACGGACAATGTCAACCCCGGGGAGCTGAGCCAAGAAGTAATCGATGTCGTTGTCGCGCCGCAGTTCTCCGTCGGAGACGATGTCGATTCCAGCCAGCTCTTGATCCCGAAGGGCCGCCTTGATCGCCATCTCGTGTACGTCGATGAGCTGTGCTCGACTCATCCGTCCACGCAGACAGTCCGTCTTTAGTCGCTCCATCCACTCCGGAACCGGATAGGAACCCACGACCGTGGTAGGCAGGATCGGCAGGCGTTCGTCCACGTCAGTCCCGGACCTGTGCTGTCATCGTGACGATGTTGCCGCCGCCGCGGTGCCGGAAGGGCTCATGGTGTACATCGAAGCCGCGGCGCCGTCCTACGTGGGCCAGCAGCGGCCAGTTGACCCAATTCACCACAGAACCGTCGTACTTGCCGGGTCCACGAAACGTGGTGTGATAGCCAGCAATGTCGGTCACAAACAGGTCATGACAGACCAGTTTGCCGTATGGGTGAAGCAGCGCGATCGTGTCGTCAAAGCTTGAGACAGCTCCATTGCTAACATGCATCCGCACGTCAGCACCCGACTCCAGCAAGGGGCGCAGTACTTCTCCGGTCAGCGATTGAGTGACCTGATAGCTATCGAGACCGTCGAGCGGCTTGTATCGTTCCTCCAGCCGCACAGCGGACCATATTTCTTGCCAAAACCGAACCGCCGTATCGACATCCGGGAAGTTGTTAGGGCAAGCATCCGCCAACAGGGTGGGCGCTAGACGCAACAGCTTGTCTACCAGTCCCGGGAGTTGCTCGACGTCGGCAGAGACCGATCCGGCGAGCACGGCAGCATGCTCGGCAGACAAGTATGCCCGAGTCTGCACCTGGTAGGTCCGCCCAGCCAGTTGCGCGACCTCATCTGTTGGCAGGTTGTCGTAGACGTTGGAGACATAGACCAAGAAGACCTTGTATCGAAGGAAACTCAGCGTGGTACGTGGCTTCGTGGCGTCGAGCACAAGAGAGCTCACCCGCTCGTTGTGGTCGGCGACTGTCAGTCGAGCCAAGTCCAGGACATGCGCGGAGTAGTCGCACATGAGGTAGTGCAAACGTTGGTAGTAGTTATTGCCGCGCCGACGGTCGATCTCACGGAACTCATCCAGGAACACCTTGGCCTGGTTGCCGTTTCCGACTCCGATTTCCAGGACGTAGAGTTCTTCCGGAAGAGCATTCGCCTTCTCCAGCCGGTCCCATACGGCTAGCAATTCATCGATCAGGTCGGCAGCGGCGGCCCGGTTGCGCGCATCGCTTTCTCCGCCAGGCAGCGCTTGCTCATAGCCACGACCGGTCGCTTTCTCCCACAGCCCCAGTTCCGACCAGTACAGCGCGTTGAAACGCCAGATGCAGCTTTCAACGCCGGTCGTCCAGTCCTCGAGAAATACACTGCCAGCATCTCGTCGCAGCAGCGAGGTAGTCACCTCACCCAATGGCGAGTCCGCTGCGCGCCTGGCATCGATCGCCAATTCCATGTCGCCGATATCGCCGTTGGCTGCCCCGTTGGCCGTGGCAGCTTCAGTGGTGGTGCTGCGCAAGATTGGTCGGATCTGTACGACGTCGCGGAAGTTGTCGCGGTACTGCACCCAGTCACACACCAGTCGAATTCGTGAGAGATCGGTTTGTGTCTGATTGAGCGCGGTCAATACTGGCTGCACCGATGTGCCCAAATCCGTCGTCCGTTGCGCTCCCTGTCGTGCGTACGGGCGGAAATCGATCAGCACGTGGACTGCCTTCCGTGAGGCCGAGCGAATCCATCTGGTTGAGCTCCAACAGCCGCGCGCTCAAGAAGTTCTGGTACATCTCGTTCACACCGGAACGTCATCAGGTGCACCCCCGCGACACCCTGCCCGGGAGAACGCAAGCATCCATCGTCTATTCGCCTCGCTGTGCCGGCGCGCCGCCCGCACGCCAACTGCCGCTGCGCCCTCGTTGGGTCCACCCCATCAGTCGCCAGTAGCTGATCCAGGCGCTGGGCCCCTGTTCGCGCTCCTCGACACGTCGCTGGTGCGCCGAGTCATCCGCGTATCCTGGCGTGGCATTACGCCGGTAAACGGACACCGATTCACATCGCACGTCCCGGTTCATATCGCACTCACCTTTCGCAGAACACCTATGCAAGGCATGTCAGGAGGCTTCAGGTCTCGGCTAGTCAAGGGGCACGCGAGCTTTCCGACGGCTGGCATCGACCGCATATCAGCCACTGTCCGTCGACGCATGCTCAACCGATGCAAGTACGTGATACATCCTCGATTGCCGCTCGAAACGGCCTGAAACACAACGCTGCACAGGATTGGCGGCAACTTTCGCGGGAGCCCCTGCGTTCGCGGACCGGGCAGCCCCGTTTGGACTGGCATCTGTCGCCAATCTTGCCGGGCGTTGTCCACGAATTGACCTCGCTGTCGGATTTCCACCGCGCATGATTTGCGCGTGGTCGCACTGGTTATGACGGTAGGCGAGCGAAGTGTTCCTGGTCTTCGGGCTAGATGACAGGAAACTCGGTAAACGTCTTGTGGCGCGGCGGTCGGTGTAGTGCCGAATCCTAAGTGCGCGAGATACTTTTGTGTTTGAGCACAAGACTCGCGCGTTCACCGGGGGCTGCGCTTGCGAGCGACTGAGTTAACCGCTGGCGGCAACCGTGCGCACCGTGTGCGCTGACCACCGAGCCGTTGTCGGGTTCGACCCGTCCGGATCGGTTTGAACGGTCAGAGCTGATCGTCGCCAAGCAGCAGTGACGGGGTTCGTAGGGTTGCACGCCCAGCACCAATGCGCTTGGGGGCGATTGTTTAGCGGCAAAGCTTCCAACGGATCTATCAAACATGAACGTAGTCTGGCGAATTCGAGCGCGAACCGGGACTGGCTCGCCTGACGGAGGCTTCGATGAGCCCGCGGGCACTGCACGCAGTAGATGCGCACTCCAGTCTGGCTAGCAGAAGATCAGAAGACTTCAAGACTGTCACGAGTTGCGAAGCACATGCCGCAGCGTGATCGAAAGCCATGCGCAAAGGACGATGCGGCTTCGTCTAGACGCGGGCCGACGCGAGGAGGCGTTGCGTCATCTGTCTCTCATCGCCAGCCACGATGATGACCCCATCTGCCAATGACCGGGCAGCCGTCACAACATCGGTGGCGAGTCTTTCGCCTGTCGCGCGCTCATCGCCACCTGCTGCGCCCAGCGCGGCCAGTGTTTCGTGTGGAATGGTGACGTCAGGGACTTCGTAGGCAAGGTATTCAGCCTCGGCGAATCCGCTTAGCGGCGAGACGGTCAGCAGTACGGGGACTCTGTCCTCGCCCAGCGCGTCGAGCAGGTGGGACAGACCTTCGAGTTCGAAGAGGGGACGGGTGATCAGGAACTGCGCTCCTGCAGCGATTTTCGCGCGCGTTCGGGTGATTTCTGCATCGAGGTTCTCGGCGCCGGGATTGCACCGAGCGCCGATGTGGAACGCCGTCTTTGTCGCCAGCGACAACCCGTTGCAGTCTCGGCCCGCGTTGAGCTTGGCCACCAACGAGATTAGGCCTACGGAGTCGACCTCCCAGATGCCGTCTGCGTTCGGATAGTCGCCCCGCAGCGGAGGGTTTCCCGTCTCGCACAGGACTGTCCGCGTGCCGAATGCATGCGCGCCGAGCAAGTCGGCCTGCAACGACATGATCGTTTTGTCCCATGTGGTCATGGTCGCGATGGTCTCGACGCCGAGCTGCTGCTGTAGTCGCTGCGCCAGCCCGGCCGATGAGAGTGGCGACCGAGGACCACGAACAGCAGATATCAACAGCAGGCCGGCGCCTTGATCACGAAGTGCGCCAGCCATGTCGGCAGCATCGTCAATGGCTCCGCTGATGGGGGGCCTGATCTCGGCTGCGGCTATGAATCCCCGAGCCGTGAGGTGACGTAAGAACTCGTCTGGCGCGGCTCGCCTCACCGGGCGTGACGCGGCCAGGGCAACACGGTGCCCGAGGGCCGTGGTGACCGAACGCATGTGTGCCGGCGTGGTGCCGCAACAGCCGCCGATGATCGAGGCCCCTGCTTCAACGCAGCGGAGCGCGTAACGGACGAAATAGTCGGGATCGAGACTGTACTCAAAACGCCTACCCTGCATCCGTCGCGGCAATCCGGCGTTGGGCTGGGCACTAATAGGTAACGTGGTGTACCGGCGAAGCTCTTCGACGACGGCGAGCATGCGCTGCGGCCCGACGGTGCAGTTGGCGCCCAGCGCGACAATCGGTAGCTGCGCCAGTGCGGTGGCCACCTCGTGGGTCGATTCTCCGCCGAGCGTGCAGCCGTCAGCGGTGAACGAAGCTTGCGCAACGATCGGCAGATCGGTGACCTCTACGGCCACTCTTACCGCTTCCAGTAGTTCATCGAGATATCCGAACGTCTCGAACACCAGCAAATCAACACCAGCTTCAGCCAGTACGGTGACCTGCTCTCGCACCGCCTCGATTCGTTCGTTAGCAGACACGGTGGCACGTTGGGAGGCGCTTACCTGGGGTGCGATCGACCCGCCGATAAACACGGTCCGATGAGTCGAGCCTGCCGCCGCGCGCGCCAGTAGCGCGCCCGCGCGGTTGATCTCGCAGACTTTGTCTGCGTAGCCGTGTTCGCTGAGCCGTAGGCGTCCTGCGCCAAAAGTGTTGGTGAGAAGCAGATCCACTCCGGCATCCACGTAGCTTTCGTGCACCGTACTCACCAAGTCCGGGTTGGACAGGTTCAGTTCTGGTAACGCGCGGTCTAGCGAGTTGCCGGCTGCGTGCAGCATCGTTCCCATCGCTCCATCGCATACCAGCGACTTCTCGCGCAGCGCGTCAACGAAACCGGTCACAGCGATCCGGTCGTCACATCGATCATGTCGAGAATCTCCAGGGCGACCTGGGCCATCAACCGGTCGCGATAATTGCGGAGGTCCAGCTTGGCAAGTTCCTCGATGCGTCTGATCCGGTAGCTCACCGTGTTGGGATGCAAATGAAGCTCTTTGGCGGCGCGCTGGGGGCTGTTGTTGACGCGAAAGTAGCAGGCTAGGGTACACAGGTATTCCATCTCGTTGCCCTTCGTCTTGGTCAGGACGCGACCGAAGACTTCCCGCGCGAATTCGCGTAGTTGCACAGGATCGGCGACTTGCAATAACAACCGGTGGATGCCCAAGTCGTCCACGCCCACGGCGGTGCCGGCGCGACCCATTCGGATGACGGTGTCGACCGCGCGTCGGGCGTTGTCATAGGCAGGTGCGATGTCCAACGCTGAGCGACACATCCTGCTCACACCGGCAGTAACCGCCGCGTCATGGAACGCCTCTCGCATACGACCGATGCAGAGTTCCGCCAGTGTCATCGCGTCAGGACAGCTCGGGTCCTGTTCGGGTACAACAACAACGACCTCCTGGTCGCGCATCGCGGTGATGGCTTCGGGGACCTGAGTGGTGAAGAATCTTTCGACTGCCGCAGACAGCCTCGACCTATCGATGGCGGTATCGGGTGTGCTCTGTAAGAGCAATGACACCACCCGGTGTTCGCGTTGCTCGTCGTAACCGAGGTGCGTTGCCCACCGCCGCACCTCGCTCGGGTCGACGCCCCTGCCAGACAAGAGTCCCTCGACCAGATCGTAGCGGGCTTGTGTCGCCGCTGCGGCCACAACGCGTTCCCGGCCCAGGATCACCCCGCAGATCGTCGCCGCATGCTCCGTGAGAAGCAGCCGCAGACCCTCATCATCGTCGCGCTCGTCATCATCGAGAGTCAGCAGATACGCGGGAACGGCAGCTCCAACCGGAACCGGCGCCACAATGATCGATGGGGCGTTTGTATCGCTGGGGATGCGTAGCGCTCGCCGCGTCGGTCCGACGACCCCCAGGACTTGTGCTAGTCGTGGATGACTAAGTCGGGTAAGGAGATATCCAGCAGCGTCTGGCACTGAACGACTGGCCGACGCCAGCACGGCCAGTTTGTCGTCTACCACAGCGACCGCCGTATCCATGCGTTCGGCAATCAATTCGATGACCGTCTCAAGGTTGGCGTCATGCACCGCCAGACTGGTTAGATGCTGATAGGCCACGACAAGTCGTCGGAGAGCGACATTCTCCCTGCCGGTCTCATCGTCACCCGCCACCCCGGATGCGGCCATTAGGACGCTCACCGGCCCAAAGCTTTCATGCTCGTCAGGTTTCGCCGCAAGTGTCCGCTCAGCGCGCCGCTGCGACCGTGTGGTGTGGTGCTCGCATCGGCGTATCGATCAGCGAGCCTCGAATGGTTCACTCCTCGGTCGGAGCACAAGCGTTCCACCGCAGGACTTTTGACGCAGAAGTCTGTCATGTGATGTGACTCTTCGAGCGGCACAGTGGGGCTCCTTCCACGCGCCTTGCGTGTGTCGCCACGTCTGCTTGGGCGTGAAAGCCATCTCGTCGTGCGCAGCCTGGCCACATCACTTGATTTCAAGCTGGTGCCGGGCCGCGGTATCTTCGGCCTCCATCGCCGCCACGACAACGACGGCGATCAATGCCTTTTGGTTGTGCTCGGCGATGCCAAACGTCGTCAGCGCCGGGCGTAATCATGGTCGATCCGTTCGGGTGGTATCCGTGGGTGACGGCTTCCACAGCCACGCGCACAGTCAACGCGTCGCGGCTGGCCATCACAGCACCGCCTTACTGATGCCGCCATCGACCTCGAGCACACTGCCGGTCATGTAGGAGGACAGATCTGACGCCAAGAAGACGATGCCGTTGGCGATCTCGGTCGGTTCGGCCCAGCGGCCGATGCGGATACCGGTGCCTGTAGTCATGCCGTCGCGGATCTCCACCGCGGTCTTTCCCTGCGCCTTGGCTATCGCCTCGTGCTTCGCCGACCAACCCTCAGTGAGGGTCATGCCGGGAGAGATTGCGTTCACCAACACATTTCGGCTGGCCGCCTCGGAGGCGAGATAATTGGTCAGGGCGATGACCGCGACGTTGGTGATCGCCGTGACCCCAGCGTTGGGCACCAGTGTGCGTGCGGTTTGACCCGCCACGTTGATAATGCGGCCCGAACCGCTGTCGCTTAGCAGGGGAAGGGCCGCCGACGCCATGCGGTGAAAGCCCAGCAGCTTAGCGTTGAGGAAGTCGGCCAGTACCTCGGTGGGAGTCTCCGACAGCGGCGACGGTGTCAGCTGCGGGCCGGCCGAGTTGACGAGGATATCCAGCTGTCCGCCCCAGGAGTGTGCCTTTTCAACGGCATTGACCACCGACTGCTTGTCGGTCACGTCGGCACCTAGCACGAGCACCCTGTCGGCGCTGGGGGAGGGCAGTGTCGCAGCGGCCGCCCGCAGCGCGTCTTCGTCGCGGGCCAGGACCGCGACGCGAACACCGTGCTCTTGCAGGGCTTTAGCTGTTGCGAACCCGATCCCCCGCGTCGCTCCAGTCACGATCGCCACCCGGTCTTGCAGCCCCAGTGTCATATCAATGGTTCTCCAATCGAACTCGTGGTGTATTTGTCGGAATCTGTTCGGTGTCGACCTTGGAAGCGATCCTGTGCCGTCCCTCTTCTCGCGTCACCGACCCCGTCGCCCTAACTCATCGCAGCGACCGCTTCGACATGCAGGTCGAGAATGTCGTACAGCTGGTAGGAAGCGGGCCGCCGTCCCCAGCCGCATTGCGTCGCAATTCCGAAGTCGCTAAGGGAGTTGCGGGCGATCTCGATGCGGCGGCGCGCTCCGGCGATGCCGTCGACCATGTCGATCAGTCCGAGGTAGATGCGGGCGTCGCCGACAGCGAGTCGTTTGAGCGGTGCGTAGTAGGCGTCGTCGAAGCCGCGGCTGACTTGTACCGGCATGTGGATGAACTGCACTGAACGGTCCATCGCGCCGACGCAGCTGTTGGCGATGTCGACGCAAACATTGAGATCCTCGATTTCCTTGAAGTGCGCTCCGTCCATGGCTCCACCTTCGGCCTGTCCCAGGGACCCATAGCAGAGGTGCAACCCCAGCCAGACCGGCTCGGGGATCCGGGTAGAGAGCTCCGCAACGATGTTGGCGGTCCTCGTTAGCGGATTCTGGTCGTGGCGGGTGAGCTCCGCCTCTGCGAAGCCGAACGGGAATCCTTCGATCGAAGCCGTCTCCAAGCAGATGTCCCACTGGATCGCCAGGTCCTCGTGGGGAATCGCGGCGCAGATGTCGTCGATTTCCCGCCCGACGACGTCGACATACGCGTCAAACAGAATCTCGAAGCTGTGCGCAGTGTCGACGAACGGTCGCGTTCCGCTCTCGGGCGCCGGCAACGCGATCTGGAAACGCGTGCCGGGTGCGATCTCCCCAGCTTCACGGAGCCGCGTAAACGCCTCATAGGACTTTTTGGCCTCATCGGCATACCCGAGCTTGTCGAAGCGCAGTTCAGTGATCCCGTCACGCAGCGCGAACTTCCAGTGATCTTGGAGGCCAAACGCGGGGTCCGGCTTCCAGTTCTCGTACGTGTGGCGGGAGAGCGTGACCAAGTCTGGATGCGAGTAGTAAACGTTGCGTGCGATGTAGTTGATCCAGTAGTAGCGGTCGCCCACCTCGCCGTCGGGCAACATGCTGACGTGCCCGCCTAGCTTCGGCCCGCACAGACCCAGGACACCCGCGGCGTCGAGCTCGTCCTCGGGGATCGCCACGCTGCCAACGAGCATCACGTCTCCGCGATCGGCCTCCATATTGCCTCCTTCTCTAGGTTGTGAATCCAAACGGATGCTACAACTACGCGAACCATCATGCAAGAGCCTATGGAACAGCTGTTTGCGGAGTAGCAATCTGCATTAACTCGTAAAAAACCCTGGAGAACATCAGTATCTTGACAATATGCGAAGCCGCGATCTAGCATTTCGCTGCGCCGAGTCCTGTACCGGGGATTTGTCACTCACTACAAAGAGATGGACGGCAAGACATGCAAGAGGTGCACGTTCTCATCGCCGGAGGCGGGCTCTCCGGGATCAGCGCAGCAGCCCACTTGCTCGAAGCTGGCGAGCGCGACCTCGTCGTGCTCGAGAAGGAGGCCGAACTGGGTGGCGTGTGGCGCGACAACACGTATCCGGGGTGCGCTTGCGACATTCCTTCGCACGTGTACTCGTTTCCGTTCGCCCCCAGCCGCGACTGGTCGCGAACCTACGGCGAGCGATCCGAGATCCAGAACTACATCCTTCGCGTCGCCGAAGAACGCGGCGTGCGTGATCTGGTGCGGTTCAACGCCGAGGTCCTCGAGGCGACCTGGCACGAGGACGAGCATCGCTGGATCGTTCGCACCGCCGACAGCGTCTACGCGGCGCGGATCCTCGTCATCGCCGTTGGCGGGGCGCTTGCCGAGCCGGCCATTCCGGATCTGCCGGGATTGGAACAGTTCGAGGGGACGGTCTTTCACTCGGCGCGCTGGCGCAATGACCACGACCTCACGGGACAGCGAGTCGCCGTCGTCGGGACCGGCGCGTCAGCCATTCAGTTCGTGCCCAAGATCCAACCACTGGTCAGTCATCTGACGCTGTTGCAGCGCACACCGGGATGGGTGCTTCCCAAGAATGATCGCGCGGTGAGCGGCGTGCAGAAGGCGCTTCTTCGGCTGCCTGGCGGATTGCGTCTCAGAAGGGCCACCTTGTTCGCATCTGCGGAGCTCATACGGTTCGGCTTCAAGCATCCGCGCCTGCTGCAGCCGCTGGAGACGGCAGCCCGCAAACACCTGAGCCGGAGCGTCCCTTCCCCCGAGCTCCGCGCGAAGCTGACACCGTCGTACAAGGTCGGGTGCAAACGGCTGCTCTTCTCGAGCGACTACTACGATGCGCTCACCAAGGACAATGTCGACGTCGTGCCGGCCGTGAGTGATGTGCGCCGAAGCTCCGTCGTCGCGGCCGACGGCAGCGAGCACCCAGTGGACACGATCATCTTCGCAACCGGGTTCCAGGGGTGGGAGGCACCGATCACGCGACGGGTCACCGGTCGATGGAATCAGACCATCGCCGAGGTCTGGGCTGGCCGGCCGAAGGCGTTCAACGCGACATCCATCGCGGGCTTCCCCAACGCCTTCTACTTCTTCGGGCCAAACAGCGCGCTCGCATCCGCCTTCATGATGGCCGATGCTCAGGGTCGCTATCTGGTCGAGGCGGTCAAGGCAATGCGCCGAAAAGGTTTGACGATGATCGACGTGCGCGAGACGGCGCAAGATAATTGGAAACGCGCCACGGACAAGCAGCTGTCGACCCAGATCTGGACCGCCGGCGGCTGCACGAGCTTCTATCTCGACGTGGACGGCAAGAACTCCGCCTTGTGGCCGGCCTCGATGACGTCGATGCGGCGAGAGCTGTCACGTTTCCCGCTGCAGGCATACGAAACGGCAGTGCTGCCCAACTCGCGACGGGCAGACAAGGGGTCGGGGTCCGCTAGCACCACCGCATGAAGCACCACGGCACCGCAGCTCGGTAGGTCAACCACGAGGGAATGGAGAATGCGATGGGCAGGCTAAAGGGCGACGTACTTATCGTCGGCAGTGCGCCGTTCGAGACCGTCGGCGACGCGCTGCAAGAGTTCGCGACGCGACTCGGCGACCGCGTATCGACGTTGCCAGACGGGGAGGTCGGGGTGCGCAACGCATTTATCAATGTGCTGCCGCAATTGACCTACGACAAGAACCCCGACCTGGAGCCGATCAACGTCGTATCGATCGAGAAGGCCGTCCAGGAGCCCGACGAGCACGGCTATGAGGCGATGCTGGCATCGCTCGGCACGTACAAGCTCAAGCCCGGCGTGACCGAGACGCGCTTCGACTTGCATTTCGGGCACGCGGCCGTCGAGTCGTACGAGACATTCGCGCGACTGCGCGACGAGGGCGTTATCGGCGAGGGCGTCCGATTTCAGGTCGACATTCCCACTACGGCGAACGCGATCGACCTGTTTTTCCCCGTTCCCAGCGATCGACCGATCGTCGTTAAGGCCTACGAGGAGAGCGTCAAGGAGATGATCGCGCTGCTGCTCCGCACGATTCCAGCCGACAGCCTCGCTATCCAGCTGGACTACTGCGCCGAGGTCGTCAACTGCAGCGGCGCACTCGATGATCTGTTGCCCGACGGATCTTCTTTGCCGCCGCTCGACGTGCGCCTGGCGTACTACACTTCGGCCGAGTATCTCTCGCCGCTGGCGGAGGCGATTCCCGACGAGGTCGTCCTCGGCTACCACCTCTGTTACGGGACCTGGGGCGGCTGGCCGGGATCCCGCGTCCCCGATCTCGGCCTGATTACGCGCCTCGCGAACGGACTCGTGGCGAATACCCACCATCGCGTGGACTACGTCCACCTTCCGACGATGCCCAACCCAACCGATGAGTTCTTCGCGCCTCTGGCAGATCTCGACATCGGCGATACCAAGGTCTTCCTCGGCATCGAGCTCGCCGACGGGATCGACGCCCTGATGCGGCGGATAGAGCAGGCGCGGCGACATTTGCCCGACTTCGGACTCGCGCATTACTGCGGCTACGGTCGCGAGCGGCGTTCACGAGTCATCGAGCTGCTCGAGGACCTCCGTGTGGCATCGGATTACCTCACACTTCGGTGAAGCCCGCGTTGACGCGGGAGCACGCGGTCCGAGGCGGGGCCGTCGTCACACGATAACGTTTCCTCGTGACTTCTGAGCTGCCTGCGATCGACGACCTCGATCGCAGGATCGTTGATCGGCTGCGACGCGACGGTCGCGAGACGAATCGTTCGATGGCCGGCGCGTTCGGGGTCAATGAGGCCACGATCGCTGCGCGGCTGCGACGGCTCGAAGCACACAACGTGGTGCGCGTAGTCGCGCTGACGGACATGCACCGACTCGGCTTCGAGTACCTCGCGATCGGGATGGTGTCGGTCGAGGCCCGCCTCGTTTCGCAGGTCGCGGCGGAGATCGCCGCGATACCGCAGACCATCTTCGTGAACGTTCATACCGGGCGTTACGGCGTTAGCTGCGGCGTGCTCGCCGAAGATCGCCTTGAGCTCGGGCGCATCTTTGGCGAAGACATCCCGCGTGTGCGTGGTGTGCGTGCCGCCCGCTGTGAACTTGCGGTCGACGTCTTGCGCTTCAACTCGGAATTTGCGCCGCTCAATGTGAGCGATCAGGGTGTGCTGTGTGGACCTAAGATCCCGCCGCACGCGATCGACGATCAGGACCTCGACATCATCCACGCGCTGCAGCGGGACGCGCGCGCGAGCAACCGCAGCATCGCTGCCGACCTCGCTGTGTCCGAGGGCACTGTGCGCGCGCGGTTGCGACGCATGGAGGCCAACCACCTGATCCGCATACGAGCCATATCGGACCTCGCTGCCTTCGGCATGGACTTCGGTGCGTTCGTGGGAGTGCGGGTGATGAACGGCCGGATCCCTGAGGTCGCTGACCGTCTCCTTGGAATGGACCCGATCGGCGTGATCATCCAGAGCCTCGGCGATTGGGACTTCCTTCTCGTTATCCTCGCCACCACGCGCGACGTGTTGCTCGACATAGTGTTTCGGCAAATTCAGGGCCTCGACGGCGTCGGCAGCACCGAGGTAATTGAGATAGCCGATGTCGTCAAGCATCTCTACACGTGGGCGCGTCTCGTCTGACGCGAGGTACCGAACCTGGCAATTCACCTCCTGAGTGCGCGACGGATATCGTGGCCACTCGCCTCGACATGCAATGCCCCCCAACGAATTTGTGCACACCTTTGACGCGCTTGGGGGTGCTAGTGCTCCTAAGCAGTGTCTATCTGGCTTTACGTGCGTTGGCAGCGTCATTTTGACGCGGCCTTGGTCCACCGTATGTGGCGCAGCACAACAATTGTCGCGTTCCGCGACGTGTTTGTGTCCAACGCGCGACGGCAACACCTGAAGTCGGTGACACCACACAGACCCGACTCGGCCGTGACCGCAAACCGCCCGTCGGCTCAGCGAACTTCAAACCCCTGCTCTAGCTGCCCGCGGCGGCTCACATTGACCGCACAGCGGGCAGTGTATTTCGATGCCGTTCCAACCGTCCTGAGTATGCGAATTGTTTCACCTTCGGCTCGAAAATACCTGTGACACACCATTGAAAGGGATCGGCGCCAACTGCCGAGGGTGCCCTAGCGGATCGCCGACGGGACGCACTGTTCGGCCTGGCGCCAGCCGTGCCTCGTGTGGGGCGTATTCCACGAATCGCCTTGCTGTCAGATATCGGTCGCGCAATGATCGATGCCCGTCATCGGTAACGCTCATCGCGGCAATAGCTCCGATGGGTCCGCCCTTTGCCTGCGCAACAGGGAACACGGCGATCACTCAGCGACAGAGGGGAATTGCAGTGTTGGAACCCGAGGATCAAGATGACGATTTTGTTCTCCGGCACAAAGGATTGACGAAAGCGAACATAGACCGCCAGATTGGTTGCTTGCGCGCTCAAGTCTCTGTTAGCTTGCACATGCGGCGCTAACGGTGTGATGTCGCACACAGCATCGCGTCGTCGGCGCCGATGAAATTCGTTAGGGAGGGGCCATGGGGCCGGTGCGCCGTGTGAGCGTTAGGTGGGACCACTGAGATGACGACGATGATCCTTCCCATGGCGCCATCGCCGAGGACGTCCGCTGATGTCGTACCGCCGCTTCATCACGTCTGATCCCGATGTCGCGGTCCAACCGGTCACCAAAATGCTGACGCCCCAACACCTTGTCCTCAACGATGCCGCGCGGGTCCACTTGGGTGGCCAGGCGAGCAGAGCTAGTGGAGGGTCGCAGAACTGATGAGCTCCCTTAGTTCGCTGACCATCCATCGCCCTGCGCAGAGCAGTTACGTGGCGGTGATCGCGCGTGTCGCAGCCGCCGCAGTGGTCCGTTTCAATGGCTTCGAGCTTCACGAGGTTCTGATCGACCGCTGTGCAGCCGCCCGGACACGCGCTCTGTTGGCCGACTGCGTCGGATCGCCTCGCAAGTCGATTCCAAGCGTTTGTGGTTCGCCGGCGTCGCCGCCGAGTGCGATTGTTGGGAACGAACGTCGGCCGTGATCCCACCGAAAGTCATTGTGACGCTGCACGACCAATTCGTCTCAACCTCGCGGATGATGCCGCGAGGCGTCATTCCTGGTGCAAGCCGGGTTGTGCCGCAAGCTCTCGACATCATCGCAAATGATGACGACGCCGAAAACTCGATCGGCAACATCGCTGCGCCCCAACCGCGGCAGATCCACGGCGCGGAGCTATTAGTGGAGGTTTTCGCGCGATGATCGTCAACGGGACCATGCTGAACCGACCGTTGCGCGGGGTTGGCGAGTTTTACGCGATGTCGATCGACACACTGCTGATACTGCCGCGCAGGCCATTCGCTTGGGAAGAGTTCCTGCGCCAGTCCTGGTTCGTGGTACGAGTGTCACTGCTGCCGACGTTGCTTCTGGCGATACCTTTTTCTGTGCTCCTGGTGTTCACCTTCAATATCCTGCTCACCGAGTTTGGGGCTGCCGACTTCGCGGGAACCGGTGCCGCCTATGGCGCGGTCACGCAGATCGGCCCGACCGTGACCGTGCTCGTTATCGCAGGCGCGGGCGGCACGGCCATGTGCGCAGACCTCGGAGCGCGCACCATCCGTGAAGAGATCGCCGCGCTGCGCGTGATGGGCATCAACCCGCTGCAAGCGTTGGTAGTCCCGCGTGTGCTCGCCGCGACCTTCGTCACCGTCATGCTGTCGTCGGCCGTCGTCCTGGTGTGCCTGGTCGGCAGCTTTGTGTTCGCAGTTTTCATTCAGCACGTCAATCCTGGGGCGTTCGTGGGGGGGATCACCCTGCTCACCGGGCTGGGCGATGTCACCGTCGCCTTCGTCAAGGCCGCGTTGTTCGGGTTCGCCGCCGGGCTCATCGCCTGCTACAAAGGCCTCTACGTCAGTGGCGGGCCCGCCGGGGTTGGCCGGGCCGTTAACGAAACGGTCGTCTATACGTTCATGGCCTTGTTCGCCATCAACATCATCGCCTCTGCGGTCGGAATCGAGGCGCTCAAATGAGTGCCCCCAGCCCTCCGTATCGGCTGGCGCGTCTCCTGTCGCGATGCGGAGCGAGCCTAGACCGCCTGGGTCTGCAAACGCTGTTCTATGGCCAGACCCTGCGGTCGACCGGCGACGCCCTGATGCACTACCGCACAGAGATCCTGCGGCTGATTGCTGAGATGGGATTCGGAGTCGGCGCACTGGCCGTGATCGGCGGCACGGTGGTCATCGTCGGCTTCCTCACCGTGTCGGTCGGCGCCCTGGTCGCGGTGGTCGGCTACAACCAGCTCTCTCAAGTGGGGGTCGAGGCTCTGACGGGGTTCATCTCGGCGTTTGTCAACGTGCGGCTGGTCGGACCGTTGATCGCCGGGATCGCCTTGGCCGCCACCATCGGTGCCGGCGCGACCGCCCAGCTGGGCGCGATGCGGATTAACGAAGAGATCGACGCCCTGGAAGTGATGGGCGTGCGCGCGGTGGCGTATCTGGCCTCCTCGCGGCTGATCGCGGGCATCGTCGTCGTATTCCCTCTGTATTGCATCGCCCTGATAAGCGCGTTCCTCGCCGCTAAGACGGGCACCACCGTGGTCTATAGCCAGTCCGCCGGCGTCTATGACCACTACTTCAGCACGTTTTTGAACCCCGACAGCGTGCTCTGGTCATTTCTGCTCGCGGTCACCATGGCGACAGTCATCATGCTCGTCCATACCTATTACGGGTTCAACGCTGCCGGCGGCCCAGCCGGCGTCGGGGAAGCGGTGGGCCGCGCGGTACGCGCCTCCCTGGTGTCCGCAACCGTGATGACGACGTTCGTTTCGCTGGCCATCTACGGCCAGTCCGGCAACTTCCACTTCTCGGGTTAGACAATGGATCACTCTCGACGACGACGTCGACGCCGCATCCGCCCCGCATGGTGGTCGCTCGCCTTGTGCGCCGTGCTGGCGGCGATCGTGTTTGTGTGCTCGGGGATCTTCGCCGGCACGTTCCGCGACTTCGTCCCGGTCACGTTGACGTCCGAGCGCGCCGGCTTGATCATGGAATCGGGCGCCAAAGTCAAGCTGCGCGGAGTGGAGGTTGGCCGCGTAGCGGGTGTCGAGGGTGGTCACGGGCCAGCCACCCTGCAGCTGCAGATCTATCCCGATCAAATCAACCACATCCCTGCCAACGTCGAAGCACAGATCCGTTCCACCACACTGTTCGGCGCCAAGTACGTCGAGTTGGTCTACCCCGAACAGCCCAGCTTCACGCGGCTGGCCGCTGGTGCGGTTCTGGTGTCACGCAATGTGACCACCGAAGTCAATACGGTGTTCGAAAACATCGTCGACCTACTGCATCACATCGATCCAGCCAAACTCAACGCGGTCTTGTCTGCATTGGCTGACGCGCTGCGCGGCCGCGGCTTACGCATCGGCGAAGCCATCACCGCATCCAATGATGTGCTGCGGGCCATCAATCCGATTATGCCCACCGTCGGCCGTGATTGGCAGTCGCTGAAGGGATTCGCCGACACCTACGCCAAGGCTGCGCCAGACCTCTTGGCGGCCCTCGAAGCGGGCAGCACAACGAGCACCACCATCACTACCCACGCTGACGATCTGGATGCGTTGCTGCTCAGCGCAATTGGCTTCGCGCACGCCGGCATCGATGTGCTGGGCGCGACCCGCGACAGTTTCCCGGACGCGGTTAATGTGCTCGAACCCACCACCGCCCTGTTGTTGAAGTACAACCCGGAATACACCTGCGTGTTGCAGGGTGCGAAGTGGATGCTCGATAACGGATTCCCCGATGCCATGGGCGGACGCAACGGCAGAACAATCCTGCTCGATGCCAGTCTGACATGGCCCCTAGATATATACCGTTACCCGGACAACCTGCCGATCGTGGCTGCGAAGGGCGGCCCCGGTGGCAAGCCCGGCTGCGGGTCACTGCCCGACGTAACCAAGAACTGGCCAGTGCGCAACCTCATCACCAACACCGGCTTTGGCATCGGGTTGGACAATCGCCCCAATCTTGGCATTGCGCACCCGTGGTGGGTGGACTTCTTTCCGGTCACTCGTGCGGTGCCCGAGCCGCCGAGCATCCGCGGTATGGGGCCGCCAGCCATCGGTCCGGTGCCCTACCCCGGCGCCCCGCCGTACGGCGCCCCGCTCTACGGCCCCGACGGAGCGCCGCTGTGGGCACCGCCGCCACCGGGGATGCCGCCACCTCCGGTACCCGGGGTGCCGAATCCACCACCGCCATACGGGACTGGTGACGCCCCGGCAAATACTGCGCCACAACCGAATCCATGATCGGCACCGTGATGCAAAGGACCTATCTGTGAAACGGAATCTGCCAAGCGTCGCCGTGCGTCTGGGTTTGTTCACGACGGTGTGCGCGGCCGGGACGTTCGCATTGATCATGGTGTTCGCACAGCTACGGTTTGCGCCGACGACTACCTATAACGCCACGTTCGCCAGTGTGACCGGCCTGACGGATGGACAATTCGTTCGGGTCGCTGGTGTTGAAGTGGGCAAGGTCGACCACATCGTGGTCAACGACGACGGCACCGCAACCGTGACGTTCAGAGCGGACCGTTCGGTGCTGATGACCGAGGGCACGCGGGCGGTTATCCGCTACGACAACCTGATCGGTGATCGGTATCTGGAATTACAGGAAGGCGCGGGCGGTGTGCGGCCACTGAAACCGGGCGACACCATTCCCGTGCAACGCACCGCGCCGGCACTTGACCTCGACGAGCTGATCGGCGGATTCCGGCCATTGTTCCGCGCATTGAATCCCGATCAGGTCAACGCACTGAGCAGCCAGCTGATCCAGGTTTTCCAAAATCAGGGAACGACGATCAACTCGTTTTTGGCCCAGACCGCACAGTTGACATCCGCGCTAGCCGACCGCGACGAGCTGATCGGGCAGGTGATCACCAACCTCAACACCGTACTCGGCTCGCTCAGCGAGCAGAGTAAGAACTTCGACCAAGCCGTGACCTCTTTGTCCGAACTCGTCGAGGGCTTAGCCGCCCGCAAAACAGATATCAGCAACTCGGTTGCCTACACCAACGCCGCAGCGGCATCAGTTTCCGATCTGCTGCGACTCTTACGGCCACCGCTTGCCAATACCATCGCTCAGTCCGACCGCGCGGACAGCATCGTTGCGGCAGACCACGAATATGTCGACAACCTGCTCGCTACCCTGCCCGACACCTACAAAGCGCTGGCACGGCTAGGACTCTACGGTGACTTCTTCTCCTACTACGTCTGCGACCTCATGCTCAAAGTCAATGGCAAGGGCGGCCAGCCGGTCTATGTCAAACTGGCCGGCCAGGACTCGGGGCGGTGCTCACCGAAATGAAACCCCTCTTGGAGCGCAATCTAGCCGTGATCGGTGCGGTCGGCATTGGCGTCACCGCCGGCATCGGATTCGCGGCATTGCAATACGACAAGCTTCCGTTCTTCTCGCACGGCCAACAGTATTCGGCCTACCTCACCGAGGCCAGCGGGCTGCAGGCCGGGACGGACGTCCAGATCGCCGGCTACAAAGTGGGACACGTGTCGAGCGTCGACCTCGACGGCGCCCGGGTAGTTATCACTTTCGATATCGATAAAGACTTGCGGCTCGGCGACCGCACTGAGGCGGCCGTCAAAACCAAAAGCCTTCTGGGCGTGAAGATTCTGGAAGTCTTTCCGCGGGGCACCGGACGGCTGGCGCAACCGATTCCTGTCGAACGCACCCGGCCGGCGTACCAGCTCTCGGACGCGCTAGGCGACTTGTCGACCACCATTGCCAACCTCCACACCGATGATGTCAACGCGTCGTTAACCACGCTGGCGCACGAGTTCGCCGACACCCCACCGGATCTGAAGGAAGCCGTTGCCGGCGTCACTCGTTTCTCGAAAACTCTCAACGACCGCGACCAACAATTGCGCGACCTGCTCGCCAACGCCAGAGTCGCCACGCACGTATTGGCCAACCGCACCGATCAGATCGTCAGCCTGATCGCGAACTCCGATGCGCTACTGACCCAGCTACGGTCTGAGAGCTCGGCGCTGGATGCCATCTCGGCCAATATTTCCGCCCTGGCTAAACAACTGGAGGGCGTCATCGCTGACAACCGAGCTCAGCTGCGGCCCGCATTGGACAAACTCAATGTCGTTCTGGCCCTGCTGGACAACCGCAAGGACAAACTGCAGGAGTCCCTCAAGTTACTCAACCCGTTCGTGATGTCCCTCGGGGAGGCGGTGGGCTCCGGACCCTTTTTCAAGGCCTACATCTCCAATCTGCTGCCCGGACAGTTCGTTGAGCCATTCGTCGACGCCGCATTCTCAGACCTCGGATTGGATCCCAATGTATTGCTGCCTTCACAACTGAGCGATCCGCAAACCGGTCAGCCGGCCACGCCGGCACTGCCCATGCCGTACCCACGCACCGGTCAGGGCGGCGAACCCAATCTGAGCCTGCCCGACGCGATCACCGGTAACCCCGGTGATCCCCGATATCCCTACCGTGCGCCGCTTCCCGCACCGCCTCCGGGTGGTCCACCGCCGGGTCCACCCGCCGACGTAATGCCACCGCCCACCCCTACCCCTGTGTTTGTCCCCGCCCCCGGTGAGATGGCGCCGACCACCCAAGCCCCGACAGGAGGTGCGCAGTGACCCGCCCGCCAACAGCCACTATTGCCCTGGCCATCGTGCTGGCGGTCACCCTCATCGGCGGCGTCGGCGTAGCAGCCCGACCACTGTGGAGACCTCCCCCCAGCACCCGATTGGTCGCCTACTTCGACACCAGCACGGGAATCTATCCCGGCGACGACGTGCTGATTCTCGGGGTGCGGGTCGGCAAGATCGAGACGATCGAAGCGCAGCCGCAGCGCGCCCGGATCACCTTCACCGTCGACCGCAAGTACCACATACCGACCGACGTTCGCGCCGTCATCATCTCTCCTCGACTGGTGACCTCTCGAGCGATCCAACTCACTCCGGCCTACACCGGCGGTCCGCAACTGGGCGACAACGCGGTCATCCCCCAGGACCGAACCGCCGTGCCGATGGAGTACGACGATCTGCGCGTCCAGCTGCAGAAGCTGAGTGACAGTCTGCAGCCCACCGAACCCGGTAAACCCAGCCCGCTGGGTGCATTCATCAACACCACGGCAGACAACCTGCGCGGGCAAGGTGATCAGATCCGCGCCGCGATCATCCAGCTGTCCCAAGCCATCTCCGCGTTCGGCGACCACAGCGACGACGTCTTCGGCACCATCAAGGATCTGTCGGTGCTCGTCTCGGCGCTGCAATCCAGTACGACGTTGATGCGGACACTGAACACCAACTTCGCGGCAGTGACGGGTTTGTTGGCCAACGATCCCGACGAGCTGGGACAGGCCATTGCCGACCTCGACGCCGCGGTAGGCCAAGTCAGCGATTTTGTCGCCGAGAACAAGGAGCCACTCGGTGTGACAGTCGACAAGCTCAGTTCAATTTCCACCGCCCTGGTGGCCAGCCTCGATGACATCAAGCAGACGCTGCACCTGGCACCCAACGTGCTGGCCAACCTCAACAACACGTACCGTCCCGCTCTCGGTGGCTCGACCGGAATCCCGGTCATCAACAACTTCAGCAACCCGATCGGTTTCATCTGCGGCGCGGTCCAGGCGGCTTCACGCTTAGGCGCCGAGCAGGCGGCCAAGCTGTGCGCGCAGTACCTGGCGCCCATCGTCAAGAACCGCCAGTACAACTTCCCCCCGATCGGCACCACGATCGGTCTGGCTGTGCCCATCCCGGTGGTCGGCGCGATGGCCCGGCCCAATGAACTGACCTACAGCGAGGACTGGATGCGCCCCGATTACCGACCCACCCCGCCGGCACCTGACACGGCGCCACCTCCCTCGTCGCCGGCGACCGGGCCTGCGCTTGCCGCTGAAGTGCCGGCGCCGAATGAGCCGATCACTACCGACCCTGCCGAGGGTCTGCCCGGACTGATGATTCCGCAGAACCCGGCGCGGTGAAAGTGAAACGTCAGGTCGCCGCGGTGGCTGCCGTCGTGCTGATCACCGCGCTGTCTGGCTGCGGATGGCGCGGTCTGAACTCCTTGCCACTGCCCGGAACCGCCGGCGGCAGAGCAGGCTCATACTCGGTGACAGCTCAACTGCCCGACGTGACCAACATTCAGCCCAATTCCCGTGTGCGGGTGGGCGACGTCACCGTCGGCAACATCGTCAAGATCGAGCAGCAAGGCTGGCACGCCTTGGTGACGATGAAACTCGACGGCGACGTCGTCTTGCCTGAAAACGCAACTGCCAGCGTTGGCCAAACCAGTCTGCTCGGCACCTTGCATGTCGAACTCGCCCCACCCACGAACGCACCACCGGTGGGCAGACTGCACGAAGGTTCGCTGATCCCGCTGTCCAACGCCCGCGCCTATCCCACGACCGAGCAGACGCTGGCGTCACTGTCGTTTCTGCTCAACGGTGGCGGCATCGGTCAACTCCAGGACATCACCGAGGCATTCAGCACGGCGCTGCGCGGCCGCGAACAAGACCTGCGCGGGTTTACCGAGCAGATCAACCAGTTCGTCAGCCAACTCAACACGCAACGAGACGACATCATTGCCGCCACGGAGTCCATGAATCGGCTCGTCAGCCAATTCGCCGGGCAGAAACCGACATTCGACAAAGCGCTGCGCACCATTCCTGACGCTCTGGTCGTCCTTAAGGATGAACGGGCGAACTTGGCGGAGGCTTTCGACCAGCTGGGCAAGCTCAGCGCTCTGACAACAGACACCACCCTCACGAGCAAGGACAACCTGGTCAAGGAGTTCAACGACATCGGACCGGTTCTGGAGTCGCTAGCCAATGCCGGACCGGCACTGACCCGAGCTGCGAGCGTGTTGACCACCGTGTTTCCCAAAGAAACGATCCCGAAGTGGCTACGTGGCGACTACGCGAACGTCACTTTGATGATCGACCTGACCTTTAGTCGCCTGGATTCGTCGTTTTTCACCGGCACTCGGTGGGAAGGCAACCTGACCGAACTCGAACTTCAATGGGGCCGCACCATCGGCCAGCTGCCCAGCCCGTACACGGCCGGCAACCCGCTCGTCGTTCCCTATCACTTCGATCAAGGCCCGTGATATGCGTCTGAACCGGCGAATCCGAATCCAGTTGACGCTGTTTGTGATTGTCGCGCTCGGCGCCTGCGCGGTTCTGGGCTTCGGCTACCTCAACGCGCCGGCCACCTGGTTCGGTGTCGGCCGTTACACCGTCACTGTCGAACTGCCTGCGGCCGCCGGCCTGTACAAGACCGGCAACGTTCTTTACCGTGGCACCGAGGTCGGCCGCGTGGAAGATGTCCGACTCACCGCAGACGGGGTCGAGGCTGTGCTGTCGCTGCGGTCGGACATTGCGATCCCGGCAGATCTGGACGCGGCCGTTCACAGTGTGACCGCCATCGGGGAGCAATACGTCGCCCTCACACCGCGCAGCGATTCACCGCCACTTCGTGATGGTGACGTCATACCCCGAGATCGCACATCGGTGCCTCCCGACGTCAACGAGCTGCTCGACAGCACCAATCGCGGCTTGCAGGCGATCCCTCACGACAATTTGACCACCGCCGTCGATGAAAGTTACCGCGCCTTCGGCGGGTTGGGACCTGAGCTGTCTCGCATCGTGAACGGATCCACTCAGTTGGCCATCGACGCCCGGAAGAACCTCCAGCCGCTGCTAACCCTCATCAACGGCTCGGCTCCCGTCCTGGACGCCCAAGTCGACACCTCGGATGACATCCAGGCGTGGGCCGCACATCTGGCGAACATCGCCGGCCAGCTGCAGAGCCACGACTCGGCGTTGGCTGGTGTGCTGCAGAAGGCGGGCCCGGCCGCCGAGCAGGGCCGACAACTGTTCGAGCGGATCCGCCCCACTTTGCCGGTATTGCTCACCAACCTCGTCACGGTCGGACAGGTCGCCGTCACCTACCAACCCGCCCTCGAGCAACTGCTTGTTCTGGTGCCGGGGTTTGTTGAAACACAGGCGGCTTCGTTGGTGGCTGACCGGAACATGAAGTCGCCTTATGCTGGCGTCTTCCAGAGCCTCGCCCTCAACGTGAACCTGCCACCGCCCTGCACCACAGGATTTCTGCCCGCTCAGCAGCGGCGAGCAATGAGCCTGGTGGATGTCCCAGACCGGCCGGCCGGAGATTTGTATTGCCGGGTGCCACAGGACTCGCCGTTCAACATCCGCGGCGCGCGGAACTATCCCTGTCTGACGGTGCCAGGAAAACGCGCACCCACGGTGAAGATGTGCGAAAGCGACGAACAGTACGTCCCACTCAATGACGGCTACAACTGGAAGGGCGATCCCAACGCCACGCTATCCGGTCAGGATGTTCCTCAGTTGCCGCCGGGTGTGCGGCCACCGGTCGGTGCGCCGGCCGCGCAACCACCACCGCAAGATCCTGCCCCGCCGCCGATCGCGGTTGGCGAATACGACCCGGCCACAGGCCAATACGTCGGGCCTGACGGTCACGTGTACACGCAGACCGACCTGGCCCCAAGCTCGGGAGGTAAGACGTGGCAGCAGATGCTGATGCCGCCGAACAGCAAGTGAGTGGCTCGGCGGTTGGGGATGTCGACGACCATCTTGATGCGACACCAAAACCGATTGTCAGCTATCCGTGACGCAGACCCGTCCGAGAATATCGGCTAGTTGTGCGACTTGCTCGCCGGTGAGGTGATCGAACACCAAGGCGCGCACTGTCGCCACATGGCCCGGCGCCGCAGCGGCTACCTTCGCGAATCCCGCGTCGGTCAGGATCGCATCGGTGAGCCTGCCGTCGTCTGAATTGGTTTCTCGCCGAACGTAGTCGGCCGCCTCTAGCCGCTTGACGACATGCGACAGGCGGGACAGCGATCCGTTGGTCATCGTTGCCAGTGACTTCATACCCATGGTGCGCGACGGCTGTTCGGCAAGAACTCCAAGCGCTAGGTACTCATACTGCGTCAGGTCGCAGTCGCGGCGCAGTTGCATATCGAGGGCAGCGGGCAGGGTGAACAGCACGCGAACAAGTTCCATCCAGGCGGCCTGTTCGGCATCGGTCAGCCATCGGGTTCTGCGCGTCATGTCACGAGGATAGATCAGTTGACGCTTCAAGTCACACAGGTTACGGTTGACTTGAAGCATCAAGTCAGCGCGATCTTGTTGAGAATTCTGCGAACCGCAGTTAGAACAACCGCCATCCGCGCTAATCAGTCAGGAACGTTTAACAGAATGGAGTCACCCGTCATGAGTGATCGCGTAGTAGTTGTCACCGGCGCGCTGACGGGTATAGGCCGCGCGACAGCGGAGGCGTACGCCGACGGGGGCGACATCGTCGTCGCCTCCGGCCGCAACGCCGAGGTCGGTGAGGAGCTGGTGGCGCAGCTGCTGGATTGCGGGGCCAAGGCGGCCTTGTTCGTGCAGACCGATGTGCGCTATGAAGACCAAGTCTCAGACTTGATCAACACCGCCGTAGAGCGATTCGGTCGGCTGGACGTGGGAGTCAACAACGCCGGGACCGATGGCGAGCTTGTCGAATTGTCCGAGATCACCGTCGAGCAATACCAGCAGATTTTCGACACGAACGTGCTGGGCACCCTGCTCACCCTCAAACATCAACTGCGCGTGATGAAAAGCCAGCGTTCCGGCGTCATCGTCAATGTCAGCTCTGTCTTGGGAGTCAAGGGCGCGCCTGTAGGTGCGGCGATTTACTCGGCAAGCAAGCACGCCGTCGTCGGCCTCACGCGCAGCGCGGCGTTGGAAGCCGCGCCTTACGGTGTGCGGGTGAACGCCGTCGCGCCCGGTTTCATCGATACTGCCATGTTCCAACGGGTTGCCGGCGCGCAGCGGGAGGGCTACGAACGTATCGTTCCCCTCGAGCGCGCCGGTGCGCCCGAGGAAATCGCTTCCGCAATCGTGTCGCTGACAGCATCGTCGGCGTCGTACATCACCGGCTCGGTCCTCGCGGTCGACGGGGGCTTGACGGCCGGCTGAGCTCTCTAGTTCGTGTGCTTGCGTGAGTAGTTTTGGGAACGCACGGTCACCGCATAGATCAGTTGACGCTTCAAGTCATCCGCACTACGTTTGACTTGAAGCATCAAGTCAATGAATCGGGGTTCCAATGAATATCGCCATGCCGAGCGCCCAGGACAATGCCGCGACCGTCAACCGCTATCTCGAGCTGCTGGAGAAACGGCAGTTCGACGCCATCGCCGACCTGTACGCTGCCACTGCCGCCGTGGCGGACCCCGTCGGCGGAGAGGTGCACATCGGGCGCGAGGCGATCCGCGGTTTCTACTCCACGGTCCCGGGTACAGACTACGAAACCGAGGTAGTCACGCTGCGGGCGCTCGGCAACGAAGTGGCGTTCTTCTGGCGGCTCACCCTCGACCTCGGCGATGCAGGCAAGATGCGCATCGAGAACATCAGCACCATGACTTTCGACGACGAGGGCAAGATCGCGTCAATGAAGGCCTACTGGGGCCCGGAGAACATGGTGCAGGTCTAGAAGACCGCGAACTACATTGCGAGGCAATGGCAGATCGCCGCGACCGCGGTGCTGCCGTTGTGGAAGAACTCATGGTCGGCGAAGGTCGTGGGCCACGGGTTGGGCCACTTGAGGTCGTAGAGCACGCCGCCGATGCCGTACAACGCACCGCCGACGACCTGCAGCATCAACGGGTTCGATCCCAGCCGACGAAGCCTGATCATCTGGATCGGCGTCAGGTCGGAGTCGCGGCGCAGTGCGTATCGAGTGCCGCGGGCAGCGTCAACAGCACGCGAACCAGTTCCATCCAGGCGGCGCGTTCCGCCTCGTCCAGCCATCGGGGCGAGTCGGTCACCTCACGCGAATAGATCAGTTGACGCTTCAAGTCACGTGCACTACCGTTGACTTGAAGCATCAAGTCAACGGATCGGGGTTCCGATGAATATCGCGTTATGGGTGTTGCAGGGCGTACTTGCGATTGGGTTTACCGGAGCCGGGTTGATGAAGGTTGTCACGGACATGTCGCTGCAAGAGAGCCTAGGAATGGGCTGGATCAAGAACATCCCGCCCCCTGTACTCAAGGCGCTGGGGGTGGCAGAAGTTCTTGGCGCGATTGGGGTGGTGCTGCCCGCAGTGGTCCGCGTCGCCCCGATCCTGGTGCCGATCGCGGCCACCTGTCTTGCGGTGGTGACGTTCGTGGCAGTCGTCGCGCACTTACGATTCCATGAGATCGTTGGCATGCTCCCGGCGGCGGTGCTTTTTATTGCCGCCGTGGTCGTGGCGTGGGGCCGGTTCGGACCGTACGCGTTCTGACACGGGGACTGCGCGCGATCGTGCGGCTACCGGGAAAGTCCCTGCAAGGCAGCGTCATCCCTGACCCCTCTTGACACCATGGCGGTGCACGACGTCGCCCACCCACCATCAGAGACCACCGCCAACGGCTCATCGTTCTGTGTCTGGCCGTAAAAACCCGCCGGCAAGCAGGACAACGTGCGGTTCTCGCCTCCGCCACGGCGCGTCCGCCATGCGTCAGGCTGACGGGCCGTCGGGTCAGGGCGTCAAGGGTGGGCAGGTCGCGGGTTTTCGACTGCGCCCACTGGCCCGCCCAGCGATTGAGCTGCCGCGCGTGCGGTTTGTCGCTGCGCTGATCTGCGTTGTCCGACGAGTGCCCAAGCGTGTCCGTCGATCACACCCCCATTGGGGTGAATCGCGAGTGCAAAGTCTCGTACCTCATCAGGTTGGCAGAGAGCAGACTGCTTTTCGCCGGTTCGCCGATCAGTTCAATGTCGGGGAAACGCTCTAGCAGCCGGATCAACGCTATCGACATTTCGAGGCGCGCCAGATGCTGGCCGACACATACGTGTATTCCCTTGCCGAACGCCAAATGTCGATTCGGCTGGCGATCGATGTTGAAAACGGTGGGCTCGACAAACACCTCTGGATCTCGGTTCGCTGCGGCGTAGTTGAGAAGACAGCGTGCCCCACGCGGCACGACGGTCCCGTCGATGTCGGTGTCGTTAGTAGCTGTTCGGGCGAACAACTGTAGCGGCGTCATGATGCGCAGAGTTTCCTCGACCGCACGTCGCAGAGCTTCGGGGTCGGTCTTTACTCGAGCCGTGATATCGGGATCGCTCAGGACGCGGCATATCAGGCTGGAGATGCCAGACGCGGTGGAATGTTGGCCGCCGCCAATGAAGGCGGCGACGATCTGCACCGCAGAGAAGTCGTCGTTCACCAGGTTGTGGTAGTGACCGGTCGCCAATCTGGTCAAGAAATCATCGGTCGGATGCCGACGACGCTCATTCAGCTGAGCCACGATGAATTCGGCGAACGCGGCCATCGCAGAGACAGCGTCGTCGTGACCGATGGCGCCGAAGGCCCGCTCTGAATATCGCAGGCCCTGCAGGCTGAGGTCGGCATCGAGCCCAATGAGTCGTCCGATGACAACGGCCGGAATGGGATGGGCGTATTCTTTGGCGAGGTCGGCTGAGCCGCGTGCCGCGAATGTATCGATCTGGCGGTCAACAACTTCCATGACCATCGGTTCGTGACGGCGGGTCTCGGTCAGACCGAGCAATTCGTTCATGAGGTCTCGCCAACGCTTGTGCTCCGCGCCGTCATACTCCAGCGCGGGAACCCGAGGGAGACTGTTCTCAGGTATGAGAACGCCGTCGCCGGAGATGAACCGCGACGCATCGCGGGCCATAGCATCGACTGTTCGGTAGTCGCTCAGCAGATAGAATCCACCGTAGCGATCCACGAACGTGATGGGACAGTGTGACCGCAATTCATCGTATGTGTCACGCCATTCCTGTTCGGGTTTCGTGTCATCCATCGGATCGAACTGATCGCGATCGCCGAGGGACGCTGCGGTACCCGTTGATGGTGAGCTCGTCATCTGATTCCGTTCGGTGAGTAGGATCCGTGTAGGCGCAAAACGGTGTCGATGGAAGTAGCGCTACCCGGGTGATCGGCTGAATGGGAATCCGGCGATTCCGCCGTCCTTCCTTTGCAGCGAGAACTCTTGCGCTGGCCACTTGCGCTGCGGCATGCGTCGCGATTGCCCACACAACGGCGGTGAGGTGGCAACGTTGTGGCTGCCTCCAGCCCAACGGCCCGCCGCGCGAAGTTTCGACCGCCCAGTCGGGACGAAGTGGTGCTACAAATGCGCTCCTCTCTGCCCACAACGCGGGTGGTTGTATCTATGGAAGTGATTGCCGCTCAACCAGTTCGGACGCTCAGGTGATGCCGACACCTCGGTGGTTCATGCCATGTCGCACAGTACGTGGGCGAACGAACGGGCGCCGCTGCGCAACTCGCGACGGCCTACGATCGACGCGCCAGTTTCGACCACGACATCGCTGAACTGCACGCCGGGGGCAAGCTCGACCGCATGGAAGCAGTCACCGACGGCGTCGAAAACCTCCAGGTCGCTAACAATGCGGTTCACCACTGCCTTGCCCGTCAACGGCTGATCGCAACCTGAAACACGCCTGGCTGCACTAGTTTTAGTGAAATGCTCCATGAGAACCCAAGTGAGCTAGAGGCTACCCCTGCTTGACGGCCTCGATGTCAAGGGTGACAGCGACCTTATCGCCCACGACGACACCACCAGTCGGCATCGGCAGTTCCAAATCAATGCCGAATTCCTTACGGTTGAGTTCCACAAAGGCTTCGAACCCAGCGACCGGACCTTGCTCCGCTCCCGGATTGACACCGCCGAACACGAGATCAAGGCGCACCGGTTTGGTCACCCCTTTCAAAGTGAGGTCTCCGTCGACGGCATAACTGTCACCGCGCATGGTCACACGCGTCGAGTGAAACTGCGCTGCAGGGTATTTGGCAGCGTCGAAGAAGTCCTTCGACTTGACGTGGCCGTCACGCTGCTCATTACCCGTGGTGATCGAATCGATAGCAATCTCAGCGCTAACCGTTGCGGTACCGTCTGCTTCCACGACGATGACGCCGCTGAAACTGGTGAAGTTCCCGCGCACCTTGCTCACCATCATGTGCCGGACGGAAAACTGGATCGACGAATGAACAGGGTCAATCGCCCAAGTTCCGGCGGTGAGTTCCTTGGTAAGGACTTCAGTGGTCATGCGGTGTACTCCTCTGGGGTTAGGTGGAAATCGGCTTGGGTGGGCAATTCAACGACGTGCGAATTGGTGGCATGGCGGCTCAACTTGGCAGAGCTCGCCGAGGCCGAGTTGCGTTGCGGCGCGGCGCGAAGAGCGAGCCTCTGCAGTAGAAACTCGTAGAGCGGCGGCAGGTCCGCTGGTTGGGCTCTGAAAGCGATGTAGCCGTCCGGACGGATCAGATAGAGGCATTCGTAGGCGGCCCCAAAGGCTCGGTGAGCGTTCGCGTGCGGATCACATACGCCAAAGTCGCTGTGCGAGGGGGTCCTCGAAATGAGGATTGGACGAATCAACGCCCCGTATCGTTGCGCCACGCGAGCGGCGAGCACACCGAGCTCTGCAGAGCGAGTGTTTCGCGCTGACGATCCGCCGAACAGCAGCAACTTATAGCCGTCGTTCTCGTTGAGGATACGATGCAGGCGACGGGGCTGGCCGGTGGAATCGACAAGCAACGTCGCGTCGGGCACGCGAGCCCCGGCTTCCGGTCCGGCGTTGAATGTCCGACGTTCAGCGGCGCTGGGGTATGGCGATCCCTGCAATGCCGCGTCGACTCTTTGGGCCAAGCTCTGGCGCCACGAGCCGACCGACGTCGTCGACCGGTAGCCGACCGAAGAGCGAGAGACAAAGTCGGCTAGTCGCGAATGGCTCTGTGGACGGCCGGTAACGAGCGTGATCACCTCGTCACGTAGTTGCGCCAGCGCGGGCTGGTGTAACTCCATGACTTGTTCTTGTGTTCGGGTGCTTCGCACCAGTTCAGCCACCACGGGATGTCGTTCGGCGTGGTAGGTGTCGAGCAGACCCTTGTCCAGGACGCCTTGGTAGACCAGCGCGAGCTTCCACCCAAGATTGAATGCATCCTGGATTCCCGTGTTCATCCCTTGGGCGCCAACGGGACTGTGCACATGCGCGGCGTCGCCGGCTAGAAAAACCTGACCCCGACGTAAGTGACTTACTACGCCATAGGCGTAGCGGTACGACGACAACCAGCTCGGGTCAGACAGGCGGGCGTGTAACGACTGCGCGTCGACTGCCTGCTGCACCGCCGCCAAGTCCGGGCGAGGTAGAACTGAGGTCCCCGGAACGGACGCGACGATTCGCCAACGGTTCTCCTCTGGTAGACGACCGATATACACCGCACCGCGTGGGCTCAGTATCATGTTCAGCGCGTCTTCGTCCAGCGGTCGATGCTTCCAGTCGATGCGAACATCGGCGAGGATGTAGTTGTCCAGACCTGACTTGTAGGACCAGCCGACGCCGATCTCGCGGCGCACCCGGGAATGGGCGCCGTCGCATCCGATCAAGTAGTCGCCGACTAGCTCGACTCGGTTGCCTTCGGCGTCGCGGAGGTGTGCGTAGACTTCGTCGGCGCCTTGACGCAGGGCCACCAGTTCGGTCGAAGACTCGACGTGGACTCCGTATCGGGCAAGGTTGGCCTCCAATATTCGCTCAACTCGGCCCTGGGTGAGCGTCAACATGAACGGGTAGGGAACGTCGAGTTCATCTAGGCCAATGCTGCCGGTGCGGTGTCCGTCGTCGCGATATAGATGTACCTTGCCCAGCGCTCTGCCCTCGTCGAGCAAAGTGTCTGCGACACCGAGCGTGTCGAGCATCTCCATCGTCGGAGCGTGCACACCAAGCGCTCGTGACTCGGTGACGGGCATGCGTTCGGCACTTTGGTCGATGATGCGGACAGGGACGCCGCGACGCGCCAGCTCGGTGGCGACCACCAGACCGGTCGGCCCGGCACCGACGACGATCACTCCTGTGCGCTTGCGCGGATTCACCGCCGATCTCCAGCACGGGGTTGCCGACGGACAAATGTCGCCGTGAGTTCGATGTCGATGTCGTTGCCAACCATTTTCCCGAAACCCTCGGCGACCTGGCTCATCGTGACGCCGTAGTCATACCGATCTAATCGCGCGCGTGCCGACCAGTACTGGTAGTTGGAACTGTCGGTGACACGCTCGGCTTCCAACCGGATTTCCCGGGTCATGCCGCGAATCGTCAAGTTACCGTCGAGAACGAGGACGTCTGGCGCCAAAAGGGTGCAGCGAAAGCTCTGAAATCGGATAACCGGGAACTCGCGCACCCCAAAAAAGTGGCCCGTTCGAAGGTGTTTGTCGCGCACTGCGACACCGGTAGAAATGCTCGCGGCATCGATCTCAACGCAAACGTTGGACTGCTCGATGTTCTTCTCGTCAACCTCAACTTGTGCCGACCATTTCGTGAAGCAGCCGCGCACGGGGATCACGAACCCGTAGCGGCTGCTAAAAGCGATTTCCGACGCTTCGCAGTCGAGATCCCATTTGCCGCCTTCGACGTCGTGCTTTGCTTTGTTGATGATGTCAACGGTCATCGGTGTCCTCCACCCCGGGGCGTCTATCGCTACAGCGCTGTAGCGTAACGTTAACGCTACAGCAGTGTAGCGATCGGGCGTATCCATTGAGGAGAACTCTGTGCACGACGACAAGACAGTCGTTAGCGGACACAAGGCTGCACCGCGCCCGCGGGGCGACGGAGCGCGCCGAGCCATCCTGGCGGCAACATATGCCCTGTTAGGCGAAGTCGGTTACCGCGGTCTGAGCTTTGAGGCGGTGGCAGAACGGGCAGGCGCGGCGAGGACCACGATTTATCGCCACTGGACCTCAAAGGAAGATCTCGCGGCCGCCGCTCTCGACCACGGACTCAAGCAGGTGCCGTCGATCGACACCGGCAGCTTGCGCGGTGACATCGACGCGCTGATGACCGAGGCGGCCCGCGATGCGATTGACCCTGCCGGGCAACGGCGATTGGGGCTACTAGTCGCGAGCACCGCAGAGAGTCCGCGGCTACGCGAGCGCTACTGGTCGGGCTACGTGACCCCGCGCCGCGCGGCTTTGCGTGTCGTCCTGGAACGCGCCCACGCTCGTGGCGAGACGCGCCCGGACTTCAATTCCGACCTGGTAATGGACCTGATGTTCGGGGCCCTGATCCACCGCGTCCTCGTCGATCCAGCCACGGGCCCGGTGGAAGCCTACGTGCGTCGCGCCGTCGATGCGGTCGTGTCGTCCATGGTGATGAGAGAACCCAACTAGTCGGGTATCGATCTCGCCGCGTGCCCCGGCCGCACGATGCCCGGCGGTAAGCTGCAAGGGCGATCCCAACGCCACGCTATCCGGTCAGGATGTTCCTCAGTTGCCGCCGGGTGTGCGGCCACCGGTCGGTGCGCCGGCCGCGCAACCACGACCGCAAGATCCTGGCCCCGCTGCCGATCGCGGTTGGCGAATACGACCCGGCCACAGGCCAATACGTCGGGCAAGGCAGTCGCGTATACACGCACACCGACCTGGCCGCAGACTCGGGAGGTAAGACGTGGCAGCAATTGCCGATGCCGCCAAACAGCAACTGAAGGCTCAGTCCACCGTCCGGACAAGCTGTCTGATGTGTGACCTGTCCGCGCCACGGATCCGTTTGAGAATGTCGGCTAGTTGTGCGACTTGGTCGCCGGTGAGGTGATCGAATACCAATGCGCGCACTGTCGCCACATGGCCCGGCGCCGGAGCGGATACCTTCGCGAATCCCGCGTCGGTCAGGATCGCATCGGTGAGCCTGCCGTCGTGTGAATTGGTTTCTCGCCGAACGTAGTCGGCCGCCTCTAGCCGCTTGATGACATGCGACAGGCGGGACAGCGATCCGTTGGTCATGGTTGCCAGTGACTTCATACCCATGGTGCGCGACGGCTGTTCGGCAAGAACTCCAAGCGCTAGGTACTCGTATTGCGTCAGGTCGCAGTCGCGGCGCAGTTGCATATCGAGGGCAGCGGGCAGGGTGAACAGCACGCGAACGAGTTCCATCCAGGCGGCCTGTTCGGCATCGGTTAGCCATCGGGTTCTGCGCGTCATGTCACGAGGATAGATCAGTTGACGCTTCAAGTCACACGGGTTACTGTTGACTTGAAGCATCAAGTCAACAGAATCGGGGTCTCGATGAATATCGCGTTGTGGGTCTTGCAGGGCCTACTTGCGGCAGCGTTCACCGGGGCGGGGTTGATGAAGCTGCTCGGGAACAAGGAAGCGATGGCCGAGCGTATGAGCTGGGTCGAGAAGTTCCCGCCAGCCGCGCTCAAGGCGCTCGCTGTGGCAGAAGTTCTCGGCGCCATCGGGGTGGTGCTGCCCGCAGTTGTCAACATCGCCCCGATCCTTGTGCCGATCGCGGCCAGCTGTCTTGCGGTGGTGATGGTCGGGGCAGTCGTGGTGCACCTACGATTCCACGAGCCTTCTGCCGTGCTCCCGCCGGTGGTGCTTTTCATCGCCGCGGTGGTCGTGGCGTGGGGCCGGTTCGGACCGTACGCATTCTGATAGGGAGCTGCGCCCATGACCGCGTGATTACCAGGAAAGCCACTGCGAGGCAGAGTGATTCGCTTCTAAGCTGATTACTCGAGGAGGACACCGATCTGCCATGCGCATCGTTGGATTCCGGGACGACAGCCGTGTGCAGGTGGCCGCCCGCTACGGTGACGATCTAGTTCCGCTTGGCGAGGTCGAGCAGTTTTGGCGCGACCCGTACGCAGGCATCGCCGCGGCGAAGCGGTCGGGTGAGCGGCTCAAGTCATCCGGAGTTACCTTCGTGCCGCCGGTGAAGCCGTCCGCGCGCGTGTTGTGTGTTGGGCTGAACTACGCCGACCACGTTGACGAGGGGCCCTTCTTCAGGCCGGAGCATCCCACCGTGTTCGGTCGTTGGACGCAGTCTTTGGCCATCGCCGGCACTCCTGTTGCTGTCCCGGTTGATGAACCGGGACTGGACTGGGAAGTCGAGCTTCTGGTGGCGGTGGGTAGTCGGCTGCGGATGGCAGACGCGCCGCAGGCGGATGAATCGGTGTTCGCGTATGCGGCGTTCAACGACATCACCGCGCGGCGGGCGCAGAAGCTGACTACTCAATGGACACTCGGCAAGAACGTCGACAACAGTGGCGCCTTGTCCGATCTGGTGACGGCCGACGAGGTCGGCGACCCCCGGGGCCGCAAACTGATTTCACGCGTCAATGGCCGGTTGATGCAGGAGTCAGCCACCGATCATATGTTTTTCGGTGTCGGCGAGATCCTGTCCTTCATCAGCCGGACACTCACCTTAATGCCGGGCGACCTCGTCGCCACCGGAACGCCGGCGGGCGTGGGCTACGCCCGAACCCCTCCATGGTTACTACAGCCCGGCGACACCGTCGAGGTCGAAGTCGAAGGCATCGGCGCGGTTAGCACGCCAATCATCGCGTGGCCGGCCGAGGATACGAACGTCATTCCCTTGCGGCAAAGGTGATCCCATGCCCGTGCATATCAATCGGCTCGCCGACGCCGAATATTCTCAGCCCGACGGGCACACCGTAGTCAGTGCGACGCGAGTCCAGGGCGGTGACAGTTCACCAACGGAGGCCGTCACAGCGGCGCTGTCCCATTACCTCCCTCGAGCAACGGCGGAGCTTGCGCCGCAACCGCGCGAAACCATCTACGTCGTCGTCTCCGGCGAACTGGTTATCGAAAGCGAAGGCGAGGCAACCACTTTACGCTCGTTCGACTCCGCCCACTTCACCGCCGGCACCCAGCCCATGGTGTTCAACCGGACGCAGCTCCCGGCCAGCATGCTGGTGATAAGGCCGACCGCATGACAAGCGACGGATCGGCCCTCACCGAGCACCGAGGAACCGTCCCATCGACGGTGACTTCAACGTCACGGCAGTCACTTTCGCTGCGATGGCCCTGTTCGACCGTCTCGACCCCGATCAGCAGTTACACATCGTCATTTCGTTGGACGACCCCAACCGCACGGATTGGAATTTCTGCCGCAATCCGGTCGCCGCGGTGTGCTGTTGCGAGACATGACCGATGTCCAGCGGTATCTCACCCATCGATTGGTCGCGCAGTGCACCTCGGTAGAGGGCTACGCCAAGGTCGTTCAAGTGATCTCCCTCAAGTCCCAAACCCATCAGTCCGTCGAACCGCTACTAGCAAAGGAAAATGAGGAATGAACCCGACTCCTGGTTTGCCCGGCCCTGCCGACGTTGTTGTCGTGGGCGGCGGGTCAGCCGGTGCCACGCTGGCCGCGCGATTGAGTGAAGATCCCAGCCGTCACGTCCTGTTGCTGGAAGCCGGGCCGGCGTTGACGCGCGAGGAGGTGCCGGCCGAATTAAGTAATGCCGACACCGTGGCCGCTGCGACCTTCGATTGGGGATATACCGCGCGCGGCGGCGCATCGATCCCCGAGATGGCCGTGCCACGAGGGCGCGTGCTTGGAGGCAGCTCGGCCGTTAATGCCGCGGTTGCCATACGTGCTCGGCGAACCGATATCGAATCGTGGCGTCAGCACGGCGTTGAAGGGTGGTCTTGGGAGGAGGTCCTCGAGACGTTCAAGGCATTCGAGAACACCCAGACCGGTGACGACGCCTACCACGGTCGTTCGGGCCCGTTGTCGATTCGCCAACGTAGCAACGTTGATCTCACACCAAGCCTGCTGGGCTTCATCGACGCCGCGGTTGCTGACGGCTACAAGCGGGTGGACGACTTCAACAGTGATGATCCCGACGGCGCCGGTGGATATCCGGTCAACATTGTCGACGGAGTACGGCAGAGTACTGCAGCGGCCTATCTGACAGACGAGGTGCGAAAGAGGCCGAATCTCACCATCATCGGCGAAATCGTCATCGACAAGGTGCTCTTTGGGGGCGCAACGGCAACCGGGGTCATCAGCTCCTCCGGTTCGGTCTATGCGGCCAACGAGGTCATCCTGTCGGCGGGGACGTACGGAAGCCCGGCGATCTTGCTGCGCTCGGGTATCGGTCCTGCGGGCGACCTGGCTGAGCTGGGCGTTGCGACGATCGCAGATCTGCCGGTAGGCCAGCGCCTTGTGGACCAGCCGATCTTTTACAACGCCTACGCGCTCGCAGACGGCATTACTCAAATGAGCCCTGCCACTGGCGCATTGCTGTGGTTCCGCTCCAGCCTGGCGGCGGATGGCGAACTCGACCTACACATCAGTGCCACCCACCTCCTCGATGGCTCCTACAGCCCAACCGGAGGAGCCATCGTGTTGGCCGCCGCGGTCGTGCTGCCCGAATCAGTCGGCAGTCTGCGAATTTCCAGCATCGATCCCAATGAGCAGCCGTTGATCGACAACAACTTCCTGGCGACCGAACGGGACCAGGCGCGCATGCTGGAAGGCGTCAAGCTCAGCCGGCGACTCGCTCGCGGCTCGGTGTTCGGCCCACTTCAGGCCGGTGAGCTTATCCCCGGTGACGCGGTCGGAGACGACCAGCTCCTCGAAGTCATCACCGCCAACCTCGCCACCTATGGCCATCCGACGTCGACCGTCCCGATGGGCGGTGCCAATGATCGGCGAGCGGTCGTCGACTCACGCGGCGCCGTACGCGGTCTATCCAACATTCGCGTCATCGACGCATCGATCATCCCCGAGATCCCATCAACCGTAACGAATCTCACCACGATCATGGTCGCTGAAAGGATCTTCCGCCTCGTATACAGGCGGTGAAAACTCCACCCATGGCCCTGCGCATCGCCCCTCCCATCCTCGGCCCGATAGGAAAGGGGCCTGCGGTAGGAGATACCGAGACCCGCCGCAAGAACCTTGCCGAAGGACTCGCCGTACAGGAGGCCTCGCCCGACAATGTGCCTTGCTGTGGAGGGCACCCGACGTCGTGACCGTGGCGCGGTTGGCGCGGGGATCGCTGATCCAGCCGGGGGCCGCCAGTACTTCGCGGGCGGCGTGGTAGCCAACTGGGCCGCCGGGCTCGGGACGGCACCCGAAGACGCGGCGCTCAACCCTACTGACGGCAGCGTGACAAGCGGCTGATCCTCGTTGTCAGATGGCGACGACGCGGATTAGCTTGTCGAGCCCCGAGAAGTCGTCGGGGTTGCGACTGTACAGATCTAAGCGATTGGCGTGTGCCGTCGCGGCGATTAATAGATCGGCGAATCTGCTTCGCGGCTTTCGTCCTTCGTGCACCACGGCAGCCACGACGAGTCCGTAACTGCGCACGGCAGCACCGTCGAAAGGGATGGGCTCAAGTCGGGATTCAACCTCTTGCAACCGGGCCTGGCGCTTGGCCGCCTCGAGCGGCGTCGAGGCCAGCAGAGGACCGGCCGCCAGCTCGGCGGCCGTGATGGCTGAGATCGCCATCTCGTCTGGCAACGCGGCAACCACCGCCGGATCGTGCCAGTCGATCACGACTGACGTATCCAGAAGACCGGACGTCACGTCACAGACCCTGATCGATCAACCTGTCGAGATCAGCGCGGACTCGACGATGGTCGATGCGGACCGCGGCACCCGCCAGACCGGCGACTTCATCGCGAGTGATGAAGGTGCGCCGGCCGGCTCGTATCGGGCGCAGCTCGGCCACGGGTTCACCGTTGCGGGTGACGACGAACGTCTCGCCTGCTGTTACGGCGTCGATGACCTTTGCATTTTCATTGCGTAGGTCGCGCTGCGCGATCGTTCTGGCCATCCACCCACTGTAGCAAGATATGCTACAGTCCGCTACAGCTGCGTCGGCATGCCGGCGGGCTGAAGCGTCCCGTGCCTCGCACAACCGTTCTATGACATCCGGCCTGGTGTTGATCGACGGCGAAGCCGTCATCCAGGCCTGATCTGGTGGAGGCTCATCCGGCGGAGAAAACGACCCTGTCGAGGAGGGAGGATGTGGTTGCCCACAGGTCGGCCTGAATTCCCTTACTGCGTCCGGGTTCTGGGCAAAGGAGCGGAGCGGCGTCCTTGACGGAGAAATAGCCGGCGGTGGTTTCGGCGAAGGCGGGATCGGTGGCCAGTCGCACGATGATCCCGGCGCCGCGGCGCGGATCGCCGATCCGCAAAGCGTGCAGAAGTCGTTCGAGTTTTCCGGCGAGCGGCAGGTCCCTGCCCAGGCCAGTGGTGTTGAATCCGGGATCACAGCAGTTCGCGGTGACGCCCGTGCCCGCCAAACGTCTGCCAAGTTCTTGGCTGAACATGATGTCCATCAGTTTTGATCGGAAGTAGAGGGTCATGGCCTGCCGCCTGCCGTAGCTGGCGGTCGAGGTCAAATCGTGGGCTGGGTCGATACTTCCCGCCCAGCGGGCGCCCTCGGAGGCGACGGTAACGACCCGTGCCGGCGCCGAGGCCACCAACTTGTCGCGCAGGGTGTTGGTCAGGACCCACGGCGCCAAATAGTTCACCGCAGTCATCTCGGAGAATCCATCGGGGGTGATGCGCTGGGAGAACGCGTGCACGCCAGCGTTGTTGATCAAGACGTCGATCCGCTCGTAGAAGGCGTCGATCTGTTGCCCTGCCCGTCGGACGTCGCCCATTGACGTCAGATCGGCGATGAACGAGTCGACGGGCGTGCCCGGGGCCACCTGTTCGATCTCCCGACGCCGCTCGTCCACTTTTGTCTGGCTGCGAGCGACGATTCCGAGGTGGACGCCCAATCGGGCGAGGTCGAGCGCCGCCAGCGCGCCCAGGCCGTTGGTGGCCCCGGTGATGACAACGACCGGTCGGCTGTTCATGGCTTCTCCGTTCACACGTATTTGTGAGGTACCTCAGCAGTGTAGTATCGCTGAGGTACCTCACGAAAGAGCGAGCGCAGTAGTCCGCACATGAGGAGTGGCCACATGGAATACCGGACTCTTGGCGGAAGTGGCTGTGCCGTCTCGGCTTTCGCGCTGGGCACGATGACTTTCGGTGACAGCACCGATGAGGCGGGCGCATTCGCTCAGCTCGACGCGTTCGCCGAGGCCGGCGGAACGTTGGTGGACACCGCAGACGTCTACGTCGACGGCGCCTCGGAGACGATCATCGGACGATGGCTCGCCGACCGGCCCGCTGACATCACCGAACGAATGGTGCTGGCGACCAAGGGTCGGTTCCCGACCAGCGGGGAGCCCAACGGGGCGGGTCTGTCCCGCCGTCACCTCGACCGCGCGTTGAACGCCTCACTGGTCCGGCTTGGCGTGGACACCGTCGACCTGTACCAGGTTCATTCCTGGGACCACCTCACCCCCGCCGAGGAGACCCTGTCCTTCCTCAACGACGCGATACGTTCCGGCAAGATCCGCTACTACGGGCTGTCCAACTACCTCGGCTGGCAGATCCAGAAGGCTGTGGACACAGCGCAATTGGAGGGACTCGCCCGCCCGGTGACGCTGCAAACGGGATACAGCCTGCTGTCCCGCGAGATCGAATGGGAGATCGTTCCCGCGTGCGAGTCCACCGGGCTCGGCATTTTGACCTACTCGCCGCTGGCCGCGGGCGTCCTCACCGGCAAATACCAGCAAGACGTCACGCCGCCCGCAAACACGCGCATGGCCGACCACCCCATGAGGCCATACCTTCGCGGCAGAAATCAGGACAAGCGCACCGTGGCCGTCCTCGACGCAGCGAAAGCGATCGCCGAAAACCGAGCCGTCACGATGGCTCAGATAGCACTGTCATGGCTGGCCGCACGCCCAGCCATCAGCTCGGTGATCCTCGGCGCCCGCACACTCGATCAGCTGACCGCCAACCTCCCAATCGGCCTACAGCTCAGCACCGAAGAAACCGCGCTGCTCGACGACGTCAGCGCGCCCAGAGTCGACTACCCCTACGGCGGCGCGATCGCTCACCAGATGACCCGCCGAATCGACGGCGGCTGGCCGACATGATGACGGATCGGGCGGGTGTCCGCTGCTCAGTTTTCGCCAGCGGCGTCGTCGATGACGTTGAGTAGTTTGTCCAGACTTGCCAGCTGCTTGCGGTCAAGTGTGCCGAAGATCCGCTGGAGCACCTCTGCACCCGCCTCGGTGCCCGCCGCCAGCGCGGCGGCTCCCTCATCGGTGAGCGTCACCAGCTTGGCCCGGCCGTCAGCTGGATCGGGCCTGCGTTCGACAAGCCTGTCGCTTGCAAGACTTTCGACGGCTTGAGTGATCGACCGCTCGGCGAACCCCAGCTCCCGGGCCAGCGCCTTCTGCCGGATCGAACCCTTTGCGTCAAGTATTTCCAGCACCTTCCACCGCGCCAACGACAGGCCGCTGCTGGCCATGTGCTTGTCGACGACCTTCCGAACCCGATACGCCAGCGTCAGATAACGCAATCCCAGCCGCTCCGGCTCGGAGTCGACGGCCACAATCACGACTCCAGTAGCTGCGACGCCCAAAAAAGGTACACAGCGACACTATATTCCTGAGGTACCTCACCGGGCAGCCATCCCATATGGATCGGTCGCTGCGTTCCCATCGGGTGCCATTGTGCATAGCCGGGGGTACTTAGCATTTCGGCGGAGCGATAGGAGCCCGTGTCAATCCTCCGGCGGGAGAGTGGGGTGCCTCGTCCACGGCCGACACAAAGTTGGATCCTCCATGGACGACGCCGACAGGTGATCGCGCAAGCATCATTCCGCCATCCGTCGATATTGCACAACTGGCCGCCGCGGCAGGAAGTGGCTACACCGGGATTCGAACGCATTTCTCCCCCCGAGAGCTGGGAGCGCTGCGACGAAAAGGATTGGGAGAGTGTGTAATACAACTCGTACTGAGATGAGATAAACTCTCGGCCATTGAAACAGGCCGTAACGCCAACTAGGTCGTGGTTTGCGAGAGCCGCTACTCCGGTTTGTCGAGCAATCCGTAAAGCCTGTTCTGTGCTACTGCCGCGCGGGTTTCAGAGCCTGCGGCGGTGAGATACCGCTGCAGCGAATCCCCGGCCGCCGGCTAAGTGAAGACGTCGTCGAGGGTGACGGTTAGCAGGTTGCGGCTTCCGATGATGTCGAGCAGCTGCGGATAGCAATGGGTGATGGTGGGCAGGTTGGCGTGGGCCAGCACGATCTGCTGAGGCTGAAACGATCCACTCGCGTTGGCGATCAGGCTGGTTTCGTTCTCGGGACGCGAGTCGCCGATGGCGCCGCTCCACAGGGTGATCGTCGGGTATCCCAGGTCGGCGGCCACCCGGTCGGTGTCGGTGGTGTGAACGCCGAAGGGCGGACGGAAGTATGGGGTGCCGTCCACGCCGTAGGTGTTTCTGAGGAAGTCGGCGTTGCGGCGGATCTGATCGGCCACCGCATCGAGGCTAATGCGGGTGAGGTAGGGGTGTGACCAGGTGTGGTTGCCCAGCTGAATCTGTCCGGAATCCACCATCGGCCGCAGGGCAGGGGCGTTCACCGACCAGGAACTGTTGGCGCCGTTGACGAAAAAAGTGAGTCGCGTGCCGCTGTCGCGGCAGAACTGCGCGATCGAGGCGACCACGCCGACGTTGGCACCATCGTCGACGGTCAGCGCCAACTGATTGCCGTCGCCGGGCAGTCGGGTCAGCACACCGACCGGCGGCGGTACCCGCCCGAGGGCCAGACCGGAGCCCACGATGTCTGCGCGCGCCGCCGCGCCACCTGTGCTGGCGGCCAGTACGCCCAGCGCGATCGCGCCAAGCATCGTCCGCCGATCCACGGTCGGCATGTCTCAAAGGTACGCGCCGCAACGGTTAGACGGAAGGGCTCGGGATTCGCTCTGGCCCTTTGACTTTCGGGTAGCGGAAGCGGCACGGTCGTCGGTCCGAGTCACGCGCGTAGCCAGGGAGTTGCACTGAAAGGGACAGCACCTTCACAGCAGATATGGGTGACGGCTTGTGGGCTCGGCGACGGTTGTGATCCGATGCCGTCTAACGGGTTGAGCGGTGCTGGCGCGGCTGGCGTGAACGAGGGCAGACGTTTTCGCGAACTGGAGGATCGACCGCTGTCGAAACGGGTTACCTAGCAGTGGCGTTGGGTTACCGTTCGCCGCCGACATGCCAGGTTCGGCCGCGCCGAAGGAACCGACGAGATCGGCTGCGTTACATAGCAGTTCGCGCTGATTCGAATGCCTACACGATCTGGCGTTGCGGATTATAGCGCCGATGCGATGAGTCCCATATGCTGCGCCAACCACGGCAGCTCGCGAGCCAAGGCGGCCGAAAAGGCACGCCAATCATGTGAACCGGCCACCTCGGTGTAGTGGCTGTCCACGCCGGCCGCCACCGTGGCCCGAAACACCAGCCGGGCATCGGGTTTGGTGTCGGCATCAGCGGCGCCCACCACGATCGCCGCGGCGCTGCCCGGATAACGGTGTGCCCGAAGAAGATCGATGGGGTTCACCCGGACAAACGCGGCACGATCCATCCCGAAAGCCGCGGCGACCGTACGGCCCCGGTCACCGAGCGTGGGTTCGGCCGAACCCGAGATATCAAGGAACGTGGGATACACGTCGGGATGGTTGGTGGCCAGCTGCAACGCGCAGGTGCCGCCGTAGGAGACGCCGCCGACCGCCCAACTCTGCGGGTCCGCGTCCACGGTGAGGTGGGTCTTAATCCAGGCCGGCACATCTTGGGCGAGGTAGGTGTCGGCCTTGCCGCGCCGTGAATCCAGGCACAGCGGATTGCCGAACCGGCTTCCGGTGCCGTCGGCGACAACAACCACTGGGGCAAGTCCGTGATGGCGCGCGGCGAATCCGTCCATGATGTCCGCCAAGTGCCCGGCGCTGACCCAGTCGTGCGGCGCTCCGGGTTGACCGGCCAGCAACACCAGCACTGGCAGGCGGGGGCGCGGATCGGTGAAGTACGCTGGCGGCAAATAGATTTTGGCGTCCCGCGCAGCGAAGCCCGACGCCGGTGCGGGAATCGGCGAGGAGGTCATCTTGCCGCGTCCCAGCAATCCTGGGGGAGCCGACCACCGCGACGAGACCGGATCAACGTCGGGCAGCAGGCGACCGTCGCCCTTGGCATCGCGCAGCGCGATGTCGTCGTAATACGCCATGTCCAGCGCGTCGCGGGGCGTCAGATACGCACCGTAGGCGGCGTTGATCTGGTTGGCGCACGCGGCGACCATCACCACGGCGGCAGTCACACCGACCGTCGCGCGTCGCAGACCCGGCCTTGAGACGATACGGGTCAGCGCCAGGCAGACCGCGAACACCGCGAGGCCGGCCCACAGATAGGTGGCCAGGTCCAGGCGGTCAGGGAACAGCATCCACACCTTGCGCGCCAGATAGTCGAAGACGACCGTCGCGGCGGTCGCTGCCACCGCGTACGTGATCAGTTCAGCGATCGCCGGCCACGCGCGGCGTCGTTTCAGCAGTGTCCACACCAACCACAGACCGGCGGCGGCCGCGACCAAGCGCAGCACGACGGGTACCGGCCCCGACAGCAGCGACCAATCCAACACCGCTGACCACCTCTCCACGCTGAGGGGACCCGGCTGCTTCCGGGATGAGCGACGTATCCCAGACGGCTACTTTCATTCTCCACCCACTTTGCGGTACAGCGGTGTTTCATCTCCACTGGGGGACCACTTTGAGGCCCTACACCTCGCGGCGTTTGCTCCTGTGATCGCCTCGGCGCCGACATTGAACACCGTCCGTAGACAGCTCGTGATGTGACGGCGTCCTCGCTGGCTCGACCATGGCCACCACGAAATGTCGCAAGGTTCCGGTACTCATCCTGATTGACCTTGTCCGTCCGCTGTCACACCCGTTTCGGCAGCCGGCTCCGTCGTCAACGTGACGAATTGGGTGCGCGTGCGGCATCAGTAAGCTTTGCACCGCTAGCACCCGAATCATTCGGTTAGTGATTGCGCCGCAACCTCGGCGTGTGTATGGGTCACTGGCCAGTTCGTCCGACTGGTTAAACGACCGCCAACGTCACGACCTGCTCGAATCACCCAATCATAAAGGAGTGCAAGCACTTTCATCTAGCGTGAGTCGCATCAGTTAACTGGTAATGGTGCGTGTTCGCGAAATGCGGAGTTGCCCGAGGGGGAGCGGTTGCGGTCGGGAATCTGTCGCCGGGGGTTTCGGTTGGCTGCTGGCGGGCCGGGTGCTGCGACCGCTGCAGGAGGTGACGGCGACCACGCGCCGCGTCGCCGACCGCCACCTGCACGAACGTATTTCACTGGATGGCCCCGATGACGAGATCAAAGAACTCGCCGACACTTTCGACGACATCCTCGAACGGTTGGACCGGGCATTTGACGGTCAGCATCGATTTGTCGCCAACGCCTCACATGAGCTGCGGACACCGCTGGCAATCAACCGCACACTCATCGTGATCGCCGGCCCCGGCGACCCCGGCGAATTGCCGGCGGATGTGCCGGTGATCAAGGCCGCCACCCCGCATGTGTGGATCATCGGCCGCACCCAAACCAACGGGGCGGCCGACTATCCAGCCGTGCACAAGGTGCGGCAACCCTTTTGCCTTCGCAACCTCACTGGCGAGTTCGTCGGCGAGCCAGATTGGCTGATTTCATCGAGCACCGTCGCCCTTACGAAGGGTTACTTCCATCGACGGTTGCCAGTCTTCGCCGTCCAACCGCAGTTCGTGATGGGCGGGTTGAACGGTGCCCTTGTCGCTGAATGTCACTGTGCACCTAGTCCGCTCACCATGCCACGTCCAGACGCCGTCGCTTTCGCGCAATGTGGAGACACTCGCGGTGCCGCCACTGTCGAACAATTGCGACCAGTAATGGCCGACTTCGGGGTCATAGCCCAGGATCTCGACGGCGCCCACATTGATGTCCCCGATCTTTCCGTGCGCGGTGTGCAGCACGAAGAAACCGCCGGGTACCCAACTGCTCCGGCTGGCCAGCTCCTTGGGCAGCCATACGAACAGTGACACGCCGGTCGGCATGCCGTTCAGTTCGGTGTAGCACTCGTCGCGGCACTTGAGCTATTTGCTTAAGCAGCGGAATGTCCTCTGCCTCAACAGGAATCATCTGTTCCGTTCGATCCGTTTGCGCTTTGCACACAACGCATTGCCGACCCAACGTAACCTTCCGAATTGGCTTGTCAGGGAACAACTTATGGAAGCAGTCAAAGCAAATCTTCTGAGTCATCAGATCGGATCTTTCAGTCAGAGGTCGCGGCACTGGTCGAGGTTCGTGACCCCGGCCGGCGGCGACGACGCGGGTTCGGTGTAGCGGATGCGCTCGACCAATTCGCGATCATTGCCGGTGCGGCGAACCAACCGTGGCCCGGAGGCCTCGCAGAACGCCAGCCCGAACCGTTGCGACGAGCTCACCCCCACCTTCGCCTCATGCAGGACCTCTACTGCGTCGCTCGGATCAACTTACTTTTTCGTGGGGTGTGTGATCGCGCTTTGCACGGCCGTGTGTCGGGCGCGTGCCCGTTCGTCGCTTCCTCTTGTTCTTCTTGAGTTACGACGATGGCATCCGAGCCGGGAAATACCGTCGCCTCGTTGCCGGTAGCGAGCCAGCGCACCACGTATGGCGGCGAGCCGTCTTCGGAGTGCACCTCGGTGACGAGTCCGCGCTGATCGTGCCGCTCAGTTGTGGTGCCCTTGATCTCTAGCCAGTCCCCGACTTTGGCCTTCATCGTTCACTCCTTCGCATCGAGGCGCGCCAGCTATTCGACGACGATGTCGCTGCCCGACACCGATACGGTGCCCCGTCCAAGAGGCCAAACTTTCGTCAGCATCTTGAACGTCGATCCGAGTCCGGGGATCTTGGCGAAAATCTGTTGGGGCCCGCGGACCATCTGCCCGTTCTCGACGTCGTATGCGGATTGGTGCCACGGGCAGACCAGTCGCCCGTCCTCGATCGATCCGCCCGCCAGGTCTGCGCGCAGATGTCGACACCGCCGCGTGACCGCGAAGTATTTGCCGTCGATGTTTCCAACGGCATACGGTCCCGCACCGGTCACCGTCCCCGGGGGCAGATCGGAAACCGGGCATACTGTGCTCTGCTTTGCCATGCCAGCCTCCAGTCACCGCCGCCGATCTTTAACATGTCATTGTCCACCTACCCTCGGCCTCGTGCGGTAAAACACCCCCAGAACGCCGCCGATCGCAACAGCGACGGGATCTCTCCCGGATAGCCTTCTTCTCCTGTCCTCAGTCAATTTAGTTGTCGCACAAGAGCGCCCTCTATCTGCGATGCGACAGATAGATCGTCCCGAGAAAAACGGTGCCGCCCAGCACCAGCGCCACCGCGACGAAGATCGCTACCCGGGTCAACAGCACCGTGACCCAGACGCTGCGGAAGCTGACCTCACCGAACCACAGCCAATTGACGTAGGCGTCCACCAGGCGCGGCCCGACGAGCAGTAGTGCAATGCGGCCCACCGCTGCCAGTAGTAGCAAGCGGGCGCGTCTGGACAACGGCGGGAGTTTGTCGGGGAACATGTCCCAATTTGCATGCTCCGCGATTCGAAGAGGCCTGTCCCGTCCGGTCGTTACGGGCGCGATGGCGACGCGGTCTGGTAGCCGTCGGCCTCGGGCGCGCCTTCGAGCGCATCGGCGGCGGCTTGTACCGCCTGAGCCGCATCGGTGGCAGCGTGCGCTGCCAAGTCGTCGGAAGAGGTTTCGCGGGTGGCCGATGACTTGGGCAGCGCTTGGGTGAAGGCGCGGGACACGTCTTGCAGGGCGGAGGTGACCTCGCTTGGAATTACCCAGAACGTGTTCCCCGGGCCCTGGGCCAGCTGCGGCAGCATCTGGAGATACTGATAGGCGAGCAGTTTGGGGTCGGGGTCGTTGCGGTGCACAGACTGAAATACCTCGTCGATAGCGCGGGCCTGGCCCTCGGCCTTGAGGATCGCTGCGGTCCGGTTGCCCTCGGCGCGCAGGACGGCGGCCTGCTTGTCACCCTCGGCGGTGAGGATCTGAGACTGGCGTTGGCCTTCGGCGCCCAGGATTGCCGCACGCTTGTCGCGCTCTGCCCGCATCTGCTTCTCCATCGCGTCCTTGATGGATTGCGGCGGGTCGATGGCCTTGATCTCTACCCGGTTGACCCGCAGCCCCCACTTGCCGGTGGCCTCGTCCAGCACGCCTCTGAGTTGGCTGTTGATGGTGTCGCGGGAGGTGAGTGTGCGCTCCAGGTCCATGGACCCGACGACATTTCGCAGTGTGGTGACCGTGAGCTGTTCGACGGCTTGCAGGAAGTTGGCGATCTCATAGGAGGCTGCGCGCGCGTCGGTCACCTGGAAATAGAGCACAGTATCGATCTCGACGACCAAATTGTCCTCGGTAATCACCGGTTGCGGTTGGAACGAGACCACCTGTTCCCGTAGGTCAATCATCGGATAGACCCGGTCGAAGTAGGGGATGACGAAATTGAGGCCGGGTTGCAACGTGCGGTCGTAGCGGCCGAGCCGTTCGACGTTGCGGGCACGCGCTTGGGGCACGATGCGTACCGCGCGCAGCACGGTGAAGGCTGCGAACAGCGCGATGACCAGTCCGGCGATCAGAGAGAGTGAGGTTTCCAGCATGGGTTACTCCCGGGGGTACACGAGCGCGGTGGTGCCACTGATCTCCAGCACGTCGACGGTCGCCCCGGCGGGTATCACCAGGGTTTGGTCGTAGGCGCGCGCCGTCCACTCTTCACCGCGGATACCGCCGATGCGAACCCTGCCGTCCAGCCCGGACACCTCTGACACGACATAGGCGGGCTTACCAATTAATGCTTCTACGCCGAAACGCTCGAGCTGGGGCCGGAGCATGTGCCGACGGACGATGGGGCGGATGAGCAGCACCCCGATCGTGGCGGTGACTGTGAATGCAAGGAGTTGGACGGGAACGGGTAGTCCGAGTGCGGCGAAGCCCGCGGTGATCACTGCGGCGACACCGAGCATCCCGACCGCTGCGGTGATAGTGAGCATCTCGACCACCAGCAACACTACGGCGATGATCAACCAGATCAGCCATGCATCCATGCGGCGATCCTCCTTGAACATTCGACGGATGCGCGGGCGGGATGACTGTTACTTCCTCCATCGTGTGCGGTAGGGCACACCCTCATTATGTCCCCCAATTCATGCTGGCGCCGCGCCGCGTTTTCCAGATTGCGGCAAGTGGTGACCGGTCTTGGAGGGTGCGCGCGCATCCGGGCGAGTCCGCGCCGGGGCGAAGCCCGCTCTAACCAGCCAGCGGGTATATACTCGTAGTGTGAGCAGTATATACCCCGCTGAAGGGGGCCTTCGTGCCTAAGCGATTGATTGACCTAGACGACGACCTTCTGGCAGCGGCGCAGCGTGAACTGAGCACTACTGGTGTCTCGGACACGGTACGAACAGCGCTGCAGCAAGTGGCTGCCACGTCCGCCCGGGCGCGCCAGATCGAATGGCTCGAGCAGGGTGGTCTGGAGCGCATGGCCGACCCCGATGAGCGCGGGGAAGTGTGGCGCTGATCGCGCGTTATCTGATCGATACGAGCGCCGCCGCGAGGATGCGTCACACCGAGGTCTCTCGGCGCCTGCGGCCGCTGATCGAGGGCGGTGTAGTCGCGACAACAGCTTCGCTGGACGCCGAAGCGCTCTACAGTGCCCGCGGGCCGGCCGAATACGAGCAGCTGTGGGCCGACCGGCGCGCCGCCTATGAGTATCTTCCGACCAATGACGAGCATTGGCAGACCGCGCTGGGCGTGCAGCGAGCACTGGCAAGAACGGGTCAACATCGAGCCGTCGGCATGGCGGACCTGCTAACCGCGACCCTCGCCGCCGCACACCAACTCACCGTTGTTCACTACGACGCTGACTTCGAGACAGCCGCAACGGTATTGACGTTCCAGCACCGTTGGGTGCTACCACGAGGGAGTGTCTAGCCAAATCGTGAGCACCTGTATACCGGTAAGTCTGCATATTTGAATTCGTCGTATTCGGGATCGGTGGTGGCTCGGCAGCGGTCAGTTGCGGACAACTTTGTAAGTCGCGTTGGCG
>NZ_QJJU01000035.1 GCF_003201655.1 Mycolicibacterium moriokaense
TCTCATCGGCCACGACGTGTCCGAGCTGCTGCCCGAGCTGACCCTTGCACAGAAATGGGACCTGACCGCTACCGAGCTGGCCCGAAACGTCCACACCCACCCGACGATGTCCGAAGCGCTGCAGGAGTGCTTCCATGGACTCATCGGCCACATGATCAACTTTTGATTAGCTTGCGCGAGCAAGCAAGCTTATACTAATGCGGTCCGGGTGGGGTTTCAAGGATTAGGGAGGCGCGGCGGTGGAAGACGAAGAGCCTCAACGCCCTATCGAGGCCTCGCTGGCACACGCCCTGGCCTGGGGTGCACCGATGTGGATCCTCGATCAGGATGGCCCTCCACCTGCGCCCGAGAGGCAGGCGACCAGCCCATCATCGATGATCCGCCGCATCCGCAGATGGATCACGCGCCGCGGGCACTAGGCACCCCGGCCAACCGCCTAGGCAGAGAAGGGGTAGGGACCGGAGCGGCCCCATGCCACGAACGCGGCGAACGCCAAAATGACCAGTGCAATAAAGATATTGGGGATCTCCTTGCGGCGCGCGTGCAAAACGGCCGCTCCTAGCATCACCAACACCAACCCGACTGCGGCCAACGGTACGAAAACGGGCGCTATGCCGGTTAGTGCGGGCACGATCAGGCCGATCGCGGCCAGTATTTCCAAGACACCGATCGTTTTCACGAAGGCTGGGCTTACGTCGGCGGCCCACGGCATGCCGGCATCGACCAGCTGCTGGTTGTTCCGCACGAGCTTCATCACGCCCGCCCCGAGGAAGGCAAATGCCAAGATGCCTGCAACCGTCCACAACGCGATATTCACGACTCTTCCTCCGTTTTTGCTTCAATTCGCCAATTGACTTGAAGATCTGAGGGTTTGACCAGCCACCGGATGGGACGCTCGAATTGTTGGTACGCAGGTCAAGCGCTGTCCCGCGATGCGAGTCCTGGCAGAACACGCATTGCGTGGCGCAGGTCTCATGTCGCAAACCTGCGTCCTCGGCATCCAGGAGCCGTGGAACAACACCGTTAGCAGAGCTGGTTTAAAAGCTAACAGGTACTTGCGTGCGCGCGCAAATAACTAGGCCGCCTTTGCCGTCTCGGCTGGTTGCCCTATGCGGCAGATGCGATGGCTGCGCGCCGATTGAGTCGGCGTTGCAGGCGCATTCGCCCCAACAGGAATAGGGGAGGGGCCTCGGTGCGTTGGCGCGCAGTATGCGAATCGGCGTGGTGTTCCCACAAACAGAGCTCGGCGGTGACGCTTCAGCCGTCTGTGCCTACGGCCAGCGCGTCGAGGAGCTGGGCTTCACCCACCTCCTTGCCTACGACCACGTCGTCGGCGCCGATCCCGAAGTGCACACCGGCTGGGACGGTCCGTACGACGTGCACACCACGTTCCACGAACCGCTTGTCATGTTCGGATACCTCGCTGCCGTGACAACAACACTCGAGCTAGTGACCAAGGTCGTCATCCTGCCGCAACGGCAAACGGTGCTGGTCGCCAAACAAGCCGCCGAGATCGATCTGCTGAGCCGGGGGCGGCTGCGCCTCGGTGTCGGGGTCGGCTGGAACACCGTCGAGTACGAGGCTCTCGGTGAGGATTTCACCAACCGCGGGAAGCGGGTGGATGAACAGATCGAGCTGATGCGGCGGTTGTGGACCGAGCAGACGCTGACGTTCGACGGCACGCACCATCGGGTAACCGGCGCCGGGTTGGCACCGCTGCCTGTGCAGCGGCCGATACCGGTGTGGATCGGCGCCATGTCGCGGCCTGCGCTGGAGCGCGCGGGCAGGCTGGCCGACGGATGGTTCCCGCCGATGTCGCCAGGACCAGAGCTCGACGAAGCGCGTGAGGTCGTCGTACGCTCGGCGATCGCGGCGGACAGGGATCCCGCCACCATCGGCATGGAAGCCCACATCACCTGGCATGGTGACCGGCAGCTGTTCGCCGATGAGCTTGCCCAGTTTGCCATGGCAGGTGCCACCCATGTGTCGGTGAACACGACGGGCGTCGGCCTACGGACCGTCGATGAGCACCTCGACGCGGTTGCAGCCGTTGCCGACATCTGCATCTAGGGCCTGGCCGTGTCGGCACGCATCTAGCTGACCTGCGGGAGAAGCTTCGTCGGCTTCGCGACATGGCTTCGTACTAGGAAGTCGCTTGCTTGCGCCAGCAAGTTCCGGTTATCGTCGTGTGTCTGCGGGAATACCCGCGTGATCCGGTGTGAGTATTCGTCGAACGAGTTCAGGAGCCGATATGGCACAGCAACAACCGAGTACGCCGATTGAGGTCCCGGCGGTACCACCGGGAGCCTTCGGCCCGAAGGTGCCTTCGTGCGGCTACCTCGTCGAAGAAATCAAAGGCGGCGTGTACTGGGTGACCGAAGGCGGTTATCAGTGCGCGTTCGTCGTCGGAGACAACGAGGTTATTGCCATCGACGCACCGCCGACTCTCGGAGGCTTGGTGACGCGCGCCATCCGTGATGTCACGGATAAGCCGATCACCCACGTTGTCTACTCCCACTATCACGGTGATCACATCGGGACGACCAATCAGTTTCCTGACGACGCCATCCGGATCGGCCAGGAAGAGACGTACACACTGCTCGACGAACTAGGTGACCCGGCGCGGCGCCCACCCGACGTCACATTCAAGGACGCGCACCGCCTCGAGGTCGGTGGCCAGGTGCTCGAGCTCGTCTACAAGGGAAACAATCACGCGCCCGGCAACAGCTTCATATACATGCCGCAACACAAGATTCTTATGCTGGTCGACGTCATCTACCCGGGCTGGGTACCGTTCGCCAATATTGCTATGTCCAAGCATATTCCGGGCTTCATGGACCATCACGATCACGCGCTGGACTTCGACTTCGAAACAATGATCACCGGCCACCTGAACCGCTTGGGTACGCGTGAAGACGTGCTCACGCAGCGCGAGTACATGCACGACATCCGCGACGCCGCGCAGCATGCGCTTGAGTTGACAGAGGTAAAGCGGGACCTTTCGCGCGACCTGGTCGGCATGGAGAACATCTACGTGTATTTCAAGACGATGTACGACGCCGCAAGCGCAGAGGCGGCGCAGCCTTTGATTGAGAAGTGGCGGCCGAGGTTGGGCGGTGTCGACACTTTCGCGGTCAACCACACGTTCATCATGTATCAGAGTTTGCGGCTGGACTTGAACAGGGAGCCTTACGTCGTGTTCTTTCCGCCGACCGAGGACGACGCCGTCGGCGGCGAGGCGCACGAGTGCACGCACGACCACAGCCACTAGGCCGTTCCGGCCGGATCGGGGGCGGCGCTACCGGCGCGGCCCTCGAGCAACCACCTGCGTCGGGGCTGGCAACGATGACACGCGACGCTGTCAAATCGGTTCGCGTCTTCACCACTGCGGGTGTTCCCGCCGAAGATCGGATTGAGCTGTGGCAGGCGCACACCTCCGCGACGCTGATGAGCCTGCGCTGTCATGCGCTCACCGACGCGCAGTTCGACGGCACTACGGTCAACGTCCAGCTGGCGCGCACCCAGCTATGCCGGGTGCGCGCCGACACCGCTCATGTCATCGAACGCCGATCCGATCTCATCCAGAGTCGGCCCGAGGACTCGGTGGTGCTCTTCTTCGTGCTGGCCGGCGAAGCATTTTTCTACCACTCCGCGGGGGTACACATCGTGGGCAGCGGGCAGATGGTTGCCTGCGATTCCGACCGGCCATTTATGCGCGGCTTCTCCACGGACTTCGAAGAGCTCTTCCTGAAGATTCCGCGCCACGTCTTCTCTGACCTCGCCGGGGTTGAGCGGCTTGAGGCCCCGCTTGTCACGGCCTTCACCACCGACGAAAACCTCTTTGGCGCAAGCCTTGCCGGTTTGATCGCGGCGGCCACCCACGCTGATAATCCCTCTCTGCCCGATGAACGCGCTCTGCTCGATCTGGTGGCAGCACTAGTGGGCGGCCGGGATCACAGCCCGATTTCGGCCTACCTGGCGGCGGCGCGCCGATACGTTGATGCGCGCCTCACTGACGTGTCACTGTCGGCGGCGAGCATCGCCTGTGCGGTCGGCATCAGTCCACGACACCTGTCGCGCACGTTCGCAAGCATCGACACCACCGTGCCGCAATATGTGCTGGGTCGCCGGCTGGCCGCGGCGAACGCGATCCTGCACCGAAACGAGGCGTCATCGATGACCATCGCCGAGGTTGCTCAGCGGTGCGGATTCACGTCTGTCTCGCATTTCTCAAAGTCGTTCACCGCAGTGTTCGGCGAGCATGCTTCCGACGTTCGGCGGCGGGTCATGGGTCAGCGAGGCGTTGCCGCCGCGCTAGTGAGCCGGTGGCCGACGGGCGGCGAACCCGCCGAATCGGCCATCGTGGCCCAAATCGGACAGGAACTCCCCAAGTGCTAACCGCGTACCCAGTACCTCATCGACACTCGTTGCGCGAGAGCGCCGATGCCGCGTCGGCGCGGAAAGGTCACAAGTGCGAGCTGCTGTCGATCAACGCACCGATCCGCACCAGACTGCGGAATCGATGACTGTCGAGACGGACGTATTGGTCATCGGATCGGGTCCGGCCGGTGCGTCAGCCGCACTAATGCTGTCAACGCTCGGCGTGCCGAACATCATGATCACCAAGCACCGCTGGACTGCGAACACTCCGCGCGCGCACCTGATCAATCAGCGCGCCCTCGAAGTCTTCCGGGACATGGGTATCGAGGACCAAATCCATCACGACGCCGCTGGCCACGAGTTGGTCGGCGACACTGTGGTCTGTACCTCGCTGGCAGGCGAGGAAATCGGCCGCATCCACGCCTGGGGCACCCATCCCGACAGGGAAGCCGACTACCAGCGGGCATCACCGTGCTTGAGCCTGGATCTGCCTCAGAACTATCTGGAGCCGATTCTGGTACGCAATGCGACAGCGCGCGGCACGCACACACAGTTTTCGACCGAATACCTGTCGCTGGAACAGGATTCTGACGGAGTCACCGTGCTGCTGCGCGACCGGCTGACCGGTCATCGCTACAACATTCGGGCGAAGTACGTTATCGGAGCCGACGGCGCCCGATCGCAGGTTGCCACCGATATCGGCCTGCCCTTCGAGGGGCAGATGGACGTACATGGCTCGATGAGCATCATGTTCAAAGCCGACCTCGCACACTTGTGCGCACATCGACCCGCGGCGCTGTACTTCGTGATTCAGCCGGGCTCCAACGTAGGCGGTGTCGGCGCTGGAGTGATCCGGATGGTCAGGCCGTGGAACGAATGGCTTATCAACTGGGGATATGACATCGAGGAAGAGCCGCCGCAGATCGATGACACCGCCGCGGCCCAGATTGCCCGCAATCTGATCGGCGAACCCGACATCGACATCGAGATCCACGGTGTTTCGCTGTGGGGGGTCAACGAAATGTGGGCCACCCATTTGCAGTCCGGCCGTGTGTTCTGTGTCGGAGACGCCATCCATCGCCACCCCCCGGGTAACGCGCTGGGCGCGAACACATCGGTTCAGGACTCCCACAACCTCGTGTGGAAGATCGCTGCGGTGTTGCGGGATCAGGCCGCGCCGTCGCTATTGGAGACATACAGCGTGGAACGCGCCCCGATCGCGCAACAAATTGTCAAGCGCGCCAACCAATCTCCCCGGGATTGGGGCAAGTTCTATGCCGCCCTCGGTCTGACCGATGCCACCGATGTCACCGACATGGCACATCAGATCGACGTCCGAAAGGACAACACGGCCGAAGGTCTACGCCGCAGAGCCGCCCTCGTGGACGCGATGGACTTCAAGAACTTTGAGTTCAACACCCACGGTCACGACATGGGTCAGTTCTATGAGTCCGATGCTGTCGTCTCCGATGGGTGCGCTCTGCCGGCGCCGAGCCGAGACGCCGAACTGTACTACGAGCAGTCGACCGTTCCCGGCTCGCATTTGCCCCATGCCTGGGTGGGCGATCACATCATCAAAATCGCCACTATGGATATCGCCCCGTACTCGCAGTTCACCCTCATCACCGGCATTGCGGGAGAAGACTGGGAGGACGCCGCGGGCAAGGTCTCCGCCGAATTGGGCGTCACCGTAGTCGCCGTGGTCATCGGAGCCGGGCGAGCCGTCACCGACTTGTACTACGACTGGGCCATGGTGCGCGAGGTCGACGAGAGCGGCGCGATGTTGGTCCGCCCGGATAAACACGTCGCCTGGCGATCGATGACGATGCCGGCCGACCCACGCGCCGCGCTGCACGACGCAATGGCCCGGATCCTGGGCCGAGTGCACACGAGTGGTCTCGGATAGGCAGGCGCGAAATACACCAATGGTGACACCACATCTCACCATCAACACCGAGAAGGAGCACTTCCGATGACGGCGCAGAATCTTGAGGAGATGATTCAGCAGGCATATGGCGACATCGTCGGAATGCTGCGCAATGCCCCGATGGGCAACTTCGCATTCCCGTACAAGCCCGAGTACTCCAATTGGCGAGATGAGCAGCAGGCATGGGCCACCACGGCCGTCTTGTTCGATCAGTCCACGCACATGACCGACGTCTATTTCAAAGGCCCCGACGTCAAGAGATTGTTCTCCGAGACGGCGGTCAACAATTTCAACAACTTCGGCCGCAACAAGGCCAAGCAGTTCGTCGGCGTCAACGAGAACGGCTACATCGTCGGTGACGGAATCCTTTTCGGGCTCGACGACGACGAGTACTCGCTTGTGGGTACTGGCATATCCGGCAACTGGGTCGCGTACTGCGCGCAGACGGGCGGCTACGACGTCGAGGTGTCGTTCGATCTTGCATCGGTGATAAATCCCAACCCTCGCAGGATCTTTCGATTCCAGATCCAAGGTCCAAACGCGCTGAAAGTCGTCGAAAGCGCATGTGATTCAACACTACCGGCGATCAAGTTCTTCAACATGGGTGAATTCACGATCGCCGGTGTGCCCATCCGCGCCCTCAACCACACCATGGTCGGCCAGCCAGGTTTGGAGCACACCGGTTTGGAGATGATTGGCCCGCTGGATCAGGGCCCTGCGGTGTGGTCGGCCCTAGTCGAGGCGGGCGCAGAGTTTGGGCTTCAGCAGGGCGGGGGCCTGGCCTATCCCACCACCGCGCTGGAAACGGGATGGATCCCGTTCCCGGTCCCGTCCATCTACACCGGCGACGCGATGAAGGGATACCGCGAGCACCTCGGGCCGATGACACTGGAGGCCAATTACGCGCTGGCCGGCAGCCAGGTCCTCGCCAACATCGCCGATTACTACGTCACACCGTGGGATATCGGCTACGGCCGATTGATCCACTTCGATCACGACTTCATCGGCCGCGACGCCCTGAAGGAGCTCGCCGACCAACCGCATGCCGAGAAGGTGTGGCTGCGGTGGAATCCTGACGACTGCGCACGGGTACTGGCCGACAGCCTCTTCAAGAAGCCGGGCGAGGGCCGCACAAAGTACATTAGTCAGCCGTTCAGCGACTACGCCGTGAGCCAAAACGACACGGTGTTAGCGGACGGCCAACAGATCGGCCGTTCCACCTACAGCTCGTACACCGTCAACATCGGCAGCTTCGCCTCGATCGGAGTGATTGAAAGAGATTTCGCGCACGACGGTTTTGAGGTGACTGTGGTCTGGGGAGAACCCGACGGCGGGACCCCCAAGCCCGGCGTCGAACGACACATTCAGGCCGAAATCCGCGCCGTCGTCAGCACTGCACCGTTGAACTAAGGATCCGATGTGTCGCCGCCAAAAGCCGAACCGCTGGTGGATGAGCTACATCGGCTGTTCACGATGCTGCGAACTCAGGTCTCTGCGGCGCTGGCACCTGTGGACGTGCATTTCGCCCAGTACGTCTGCTTGCAGATGCTGAGCACAGCGCCCGACCAATCCAACGCCGACTTGGCCCGTGTAGCCGGCGTCACTCCACAGGCTATGAACGGTGTGGTGCTGCGGATGCAACAGGACGGCTTGATCGACCGTCCGGACAGTGTGAGTTTCGGGCGTGCCCGTCCGGCATCGCTGACTGCTTACGGCAGAAGGACTCTCAAGCGCGCTGATGCAGCGGTCCGCGCGGTCGAGGAGCAGGTCCTGTCGGTTCTCACCGACGACGAGCGCAATGGGCTGCACGCCGCCCTGCGCGCATTGGCCGCGTCGCATCGCACGAGCGGATCTCGCCGGTCGATCACGGCGACCAATAGCCGCAGCCAAAGCCGCCGGGTGCCATGATATGACCGACCACCTCAGCGCCCTCATGCTTGCGGTCGCGGTGCCCAGCCCGACACAGCGTGCGGTTCGGCGCGCTTGGGAGGCTAGGTTGCAGCGAGCTTCAATGGCGCACAGTGCCGACCCGTGCCTCGACCTGATCACACGTGACTCCGCCTATGTCGTCCATTCTGCACAGCGCCGCCCCGCACGTTCCTACAATCGCTGCCACCATGCCTGGCAAAACCGGTAGCAATCGGAGCAGCGGTGCTTGACCCCCGCCAGCTCGAGTGCTTCATCGCCGTGGCTGAAGAACTCAATCTCAACCGGGCCGCCATCCGGTTGCACATGTCGCAGCCTCCGCTGACCCGCCGCATCCAGCGCCTCGAGCGTGAACTCGGCGTGGAGCTGTTCCGTCGAACTGCGGGTGGGATGGAACTCACGGAAGCCGGCACGGTGTTTCTCGAGCGCGCCTACCGCATCGTGGCGCTGTCCACGCGGGCCGTCGAGCGCACCCGGCTGGCCAGCGATGGCGAGATCGGTCATCTGTCGGTGGGCTACTACGATCCCGCGATCCTCAACGGCATACCAGAGCTGATCCGCGGATTTCTGGACCAACATCGCTACGTGACTGTCAGTTTCGAGTTGATCGCCAAACACAACCAGATCGACTATTTGCGCGACAAGGTGCTTCATGTCGGCTTCGGCCGCCACTATCCCGAGGAGCCGGGCATCGCCTGTCGCCCAGTGATATTCGAACCGCTGTATGTGGCGATGCTCCGCACCAGATCCCTGGACTGGCGCAGCCCAGCCGCAGTGGTCGACCTGCGCGACCAACCACTGATCGTCTACCCCGCGACGCGGCCGGAATTTGCCGACGAGGTCATCGACATGTGTATGCGCGCCGGATTCACCCCACGGGTCGCGATCGAAGCCGAGGACGTCGTGTCGTGCCTTGCCTATGTCGCGCTGGGCACCGCGATCGCGGTGGTGCCCGAGTCGGCGACCAAGACCGTGCCCGACGGTGTCGTGTTCCTTCCGCTCACCGACGCGCCGCCGGCGGCCCTGTATTGCGCGCATCTGCTAGACAACTCGGCGCCGACGCTGCGCTTGTTCGTCGACTACCTCGACACCCGCGCCCCGTAGGCATCCGCAAACCGGTCGGTCGAAATCTCGGGGGTCCGACGAGGGTTTTGCATGGGTATCACCGGGGTTCAAATCCGGTATTGGACAACTTGCCAATGCTAAACGAGAGTTATCTCTAGCGCAGTTGTACTGCAGTACCGGAGCTGATCACTCCGCAGCGTTGGCAACCGCCGGCTGACACCCAGCGGCATATACGTCCATCGAATTGAAGAATTCGCACCCAATGGGTCCGAATGTGGTCACTTGCTGCCCGGAATCGGTCTCACATCAGAATGCGCAGCACCGTTAGGAAGGTCCAAATGACATTTCAGAGCGCAGCCACCACAGTGGAAGAATTGGTTACCTCAGCCAACATCGAAGTGATACCGCTGCGCGGTGCTGACGAGAAAGCGCTGGCGATTCCCGCCGCGTCGACGATCACGATCACGTGCTCGCCCAAATTCGGTCTGGAGCGCACCCTCGAGCATGTGATCCGCGCCCGCGAATCCGGCCATCGAGTCGTTCCCCACCTGGCAGCGCGGATGGTCGAGGACGAAGCGCAACTGCGGCGTTTCCTGGGGATATTGAGCTCGGTGGGTGTCGACGACCTCTACGTCATCGGTGGCGACGGCGCGGACCCGGTGGGCAAATACAGCGAGGCGCTCCACATCCTGGAGGCGATCCAGGAACTCGACCACGACCTGCAGCGCATCGGCGTGGGCTGCTACCCGGAGGGACACCCCAACATCGCCGACGACGCCCTCGTCGACGCATTGCAGCGCAAGCAGCCCTATGCCGACTACATGGTCAGCCAACTCTGCTTCGACGCCGGCACCTTCACCGGCTGGCTGCGCACGATGCGGGAGGCAGGAATCAGCCTGCCGGTGCGCGTCGGTGTCGCCGCCCCGCTGCAGACACGCAAACTCATCGAACTGTCCCTGAAAATCGGAGTGGGATCGTCGGTGAAATTCCTCACCAAACAACACGGATTCGTCGGCAACCTCTTACTCGGACGGTCGTATACGCCCGAGGCGCTTATCTCCCAAATTGTCAACGAAGCCGGATTCGACGAACTCGGCATCGAAGGACTGCATCTCTTCTCGTTCAATCAGATAGACCCCACCGTCGAATGGCAGCACCGAATCTCTGCGGCCGCCACCGCGTGAGCCCAAAAAACGTCGCGCGGCGAATCCACGGCGTCGACGCGGTACGTCTGAAGAAAGGAAAAGCACAATGACGACCGAGAGCCTCGAGGACAAGATCCAGCGCCACGGCAACATCGCCGACATGCTGCGCAACGCACCGCAGGGTCCTTACGACTATCCGATGCGCAACGAGTACAGCAACTGGCGCGACGAACAGCTGGCATGGAAGCAGACATCGGTGCTCTACGACCAGTCATTCCACATGACCGACATCTACTTCCAGGGCCCCGACGTCAAGCGCCTGTTCTCGGACCTGGGAATCAACAGCTTCACCAACTTCGGTCGCAACAAGGCCAAGCAGTTCGTCGGCTGCAACTACGACGGTTACGTCATCGGCGATGCGATCCTGTTCGGGTTTGAAGATGACGAATACAGCCTCGTAGGTCGACCCGTGGCGCCGAACTGGGTGGCTTTCATGGCCGAAACCGGCGACTACGACGTCAAGGTCACACGTGACGAACGGGCGATCGACAACAAGGGCACACGGCTGACATTCCGATACAACCTGAACGGCCCCGCGACCGGGCGGATCCTAGAGAAGGCGGTCGGCGGCCCACTGCCCCGCATCAAGTTCTTCAACATGGCCGAATTCGAGATCGCCGGTGTCCCGATCCGGGCTCTAAACCACACTATGGCCGGGCTTCCCGGCCAAGAGTTCACCGGTCTGGAGCTGATGGGGCCCTTTGACCAAGCCGACGTGGTTCGTCAAGCACTGCTGGCGGCCGGCAAAGACTTCGGGCTGCGAGAGGGCGGTGGACGGTCCTACCCGACGACCGCAGTCGAGGGAGGATGGATACCGTCGCCGGTGCCGGCCATCTACACCGGTGAGGCGATGAAACCGTTCCGGCAGTGGCTGCCTGCCAACGGTTTTGAAGCCACCGCATCCATCGGTGGCAGCTTCTATTCCGACGATATCGAGGACTACTACGTCACACCGTGGGATCTCGGCTACGGACACATGGTGAAGTTCGACCACGAATTCATCGGAAGCACAGCACTGGAGAAGCTCGCCGACCAGCCTCATCGTCGCAAGGTGTGGCTGCGTTGGAACAAGGACGACACAGCCGCGGTCATCGTCGACAGCCTGTTCGGCAGCGGCGATCGACCCAAGTACCTGGACATTCCGGTGTCCAACTACGCCAGTGCGCCGCACGACAAGGTTCTCATCGGCGACGAGTTGGTCGGCTTCTCGGCCAATGCGGGCTACACGATGAATATCGGCGGCTGGGGTTCCATGGCGATGGTCGACGAAAAGCACGCCGTCGACGGGGCTGAGGTGCACATCGTCCTTGGCGAGGAAGGTGGCGGGTCGGCCAAGCCAACCGTCGAACGACACGTCCAACGCAGCATCCGCGCCACCCTGCACACCAAACCCGCGGGATGACACGCTCCCGTCCTGCCGGAAGACCCCACCCTTCGGCACCGGCAGGACGGGGTTCCAATCTCCCCTCCGCACATCGGCATTGAACGTCCTGAAAGGAATCGGTGCTCGCCCCCCATGACCGCACAGGTAATTGACGGACGCAAACTCGCCGACGCGCTCAGGGCCACCGTCGCAGAGGAAGTATCGGCGCTGGCGCGAGACGGCATCGCCTGCCGTCTGGCCACTATCAGCGTCGGCGACGACGATCACGCCAAACTGTACGAACGCCGGATAGCCGCCACCGCGGCGGATTTGCGCGTCCGCCACACCCACGTCAGCCTTGCCCACGACGTCACACAGAGCGACGTGCTCGAGTCCATCACAGCTCTCAACGACGACCCGTCGATCAGCGCGATCCTCATCCTGCGCCCGGTGCCAGACCGTCTTGATGAAGCCGTGATCTTCGCCAGCATCGCGCCGACAAAGGACGTCGACGGCGTGCACCCGGAAAACCTCGGATTGCTGGCCCTCGGTAGACCGCGGTTTGTGTCTCCGACCGCCGCGTCAGCGTTTCACGCCCTTGACGAATGGATCGATCAATCCGGCATCAACAGCCGGGATTTCTACCGTCACTCACTCGTCGTCGTGGTCGGGCGTTCTGCAAATGTCGGCAAACCTGCACTGCTTCTAGCGCTGCAGCGCCAGGCCGCCGCCGAGTCGGTCGACGAATGGGCCAGCCGCCACGGGCAACTCGGCTGGCATACCCGCCGCGCCGACGTCCTGATCGTCGCGGCTGGTTCGCCCGAACTGATCCGCGCCGAGCACGTCCGCGAGGGCACCGTGGTGATCGACGTCGGCATCAATGCGGTCCGCGACGAGACGGGGATGCACATCGTCGGCGATGTCGATTTCGCACAGGTGCGATCGCGCGCCCGGGCCGTCACGCCGGTCCCCGGCGGTATCGGACCGCTGACCGATCTGTGGGTCATGCGCAACGCCGCAGTAGCTGCCCGGCTCAACTGCAGCCCGGTCTCGCTTTCTGCCGGCGTCGCAACTTCCTGAAGGGGCAACCATGAATACGCCAAGCCCAACTCTGTACAACATGCACGCACCAACCGGATTCGTGCTCACGTTGTCCTGTCCCGACCGGCCCGGAATCGTTTTCTCGCTGACTGAATTCCTGCTTATGCACGACTGCACGATCGTTGAATGCCAACAGTTCATCGACCGCGACGCCGAGAAGTTCTTCATTCGGCTCCAATTCGAGGCGGCCTACGGCGCCGCCGTCGAATTGGACAGGCTGCGCGCCGATTTCGTCGATCTGGCACAGCGATTCGCGATGCAGTGGCGGATGCTGCACGCCTCGGATAAGCATCGCGTCTTGATCATGGCGAGCAAGTACGGTCACTGCCTCAACGATCTGCTATTCCGCACAGACAACGGAGCCCTCAACATCGACGTCGTCGCCGTAGTGTCCAATCATCCCGATTTGGGCTGGATGGCGGACAACTACGGCATTCCCTTCCACCATGTTCCCGTCTCAGCCGCGACACGAACAGAAGCAGAAGGGCGATTGCTCGAGTTGGTCGACGAGCTCGGCGTCGACCTAGTGGTCCTCGCCCGCTACATGCAGATCCTCTCCACCGACTTGTGCAAGCAACTGGAGGGCAGGGCGATCAACATCCACCACTCGATGCTGCCGAGTTTCAAAGGGGCGCGCCCGTATCACCAGGCATACTCGCGTGGCGTCAAAGTAGTCGGAGCCACAGCGCATTACGTCACCGAGGACCTCGACGAAGGGCCAATCATCGAGCAAGAGATCGCCCGCGTCGATCACTCCATGAGCGCCGCGGAAGTGACCATGCTCGGCCGGGACAACGAATGCCTAGCGCTGGCTCGCGCCGTCCGCTGGCACACCGAGAACCGGATTCTGCTTGACGGGGCCAGGACGGTGGTCTTCCGATGACTCGGCCCCACCCGAAATCGCGTCGGTGAACGCAATCCGACGATACGGTGCAACGCCGACCGCGGTTCGACCGGCGAGCGGCCGGAGCGTTCAAGGCAGCAGCCTTGCTTGGTCCGACCCAGTCAGCGCGACCGAGTACCTCGCCGGGCTGTCCGGTTATGAAGTATCCGGGGTGATCGATGACCCCGGCACGCGACGCATAACGGCGATCACCGACGGGCTGGGCGCACCGAACCGGCGGTTCCCCGCGATACACGTCACCGGCACCAACGGCAAAGGCTCCACGTCAGCGATGACCACCAAACTGCTGCGCAGCCAGGGGCTGCGCGTCGGCACCTACACCAGTCCGCATCTAGCCGACGTGACCGAGCGAATCACCATCGACGAGAACCCGGTCTCCGCCGAACAATTCGCCGGAGCGCTGGGCCGAGTGGCATGGATGTCTCGGCGGATCGGCGTGACACCAAGCTGGTTCGAGGCCGTTACCGCAGCGGCATTCGCCGTGTTTGCCGACGCCCGAGTCGATGCTGCCGTCGTCGAGGTGGGCATGCTCGGCCGCTGGGATGCCACCAACATCCTCGACAGCACCGTCGCCGTGGTCACCAACATCGATCTCGATCACACCGAATTCGCCGGACCCAGCCGGATGCACATCGCCATGGAGAAGGCCGGCATCGTGCGGCCCGGAACGACGCTGGTGCTGGGTGAAACCGACCCCGAAGTCTTGCCCATCTTCCTGACCCAAAAGCCGGGTCGGCTCCTGCAACTGGGTGTGGACATCTCGGTGACGCGCCGACAACTTTCGGCCACGGGTTCCACCGTTGATCTGGCCACTCCGTGGGGTATTCACCGCGCGGTACCAATCAATCTGCTCGGGGCGCACCAGACCCGCAACGCGGCCTTGGCGTTGGCGGCGGCCCAAGCGTTTCTCGAATCGCCCATCGACACCGCAGCAGTTCACCACGCACTGGGCTCGGTACACCTCGATGGACGGGCCGAAGTCGTGCGCAACGCCGAACCGGTCATCATCGTCGACGGCGCGCACAACGGTGCCGCCGCGCGCGCATTGCGTGACACGCTGGATGAGTACTTTCCAACCCCGAAACGCCGGGTATTGGTGTGCGCGGCGTCGGGCACTCGCGATCCTTCCGAAGTCCTCCGCGGTATTGGCGTCGAGGACTTCGACCTCGTCATCGCAACACAGGTGTATTCGACGAGTTCGGCGTCGGCAGAGTCGGTTGCAGCGGCCGCGCGCCGATACGGTACGCCCGCCATGGCCAACCCCGACGTCGGGATGGCACTGCTCAACGCCGTCACCTCTGCGGGTACCAACGGGCTGGTCGTCGTCACCGGTTCGTTGTACCTGGTCGCGCCAGCCCGTGATGGCGTCGCCGCGCTCGCCCGACCGAGAACAGATGTGACAGAGCATGAGTCATGACGTCCGCTCTCCACCCGCGAGCGTTGACCGCTCCGGCGTGCGGTCGGTGCGGCGACCCTTCGACGAGATGCTTGCAGCCTCCAGGGGAGGCGCCGGGCAGTCACAACGCTGCCTGGTCATGGGAGTCCTCAACGTCACACCCGACTCGTTCTCCGACGGCGGCCGCTATCACCACCTGGAGTCGGCGGTAGCACACGGACACGCCATGGTTCAGGCCGGAGCCGATGTCATCGACATCGGCGGTGAATCGACTCGGCCAGGAGCACAACGGATCTCCGCATCCGAAGAGCTGAGTCGGGTGATACCGGTGGTCCGCGAATTGGTGGCCTCCGGCATTCCGATCTGCATCGACACCATGCGCGCCGAAGTGGCAATCGCCTCGGTGTCGTTGGGCGTGCAGGTCATCAACGACGTCAGCGGGGGCCTAGCGGACCCGGCGATGGCCCGCGCGGTCGCCGAGCTCGGCGTGCCATACGTGGCGATGCACTGGCGCGCACACAGCGCAGTGATGCAGGATCACGCACACTATGCCGGTGACGTCGTGGCGACGGTGGGCGATGAATTGGCTCGTCGGATCGACGCCCTCGTCGCAGCGGGGGTGGCCTTTGATCGCATCGTCGTCGATCCGGGCATCGGGTTCGCCAAAGACGCCGCCCACAATTGGGCGCTACTGAGTCGGCTACCCGAGCTCAGATCTCGCCTGCACAGGCCGATACTTGTCGGTGCATCCCGAAAACGTTTCTTGCGCAGAGCCACTGGGGCCTCCGCCCTGGACGCCGCGACTGCATCCGTTTCCGCGCTGGCAGCTTTGGCAGGGGCGCAATGTGTCCGAGTCCACGATGTGGCAAGCAACCTGGCTGCGGTGCGAGTCGCCGAGAGCTGGGGGGCCCACGCTGCGCGAGCCGCCGATCACCCTACGGGTTGACCGGCCACAAGGCGCACCGTTTCACCGGCGGGAGCACCTGCGGCGTCTGCGGTTTGGGCCAATAGGACGGCGATCGTCATTGGCCCCACACCGCCCGGTACGGGAGTGATCCACTGCGCGCGCTCACGCGCCGCACTGTACTCGACGTCACCGACGTTTCCGGAGTTGTAGCCGGCGTCGACAACGACGGCGCCGCGCTTGATCCAACTTCCGCGAATCAGTTCGGGTTGACCCACCGCGGCGATGACGATGTCGGCGCGCCCCACCTGATCCGGCAGGTCCGCAGTGCGCGAGTGGCAGTAGGTGACGGTCGCGTTGCGTCGCAAGAGCAGCATCCCGACCGGCAGACCCAAGATGGGGCTGCGGCCGATCACCGCGGTATGCCGGCCGGCGATGGTGATGCCGTAAGCGTCGAGCAGCCGCAAAATACCTGAGGGAGTGCAGGATTCGTAACTGGGAAAGCCCAGGGCGGTTCCGGCGAAAGAGGCCGCGGTGACGCCATCGACGTCCTTGTGTGGTGCGATTGCTTCGAATGCGGCGCGCTCATCGATGTGACGCGGCACCGGGTGTTGCAGCAGGATGCCGTCCACGTCGTCGCTGTCGGACAGGGCATGCAGCTCGTCGATGAGCTGGTCGGTTGTGGTGGCAGCGTCAAGCTCCACGCGCAATGAACGGATCCCGATGTCGGCGCACCGGTTGGCCTTCATGCGCACGTAGGTTTGGGAGGCGGGATCGTCGCCGACGAGCACGGTGGCCAGGCACGGCACCTTTCCGGAAGAGGACCTGAGTAGTTCGACGCGGTGGGCAGTGTCCGTGAGCAGTTTGGACGCGACCAGCGCACCGTTCAGTTCGGAGGCAGACATCTCATCCCTTTCTATCAACACCTGCGCACGGTCGCGGTCGCACCATGATGGCGGTGCGGCGGCCGCTTCACGGGACCGACGGCGACATGCCCCGCCATGCACCTTCAAGTAGGCGATGGACAAGGGAACGATTCAGCGGTCGCGGGCTGGTCAGTCCTTTTGTCAGCGCCACCTCGACCGCTTGCTCTATCTGAGACTCCGTAATACCAATCGCGCGTAGTCCTTGCGGCGTGCCGACAGAACGACCGAGCGACCAGATCGCGGCCGGAAGCTCCTCGCTGACGGTGTCCATGGCCGCGGCCAAACGCGCGACAGCCCCCGGCACCGCCGGACGCACGAACTTCACCGCATACGGCAGCACGATCGCGTGGGTGAGCGCATGCGGGGTGTCATACATCCCGCCGAGCAGATGGCATAGCGCGTGGTGAATGCTGGTTCCTACAGTGCCCAGTGCGGTTCCGGCCAGGCAGGCCGCGATCAGCACCTGTCCACGCGCGGCGACGTCGGCCTCGCGGTAGGCGCTGCGCAGATGGCGGTTGATGCGCCGTGCGCCGTCGAGGGCCAGAGCGTTGGTGATGGGATCGGGGCCGGGCGCCCACAGCGCTTCGGCACAGTGAGCCAGAGCGTTCATGGCGCTGGGGCCGACCACATCTGGGGGCAGCGTGACGAGCAGGCGCGGATCGTAGATCACCACTTTGGGCAATGCCCGGGCATCACGCGCGGTCTTCTTGTCGTTATCCGATGTCAGGCCGTAGATGGGGGTCATCTCGCTGCCCGAGTACGTGGTTGGTACGCACACCAGGGGCAGACCGGTACTGACCGCGACGGCCTTGCCCAAGCCGATCGTGCTGCCGCCGCCGACGGTCACCAGCGCGTCGACGTCCTCAGCGGTCGCCGCCGCGCAGGCACGCTCAGCGAGTTCGCGAGGAACGTGCTGGCGGATCTCGTCCCACACCACGTGGAGGCGGTCAGCGATCGCGCGCTGGGCCTGCTCTGTCAAATGGCCGTCGTACTCGGCGACGATGAGCATGACGCGCTTTGCACCGAGGCGCTCGAGTTCATTCCGGACATCGTTGAGGGCGCCGTCGCGCAACACGATTCGCCCGGGCAGGGTGTCGCGGGTGAAGCTGAACAACGCCAGCGTGGGGGACGGTGCCGATGTCATGGTCATGGGGAGCCTTTCGCTGTGCGTCGGGTCAACGCGGACTGCTGCGGCCGGTACTGAACGTCACGTCGGAAGACTCGCCTGCTACGAGCACCAAATCCTGGTGCAGTTCCCAAAACGGTGCGGTGCGACCAGCAGCGGCGCACCGCTCGGGATCGCCGACCCAGTCGCAGCGCTTGAGGTAGTGCGCCGTGGCCAACAGCTCGCTCGGCTGAAGACGAACTTCGCGGGCCAGGTCGTGGGCGTGGCGGATCAGCGCCGAAACGACTTCTCGCACACGCGGATCGGATGTCGGGGCCACGGCGGCCAACACGGTTTCGGTGATCTGTTCGCTGGTAGTGGCCGCTGCGGCGCGGGTGGTATTCACCATCGCCTGCCGTCCCGTCGGGTTCGATCGCGGGCGGTCTGACTCGGCCCGGCCCACAGTGCAGGTGAGGTGAAGTAGCCCCGGCTCAGTCGGCGGCGGTAGGCCGGTGGAACGCTGGTGCTCTCTGGGACCGCCTCGCCGGTATCACTGGCCCGCTCGACGGAGGCGCTCACAGCCGTGCTCCAGCCGGTGCGGGGTGCGCCGCGGCCGTCAGGTCGCGCAGCACCGCCAGAACGTTTTCGGGTTCGGCACGGCGGGTGTAATCGGCACGGACGAAAGCGAATTGCACCGCGCCGTCGGTGCCGATGATGTAGGTGGCCGGCAGCGGGACTTCGGCACATGCGCTGCCGTTGAAGGCTGCAACGCCGTTGCCGTTGCCGAGCTGGTAGCGCACCACCGGGGGGTCGATCGTGTGGGTGAGCCGGTACTGACGTGCCACCACGTTGTCCACATCGGAGAGCACCGGATAGCCAAGCTGGTTGACCTCGGCTGTGGTCAACGTGCGGTCCGGCAGCTCGGGACTGATCGCCACCAAGGTGGCGCCCAGCGTTGTGATCCGCCCCAGTTGCTGCTGGTAGGCACGCAGCTCGAGATTGCAGTACGGACACCACCCGCCCCGGTAAAAGCAAAGCACGACAGGACCGGTCTTCAACAGCACCTGCACGTCCACTTCGGCACCGATGCCGTCTTGCAGCACGAACATTGGTGCCTGATCGCCGACGGCGATTGCGTTCTCTGCCAGCCTGTCACGACCAACGACGTCAACGGCGTTGGCGCGCACCGCGCGTTCTTTGGCGCTGCGGTTGGTGTACGCGTACAGGCGCTGTGCGGCGAGGGCGGTTTCCAACACGAGGTGTCCTGTTCGGTTGAGGGCGTTGGGCTTCGGTGCGCAGCGCCGCGCGCGTCTACGCCAACGAGGCGGTGCTGATCGTCGCCCGGATCTCGGTCTGGACGTGGGGTTCCAGGTTCGGTTTGGGCGACTCGGGGTCCTGCCCCCACAGCAGGCTGACTTCGGCTCCGTCGACCGCCTCGGCTTCGTCGATCATCGCCAGCGAGCACAGGCAGTCGATGTTGACGGTGTAGCCGCTGAAGGTGGCCAACCCGACCACCCGGCCGTCCTTGCGCACCTGGTCGAACTGGAAGTGCGTAAAGGAGGTGATGGGCAGATCGAGTCGCATAGGGCGAGCGGCCGGCTCTCGGTAGAGGTTGTCGGCGAATATCCGAGCGGCATCGGCCTCGTTCCACCGCAGCCACACTTTCCGGCGGTGCGGCTGCGACGTCCGCCGTTCAAGGGCCTCGCGCCCGATGAAGTCGTGGTCGAACTTGATGTTGCGCGCGTAGCCGAGATCCCAGGGGGTGGAGTAGTAGTCCTCGATGTCGTCTGAGGCGAAGCTGCCACCGATGCTGGCGAAGCCTTCCAGCCCCGCCACGGGCAGCCAGCTGCGGTACTCCGCGAGCCGTTCATCGCTGTAGATGGCGGGCATCGGTGACGGGATCCATCCCGATTCATAGATTGTGCTGACATAGGAGATGGAGCCTCCTTGGCGCAGTCCGAACTTCTCGCCTGCGTCAAGCAGCGCCTCAAGCACCGCGGGCCCACCGTCGGCGGGGCCCACGATCTCCAGACCGGTCAGCTCCCGACCCGGCACTCCCGCCATGGTGTGGTTCAGGGCGCGCACCGGCGTGCCGGCGATATCGAATCGGCCCATGTTGAAAAACCGAATATGTTCCAGCGGGCCGCCGCGCACCGTCTCGAGAATCTTCTGAGTCGCCGGACCGTTGAGCTGATAGCGAAACGTCAAACGCCCCTGTGGATTTGCCTCCGAACGCTCGTCGCGAACGATGCTGACGTCGTAGCCGCCCGTCTCGGCGTTGTACTGCACCCAGTTCGGGGCCGCAGGTGTGCCGACCAAAACATATTCGTCGTCGTCGAACCCGAAAAGGATCGCATCAGAGATGACATAGCCGTCGTGGTTGCACGCCACGAATTGCTTGGCTTTGTCCTTACCGAACGTCGCGAACGTGTTGACTCCGAGATCGGAGAACAACCGTTTCACATCAGGGCCTTTGACGTAGAGGTCTGTCATGTGGTGAGACTGGTCGTACAGCACGGTGGTCTCCTTCCACGCGCGCTGTTCGTCTCGCCAGGTCGTATATTCGGGCTCGAACGGCATCTTGTAATGCATAGCGGGCAGGCTGCGCAGCATGCGCGCCGGATTGCCGGCCTCATCAAGCGCCTGCTGCAGGCTCACTCCTGCCAACGTCTCCAGTGACATTGCGTTCCTTCCTAATTGGGCGGACGACATGGGCTGATCACAGCACCGCCTTGCTGATGCCGCCGTCGACCTCCAGGACCGAACCGGTCATGTAGCTGGCCAGATCAGAAGCCAGGAACACCACAGTGCTGGCGATCTCGGCGGGATCGGCCCACCGGCCGATCCGGATGCCGCTCGCTGCCGCTATGCCGTTGCGCACTTCCTCGGCCGTCTGGTCCTGGGACTTGGCCATCGCCTCGAGCCGAGAGGCCTGCCCGTCGGTCAAGGTCATGCCGGGGGAGACGGCGTTGACTAAGACGTTCTTCGCGGTGGCCTCGCTGGCCAGATAGTTGGTGAACGCGAGCACGGCGGCGTTGGTGATGCCGGTAACGCCGAGATTGGGTACCAATGTCAGCGCTGCCGCACCGGCGATGTTGATGATCCGCCCCGATCCCGAATTGCTGAGCAGCGGCAGGGCCGCCGAGGCGACGCGATGAAAACCCAGCAGCTTGGCGTCGAGGGCGCTTGCCAGCGCCTCGGTCGGGGTTTCTGCCAACTCTGAAAAGGTCACCTCCGGTCCGGCGCAGTTGACGACGATGTCCAGGCGGCCTCCCCAGGAGTGGGCCTTGCCGACAGCGGTGCGGACCGACTCGGTGTCGGTGACATCCGCACCGAGGGTGAGCACATCGTTGGGTCCCGGTGCCGGAAGCGTTGCGGCGGCGGACTTCAGCGCATCCTCGTCACGGGATATCAAAGCGACGCGCACACCTTGCTCTTGAAGGGCCTTGGCGATGGCGAAGCCGATGCCCCGGCTGGCGCCGGTGATGAGGGCGACGCGGCCCTGCAATCCGAATGTCATTGCGTTACTTCCTATTTAGGATGACCCGACGGCTCGCAGCGCGGCGAGTTCGTTACAGCACCGCCTTGCTGATGCCGCCGTCGACCTCCAGGACCGAACCGGTCATGTAGGTCGCCAGATCAGAAGCCAGGAACACCACGGCGTTGGCGATCTCGGCGGGATCGGCCCACCGGCCGATACGGATGCCGGTTGCCGCCGTCATACCGCCGCGGACTTCCTCAGCCGTCTTGCCCTGCGACTGGGCCATCGCCTCGTGGCGCGAGGTCCAACCCTCGGTCAAGGTCATGCCGGGGGAGACGGCGTTGACCAAAACGTTCTTCGCTGTAGCCTCGCTGGCCAGATAGTTGGTGAACGCGAGCACGGCGGCGTTGGTGATGCCGGTAACACCGGCGTTGGGCACCAAGGTCAGCGCTGCCGCACCGGCGATGTTGATGATCCGACCCGATCCGGAGTCGCTGAGCAGCGGCAGGGCTGCCGAGGCAACGCGGTGGAAGCCCAGCAGTTTAGCGTCGAGGGCGCTTGCCAGCGCCTCGGTGGGGGTTTCGGCCAATGGCGACGGAGTGAGCTGGGGTCCGGCGTTATTGACAACGATGTCCAGGCGGCCGCCCCAGGAGTGAGCCTTGGCGACGGCGTTGCGGACCGACTCGGTGTCGGTGACGTCGGCGCCGAGCGTGAGCACATCGTTGGGTCCTGGCGAAGGGAGCGTGGCCGCCGAGGCCTTGAGCGCATCCTCATCGCGGGCGATGAGCGCCACCCGCACACCTTGTTCCTGCAGGGCCTTGGCGATGGCGTAGCCGATGCCGCGGCTGGCGCCGGTGATGAGGGCGACCCGGTCCTGAAGTCCCAATGTCATTGCGTTGTTCTCCTATCGACGTCTGTTCGGTTGCGACGCGACCCGACCGGTCGGCGGGCACACGAGACCAAGGGGTATGCACCCCTGTGCCGATAACCGACCGCGGTGCTGTGGTCTCCGGTGAGCGCGTGCACGCTTAATGTCACGTCTACCGGCGCAGAAAAATTAACATAACTTGCGTGCTCAAGCAAGCGATTTATGAGAGGCTGTTGGGGTGCGGGTCGCGGCGCGCGAATATGGGCGCTGATGCTGGGAAGACGGCGGCCGTAAGGGGGCGGCCGTTCATCGCGGTAGCACTGAACGCCCGCGGGAAGTGACTTGGTTAGCTTGCGTAGTCATCTATTCTGGACTGCGGCGATCCACGATCGGTTCGCCGTAGGAGAGGAGCGTCCGTCGATGGCTGCCCAACGTAATGCGCGAACCGCGAAGAATCGGACTCCCCGAGGGGGTGTCGACGGCGTCGATGATGCAAAGCGGTTACGCGTTGTTGTCGCACGATTGGAGGAGGAGACGATGCTCTGGCAGGAGTTCCTGCGTGCGCATCGAACCATCATCGAGAAGATGGCCGAGCAAATGATGCGCGACCACAATCTGCCCCTTGAGTGGTTTGACGTGCTGATCCATCTCGCGGACGTGCCCGATGGGCGGCTTCGTCAGCGGGCGTTGCGTGACCGGCTACTTCTCAGCGAAAGCGGTGTCAGCAGGCTCCTGCTGCGCATGGAGCAGGCGGGCTTTATCTCACGCAACACCGCAGGCGAGGACAAGCGCGGCATGGAGATCACCCTGACCGACAAGGGCCGCACCGCGGTCATCGAGGCCACCGAGTCGCATGTCGAGATGGTGTCCACGCTATTCACGCAGCGACTCACACGCACCGACCTCAGCGCGTTAGGCCGCGTTCTGCCCAAGCTCACCGCCGAATGTGACGATCTCGGAACACCACTGAATGGGGCATAGATGACTCCATTGGCTGGACATGGCGATACGCGCCGGACCCTGCTTGTCGGCAGCATTCCGGCAGCGGACACGCATGAGGCGGTCAAGCTCGCCCTCAGCCAACTCGGCCCGACGCTGATGTGCATCCCAGATGGGGAAACGGGACCGCGCAGCCAGTGGGTGGCCGCGATCATCTCAGCGCTGCGGGATAACCCCGCCCTAGAGCTGCGACATGATGGGCAGTGGTCCGACTACAACGACCGGCCACGCTACCGGGTGCGCCGTGGCGCAACTCTGGACCCTGATCTGTTGCGACTGGGTTATGACACGGCACTGCAGCAGTCCCGTCCAGTACTAGACCGTCTGGTCGCAGAATATGGCATGGAGGGCGCCATCTATCAGGTCGGCGTGGCGTCTGGGTTCGACCTGGCACTGCTGGCTTTCGGTCCGGCCGGAGCGCTGCGCTATCGCAAGGCGTTCAATGTCGCGGCGAGTCGCGAAATACGTTCCATCCGCAGCATTCTCGGAGATGATGTGGTATTTCAGATCGAGCTGCCCGCCGAGCTGGTCGCCGTGTCGCGAGCACCGAGGATCCTGCGGCCGGCGGTCGCGCGGTGGATGGCCGGCGCCTCGGTTGAGCCCGCGAAGTTGGCGCCCAACGGCACGAAATTCGGAGTGCACCTATGCTTTGGCGACCTCAACCATAAGGCGCTGATGAAGGTGGGCAAGGATTGCGCACCGATTGTCCAGCTGGCCAACGCCATTGCCGCACGCTGGCCGTCGCACACATCCTTGACCTACCTGCACATCCCCTTGGCCGCCGGTGACAACCCACCCAGCCTGTCCGGGTCCTATTACGCCCCGTTGGCCAACCTGTCGCTACCGGCAGACGCACGCCTGGTCGCTGGATTCGTCCATGAGTCACTGGGACAGGACCAACTGCGTGAGGTCTTAGGTATGGTCGAATCCGCCGCCGGGCGCAGCGTCGATGTCGCAGCACCCTGCGGGCTCGGACGCCGCGACCCTGCCATGGCCCGCGACCTCATGCGCGCCACCCGTCAGTTGACCGACGCCTGACCGACCCGTGCTGACGTGGCCACTGCGTCTCAACTTGTTTGGACGGCAGGCCTCAATGCCGCGCCGCCAGTTGCTGTTCGCCGGCCCAGTGGGTGTTCGCCAGAATCTGGTGTTTGGCGCGAAGTTCGGCCAATTCGGCGGCCGCCTCGCTGCTCCACGTGATGCCACTGCCGACGCCGTATTCGCAAGTGCCGCGTGACAAATCGATGTGCGCGGTGCGTATCGCCACGTTGAATCGGGCACGGACAGTCTCCGAGGGTGGAGCAACCCATCCAATCGCACCGCAATAGATACCGCGTCGGCGTGCCTCGACCTCCTGGATGATGTGCATCGTTTCGGCCTTCGGCGCACCAGTGACCGAACCGCACGGGAACATGGCACGCAAGATAGCGACCAGGCCGGTTTCTGCTAGGGGCTCAGCGGTCACCTCCGACGTGAGTTGCCACACCGTGGGGTAAGCCTCGGGGGTCAGCAGCGCCGCAACCCGCACCGATCCCACTGCAGCGACCTTGCCCAGATCGTTGCGCAGAAGGTCAACGATGATGATGTTCTCGGCACGTTCTTTGGGGCTGTCCAACAGCTCGCGCAACAGCGTCCGATCGTGGGCAGCGCTGCGCCCGCGCGGGGCAGTACCTTTCATGGGTTTGGTACGCAGCGTGTTACCGACCCACTCGAAGAACAATTCGGGGCTCGCGCTTGCGATCACGTGGTTGTCTATTTCCAGATATGCGCAATAGCGTGACGACTGCGCATGGGCCAGGTCGGCGTAGAACGACAGTGGATCTCCCGCAAACGGCGCGGTGAGCGTCGTTGTCAAGTTGCACTGGTAGGTGCGGCCGGCCGCGATGGTGTCCTTGACGTGATCGAACGCGGTGCCGTATGCCGACCGCGTCCAGTGATGAGACCACGGACCGGCGCGGTAGGCCGACCGTCGGGCGACGAGTTCAGTCGATCTCAGCGGCGGGGGGGCAAAGCCAAACCAGACGAGGGGAAGCGCCGAACCGGCGACATCGGCGGCGTCTGGCGAAACAGCCGGAAGCGCCTGGTCCAGCCCTGCCGCGGCATCGTATGCGATGAACCCGTATGCCCATTGGCCCGCATTGGTCGCGTGTTCGACGTGCCGCAGCACATCTGCGACTTCGTCCTGCCGGTGGCTGAGGACGACATTGTCGAATGATGGGAAGACGTCGGCGGCGCCACCGACGAAATCATCGAGGCGCCCCCATGATTGACCTCGTGGCGCCGCCTCGCGCCGATGTGTGGACCTATCTTTCGGCCCGGGGCCACGCGATACGTTGTGCATAGGTCGTCACCACCTCCCATCGCACAGTGGGTGCATCGCCCAGAGGACGACGTACCTGATAAGAGCTTCTATGCTAGTTTGCACGCGCAAGCAAGCATAGGCCGTCATGCCGCTGGAGCGGCAGACCCCGTCGGTCGGCACGAGAATCTGGAGGCCCGATGACCGCAACTGATGCCCGCAAGGAACTTGCAGAAACAGGACATCCCGGAGGACCGATCTACTTCGCCTGCTTTACGCGCCGCGGAAACACCAGCCTCGCCGATATCGAACGGGCTTTCCCGCCGCACAAGCAGTGGATCGCCGATCAGGAGGCAGCTGGGCGGATCGTGGTGGCAGGCCCCTTCCTGGCCGACGACTTGACATGGGACGGCGATGGTTTGATCGTGTTTCGCCTCGACTCGGCCGCGGACGCCAGACGTCTAGCGGATCAAGATCCCATGCACGTCCAGGGCCTTCGCACTTTCGAGATCGTCCCCTGGCAGTTGAACGAAGGCTTCTTTCGTGTCGGTTTGACCTTCTCCAACGGAGCCTTCAAGTTCGCCTGACGGCGGGGTTGCCCGCTCGTCGCAACAGTACTGGTGGTGCTCGTCGCGTTGACCAGCATCGGCTGTCTGAGTCCACGCCGACCGGCTGCCCGCTGCGGAGAATGACATGTTGGCGGACCTGTGCTGCTCGGTGCGGAAATTGTACTGGGGCAGTTCGGAAATCGGCTTTGGCCACACTTCGAATGTCAATACTGTCAGCGATACCGACGGCGCCTTGCCGTGTGCGTGCGCGAGCAGCTGCGCCTATTCACGCGTGGTTGGTCAACGTTTGACGGATTGGTCGTCGATATGCGGTCCGGGCACAGGCAGATCCGCGCCGAGGGAGGAAGTGTAAACGAGTGGGTCCAGAACAGATATCAGATGAATTCATCAGGGCTTGAAGGTTGACGCAGCGCGGGCCCGAGGTGCCGCATTTCGCACCGTTGATCCATTGCGTGCGCACGCAAGTGATGTTACGTTGCACGCTGCTAGTTGACGGTGAGCTGCGCCACTGGCGACGAGCCCGTGTTCGGTAGAAAGGACTCGCGCGATGGCAGGGTGTTGGCCGGCAGGCGGGCAGGGACTTGTCGCCGCGGTGACCACGTCGGCGCACTCACCGCCGACGGTGTCGCGTTCGCGTGCACTGCGACGCCGCCCTACCCGCCAGGCTGCCGACCGCGACCTGGGCGGCGATCACAAATCATCAACATGGCAAGACCTATTGACCCTGCCAACCCAATAGCGGCATCGGACATGTCGCGGCACTGCCATCAACATATAACTCAGCCGTCGCGCAACGGCTTCGGACGCTTGCGCGCGCGTCGCGGCTCCGGCGCCGTCGACTCCTCACCTGCGAGTCGGCGACATCAGCCGGCGCGCGCGTTGGCCCTGCGGTGTGTCCTGTCGGCAGCGGTGCTTTTGCCCGCTGCGATGCTGACGATCATGCTGGGGCAGCCCTTCGCGATTTCGGCGATCGGCAGCACGACCGCAATCGTCCTGCACGCTCCGAGCCGATATCATCAACGGCCTCAACGGATCCTGTCGTGTTATGCAGCCGGGGTCGCCATCTCGGTACCGATTTCACTCGCGGGTGCGGCTGTTGGCCTACCCACGTTACTGGCTTCTGCGATATCTGCGGTAATCATCGCTGCGTCGTTGCCGGGCAAAGTACATCCGCCCACGGTGTGCATACCGTTGGCGATCACCGCGCCGTCTATTCAACTGGTCGCACTGATTGGCCGCTGGCTGTGCTTCACGGGCTTGGCCTTGGTGTGTTTGGCAGTGCTCTGGCTGCTCACAGCCCCACCGCTCGCTCAGAATCATAGCGTCGTTGCGGGTGATAGGGAGACACCATGTCCCGCAGAATCATAGCGGCGCGCCCCTACAGCGCGACGTCTCGACGCCGCTTCGCGCAAGCCGGTGCGCTTGAAATGTCAGGCGACGTCGAGATAGCCTCACTTGCGCGCGCAAGCAAGTTAGTGGCCATCGACGCATGTGCCGCGGCTGTCGGGCCGGCGGTACCGCACGCCGAGCGAAAGGGAGGTCGGTGATGTATCTGTCCGGAGTCCGGCATTTGCCTGCCGAGCAGACCGGGTCGCGACCCCAACGGGCAGCCAGCCTGCCGATGGTGGTCTGCGAGTGCTGAGGCGACTCAACCGTCGGTGCGGCGGCAGGCGTAGATCGCCGGAGAGCAATGGGCCGGGCGGCGAGCCTGGCATCAGTGCCGAAGGGCTGGACGCGCCGATCGCATCGCCGGCCAACGAAGATGACTCGGATGCAGACGATCAACGCCAAGGCGCGTCACTAATTGGTGAAACTGATCCGGCCGCCTCCCTGTTGAACGACCCAGCCGATGCTGAGGGGCTCGCAGACTCGAGTCACCCAGCTTTGCCCGGTCGAGGCGGCAGCCCCCGCAGGGTCCTGCGCTTGGCAATGACAGCTTCGACCGTCGTTGTCGTCGTGCTTGGTGGACTGACCGGTTTCATGTGGTTTGGCGCCCATCAGACCGCTGTGGCCGCCCACCAGCGTGAAGTGTTCTTGCAGGCCGGCCGACAGGCGGCGATCGATTTGACCACGATCAGTTATTCGCAGGCCGAGGCGGATGTCGCGCGGATCCTGGATTCGGCCACCGGCAGCTTCCACGACGATTTCCAGAAGCGTTCGCAGCCATTCATCGATGTAGTGAAAAAGGCGCGATCGGACTCGCAGGGCAGTGTCACCGCCGCCGGAGTGGAGTCAGTCGAGGGGAATAAGGCGTCCGTGATTGTGGCGGTGTCGGTGAAGACCTCCAATGCCGGTGTCCCCGAACAACAGCCGCGGGGGTGGCGGATGCGCTTGAACGTCCAGAAAGTCGGCGACACCGCAAAGGTGTCTGACGTGGCGTTCGTCCCGTGAGCACCCACGGCCACACGGAAGGCAGGTCTGCATAGTGAGCACTGCAGTCGGTGATGACACAACTCAGGACATGGACGACCCGGGCGCGGGATCCGACCGTGACGACGCGCGCTCACCTGCGGGCGCCGATGATGTTGAACCTGGCGAGGATCAGCCGGCCGACGCGGGAGCCGGTGGTCGGGCCCGACGGTGGGTGGCCGTGGTGGCCTACGGGTTGTTGCCTGCGGTGGCGTTCCTTCTAGCTGCTGGCGCGGGATACCTTAAATGGCAGGCTGATTCGGCGCGGGATGCGGTTGCCGCGCAGAGCCAGTCGGTCGCCGCAGCGACTGAAGGAACCATCGCATTGTTGTCCTATCAGGCCGGTAGCGTCGACAAGCAGCTGACCGCAGCGCGGGATCGACTCACCGGAACGTTTCGCGACACCTACGGTGCGCTGATCCACGATGTCGTCATCCCTGGCGCCCAGCAAAAACAGATCTCGGCGGTAGCCACCGTGCCCGCTGCCGGGTCGGTATCGGCCACCCCCGACCACGCGGTCGTTTTGGTGTTCGTCGACCAGTCGGTCACCGTGGGCGCCGGCGCGCCGACGAGCACCGCGTCCAGCGTCAAGGTCACCCTGGACAGGATCGGCGGGCGCTGGCTGATCTCAGATTTCACCCCCGTGTGACCCCGAAAGGCCGGTACCCCATGACCAAGTCGACCCTGACCGCAGCGCTGACCCTGCCGGCACTGGCTGTGGCCTGCGCGGGAGTGCTGGGATCACCACCGGCGCGTGCCGATAGCGTCGCCTACCTCGTCAACGTCACCGTGCGGCCCGGGTATCACTTCGCCAACGCCGACGACGCGCTGTCGTACGGCCACACCGTATGCACCGATATCGGCTCGGGCCGCAGCTACGAGGCCGTCATGGGCCGAATCAAATCCGACTTCGACAACCCCGACGACTACCAAGCGTCCTATCTGATCAACCAAGCCGTCAACGAGCTCTGCCCCGCGCTCATCTGGCAATTGCGCAACTCTGCGGCCAACTACCGGCCACCCCAATCCTGACCGCCCGCAAGCAAGGAGACCCGACGTGTCGATACCACGCACGCTACTGTCGGCGCTTGTCCTCGCTGTCGTCGCCAATTCCACAGCCGCCACCGCCCATGCCGACAACAACCGATTCAACAACAGCGTGGTCGCCGACGTCTATGGCGTGCAGCATCAGGCCGGCTGCACCAACGACGTCAGGCCCGATCCCCAGCTGCGCCTGGCGGCTCAATGGCACACCCATGACGTCCTGAACAACCGCGACCTCGACGGCGACATCGGCTCGGACGGATCCACACCGCAGGACCGTGCCAACGCCGCGGGCTTCCACGGCGCCGTCGCTGAGACCGTCGCGATCAACCCGGCCTTGGCCATCAGCGGCATCGAGTTGATCAACCAGTGGTACTACAACCCCGACTATCACGCCATCATGGCCAACTGCGCCAACACCGCCGTCGGCGTCTGGAGCGAAAATAGCCTCGACCGCACCGTCGTCGTCGCGGTCTACGGGCAGCCAAAGTGACTGGCGTGCAACCTAACCGAATGTCAGCCCGTTCACCTAGATAGGAGTGACCAGATGGATCCCAACCCCGACTACGACGCCAGCGACGAGATCGAGTACGGCGTGAACTGGTTCGCCTGGATACTGCGCGGCGTCTACCCACCGCCGGCCTACCCACCCGTGTAGCCCCAGAATCCGATGCGCTCAGACAGCTCATACCGCCGCGCTGCCGACACACCACAGGGACAAGGAAGCCACGCCCAATGAGAAACGCCGTAACCCTGCTGCGCGCAACACTCGCCGCACTCTGCCTACTGTGCCTGTGGACCGCCGCACAAGCAAAGGCCGCCACCATCGAATACCTCACAGTTCCTTCAGTCGCGATGGGCCGTGATATCCCGGTGGCGTTCCTTGGTGGCGGTCCGCACGCGGTATATCTGCTGGATGCCTTCGACGCAGGAGACGCCGTCAATAACTGGGTTTCTGCGGGCAACGCGATGAACACGCTCGCCGGTAAGGGCGTCTCGGTAATCGCGCCTGCCGGAGGCGCCTACAGCCTCTACACCGACTGGGAGCAAGACGGCAGCAAGCAGTGGGAAACCTTCCTGGCCAGTGAACTACCCGACTGGCTGGCGGCCAACAAAGGCCTGGCGCCTGGCGGACACGCCATCGTCGGCGCGTCACAGGGCGGCACGGCCGCGTTAGCCCTGGCGGAATTCCACCCGGACCGCTTCGGCTACGCGGGCTCGATGTCAGGGTTCCTAACACCGTCGAACACGACCCTCAACGGCGCGATCACCGCGGGCATGGCGCAGTTCGGTGGCGTGGACACCCGCAACATGTGGGGCATGCCGCAGTTGGGTCGCTGGAAGTGGCATGATCCCGACGTTCACGTACAGCTGTTGGCAGACAACGGCACTCGCCTGTGGGTGTTCAGTCCGGCCACATTGGGGTGCAGCGATCCCGCAGCGATGTTGGGCTACTGCGACCAGGCCCAGGGCAGCAACCGCGTCTTCTACAGCCACTACAGGGGTGTGGGCGGCCACAACGGCCACTTCGATATCCCGCCGGCCGGCAATCACGACTGGTCGACTTGGGGTGCTCAGCTCGCCACGATGTCCGCTGACCTGGTCGGCGCAATCAAGTAAGCGTCGCGAATCTATCTGCGTGAGCAAGCAAGTAACATGCTCTGAAACCCGAAGATTTTGGGGTACCGAGACGAACGCGTGTGAAATACTTGCTTGCGCGCTCAAGTGTCTGTTAGGTTGCTCACACTGTGTTCGTCCGCGTGACCGCACAAGAAGGACACCGGCGTCGCGCTGTGGAGAAGCAACTCCGAGCTGGTACCCGAGCACGAGATGGGGTGGACAGGATGACAACGATGCTGCAGCGCAGCGCGCCCGAGCGAGAGCGCCCGCCTCTGATGTCGTGCGGCCGGTTCAGCACGTCCGATCCGGAGATCGCCGTCCTGGAAGTCACCAAGCTGCTCGCGCCGCATCACCTCGTCATCGACGACGTCGCGCGATTCCATGTCCTCGCCAGGAGAGCGGAGCTGAGGGGCGCCTCGCTGGACTACATGAGCTACCGCAGCTCGATGACGATTCATCGTCCGCCACAACGCGGTTATGTGGCGGTGATCGTGCCTGTCGCCGGGACTGTGGCGGTCCACTTCAACGGCACTGGGCCTCAACAGGTTCCCAACGGCTCCCTTGCCGTGCTGCCCACTGATTGCCCGGTCGAACTTCAGTATCGCGATGACGCGTGCTTGCTGATAGTGAGTGCGGAGACTGATGCCCTGAGCGCCGGATTGCGCAGGATCGCACCGCAAGTCGACGCGGAAGGCCTGAGGTTCGACGGCGTGGTTGCCGACGAGAACGGTCCTGCACACGCCTTCTACGGCCTAAGTGCATTCGTTGCCGGCGTGGTCGACAGGTACGAGGCGCCGTCGGGGATCCCGCGCAACGTTGTCGACGCGCTCAAAGACCAAATCATCTCCACCTTCCTACTGGCGCTGTCGCACAGCAGATCGGAGATGATGCTGCGGGCCGGTAGTCCGGTCGCTAGTCGAGTGGTGCGTCAGGCCCTCGAGATCATCGCCGCCGATGAGAATGCCGAACACTCGGTCAGCGACATCGCCGCGAAACTCGGGGTGTCGATGCGATCGCTGGAGTTGGGCTTTCGCAAGGAGCTGGACCGTACACCGCAGCAGTACCTTCAAGCGTTCCGTTTACAGCGTGCGCACGATCAGCTGTGCGTGGCACGGCCCGGCGACGGAACGACCGTCACCGAGGTGGCGATTCGTTGTGGATTCAACCACATCGGTCGCTTCGCCAAACTTTACAAGCAGGTATACGGGCTGCCGCCCTCGGTCAAACTGCGCGGCTAGCCGATCTGCGCGACCGGTGCTGCACCCGGGGCGTGTCACGCAATCATCCTGGCCGACAACCGGTTCCATCGGCGGTCGCTGCGGCGTGCGCGCTGCTTCAAACCTCATCGGTGTCAGCTGCCGCCAGCAGGGACGAGTAGGTCCTGCCATTTGCGTGGCTCACCGCCCTGGGCGAGGTTCGACTGCGTGTACTGCTTGCCGTCCGGGCCGACGTAGCTACCGGTGGCGGGATCGTACTGGGTGACTGCAATGGGCGGCGGGGGAGCCGAGCCCGCGGGCGGCGGTGCGAGTGGCGGCATCTGGGGGACTGACTGCCCCGACAGTGTTGCGTTCGGATCGCCCTTCCAGTTGTAGCCGTCGTTGAGCGGAACGTAGTTCTCATCGCTCTCGCACATCTTGACCGTGGGCGCTCTCTTGCCCGGTCGCGTGATGCATGGCAGGTTTCGAGCTCCGCGCACGTCCAGATCCGAATCCTGCGGCACTCGGCAGTACATGTCACCGGCCGGCCGCTCCGGGTAGTCGACCTCGCTGGGCGGGCGCACCTGTTGCGGCGGCAGGTAACCGGTGCTGCATGGCGGGGGCAGATTCATGTTGAGGTTGAACGACAGATACAACCCTTTATAAGCCTGCTTGGTGTCCCGGTTGGCAAGCTGAGCTCCCTGCAGCATTTCGACGTCGGGAGGCACCAAGACGAGCAACTGCTCGAGGGCTGGCTGATACGTGACCGCCACCTGTTCGAGGCTGACCAAGTTGGCCAGGGCTACCGGCAGCGTCGGCTGCAGCCTGTCGATCAGAGCACGCGCCTCTGTGACCGCGGCGGGCCCTTTATCAAGAACGCCTTTGAGCGCGGGATCCTGGTCGTGAAGTTGTCCGGTGATCGCGGCGACGTTCGCGGCCCAAGTGTGGATCGCGTCCGAGGTGTCGGTCTGGCTGTCCAGGATGGGTTTGGACTTGTCGACCACGGTGATCAGAGCGTCAAGGTTGTTACGTGCGTCCGCAGCAAGGGTCGTGGTGCCCTTGACGATCCGGGCCAGGTCGGGACCCAAGCCTCCCAGCGCGACATACGACTCATCGACCACTGTTTTCAAATCGTCGTGCGGGATCGCTTGTAATCCGGTGTTGGTGTCCCTGAGCAGAGTGTTGACGTCGGGCGGCAGCGTCGTGCGGGAGACCGGTATCACGTCACCGTTCTTGAGCATTGGCCCGTTGCTGCTGCGCGGGACGAGTTCGATGAACTGCTCCCCGACCGCCGTCTGGCTGTGCACGTTGGCGTCGAGATCGGCAGGAATCTTGGTGCCCGACTTCAACGAGAGCACCGCGTCGACACCGGTGCTGCTTAGACGGACATCGTCGACGCGGCCGACCTCAACGCCGCGGTAGGTGACGTTGCCGTCGGTGTACAAGCCGCCGGACGCGGGCAGGTTCACGGTCACCTTGTACTGCCCGATGCCGAACAGCTTCTGGGGGAGATCGAGGTAGCCGAACGCCATCGTGCCGCCGCCCACGATGGCCACCGCGGAGAAGACCACTAGCTGCCGCCGAACTCGCTTACTGAGGTACATGGTTATGGTCCCTGGTCGTAACGGTAGGGCGCGAGCAACGGGTTGCCGCCGGTGTAGGGGCTGGGCAGCACACCAATGGTGCGACCCCACTGCGTCTCCAACTCAGTCAGATTGCCCTCCCACCGGGTGCCCGTGAAGAACGAGGCGTCAAGCCGGCTCAGCGTGAGATCGACGACGAGGCTGACGTTGGCGTAGTCGCCGCGGAACCAATCCGTCAACGTGTTCTTGGAGAAGGGGAAGGTCGTGATCAGGTCCAGCGAATGGGTCAATGCCGGGCCCGCGTTGGCTAGCGATTCCAGGACAGGTCCGAGGTCCTTCAGCTCATGAACCAGCGCAGACTTCGTCTTGTTAACCGAATCCGCTGCCAGCGCACTGAATTTGCCGAGCTGGTCGAACGCGTCGATCAGGTTGTCCCGTTCGCGGTCAAGCACGGCCAGCGCGTCGGGGAGCGTGTCCAAGCCTTTGTCCAGGACAGGCTTCTGCGCAGCGAACTGACCCGTCAATCTGTTGATACTGTCCGTGGCCGCGATGATGTCATCGGTTTGGTCGTTGACCCTGGTGATGAAGGTATTGAGCTGTTCCATCAGGCTGCGCAGGTCGCCTTCCCGGCCGGAGAACGCGGTGCTCAGCGCGGTGGTGATGTCTTGGATTTTGCCGATGCCGCCCCCGTTGAGAAGCATCGAGGCCGCGGCAAGCGTCTGCTCGGTGGACGGGTAGGCCTTGCCGGCCGACAACGGTATGAGCGAGCCCTCGTGCAGTCTGCCCGCCGGCGCGACGTCAGTCGGCGGAGCCAGCTCGACATGCAGCGATCCCAGCAGCGCCGTCTGACCGAGGGTGACCGTGGCGTTGGCGGGCAGGGCCACATTGCCGTTGAGCTTCATGGTCACCAGGGCGTGCCAGTCTTGGCGCTCGATTTTGGACACCGTGCCGACGGTGACATCACCAACCCGCACTCGCGAGTTCGGTTGGAGGTTGTTGACGTCCCCCATCTGCGCCTGGATGGTGAACGCCCCGGCACCGCCGCCTTCGGTTCCGGGCAGCGGAAGGGAGTTCAACCCCCGCCATCCGCATCCGGCCACCATCACGACGGTCAGCACGCACGCCAGGGCAGCGACTGCTACGCGCCGGGAAATGCCCATCATCACGACCCCCCGCCGGGCGGCAGCATCATGCCTGACAGACCGGCGGCCGGGTCGGTCTGGACAACTGGTCCTGCTGGGGTGGGCGACGTCGACGTGGCGGGCCCTATCGCTTCAGCCGCCAGCGGGGTATCGGTTGGCGCAGGGGCGCCGACGGGTGGCGCAGGGGCCGCAGGTGGCTGTGGCGGAACGTAGTCCGGTCGCATCCAGTCCTCGCTGTAGGTGAGCTCGTTGGGCCGTGCGGTAGCCCCGACGAGCGGATTGAAACCCAGCGGCGGGAAGTTGTACTGGCGGTTCTTGACGATCGGCGCCAGATATTGCACGCAGAGCTTGGCTGACTGGTCGGCACCCAGTCGTGATGCGGCTTGTATCGCGCCGCACAGGAACGTGATCGGGTCGGAGAAGTTGTTGACCGCCGCGACGCCGCTAAGGGTGCCTTGCGCGGGCTGGTAGAGGTTGGCGGCGTTGGCGGCCGTCGTCGGCAGGATATGTAGGAGTTGCTTGATGTCGTCGAGGCTTTGGTTCAGCGCGGTCGACACCGATGCCAGTTTGTCCGACGTCGTACCCAGCGCCTCGCGGTTGTCGGAGACGAAGCTGCTGACTTCGCCCACGACATCGTTGAGGTCCTTGATCGCGTTGCCGACCTCGCCCGGATCGTCGGCGAGCAGTCCGGTTGCCGAGGCCAGGTTTCCGTTGAGATCTCGTAGCAGGTCGGTGCTGTCTTGAAGCGCCGACACAAGGGTTGCGACGTTCTTGACGCTGGTGAAGATGTCGCCGCTGTGGTCACCGAGTGCCGAAAGCGCCTGCGACAACTTGATGATGGCGTCGCGGATCGCCGGCCCTTGTCCGCGCAGATTGTCGGCAGTGCTGTGGACAAGCGCACCGAGGGTACTGGTGCCTCCGGGCTCGGTAGGTTGCAGCGCCTTGGTGAGATGTTCGAGTTGGACACGCACGTCGTCCCATTCCACCGGCACAGCGGTGCGGTCCTGGGCTATGACCGCGTTGTTCTGCAGCCGTGGCCCGCCGCTGTAGGGCGGCGTCAGCTGGATCGCGCGCGCAGTCACCAGTGTCGGTGACACGATGACGGCTTTCGCGTCGGCGGGAACGGGATACTTGCTGTCGAGCCAGAACGTGATCTTCACCCGAGTGGGCTCGGGTTCGATCTTGTCGATCTTGCCGACGTTGAACCCACGGATACGGACGTCGTCGCCGGGGAAGATGCCGTTGCTGTTAGCAAAGTACGCGACGACCTCGCTGCGGTCTGTGTGTAGTCCGCCGTGAAGCAAAAGACCCCTGACGCCGTGGGAGTTGACAGCCAAGGCAACGAGGGCGGCCAGCACCGCGATCACGGTGATCTTCGCGGTGCGTGCACTCGTCATTGACCGGCTCCTGGGGCAGGCGCCGGCTCACCGGGCGCAGGTACAAAGACCCGGCTGGGCGTAGGTGGAGTCGAGGCGTTCGGATCGGGCGGCTGCTGCGCCGGTGGCCCCGGCGGCGGGCCACCCGGTGGCGGCGCCGGCAGCGGCTCCCGATACGGGTAGCAGCCGGGGCCGGGCAGCGCGATGCCTGCGGGACCGCACTGCTGGTCATCGGGTTTACCTGTGATGGCATCGGGCAGCGTCATACGCGGCTCGCCGCCCTGACCAGTTCGCGGATAGGGAACCGGCAGCGCTGGGGTGCCGGGCTGGCCCGTCGGCGGATCTGTGCGCTGAGACGGCAGCAAGACGTTCGGATCCAACCCCAGGTCAGAAAACGCGGCATCGACAAACGGTTGAACGAATTGACCGGGCAGAAGGTTGGCGACATACGCCTTGAAGAACGGGCCTCCAGACAGAGCTTCACCAAAGCTCATCGCGTAAGTATCGAGACCTTTCAGTGACTTCTGAATCTCGGCTTTGCGATTGTCGAGGGTCGCCAGTACACCATTGAGCTTGTCCAACGCGGGTTTCAAGTTGGACCGGTTCTCGGTGATGAACCCTCGCACCTGCTGAGCGAGCGCGGAGATGTTTCCCGAGATCGCGTCCAACGCAGCGCTTTGACTGCGCAGCGCGACCAAAAATCCGTTGGTGTCGTGAATCAACTGCACGATCTTGTCGGTGCGCTGAGCCAGAACCGTCGTCGCCTTCCCGGCGTTGGACAACAAGTCGCGCAGTTCGGCGTCTCGTCGGTTCAGTGTCTCGGAGAACCGTGCCACACCGTCGACGGCGACCTTGAGCTCGGGTGGAGTGTCCTTCAATGTTTCCGACAGCGTTTTCAGGGCACTCGACAGCTGGTCGGTGTTCAGCCCGCTGATCGTGGCGGTGAGATCGCCGATCGCATCGGGCAGTTGATACGGCGATGTCGTGCGCGTCAGTGGGACCGTCTCGTGGAGGGAACCGCTACCGCGCGGAGCCACCTGCAAGAATTTCGCACCGAGCAGGGTTTTCGTCTTGATCGCCACTTCGGTGCTCTCGCCCAGCCGGATATTGTCGGCCACCGTGAACTCGACCAGGACCCCCTGGGGATCGAGGGTGATGTCTTTGACTTTGCCTGACTCCAGACCTGCCACTTCAACAGGCGCGCCGGTCGCAAGCCCGCCGAGCTCTTCGAAGTACGCCCGGTAGGTGGTGCCGGGTGAGATGAACGGCAAGCTGTTGTAACTAAGAAATCCCGCGGTGACGAGGGCCAGCACGGCCACCGAGATCGTGCCGATGATGATGGGGTTGCGTTCCCGGAACGATTTCATTTAGGTGTGCACCTACCGGAGTCTTGGCTTGCGATTTTGACGAAGACCGGCTGGCCACCTTTGCCGTTGAGCTTCAACGCGATGTCACAGAGGTAGAAACTGAAGAAGTCGCCGTTGAGGGCTTGCCGACCGAGCACGCGGTAGGCGTCGGGAAGGGTCTTGAGCAGGTTGTCGAAGTAGTCGTGTTCAGCGAGCACCGCCGCGGCGGCCCGGTCGGTTTCGTGAATGGTCTTTTGCAGCGGTGGCCGGGCCTGGCTGAGCAGATCGGCGATCGTAGCGGCGTTTTCGTTGGCGTAGGCGACGGAGTTACTGATGTCTCGGTTGCGGTTTTCGAGTCCATGAACGAGGTCGGCGAGCGAGTCGACAGCTTTGCCCAGTTTGTCGCTGCGATCGCCCAGCGACCCCAGCACCGTGTTCAGGTTGACGACGACCTGCCCGATGAGCTGGTCGCGATCGGCGAGTGTGTTCGTCAATGCCGCGGTCTGCGTCAGGATCGACCCGATCGTCGGGCCTTGGCCCTGAAACGCCGCGATGAGCTGACAACTAAGTGCATTGACTTGATCGGGATTCAGCGCGTGAAACAGTGGTCGGAAGCCGCCGATTAACGCGTCCAAGTCCAGTGCGGGCGCGGTGCGGTCCACGGGAATCGTGCCCCCGCGCGGCAGTTTACGAGTGCCACCGGGGCCTTGCTCCAACGCGAGATAGCGGCCACCAATGAGGTCGTCGTATCTGACGACCGCGCGACTGCCCTCGGTAAGCACTACCGAGTCATCGGTGGTGAAAGTCACTTGCGCAGTGGCGTCATCGGTGATGGTGATGTCTTTTACCTTGCCCACCTCGACTCCGGCGATGCGCACGAAGTTCCCGTTCTTCAGGCCACTCACGGTGTCGAAGATGGCGCTGTAGGTCGTTTCCTGGGGGAACCGCAATTGCCCGTAGATGGTGATCAGCATGGCGGTGCCCAGCAAGCACACGGTGAGAAACACCGCGAGTCGCCAGATGAGCCCTGACTTGTTGGGCAACATGCAGTTCGCCTTCCAGTGTGCTCAGTGGTGGGATTTCGATCCGGTTGACGCCGTCATGGTGGGGGGACCGGAGCGGGGGAATCCGTTGCCGCAGTGTCGGTCTGGCCCGGTTGTCCCTGCATCGGGGGGGGCGCGACCGCCGGTAGGGGAGGCGGCGGCACTCCCGGATACAGGGGTGTGCCGTCGGGCCCGTATTGGGGTGCGCCGTAGGGCGGTGCGCCCGGGTAGGGGATCGGGCCGGGGGCTGGGCCACCGGGATAGCGAATGCTCGGCGGCTCGGGGACTGCGCGTGTGACGGGCAAGTAGTCGACGTAGCCGGGGAAACCGATACCGGGATTTGGGCGCATGTCGAGGCCTGTGCCAAAACCAGTATTGGCGACCAGGTACCGCACTGGCCAGTTCTGGGCGACGTCGGGAAGCGATCCGCAGCCCGGTTGGCCTCCTGGCCCGCCCTTGGCGGCCACGACCGGCAGATTGTCCGGGTAACGATACGGATCGTCTCCCAGCAGCAGTGCGGCGTCCATGATGAGCGATTTGCCGTTGGAGCCACCGAGCATCTGCGAGAGCCCATCGTTGGTCTTTTGGGCACCGACTAGCGTGCAGGTGATTTCGGGATTGTATTTCATCAGCAAGCTCGTGGTTGGTTCGAGCAGGTTCACCGTTTGAACAAAATTGTCCTTGTTCGGGCCTAGGAGCCCAATACCGCTGCGGGACAGCCCCGCTACGCCGACCAGCAATTGATCGAGTTGCCCGGCTTGGGTTGTCACCGTCGTAGCGGTGGTGCTCGCCGCATCAACGGTGGCGATCAGGTCGCGGGCTGCGCCGCTGTAGGTGTCACTGAAGTCCCTCAGGGATCGGAAGTCTTGGCGCATGGTGTCGGTCCGCGAATTCATCGCGAGCAGAACCTCATTGGTGTCGGTGATGGATTGTCCGATCTGTTCGCCGCGTCCGCGTAGTCCCTCGGATAGCGCGGAGAGCACAGCGTTGAGTTTGTACGGGTCGATCTGCTTGACGAGGTCCACCACGTTCTCAAACAGAGTGTTGACTTCGACGGTGACGTTTTGCGACTTCAGCACCGCTCCGGCTGAAAGTCGTTGCGGACTGGGATCACTGGGATAAACGAGGTCGACATACTTTTGCCCGAAAAGTGAGGCGGTGTCGATGCGGGCCGCGACGTTGGCGGGGATGTTGGTGATCTGATCGGGATCGATGTCCAGTTGCAGACTCGCGGCGCCAGTTCCGCCGGTGATCGTTGCGACGTGGCCGACCTGCACACCGCGCATCTTTACTTTTGCGTTTGGTTCCATCACCAAGCCGGACCGGTCTGCTGTCAACGTGACGGGCACCGCCGGCGTGAAGGTCTCATTGAATGCGGTCACGCTCAGGGCGATTCCGCCGCAGATGGCCAGCACCAGCATGAGGGCCAGCCATTCCGGGGCGATGCGTCGACGTTGTCGGGATTGCGTGGGCATGGCCTTACCCCGCGAGGTTGAAGTGGCCGGTTTGACCGTAGAGGGCCAGCGTGACGAACATGATCACCAACCCGGCGACGGTCAACGATGCGCGGGTGGCGCGCCCCACTGCCTCGCCGACGCCTGCAGGTCCGCCGCTGGCGGTGAATCCGTAGTAGGTGTGGACCAGCATGATCGTCGTCACCTCAGCGACGGTGACGACGAAGGACCGCAACACGTCTGCGGGGATGAAGAACGTGTGGAAGTAGTGGACGAAGACGCCAGAGGACTGGCCGTAGTAGGTGGTGGTGATCAGTTCACCAGCGGAGTACCCGAATATCAGTGCGACGCAATACAACGGGACAGCGACGATCACCCCGGCCGCGACTCGGGTGGCAGCGAGGTAGGCAATCGGGCGGATGCCCATCACCTCCAGCGCGTCGATTTCCTCATTGATCCGCATCGCGCCCAGTTGTGCAGTGGTGCCGGCGCCGATCGTGGCCGCGAACGCAATGCAAGCAGTGAATGGCGTGACGAGTCGGGTGTTGGCGAACGCTGTCCCGAATCCCGTCATCGCTTCGACCCCGATGTTGGAGAACTGGTTGAAGCCCTCGCTGGCGATCGTCCCACCGGTGGACATGGTGAGAAAGGCCATGACGGCCACCGAGCCGCCGATCACAGCCAGCGACCCGGTGCCCAGACTCATCGCCGCGACCTGGCGCAGCAGTTCGGCCCGGTAGTAGACGACGACATCGACGATTGCTGCCAGTGTCTTGCCGAAGAACCGGGCCTGCTCACCGAGTTGCGCCCAACCCGACCTCGCTGTTCCCAGGGTCCGCATCGTCACCGGGAAGCGTTGGCGCGCAACGGTACCGATGCTCACTTGGCCACCTCGTACCCGATCGCCGTGAGGATGATGTTGATGAAGAAGAGCAAGGAGAACGAATACACAACTGTCTGGTTGACCGCGTTGCCGACCCCTGCCGGTCCGCCCTTGACCGTTGTTCCCTGGTAAACGCCGAGCAGCCCAGCCGTTAGGCCGAATACCGTCGCTTTGACCATTGCCACTCCCAGTTGGGGAAGTCCCGTGACGAGTGTCAAACCCGCCACGAAGGCGCCCGGGGTGACGTGTTGGAAACCAACACTGAACACAAATGCCGCGATCAGCACAGTCAACGTCACGAGCGAATTGATCAGCCACGAAACCAATGTGACCGCAACCACTCTGGGCGCTAGTAGCGCTCGAACGGGATCGACGCCCATGACGCGCAACGCATCAAGCTCCTCACGGATCGTGCGCGCACCCAAGTCCGCGCAGATCGCGGCGGCTCCCGAGCCCGCGACCACCAGAACGGTCACGAATGGTCCAACCTCGTTAGCAACGAGGGAACCGCCGACGCCGGAAAAGTCCGCCGCGCCGATCTCGATCAGGAACACATTGAAGGTGAAAACCGACGCAACGGTGAATGGGATGGATAAGACCATCGCCGGAAAAAGCGATACCCGCGCCACAAACCAGGTCTGTGCGAGCAGCTCACGCCACGCGAACGGCCATTTGAATATCGCGACGAGCGTGTCGAGAGCTAGGGCAAAGAAGTCACCCACGCCGCGCACGGGCGCCAAGGCCGGACTCGCAGAAACGCTCATGAGCAACCTCCTCTTGTCTTTTGACGCCGAGCGGCAATTGAGTTACCTGACGGGTCAGGGCGGCCAGTGAGCGAACGATTCTGCGGATGTGTCGCGAGTCCACGCTGACCGTCGGGCACCTCTGCGTGACCTTGGCAAATTGGCTGGCACGGGTTAAGACCCCGCAATGGGATGAGCCCCTCTCTTCGCATGGTGACGGACAGGCACGGTCTGCCGACTGTGCGGAACACTATGAGCGCCATCACACGGCGGCTATCCACGAACCGCATTGGACAATCCATATCCCGAAAGCTTGGGGCGGAGCCGCGACGGCCTGCGCAGTTGCGGGTGTTCGCTGACGCCACGTGCTCCTTGCGCCGACCACGGGAATGGCAGACCGCTCATCAACCCGCACCCTGCTCGACGGCGGTCGCACCGTCATTTTCGATGACCCCAGCCGCGGCGATGAATACGCGCCAGGTAAAGGAGGATGACATGTGGAGGTATGTGAGCACGCTGGCCGCATTGATCGGTGCGGTGGTTGCTGGATCGCTACTACCCCTCGTTGCGACCGCAGACCCCGACGACGATCCGTGTGGGCTCGCCGTAAACCTGTTCTGCCGATTCCTCCCAATAGCACCTGAACTCGATGGCGACGTGGATCTGACCAAGCAGCTACCTCCCGCGCCGCCTACTCCCACGATGCCGGGTGACTTTCAGGTTCCCCGTTGATCGTCGACCTTCGTGGCTGAAGTTGGCGGGTCGATCGCCGACGGTGACGGTCGGGCTGGTGATGGCGGCCGTCCTTATTGCATGAACTCGACGTTGGACATCTTGGCGCCGCCGGGGACTCGCTGCACGGTGATCCGCATTCGCCACGATCTGGCAGGTCGTTGTGATCCGCCAGTGTCAGCCGCGTTGACATGCACCGTCACGAGTACCTGCGCTCGGTCACCCTGTTCGGATTCGACACCGGCAGCTGCGATCGTCCCGACGGATTATGTCTGCGCTTTCTGAACCCGCGTGACGAATTGCTCCGAACCGTTCTGGACTTGGACGTAGAACGCACCGGTGGACGAGCCAAGGATCCGCTTCACGTCGGCATCGGCTTCTGCTGCACTGATAGTGGTCAGGTTCAACGCACCTTGTCGGCCGACCTCAAGGAACAGCTCCCGCCGTTGTTGAGCTTGCCGTACCTCGTAGGTTCGATAACCCAACCAGCCGGTGAGACCGCTCAACACGAGCAGTATCGACAGCCCTGCGGCCACCGCCGCCCGTGGCTTCCCCGTGTATCGCTGCCGCCGTGGATTGGCCCCGGGGCGCGGACCGTCGGGTGGCAGCTCTGCCACACCATCGACGGTTACGTCTGTGTCGACCTGCGTGGTGTGCGCTTCTGGCGTGAACCGGTGGCGGTGTCGCTTCACGAATCGTGGTGTGGGAATCCGGTTGGCGCGCATCCCAACTATCCCCTCACCACGACTCGCCGACTGCCTGTGTGGCCTCGACCACGGAGATCGGTGCGTCTAACGGTATCGACGGCTGCGTCGCGGCTCCTAGCCGAAATCCGAAACCCGTCGAGCCAATTCTCGCTACCGTGCCGGCTCAGCGCACGGCTGGCCGGGACGCCACCGTCTGGGCATACAGCCTGCCCGCCCGATACGAGGACCGGACCAGGGGACCGGCAAGTACTCCGGCGAAGCCAAGGGCATTCGCGAA
>NZ_QJJU01000036.1 GCF_003201655.1 Mycolicibacterium moriokaense
CTGCCGTCGATGTATCACCAGTTCATGGAGCTCGCCGAGGTCGACATCACCAAGGAACCGATGGAAGTCGGGCCGACGTGCCACTACGTCATGGGTGGAATCGAGGTCGACCCGGACACCGGCGCCGCACGGACGCCGGGGCTGTTCGCCGCGGGCGAATGCTCGGGCGGCATGCACGGCTCCAACCGGCTCGGCGGCAACTCGCTTTCGGACCTGCTGGTGTTCGGGCGCCGCGCAGGGCTGGGCGCCGCTGACTACGTGCGCGCACTGGCTGAGCGGCCAAAGGTTTCCGACGACACGATTGCCGAGGCTGCCAAGCTGGCGCTGGCGCCGTTCGACGGCCCGACCAACGGAGACAGCGCGGAGAATCCGTACACCCTGCACCTCGCTCTGCAGGACACGATGAACACCCTGGTCGGCATCATCCGCAACGCCGACGAAGTCTCCGAGGCGCTGGCCAAACTGACCGATCTGCGCGAGCGGTTCAAGCATGTGCAGGTGGAGGGCCACCGGCAGTTCAACCCCGGCTGGCATCTGGCGGTCGACCTCCGCAACATGTTGTTGGTCAGCGAATGCGTGGCCAAGGCCGCGCTGGAGCGCACCGAGAGCCGCGGCGGCCACACCCGCGACGACCATCCGTCGATGGAGCCGGAGTGGCGCAAGACTCTGTTGGTGTGCCGGACCGAAGGCGATGCCGTCGTCCCCGACGTCACCATCACCCACGAGGACCAGGTGCCGATGCGCGAGGACCTGCTCGAGTTGGTCGACATCGAAGAGTTGGAGAAGTACTTCACCGCTGAAGAACTCGCCAACCACCCGGCAAGGAGAAGCTGATGGCGTATCAAGCGAAGATGCGGGTCTGGCGCGGCGATGACGACGGCGGCGGGCTGCAGGACTACACGGTCGAGGTCAACGAGGGCGAGGTGGTGCTCGACATCATCCACAGGCTGCAGCAGACGCAGGTTGGCGACCTCGCCGTGCGGTGGAACTGCAAAGCGGGCAAGTGCGGATCCTGCTCGGCCGAGATCAACGGCCGGCCCAAGCTGCTGTGCATGACGCGGATGTCGACGTTCGACCCGACCGAGACGATCACGGTCACGCCCCTGCGAACCTTCCCAGTGATCCGCGACCTGGTGACCGACGTGTCGTTCAACTACGAAAAGGCCAGGGAGATCCCGTCGTTCACGCCGCCGAAGGACCTGCAGCCCGGCGAGTACCGGATGATGCAGGAGGACGTGAACCGGTCACAGGAGTTCCGCAAGTGCATCGAGTGCTTCCTGTGCCAGAACACCTGCCACGTGGTGCGTGATCACGAAGAGAACAAGAAGGCGTTCTCTGGACCGCGGTATTTGATGCGCCAGACCGAACTCGATATGCATCCGCTGGACACGCTCGACAATCGGTCCGTGCAGGCGCAGGAGGAGAACGGCCTGGGCTTCTGCAACATCACCAAGTGCTGCACAGAGGTGTGCCCCGAGCACATCAAGATCACGGACAACGCACTGATCCCGCTTAAGGAGCGCGCCGCGGACCGCAAGTACGACCCCGTGGTGTGGCTCGGAAACAAACTGTTCAGGCGAAGTTAGGCGAGCACTCTCGCGGGTAGTCTTCATTCAGCGGCCAATCAACGACGAAAGGCAGCAGGATGAACATGCGAGAGCCTCATAGCATCAACGACATTCGTACCGCGATCCGTGAGCTGAGCGCGCGGGCTGAGTTGGCACGCAAAGAAGGCCGACCTGCCGACGCCGACGAACTCGAGCAGCGTATTACGGGTTATCGCGAGGAACTCGCCACCCGTCCGTAGTTTAGCCGCCGAGCCGACGAAATGTGCTCCGGTGAAAGACAATCGGCGGTACTTCGGCGTGCACGGTGATATCGCTGATCCGGAGAATCACGATGCTGTGGTCCCCTGCGGGCACCACCTGTTGGATGGCACTTTCCAGCCAAACGCTCGTGCCCGCGACGAATACCGCGCCGGAGTCCCTGGATATCGTCTCAAGACCCGCGAACCGGTCGCCGGTCTTGGCGGCCAGAGTGCGGGCCGCCTCGTCGTGGGCTTCGCCAAGCACGCTGATTCCCAGGTAGGGCAGATCCCTCAGCTTCGGCCACGTCTCAGAGCTGTTCTGCACGCAGAACGACACCAGCGGTGGATCGAGCGACACCGGCACAAAGGTGCTGACGGCCAGGCCCACCCGGGTGCCGCCCACCTCGGCGGCGATCGCGATGACGCCGGACGGGAAATGCCCGAACGCTTCCCGCAGTGTGGTGGGGCTCAGATCAGTAGGACTCATCGATTCCATCTTCACACGTATGCGCGCAGCGCGGCCATGGCCGCGGTCAGCATGGATCAAAAGGAAACGGCCTGCGGGGCACTACTGCTGATCAGAAAGTGGTCCCGCATGCGGTACCACGTTTCGAGAAGGAACCTGACTCAGCCGAGGTGCGCGTGTGGGCCGTGTTACTGACGGGGCTAGTCAGCCCAGCGCTGCGCCTCGACATCGGCGGACCGCGCCGATTGCATCGGCACGTCGAGCCCGTCATAGATGCCGGGCTTCTGGGTGGACAACCAGTCGAGCGCACCGAGCAACCGGTTCGCCGCGGTCGTATTGCCGCCGTCGGCGCGGGTGCCGCCAGGCAAGTCGGCACGGCTGAGGAGCGTCAGCTGAGGGTCGCCGTCGACGATCACCCGATGATCGCCGACACCTTCGTCGGGGTATGGCCAGTCCGGCGCGCAGGACGCGTGGATCCGGGTGATGTGGTCGATGACGATCCGCTCACGCCCGCCCGACTTTCCGATCACCTTGAGCCAGAACGCGCCCTGGGTGCCTTTCTCGAACCGCCCCATGACGGTGTCCACCGATTCGGTCAGCGGGAGCCGCTCGACCTCCTCGGTGATCTCGTCGATCTCCAGCCCAAGGCCCCGTGCGATGAGCCGGATGTTGCCGCCCCACACCATCGTCGGGACCGACGGAAGCAGCATCATCGGGAGCTCGTCCATCGAGCCGCCGAATCCGCACGAGACCTTCACCGCGTACGGCTGGTCATAGGTGGAGTAGTCGAAGATCTCCTGGCAGTGAATGGATCGGATGCGGGTGCACAGCCCTGCGGCAATGATCGCGAGGGCATCGTTGCCCCAGCCCGGGTCCACGCCGCTGACGAGCAACGTGGCGCCACCCTCCTCGGCGGCCTGGGTGAGCCGCTCGACCCACTCCGGCGGAGCGGAGCGGGGGTCGTAGAGCGAGTACAGCGACGGGGTCACCACGTGCTTGCCTGCCCGTAGGCAGCGCTCGATGTCGTTGATCGCGTCGTCGGGACGGATGTCGCCGGATGCCATGTAGGCGACGGCATCGCATCCGGCCAATGCGGCGGCGACGTCAGTGGTGGCCGCGACGCCCGTGTCGGAGTCGAGCCTCGTAAAAGTCGCGGCGTCCTTACCGTCTTTGTCCGGCGAGGACGTGATGACGCCGGACAGTCCCAACCCGGGAAACGCCACCGCCGAGCGGATCGCTGTAGCCCCCATATTGCCTGTTCCCCACACCGCGACACGAAGCACTCGGACACCCTATCCGGACCCCTCGTGATGAACCTCACACGGGGCTGAACACGCAGTTCAGACACCTGTCAACTGCGGTTTTGGCGCCCCGGCCAACCACTGGGTTACATAGGTTGTGGAAATTGCTCACAGTCGCTTTGTGTTGAAGTTACTGAACGGTATAGTTCGGGCCAGTTACTGGTGGGTAACTTAGACCTAAGTACCCAACCGCAGGTGGCATTCTCGACGAGGAGGAACAGTGAGCCACTACAAGAGCAACGTCCGTGACCAGGTATTCAACCTGTTCGAGGTGCTGGGTGTCGACAAGGCGCTCGGTGAGGGCGCATACGCCGACCTGGACGCGGACACCGCTAAGGAAATGCTGGGCGAGATGGTCCGGCTGGCCGAGGGTCCGATCGCAGAATCGTTCGCCGACGCCGACCGCAACCCCCCGGTGTTCGACCCCAAGACCCACAGCGTGGCGCTGCCCGAGTCGTTCAAGAAGTCGGTTCACGCTCTGCTTGACGGCGGCTGGGACAAGATCGGCCTCGACGAGGAGCTCGGCGGCATGCCGATGCCCCGCGCCCTGCAGTGGGCACTGATTGAGCACATCCTCGGCGCCAACCCGGCCGCGTACATGTACGCGATGGGCGCGGGCATGGCACAGATCTTGCACAACCTCGGCACCGACGAGCAGAAGAAGTGGGCGGTTCTGGCCGCCGAGCGCGGTTGGACCGCGACCATGGTGCTCACCGAGCCCGATGCCGGCTCCGATGTCGGCGCAGGCCGCACCAAGGCCGTCAAGCAGGAGGATGGCTCCTGGCACATCGACGGCGTGAAGCGCTTCATCACCTCCGGCGACGCCGACGACATCGGCGAGAACATCATTCACCTGGTGCTGGCCCGCCCCGAGGGCGCCGGACCCGGCACCAAGGGTCTTTCGCTGTTCTTCGTGCCGAAGTTCCTGTTCGACACAGAGACCGGCGAGCCTCTCGAGCGCAACGGTGTGTTCGTCACCAACGTCGAGCACAAGATGGGCCTGAAGGTCTCCACGACCTGCGAGCTGTCCCTTGGGCAGCACGACGTCCCCGCCAAGGGCTGGCTGGTCGGCGAGGTTCACGAGGGCATTGCCCAGATGTTCGACGTCATCGAGCAGGCTCGAATGATGGTGGGCACCAAGGCCATCGCCACTCTGTCCACCGGCTACCTCAACGCGCTTGACTACGCGAAGAACCGCGTGCAGGGCGCTGACCTGACCCAGATGACCGACAAGACCGCGCCGCGCGTGACCATCACGCATCACCCGGACGTGCGTCGTTCGCTGATGACCCAGAAGGCCTACGCCGAGGGTCTGCGCGCGCTGTACCTGTACACCGCGACGTTCCAGGACGCGCCGGTGGCCAAGGCTCTCCACGATGTGGACGCCGAGCTGGCGGTCAAGGTCAACGATCTGCTGCTGCCCGTCGTCAAGGGTGTCGGCTCGGAGCAGGCGTACGCCAAGCTCACCGAGAGCCTGCAGACCTTCGGTGGTTCCGGCTTCCTGCAGGACTACCCGATCGAGCAGTACATCCGTGACGCCAAGATCGACTCGCTCTACGAGGGCACCACGGCCATCCAGGCGCAGGACTTCTTCTTCCGCAAGATCGTGCGGGACAAGGGACAGGCGCTGGCCTACGTGGCCGGGCAGGTCGACCAGTTCGTCAAGAACGAGGCAGGCAACGGCCGGCTCAAGGCCGAGCGTGCGCTGCTGGCCACCGCCCTTGAGGACGTGCAGGGCATGGCCGCCACGCTGACCGGCTACCTGATGGCCGCGCAGGAGAACTCAGCTGAGCTCTACAAGGTCGGCCTGGGTTCGGTGCGCTTCCTGATGAGCGTCGGCGACCTGCTCATCGGCTGGTTCCTGCAGCAGCATGCCGCCAAGGCCATCGAGGCGCTCGACGCCGGGGCCACCGGTGACGATCGCGCCTTCTACGAGGGCAAGATCGCGGTGGCGTCGTTCTTCGCGAAGAACATGCTTCCGCTGCTCACCAGCACCCGTCAGGTGATCGACACCCTCGACAACGAGGTCATGGAACTGGACGAGGCGGCCTTCTAACCTTCTCGAGCCGCTTCGTACCAAAAGACCCCCGGACTCTTCCCGGGGGTCTTTTGCGTTGGGCTGTCAGTGGTTTGGGCCGACGACCGTTGCGCCGTTGGCCATCTGGTGTACGTACTGGTGGCAGTAGAACTGAGCCGCGTCGACGACGATGAGCAGGGCGGTCTGTCGATCTATGCGGCCGTTCGCGCCTGCGATGTTGCTGCTGATGTCGCTGGGCTCCATGCCCTGGCTGAGGGCATCGCACACGTGGTGCGCGACCTTGGTGGCCGACTCCGGGGTACCGAAGCCGATGCCCTGCTGCTGCAACGCGCCAAAGAATTGATCGTCTGCCGTCTCGGCGTTCGCGGTGCCCGCGAAGAGCACGGCGGCAAGGCCGAACATGCCTGCCGCGACCGCAGGTTTGGTAATGCGTGAGCTGAACATGACGTTGGTTCCTTAATGGTTGGTGTTTTGCGATGGAAACACCATTGATCAAGGCGCTTGGCGGATTCTTGAAAGCCTCGCTGCCGCTTCTCGACGCCAAGGATTCGCCAAGAGCGCCATCGCAATCTCTTCATAACCGGCACTACGACGCTGCCAAAACATCTCGACCAGAAAGGCCACTCCCATGACCGAAGTTTCGCTGCCTGTTCGGCGGCTGAGCCGACGCGCCAGGATCGCGGTCGCCGTTGGCGTGCTCGTCATCGTCGCCATCGCCGCCGTAGCGAGCATCTTCGCGGTGGTCTCGCATCGGGAACCCCAAAAGCCCACCGTGTCGTATTCGTCACAGATCGTGCTGCCCTTCACCCAACTCAAGATGCCCGTAGGCGTGGCTGTCGACGCCGCTGGCAATTCATACGTCGCCGACTACTACACCGGCAGCGTATGGAAGCTTACGAAGAGTGCGGGTGCTCCAATCTTGCTGCCGTTCAAGGACATCAAGAACCCCGGCGGTGTGGCGGTGGACGGCGCAGGCAACGTCTACGCCACCGACCAGACGAATAACCGGGTGATGAAGCTGGCTGCGGGAGCAAGCGAGCCGACAGTGATGCCGTTCACCGGACTCAAGAGCCCTGCCGGTCTAGCTGTGGACAGTGCGGGCGCCGTGTACGTCGCCGACTTCGGCCGCGGCCGGGTGCTGAAACTGGCGGCAGGAGAGAGCAATCCGACGCGGATGCCAGTCGTCGGGCTCAAGAACCCCATAGGTGTGTCAGTGGACACCGCAGGTGATCTGTATGTCGCCGACAAAGGCAGCCACCATGTGCTGAAACTCGCGGCGGGGGCGAACATCCCAGTCATAGTGCCGTTCAAGGGGCTCAGCGATCCGGACGGTGTGGCTATCGACAAGAAGGGCAACGTCTACGTCGCCGACCAAGCCAGCCAACGGCTGTGGATGCTGGCAGCCGGTGCGAACACGCAAACGCAGCTGGAACCGGGTCGCATGGGCGGCCCGTACGGTGTTGCTGTTGATGCTGACGGCACCCTCTACGCAACCGATGCAAGCAACGGCGGGGTGTACCAGCTGGCCGCGGGGGCCACGAGCCCAACCGTGATGTCGTTCACCAACACCTCCGACCCGAGCGGTGCGGCGGCGGACGCCGCAGGCAACTTATACGTCGCCGATGGCCAACATGTATTGAAGCTGTCGCCGGGGGCGGACGCCCCCGCCATCTTGCCGTTCCCGAAGCTCTTGTCGGCCAACGCCGTCGCCGTGGATACCGCTGGCAACCTCTACGTCACCGAGCAGGACAACCACAGGTTCGCCGAGGACAACCACCCACGGGTCTGGAAGCTGGCTGCCGGGGCGAGCGACCCCACCTTGCTGCCGTTCCCTGATCTCAAGGAACCCGAGGGCGTGGCCGTCGACAACGGCGGCAACCTCTACGTCACCGACACCTACGAAGATCGGGTGTGGAAGCTGGCGGGCGGGTCGAGCACCCCAACCGTGCTGCCCTTCAGCGGCCTCAAAAACCCCGCAGGTGTGGCGGTCGACGCCGCAGGCAACATCTACGTCGCCGACCGCAGCACCAAGCAGATCGTGAAACTGGCTGCGGGGGCGAACAGCTCGGCTCCCGTGCCGTTGCCCGCACTCGAAAGGGTCGATGCGGTGGATGTGGATGCTGCTGGCAACATCTACGTCACCGACTGGCACGATCAGTGCACAGCCCCCAAGGGCCCGTGCACCTTTCAGGTCGACACCGGCCGACTCGGGGACGGGCGGGTGCTGAAGCTGGCAGCAGGCACCGACACCCCGACCGTGCTGCCGTTGTCCGGCCTCGACTACTCCCGCGACGTGACAGTCGACGCCGGAGGAAATGTCTTCATCGTCGACGGCACCGACCGGGTGATCGAACTCCCGGTGCAGAGTTAGGACACAACATGAAGATGGCACTGCTTGTCGCGCTCACCAGTGCGGCCTTGATCGCAGGCGTAACGGCTCCCGCGGCGGATGCGCAGTCGGGGTGCACCGACCTCGGCGGAACGGTCGACGCTCACCAGACCTGCCAGGTCCACTCCACCACCAACAGCTACACGCTCGACATGAGCGTTCCGCTCGACTACCCCGACCAACAGGCTGTGTTCGACTACCTGAAGCAGGACCGTGCCGATTTCGTCGGCTGGTTCGCCAAGTTCGGCGGAGACGGGCGCGATCGCCCATACACGCACGACGTGACGGCGAAGACGTTCCGATCGGGAACGCGCCGACGTCCGGCACCGAAAGCCTGGTGCTTGACATTGGCGACGACACCGGCGCCGCCCATGAAGGCCACCCGAACACCTGGTTCAAGGCCTTCAACTACGACCTGGGCAAGGGCGCCGCGATCACGTTCGACACGCTGTTCAAGCCGGGCACCGACCCGTTGGCGGTGTTGAACCCGATTGTCCAGCAGAAGTTCGGGACCCACCCGGAAACGCCCATCCAGAATCTCGACGCGAACACTTACAAGAATTTCGCGATTACCGACGACGCCGTGATCTTCTTCTTCGGTCAGGATCAGGTCATACCGGACAACAACGGGCCGCATCAGATCTCGGTGCCCCGCAGCGAACTCGCACCACTGCTGGCGTAGGAATTGGGGCCCTTGGACAAAATAGGGCGGGTCCGGGAGGACACTTGAGGGCGTCTCATTAGTTCTCGCGCGTCCGGCTTTCGCCTCTATGCCGGCACTTCGGACTGGTCACTCCCGAACCCGTCGTGCGCTCGATCGTACGCTTGTGACTGCGGTCACACCAGGGGAATTTTGGGCGGTTATGAGTCCTTCAAGCGCAGCAGTGCGCGGGTGCGCGCACGCCCCTCTGGGGACGGGTCGAAGGTGACCGCGGCGAACTCGTCGACGCCCGCTTTTGCCAGCTCATCGAGGCGATCGGACACCGTGTTCTCGTCGCCGATGATCGCGGCGTCCTCGGGTCCGGCGAACCCCTCACGGTCGAGCATCGCGCGGTAGGACGGCAGCTGCCCGTACATCACGAACTCCTCGGCGGCCCTGGCGCGCGCGGCGGCGATATCGTCGGTCACGCTGACTGGCAGCGAAGCAGCCACCCGCACCGCGGACTCGGGGCGGCCCGCCTCGGCCGCGGCCTGACGCAGCGCAGGGCCGACGTGTTCGGCGAGCGTCTTGGGTCCGGTCATCCACGTCAGGGTTCCCGCGGTGCGCCTGCCAGCGAGCCGCAGCATCTGCGGGCCAAGTGCTGCGATGTACACGTCAGGTGCTGGCGCCCCGGGAACCTGGATCACCCCGCGGGTGGTCACCGTCTCACCGACGGCTTCAGCGGCTTTGCCCGCCAACAGAGGCTGCAGACCATCGAGATACTCGTTCATCCGACGCAGCGGCTTGTCCCAGGGGATTCCCCACATCATCTCGGTGACTGCCTGGTGCGTCATGCCGAGGCCGAGAATGAAGCGGCCCTTGGCGATTCCGTTGAGGGTAAGGGCGCGCTGCGCCAGCAGCATCGGATGCTGATTCTGGATCGGCAGTACGCCCGACCCCACCTCGATTGTGTCGACTTCGCGCATCGCTGCCGCAAGCACCGTCAACAAATCGGCCTCGTAGGGCATCTGGGCCATCCACACTCTGCGGAATCCCTCGTCGCGCAGCGCGGCGAGGCTCTTCACACAGGTGTCGACCGGCGACGAGCCGGTAAGTGTTCCAACGAGGCTGAGACTTATCTGCATGCTCACCATCGAAACACTTGGCGCCCGAAAATAAGAGCCCCGTATTGCCGTCGGGTCGGGGGGTCAGACGGCAACACGGAGCTACCACCTCTATCGACCGCCTCGGCGGGGGTGTTACAGCCTCCGGCGAGATTTTTTTCTACGCCTCGAGGATGGCCGTAACTCCCTGCCCACCTGCGGCGCAGATCGAAATCAGGCCGCGGACCGGCTGGCCGGTCTCTCTTTTCTTCTCGGCGAGCTGCTTGGCAAGTTGCGCCACGATCCGTCCGCCGGTCGCGGCGAATGGGTGGCCCGCGGCCAATGACGAGCCGTTGACGTTGAGCTTGGATTTATCGATGCTGCCGAGTGCACTATCTAAGCCGAGCCGCTCCTTGCAGTACTCCTCGGACTCCCACGCCGCCAGCGTGGCCAGCACGACAGAGGCGAACGCCTCGTGGATCTCGTAGAAGTCGAAGTCCTGAAGGCTCAGGCCGTTTCGGGCCAGCAGCCGCGGCACCGCGTAAGTGGGCGCCATCAGCAGGCCGTCGTTGCCGTTGACGTAGTCGACCGCAGCGGTCTCGGCGTCGACGTAGTACGCCAGAGGTTCGATGCCGTGCGCCGCCGCCCACTCGGGAGTCGCGAGCAGCGACACCGAGGCCCCGTCTGTCAGCGGCGTCGAGTTGCCCGCCGTCATCGTCGCGTCACCGGCCTTCACCCCGAACACGGGCTTGAGGGTTGCCAGCTTTTCGGGTGACGAATCGGGGCGCAGGTTGTTGTCGCGGTAGAGCCCGAGGAACGGCGTGACGAGGTCGTCGAAGAACCCGCGGTCGTAGGCGGCGGCCATGTTGCGGTGGCTGGCCGCGGCCAGTTCGTCCTGGTCGACGCGCTTTACGCCCATTGCTTTGGCAGTCATGGCGGCGTGCTCACCCATCGACAGCCCGGTGCGCGGCTCGCTGTTGACGGGAATCTCGACACCCAGCGCCGCGGGCAGCTTGCCAACCAGCTTGAGCCGGTCGGCGTTGGACTTGGACCGCCGCAGCCCGAGCAGCACCCGGCGCAGATCGTCGCCGAAGGCGATCGGCGCGTCGGAGGCGGTGTCCACGCCGCCTGCCGCAGCCACGTCATACCGCCCGCCGGCGATGCCGTCGGCAGCAGCGATCGTCGCCTGCAGCCCCGTGCCGCAGGCCTGTTGGATGTCGAACGCCGGTGTGTACGGCGAAAGCGCGCTGCCGAGGACGCACTCACGCATCAGGTTGAAGTCGCGGCTGTGCTTGAGCACCGCTCCGCCGATCACCGCGCCCAGCGTCTCGCCGTCGAGGTTGAAGCGGTCGATGAGCCCGCCCAGCGCCGCGGTGAACATGTCCTGGTTGGAGGCGTTTGCAAGGGCGCCATCCGACCGTGCGAACGGAATCCTGTTGCCGCCAAGAATGGCGACGCGTCGGCTGGAGTTGTTGGCCATGGGGGCCATCTTACTCACCGTTCTTACTCTGGAGTAAGTTAGGTCTCATGGCTACCGATCTGTACTCACAAATCGTCCATTCGGCGCCCGGATCGTTCCTCGCCAAGCAGCTCGGCGTGCCGCAGCCCGAGACGCTGCGCCGCTACAAGCCGGGCACACCTCCACTGGCGGGCTCGCTGCTGATCGGCGGTGATGGCCGCGTCGTCGAGCCCCTTCGCACCGCACTGGCCGAGGACTACGACGTGGTGTCCAACAACCTCGGGGGCCGCTGGGCCGACTCGTTCGGTGGGCTGGTGTTCGACGCGACCGGCATCACCGAACCGGCGGGCCTGAAGGGGCTGTACGAGTTCTTCACCCCGCTGCTGCGCAATCTCGGGCGGTCCGGTCGCATCGTGGTGGTCGGCACGACTCCCGAGCAGACCGGCAGCGTTGGAGAACGCATCGCGCAGCGGGCGCTCGAGGGGTTCACCCGCTCATTGGGTAAGGAACTGCGGGGCGGCGCGACGGTCGCGCTGGTGTACCTGTCGGCGGATGCCAAGCCCGCGGCGACCGGGCTGGAGTCGACGTTGCGGTTCATCCTGTCCGGCAAGTCGGCGTACGTCGACGGCCAGGTGTTCTACGTCGGCGCGGCCGACGCGGCGCCACCCGCCGACTGGGACAAACCGCTGGACGGCAAGGTCGCGATCGTGACGGGTGCTGCCCGCGGCATCGGCGCGACGATCGCCGAGGTGTTCGCACGCGACGGGGCCAAGGTCGTCTGCATCGACATCGAGAGCGCTGCCGAGCCGCTGGGACAGACCGCGTCGAAGGTCGGTGGCACCGCGCTGACGCTGGACGTCACCGCCGATGATGCCGTCGACAAGATCACCGAGCACCTGCGCGCGAACTATGACGGCCGCGCCGACATCCTCGTCAACAACGCAGGCATCACCCGCGACAAGCTGCTGGCCAACATGGACGACGCGCGCTGGGATTCCGTCGTCGCCGTCAATCTGCTTGCACCGCTTCGGCTTACCGAGGGCCTGGTGGACAACGGCACCATCGGCGAGGGCGGCCGGGTGATCGGGCTGTCGTCGATGGCCGGCATCGCGGGTAATCGTGGGCAGACCAACTACGCGGCCACCAAAGCGGGCATGATCGGGCTGACCGACGCGTTGGCGCCGGTGCTGGCCGACAAGGCCATCACGATCAACGCCGTCGCGCCTGGGTTCATCGAGACGAAGATGACCGAGGCGATCCCGCTGGCCACCCGTGAGGTGGGCCGCCGGCTCAACTCGCTGTATCAGGGCGGACAGCCCGTCGACGTCGCCGAAACCATCGCCTATTTCGCCAGCCCTGCGTCGAACGCCGTCACCGGCAACACCATCCGGGTGTGCGGCCAGGCCATGCTCGGCGCCTAGGGTTGGCACCGTGACTCAGCCAAGTGGTTTACGGAACATGCTGCGCGCGGCGGCGGGTGCGCTGCCGTTTGTGCCGCGCAGCGATACGCTGCCCGACCGCACGCTCACCGTCGACGAGCTGACCATCGACCCCGCGAACGTCGCGGCGTACGCGAACGTCACGGGGTTGCGGTTCGGCGACGCGGTGCCGCTGACGTATCCGTTCGCGTTGACATTCCCAACGGTGATGTCGCTTGTGACCGGCTTCGACTTTCCCTTCGCCGCAATGGGTTCGGTCCACATCGAGAACCACATCACCCAGCATCGGCCGATCCTGGTGACCGACACCGTTTCGGTGCGAGTGCACGCGGAGAACCTGCGCGAGCACCGGAAAGGGCTGCTGGTCGACATCGTCACGGATCTGAGTGTCGGCAACGAAGTGGCGTGGCATCAGGTGACGACGTTCCTGCATCAGCAGCGGACCAGCCTGGCTGACGAGCCGAAGCCGCCACCGCAGAAGCTGCCCAAACTGGGGTCGCCGAACGCGGTGCTGCGCATCACGCCAGGCCAGATCCGCCACTACGCGTCGGTCGGCGGAGATCACAATCCAATCCATACCAACCCGATCGCCGCGAAGCTGTTCGGCTTTCCGACCGTCATCGCGCACGGAATGTTCTCCGCCGCAGCGGTTTTGGCGAACGTCGAGGGTCGACTTCCTGGCGCCGTCAAGTACTCGGTGCGCTTCGCCAAGCCGGTCGTACTGCCGGCGCGTGCCGGTCTGTACGTCGACCGTATCTCCGACGGGTGGCAGCTCTCGCTGCGTAACCTATCGAAGGGCGATCCGCACCTCACGGGCACGGTGACGTCGCTCTAGGACCGAAAGCCCAAGGCCGAGTGGTAAGTTGGCCTCATCATCGAACATGTGTTCTAATGGGAAGCATGACTGTAGACACTCTGCCACGAGAAGCGCTGTCCACCGACTCCGACGCGCCCGGCGTCTCGGTTCCCATTGTCGAGCGCACTTCTATCGAGGAGACGCCGAAGAAGGCTCCTGCTAAGAAGGCGGCCGGAAAGAAGGCCAAGACTCTCGAGCTGACCCTTACTGTCACCGGTACCGCCGACGGCGAATGGCGTGCCGAGCTCAAGCAGGGCACCACCTACCTGGCGCGCGACCTCGCGGTCGCGCCGGCCGCGGTCTCCCGCGCGGCCAAGGAACTGCACGAGGACCTCTCCACCCCGATCGACGAGGTCATCGAAGAGGCTCGCGCCCAGCAGGCCGCCAAGGTCGCGGCCCTCGAAGCCGAACTGGAAGCCGCTCGCAAGGCCCTCGCCGACCTGGACTGAGATCCCTCCACTAACCCGCTCGGCCGGGTCTGATCCGCTTGCGCGCGGGTTTCCGACGGGTGGCTCTAGCGAGCGTGCGGGCGGGCACCTTTCGTTTTGCCCGCGTAGCGAGCGACAACCTCCGTCTCGAATAGACCACAGCTGAGACAATGGGCTCATTGCGAACGCGTCTAAGGTTTCGCCAAGTCATCGCATCGCAAATATCCATCTCGAAAGTCCCCTACCTCGCGACCGACCTATGCCGTACGGCGAGGCGGTGTCGCTCGCTACGCGGGCAATTTGGGGACTATCTCAGGAGCGCGTTGGTTTTCGTGAATGCGTCGGCTGCCGCGAGGTCGAAGTCGCCGTGGTCGCTGCCCAGGCCTTGAGCGACGAGTGCCGCGACCGCGTTCCCGAGGACTGCAGCGTCGAGCGGCATGCGGCCACTGTGGATGCCGTAGACGAAGCCTGCGGAGAACGCATCGCCACAGCCGGTGGTGTCGACGACGTCGACGGCGAACGCCGGAACCTGCTGAGTCCCTTCGTGGCTCACGACGAGTGCCCCTTCGGCGCCACAGGTCACGGCGAGCAGCCCCACGCCCGCATCAAGAAGGCAGCGGCACCCATCGGCGAGGTCGGCTTCGCCGGTGAAGCCGAGGACCTGGTCCTTGTTGGGCAACAGGTAGTCGGTGTAGGCCATCGCAGGCGCAATGATGTCGAACGTGCCCATGCCACCTGGCGCGATCATGTCGACCGACGTGGTGACCCCATTCTCCTTGGCGTGCCGCAGGATTCGCGATGAGAATTCGGGTCCGAGCAATTCGGCGCCGCCGAGGTGGATGTGGTCGGAGGAGGCGACCGCATCCCAGTCGATGTCGTCAAGCGTGTAGGCGAGGTTGGCCCCGAGCAGGTGCAGGCAGGGCCGCTCACCGTTCGGCCTGATCGGCAACACCGACATCGAGGTCGGCACATCCCGTTTGCGCACCACCAGGCCGGTGTCGATCCCTGCACTCGCCAGCAGCGACAACAGCAAGTCACCCGCCGGATCGGTACCGACCGCCCCTGCCGAGCGGACCGCCGCGCCCAGTTTGGCGAACGTCAGCGCGGTCCCAGCCGCGGTTCCTGCGGCCGTCATTCGCATCTGCTCGACCAGCGTCGTGCCCTGTTCCGGTGGAATCTCCGACACCGGCCGCACTAGGACGTCGAGGATGTGGGCGCCCATCGTGATGACGTTCATCGGGCAACGAGCCTAGTTGGATAGACGAGATCGGGGTCGACGTTTTGCGCCTCGTACAGCCGTTTGTACAGACCGCCTTCGGCCATCAACGTGCGATGATCGCCGATCTGTGTAATGCGTCCGTTCTCGAGGACCAGTATTCGATCTGCAACGGCGGCAATGAAGTCCATGTCATGACTGATGACGATGCACGTTCGATCCCGGGCATAATCGCGGATCACGCCGGTCAGCCTGGCCCGCTGGTCGGCATCGAGGTTCTCAGTCGGTTCGTCGAGCAACAAGACCTCGGGCTTGCGTAACAGTCCGCGCGCCAGCGCGATCAGTCGCTTCTGGCCACCCGACGGCACCTGTACGTCCACCACCGTGTCATAGCCGTCGTGCATCTTCGACGGGTCAGTGATGACCGAATGCACATGGGCGTCTTCGCATGCCGCCTCGATGTCGGCGTCGCTGGCGTCCTGTTTTGCCAGGCGGATGTTCTCACGGATCGTGTCCTTGACGAAGAACGGGAACTGGGCGAGTTTGGACACCTGGTCGCGCAGCGAGGCCATGGTGACTCCGGCGATATCGTGGCCGTCGAGCAGAATCCGGCCTCGCTTCGGGTCCAGGAAGCGCAGCACCAGATTGAGCACCGTCGACTTGCCCGATCCGATGCCTCCCACCAACGCGAGCGTCTCGCCCTCCCTGATCGCGAACGACAGCCCGTCAAGAACATTCTGCTCCGGCGTGTAACCGAAGACCACGTCCTCGAACACGACATGGCCGTGAACGTCGCCGAGTGCGACTGCGTCCGAGCGGTCCTGGACCGCCGGACGGGTGTCGAGCAACTCGTAGGTCGACACCACGTTCGGAACCACCGCGTTGTACGTGGTGTACGCGCCCAAAACCCGTTGCGCCGCTCCGAACATCGTCGGGACCATCCCGGTGAACACCATCAAACCGGCAAAAGTCAGACCGAAGCGTGCGCTGTACCCGATGCCCACCAGTAACACCACGACCGTACTCAATGCAACGAACACCTGAGACCCGTTCACAGTGCACTGCATCCAGACGACAATCGACGCGTCGCTCTTCGCGGCGCGGTCGGAAACCTCATGAAATCGTCTGCTACGCATGGACTGCGCATTGAACAACTGGATCTCGGAGATCCCGCTCACCGTCTCCTCGAGCTCAGCGGCCATCGCGCGGTCGGCGTTCAACAACCGTTGCGTCGCAGCTTGGACGTGCCGACCTGCGAACCGCAGTGAGAGCAAGGCCAGTGGTGTTAGTACCAGGGCGGCGATCGTCATCTGCCACGATATGGCCAGCAGATAGCAGATCGCCGCGATCAGGACGATTGCGTCGATCAGCGGCGGCATCAGGCAGTCGGTCAGAAGCCTTTGCACACCAGCGGATTCGACAAGCACCCGTTGCATCAGTGCGCCACTGCGCGACGCAGTGAAGAAGTCCAATGACAGCGTTTGGATGTGGTCGTGTACCCGCTGGCGGATATCCGTCACAAGCAGCCGGTCGACTTTCGCGCTGACCCAGGCGTTGACGAAGTACATCAGCTGAGTCAGCAGCAGCGAGATCGCCCACGCCGCCAGAAGCACCGTGAACGGAACGACCGGACCCGCCATCGAACCAAGTAGATCGTCATTGGTGGCAAGGATCGGCCCCTGAAATTCCCAAACCCTGCTTAGGTTTCCGCTCGCGCCTGCGTCGGCAATCACCTGCATCATCGGCCCAAAGGCCGCCGCCGAAATGTAGGGCAAGGCCGACGCAATGAGGCCAAGGACAAACAACACCACGACGATGCCGCGTACCGCCCGCAACATGCCAAGACTGCGCCACACCAGACCACGGGACGTCTTTTCGGCCAACTGAGCCCACCCCTTCCAGCCAAATGACCGTGCGTCGATCACCTGACGGTCAGAATGCGGGAAGCGCGTCGCAAAAGTGGGTCGATGGCTGGAACTAGCCTGTGGCGGCCGGGTGCGCGGGCTGATCGGCCGGCGTACCCTTCAGACCCCGCCAGAACAGGTTGATCATCAACTCCGCGGCCTCGTCGACGCCGGCATCGCCGGTGCTGACGCGGGTGGCGACCGCCTCGCCCGCACCCACCAAAGCGACGGCCATCATGTCGAAGTCGGTGTCCGGCTCGGGATGGCGGGTGCCCGACCGTAGCAGCCTGCCGACCAGGTCGATGATCCGTTCGCGACCCTCACGCACCGTATGGGCAAACGCTTGTGAACTGGTGGCCTGTGTGTACAGCACCATCCACGATGCCCGATTGGTGTCGATATAAGTCAAGAATGAAAGAACGGCGTTGCGCAGCAACTCTTTTGGGCTCTGCGTGAAGTCGATCTTGCTGCGCACGTCGTCGACGAACCGGGTCAGCTCACGGTCCAGGCATGCCCCGAACAGCTCTTCCTTCGAGCCGTAGTAGAGGTACAGCATCGGTTTGGAGATCTCCGCTTCGGCGGCGATCGCATCCATCGACGTCTCGTGGTAGCCGTTGACAGAGAACATCTGCACCGCGGCGTCGAGCATCTGCTGTTCGCGCACGGCGCGCGGCAAACGCTTGGTGCCTCCGGCCATTACTCAAGAGTAAGCAATGAATGCCCCGGTCAGCCTCCGCAGTGCGGATTCGGGCCCTTGACCGCCGCCATCCGCAGCACCGACGCATCAACCCGCGGCATCGTCAGCTCCCCCGCAGCCAGCGCCTTCTCCAGCCGGTCCAGCACGGCAGGCACCTCGTCGGTGGTCACCCACAGCGCGGTATCCGCCCCTGCCTGCAGGCCGCGCAGCGCCGCCTCGGCGACACCCATCTTGTCGGAGATGGCCTGCATGCTGGACAGGTCGTCGGTGAACACCGGGCCGTTGAAAGCGGGCCCGCCGTAGTCGCCCGAGCGCAGTAGCGCGTACGCGGCCGGGCTCAGGCTCGCGGGATCACTGCCGGTCAGCCCGGGCACCTGGATATGTCCGACCATGACGCCGACAGGGGCTTGCGCGGTCAGCGTGCGGTACGGGATCAGGTCGTTGTTCTGCAGATCCGTGATCGGCGGAGTGACGACACTTCCGGTATGCGTGTCACCAGAGCCGTGGCCGTGGCCAGGGAAGTGCTTGAGCACCGGGAGGAGGCCGGCGTCGCGCAGACCACGGGCGTAGGCACCGGCGTAGTCGGTGACGGTTGTCGAATCGTTGCCGAACGACCGATCGCCGATCACCTCGTCGTCGGGTTCGTCCGAGACGTCGGCGACCGGCGCGAAGTCGATCGTGATGCCGAGCTTCTTCATCGCCTGACCGCGCTGAAGCGCGATGTTGTACACCTGGTCGGGTGTCTGCGTCTTGGCCAGCACGCGTGGCGACGGCTGGCTGCCGATCAGCTTGGCCAGCCGCGACACCCGGCCACCCTCCTCGTCGACACTCACGGCGAGCGGCAGCGGGCCCGCCGACGCAGCGATATTGGTCAGTGACCCGTCGGAGAGCATCGACAGGTCGGTCCAGCTGCCGATGAAGATGCCACCGACGTGGTGGGTCTCGACAACCGCACGCGCATCTGCGGCATCCTTGACCCCGACCATCAGCAGTTGCGCCAGCTTGTCGCGCGTCGACATGCCCGCCAACAGCGCCTCCCCCTCGCCACATGCAGGCGCGGGCGGAACGGCGGCGGGGGCCGGGGCAGCCGTCGCTGCCATCGTGGTCGCCGTGGCGGAGGAGGACGGTGCGGCGGGTCGTTCGGCAGGCGAGCAGGCCACCAAAAGGCCGGACACCGCAGCCAATATGCACAGTCGCGACAAAGCCATGGGCCCCGACACTAATGGGAAGTGAAGCCGCGTTCTATCCCGTGGTCGTCGAGCCAGCTCCGCTCGTGGCGGGCCATGATCTCGTCGGCGTGGGCGCACACCAGCGCGCCGCCGACGTAACTCACCCAGACGGTGCTGGTAGCGGAGCCCCATAAGACGTGTTCGGCGGCGGGCACGCCGAACATTGTCTGCTACTTTGGCCGGATGGATCGGTTCCTCGTGCCCGCCGCGGCCAGCATCGTCGTCGGCCTGCTGCTGGGCGCGGCGGCCATATTCGGCGTGACGCTGATGGTGCAGCAGGACACAAAGCCGCCGCTGCAGGCGGGCGATCCGGCGTCATCGGTGCTCAACAGGGTCGAGTACGGCGACCGGACATAGCTTGACTTTGCCGCTGCCGCGGCCGGCGTCGACCGCGCCGCTCTCGCGGCGCTGGCTGTGGGTAGCCGCCGCGGCGGCGCTGATCCTGACTTTCGCTCAGTCGCCGGGACAGATCTCGCCCGACACCAAACTCGACCTCACCGCTAATCCGCTGCGGTTTCTCACGCGCGCGTTCAACCTGTGGAACAGCGAACTGCCGTTCGGCCAGGCGCAGAACCAGGCCTACGGCTATCTGTTCCCACACGGGACGTTCTTCCTCGCAGGCGACCTGCTCGGCCTGCCCGGCTGGGTGACCCAGCGGCTGTGGTGGGCACTGCTGCTCGTCGTCGGCTTCTGGGGCCTGCTTCGGGTCGCCGAGGCGCTAAACGACGGGCGGGGTATCGGCACCCATACCTCCCGCGTCATCGCCGCCGCCGCGTTCGCGCTGTCCCCACGGGTGCTGACCACGCTCGGCGCGATCTCCTCGGAGACGCTGCCGATGATGCTCGCGCCGTGGGTGCTGCTGCCCGTGATCCTGGCGCTACGGGGGAACCATTCGGTGCGGGTGATGGCGGCCCGCTCGGCGGGGGCGGTCGCCCTGATGGGTGCGGTCAACGCCGTCGCCACCCTGACCGGCTGCCTGGCCGCCGTCATCTGGTGGGCGGCACACCGGCCCAACCGGGTGTGGCTGCGCTTCACCGCATGGTGGCTGCCGTGCGCTGTGGTTGCGGTGCTGTGGTGGGTCGTCGCGCTTGTGTTGCTTGGCCGGATCAGCCCGCCGTTCCTCGACTTCATCGAGTCCTCCGGCGTCACCACGCAGTGGATGTCGCTCACCGAAATGCTGCGCGGCACCGACGCCTGGACACCGTTCGTCGCGCCGAACGCCACCGCGGGCGCGTCATTGGTGACCGGGTCAGTCGCGGTGTTGGCGACGACGCTGGTCGCGGCGGCGGGCATGGCCGGGCTGGCGATGCGCACGATGCCCGCCCGGGGCAGGCTCATCGTAATCCTGCTTATCGGTGTCGTCCTGCTCGCCGTCGGCTACTCGGGCGGGCTGGGATCGGCTGTAGCGCAACAGGTTCAGACGTTCCTGGACGCTGGAGGCACCCCGCTGCGCAACATGCACAAGCTGGAGCCACTGCTGCGGCTGCCGCTGGCACTCGGGCTGGCGCATCTGCTTGGCCGAATCCCGTTGCCCGGCAGCGTGCCACGCCACGAGTGGGTGAACGCCTTCGCGCACCCCGAACGGGACAAGCGAGTCGCGGTCGGAGTGGTGGTGCTGGTGGCCTTGGCCGCGGCCACGTCGCTGGCCTGGACCGGCAGGCTCACGCCGCCTGGCGCCTTCGTCGCAATCCCCCAGTATTGGCACGACACCGCCGACTGGCTCGACGAACACAACGCGGGTGGTCGCGTACTGGTGGCCCCAGGCGCGCCGTTCGCCACCCAGATATGGGGCAACAGCCATGACGAACCGTTGCAGGTACTCGGCAACAGTCCGTGGGGCGTGCGTGACTCGATTCCACTGACGCCGCCGGAAACCATCCGCGCTCTCGACTCTGTGCAGCGGCTCTTCGCCGCGGGCCGACCGTCCGCGGGGCTGGCGGATACGCTTGCCCGCCAAGGCATTTCGTATGTGATAGTGCGGAACGACCTGGACCCCGAGACGTCGCGGTCGGCGCGGCCGCTGCTGGTACACCAGACCATAGAAGGCTCTGGCGGGCTCGTCAAAGTCGCACAGTTCGGCGACCCTGTCGGCCCTGGCACGCTTGCGGGATTCATCACCGACAGCGGGCTTCGGCCGCGCTATCCGGCGGTGGAGATCTACAAGGTGGATACCCCGACGATCCCGCCGACGCCTTACCTCGTCGACACCGATGCGATGGCGCGAGTCGACGGCGGACCCGAGGCGCTGCTGCGCCTCGACGAGCGTCGCAGGCTACTGGGCCAGCCGCCGCTGGGGCCGATGCTGCTGACCGGAGATGCGCAGCGCGCGGGTCTGCCGGTGCCGGTCGTCACCGTGACCGACACCCCGCTGGCGCGTGAAACCGATTACGGCCGCGTGGACGACCATTCGTCGGCGATTCGGGCGCCCGACGATCAACGGCACACCTTCAACAGGGTGCTCGACTATCCCGCCCCGGGCGCCGAATTGGTGAACGGGCGGTGGAACGGCGGACGCATCACTGTGTCGAGTTCGGCATCGGATTCGACCGCGCTGCCCAACGTCGCACCGGCGACGGGTCCTACGGCGGCCATCGATGGCGATTCGTCGACGAACTGGGTGCCCAATGCGCTGCAATCAGCCGTCGGCCAATGGCTGCAGGTCGACTTCGATCACCCGGTCACCAACGCCACACTCACGATCACGCCCAGTGCCACGGCCGTCGGCGCACAGGTCCGCCGCATCGAGGTGTCGACCGCCAACGGGACCAGCACGCTGCGCTTCGACCAGGCGGGCAAGCCGTTGACCGTGGCGCTGCCCTACGGCGAGACACCGTGGGTGCGGTTAACCGCCGTCGCCACCGACGACGGCTCCGCAGGGGTGCAGTTCGGCATCACCGACTTCACCATCACCCAGTACGACGCGAACGGCTTCGCGCATCCCGTCAGCCTGCGCCACACCGTGGTGGTGCCTGGACCGCCACCTAATTCCGCTGTCGCGCAATGGGATCTGGGACCGGAGCTACTCGGCCGGGCCGGCTGTGCGAAGAGCCCCAACGGCACCCGGTGTGCGGCGAACATGGCGATCTCGCCGGAGGAGCCGGTGAACCTGAGCCGCACGCTGACCGTGCCGTCGCCCACCGAGGTGACGCCGACGGTGTGGGTCCGCCCTCGCCAAGGCCCCAATCTGGCCGACCTCATCAGCGCTCCTGGCGCGGCGCGGGCCCTCGGCGACGCCGACCCCATCGACGTGCTGGGTTCTGCGTATGCCGCCGCCGACGGCGATCCCGGCACCGCATGGACCGCGCCGCAGGGCGTGGTGCAGCACAAGACGGCGCCGACGCTGACGCTCAAGCTGCCCGTCCCCAGCGAAGTCGCCGGACTGCGGATAACGCCGAGTTCCTCAGTCCTACCGGCACATCCGAGGCTGGTGGCCGTCGACCTCGGCGACGGCCCCCAGGTTCGCCCCCTGTCCAGCGACGGCGGAACTCAGTCACTCAGCCTGCGGCCGCACGTCACCGACACCGTCAAGCTGTCGCTGCTTGCCTGGGACGACATCATCGACCGCACCGCGCTTGGCTTCGATCAGCTCAAGCCGCCTGGACTGGCCGAGGTCTCCGCACTGGACGAAAGGGGTACGCCGATCGCCGCCGCCGACGCGGCCCGCAACCGCGCGCGGGCCATCGATCTGCCATGCGGGCGCGGCCCGATCATCGGCGTGGCGGGTCAGTTCGTCCAGACGTCCATCGCCACCACCGTCGGCGCGATACTCGACGGCGGGCCCGTGCCCGCACGGCCATGCGGGTCCGGGTCGATCGCGCTGCCAGCCGGTGAGCAGGAATTGCTGATCAGCCCTGGCGCGGCGTTCGTGGTCGACGGTGTGCAGCTGGCCGGTCCCCTCGCGGGCCAATTGCGGACAGCGGCAACGGTTCCCGCATCCATCGGGCAGTGGAGCGCCGATCACCGCGAACTGGACGTCGCACCGTCGGCGTCGTCACGGCTGCTGGTGGTGCCCGAGAGCATCAATCCGGGCTGGACCGCTCGTGCGGCTGACGGGTCCAGACTGGCCCCGGTCACCGTCAACGGCTGGCAGCAGGGCTGGGTTCTGCCGCCGGGCACCGCAGGCCCCGTCACGCTCAGCTTCACCTCCAACACGCTGTACCGGGCGAGCCTGATCGGCGGGCTGGCATTGTTGCCGCTGCTTGCGCTGCTGGCGTTTCTGCCGGTTCGACGGCCCCGTCCCGATGCGGAGGCAGCGCGGCCATGGCAGCCGGGACGGGTGACGACGAGCATCGCGGTAGTGGCAGCCGCTGCAGTGATCTCCGGGATCCCCGGCGTCATCGTCGGCGGCGCGGCGCTTGGCTTGCGCTACGTTCTGCGCAGTCGCGAAAAGCTATGCGAGGCAGTCACGGTCGGACTCGCCGCGGGCGGGCTGATCCTTGCCGGAGCCGTGCTGAGCCAGAATCCGTGGCGCTCGGTCGACGGGTACGCCGGGCACTCCGCCGGTGTCCAACTTCTGGCGCTGGTCTCGGTGGCGATGCTAGCGGCGTCGACGGTCAGCTTCGCTAAGCGGGCAGCCCCTTCTTGATAGCGTCGTCCTGCTTCTGACCGATATCCATCACGACCTCGGGTGGCACCGGATCATCTGCGGCACTGTCGAATTCGATCGTCGTGAACGCCTTGCCCTCGGTAAACAGCAGGACAGCGACGAACTTGGAATTGTCAGGCGACGGCCCGGACGCGACGACTCCGTTACTCCCCACCGATGCCGACTGCGGTGCTCCCGTCACGTTGTTCCCGAGCGCGGCCACCGCCCCATCGAGCGCCTTGGCGGCGGCCGAGGCGTCGGGCAGGATCATGATGGTGTCGCCAATGACGCGATTGCCCGCAGCGTTGGTGAAGCTGCCGGCAACGCCCGGCTGGCCGCCGGGGTTGGGTTGGGCAGGCATCGCGGAAAAGGTGTCGTTCGGAACGACGATGTCGGTGGCCTTGATCAGCAGGGTGCTGTAGTCGGACGGTTCTGCCGATGCCGACGCCGATGTTGACGTGGCCTGCTTGCTCGAAGACGCCGACGACGAGCTCGACGACGATGTGGTCGAACTCTTGCTACCGCAACCGGCAACCGCACCACTGAGCAGTATGGAGCTCACCGCCAGGCCGCTCACTACGAGGATTGATCGATTTGCCACGAGCGCTCTCCTATTCGGCTGGAATCTGCCTGGAACGGTTGAAACCGTATGGGACCGGTGTAGTTGCTGTGCGGTTAACCGCCGAACCTGGGAAGTGCCTGTATTTCAAAACGCTGCTGCGGTCGGCCGCGTCGACCTGACCGAAGACCGCCCCTCAGAACTCGTCCGCGCCCTAGCATCGGCGGAGTGCCCAACCTGAACACCGCGCGGGGGGCCATCGATACGACGGACCTCGGCGTCACACTCATGCACGAACACGTGTTCATCATGACCACCGAGATCCTGCAGAACTATCCGGAAGCCTGGGGCGACGAGTCCAAACGCATCGCAGATGCGGTCGCTCGGTTGAACGAACTGAAATCCCGCGGCGTTGACACCATCGTCGACCTCACCGTGCTCGGACTCGGCCGCTACATCCCGCGGATCGCGCGAGTCGCGGCGGAAACGGAACTGAATATCGTCGTCGCGACCGGGCTGTACACCTACAACGACCTACCCTTCTATTTTCATTACCTTGGTCCTGGTGCACCGCTGGGAGGTCCCGAGATCATGACCGACATGTTCATCCGCGACATCGAGCAGGGCATCGCCGACACCGGTGTCAAGGCCGCGATCCTCAAATGTGCGACCGACGAACCCGGCGTGACCCCCGGCGTCGAGCGGGTACTGCGCGCCGTCGCACAGGCGCACCGCCAGACCGGGGTACCGATCTCCACTCACACGCACGCCGCTACCCGGCGTGGGCTCGAGCAGCAACGCATCTTCGCCGAAGAGGGCGTCGATCTGTCGCGGGTGGTGATCGGCCACTCGGGCGACACCACCGATCTCGACTATCTCGAGGAGCTCATCGCCAACGGCTCTTTCATTGGCATGGACCGGTTCGGCGTCGATGTGTATCTACCATTCGAGGACCGCGTCGACACTGTGGCCAGCATGTGCGAACGCGGGCACGCTGACAAGATGGTGCTCTCACACGACGCCGCTTGCTATTTCGACTCATTGCCGGAAGAGACGCTGCCTGTCGCCTTGCCGAACTGGCACTACCTGCACATCCACAACGACGTCATTCCCGCTCTGAAGGACCGCGGCGTCACCGACGAGCAACTGACGACGATGCTCGTGGACAATCCCCGCAGAGTCTTCGAAAATCAGGGCGCCTACTAATGACGGCGCCCATCCCGCCGATTCCCACGCAGTTCTCCCTGCTGGCCGAACAGTCACCCCACGAGCCTGCGGTCACCTGTGAGAGTCGCACCCTGACCCGCCGTGAGCTCGACGCGTCAACAAATCGGCTAGCACGCGCGTACGCCGAACTCGGTGTGCGTCAAGGCGATTACGTGACGATCGTGCTGCCGAACTCGATCGAGTGGGCGCAGGCAGTGCTAGCCACTTGGAAGCTCGGCGCCGTCCCTCAGCCGCTGTCGGCCCGGCTGCCCGACGCGGAGTTGGCAGGGCTCTTGGAGTTGCGGCCGCCAGCACTGGTGGTTGGTCGCGCCGACCCGAACGGCAGATCACCCAGTGTGGCAGGCGATTTCACACCCGACGCCGCAGTGTCCGACGAGCCGTTGCCTGAGATGGTGTCTCCGGTGTGGAAGGCGATGGGGTCGGGTGGCAGCACAGGCCGACCCAAGCTGATCGAGGCGGGCGGCGACAGTCGTTTCCCCGCGGCCGCGGGTTATCCACTCGGAGCACAGGAGGGCGACGTCAACCTCCTTTCGGTGCCGCTGAGCCACAACACCGGCTTCACCACGTTCGCGGTCGGACTGGTTCAGGGCCACCACCTCGTCCTGATGCCACGGTTCGACCCGCATGAGTTCCTCCGGTTGATCACCCAGCACAGGGTGACATTCCTCGCGACGGTGCCGACGATCATGCAGCGCCTGCTTCCGGTCTACCGCGCCGACCCCGACGCCTACGACCTGTCGTCGATCCGTAGGTTCTGGCACCTGGCCTCCGCGTGCCCGCCCGCAATCAAGCAGGCCTGGATCGACCTGCTCGGGCCCGAGGTGATCTGGGAGCTGTACGGCGGCACCGAATTACAGGCGTTGACGTTCATCTCCGGCGAGCAGTGGCTGACCCATCCCGGCTCGGTGGGGGTGGTGGTCGCGGGCGAGATGAAGGTGCTCGACGACGACGGCAACGAATGCCCGCCGGGGGTCAGCGGCGAGATCTACATGCGGCCACCCGCGGGCAGCGCCCCGACTTACCGCTATGTCGGCGCCACCGCCAAGAGCCGCGACGGATGGGATTCGCTCGGCGATCTCGGATACTTCGACGCCGACGGCTTCCTCTACCTCAACGACCGGCGGGTCGACATGTTCACCGTCGGCGGCCGCAACGTCTACCCGGCCGAAATCGAGTCGGCGCTGTCTGAGCACCCGAATGTGTTGTCGTGCTTGGTGGTTGGCGTCCCTGATGATGACATGGGTCAGGTTCCGCACGCCATCGTGCAAGCCGATGGGCTCGATGAGGCTGCCGTAAGGGCATTCCTCTCCGAACGCATCGCGGGCTTCAAGGTGCCCCGCACGGTGGAGTTCAGCGACACTCCGCTGCGTGACGACGCGGGCAAGGCGCGCCGATCAGCGGTGCGCGACGAGGTCATCGCGCGACGGCAGGCTCAGGCACGTCAGTAACCGAACTATCAAGTGGCGCAGGATCGTTTCGTCTCTCCCAACGCCGCAGCGCGACCCGGCACGGCGACTCGACAAGCGCGTAGCTGACCGCCGCGATCGCGAAGCCGAACAGCACAGTCAGCACCAGCACCACCGGCATGTGTCCGTTGAACGGAAACTCGCCGATGATCGGGAACACCATCGCCAGTGCCGCGAGGTGCCAGACGAACAGCCCGTAGGACCATCGACCCAGCGTCACCATCGTGGTGTTGCCCAACACCCGGTGCCGGGTATCGGGGCGGTCCAGCACCAGCGGGGCGATCAGTGCAGTCGCGACCACCGCACCCATCATCGTTTTCACGATGAATTGACTTACAGTGCCTGGCGTCAGCCCTTCGGGGCCTGCCAGCGGTGACGCCGCCACCAGGAATGCGGCCATCGCGATCGCCGCCATCGGCACCCGCCGCCTTGCCAGCCGATGTAGCCAGCCGATTTCGGTAACGGTCAACTCCGCCAACAGCATCCCAGCTGCGAACCACGAAAAGAATGCGGGCGGCCAGTTCATCGGATTGATGCCGTATGGCGCGCTGAACGGGATCAGCGCCCAACCGAAGCTTGCGGCGGCCACCGCCACGATCACCGGCAGGCGGGCACGCACCGGCAGTCGCCGCGCCAGCAACGCAAGCAGTGGCACCGCCAGGTAGAAGGCGACCTCGACGGACAGGCTCCACATCTGGGTCAGGCCTGCTGTCAGTGTCAGCGGAACATAGATCTGGGTCAGCGACAGGTTCGCCAGCCAGACAGTGAGATCGGCCTTGGCGTCTGGCAGCAGCGTCAGAATCACCACGACGGCAACCAGGTAGCCCGGCATGATGCGCACGATGCGCGACCGAAGGTAATGCCCCGTCGGCGGCACCGACCGCAGTCCTCGGGCCGCCGCGGCATGACCTCGCCACAACAGAAAGCCCGAAAGCGCGAAAAACACCGCAACGGCGAGATCGAACCGGCCGAACAGCCGGCCCGTGATGCCGCCCGTGTGACCCGTCTGGAACGCGACGTGGGTGACGACGACGCCAACGGCGGCGCATGCACGCATCCCCTCGACCGCGGGCAGGAACCCGCGTGTCCCGCCGACGTGTGTGGTTTCGGTCACGACGACCAGTGTGCCGTGCGCAGCGATCGGCATGAAAACAGGTAGTCAAACGGCCGTCGGCGGATTGCAGTCGTACTAAGCGACGACCTTACGTTCTGCTGTTAGGGTCGAACGGGTTTGCCTCCACTGCTACCCCGCGAGCGGGTGGTACCCCAGGTCGGGCGCGTGGCGGCGCAGAAGTAGGTCGCCGGACCTGAAGGAGGCACGGTTTGAACCGCGCAGTAGCGCTGCGTATCGCAGCGTGCGGAATCATGGGGCTTGGGGCTGCCTTGCTGATCGCCGCGCTGTTGCTGTCCACCTATACCAAGGGCAAGATCGCCAAGATCCCGCTCAACCTGGACGCCACGCTCGTCGCCGACGGAACGGGTACGACGTTTGATCCGGCGTCGCTCAACACGAACTTGTTCGTGATCAACAAGAACGTCCCGGTCGCGCTGCAGGAGCAAATCAGCGTGGAGGCCCCGTCGAACGCCGACGTCGTCACCCTGCAGGTCGGCAGTTCGCTGCGGCGCACCGACAAGCAGCAGGACAGCGGCCTGCTGCTGGCGCTGGTCGACACCGTCACGGTCAACCGCGAGACCGCGGTAGCGGTCTCGAGCGACAACAACCCCGGTGGCGCGGTGCAGAAGCCGCGGGCTTCCGACGACAGCGTGCCTCCGACCAACATCGCACTGCCACACGACGGGCTCGCCTACCGGTTCCCGTTCGAGACCGAAAAGCGCACCTATCCCGTTTTCGATCCAATCGCCCAGAAGGCATACGACGCCAACTACGACGGCGAGGAAGACGTCAACGGGCTGACGACATTCAAGTTCAGCCAGAACGTCGGCTATGACGCAGACGGCAAGCTGGTCGAGCCGATCAAGTACTCGTCTCTCTACGACGACGCCGCCGACGCCGACGTCACTGCGCGGGCCTCCTTGTGGGGTCTGCCCGGCAACCCTGACGAACCGATCACCATGACCCGGTACTACGCCGCACAGCGCACCTTCTGGGTGGATCCGGTGTCCGGCACCATCGTCAAGAAGAAGGAACACGGCTTCCACTACTACGCACGGCAGGCGCTCAAGCCCGAGGTGACGTTCGTCGACTACACCGTCAACTCCACCGAGCAGACGGTTGAGTCGCAGGTGGCCAGCGCGCGCGACGAACGCGACAGGCTGGCGCTGTGGGGCCGGATCCTGCCGATCACGTTCACCGCGATGGGATTGGTGGCGCTGATCGGCGGTGCGCTGCTTGGCTCGTTCAGCCTGCGTGCCGAATCGGCGCTGATCGATCCGGGTCTCGATGAGGCCGATCACCGGTTCTTCGACACACAGGGGATCAAGGTGCCTGGCGCCGAAGCCAAGACGGAGAAGCTGCCCACGCAGCGACCATCGGACCTGCCCCCGGACAGACCCGTCTGACCATCCCGTCCCCCGCATCAAGGCCGGCTCGATCGTTCGTAGTGCCGGCGTATGCGCTTGTGCTTGCGCTGGTGGTGACCGCGCCACTGCTGTCGCCGGGCTATCTGATGCTCCGAGACGCGGTGTCGACGCCGCGCTCGTACCTCTCCGATGCGGCACTGGGACTCTCGGAGGCGGCACCGCGTGCGGTGCCACAGGACTTCTTCGTCGCGCTGACATCTGGGCTCATCGACGGAGGCGTCGTGGTCAAGGCCCTGCTGGTGATCGGGCTGTTCCTGGCGGGCTGGGGTGCGGCGCGGCTGGCGGCGGCGGTGTTGCCCGACTCGGGTATCGCCGGTCAGTTCGTGGCGGTGACGATTGCCATCTGGAATCCATACATCGCCGAGCGGCTCCTGCAGGGGCACTGGAGCCTGGTGGTGGGGTACGCCTGCCTGCCGTGGATCGCTACGACGATGCTGCGACTGCGCACGTCGGGTATGTCGACGTGGGCGGGAGTGTTCGCGCTGGTGTTCTGGATCGGACTGGCCGGGCTGACCGCGACGGGCCTGATGATGGCGGCGACGGTCGCGGTGACGTGCGCGCTCGCGCCGGGTACCGGCCGCCCGCGGTGGTGGTGCGTCGGAGTCGGGCTCGTGGCCGCGGTGTTGGTGGCGCTGCCATGGCTGACCGCGGCGGCGGTGGCCGACTCGCTGTCATCGACCCAAGCAGAGGGAGCGAGCGCGTTCGCCGCACGCGCCGAACCCGGTCTCGGGACGTTGGCAAGCCTCGCCAGCCTCGGCGGCATCTGGAATGGCGAGGCGGTACCGGCTTCGCGCACAACACTTTTCGCGGTAGTGGCGGCGGTGGTACTACTCGCCGTTGTTGCGATGGGACTGCCGACGGTGGTGCGCCGTCCTGTCGCGGTGCCGCTGCTGATCCTTGCGGCGGTGGCGGTGGCGGTGCCCGCCGCGATGGCGACCGGGCCAGGCATGGCGGCCGTCGAGGCGATGATCCGGACACTGCCCGGCCTCGGGGTGGTGCGCGACGCGCAGAAGTGGGTGGCCCTTGCCGTGCCCGCCTATTCGCTGGCAGGTGCCGCCGCCGTGATCACGCTGCGCCACCGGATTCCCGGCGCGGCAACAGCACTCATCTGCTGCGCGGCGATCGTCGCCACGTTGCCCGAGCTGGCCTTGGGAGTCGGCGGAAGGTTGACGACCGTGGACTATCCACCGGCGTGGTCGGCCGTCTCCGCGATGATCAACAACGACCCGCGACCAGTCGCGGTGCTGCCCGTCGACAGCATCCGCCGCTTCGACTGGGCCGGTGACGCCCCTGTACTCGACCCGCTGCCGCGGTGGGTGCGTGCCGACGTACTGACAACAGGCAACCTCACGATCGCGGGCCGCACGGTGCCCGGCGAGGGTGATCGCGCCCACGACGTGCAGCAGCTGCTGCTGAGCGGCGCCGACCGTGACAGGCTGGCAGCCGCGGGCGTTGGCTGGGTCGTCGTCGAATCTGACTGGACCACAGGCTATTCCCCGCCTGCGCTACAACTGCCGGTGGCGTATCACGATGCCGATCTGACCTTGTACCGGGTGGGAGGCGACCATCCGGCCGCGTCGGGCCGCGGCATCGTGCTTGCGGCGCACTGGGTGTGGCTGGGGCTGACGTTGCTCGGCGGTCTGCTTGCGTTGGGCCTTGGACTGCGACGGGCTAGATCACGCCGCTGACCATGCGGCCCGCACGAACTGACTCCAGCACCGCGCGCATCGCGTCAGCGCTTTGCGGCCAAGAGAATTCGCCGCTGCGGACGGTCGCCTTGACGCCGAGCTGTTCGCGCAGCACGTGATCGGTCAGCAGGTGTTCGAGCACGTCGACCAGTCCGGCATGGTCGTCGACCAACAGCCCGGTCACCCCGTCGACGATCGAATCCGTCAGACCGCCGGAGGATCGATACCCGATCGTCGGGACGCCGTGTTGCGCCGCCTCGGTTACCGCGAGTCCCCAGCCCTCTTTGCGCGACGGCAGGATATGCACCCAACACTGCTGCAGCACATCGTGTTTGGCTGAGTCGTCAACGTGGCCGTGGAACGTCACGGCGTCGGAGATGCCGAGCAGCGCGGCGTGATCGACGAGACGCTGTTCCCACCACCCGCCGCCGAGAATGTCCAGGTGCACATCGGGAAGCCGCGGTCGCAGCTCGGCGATGGCATCCAGCGCATCCTCGATCTGCTTGTGCGGCACCAACCTTGACAGCACGGCGACCCGTGGCGTTGCTGCCCGCTGCGCCACCAGTGTGTGGGCGGGCGCCTGGTCAAGGCCGTTGCGCACCACGGCGATGTGGTTGGGATTCACCCCGAGACTGGTCAGATCCCTTGCAGAGGGCAGTGACACGGTGACGTACTGGTTGCGGCGGTGCACTCGCGGCGACAACCTCGACTCGACGAACCAGCCGATCCTGCCAAGCACAGGACCCGCCACCGGCCACTGCTCGCGGTGGCAATGGTGCACGAGCACCGCAACCCTTCGGCCGAACGCAAGGCGGGCCATGAACGGCAACCCGTTCTGGGTGTCGACGACCACGTCCGGCCGCGCCCGCCGCAGCGGCCCGAGACCGATCCGCGCCGCGACCATCGCCAGCCCCGCCCAGATATAAACGGAGTAGCGGCCGCCCGCGCGAGTGACCTGCACGCCGTCGACGACTTCGCGCCGCGCCGCCCCCGGATACCTGGCGGTCCGCAATGTGACTCGAACACCCGAGTCGGCAAGGTGGGCGCCGATGCGCTGGAGGTAGGTCTCGCTGCCGCCGCCCTGCGGGTGGCCGATGTCTCGCCAGCACAGCAGCAAGACGGAGCGAATGGGTCGGTCAGACATCCGGACCAGACTAACCGCTGGATGGACCAGACTAACCGCTGGATAAGGTCGGGCCGTGCCCGATGCTCCTCGCGCAAGCGCTCGTCGGAAGGCCGTCACGCATTTACTCGCCCGGCGAGCGACGCTGGCCAGGTCGCTGCGGCTACTCGGCCAGTTCCGCTACGAGCAGCGTGACCCTGCCCGGTTCTACGGCGCACTGGCAGCGGACACCGCCGCGATGGTCACCGGCCTGTGGCGAGACGTCAACGGCACCTCACCGGAGGGCCGAACCGTGCTCGACGTCGGAGGTGGCCCTGGCTACTTCGCGGCCGCCTTCGCAGCCGCCGATCTGCAGTACATCGGCGTCGAGCCGGACCCCGGAGAAATGCACGCCGGGCCAGCTACGACCGCCGGGCACACCACCTATGTGCGGGCGTCGGGCATGGCCCTGCCGTTCGCAGACGCCAGCGTGGACATCTGCATGTCGTCCAACGTCGCAGAGCACGTAGCGCAACCGTGGCGGCTTGGCCGCGAGATGCTGCGGGTCACCAGGCCGGGCGGCCTCGCGGTGCTGTCGTACACGGTGTGGCTCGGCCCGTTCGGCGGCCACGAGATGGGTCTGTCCCACTACCTCGGCGGGGCCCGCGCCGCCGAGCGCTACACCCGCAAGCACGGCCATCGGCCTAAGAACGACTACGGATCGTCGTTGTTCGCGGTGTCGGTGTCCGAAGGGCTGGACTGGGCGGCGAGCAGCGGGGCCCTTGTCGCGGCATTTCCTCGCTACCACCCGCGATGGGCTTGGTGGATGACGGGCGTGCCGGTGCTGAGGGAGTTCACGGTGAGCAACCTGGTGCTGGTCCTGCGGCCGACGTGAGCGACCGAACTGGAACAGGTTCTCGTTTCGCCGGATTCTGGGTAATGTGACCTTCATGACACAGAGCGTGGACACGGCACATAAGACCGAGTGGGACAAGCTGTTCATTGGCGGCAAGTGGGTCGAGCCGTCGTCGTCAGAGGTGATCGAGGTCCATTCGCCTGCCACCGGCGAGCTCGTGGGCAAGGTGCCGATGGCCGTCGCGGCCGACGTCGACGCCGCATGCGCGGCCGCGCGAAAGGCCTTCGATGAGGGGCCGTGGCCGCAGATGTCGCCGCACGAGCGGGCCGCGGTGCTCGGCGCCGCCGTGAAGCTCATGGAAGAGCGCGCCGACGAGCTGAAGTTCCTGCTGGCCGCGGAGACCGGCCAGCCGCCGACCATCGTCGACATGATGCAGTACGGCGCCGCGATGTCGGCGTTCCAGTACTACGCAGGTGCGGCGGACAAGTTCACCTGGAAGGACATCCGCGACGGCATCTACGGCCAGACGCTGGTGGTGCGTGAGCCGATCGGCGTCGTCGGCGCCGTCACCGCGTGGAACGTGCCGTTCTTCCTTGCCGCCAACAAGCTGGGCCCCGCCCTGGTCGCAGGCTGCACCGTGGTGCTCAAGCCCGCCTCCGAGACCCCACTCTCGGTGTTCGCAATGGCCGAGATGTTCGCCGAGGCGGGCCTGCCGGAGGGTGTGCTGTCGATCGTGCCGGGTGGCCCGGAGACCGGCCGCGCGCTGACCGCCAACCCCGAGATCGACAAGTACACGTTCACGGGCAGCTCAGTTGTCGGCAAGGAGGTCGCCAAGATCGCGGCCGAAAAGCTCAAGGCGTGCACGCTGGAGCTCGGCGGCAAGTCCGCGGCGATCATCCTCGAAGATGCCGACCTGGACTCGACGCTGCCGATGCTGGTGTTCTCCGGGCTGATGAACTGCGGCCAGGCGTGCGTCGGCCAGACTCGCGTTCTTGCCCCGCGGTCGCGCTACGACGAGGTCGTGGAGAAACTGTCCGGCGCCGTCGCCGCGATGCCGATCGGGTTGCCCGACGATCCCGGGGCGATGATCGGCCCGCTGATCTCCGAGAGGCAGCGCGAGCGCGTCGAGGGCTACATCAAGAAGGGCGTCGAGGAGGGTGCGCGCCTCGTGACCGGCGGCGGCCGCCCCGAAGGACTTGACGCCGGCTGGTTCGTGCAGCCAACGGTGTTCGCGGACGTGGACAATTCGATGACCATCGCGCAGGAGGAGATCTTCGGTCCTGTGCTCGCGGTCATCCCCTACGACACCGAGGACGACGCGGTGCGCATCGCCAACGACTCGGTCTATGGCCTTGCGGGCAGCGTGTGGACCACCGACAACGACAAGGCGATGAAGATCGCGTCGAAGATCCGCACCGGCACCTACGCGGTCAACATGTACGCGTTCGATCCGGGTGCACCCTTCGGCGGTTACAAGAATTCCGGCATCGGTCGCGAAAACGGGCCGGAGGGCATCGAGCAGTACACCGAGGCGAAGAGCATCCTGCTGCCCTTTGGCTACACGCCTGACAGCTGACCTTAAGGTTCGTTGGCTACGGTAACGCTCCCGTTCACCACGAGGAGGGTCACCATGGCGGTATCCGTAGATCTGACCAAGTCGCTCGACAAGGCCTATGAAGGCAAGTCGCTCAAGGAGATTCTGGATGCGTCGCCCGCGGCCTTGGCCGGTGTGACCGACAAGGACGCCGAGTTGCTGGCCGAGGCGTTTAACATCAAGACGGTCCGGCAACTGGGTGCGAACAAGTTCTTCGCCGTCGCGGCGGCATTGACCGCGTTGGAGAACGCCGGCTAGCTCTGCCGGTCAGAAGGCCTCTTCGCGGAGGTCCATCACAGCGAGGTCGACGGCCTCGACGATCTTGCGCTCGGCGGTCAGTCGCGGCAAAACGCTCTTCGCGAAAAAGTTTGCCGCGGCGACCTTTCCGGTATAGAACGCCCGATCGCGATCGGAGAGGTCGCCGTCGAGTGCGTTGAGCGCGATTTCGGCCTGGTGCAGCAGCAGCCATCCGATCAACAGGTCGCCGACCGCGAGCAGGAACCGAACCGACTCCAGCCCAACGCGATACAGTTCGCGGGCGTTCCCCTGGGAGGACGTCAGGTAGCCGGTCATGGCCGCGGTCATCGCCTGCAGGTCGGACAGCGCAGTGGCCAGCAGCGTGCGACCGCCGGCGAGTTCCTGGCGGGCGGCATCGCTGTCGAGGAAATCCGTGATCTGCCCGACCACATGCTGCAGGGCCCTACCCTGGTCGCGGGCGATCTTACGGAAGAAGAAGTCCTGCGCCTGGATGGCCGTAGTGCCCTCGTACAGTGAGTCGATCTTGGCGTCGCGGATGTACTGCTCGATCGGATAGTCCTGAAGGAAGCCAGAACCACCGAGTGTCTGCAGGGATTCCGTCAGGCACTGATAGGCGCGCTCGGAACCCACCCCCTTCACGATGGGCAGCAGTAGATCGTCCACCCGGTGCGCCATTTCAGCGTCAGCGCCAGACACGATCCCGGCCACGGTGGGGTCCTGATGTGCCGCCGTATAGAGATAGAGCGCCCGTAGCCCCTCGGCGTATGCCTTCTGTGTCAGCAGCTCACGTCGCACGTCGGGATGGTGGACAATGGTGACCCGCGGCGCGTCCTTGTCGGTCATCTGCGTCATGTCGGCACCCTGCACGCGGGTCTTTGCGTAATCCAATGCGTTTAGATAGCCGGTCGACAGCGTTGCGATTGCCTTGGTGCCGACCATCATTCGCGCAAACTCGATGATCTTGAACATCTGGGCGATGCCATTGTGGATGTCGTTCACCAGCCAACCCACTGCAGGGGTGCCGTGCTGACCGAAGACGAGTTCACATGTCGTAGAGGCCCTCAGACCCATCTTGTGTTCGAGATTGGTGACGAAAACACCGTTGCGGTCACCGGGTTCGCCGGTCTCAGGATCGAAATGGAACTTCGGAACCAGGAACAGGCTGAGTCCCTTGGTACCCGGTTCGCCGCCTTCGGGCCGGGCAAGCACCACATGCATGATGTTTTCGAACAGGTCATCGTTGTCGGCGTTGGTGATGAACCGCTTGACGCCGTCGAGATGCCAAGTCCCGTCAGGCTGTTGGACCGCTTTGGTACGGCCCGCGCCTACATCCGACCCGGCGTCGGCTTCGGTGAGCACCATCGTCTCGCCCCAGTTGCGGTCGACCATCAACGACGCCCAGTGCCGTTGTTGCTCATTACCGATGGCGTGGATAACGCCGGCCACTGCCGGGCCGCACAAACACATAAAGGCGGCCGGCTGCGCGCCGAGGACGAACTCGTTGATCGCCCATGCCAAGATGGCAGGCGCTGGCACCCCGCCGATTTCCTCGCTCAGCCCGATCCGGAACCACTCTCCCTGCTGCCACGCCCGCGTCGACTTCTTGAACGACTCCGGCAAGCGCACCGAGTGCGTCTCGGCGTCAAACGTCGGAGGGTTGCGGTCGGCATCCGCGAACGCCTCGGCAAGCGGGCCTTCGGCCATCCGCGCGGCCTCTTCGAGCATCTGCCGCACCGTGGCTCCGTCGAGATCGCCGAACTCTCCGGTCGCCAGCGCCTTCTCCAGATCGAGCACTTCGAACAGGTTGAATTCCAGGTCGCGCACGTTGCTCTTGTAGTGACCCATGCATTGCGCCTCTCGCTACGGACTCACGGTGGGACTGTGGCCGACCGATGCACGGGGCTGGGTGGGCCTCGGTTGGTTCTGTGCGAAGCCGGTGCACGTGCCGAGGTGGCCTGCGACGCACGGAACGCCGTTCATCGTCGGTACCGGACCTCCCGAGATCACGGTCGGCGCTCCGTTATAGCCGTTCTGGTCGAGCGGTTCGGCGCCGGCGGCCGGAGCCGAGGTGAGCGCCGCGGCGCACAATCCGACTAGCGCTGACCTGCACAGATGCGAGTGCTCGGCCATGGCGGACCCGCTTTCCTAGGCGTTGCGATCAGCCTACGGGCCCGCGGTGGCGCTGAGCTGGGATCTTGCGATTATGGTGTACACCATAATCTTCTCAACCGTACCGAATCGTCGATACCAGCTAAGCATGCCCGTTCACCTGCTGTTAAACGGCCATCTGGTGTGACATGGAATACATTTATTGCTCACGTGTGTTATCCGTTTTATGGTGATTGTCATAGACAGGGAGGCACACGATGTGGATCGTTGAGATCAACTTCGCCGGCCGCCGGTTCACGCATCACGTGGGTACTAGCCGCCGTCCGAACTTCCACTTGAGCCCGCGGGTTTTGAGCTGGCGCCCGTCGCTGTCGCGCGATCCGCGCGCGGCCTGATCCCCCGCCGGAGGTTTGTTCTGTCCACCGCGACCAAGACCCCGACCAAACGCGGGTCGACTCGTACCAAGATGTTGATCACCGCCGCCGAGGTGATGCGTGAGCGCGGTGCCGCAGGCGTCACGATCGACGAGGTGCTGGCGCGCAGCGGGGCGCCGCGCGGCTCGGTCTACTACCACTTCCCCGAGGGCCGCAACCAGATCCTGTCCGAGGCGCTGCAGTACGCAGGCGAAGCCATCACCGAAGTCATCGACGAAGCCGCCACTAAGGGCGGGCTGTTTCTCGTGAGGCAGTTCGTCGAATTCTGGGACGACCTGCTTGTCGAGAGCGACTTCACCGCCGGTTGTCCCGTGGTGGCAGCGGCGATCGGCTCGGCCGACGACGAACCGCAACTGACGACCGTCGCAGGCACGATCTTCCGCCGCTGGCGCGACGCGCTCACCCGTGCGTTCGTCAGCGACGGCTTCGACGAGCCCTGTGCGGCGTCGCTTGCCATCATGTGCATAGCCTCCCTCGAGGGTGCGGTGGTGCTGTGCCGGTCGACCCGAAGTGTCGATCCATTGCGGGCCGTCACTGATGAGATCGAATTCCTGATCAAGTCAAGGGAATTCGTCCGCCGACACGGACTACCTGAGCACGGCTAGGCCTTTCGCCAACGGGCGCAGACGAAGTCGCTGTTTGATCAACTTTGTGACGCCGTCGTCGATTCTCTGAGTCGCGCATGACCAGTGCGCCAACGGGTTTCATGAATGCAGGCACCGCCGATATAGGTTGCGCTCAGGCACTTCCCTTGAATGTTCTGCCAGGTTAAAGTATCGATGCCGCGACGCGGTTCAGGGGGTGGCATGAGCGAGGACATCACACTATTCACAGATGTCGATCGCACTGGCGATGCCGATTTCTTCGTACGATTCCTCGACCGCGGTAACTCCCTGCCAGACATCGTTCGAGCCAAGCCCATCATCCTCGACGGACTTCGACTTCGGGATGGTCAGCATGTCGCCGACTTTGGCTGCGGTATGGGTGCGGACGTATTTGAGATCGCCCAGATTGTGGGTCCCGCCGGTTCGGTAGTTGGCATCGACGTCAGTGAAGCCATGATCCTCGAGGCGCGTCGGCGAGCCGAGGCGTTGAGCCTGCCCGTCGCCTTTCATGTCGGAGACGCTCAGGCCCTACAGTTTGACGACGCAACCTTTGACGCCTGCCGCAGCGAGCGAATGTTGATGCATGTTCCCGACGCCGACGCCGCACTGACCGAGATGGTCCGCGTCACCAAGCCAGGCGGTCGGATCAGCATTTTCGACTTCGACTGGGACACGTTCGTGGTTGATAGTTCAGACAAGCCGACGACACGCGCGGTGGTCGATGCCTTCAGCGATGGGATCCGCAACGGCTGGATCGGTCGGCAGTTGCCACGTCTCCTTCGCGAGCGCGGCATGACTGACGTCGACGTCGTTGGCCGTTCCATTTTCGTTGACTTCGAGTTCTTCGGCCTGCTGGTCGGCGGACGGCTCACTACCGCGCAGGAGGCCGGGCTTTTGGACCCTGACCAGGTCCGTGCATGGTGGCAAGGTCTGGCTGATGCCCAACACGCCGGCACGTTCTTAGCGAGTTTCACCGCGTTCATCGTGTCCGGCACGAAAGGCGCCTAGAGCGTCGTTCGATGGCCGTGCTGGCACGCGTAGGTCTACTGCGCTTCTCCGCTCGCTAGTCTCGTGCCCAATGAGCGAATTCGACGCGCTGTGTGCCAATGACGCCGGGCTGGCGCAGCTCCGGACGTCGATCCGGGAGTTCCTGTCCGCCGATCGCGCCGAGTTCGGCTGGCAGCCTGCCGTCGACTGCTGGCTGGCGAACTGGGACCCGGACTTTTCCCGCCGGCTGGCCGACGCGGGCTTCGTCGGCCTCACCGTCCCGACCGAATACGGCGGCCGCGGCCTGGGTTATCTACACCGTTACGTCGTCACCGAGGAACTGCTGGCCAACGGCGCCCCTGTCGCCGCGCATTGGATCGCCGACCGACAGGTCGCGCCCGCCCTGCTGTCGTACGGCACCGAGGAGCAGAGACGTCGGCTATTGCCGCGAATCGCTGAAGGGCGGCTGTACTCGGCGATCGGGATGAGCGAGCACGGCGCGGGGTCGGACCTCGCTGCCGCACAGGCCCGGGCAACCCGCGCCGACGACGGCTGGGTGCTCAACGGGTCGAAGGTCTGGACCAGCGGCGCCCACGTCGCACATCAGATCGTCGTACTGGCCCGCACCAGCCCACTCGACCCCGAGCATCGGCACGCGGGCTTCTCCCAGTTCATCGTGCAGACGTCGTCACCGGGCATCACGATCAGCCCCATCGTTTTGATGAACGGCGAGCATCATTTCAACGAGGTCATCTTCTCCGACGTTTTCATCCCCGACACCGACGTGCTCGGGCAGATCGGCGACGGCTGGCATCAGGTCACAGCGGAGTTGGGTTTCGAGCGCAGCGGTCCCGAGCGGATCCTGTCCACCGCCACCCTGATCTTCAACGTGATCCGCGCGCTGGGCGACGTCGACGACGGCGTCGCGGCGAACGTGGGCGACCTTGTGGCCCGGATGATTTCACTGCGGCAGCTGTCGATCTCGGTCGCTCGCACCTTGTCCGACGGAGAGGACGCCGCGAGCCGCGCGGCATTGGTGAAAGATCTTGGTACGCGCTTCGAGCAGGAGTCTGTCGAGTTGGTTGCCGACCTGCTGGACTACGTAGAGGATGCCGAGCCCTTGCGTGCGCTGCTTGCCACGGCGCGTGTGCACTCTCCCCTGTTCACGCTGCGCGGTGGCACGAACGAGGTACTGCGCGGTGTGGTCGCCAAGGGCATGGGTGTTGCGCGATGAACGAATTGGCGGAACTGGTCGACGATCTCGGCCGCCGGTCTTTCGACGCGCGCGTCGGACATCGCTTTCCTGACTCGTTCGACGAGGGACTGTGGCGCAATCTGGAGGACACGGGCCTCGCGCGGCTGACCAGCGGCCAGGACGCAGGCCCGGCAGAGGCGGCGATTGTGCTGTCCGGCTTGGCAAGACATGCAGCCGCGGTTCCGGTCGCCGAGACCGATCTGCTCGCGGCGTGGCTGGCGGGCAAGGCAGGATTGCCGGTGCCTGAAAGCGGCCCGTTAACTGTCGCGACGGCCGACGCCGCCGAGCACGACGGCCGGATCAGCGGGACTGCCCGCGCGGTGCCATGGCCGTTGGGCGCGATCGTATTGGCGGCGCGGACGGCCGATCCGCTGTACATCACCCTGATCGAGGATGCGCAGATCGTCGACGGTCACAACCTTGCCGGCGAACCGCGCGGGTCATTCACGTTCGACGTGGCGGTCGGCGATATGCGCACGGTCGACCTCGGCGTGGCCGATGAGCTGAGCCGCCGCGGCGCGTGGGCGCGCTGCAACCAGATCATCGGTGCGCTCGATGCGGCGTGCGAGCTCACGGTGGCGCACACCGGCGAGCGGGTGCAATTCGGGCGTCAGCTCAACAAGTTTCAGGCCGTGCAGCATTCGCTGGCGGCGATGGCCGGAGACATCGAACGTGCGCGCGCCGCAATCGCTTTGGCGGTCGCCGCGGCGACCGACTACGGATTTGACCACCCTGCCACCGACTATGCCGTGACGGTGGCGAAGGTGGCGGTCGGTCGGGCCGTCAGTCCGGTGACGACCATCGCGCACCAGTTGCACGGGGCGATCGGCGTGACCGTCGAGCATCGGTTGTGGCTGGCCACGATGCGGGCACGCAGCTGGGTCGATGAGTTCGGCACCACGGCGCAACATGCACGGCGGTTGGGCCGGATGGCGCTCGCCGCCGACGATCCATGGGACGTCGTGGTCAGCTATCCAGCACCTCATTGACACGAGCCTCGACATCGGAGCGGTCACCGAGGTCGGCCACGTCAATGCCGAAGCGGTCGGTCAACACGTCAAGCACCTCCGCGGCGGTGTCGAACCAGATCTTCTCGGTGTGCCCTGCGCGGTGGATGGCCAAATTTCGCCCACGCATGTTCCACCGGGCGTCGTCGGTCACCAGCGCCGCCGTCAGGCCCGTCACGAAGTGCGACCGGGGATTCGTTGACACATACCAACTTCCGACTTCGAGATCGATTCGCGGTTGCGGGCGAGTGCTGAACATGTACAGCGGCTGCCACGCCTCGCCGATCTGAACCTCCAACTGGTAGCCGTCGTCGCGATCGCTGATGCGGTACGGCTCATGGCGGGTTTCCTGCACCGGACCGGCCTCGAGTCGGATCGGCGACGTCAGCGTCTGCCCGCCGAAGCCGACATCGACGAGAAGATGCCCGTCGACACCGGGCACCGTCACCGAAAGCACTTGGTGCGTCTGCGCGGGAAGCGGGCCGCCGGGATTCATCCACACCACGCGGCCTGCAAAGCGTTGGACACCAAAGCCCAACTCCTCGAGCACATATCCCATCAATCCGTTGTGCTCGTAGCAGTAGCCGCCCCTGCGGCGGTGCACCAACTTGTCGGCGAGCGCGGCGGCACTCAGGTCGGCGACGGGGATGCCTAGCAATGGGTCGAGGTTCTCGAACGGGATGGATTGGTTGTGGGCGGCGACGAGCGCGTGCACCGTCTCGACCGTCGGTTCCGCCGGGCCGCGGTAGCCGATCCTGCCGAAATAGGCGGCCACGCCTGAGACGTCCAGGGCATCGGTGACTTCCGTTGTCATGAATACATCCTGCGTCCTCAACACGGGTTGAGGTCAACCCAACATCGCCGAGGAAATCGGCCAGCTCACCAGGCAGCGCGGCCGCCGCTCAAGCCGACGGTCTGCTCGGTCCCGATCATCTGCGCGCCCCTAGAAGGAGTTTCGTGCAACAGGGGGTCGGCAGCCAAGACCGCTGTGCCCTCGGACGGCCCGCATATCGCCCACCGATGGACTCGCGGGTGCGTTCTGATCAACGCCGGCAAGGTCCACCGGTACACCCATCCTGAACGCATTCGACTGACCCAGCACGGCTACCACAAAATATGGATGCTCCGGGGCCGCCACCGGTTGACCACGTGGCGCGAGTCTGCACCTGACCACAATTGGCTTTGCTAGGCAAATCGCCGCCATCGTAGACTGTCCCCGTCGGGGTCTCTACGCGCAGGCGTTGGTGACGGGCCTATCTGCGAATCGGTCAGTCAGCCAGTTGAATTGGTCGTTGTAGTTGATTTCACCGTGGCCCTTGTCCCGTTCGAAGACCACCGCCACGGTTCCGCCCAGTGAGCATACGCGCCTGACCGCGTCGGCCGTCCACGATGGGTCGATGAATGGGTCTGTGCCGCCGTACCATACGTACAGCGGGGCCGACAACCGTCGCTGAGGTAACGCCCATTCCGCCAAGTAGTGCCGAAGGCGATCTGCAGCAACGGGTGAGCTAGGTGCAACGTCGTCGGGTTTAATCTTTTTGGCCGCGTCGGCGGGGACGGAGCATGGCGAATCGACGTCCGAGTTTCGGCCGCCGGTACCGCGGCGGTAGTCATCACGATTGATATCCGGATGCAGCCGCGAAAGCGACTTGACAATCGCTGAAAACACTATCTTTTGTTCAGTCGTCAGGGTGCCCTGTTGCGCCTTGTCGACCAGACCGGTTAGATCCGCTAA
>NZ_QJJU01000037.1 GCF_003201655.1 Mycolicibacterium moriokaense
GACGTGCTCTGGGCCCTGCTCCGCGATGACCGCGAGTTCACCCCCGAGAAGCCGACCGCAGCGACCGCAGCGGCTTGACTTCATCATTGAGAGTCAGTTCGGGGGTAAAGGCTCGGGCGGCCTCTCGCGGCGAGTCCGGATAGTTCGTCATACGTCATCCCTACCAGGGCAGAGACATACGTTCAGAAAAACATTGCCAACAAAACATTGAGTGCTCTATGGTTTGCGACGTGCAGACATACAAAGTGGCGGTGTGGGCCACCGGCGGAGTAGGCAGGTTCGCGATCCGGACGATCGTCGACCGGCCGAACCTCGAGCTCGTGGGCGCCTGGGTGCATTCGGCGAGCAAGGACGGTGAGGACGTCGGAACGCTGGCCGGGATCGCGCCCGCCGGGGTGCGCGCCAGCCGTGACGAAGCGACCGTGCTGGACGGCGACGCGGACTGCGTCGTCTACGCGGCGCCCGCCGGCTCTCGACCGAAGGAAGCGCTTGCCGACCTCTGTCGCATCCTGGCCGCAGGCAAGAACGTCGTAACCACGTCACTGCCCGGGCTCGTTTATGAGCGGGGCTCTCTGTCGGAACGCTACCTCGACGCGATTCGTCAAGCGGCGCAAGCCGGTTCGAGTTCGATCTTCTCCTCCGGCGTTGAGCCCGGCTTCGGCTGCGACCTCTTCCCGATCGCGCTGATGACCATGTCGCACAAGGTGTACTCCGTTCGCGGCATCGAAATCACCGACTACTCGCAATACCCCGTCGAGTTCGACATGCGCGTGCTGTTCGGATTCGGCCAACCCCTGGATTACCAAGGGGGCCTGAAAAGCCCTGGCGTATTGACGTGGGGCTGGGGCGCCGCGGTGACCATGGTCGCCGATGCATTAGGGGTCCAGCTCGACGAGATCCGCGAAGAGTGTGAGTTCCTGCCGACGCCGCGACGGCTCGAAACCGCCTGCGGTGTCATCGAAGCCGGCACCATCGGCGCCACGTATGCGAAATGCATCGGCGTCGTCGACGGCCAGGAGGTCATTGCCATCGAACACGTCGACCGGATGGCGGACGACCTCGCGCCGGACTGGCCGAAAAGCCGCACCGGTGGTATCGACGGAACCTGGCGCGTCATTGTCGACGGGGAACCGAGCTTCGATGCCGAATTCGAAGTCGGCTTCCGCGACGAAGAGAATTCGAGCAATCAAGGCCTGCTCGCCACTGGCATGCGCGCCGTCAACGCAATCCCGTGGGTGTGCGACGCCGAGCCGGGCATTGTCGACGCGCTGCATCTGCCGTTGACCTCACCGCTCGGGGCGCTACACCCGCATCGCGACGGCGTGCCGGCGTTCTGACATGGGCGCACTCGACGGCAAGATCGCGATCGTCACCGGCACCAGCAGGGGAGTCGGCGTCGGCATCGCACACGAACTGCTGCGCGCAGGCGCAACGGTCATCGGCTGCTCGCGCTCGCAACTCGATGCGCTCCCCGGGACCGAAGCCGACCCGGACTGGGCGCAACGATCCGCGCAAATGGCCTGCGACCAAGGCGATTACCGCGCCATCGACGCACTGGTATCGGAGGTGGTCGCGACATACGGCCGCATCGACATTCTCGTGAACAACGCAGGCGGCACGGTGCCCACCCCGAATGTCGGGGACGTGCCCGCGCTCGTCTCCAAGATCCAGGGCGCACCGCGAAGCGACGACGACTTCGAGCGGACGGTGCTGTTTCACTCGTTCGCGATCCAGATGAACCTGATCAGCCCGATGTGGTTCGCCATCCGGGTGTATCGGCAGATGCGCGAGCAGGACGGTACCGGGTCGATCGTGAACATCTCCAGCGGCGCAGGCCACCCCGCAGGTTCGCCGACGCTGGTGTCCTACGGCGCTGCCAAGTCCGGTCTCAACCACATGACGCGGTCGCTTGCCGAGGAATGGGGTCCACGCGTACGTGTCAACTGCCTGGCTCTCGGCCCGACCATGACCGACAACTTCCGGAGTTTCGTGCTGCCCAAGGACGACCCCGACGGTGCCGAGTATTTCCGCGACGTTCCACTCAAACGCGCGGGTGAGCCTGCCGAAGTCGGCCGGGCGTGTGTGTTCTTGTGCAGTGGCGCAGCCGATTTCATCAATGGCACCACAATCGAGATCGACGGCGGCATGCTGCCCGGCGTGCTCTACGAAGCTGGCCTGAAAACCATTACCGACCTGCTCTAGGGGACACGCGTGCGACGAGTCATCCAGTTCTCCACCGGCAACGTGGGCCGCCACGCGCTGCGCAGCATCATCGAGCGCCCGGACCTCGAACTCGTCGGAGTGCACGCAAGGGGCGCGCAGAAGGTGGGCCGAGACGCCGCCGAACTCTGTGGTCTCGATGAACCCAGCGGGGTGCTGGCCACCGACGACATCGAGGCGCTGATCGCCCTGCAGGCCGACTGCGTGGTGTACACGTCACAGGCCGAGACCCGTCCCGGCGAGGCCATTGGCGAGATAACCCGATTCCTCGCCGCGGGCACCAATGTCGTTGGCACCTCGATGGTTTGGCTGGTTGCACCCGATCATGCCGACGATTGGCTGCGCGACCCTCTGGAACAGGCATGCAAGGCCGGCGACACGTCGCTGTACATCAACGGCATCGACCCCGGCTTCTCCGGCGACACCCTGGTGTACACGGCGCTGAGCCTGTCGGCGCGTGCCACCGCGATCACCGTGCAGGAGATCTTCGACTACGGAACCTATGACGACGCCGAATTCACCGGTGTCAGTATGGGATTCGGTACCACGCCCGACCACACGCCGATCATGTTTGCGCCCGGTGTGCTGACATCCCTGTGGGGCGGACAGGTGAAAAGCCTCGCCGACGGCCTCGGCGTCGAGCTCGACGATGTTCGTGAACGGCACGAAACCTGGGTGACGCCCGAACCGATCGACTGCGTGATGATGACCGTGCCCCCGGGGCGCGTCGCCGCCGTCCGATTCGCCGTCGAGGGTGTCCGCGAAGGCCTGCCGATCATCACCATGGAGCACGTCAACCGGCTCACCGACGCAGCCGCTCCGCACTGGCCGTACCCGCCGAACGGGCGGCCCGGCGTGCACCGCGTGACCGTCGCGGGCGACCCGGGCGTCGAGCTCAACGCACACGTTGGGCTCGCAGGCATCGATCACAATCAGGGCGGCGTGATCGCCACCGCGGCCCGGGCGGTCAACATGATCGAACCGGTGTGTGCCGCGCCGAGCGGCCTGCTCGCCGCGCAGGACCTGCCCGCCGCGCACATTCGCGGCCTGGTGTGGTGATCTGGACGACATGACACCCGCAGTCGCGCCCCGACGGCCCGCCAACGGCAGCCAACTGCGCGCCGACCGCACCCGAGCATTGGTGATCGACGAGACGGTCCGCTGCATTCTCGAGGAGGGGTTCGGCGCCGCCAGCGCCAAGCACATCACCGAACGTGCAGGCGTGACCTGGGGTGTGGTGCAGTACCACTTCGGGGACCGTGACGGATTGCTGATGGCCGTCGTCGACAAGGGCTTCGCCGAACTGTTGGAAGCGCTGCGCGAATTGCCGGCTGGCGCCGAAAACGTGCGCGACCGAACGGAATTCATCGTGAACGCGGCATGGGACGCGTTCTCCAGCCCCACTTCGATGGCGGCGCTGGAGATCCTGATCGCCACCCGCGCCATGCGCGACACCGGCGCAAGCGAACACCTCGCCGCGCTCGGAATTACCTTCGCCAAGCTGGGCAAGTACGTCGGCGAAGGGCTGGATGCGCGGCGCGCGGCGGCGATCGGCAATCTGATCTGGGCCACGTTGCGCGGTCTTGTCGTCGCTGACCTGGTAGTGCCCGACGCACTGGACACCCGCCGCGAGCGGCGCGCGCTCGTCGAGATGATCACCCGCTACGTCGACGGCGTAACGGCGTGAAGGGAGGCATTTCGTCGCTGTGGCGCCGATAGTTTGATAGCCGCGCGGTCAGCAAACCGGTGCTCTATATTGGGCTGGTTTGCCACCGGTTCTAGTCAAAGGACTCTCATGACATATCCGCCCCCGCCCCCGCCGCCGCCAGGACCGCCGCCGTACGGCGTGCCGCAGGGCGGATACCCCGCGCAGCAGCCCGACAACAACCTGGTGTGGGGAATTCTGTGCGCGGTGCTGTGCTGTCTGCCGTTCGGCGTGGTGTCGATCGTCTACTCCACCAAGGTTTCCGGGCTGTGGGCGCAGGGCCGTTACCCCGAGGCGCAAAAGGCGGCAGACGACGCTAAGAAGTGGGCGATCTGGGGCGCCGTCGCCGGCGTCGTCGTCCTCGTCATCTACGGTGTGATCGCCGTCGCCGGGGGCATGGCCGGCTACATGTCCACCTAGATGTGATTCACGTTCGCCCGCTCGCCGCGCCGTTGGCGGTCGCAGCCGCGGCGGCGGGTGGGTGCGCGGTCGTCTGGGTGGCGAATCCCACCATGCCCGGCGGAATCCTCCCCGTGTGTCCGACCAAGGCGCTGTTCGGCATCGACTGTCCCGGGTGCGGCAGCCTTCGGATGATCTACTCGCTGCTCCATTTCGACCTGGCGTCCGCCGTGCACTACAACGCGCTTGGCCTGGTGGCGTTTTTGCTGCTGGTGTGGGCGTTTGGGGTGTGGACGTACGGCAGGGTGGTCGGGCGGCGGGTGCGGAGTTGGCAACACCTGCGATGGTCGGCGCCGACGGCCCTGGCGCTGACATTGGTTTGGTTTGTGGTGCGCAACTTGAGTTTTGGGCCGTTTCCCGCGCTGTACGTCTAGAAGTCGCGCGGGCCGCTCATCGGCTGGCCTTCTGTGCCAGCAGGGACACGAACTCATATGCGAGATACGCCGCGGCGATACCGGTGATCTCGGCGTGGTCGTAGGCAGGTGCGACCTCGACGATGTCGGCCCCGACCAGGTTGAGTCCCTCGAAACCGCGTACCAGACCGAGGAGTTCGCGACTCGACAGGCCGCCGATCTCGGGTGTACCCGTGGCAGGAGCGTGCGCGGGGTCGAGGACGTCGATGTCAATCGAGACATAGAGCGGATGGTCGCCGATCGTGGACCGCAGCTGTTCGACCACATCGGCGACCGTGCGCGACTCGAAGGCCGAACAGTGCACGACGGTGAACCCCAGTTCGGCGTCATTGTCGAGATCGTCGGGTGAGTAGAGCGCCCCACGAATTCCGATGTGCGCGCTGTGTCCGGCGACGAACAGGCCCTCCTCTGCGGCCCGGCGAAACGGCGTGCCGTGGGTCAACGGTGCGTCGAAGTACGTGTCCCACGTGTCGAGGTGAGCGTCGAAGTGCACCAACGCCACCGGTCCGTATCGGCGGTGATGCGCGCGAAGCAGGGGGTAGGCGATGGTGTGATCGCCGCCCAGGCTGACGAGCTTTGCGCCGCTATCGATCAGCGCCGACGCCTGCTCTTCGATCTGGCGCACCGCGGCGGCGATGTCGTAGGGAGTGCAGATGATGTCGCCGGCGTCGACCACCTGCTGGCTGTCGAATGGGGACACCTCGAGCTCCGGGTTGTACGGCCTCAGCACTCGCGAGCACTGCCGAATGTGTGAAGGCCCGAATCGCGCCCCTGGCCGATAGCTGACGCCGGTGTCGAACGGAATGCCCACGACCGCGACGTCGCAGCCCTCGACGTCTTCGATGCGGGGCAGCCGCGCGAATGTGGTCAGCCCGGCATATCGCGGCACGACCCGACCATCGACCGGTCCCATCGGTATGCCGCGGCTGTATTCCTCGTCCATCTCGGCCACGCTCACTTTCGCATTGTCGGCGTCGTGGCCTCCGGCCAGCCGATCACACCTATTCGGAGGTGATGATGACGATATTGCCGCCGCCGACCGGGCGCATCCCGGCGAGCACCGAGCCCGTAGGCCGAAGCCCCTGCCAACTACACTGATCCGGTGGAATCAGCATCGCCCCGCCCCGTGTTGGTGGTCGACTTCGGCGCGCAATACGCGCAGCTGATCGCCCGCCGAGTCCGCGAGGCCAGGGTGTATTCGGAAGTCATCCCGCACACCGCGAGCGTCGAGGAAATCAAGGCCAAGGATCCGCAGGCCATCGTCCTTTCGGGCGGTCCTGCGAGCGTGTACGCCGACGGGGCCCCGCAGCTGGACCCCGCGCTTTTCGATCTCGGTGTTCCGGTGTTCGGCATCTGCTACGGCTTTCAGGCGATGGCCCAGGCGCTCGGCGGTACGGTCACCCACACCGGAACTAGCGAGTACGGTCGCACCGAACTGAATGTGACTGGGGGACAGCTTCATTCCGACCTTCCCGCGACTCAATCGGTGTGGATGAGCCACGGCGACGCGGTGACCGCCGCCCCGGACGGGTTCGACGTGGTGGCCGCCAGCGCCGGTGCTCCGGTGGCGGCGTTCGAGGACCGGGCGCGACGACTGGCGGGTGTGCAGTATCACCCCGAGGTGCAGCACACTCCGCACGGGCAGCAGGTGCTGAGCCGGTTCCTGCATGACTTCGCCGGGATCGACGCCACATGGACACCCGCGAACATCGCCGACGCGCTGGTCGAACAGGTCCGCAACCAGATCGGTGACGGCCGGGCGATCTGCGGGCTGTCCGGTGGGGTTGACTCCGCGGTGGCAGCGGCGCTGGTGCAGCGCGCCATCGGCGACCGACTGACCTGCGTTTTCGTAGACCATGGCCTGCTGCGCGCCGGCGAGCGGGCGCAGGTGCAGCGCGATTTCGTCGCAGCGACCGGCGCCAACCTGGTGACTGTGGATGTCGCCGATCGGTTCCTGGAGGCGCTCGCGGGAGTGACCGACCCGGAAGGCAAGCGCAAGATCATCGGCCGCGAGTTCATCCGCGCGTTCGAAGGTGCGTTGCGAGACACGTTGGGTACTAGTGACTCTGAGGTCGAATTCCTGGTGCAGGGCACGCTGTATCCCGATGTGGTGGAATCCGGTGGGGGCACGGGCACCGCAAACATCAAGAGCCACCACAACGTTGGCGGGCTGCCAGGTGACCTGAAGTTCAAACTCGTCGAGCCGTTGCGGCTGCTGTTCAAGGACGAGGTGCGTGCGGTGGGCCGAGAACTCGGACTGCCTGAGGAAATCGTTGCGCGCCAACCATTCCCGGGTCCCGGCCTTGGCATCCGGATCGTGGGGGAGGTCACCGCCGCGCGCCTGGACACGCTGCGGCGCGCCGACGCGATCGCCCGCGAGGAGCTCACCGCGGCCGGGCTAGACGAGCAGATCTGGCAGTGCCCGGTGGTGCTGCTGGCCGACATCCGATCGGTGGGCGTGCAGGGCGACGGCCGCACCTACGGTCACCCGATCGTGCTTCGCCCGGTGTCCAGCGAGGACGCGATGACCGCGGACTGGACGCGGGTGCCCTACGAGGTCCTTGAACGCATCTCCACCCGCATCACCAACGAAGTCCCCGAGGTCAACCGGGTCGTGCTTGATGTGACCAGCAAGCCGCCGGGCACCATCGAGTGGGAGTAGCGCTGCGCCGCGAAATCTAGGCGCTGCCGAGCAGCCCGTTCTCGATGAGATCGAAGACTTGTCCCGTCGCGAATTTGACGGCCGCCGGGGTCGCGGGTAGCGGTCCGTCGAGCAACAAGCAGGCAAGACCGTGGACGGCCGACCAGACGGCGATCTCAGCTCCCGGCCTGCGGCGCGGATTCAGCAGACCGGCCGCTTGAGTTTCGTCCAGTACTTGCCCGAGGACTTGGTAGGGCTCTGCAGCGTCCGATGATTCAGCATCGGCCGCATCCGACCGGTCGCCGATGGCTGTGGCGGGATGTGATGTGAACGCCGCGCGGAACAGTCCCGGCTGGTTCAGTGCGAAATCGATGTACGCGACGCCGACCGCCTGCAATCTCTTCTGCGGATCGGTCGTACGACTCACGCGTCGGCGCATCTCCGCAGCGAGTTCGGCGCGCGCGTGGCGCGACACCTCCGTCAGAAGTGCTTCGCGATCGGCGAAGTGACGGTAGGCGGCCGAGTGCGACACCCCGGCCAGGCGGGCCGCCTCGCGGAGGACCACTCGATCGGGTCCGCCCTCGCGGGCCAACGCGATACTCGCATCGATCAGGGCCGAGTGCAGCGAACCGTGGTGGTAGCCCTTCTTGACCGGGGGATTGGCACTCGCCGAACTCATCCCACCACGATCTCACGTCGAACCCGATGTTGACAGCGGTCACATCGCTTTGCATACTGAGAAAGTAACCAGCGGTCACATTTGATCGCTCCACTTGGAAAGGAACTCCGATGGCAAATGGACGCGTGCTCGTCACCGGTGCCGCAGGCAAGATCGGCGGTGCGGTGGCGGCGCAATTGTTGGAAAGAGGCGTGGCGACGAGGGCCTTGGTGCATCGCGACGACGCCCGAAGTGCCCGCTTGCGCTCCTTGGGAGCCGAGACGGTCGTCGCGGATATGTTTGACGTTCAACAGGTTCAGGCCGCCATGGAAGGCGTGCACCGGCTGTTCTTCAACCTCCCGTATCACCCATACGCTCTCGACAGCGCGGTTACGTTTGCCGTGGCTGCGCGCCGCGCAGGCGTCGAGGTAGTGGTGGCGCTGGGTCAGTGGCTGGCAAGTCCTGAGCATCCATCCCTTATGACGCGTCATCACTGGTTGTCCGACAAGCTGTTTGCGCTGCTGCCAGACACCGCCCATGTTGCTGTTGACCCCGGGCTGTTCGCCGACAACTATCTGCAGGTTCTCCCGTATGCGGCCCAATTGGGCGTGTTGCCGATGCCGACTGGCGCGGCCCGCAACGCGCCGCCGTCCAACGAAGACATCGCGCGCGTTGCGGTTGGTGCGCTGCTTGACCCGCGCCGTCATGACGGCCGGGTATACCGTCCAACCGGGCCAAAGCTGTTGTCCGGTAGTGATATCGCCGACGCGGTTGGCGAAGCATTGGGCAGGCCGGTCCGCCACATCGACATCCCGCCGCGCATGTTCATGCGGGCGGTGCGCGTTGGCGCCAAGCAACTTGGAGCCGACATGTTCTTCCAGTCCGGATTGCGGCACTACCTGCCCGAGAATGCTTTTGGGATCTGGGAAATGGGGGCGCCGACGACTCACGTCCGCGATGTCGCCGGTGTAGACCCCGAAGACTTTCTGACGATCGCACGCCGCTACGTCAGTGCCACTGACACCAGGCGCACTGCGGGCAATATCGTTCGCCAGATCGGGTTGCTGATGTTGACGTCGGTCGTGCCGATGCATCGCCTCGACAAGTTCGATCGACGCCAGCAGCATCCACAGCCCGGCCAGCCCCGGTATTCGGGCGAATCGTCCATCTGGCGAGATGAGCACATCCCGTCAGCCGGCTTGACTCACTATCGGTTCGGCGAAATCGAGGCCCCTCCGATGTCGGTGTCGTCCTAATCGCAGCCGGTAGGCGCAGGCCGGGACGCAAATGAAAATGCCCGCGTAGCGAGCGACTGTGCGGTTGTCGCTACCTACGCGGGCAATTCTTGGCTAGGTGTTCCGGGCCGAGTCAGCCGTCGGCGTCGGGTGCCTTCTCGACGTAATCGGCGAGGATCCGGCTGACCAGTTCCTCGATCGTCGACTCGATCGACGAGGCAAGCGTTGCGGTGACCGCCGCAACCGCCTGGGTGCGAAACTGCACCAGCATGGTGATGAGCTCGGCAACTTCGGTGTCGTCAGGCAGTGCTACACCGGGTTTGATGTGGTCCTGCACGTGCTCGGCGCCCGCCTGCACGAGGATCGAGCTGATCTGATTCACCAGCGGCAGCACTCGCTCGTGGATGTCGATGAGCTTGTCGATGGTGATGCCGTACTGGCGGACATCGTTGAATGCTTCGATCAGTTTGGGCCGGACAACGGTCGCGTCCTGGCCGTCCTGTTCGATGCGGATCAGCCCCGAGCCGACAAGGCGGTCGAACGCGTGCTCGTCGTTGATCAGTCGCTTCGCTTCGGCGATCGCCATCGTCTGCGGTTTCTCCGCGGCCCAGGTTCCGGCGATCGCCGTTTCGAGGCCAAGTACGTCGCCGAGATCCTTGCCCTGCTCCCAGGCGGTGATCATCTCGCGCACATGCGCGATGTTGTAGCCGCGGTCGAGCATCGAGGTGATCAGCCGTAACCGGGTGAGATGGGTGTCGTTGAACAGTGCGAGCCTGCCGACGCGCAGCGGCGGGTGCAGCAGTCCCCTGTCGCGGTACACGCGGATGTTGCGGGTCGTCGTGCCTGCCAGCCGCGCCAGGTCGTCGATGCGGTATTCGCCGGACGCCGCCGCCCCGCGCGGGTGACCGACCACCGCTTCGAACAACTCCGACACCGCGATCTCGACGACGTCGCGCGATCCGCGCCGCACCCGCCTGCGCAGACCGGTCAGAATCGTCGAGATCGCACCTGCCTGCTGACGCGACGGCCTGTCAGGCCTGGCGTTCATGCGCTGGAGCGAGTGCCGATGCCGGTGTGTGCTTCCCGCGCGACCGCGTCGTAGTCACCAAACCGGAAGTCCCGCATCTGTCGAAGATACTGCGTGGCGAAACCCGGGTACATCGACGCGTTGAACCCGTCGGCGGTCAGGTACCAACTGCTGCAGCCCGACATCCACGTGGTCTTCGTGAGCCGCTTCTGGATGCCCTCGTTATAGCGCCGCTGCACGTCGCCGCGCACGTCCAGATAGCGCAGGTTCTCACGGAGGATGGTGGTGATGCCTTGCACGGCGTAGTCGAGCTGACCTTCGACGTAGACCAGCAGCGAGTTGTGCCCCGGCCCCGAGTTCGGTCCCGTCATCAAGAACAGGTTGGGATAGCCGTGCGCGTTGATGCTCTTGTAGGCCTGCGCACCGGTGGCCCATTCCTGGCTCAGCGAGCGGCCGCCCATTCCGGTGACCGGGTAGGGCGGTCCGGTCAGATGCACGTCGTAGCCGGTGGCAAACACGATGCAGTCCAAATGATGCTCGACGCCGTCGCTGGTCCGGATGCCGACGGGACTGACCGTCGCGATCGGCCAGTCGATGAGCTTGCAGTTGTCGCGCTGCAGCGCTGGATAGTAGTCGCTGGAGACCAGCATCCGCTTGCAGCCCGGCCTGAAGTCCGGGGTGAGCTGACGGCGCAACCATGGATCCTTGACCGCCCTGCGCAGGTGTGCCTTGCCAAGCCGCGCGACCAGCCCCGTCAGCGGCGTGTCCCACACCATTGCCGTCGCGGTGATCTCGTGGCCCCAGAACAGAGCCTGTCGCGCAAGCTCTTGAACGGCAGGCACTTTGGCGAACAGAGTCTGAGCCGCGGCGGGGGTGGCACCGTCGAGCCGTGGCAGCACCCAGCCGGGGGTGCGCTGGAAGACCTTGACAAACTCGGCTTGCTTGACGAGCTCGGGGATGATCTGGACGGCACTCGCGCCGGTGCCGATCACGGCGACTCGCTTCCCGGTGAAGCTGTAGTCGTGATCCCAGCGGGCGCTGTGGATCTTGTGGCCTTCATACGTGTCGAGGCCGCGGATGTCGGGCCATTTGTGGTCGGGCAGCGGCCCCGACGCCATCACTACGGTGCGGGCCTGGAACTTCTTGCGGCCTTTGGCCTTCAGCGTCCAGACGCCCTGGGTTTCATCGAAGACCAGCTCGTTGACCTCCACTCCGAAGTCGATCTTCGGTTCAAGGCCGGAATTGCTGACCATGTCCTCGATGTGGCGGCAGATCTCGTCGGCGGGGGAGTAGGCCCGCGACCAGGACGGGTTCTTGACGAACGAGTACGAGTACAGCAGCGACGGGACATCGCATGCCGCACCGGGATACGTGTTGTCGCGCCACGTTCCACCGACGCGGTCGGAGCGCTCCAGGATGACGAAGTCGTCGACTCCTGCCTCGGTGAGTTTGATCGCCGCACCGATGCCGGTGAATCCGGCGCCGACGATGATCGTGTCGTATATGCGATTTGGCATGTCAGGCCGCCGGCTCGTGGGTGACCTCTTTGACCCAGGTCGGTACCGACGGCAGCAGTGGCCGCGGGTACCGATCGGAGAGCCATACCATCGAATTGGCAAGCAGGTGGTACGGGTGACGGGGATTGGTGACCACGCCCGCGTAGCGCCTCAGGAACCGGTATGTCGGTACCCGCTTGGTGAACTGGCCGCGATCGCCGAGCTCTTTGAATCGCTTCACGGCCCGGTACAACCGCTCCGGCTCCATACCCATGGCGGTGATTTCGTTGCGGATCCTGTTGATCAGGGGCGCACCCATAACCGCGCCGATGACGAGACCCGGAGTGGCGTTGTGGCCGACAAAGTCGATCAGCAACCGTCGGATCTTGGCGTGCCCGATCATGTCGAGCACCTCGAAGTCGACAACGAGGTGGCGTGACTCGTCGTTGTTGATCTTCTCGAAGACCTGGTGGCACACCGGGTCATGCACCTCGTCGAGGAGGAACTTCAGCAGCGCGCCGTCAAGGGCGACCTCCAGCATCGGGATCACCGTGCCGAGCAGCGACAGCGGCATGTCGTCCGCCCAACGGTCCAGCCAATCGATGGCGAGCCGGATGTTGACGTTGGGTTCGGGGACTTCGCCGTCCTCGAGCATGCCCCACCGCTTCATCAGCGCGAGCTCGGCGTTGGCGTGGCGTTGTTCCTCGGCGTGGAAGTAGCGGTAGATCTCGGCGATCGTCGGCGTCGGGGCCTTCTTGGCCAGTGCCGCGAACCCGCGGGCGCCGATGTTCTCGATCCAGCAGAGGTCGGCCATGAAGGCCTTCAGCTGCGGGCGCTGCTCGTCGGAGATGAACTCGGCGCCCGGTGCGTCCCAGTCGATGTCGGCCAGCGCCCACTGGCGGTCCTTGATCTTGACGAGCATCGCATCCATGTCGATGGCCATGTCGAACCTCCTAGGTCGTCACACGAGTGACGAGACCGACGGCGCGGGTGTACACCGTCGGAGTGAAACGTTTGATGCCCCACCCGATCCGGGCGTCTGGCTGCGGCATGCAGTAGAGGCCCCCGCGGTCGAGGGTGTCCAGGCAGGTGCGTGCCACCCGTTCCGGCGAGAAGCCGGTCCAGCGCATCAACCGGCTCGCCATCTGTGTCGACTTGTCCGATATCCGGCCGGATTCGACGATGTTGGTCTTGACGAATGTGGGGCACAGCACCGTGACGTTCACGCCGCTGCCGCTCAGTTCGGCCGCAAGGGTTTCCGACAGCGACAGGACACCCGCCTTGCTGACGTTGTAGGCCGCCATGCCCGGCGCCGCACCAAAGGCGGCGGCCGAGGCGACGTTGATGATGCCCCCCGGTTGGCCTGCCTCGCGCAGGATCGGCGCGAACACGTGGCAGCCGTGAATGGGCCCCCACAGGTTGACGTTCAGCACCCAGTTCCAGTCGTCGAGGTCCACCTCGCCGATCGGCAGGCCGCCCGCGCCGACGCCCGCGTTGTTGATCACCACCGTCGGTGGACCGCCGAACCAGTCCTGCGCGTCGGCAGCCAGGCAGTGAACGTCGTCTATCTGTGTTACGTCGCAGCGCAAGGCCAGTGCCTTGCCGCCCTCGATGCCGATAGCGTCGGCTGTTGCCTGGGCGGCGTTTTCGTCGATGTCACTGCACACCACGCGGCCGCCACGCTTGGCGAGTTCGACGGCGAAGGCCGCGCCGATGCCGCTGCCCGCACCGGTGATGACGGCGGCCGCGTTGCGGCTTCGCTTGTCAGATCCGAAGAGTCCCATGTCGATTACCCCGCTGCCTTGTCGATTCTGGTGTCGCGCAGGGCGTGCGCGATGAAGTCGGAAATATGCCGCATGGCCGGCCTTGCCTCTGGGGTCATCCTCGGCAGTGTTTGGAAGACGTGCACCTGGTCGGGCCAGATCTGCAGCTCGCACTCACCGTCGGCGATGCGGATGTCGTCGGCGAGGGCGATTGCGTCGGCGGCCAACATCTCGGCCCCGCCTGCCTGGATGAGCGTTGGTGGCAGGGTGCGGCCGGTGGCGACGTCGAGCTTGAGTCGGGGATGGTTGGAATCGATTCCCGCGCAGTACAACTCGATGAGTCGGACGGCATCGTGGGAGCGGATCGCCGGATCTTGGCGCACTCGTTCGCGGGTGCGCGCGAGCGTAAAGGTCAGGTCCACCACGGGGGAGAGCAACACAAGCGCGGACGGGTGGGCGACGTCGGGTTGCAGGAGCAGATCGACGGATAGGTGCCCGCCTGCGGAGTCGCCGGCCACGATGGTCTTTTCGGGCGCCAGCCCGAGATCGTGCGTGAGCCAGTCCCAGCCCGACCGGACATCGTCTGCGGCGCTGGGGAATCGATGGCGCGGTGCCAGCCGATAGTCGACGCTGAACACCGGTAGTCCGGTCAGGCGGGAGAGCCACGAGGTCAGCCTGCGATGGGTGCGCGGTGAGCACAGGACGTAGCCACTGCCGTGGACGAAATAGATTGCGGTATCGGCCCGATCCCGCGGCACTCCGGCGCCGTAGACCCACTCGCCGACGACGCGGCGGCCGTCGGACGTTCTTGTGTCGACTGGGGTGACGTGAGTGCCTGCAAGTGATGGCCCGAAGGTGTCCATGACACGAGCCACGATCTGGCGGGACACCCACACACTCCATGCCTGCCCCGCAGGAAGCACGGCGCTGATCTGCCGAAGGGTCAGGCTGCTGACTGCTGCGGCACTTCGGGAACGTAGCGAACCCCGCTCGTCATTGAGCACAGCTGGAGTACAGCACCGAATGATGACATTTGTCAATGTCACCATCGATCAATGGGAAGGTTCATCGCGGGCCTGCGCCGCTTGACGGTGTCGGTGGGTGGGTGTTTACTCGGCTTATCGAACATACATTCGAAAATATAGAGATTCTGATGATGCAGGAGGTGCTGCTGTGACGGCAGCGATGACCCTGGAACAGCGCCCGCCTGACCGCGCTGAGCAGGTAGAACACCTGCGTCGCAAGATCGCGGCAGTCTCCGGAAAGGTCGGTGGCGGCAGGCGGGGCCCAGCACCGTCGACCGACCCGCTGCCAGACTCAGAATCTTTGCTGCCGCTGCCCGAATCGCTGGCCGAACTGCTGCCGAACTCGTTGCCGCGCGGGACCGTGGCGGTGCTGTCGGGCGCCAGGTCGCTGCCGCTGAGCATGGTGGCGGCGGTGACGGCGGAGGGCGGGCATGCGGCGATCGTCGGTCAACCCGACGTCGGCCTGCTGGCTGCCGTCGAAATGGGAGCGGATCTGAGCAGGATCGCGGTCATCCCCGAGCCCGGTGCCGATCCGGTCGAGGTGGCCGCCGTGTTGATGGATGGCATGGATCTGGTGGTGCTCGGCCTTGGTGGGCGGTCGGTGCCTGCAGGCAGGGCGCGGGCAGTGGTGGCAAGGGCGCGGCAGAAGGGCTGCACCCTGCTGGTCACCGGTGGCGACTGGCAAGGGGCGTCCACCCGGCTGGAGGCCAGGGTCTGCGGTTACGAGGTGACCGGCTCTGGTCGCCCTGGCATCGGCCGCATCAGCCGGGTGCGGCTGGCCATGCGTGCAAGGGGCCGGTCCTTCGGCGCCGTTCGTGCGGTAGGCGGATGAGTGTCTACCGGGTCCACCTCGCGAGTGCTGGCGGTCTGGTGCATGGACTGGCCCGCCGTCGCGGCAGCGGCAGCTGCCAGCCTGCCTCCGACGGTCCCGGTCGCGGTCACGCTGGCCAATCGGGTCATCGCCTGTTCGGCGTCGGCCCGCGCGGCCGGGGTTCGGCGCGGTCTGCGCCGCAGGGAATCGCAGGCGCGGTGTCCGGAGTTGCATGTCGTCACGGCCGATCCCGCGCGCGATGCCCGCCATTTCGAAGACGTGACGGCCGCGGTCGACGACCTGGTGCCGCGGGCCGAGGTGCTGCGCCCCGGCCTGCTGGTGCTGTCGGTGCGCGGTGCGGCCCGCTACTTCGGGTCGGAGCAGGCCGCCGCTGAGCGGTTGGTCGACGCGGTTGCCGCGGCCGGAGCCGAATGTCAGGCGGGCATCGCCGACCAGATGCCCACCGCCGTCTTCGCCGCACGGGCGGGACGGGTCGTCGCGCCAGGCAAGGACGCAATGTTTCTGTCCGCACTGTCGATCCGGCAATTGGCCACCGAGCCGAGCCTGGCCGCACCTGGCCGCGATGATCTAGCAGACCTGTTGTGGCGCATGGGGATCCGCAACATCGGACAGTTCGCGGCATTGTCGCGCAGTGATGTGGCCTCCCGATTCGGCGCCGACGCCGTTGCCGCGCACCGGTTCGCCCGCGGCGAGCCGACCCGCGGCCCGTCGGGGCGTGAACCACCGCAGGAACTCGACGCGGTGATGAACTGCGATCCGCCGATCGATCGTGTCGATGCCGCCGCGTTCGCCGGTCGGTCGCTGGCAGGCGACCTGCACCGCAGCCTGGAGGCATCGGGTGTCGGATGCACCCGGTTGGCCATCCATGCCGTCACCGCCAATGGCGAAGAGTTGGAACGGGTTTGGCGTTGCGCCGAACCGCTGACCGAGGACGCCACCGCCGACCGGGTGCGCTGGCAGCTGGACGGCTGGCTGAACAAGCGCAATCCGAACGACCGGCCGACTGCTGCTGTGACGCTGATACGGCTGCGGCCGGTGGAGGTGGTTTCGGCCGAGGCGCTGCAGCTGCCGTTGTGGGGTGGCATCGGTGAAGAGGATCGGCTACGGGCCCGCCGTGCGTTGGTGCGGGTTCAGGGTCTGCTCGGACCGGAGGCGGTGCAGGTGCCGGTGCTCAGCGGTGGCCGGGGGCCTGCCGAACGCATCACCTTCACGCCGCTGGGTGACGAGCCGGTGCCGCGGGCAGATCCGGGCCAGCCGTGGCCAGGTCAGCTTCCGGAGCCGTCGCCGACCGTACTGCTCGACGACCCGGTCGACTTGCTCGACGTCGAAGGCAATCCGGTGCGGGTGACCGGTCGCGGGCTGTTCTCCGCCGATCCGTCGTGGCTGGCTGCGCCCGGTCGGGACGGCAGGGTGTCGTGGTGGGCCGGGCCGTGGCCGGTCGACGAGCGGTGGTGGGACCCCGAGCAAGCCAAGGCCGGACGCACCGCACGGGCGCAGGTGCTGCTCGACGGTGGTGATGAGCACTCGCAGGCCCTGCTGCTCTGCTACCGGCAGCGGCGGTGGTACGTCGAGGGGATCTACGAATAGCGGTACCCGCAAAGGGCCGGAGTGGAAGGATTTCCACGCCTGCCAGGAGGAACACGATGACGGACATCATTGACCCGACCAAGACATACAGGCTGATCGAGCACCGGATCGCGAAGACCACGAATTCGCGCCATCTCCTCATGTTGAACCGGCTGTTGCAGCACGCTATGGGCGAGGCCAAGCTCGATCTCGACCTCGTGATGTCGACCCTCTGCCCGAACCCGCGCTATATCGCCTGGGGTGCACCCGCGGATATGAGTCCGGTAGGCCGGGAAGCGGTCCGGACCTTCTACGAGGACACGATCGTCAAGGGCGGCCAGGCCTTCTTGGAGCTGGATATGGACCGCATTGTCGTCGACGACGAAACCATCATCACCGAAGGCGAATTCCGTTCCATCTATTACGGTGCCGACGCAGCGAGCAGGGGATTTCCTGCTGATGACCCAACAGCCTTCTACCTCCTGAAGCTACGCATGCTGATCGTCTGGCCGTTCGATGCCGAGGGCTTCATCATCGGCGAGGAGAGCTACTCCGCCATCACAACGCCCGACTTCTTCACGAAGCTCGAGGCATCCGAGGTGCCGCAGACCTTCCGCGAATTCATCGACGCGCGCTAGCCGAACATAGACCAGTTGTGCACAACTAAATTGTGCGCTACAGTTCCGTCATGGCCGCGTTGAGTCTTGACCGACAGCTCTGCTTCGCCCTGTATTCGGCGTCTCGCGCGATGACGGCCGCGTACCGGCCGATCCTGACCGAGCTGAACCTGACCTACCCGCAGTACCTGGTGTTGCTGGTGCTGTGGGAAGAGGAGCGTGTCACCGTGGGCCGGCTGGGCGAGCGCCTGCAGCTCGACTCGGGAACGCTATCGCCCCTGTTGAAGCGGTTGGAAGCCAACGGTTTTGTCCGCCGCGAGCGCTCGTCAGACGACGAACGCCTGGTCGACGTGACGCTCACACCCGCAGGCCGCCGACTCGAACGCAAGGCCCAATGCATCCCGGAAGAACTGTTCAGCTCGACCGGAATGACCGAACAAGAAGCCGCGGACCTGCGCGATGCGGTCCGTCACCTCACCGATGCGCTCTACGCATCACAACGAAAGGAATCCGCATGAAGACCCTCTACACCGCAGAAGCGCTGGCCACCGGCGAAGGACGTGACGGCCATGGCCGCACCTCCGATGGCACCCTCGATCTCGACCTGGCGATCCCGAAGGAGATGGGCGGCAGCGGCAACGGCACCAACCCCGAGCAGCTGTTCGCCATCGGCTACGCCGCGTGCTTCCATTCGGCGCTGAGGCTGGTCGGCCGTCAGGAGAAGGCCGACGTCGAGGATTCGGCTGTCGGAGCGCGTGTTTCGCTCGGCCAGATCGACAACGGCGGCTTCGGCCTTGCGGTGGAGCTCGAGGTCACCCTGCCCAACATGGACCACGACGCCGCGCAGGCGCTCACCGAGAAGGCCCACCAGGTGTGCCCCTACTCGAACGCCACCCGCGGCAACATCGACGTCAAGCTCGTCGTCACCGACGACTGAGGGGCTCAGTCCAGTCGCTGCGCGAACGGTCCGACCCTGGCGATGAATCGGTCGAAGAACACGCCAGGGTCGACCTCGACGCCGACGAGCGCGTTGGGTTCTCGCCCCCAGTGACCGCTCCAGTCGGCGACCGTCATGCCGCGGGTCAGCCTGCCCGTCAACTCGACATCGACCGTGGCGGGCCGGTACTGCACTAGATCGGGATCCAGTGCGACCGCAGCGGCCAGCGGGTCGTGCAGATGTGCGAGGTAGCCCTCGCCCTGGTCGAAGTGGAACTCGAAGTAGAACCGCATCGCGTCCTCGAGCACACGGATCAGCGGGTTGGACGCCACCGACCGGGTACCGCGGTCGTCGAGCACGCTCATCGGCATCGACGATGACTCTGCCGCCGTCGCAAGTCGGCTCAAGATGGTCGGCGTCATCGCAACGTTTTCAGTTAGGTTGAGCCCCAGTATGATTGGAATGTGTTTCGGCGGATCGAGCCCCCATGCTGCTCCCCACCCGGAGAAGACCTCGGCCGCCGCCTCGGGGTCGACGCTGATATTCCACTCCGCCACCGGCGTGGTATTGCCGCGGTAGTCGAACGCGCCGCCCATGATCACCAGCCGTCGCAACAGCGTCGGCAGTGCAGGTTCGATGCGCAGGGCCAACGCCAGGTTGGTCAGCGGTCCTGTGGCGATTGCCACCAGTTCGCCGGGGTAGGCCTGTGCGGTGCACACCCACGCCTCGGCGGCGTCATGCGCGGTGAGTTGACGATCGGTCGACGGCAACTGGGCGTAGCCAAGGCCCTGGGGTCCGTGGGTGTCCTCGGCGGTGCGTAGCGGCGTGCTTACCGGCTGCTCGGAGCCCTTCGACACCGGCACTCCGGTGATCTGACACAGTTCCAACAGCCCGAGGTTGTTGCGGCAAACCTGTTGAACCGGAACGTTTCCCGCCGTCGACGCGATGCCAACCACATTGGCATCGTCACTGGCGAACAAGTACGCCAGCGCCATCGCATCGTCGACGCCCGTATCGACGTCGACGAACACGGGCTTCACCTCGCCAACGATAGGGCCGTCCACCTACCAGTGCACACCGGGCACCAGTCGCACCGCGCGCTTGATCGGTCTTGTGACAGGCCGGAGCATGCGGAACGACTTGATGCCCCGAGCCGGGCGTTTGGGGCGCCGCGCCGCGGGGCGGCTGGTCGATGACTCGGCTGCAGGCTCGGCGGGCGTCACGCCTCTTGCGGCCGCCGAGTCCGGGTAACCCAGGTAGAGCTGGTGCAGTACGCGACGCGACAGCTTCGGGGTCATGTAGTTGCCGAAATCGGCCAGCGTGCCGACCGGGGTGTCGATGCGTGCGGGCTTCTCGACCAGGCCGCGCACCACCATGGCCGCCGCGTGCTCTGGGCTGATCGGCGGAATCGGGTTCAGCTGCCGCGACGGCACGATCATGGGCGTCTTCACCAACGGCATATGGATGTTGGTGAACGTGATGTGGTCCGACAGCGTCTCTGTCGACACCACGTCGGAGAACGCATCCAGCGCCGCCTTGCTCGGCAGGTACGCGCTGTACTTCGGGCCGTTGGCCTGCACGCCGGCACTGGACACGTTGACCACGTGGCCGAACCGGCGCTCGCGCCAGTGCGGCAGCAGGGCCAGCACCATCCGCACGGCGCCGAAGTAGTTGACGGCCATGACGCGTTCGTAGTCGTGCAGCCGGTCGGTCGAAGCGATCACGGAGCGACGGATGGACCGTCCGGCGTTGTTGACCAGATAGTCGACGTGGCCGAACCGGCCGAGAATGTCCTTGACGGTGTGCTCGACCGATGTCGAGTCCGTCACGTCACACGTGAACGCGTGCGCCTGCCCGCCCGCCGCGCGGATCTCGGTGATGAGGTCGTCGAGCGCTTCGGCGTTGCGCGCCAACGCGAACACCGTCGCACCCCGTTCGGCGACGGCGATCGCCGAGGCACGCCCGATACCGCTGGACGCACCCGTGATGATCACGTGCTTGCCGACGAGCGGCCCGGCCGGATCGTCGCGACGGGCCCGGTCCGGGTCAAGATGCTCGGCCCAGTAGTGCCACAGGTGCGGCGCATATGACGCGAACTCCGGCACCGTAATCCCTGTGCCGCGCAAGGCTTCTGCGGTGTTGGCGGATGTGAAGGTGGGCGCAAGGTCGACGACGTCCAGGATCTCACCGGGTATGCCCAGCTGGGTAGCGGCCATGTTGCGCAACACCTTGGCGCGCCCGCTGACCCGAAGGAACGGTGTCGCGGTCGAACCCGGCAGTGACCCGCGGAGCGGCGGCAGCCCCGCCGCTTCGGCGACTCCCCGGTAAATGCCCCGCAGCCCAATAGTTTTGGGGGCGGTGAGGTGGAAGGTCTGCCCGTCGCGACCGTCGGCGTGCATCAGTTCAACGATCGCGTCAACCACGAAGTCGACCGGGACTATGTTGGTGCGGCCGGTGTCGGGCAGCACCATCGGCGTGAACTTGGGCAACACGGCCAGCTTCCTCAGCAGGCCGAAGAAGTAGTACGGGCCGTCGATCTTGTCCATTTCGCCGGTGCGGGAGTCGCCGACCACGACCGCGGGCCGATACACCCGCATACGCAGACCCGCCGCCGAGCGGACCAACAACTCCGCCTCGAACTTCGTCTGGTGATACGGCGTTGGCAGATCCTGCCCAACGTCGAAGTCGTCCTCGGTGAAGTCGCCGTGATAGGTGCCTGCGACCGCGATCGACGACACGTGATGAAGCGTGGCGCCAAGCCTGCGGGCCAGGTCGATCACCGCGCGGGTGCCGTCCACGTTGGCCGCCCGCTGGTCGGCATCGTCGGCGGTGATGTCGTAGATCGCCGCGCAATGCACGATGTGGTCGACGTCGCCGAGTTCGGCGACGGCCTCGTCTGTGAGGCCGAGGTTCGCTGCGGTGAGGTCGCCGACCAGCGGTTTCGCCCGGTCTCCCCAGGCCTGGTCCCCCTCTGTGGCGAGCCGCTCGAAACGGGAGAGCGACTCCCGTCGCACCAAAACCCACACTTCGGCGTCATCGTGGCGGGCCAGGATCTGCGACACCACACGCCGGCCAATAAACCCGGTACCGCCGGTAACGACATAGCGCATGCGAGTCATGGTCACCCCTTGTGCAGCAAAGGTCAACACGGTGTGACGCGGTCGTGGTGCGGCCATATATCGTCCGACTATGCCGATTGACCCCACTGCCACAGGCGCGAAAACCGACCCTTCACTATTCGAGTGGACCGACCGCGACACCTTGCTCTACGCCCTTGGCGTCGGCGCGGGCCTCGACGATCTGGCCTTCACCACGGAGAACACCCACGACACCCCGCAGCAGGTACTGCCCACCTACGCCGTCATAGCGTGCCTGCCGTTCGCCGCGGCCGCCAAGATCGGCACGTTCAACTTCGCCATGCTTTTGCACGGATCTCAGGGGATCCGGCTGTTCAAGCCGCTGCCACCATCGGGCAAGCTCAGCGTGGTCGCCGAGGTCGCCGACATCCAGGACAAGGGCGAGGGCAAGAACGCGATCGTCATGCTGAAGGCGACGGGGACGGACCCCGCCACGTCGGAAGTTATCGCCGAAACGTTCACCACCGCCGTCATCCGCGGCGAGGGCGGCTTCGGCGGAGAGCCGGGGCAGCGGCCAGTGGCTCCGGAGATCCCCGACCGGGAGCCCGACGTGAAGATCGCACTGCCAACCCGCGAGGACCAGGCGCTCATCTACCGGCTCTCCGGTGACCGCAACCCGCTGCACAGCGATCCGTGGTTCGCGCAGAACCTGGCGGGCTTCCCGAAGCCAATCCTGCACGGGCTCTGCACATATGGGGTTGCCGGTCGCGCGTTGGTGAGCGCGCTCGGCGGCGGCGACGCCACCAAGGTCAGCGCCGTCGACGCGCGGTTCACTTCACCGGTGTTCCCCGGCGAGACGCTGACCACGTCGATCTGGCGCACCGAGCCCGGGCACGCGGTGTTCCGCACCGAGGCGGCCAACCCGGACGGTTCCAATGCGCGTCTGGTGCTCGAGGACGGTGCCGCCGAATACACCGATTGAGCGATATTCACCACCGCTGATTGACAGGATGTCGACGGGAGTGGCACAACGGGGTGCCGGATGGGCGGTGGTCGGATATGAAGTTGGTCGTCGGTTATCTGGCCACGCCCGGCGGGGCGGATGCGATGGCCCTCGCCGCTCGGTTGGCGCGGACGCTTGGCGCCGAGTTGGAGCTCTGCCTCATCGTGCCGCCCGACCCCGCAGGTATTGCACGCCTATCGGTCGGCGGCTATGACGAGCTGCTGAAGGAGCAGGCGGAGAAGTGGCTCAGCGAGGCGCATGCGGCCGTACCCGATGACATCGTCGCGCGAACCAACGTGTCTTTTGACGAATACTTCGCCGATGGGCTGATCAATCAGGTTGCGCGACTCGAGGCCGACGCGATCGTCGTCGGTGGATCGGGCGGTGGGCTTGCCGGCCCCTACTCGCTGGGCTCGGTGGTCAACGAGCTGCTGCACTCGTCGCCCGTTCCGGTGGCGGTGGCGCCGCGGGGGACTCGCCACTCAGACGTCGAACGGGTCCGCGAGGTGACGTGCGCGATCGGCGAGCGGCAGGGCGCGGATCTGTTGCTGCGCACAGCGGTTCGGTTCAGCAAGGCGGCGGGAACACCATTGCGTCTGGCCTCTCTGGTCGCACTTGACCCGACGTTCGGCTCGCTTCGTGCCGACGCGGATGCCGTCCGGGAGCGTGCGCTGGCTCACGCGCAGCACACCCTTGAGACCGCGAAAGATGCCCTGCCCGATGATATTCCGGTGACGTCGACCATCGTCGATGGTCCGACCGTCGAAGATGCGGTCAGCAAGCTCACGTGGCGCGACGGTGATCTGATCATGGTCGGATCGAGCAGGCTCAGTACGCCCAAGCGCCTGTTCCTCGGTTCGACGGCCGCGAAAATGCTTCGTGTGCTAGATGTTCCGATGATGGTCGTGCCCCGCGACCAACTCGGAGCGCATGACCTGCCATAGGCGACAGGTTTAGCGTCGCGTCACCGTGTGGTCAAGCGTCGCCAACGACTCCTCGATGAAATCCTCACCGAAAACCGGCACCCCGATGGTGTCGCGGAACTCCTGCGAGGTCCCGCTCCAGTCGTAGGTGACGGTGACGTCGGTGCCCGGACCGTTGGGCGTCAGGTCATAGCGCCACCACCAGCCGCCGGGACCGTGCTTGCCTGCGTCGTCCAGTTGCCCAGGAAGCCACGCGATGGTGCGGTCCTTCTCGAATTCGGTGACCAGGTTGTGCATGACGTAGTGGCCGCCGGCTTGCTCGAGAAACATGTTCACGGCGAACATCTGACCGGTGCCGGTGATGCGGTCGGTGTCGATCGCGTCGCGGACCCAGTCGCCGGGTTCGGTGTCCTTGTGACGAGTCGGGTCGGCTAGTACGGCGAAGATCTCCGCCGGGGTGGCGGCGACGGTGCGGGTGACGACGTACCGCTCCGCCGTCGCGCTCGTCATCGGCCACCACCGTTCGCGCCGTAGACACGTGCGATGTCAGGGGAGTCGAGCCAGTTGGAGTAGGTCGGCGATTTCGGCCAGCCTTCTGGCGAGTCCTGCCATTCCTCCTGCCTGCCCCAGGGCAGCAGGTCGATCAACCCGAAACTGTGGCTGAGTTGTTCGGTGCCACGGCCGTCGGTGTGCCAGGTGCGGTACACCGTGTCGCCATCGCGCAGAAAGACGTTGACGGCGAATCCGGCTCCTGGCGGTGCACCGACGTCGGCGCCGAAGGAGCTCTCCGATGAGGAGTACCAGTCCATCTTGTTGCCGACCTTGGCCATGTATGCCAAGGCCTCATCGATGGGCCCGTTGGTGACGATGACGAAGCGGGCGTCGTAGCTGTCGAGGAACTCGAGCCTGGTGAACTGCGAAGTGAAGCCCGTGCAGCCGCCGCACTGCCACTGCGCGCCGTCCGACCACATGTGGTTGTAGACGATGAGTTGCGCGCGCCCGTCGAAGACGTCGGCCAGCCGGACGGGTCCGTCCTTGCCGATCAGCGTGTAGTCCGGCATCTCGACCATCGGAAGGCGGCGGCGCTGCGCGGCGATGGCGTCCAGTTCGCGGGTGGCGGCCTTCTCGCGTCGGCGAAGGTCATCGACGGCGGCGCGCCAGGTGTCCTGGTCGACCACCGGGGGCATGGCGGTGGCGGTCTGCTCGGTCACGGTTCCTCCACAGGAGTCGGGATTGGGTCTGCTCTTTAGTGTTGACCGAAGTCCGGCGCGGAAATCATCGCGACCTAGAAATCGAACATGCGTTCGATTAATCTGGCGGGGTGAGCTGGTTCAACGGGCCGCCGAGCTGGGGCGAGATGGAGCGGGTGCTCAATGGCAAGCCGCGCCGTGCGGGGGAGACCGCTGAGCCGAACGGCGACGGCGGGGACAGCCCGGCCTGGTCACGCAAGCGCGGGGAGTATCAGCCGCTCGATGTGGAGCGGCCCGTCTCCGCTGTCCCGTACGCCGAGTTGCATGCGCATTCGGCGTACAGCTTCCTCGACGGCGCCAGCACACCGGAAGAGCTCGTCGAGGAGGCCGCCAGACTCGATCTGCGGGCCATCGCACTGACCGACCACGACGGCCTCTACGGGGTGGTGCGGTTCGCGGAGGCCGCCAAGGAACTCGAGATGCAGACGGTGTTCGGCGCGGAGCTGTCGCTCGGCGGTGGCGACCGCACCGAGGATCCCGATCCGCCAGGACCGCACCTGCTGGTGCTGGCCCGAGGGCCGGAGGGTTACCGACGGCTGTCGCGACAGCTGGCGACTGCGCATCTTGCCGGAGGTGAGAAAGGCAAGCTGCGCTACGACTATGACGCCCTGACCGAGGCGGCGGGCGGGCACTGGCACATCTTGACCGGCTGCCGGAAAGGCCATGTGCGCCAGGCATTGTCAGAGGGCGGCCAGGAGGGAGCCGCCACTGCGCTGGCTGACCTGGTGGACCGGTTCGGTGCCGACCGGGTCAGTATCGAGCTGACCCATCACGGCCATCCTCTCGACGACGAGCGCAACGCCGCGCTCGCCGAGCTTGCGCCGAAGTTCGGTCTTGGTCTCGTCGCGACCACCGCCGCCCACTTCGCCGAACCGTCGCGGGGTCAGCTGGCCATGGCGATGGGGGCCATCCGGGCCCGCAACTCGATGGACGAGGCGGCCGGTTTCCTTGCGCCGCTTGGCGGCTCGCACCTGCGTTCGGGGGAGGAGATGGCGCGGTTGTTCGCACATTGTCCCGAGGTGGTGAGGGCCGCGGCCGACCTCGGCGAGCAGTGCGCGTTCGGGCTGGCGCTGATCGCCCCGCAGCTGCCGCCGTTCAACGTCCCCGACGGGCACACCGAGGACAGCTGGCTGCGGCATCTGGTCATGGAGGGCGCCCGCAACCGCTATGGCTCGCCGGAGCGGGCGCCACGGGCGTATGCGCAGATCGAGCACGAGCTGAAAATCATTGAGCAGCTGACCTTTCCGGGCTACTTCCTGGTGGTACACGACATCACCCGGTTCTGCAGGGACAACGACATCCTGGCCCAGGGCCGCGGATCGGCCGCCAACTCGGCGGTCTGCTACGCGCTCGGCGTCACCAACGTCGACCCGGTCGCCAACGAGTTGCTGTTCGAGCGGTTCCTGTCCCCGGCACGCGACGGGCCACCGGACATCGACATCGACATCGAATCCGACTTGCGCGAGAACGCGATTCAGTACGTCTACGAGCGTTACGGCCGCGACTACGCCGCACAGGTCGCCAACGTGATCACCTACCGCGGCCGCAGCGCGGTGCGCGATATGGCCCGTGCACTGGGGTTCTCGCAGGGGCAGCAGGACGCGTGGAGCAAGCAGATCAGCCGGTGGAACGGACTGGCCGACTCCCCGGACATCGAGGACATTCCGGAACGGGTCATCGACCTGGCCATGCAGATCCACAACCTGCCGCGGCATATGGGCATCCATTCCGGCGGCATGGTGATCTGCGATCGGCCGATCGCCGACGTGTGTCCGGTGGAGTGGGCGCGAATGGAGAACCGCAGCGTTCTGCAATGGGACAAAGATGACTGCGCGGCAATCGGTTTGGTGAAGTTCGACATGCTTGGGCTTGGCATGCTCTCTGCGCTGCACTACGTCATCGACCTGGTCGCCGAACACAAGGGCATCGAGGTGGACCTGGCTCGGTTGGATCTCTCCGAGCCTGCGGTGTACGAGATGCTGCAGCGCGCCGACTCCGTCGGGGTGTTCCAGGTGGAGTCGCGCGCGCAGATGGCCACCCTGCCGCGGCTCAAGCCGCGGGTGTTCTACGACCTGGTGGTCGAGGTCGCGCTGATCCGGCCAGGGCCGATCCAGGGCGGGTCGGTGCACCCGTACATCAAGCGGCGCAACGGCCTCGAGTCCGTCACCTACGATCACCCATCGATGGAGCAGGCGCTGCGAAAGACGTTGGGGGTGCCGCTGTTTCAGGAGCAGCTCATGCAGCTCGCGGTCGACTGCGCAGGCTTTTCCGCAGCCGAGGCCGACCAGCTGCGCAGGGCGATGGGGTCCAAGCGCTCCACGGAGCGGATGCGACGGCTGCGCGGCCGGTTCTACGACGGCATGCGCGAGCGGCACGGCATCACAGGTGAGGTGGCCGACCGGATCTACGAGAAGCTGGAAGCCTTCGCCAATTTCGGTTTCCCGGAAAGCCATTCGCTGTCGTTCGCCTCGCTGGTGTTCTACTCGTCGTGGTTCAAGCTGCACCACCCGGCGGCGTTCTGCGCGGCGCTGCTGCGCGCGCAGCCGATGGGCTTCTACTCGCCGCAGTCGCTGGTGGCCGATGCCCGCAGGCACGGCGTCACCGTGCACGGCCCCGACGTCAACGCCAGCCTCGCGCACGCCACGCTGGAGAACCGAGGACTTGAGGTGCGGCTGGGCCTCGGCAGTGTCCGCCACATCGGCGACGAGTTGGCCGAGCAGCTCGTCGAGGAACGAAAGGCTAACGGGCCGTTTGGTTCTCTGCTCGATCTGACCGGGCGGCTGCAGCTGTCCGTACCGCAGACCGAGGCGCTGGCCACCGCAGGGGCGTTGGGCTGCTTCGGCATCACCCGTCGGGAAGGACTGTGGGCTGCCGGTGCGGCCGCCACCCAGCGACCAGACCGGCTGCCGGGCGTTGGGTCGTCGTCGCACATCCCGTCGTTGCCCGGCATGACCGAACTTGAGCTGGCCGCCGCCGATGTGTGGGCCACCGGCGTCTCACCGGACAGCTATCCCACCCAGTTCCTGCGGGAGGATCTCGAGGCCATCGGCGTCGTGCCCGCCGACCAGCTGTTGTCGGTGCCCGACGGAACCCGGGTGCTGGTGGCCGGGGCGGTGACGCATCGGCAGCGGCCCGCGACCGCGCAGGGCGTCACGTTCGTCAACCTCGAGGACGAAACCGGGATGGTCAATGTCCTGTGCTCGCCAGGAGTGTGGGCGCGGCACCGCAGGCTGGCGCAGACGGCGTCGGCGCTGCTGATCCGCGGTCAGGTGCAGAACGCCAGCGGCGCGGTCACCGTCGTCGCTGACCGGATGGGCAAGCTCGACATGCGGGTGTCATCCCGCAGCCGCGACTTCCGCTGAAGATTGCACGTAGGGCTGTGAACCTCGCAAAACCACAGCCCTCAGCGCAAAATTCGGCTGCCATGGAGGCGAATGTAGTCTCGCGAAATGACCTTGAACTTGTCCGTCGACGAACTCCTGACCACCACCCGCTCGGTGCGCAAACGGCTGGACTTCGAGAAGCCCGTGCCGCGCGACGTGGTGATGGAATGTCTTGAACTGGCCCTGCAGGCGCCGACGGGCTCCAACGCCCAGGGGTGGCAGTGGATGTTTGTCGAGGACGCGGACAAGAAAAAGGCGCTGGCCGATATCTACCGTGCCAATGCGACGCCGTACCTAGACCTCCCCAAGCCTGAGCGCGGGGACATCCGTGATGACCAGATGGACGCGGTGATGAGTTCAGCGAAGTACCTCAACGAGAACCTCGAGAAGGCGCCCGTGTTCCTGATTCCGTGTTTGGAGGGGCGCCCCGACGGCGCACCGTCGGGCATGTCGGCGTCGTATTGGGGTTCACTGCTGCCCGCCGTGTGGAGCTTCATGCTGGCGTTGCGGTCGCGCGGGCTGGGGTCCGCCTGGACGACCCTGCATCTGATCGGTGACGGCGAAAAGCAGGCCGCCGAGCTTCTCGGCATTCCGTTCGACCAGTACGCACAGGGCGGGCTCTTCCCGATCGCCTACACCAAGGGCACCGACTTCCGGCTTGCCAAGCGGCTGCCTGCCGAGCAGCTGACCCACTGGGACACCTGGTAATCAGACGGAGCCGGTGAATCCGTGTTGGCGCCACGCCTCGTAGACGGCGACGGTCGCGGCGTTGGACAGGTTTAGTGACCGTCGGCCCGCAAGCATCGGAATGCGGACCTTCGCAGTGATGTGCGGGTCGGCGAGCGTCGCCTGGTCGAGCCCGGTGGGTTCCGGACCGAACATCAAGACGTCTCCCGGCTGGTAGCTGATCTCAGCGAACGACGTCGTGGCATGCGCGGTGAACGCATAGACCCGCCTGGGCGACAAGGCATCCCATGCTGCTGGGAGATCGCGGTGCACGGTGACCGAGGCCAGGTCGTGGTAGTCCAGGCCGGCACGGCGCAATTTGGGTTCGGACAGGTCGAATCCGAGGGGCTCGACCAGATGCAATTCGCAGCCCGTCGCGGCGACCAACCTGATGGCGTTGCCGGTGTTGGGCGCGATCCGCGGCGAGTAGAACATCAACTTGAACACATTGCGCCGCCAAGCCGATCAGGTAGCCGAGAATGCACCGCGGACCAGTGGGTCACCTCGAAGTTTTATCTGGACAACTCATTCGGCGCGGTTGGGGCCCGGCGATCACTAGGCCTCAATCGTCTTTCGCGTGGCCCGGCACACCGGGAGTGGGATCGTTGGCTGGATCAGCCAGAGGATGAGGCCCTTTGGCGTCATCAGGCAATGCGTGATTGGGTACGCCAGGATTCGGGTCACCTGACGGATCTTCCTGAAACTTCTCGCCCTCAGCCATGCTGTCCCCTCATTTCGGCGGTGGTTGATCCGAACACAGCGACCATACGCTTGGCCGACGGTTGGTAAAGCTCGGTTGGCCGGGCGCGCGGTCGACCCGAAATATTCGATGATGATCGCAGCCAACGAATGCTGGCGGCGCCGTCGACTATTTGCTCACACGGTACAAAACAGCTCGTCAACGGGGTTATGAACTCTGTCTGTTCAGTAAGAATTGTGGAATCGACAGCGCATGGCTGGCATACTCGATCAATTGCCAGGCGTAGAACGCGCGCCCATCCGAGGGCGAAATGAGCAGGAAGCCTTATGAAGGACGCTCCATTAATGAATTGCGGACACGTAGCCGATAGCGGCGGCGGGCGCCGATGACCGCGTTCTCGCAGCTGAAGCGGTCGGACGGCACGGTCGTCGATTTCGAGCCAACGGCGCACAGACCGGCCAAGCGACCGTCGCGATGGTCGATCGCGAATTGGCCGGTCCGCTGGAAAGTTTTCGCGATCGTTTTGGTGCCGCTGGTTCTGGCTGGCGCGTTCGGCGGATTGCGCATCTACTCGAGCGCGACGCAGGCGGCCGATTTGCGACGCGCGGCCGACCGCGCAGAAATGGTGCCCGCGATCGAGACCTACATGGCCTCGCTCGACGGCGCGATGCTGGCGAGTTCGACCGGCGGTGACACCCAGGCGGCGCTGACCAAGTTCGACACCAGCAGGCAGGAACTGCAGCGACGGCTGGCAGGCACCGACATCCCTCCGGATGTCAGCAAGGGCATCAATACGATGATCGGCGCCGGTCAGGCGCTGATGGACAAGGTCACGGCGAACAGCGTCGGGCTGCGCGACCGGGTGCAGGCATACACGCCGATCCTGCTCACCGCCGAGGACGCGATCAACGGCTCGGTTCGGGTCGACGACGAACGCATCCGCGCCGAGACGCTTGGCCTGAGCCGCGCTGTCGGCGCCCGCGGTCAGATGATGATTCAGCAGCTGTTGGTGAACCTCGGTGGTGAACTGCCGGATCCTGAGCTGCGCATGTCGATGAATACGGTGGCAGGTACCGAGCCGTCGACGCTGTTCGGCATGAGCCAGGTGCTCGGCGTCGGCTCTCCCGAGGCCCAAAAGCTGCAGGAAGAGTTCGTCAAGCGGATGGCGATCATCTCCGACCCGGCCGCCGTGCTGGTCAACAACCCGGATCTGAGCGCGTCCATCCAGGCCACCAATGAAATCGCGGGCAAGATCATCGCCGACACGTCCACCGCGGTGACCGGCGCGGTGGAGAAAGAGGCCTCGGCCCAGCGCACTGCCGCGATCCGGGACACCGCGATCGTCATTGGGGCGATGCTGCTGGGGCTGCTCCTGGTGATCCTGGTGGCGCGCTCGCTGGTGCGTCCGCTGCGCCGGTTGCGCGACAGCGCGCTGCGGGTGGCACACGACGACCTGGCCCGCGAGATCGACAGGGTTCGCGCGGGTGCGGAGCCAGGCCCTGTCCAGCCGATCCCCGTGTACACCTCTGAAGAGGTCGGGCAGGTCGCGCACGCGGTCGACGAGCTGCACGAGCAGGCCATCCTGCTGGCCGGTGAGCAGACACGGCTGCAGCTGCAGGTGAGCGACATGTTCGAGACGCTGTCGCGGCGCAGCCGGTCGCTGGTGGACCAGCAGCTGTCGCTCATCGACCGCCTCGAGCGCAACGAGGATGACCCCGATCGGCTCGAGAGCCTGTTCCGTCTGGATCACCTCGCCGCCCGCATGCGCCGCAACGGAGCCAACCTGCTGGTGCTCGCGGGCGCCAAGGTGCCACGTGAACAGGCTGAGCCGGTGCCGGTGTCGGCGATCATCAACGCGGCCGCCTCCGAGGTGGAGGACTACACCAGGGTGGTCACCGCGACGGTGCCCGACAGCGAGATCCACGGCGCCATCGCAGGCGACCTGGTGCACCTGCTGGCCGAACTGCTCGACAACGCGCTGCGCTATTCGCCGCCGATCTCCCAGGCCCGGGTGTCGGCGGTGCACACGGGCAACGGCGGCCTCGTCATCGAGGTCAGCGATATCGGCATCGGCATGACCGAATCCGATCTGCGGGTGGCCAACACCCGTCTGCAATCCGGTGGCGAGGTCAACCCTTACACCGCGCGGCACATGGGCCTGTTCGTCGTCGGGCGGCTCGCCGCGCAGCACGGGCTGGTGGTCCGGTTGCGCAGCACCATTGCGGGCGAACCGAATTCGGGCACCACCGCCGGTGTGTTCGTGCCGTCCGAGTTGCTCGTCGGGGGCGAGGCGCCCGACCAATTCGGCGAGCCTGATTACGGCACACCCGCCGACGCCCACGCGGGGATCCACACCGCGCTGGCGCTGGATGAGGATCACCACTACACCGATTACGTCGATCAGCCGGGCCAGGAGCACCTCAACGGCCATTCCGACGTGCCCGTGGCGTTGCTGCCGCAGCGCTATCCCGGCGCCAGCGGAATTGCCGACATCCCGGCCTCGCTGGCCCACCCTGCGGCCGAAGAGCCGGAGGATGAGTGGCGCGCAGAGGATGAGTGGCCCGCCGATTCGATGCCGGCGCAGACGGCCGAACCGGTCCCGTGGGGACAGCCAGCGGAGCCAGTCCCCTGGGCGAAGCGGATCCCACCCGCGCCCGAGAGTGAGCGAGCGCCAACCGACACATCGGCGTTCTTCGCATCGCGCGCACAGGCCGCCAGCAACGGTGTGCCTGCGCACGAACCGGCGGCAGATCCGCAGCCGCAGGCAAGCAGGCAGCCCGAGCAGCCCACAACGGCCGAGCCGCCGCTGCCCGAGCCTTCCCGGCACGCTGTGCACGAGTCGACCGAGACGGCCGGTGCCGACGATGCGATCTATCAGAAGATGCTGTCCGAATGGCTCGTCGATCCCACCGATCTGGCAAGAAGTGACGACCTGAACTGGGCATCGGTGTGGGATCATGGCTGGTCAGCGGCCGCGGCGGCGGAGGATGCGCCGGTCGTCGAGCATACCGAGGAAGGCCTGCCGGTGCGTGAGCCCGGCGCGCGTCTGGTGCCGGGTGCTGCCGATTCCACCGACCCCGACGGTGCGTCCAACGGTGGCCACCACTTCAACGGTGGGGCTCACAGGAGCGACGACGGCGACGACCAGGTAGCATCGGCGGCTGAGTTGGACTCCGGCGGACACCCGATTCCGCCGCGCGATCCTGACGCTGTCCGCGCAAGCATCAGCAACCATTTCGGTGGCGTGCATGCCGGACGATCACATGCCCGAGACACCAGAGGAACCGATAAAGAATGACCTATCCGCCACGTTCGACGCAGCGCGATTCGCTCGACTGGCTGGTCTCCAAGTTCGCACGCGAAGTATCCGGCGTCTCGCACGCCGTCTTGGTTTCCGCCGACGGCCTGCTGATGGCCGCCAGTGAGCACATGCCGATCGAACGAGCCGACCAACTCGCCGCGGTAGCCTCCGGGCTCGCGAGCCTGTCGACGGGCGCCGCTCAGCTGTTCGATGGCGGGTACGTGCTGCAGTCCGTCGTCGAGATGGAGAACGGCTATCTGCTGCTGATGCGCGTCGGCGACGGCTCCAACCTCGCGACGCTGGCCATGCGGAATTGCGATATCGGCCAGATCGGTTACGAGATGGCCATTTTGGTGGAACGTGTTGGCGCTATGGTCCAGTCGTCGCGACGCGCCCCTCAGCACTCGTGAGCCGCCTATGGACCACTGGGAACGGGACGATACGGACGAACCGCAGCTGGTTCGGCCGTACACACTGACGGCCGGCCGTACCGATTCCCGCATCAATCTGCCGCTGGAGGCCCCGGTCGAGACGGTGGCCGCTCCACGGAAACCACCGCGCTGGCCCGGAAACGACGTGCGCGGGCAGATCCTCACGATTTGCGCCGACAGCCCATCGGTCGCCGAGATCGCCGCGGTCTTATCCTTGCCGCTCGGCGTGGCGCGGGTGCTGATCGGGGACCTTGTGACGCAAGGTTATCTGCGGGCGCACACCACCCTGGGTGATTCCACCACCGACGACGAACGACGCGAATTGATAGGAAGGACGCTGCGTGGCCTACGAGCGCTCTGAGAGGCGGGAGACCGCCTCGACGAAGATCGTCATCTCCGGTGGCTTCGGCGCCGGCAAGACGACGTTCGTGGGGGCGGTGTCCGAAATCATGCCGCTGCGTACCGAAGCGTTGGTCACCAACGCGTCGGAGGGGGTCGACGGTCTCGACGCGACCCCCAATAAGAACACCACCACCGTGGCGATGGACTTCGGTCGCATCACCCTCGCAGAGGATCTGGTGCTCTACCTGTTCGGCACGCCAGGACAGCGCCGGTTCTGGTTCATGTGGGACGACCTCGTCCGCGGCGCCATCGGCGCGATCATCCTCGTCGACGTGCGACGCTTGGCCGACAGCTTCGCCGCCGTTGACTTCTTCGAGGCACGCAATCTTCCTTTCCTGATCGCGGTCAACGAATTCGACGGCGCACCAAGGCATCCCGCTCAAGCGGTGCGCAAGGCGCTGTCGCTGCGCGACGACATACCGGTGATCACGGTCGACGCCCGCGATCGCCACTCGACGAAGGCCGCGCTGATCGCCATCACCGAGTACGCGCTGAACCGGCTCGCGTCGCTGCGCGGCTGACCGCGTGGGCGACGACGAAACAGCCTGGTTCGAACGGGAATTCGACGGCCACGATTTCCGCGACGAGGATCTGCGAGAACTTCGCACCGAGCGCGTCGTGTTCACCGAATGCGACTTCAGCGGCGTGGACATGTCCGAATCCGAGCACGTCGGATCGGCGTTCCGCAATTGCACGTTTCGACGTACATCGTTGTGGCACAGTACTTTCAAGCACTGTAGCTTTCTCGGCTCGGTGTTCACCGAGTGCCGCATGCGGCCGATGAAGCTGGTCGAGGTGGATTTCACGCTGGCGGTGCTCGGCGGTGCCGACCTGCGCAGCGTCGACCTGTCCGACTGCCGGCTGCGGGAAGCTGGCCTGGTCGAAGCCGACCTGCGCAAGACGGTGCTTCGGCGCGCCGACCTCGGCGGTGCCAGGGTGCAGAACACCAAGCTGGACGAAGCCGATCTGCGGGGGGCGCGGGTGGATCCGACGCTGTGGACCTCCGCGACGCTGCGCGGGGCGAAGGTCGACATCGAGCAGGCAATGGCCTACGCGGCCGCGCACGGCCTCGACATCCACGGCGAATAACCGTCGCGCAGAAGCTCAATGGCCCTTGAGGCGGATCTTCCATCGCACGAAGCTGCTGTAGCCGACGCAGATCGCCCCGAGCATGGCCATGTTGAACCACCACGCTCCCGCAGTGTGTTTCCAATGCGAGTCTTGCGGGGTCAGCGGTCCCGGTACGAGCCTGAGCAGATCGATCGTCGACGCGGTGCTGGCGAATCCCCACCGCGCAGGCGTGATCCACGACAACTGGTCGAGACCCACCCGGCCGGTGACGGGAATCATGCCGCCCTGGAACACCAGCTGCGACATGATCGCGATCACCAGCAGCGGCATGATCTGCTCGTTCGACTTGGCCAGCGCCGAGAGTGCCAAGCCAGTCATCGCCGCTGCCACACAGCACGCGGCCATGTCGGTATACAGCTCCAGCGTCCGAGGGGGTATCACCGCACCGCTGGTCACAGCGCCAGGGCCCCACTTCTTCCCCCAGACGTTGATGGCGACGACGAGCGCCGACTGCATCAACGCGAACCCGGCGAAGACGAAGACCTTGGCCAAGATGTATGCGGACGTGGACAGCCCGACCGCTTGCTCGCGCAGGAAGATTGCCCGCTCCCCGATCAGCGCGCGGATCGTCAGCGCAGTGCCCATGAAGATGGCGCCGACATTGAGCAGCACGAGGATCTGCCCCGGCTCGTTAGGCGCCTCGCCGCCGTTTATCGCGGGCACGGGTACGCCGAAGCCGACGTCTCCTGGCACTGAGAGCGACAGCACGCCCATGATGAACGGAAGAAACGCCAAGAAAATGAAGTAACCGCGATCGGACACGATCAGCCGCATCTGGCGACGCGCGATCGTCGAGAATTGTCTTCGCAGACTGGTTTTCGTCGGCTTGCCAAGGTCTGTGGGAGTCGCCGCGGGCGGCGGTGGTGGGGGCGGTCCGTGCTGGGCGAGGAACCTCTTGTTCGCCGCGTCCGGGTCGCCTGCCACTGAGCTGAAGATGTCGGCCCAGTTGGTGGTGCCCATCGACGCACCGATCTGGTTTGGCGGCCCGTAGAACGCGGTCTTGCCGCCGGGCGCCAGCAGCAGCACCTGATCGCACACGTCGAGATAGGTCAGCGAGTGCGTCACCACCAGCACCACGCGGCCTGCGTCGGCCAGCTGACGCAGCATCGTCATCACCTGCCGGTCCAGCGCGGGGTCAAGGCCGGACGTCGGCTCGTCGAGGATCAGCAGCGACGGACCCGTCAGCAGCTCGAGCGCGACCGAAGCGCGCTTGCGCTGCCCGCCCGAGAGCTTGTCGACGCGGGTGTCGAGGTGGTTGGTCATCTCGAGTTCTTCGAGCACCTCGTTGACGACCTGTTCGCGGTCGGCCTTGTTGGTGTCGGGTGGCAGCCTCAGCTCGGCCGCGTACATCAGCGCCTGTCTGACGGTCAGCTGACCGTGCACCACGTCGTCCTGCGGCACCATCCCGATCCGGGAACGCAGCGAGGCGTACTCGGCATGGATGTCGTGGCCCTCGAACGAGACCGTGCCCGTGGTCGGGTGGGTGTAGCCGGCGACCAACCGTGCAAACGTCGACTTGCCCGCGCCCGACGGTCCGATGACGGCGGTCAGCGTGCCGGGCCGCGCCGATATCGAGATGTTGTCAAGCAGCGTCTTGTTGCCCTCGATGGTCCAGGTGACACCGTGCACCTCGAGTCCGCCGGTGCGGGTGTCGGCCTCGGTCGCGGTGCCGCGGACCAGGCTGCCGCCGCGGAAGACCAGGTCGACATTGCCGATGGTGACGGTGTCGCCGTCGTTCAGCATCGCCGACTCGATGCGTGCACCGTTGACGAATGTGCCGTTGATGCTGCGGTTATCCCGTATCTCGGTGCCGCTGGGGCCGGGAATCAGGGTCGCATGGTGCCGCGACGCCAGCACGTCGGGGATGACGATGTCGTTGTCGGTTGCGCGGCCGATCTTCAACGACCCGGCGGGGGCCTTCGGAGGGCTACCCGGCCGCAGGATCTTGAGCATGCTCGTCGCGAGGTTGCCCTCACTGGAACGGGGTGCGGCCGTCGGTCCCATCTGGGTGACCGATTCCAGGCCGGGGGAGGAGATCGGCTGACGCACCGGGGCCGGGTGGATCGGCGCGGGCGTGCTCGGGGCATATGCCGACGGGCTGCTCGGATAGGCCGCCGGGGCGCTCGGATGGGCCTGCGGAGCCGACGGGTATTGCGGTTGCGGGGCCGACGGATACTGCGGGGCCGACGGATACATCGGCTGCGGGTGCGACGGGCTCGGCGGACGCGTTGTTGGTGGTTGCGGGCTCGACGGATACATCGGCTGCGGCCGTGACGCGATCGGCACCGATGTCGTCTGTGGCGGCGTGCCGACCGATCCCTGATGGCGGCCGACCTCGAACGTCAGGCCAGGGCCATCGGGATTGCCGATGTTGATCTGCTGGCCGTCCTGGATGTCAACCGAGGGCACCCGGCGCCCGTTGACGTACATGCCATTGAGGCTGCCGTTGTCGATCGCAACCCAGCGGCCCTGGTCGAATCGCAGCACCAAGTGGGCGCGCGAGATCAGCGGGTGGGCGATGCGAACGTCGGCACGGAGGTCGCGGCCGATCACGACATCGTTGCCTGGCGCGAAGGTGCGCGTTGAGCCGTCGTACCGAACGGTCAGCGCGGGTGGGGCTGGGCGGCTCATCGGCACCAACTCTATCGGTACCGCCGCCGGATGCGAGGCTGGTTCGCTGGCGCGTCAGGACGTCGGTTCGATGGCCCATCGCGCGGTGTCGGTGATTTGTTGCAACGCCGCGATTCGGTCACCGCGTGTGGTGATGATGTGGGCAGGTCCCCAATATCGGCCGAGCACCACTACACGCTCATCGTCTACCTGCAGATAGTCGAGCGGATCGACGTGCATGTCGTAGACGGATGCGATGCGGGCCCATACGCCGGTGATCATGTCGACCGCGCCGCGGTGCTAGCCGCCGACACCGTATGGCATACCCGCGCTCACAGTGCCGACGAAATCGTCTGTGAGCAAAGCGAATAGGGCCTGACGGTCGGCGTGTGCCATCGCGTCATACAACCGCTGGGCGACCGCGGTGGGTGTGGACATCGGACCTCCAATTGCGCAGGCATCTGATCGCACGGCAGGCCATCCCCGCGAGCGCGGACGCCTTGGTCGAGCAATGTGCTCGCACACTTATACCGTCGAGTTAACTTCTCGGCCTGCGCCCGGCGAGTCGCGATGGGTCTCGGCCGACTACGTGATCTGCTAAGGCATGCGGTCTGTGAAGGCCACGGCATGGCGGCACGGCAAACTGGGTCGAGCGATGGTCCCGGTGTTTCTCCTGTGCGCCGCGATCATCATCACCCTGGTCATGGCAGACGTGCTGTCGAAGGCGGGCGCGGCACCCGGGCCTCTTCAGACCGACGACCGGGGCTTTGTCGATTCAAAGGTGCGCTGCGATGCGCCACAGTCGGCGGTCGAGTTCGGCCGCACGGAACAATCGCTGATTGCGATCTGCGTGAACCGCGACGGCCACTACGAATACCGCGGCGCCCGATTGGGCGACGATGCGGTGCTCACCGTCGTTGCCGAACCCACCGTGCCTGGCGAGTTCTTCGCACAGAAAGACGGTGTTACCTACACAGTCACCGCAAAGGAACTCGTCATCAAGTCGGACGAGTGGGTGCGCACCGAGCCGATGCTTCAATTCGGGGCGCCGCCGCTGCTGGCGGTGGAGATGCCTGTGTCGCAGCGCCGCTAGCCGATCGCGACGCGGCTCGGCGATCCGGTGACCACGCAGTGGGTGTGGCTGTAGATGGTGGCCATGCATTGATTGCAGTGGGTGCATGCTGACCGGACCGCACCGTCGGCCTGGATCCGGTTGATCAGATCCGGTTCGGCCAGCAGTGCCCGGCCCATCGCGACGAAGTCGAAGCCCTCGGCCATTGCCAGATCCATAGTCTCGCGGTTGGTGATGCCGCCGAGCAGGATCAGCGGCATCTTCAGCTCGGCGCGGAACAGCTTGGCGTCGCGCAGCAGATACGCCTCGCGATACGGGTACTCGCGGAAGAACTTCTTGCCTGTCATCCGGATGCCCCACCGCAGCGGCGGCTTGAACGCGCCCGCGAACTGCTTGACCGGCGCATCACCGCGAAACAGGTACATCGGGTTGACCAGTGAGCTGCCCGCGGTCAGTTCGATGGCGTCCAAACCGCCGTCTCCCTCAAGCCATTTGGCGGTCTGCAGGGACTCCTCGGTCGAGATGCCGCCGCGCACCCCGTCGGACATGTTGAGCTTCGCGGTCACCGCGATCTGGTCGTTCACCGCGCGCCGCACGGCCATCACCATGCCGCGGGCCACCTTGGCACGGTTCTCCAGCGACCCGCCGAACTCGTCGGTGCGGCGGTTGATCAGCGGGCTGAGAAACGAGCTGGCGAAATAGTTGTGGCCGAGGTGGATCTCGACGGCGTCGAAGCCTGCCTCGACCGCGAACCGGGCCGCGTCGGCGTGCGCTTCGATGATGTTGTCGATGTCGTCGCGAGTGGCCTTTTTGGCGAAACGCATGGAGAGGGGATTGAAGAACCGCACAGGCGCGTACGCCTTCGCCTTCGTGGAGCGGGCGTTGGCCACCGGTCCGGCATGACCGATTTGCGCGCTGATCGCTGCGCCCTCGGCGTGGATGGCCGCTGTGAGTTTCTGCAGTCCGGGGATGGCCTCGGGCCGCCACCAGATCACGTTGCCCTCTGTGCGCCCACCTTTTGACACCGCTAGATAAGCGACGGTGGTCATCCCCACACCACCCGCGGCGGGTAGCCGGTGGTAGGTGATCAGGTCGTCGGTGACGAGGGCGTTTGGCGTCGACGCCTCGAACGTCGCCGACTTGATGATGCGGTTGCGCAGGGTCACCGGGCCGAGCTTGGCCGGGGTGAACACATTGGGCTGAGTGTTCATGGAGGTGAGCCTGCCACAATGGCTGCCGTGGGTGCGATCACATTGGACGGCAAGGCCACGCGCGACGAGATCTTCGTCGACTTGAAGGAGCGCGTTGCGCGGTTAACGAAGGCAGGCAGGACACCCGGACTGGGCACGGTCCTGGTCGGTGACGACCCCGGCTCACATGCCTATGTGCGGGGCAAGCACGCCGACTGCGCGAGGGTGGGGATCAATTCGATACGCCGCGACCTGCCTGTCGACATCAGCCAGGCCAAGCTCGACGAGACCATTGACGAACTCAACGCCAACCCCGAATGCACCGGTTACATCGTGCAGTTGCCGCTGCCCAAGCACCTCAACGAGAACGCCGCGCTTGAGCGCGTCGACTCCGGCAAGGACGCCGACGGGCTGCATCCGACCAACCTCGGCAGGCTGGTGCTCAACGAGCCTGCGCCCCTGCCGTGCACGCCGCGCGGCATCGTGCATTTGTTGCGCCGCTACGAGGTCGAGATCGCCGGGGCTCATGTCGTGGTGATCGGGCGTGGCGTGACCGTCGGCCGCCCGCTCGGGCTGTTGCTCACCCGGCGGTCAGAAAACGCGACAGTAACGTTGTGCCACACCGGAACTCGAGACCTTCCGGCGCTGACGCGGCAGGCCGACATCATCGTCGCCGCCGCGGGCGTGCAGCACCTGGTGAAGGCGGATATGGTGCGCCCGGGTGCGGCGGTGGTGGATGTGGGTGTGGCTCGTGACGCGGATGGCAAGTTGGTCGGCGATGTTCACCCCGACGTGTGGGAGGTCGCGGGTCACGTGTCGCCGAACCCAGGTGGCGTCGGCCCGCTGACTCGGGCGTTCCTACTGACGAACGTGGTCGAGCGCGCAGAAGCCCTGGCGTGACGCTGAAAGAGTTCGCCCGCAAGGTGTTTGGCGGGCAATGGCCGATCCTACTGGTCGGCGTGATCATTGTGGCGGCGTTCGGGTTGGTGGTCGCGGGTTACTGGCGACGCGGTGCGCTGGTGCTCGGCATCGGCGTCGGCGTCGCGGCGGCGCTTCGGTTAACGCTCACCGATGATCGGGCGGGCCTGCTCGCGGTGCGCAGCAGAACGATCGACTTCGTCGCCACCGCCACGGTCAGTGCGGCGATGCTCTACGTCGCATGGACGATTGATCCGTTGGGCACCAGCTAGCCCAAACTCAACGCGGCGGCGACAATCGGCTTGGCCCACTCGGGCGTCGACGAAAGATCCAGTGGCCCGACGATCTCGCCGCGGTCGAGATGCAACACCAACACCGGCCGGGGCGCATGCCCTGCCGCGGGGTCGGCGTCCGCGGAGTTGTCGTAGACACGCAGCTCGGTCAGGTGCGGAAGCAGCTGCACCAGATTCAGCCTGCTGTGCCGCCACCGGCGCCGGATGCTGGACTCCGGGATGTCGTGGCCGCCTGCGCGCACGCGATTGCGCACGCGTTCGATGTGCAGGTCGACACTGGCCAGCCCGACAAACCAGATGCGAACCTCGAAGCCCTCGGCCGCCGCCTCGCTAATCAGTCGCGGCATGGTGCTTCCGCCGAGCGTGGTCTCAAACGCGAAGTCTTTGCGCTCCCGGATCGCCCGCTCAAGCAGCCGTCTGCCCTGCTGCCATGCGGCGGCGTTGGCTCGCACTTGGTCGAGGCCAGGGTTTGCCGCGATGAGATTCCGCGCCGCCTCGTCGGGGTTGAAATAGTCGGCGCCGGACGCCCGGATCATTGCGCCGCCAATACTGCTCTTGCCCGCGCCGTTGATCCCGGCGAGTACATAAAGGCGCGGAGCTTGGGCCTTGCGGGCCATGCGACGACCGGGCTAGCGCTTGGCCGCCTTGACCGCGGCGCGGCCGAGTTGCTCCGGCGTAGCGTCGAACGCGGACGCCATCGCGCTCTTCGATCTCGGAGTCTGCATGCTCTCCAGAAGTTGGTCGAATTCGTCAGACAGGTCGTCGAGCGCCGGCGTGCTTGTCTTCGTCAGCGCTTCGAACTCGGCGTAGGACAACAACACCGCCTTCGGGGTGTTGTGTTTGGTGATCGCAACCGCGCCACCAAGGGCGGCCTGCTCGAAGATCGAGCCGAACTCGTTCTTGAAACGGGTGGCGGCGACGGTCTGGACGTCGACAAGCTCGCCGTCGCGGTTGCGGAAGGTCAGTGTGGACATAACAGACATAATAGCCATTTTGGCCGAAATGGACACTTTCAGGGTTATCCACAGTTCGTATTTCATCCGCAGGTTGGGGTCCAGGTGTGTGGTCGAGGGTGTCTTGGTCGGGGGCAGTGCGTAGTTTCGCTCATATGTTCGATGGTTCGTTGCCCGAGATTGGCGATCTGACTGCGCTGGATGACGCGGCGTTGGTCGATGCTGCCGCGGGCTGGTCGCGGACGGAGAACGCGGCGTGTGCGCGCAAGACGGCGGTGATGGCCGAGTTGTTC
>NZ_QJJU01000038.1 GCF_003201655.1 Mycolicibacterium moriokaense
CGACGGGAACATCCGGGCATCACCCGGCGGCAGACCGATCAGGAACAGCCCCCGCTCAACGACCGGGAACCCATCCCTACTAAACAATTAGGAACATCCGTATGACTTCCCTGCACGACCCACTGACACTGCGCTGCGGGCAGGTGCTGCCCAATCGAATAATGAAGGCCGCGCTGAGCGAAGGCCTGTCCGACAAGCAGAACTCTCCCGACAAGCGACTCGAGCGGCTCTACACGAGCTGGAGCCAAGGCGGGTACGGCCTTATCGTCACCGGCAACGTGATGGTCGACCGCACACAACTCGGCGAGCCGGGCAACGTCGTCATCGAGGACGAGCGCAACCTGGATGCACTGTCGCGGTGGGCCAAGTCCACCAAGGACGCCGGCGTTCCGATTTGGGTGCAGCTCAATCATCCAGGGCGCCAGTCGAACCCGCTTGCGCTCGGTCACACCCCCGTCGCCCCCAGCCCGGTGGCGCTCAACTTTCCCGGTGCGGCGACGCCTCGTGAGCTGACACCTGCTGAGATCGAAGACATCATTGAACGCTTCGCGAGCGCGGCGGTGGTATGCGAGACGGCGGGCTTCGACGGTGTGCAGATACATGGTGCCCACGGCTACCTGGTCGCGCAGTTCCTGTCGCCATTGTCGAACCAGCGCAACGATGAGTGGGGCGGTGACCCCGAGCGGCGGATGCGTTTTCTGCTCGAAGTCGTCCGGCGCATCCGCGCGCGCGTGTCGCCGGGCTTCGCGGTGGGTATCAAGCTCAATTCGGCCGACTTCCAGCGCGGCGGTTTCACCGAAGATGAATCTCGCTCCGTGGTGGCGGCATTGGCGCATGAGGGCATCGATCTGATCGAGGTCAGCGGCGGCAGCTACGAGCAACCCGCCATGATGGGGAAGGCTGCAGACAGCACCCGAGCGCGCGAGGCCTACTTCTTGGAGTACGCCCGCACGGTGCGCAGCCTTGCCGGTGACATCCCGCTGGCGGTCACCGGCGGGTTCCGTTCCCGCGCAGCGATGCACGATGCGGTGCAGGCCGGCGAGTGCGACGTCATCGGTCTTGGTCGGCCCACCGCCACCACGCCCGACGCCGCCGATGTGATCCTTGCCGGGCGCGCCGAGACTCTGGCCTCACACCAGTTGCGCGCAGGCATGCGCCGTGTCCTTGGCCGGTTCGTCGACCTCAAGTCACTGGACGGAATCCTCGAACTCTCCTGGCACGCGGACCAATTGCACCGTGTCGGCGCCGGCCTCAAGCCCGACCTCAACCGTGGACGTATCGCCACAATGGTCGCGATGCTCCGCCGCAATGGCACCACGTCATTCGGGCGCAAGCGCGGTCTATGACATGACGCGCTATTCACTCTCCGAAAAGGTCGTCCTGATTACCGGGGCCGGTCGCGGTCTGGGTGCGGCAACTGCCGCCGCACTCGTTCAGCGCGGGGCACGGGTGGTGATTGCGGATATTGATCTGCCGACGGCGCAGTCTGTTGCGGCGACCCTCCCGAGGGGCCATGGTCTGGCGCTGCAATGCGACGTCACCGATCTCGCGTCGGTCCAGGAATCCGTGAGCCTGACGCGGGAGCAGTTCGGGGGCATCGATGTCGTGATCGCCAACGCAGGCGTTCTCGGACGTGGCGGCACATTCCGCACACTCACGCCCGACCAAGTGGGTGGTGTCATGTCCGTGAACGTGACTGGGGTCGTCAACACGGCGGCAGCGACGCTGGAGTCAGTGATCAGCAGCCGCGGGCAGATCGTGCTGGTGAGTTCGGTGTTCGCCTACATCAACGGGGCGGGTGCCATCCCGTATGCGATGAGCAAGGCTGCAGTCGAGCAACTTGGTCGGGGTCTTGGCGTCGAGCTAGCCAGCCACGGAGCGTCGGCGATGACGGCGTACTTCTCACTGATCGAGACCGACATGATCCGTCAGGGCGTGGATGCAGATCCGCATGTGCTCGCGCTGCTGTCGGCGATGCCCAAATTCATACTGAAGCGAATTCAGCCGCAGGCTGCAGCCGCCGCGATCGCCGACGGGCTGGAGCGTAGGCAACGGTCTGTCACCGTCCCCGGTCGCTGGCGTCCCGTCGCCGCGCTTCGAGGTGTGGCCGGACCGATCGTCGACGCGAGACTCTCGCGCGATGCCGGCGTTCGGCGAGCCCTTGCGCAACTCGAGAACCGCTAGTCGCAGGCCGCGGCCCGAGAAGTGGTCGATTCCTGCCAACCGTCGATCAATATCTGCCAGCGGAATCATCCCTCTGAACTGGGCGTTAAACCCTACAGAGCGGCCAATGAGGTTAGAAAAAGGGCCGAATGCAGCGGAAGGCATCGAAATGACGAAGTTCGGATTTGCCACACTGATTGCAAGCGGTCTGACCGCAGCGGTGCTTGGTTTCCCGGGACCCGCCCAGGCCGACATTCTTACCACCCCGACATTGCCCCACTATTCCGTGGATAACCACGACGAAGTCAGCACCACCAACGGCTTTGTGGATCGGCCCTTCTGATCGGTCGCAGGGCAGGCGACATCACCCATCTAGTCGTGGCGCATCCCAGGAGCGCCACGACTAGATTTTGTATAGATAGTGGCTCGCGGAGTGTTGGTGCCGCCGACAACGAATGGGGACGACTCGTGAGCATGGCATATCTGGCACAACCTGAGCAGCAGCAACAACTGGAATGGCTCGACGGCGGCACGCTGGCGATATTGCTCGACGGCAAGGCAACAGACGGCCAGTTGATGGTCGGACGCTTCGACGTTAGCGAAGGCGAAGCGCCGCCATACCACAAGCACACGCGTGAGGACGAAGTCTTCATGCTCATCAAGGGAACCGCGTTGCTGTGGTACGACGATCAGGAGATGGAGTTATCGGAGGGTGGAATCGTCTTCTTGCCCAAGAACATTCCGCACGCGTACCGCATCACCTCCAAGAAGGCGGACCTGCTGATGATCAACACCCCGGCCGGAATCGAAGGCATGTTCCGCTACGCAGGCCGTGATAGGGCGACGCCGCGCCCTGAGGGATTCGAAATCTCGCCCGAACGTATGGCCGAGGGAGCGGATAAGTTCGGGCAGATCATTCTCGGGCCGCCGCGCTGATCCCGTTTAGGCGGCTTCTGCGTCGGGCGCCATCGCCGCGGGAGATCTGCTGCCCGCCAGCGGTTGTGGCTCTTCACCGGCGATCGCCGCGTGCGAGTTAGCGGCTGTGTCCCGCAACCGCGTGCGCACGGTTTCGCGCCGGTCGGCGATAGCGGCGACGAGCGTGACCGCTATCGGAATGTAAAGCGGCGACAGCACGAGGAAAAAGATCAGCACACTCTGGGCGGTATCCGACATGGGTTCATTGACCTTCCTCCGCCGCGGCGGCCTTAGCGATGTTGCTCTGTCTCAGATGCCACATACGGGGGACCTGAACGACGTCAGATGCGGGGTCGCAAGTGATCCGACGAAAGCGTCGCGACCGTCGGGGCCGCCGAAGGCCAAACTGGTCGGCAGCACCAGAGGGCCTGCGGCGGCGCACCGCCCCATCAACTCCTGGGTCGCCGATCCCTCGGCCTGCGCGGTGAGCAACGTCTGGAGCGCCTGCTCGTTGACGTCTTCGTAGACCACATGCAGCTCACCTTCGAAGGTGATGACATAGAGCCCGTTCCGGCAGATGATGGTCACCCATATGTTGCCGTCGGCGTCGAACGTAAATCCGTCAGGGAAGGCGCCCTCGCCCAGGTCGTCGGGCCCGACGACCTCACGTTCACCCAGGGAGCCGTCGTCTCTGATCGCGAACCGAACGATGCGGCGCTGCAAGGATTCCGCGGCGTAGAGATAGTCGCCGTCGGGTGAGACCTTCACCTCGTTGGTCAGGTGCAGCCCGTCGGCCACCACTCGGGCACCTCGGTCGTCCAGCAGGACGATTCGCCCCTTTGCCGGGCCCCGCAGCGCTTCGTCCCACGGAAGATCCGTTGTCATCACTGAGATCCATACCCGGTCACCGTCGACGCAGGGGTAGTTGACCGCACCGATCGGTTGGCCGTCGATCTCCTTGAGTAGCACCGTGGTTGTTCCGTCCGGACCGATCGTGTAGACCGCACCGTCATCAAGCCCCGCAACCACGAAGCTTCCGTCCTGGCGCCTACTGAACCCGTTGGGAGTGCCGATTCCGGATCCCAGCAGGGTGGGCTCGCCGGCCTGTGATAAGCGGCTGACACCACCCCGTGCATCCGAGGCCCATATCCCGTCGTTGTCGACCCACACGCACTCTGGCCGCGACAATCCATGCCCGAACCGGTCGAAATACGTGGGCTGCAACGTGAAGTCATGGATGTTCACAAAGGTCAACTCCTTGGGATGTTCGCGGCGTAGAGCGAATCGATCACGTCCGCATACTTCTCGGCGATCGGACGTCGCTTGAGTTTCATTGTGGGAGTGAGCTCGTCGCTGTCAGGAAGCCAATCGGCGGCCATCAACTGCCACGCCTTGATCTGTTCAATCCGGGATAGCCGTGCATTGCCCTCCTCGACTTCCTTGTCGACCGCGGCCAGCACTTCCGGATCGCGACTCAGCGACGCGTAGTCAAGCTCGGCTTTTCCGTGCTCGACGGCCCAAGCGCCAAGTGCGTCGACGTCGAGTACGAGAAGGGCGACGTTGTACGGGCGTCGGTCGCCGATGGCGCACGCCTGACCGATCAGCGGACCCGCGGTCTTGAGCACGGCCTCGATGGCCAGCGGTGACATGTTCTTGCCGCCGGAGTTGATGATCAGTTCTTTCTTTCGGTCGATGATCGACAGGTATCCGTCGTCGTCGAGCACTCCGACATCGCCGGTTCGCAACCAACCATCGACGATCGTCTCGGCGGTGAGTTCCGGCTGATGCCGGTAGCCACTCATCAGCATCGGGCCGCGTGCGAAGACTTCGCCGTCGGGTGCCAGGCGCAGTTCGACGCCGGGCAGCGGTAGCCCGACAGTGCCGATCCGCTGGGCCCCAGGCGGGTTCGCCGTCAAGAGCCCGCTCGTCTCCGACATACCCCAGACCTCGCAGATCGGCAGGCCTAAATCCTCGAAGTAGTGCAAGGTTTCGGGCGCGAGCGGCGCCGCACCGACGATGAGGACCTCGACTTGGTCCAGCCCGAGCTTGGTGCGCACCGCATGCTTGGCATCTTCGGGAAGACGAGCCGGGTCGGCAATTCCCTGAGCCTCCAGGGCGGCGCGCAATTTCTCCCATACTCGTGGTACCGAGCCCCAAATGGTCGGGTGCACTTGAGCAGTCGTTGCCATGAGATTCGCGATGTCACGCACGCAGGTCATCTCTGCGCCCAGCGTCATCCACCAACCGTGTGCTGACCACCTGTCGGCGACGTGGGCCGAAGGCAGGTAAGACAACAACCGGCCGCCCGGCTGCACACCCGACACCTCGGTGATCGCATCCAGCAGATGCAACATCGAGTGATGGGTAAGCTCAACCGGTTTCGGATGACCCGTCGTCCCTGATGTCCAGATGATGGTCAGCGGTGTGGCCGGCCCGACATCGCGCCAGTGGGAGACGAAGTCGAAACCGTCGGGCGGTTCAGGCAACGCATCGAGTTGTTCGACATCGATGATGTGTTCAATGTCGGTGCCCGCCGCGGCCTCCCGCAGCCGAGGCACTAGATCCGTCTCGGCGATGACCACCCTGCTGTGCGCTTGAGCCAGCAGCCGGTGAATCTGTTCAGGGGCCGATGTCAGATAGATGGACCACGGTGCGGCGCCCAGATGGAACGCGGCGGCGTCGACGAGATTGAACTGTGGGCGGTTGCGCAGCGCCAAGGCAACGGTGTCACCCTTCGACACACCAAGGCCGGCCAACCCCCCGGCGATGTGGTCGACGGCGCGGCCCGCTTCTGCCCAGCTCCACTTGTCGCCGGACTCCGCGTCGACAAGTGCGCACGCATCGCCCCGTTCGGCAACAGATGCCTGAAACGCCTCACAAAGCGTCCCGTGGTTGCCCATCCCTCAGGTCTCCTTTGTCGGACGACGTGACGTACCACTCGGTATGACTGTGAACGCATACGTATGAGTATGAGAATAAACCCAATGGAATATCTAGCGCAAGAGCGTGCCCTCGCGTATGTTTTAATACTGAGCGGTATGGAGGAGGTGTTAGCGATGGCCCAACGCACCGCGCTTGTCACCGGAGCCAGCGGCGGCATTGGAAGGGCGGTCGTCGAACGGTTACGCCTGGACGGTCTGCGAGTGATCACCCTCGACATCCGCGGCGACGTCGACCTCGCTGTCGATATCGTCCACGATCCGCTGCCCGCCGAGATCTTCGACAATGTCGATATCTGCGTGAGCAACGCGGCGATCGTTGACACCATCGCTCCCGCGCACGGCATGCCCGCCGAGAAGTGGCAGCGCGACATCGACGTCAACCTCACGGGCGCCTTCCGCGTCGTGCAAGCCTGTCTGCCCGGCATGCGCGGGCGGCGGTACGGCCGCATTGTCGCGGTCTCGAGCCTGGCCGGACACACGGGCATGGCGGGACAGGTCGCCTACGCCGCGTCGAAGGCCGGACTCCAGGGCGCGATCAAAACCATCGCGATCGAGAACCTCAAATACGGCATCACCGCGAATTGCGTACTCCCCGGCATGGTCGCCACACCCGCCGTCAAAGCATTTCCGGACAAATTGCGTGACCGGGTGCTGGCGGCGATGCCCATGGGACGGTTCGGCGAGCCCGCCGAGGTCGCCGATCTGATCGCATTCCTGAGTGGCGACGGCAGCGGCTACATCACCGGCCAGGAGATCGCCATCGACGGGGGCCTTGGGTTGAGCACCTTCACTCTCGGCGGCGCACGCAATGATGAGGATCGACGATGAGCACGCGCAACACCGACCGCAACGTGAGCGGGCGGCTGACCCTCGACCCCTCCGTCGCCCGGCGCGCGGTCAGCGCAGCCGACATGCGAGCCCTCCTGATGATGGTGTTCCATCACACGGGCGACCGATACTGGCTCAGCGAGCGTTTCCGCCCGGTGCGCGATATCCGGTTGATCGCGCCAGAGGACGCCGGATTGCCCGCCGACGTGCAGGACGAACTCCGTGACGCCGCAACGGCGGTGCTGTCCGGCACCGGCGATCCGGCCGCCCCCCAGCCCGACGACGTGTTGTTCCTCGAGATGATGCGCATCGCCCTCGGTGAAAACGTGCCGAGCGAGTACCTACCGATGATGCGCGAGCAGATGGGGTTGACGTCGCTGCTTGGCGCGGAAGGGCGCCGCGAACCTGCGCCCGCTGCCGACAATCCGACTGTGTTGATCGTGGGTGCCGGCGAAAGCGGCATCGTGCTCGGGGCGATTCTCAACGACCTCGGCGTGAACTACCGGATCGTCGAACGGGCCGACGCGATCGGCGGGACCTGGCGCGACAACATCTACCCGGGGTGCGCGGTGGACACACCGAACCACTCCTACTCCTACTCGTTTGGGACTCGCTATCGGTGGAGCCGGTTCTTCTCCGAACGCAGCGAAATCGAGGCCTACCTGCAGCGGTGCACCCATGAGTTCGGGGTACGCGATCGGATCAGCTTCAACACCCACTGTGTGTCGGCGACCTGGGACGAAGACACCGCCCACTGGCGAGTCATATTGGACTGCAACGGCTCTCAAGAGCGGATGGAAACACGGTTCGTCATCAGCGCCATCGGACCGTTCGGCCAACCGCAGATACCGCGCATCGATGGGATGGACCGATTTGCCGGGCAGGCCGTGCACTCGGCCGTCTGGCCGCGAGATCTCGACGTATCCGGAAAGTCCGTGGCGATCATCGGCACCGGAGCGTCGTGCATGCAGATCGCCCCTGAGATCGCAGACAGGGTGGGTCGATTGACCATCCTGCAGCGCACACCGCAGTGGGTGCGCCCGATTCCACGCTTTCGTGAGCTCATCGACGACGATGTGCAGGTGCTGCTGGAGAATGAGCCGTACTACTCGGCCTGGTACCGGTTTGTGATGCTGTGGCGCTACGGCGACGGGTTACTCGCCACCTTGCGTAAGGACCCGGCATGGCCGCACCCAGGGCGATCGATGAACAAAATCAACGATCGGCATCGCGAGCAGATGACCCGGCATATCCACGACGTGCTTGGCGATCGCAGCGACTTGATCGCCAAGTGCGTGCCCGACTACCCGCCCTACGGAAAGCGGATCCTGCTCGACAACGGTTGGTATGAAACGCTGCGTAAGCCAAACGTCGACCTCGTCACCCAGCCGATAGAGCGGATCGAGCCCGAGGGAGTGAGCCTCACCGACGGTTCGCTTGCTGAAGCCGACTTGCTCGTCTTCGCAACGGGTTTCGACATGTCTCGGAACGCCTCGCGCATCGATATCCGCGGTAGCGGAGGCGTCGAATTGGCTGATACCTGGGCCAACGGTATTGGCGCATACCTGGGTATCACCGTTCCCAACTTCCCGAACTTCTTCATCATGCAGGGGCCGACGACAGGGCTCGCGCACGGCGGAAGCCTTATCTTCACCTCCGAGATGCAGGCGCGCTATATCGGGCTCGCGATCTGTCAGGCCGACGACTCCGACATCGCCGCGATCGACGTCAAACAGTCGGTCTACGACCGCTACATCGAGCGTGTCGACGCCGAACACGCCGAACTCGTGTGGAGCCATCCAGGAATGCTGCCCTATTACCGGGACGCCTTCGGCAAGATCCGCACGGTTCTGCCGTGGCGGATGGTCGACTACTTCCATATGACCCGTCGCCCGGATTTCACCGAGTTCGACCTCACCCATGCCACGGAGCTGCGTCCGGAAGTCGCTTGAGTCCAACGACTCGCGCGCCTACTTGTTGATTCCCAGCGCTCGCAGGGCGATTTGCGTCATGTGCTCGACGAGGCCCGCGCGGCCTGCGGGGTCATCGGGATGCGCCCACGTCCACATGAACGAGATCATTCCGGTGACGGCGCGGGCGGCAATCAGCGGATCCTCGGCGACGAAAACGCCTTCCCTGCAACCTCGGTCGATCAGCTCGCAGACCCGATCGTCCACTTCGGCACGAATCGCCAACGTCCGCTTGCGATCTTCGTCACGGAGCGTGCTGACTTCGCTGGCATAGACCTCCAGATACCTCCCGTGGTCGATCACGATCTCGGTCAGGCGCGTGCAGAAGAGGCGCATCTTGTCCACGGTGGAGCCGGCGAGTTCGTCGCTGTCATTGACTGCGGAGAGGGTCAATTCAGCGCCTGTCGTGCAGACGGCATCGAGGATCGCGGGCTTGTCTTTGAACTGGTAGTAGACGAATTGCTTCGAGACGCCGAGCACGCCGGCGATGGCGTCGACCGACGTTCCGTGGTAGCCGTTCCTGTGAAACAGTTCGACAGCTGCGTCGAGAATCTGCTTGCGCTTGAACTCAGCGATCTCGCCCTTGATGGAGCCCTTCGCTCTTTTCTCCGGCTGTACCGTCACGGGCCGTCACGTCCTTTGTGGTGAATTCACAAAATTCTATCTGGTCTCTGAACGTACGTATTGGTACACAAAGATTCCGACGTCAAGAAACGGCCGGGCCGGTACTAGCGTTATGACGTGCGCTCCATCGCCGTCCGGCTCTGCGCCGCGACCGCCGCCAGCGTGCTCGTCATGAGTGGATGCGCGGGCGAGCACCGCGGCGACGCGTCAAGACCCTTCCCGGCCGCCGCCGGTCGTGGGCCGTGCGCGGTCGCCACCGAGACCGACGTGCCTGCCACGATGCGCGACGGCACCGTGTTGCGCTCTGATGTCTACAGGCCCAGGACCGCAGACGCGGTACCCGTGATCCTGATGCGAACCCAGTACGGAAAATCGGCTGCTCAGGCCGGATCGCGCTACCAGCCGCCCGATTGGTTCGCGTCGCACTGCTATCTGGTGGTCATTCAAGACGTGCGTGGGCAGGGCGGATCGGGCGGCACGTTCAGCGAGTTCACCCATGACATGGAGGACGGGTACGACTCCGTCGAGTGGGCCGCCGCGTTGCCCGGCTCCAACGGCAAAGTCGGCATGTACGGCTCGTCGTACGTGGGAGCCACCCAGTGGCTCGCTGCCACGACTGCCCCGCCGCATCTTGCGACGATCGTTCCTGCCAATACCGCCTCGGACTACTACGACGGGTGGACGTATGAGGGTGGGGAGTTCCGGTTGGCGTTCGTCCAGCCGTGGGCAATTGGACTGGCGACGTCCGCCGCACAGAATCGCAAGGACCAGGCTACGGCGGCGGAACTGAAGGCGGCTGCCGCCGATCCGACCCGATGGATGGAATTCCGTCCGTTCAAGGACCTGCCGCCGATGCAACCGCAGAATCCCGCCGTCGCACCGTGGTATTTCGACTGGATCCGGCATTCCGCCCGCGACGACTTTTGGCGGCAGTTCAGCATCAGGGATCGGTATCCGTCGGTGAAGGTGCCGGTCCTCGACGTCGAAGGTTGGTACGACGCCTTTCTGGCAGGCGGCACGGAGAACTTCGCGGGCATGGTCGCCCACGGGGGCAGCGAGTCCGCCCGCGACAACCAGCGGCTCGTCATCGGCCCGTGGGATCACGTCAACTGGGGCAGATCCGACTCGGACCCTGCACCACTGCTCAAGGACATCGGCGCGGTCGGCGACAGCCCCATCAACGACCTGATGCTGGCGTGGTACGACCACTTCCTGAAGGGCGAGAACAACGACGTCGCCGGGAAACCCCGCGTCGACTACTTCGTCATGGGTGCCAACATCTGGAAGTCCGCGACGAGTTGGCCTCTACCGCAGACAAACTGGACTACGTACTATCTTGCGGGGCCGGGTGGAATTGCCGACCGCAAGGGGCAACTCGTATCCGCCGCACCTGGCGCCCAGCCGCCGGACGCTTACACCTACGATCCCGCATTCCCAGCGCCCAGCCTTGGCGGTCATTCCTGCTGCGGTGCGGAGTCCGGCCCGCAGGGACCGTATGACCAAACTCCCGTCGAGCAGCGATCCGACGTCCTTGTGTACAGCAGCGCGCCACTCGAACACGACACCGAGATGACCGGCCCGGTCAATGTGCGACTGTGGGCCGAATCCACTTCTGCGGATACAGATTTCACGGCCAAGCTGACGGCGGTGAAGCCCGACGGCCAGGTGATCAATCTGAACAACGGAATCCTGCGGACTTCATTCAGGGACTCACTGTCCGACCCCACACCGAAGACGCCGGGTCGTCCATATAAGTATCAAATCCACGTCTGGCCAACCAGTTACGAGTTCCGGGCGGGTGACCGCATTCGGCTGGAGATCTCCAGCAGCGACTATCCCCAATTCGCGCCGAACCCCAACACCGGTGCACCGTTTGGGATGGACAGCGCTACCCGCACCGCGGTCCAAACCATCCTGCATGACCAGGACCACCCGTCCGCCGTGACACTACCGGTGATCCCCGGCTGATCATGCAGGGTCTCGACGCTCCACAGTTGTCCGGGTGATTGGGTTTAGAACCGCCCCCAGCGGCGCATTCTATGAACCGACGTCGTCACAGGAGGCGGGCCCGATGGCTAGCGAACGCAATGGAGTCGGCACGGCGCAACTTGAGCCGGGAGGACAGCGGGTACAGGTACGACGTGCGGCGCTGGCTAGCGCGATCGGTACGACAATCGAGTGGTACGACTTCTTCCTCTACAACACGGCGGCTGCGCTGGTCTTTCCGCACCTGTTCTTCCCTGCATCCAGTGCCTACGCAGGCGCGATGCAGTCATTCGCGACGTATTTCGTAGGGTTCGCCGCACGGCCGATCGGGGCCGCCATCTTCGGGCACTGGGGTGACCGGATCGGCCGCAAGACCACGCTGATCATCACGCTGCTGGTGATGGGCATTGCGTCTGCAGTCATCGGCATCCTGCCCGGGACGGAAGCGATCGGTGTCGCCGCGCCGCTGCTACTCGTGACGTTGCGCGTGCTCCAGGGGATTGCAGTCGGCGGTGAGTGGAGCGGGTCGGTGCTGCTGACCATGGAATGGGGCGACCAGAAGAGGCGCGGTCTGCTCGGCAGTTTCGCCCAGATCGGTGTGCCGGTCGGACTGGTGCTGGGCACCGGCGGGATGACGCTGCTGTCCGCGACGATGTCAGACGATGCGTTCAACTCCTGGGGTTGGCGCCTGCCGTTCCTGGCCAGCCTCGTGCTGGTCGCCGTGGGCCTTGTGATTCGGCTGAGGATCCTTGAAACGCCGATGTTCACCAAGGTGCTGGAGCAAGGAAAAACCGCGAGCACCCCTGTCGCCGAAGTGATCCGGCGTCACTGGCGAGAGATCCTGCTTTCCGCGGGCCTTCGGTTCGCCGAGCAGATGCCGTTCTACCTGTTCACCACCTTCGTCTTGGTCTACGTCGTGCAGCGCCACCATTACAGCAAGACGTTCGTGCTGACCGCGGTCCTGGTGGGTGCCACTGTCGAGCTGGCGACGATCCCGTTCTTCTCGCATTTGTCGGATTCGGTTGGCAGGAAACGGGTTTACCTGGCTGGCGCCGTCATCGCTGGGCTGTTCGCGTTCCCGTATTTCGCTGTGTTGACCAGCGGCGGTCCGATGCTGATCTTCATCGCGGTCGTGCTGTCGATGGTCGTGCATTCGATGATGTACGGACCGCAGGCCGCGCTAATCGGCGAGAGCTTCCCGACGCACCTGCGGTATGGGGGCGCCGGGCTCGGCTACCAATTGGCATCGGTGTTCGCTGGCGGACCGGCGCCGCTGTTGGCGACGTGGCTGCTTCACGAGACTGGTACTCCGTACTCGATCTCGGTATACATCGTCGTGGCCGCGGTCATCACCGTGGTCTGTTGCCTCGCCCTGCCCGACCGTTCGCGTGTCAACATCGACGACGCGTCGATCTACAGCCGCGCCTGAACGCATCTCACGCACCTAACGATTGCGTTGAGTCTCGACATCTACGCTCGCGTAAATTGTGCAGGCGTGGTCTGGTGGGTACTGATGTCTCCAGCAGGGGTTTTCACCCCACACCTGATTGTCGCCGCGGCGGCGTGCACTGCGCTGTTCGCCGTCGGGGTGCCTTCGGCGACTGCGGCGCCCGCCACCGACGACCAGGGATATGTCGACTCCACCGCCAGGTGCAGCCCGCCGAATACGGCGGTCCTCTTCGGAACTACGGACAGCTCTCGCGTGGCGATCTGCAAAACGCCAAGCGGTCAGTTCGAGTACCGCGGTGTGCGGTTGCGCGACGGCGCGAAACTGATCGTCCCAGCCTCGCAGTCCGGTGACGGATTCGTCGCCGACAACGACGGAATGACCTACACCGTGACGTCGAAGTCGTTGGCAATCAGCCTGGGCGGCAAGGTGATTCGAGAGGAACCGATTGTCGACGTGCACGGACCGGGAACGCCCGCCGCGCCTGCCGCGCCGCCACCGACAACGACGACGACAACGCCGACGACGACGTTGCCCCCACCGCTACCCGCCGAAGTGGGCGGCCGCTAGCCCTGGCTTACAAGCCGATGAGCGACTCGATCCCGCCGCGCGCGAAGTAGAGAACGAAGCCCGCGGCCACGATCCAGAGCAGTGGGCTGACCTCGCGCACCTTTCCGGCCGCCGAGCGCAGCACGACCCATGCGATGAAGCCGACGCCGATGCCATTGGCGATCGAGTAGGAGAACGGCATCACCGCGACGGTGAGGACGACCGGCAGGCCCACCGAGAACTCGGTGATGTCGATGTGGCGCAGCTGCGACATCATCATCACACCGACGATCACCAGCGCGGCCGCGGCCACTTCGCTCGGCACGATCTGCGCAAGAGGAGCGACGAACATCGCCGCGAGAAACAGCGTCCCCGTCACGACGTTGGCAAGGCCCGTGCGTGCGCCTTCCTCGATGCCCGCACCCGATTCGATGAAGACGGTGTTGGACGACGACGACGTCGCCCCACCAACGATCGCGCCTGCGCCCTCGACGATCAGCGCCGAGCGCAGTCGCGGGAACGTGCCCTGCTTGTCGGCGAGCCCCGCCTCGCGCGCCAACCCGGTGAACGTCCCCATCGCATCGAAGAAGTTCGCGAAAACCAGTGTGAACACCAGCATTACGGCGGCTAGCACCCCGATGCGACCGAAGCTGCCCAGGCTGAAGTCGCCCGCGAGCGAGAGGTCCGGAAGCGCGAACGGCGATCCCGACAAGGTCGGCACCGACAGGGTCCAGCCACCGGGCTGCTTGACCGCCGACCCCAGATGCCAGATCGCCTCGATGACGACCGCGACAACGGTGCCCGCCACCAGCCCGATGAGGATGCCGCCGCGCACGCGCCGCACCACGAGGATGCCCGTCACGAGCAGGGTGAACACGAAGACGACCGTTGGAACCGTGTTGATCGAACCGGCGCCTCCTGCGCCAAGCCCGACAGGCGGTGACGGCTTGCCCGTTGAGCCGATGAACCCGGCGTCGACCAAACCGATGAAGAGAATGAAGAGTCCGATGCCCGCAGTGATGGCCAGCTTGAGCTGCATCGGCACGGCGTCGAACACCATCCGCCGCAACCCGGTCACCGCCAGCAGCACGATGATGAGCCCGTCGATGACCACGAGGCCCATCGCCTCAGGCCAGGTGAGCGAGCCGACCACGGTCGTCGCCAGGAAGGAGTTGATGCCAAGCCCCGCTGCGAACGCGAACGGCAGCCGCGCGACGACGCCGAACAAAATCGTCATCACGCCCGCGGCGAGCGACGTCATGGCCGAGACTTGGCTGAACCCCAGCTTGTGGCCTGCGACATCTTGCGCGCTCGACAGGATGATCGGGTTGAGCACGATGATGTAGGCCATCGCGATGAAAGTGACCACGCCACCGCGTACCTCAGCGCCGATCGTCGACTTACGCGCCGTGATTTCGAAGAAACGATCCAGGCGATTCACGCCTCGACCTTAGGGGCACGGGCCGTCTGATGCTGATCAGTTCAGCTGCCCACTTCGGTAGCGCGCTTGAGTGAGGCACTCCACAGTCGCTGGTACTTACCGGCGGGTAAGTATCAGCGTACAGTCGTTCACTGACTGGACGTTTGCCTCGAAAGGACGAGTTGCTGTGTCGTTTTCTCTTGATCTGTCCGAGGATGTGATCCAGGTCAGGGACTGGGTCCACGAGTTCGCGGCGACGGTGGTGCGACCTGCGGCGGCGGAGTGGGATGAGCGCGAGGAGACCCCCTGGCCGATCATCCAGGAGGCGGCCAAGGTCGGCCTCTACTCAATGGAGTTGTTCGCCACCCAAGCCGCCGAACCAACCGGCATCGGAACGCTGGCCGTATTCGAGGAGCTGTTCTGGGGCGACGCTGGTATCGCGTTGTCGATCCTGGGCACCGGGCTCGCCGCCGCGTCACTTGCCGCCAACGGCACACCCGAACAGCTCGGCGAGTGGCTGCCGCAGATGTTCGGTACACCAGAGGATCCGCTGCTTGCGTCGTTCTGCTCATCGGAACCCGGTGCGGGCTCCGACGTGGGGGCCATCCTCACCCGCGCCGTCTACGACGAAGCCAATGACGAGTGGGTGCTCAACGGTGTGAAGACCTGGGCCACCAACGGCGGAATTGCCAACGTGCACATCGTTGTTGCGTCCGTTCATCCCGAACTCGGTAGCCGCGGGCAGGCCACATTCATCATCCCGCCGAATACCCCTGGGTTCAAACAGGGCCAGAAGTTCAAGAAGCACGGAATCCGCGCTTCGCACACTGCCGAAGTGACCCTCGATGACGTCCGGCTGCCAGGCCGCCTGATCGTCGGCGGCAAGGACAAGTTCGACGAGCGAGTCGCCCGGATCCGCGAAGGCCAAAGCGCTGCAGGTCAAGCGGCGATGAAGACGTTCGAGCGGACACGCCCCGCAGTGGGCGCGATGGCGCTCGGCGTTGCCAGGGCGGCATATGAATACTCGCTGGACTACGCACAGCAGCGAGAACAGTTCGGCCGCAAGATCGCCGACTTTCAGGCCATCGCGTTCAAGTTGGCCGACATGAAGACCCGCATCGACGCCGCGCGCCTGCTGGTGTGGCGGGCCGGCTGGATGGCGCGCAACGACAAGCCATTCACCGCCGCAGAAGGGTCGATGGCCAAGCTCGTCGCCAGCGAGACCGCCGTCTACGTGACCGATGAGGCGATCCAGATCCTCGGCGGCAACGGCTACACCCGTGACTACCCCGTCGAGCGGATGCACAGGGACGCGAAGATCTTCACCATCTTCGAGGGCACCAGCGAAATCCAGCGACTCGTCATGGGCAGGGCGATCACTGGGCAGCCCCTCCGGTAGCTCAAACGGCGCGAATCCCCGTGTACACCAACAACAAACCGACGACCGCCAGAAAGCCGGCCATCAGCCCGGCATGCTGACGTTCCATCCACTGCTTCACGCGCTCGAGCCGGTGATCGACGCGCTCACCGGCAATCGCGTAGGCGAGTATCGGAATCAGCACCGTCGAGCCGGCGATGACGGTGTAGAACGTGACGGCCAACCATCCACCGGGCACGCCCAATCCCGCGGTCCCGATTACCAAACCCGCCCCGGCGTTCATCAGAAGCACCTTCGGATTGACCAGAATCAGCCCGAGGCCGACTGCTGCGGCACCGACGGGCGTCAACCTGCTCAGCCGGTTCAGCCACGCCGGCTGTTTGGTGGCGCGGTGGCGGGTCAACCACCTCCAGACGCCGAACACGACGAGCGCGACGCCGACCGCGATCCGCACCCATGCCGCCCAGGTTGGGGCCGGTCGATTCAGCCCGTCGAGCAGGCGAGGCAGCTGCACGAAAACGGCCGTCGTTGCCGCGAGCCCGAGCAGCCAGCCAGACATAAAGGCCAGACCGGTTGCCCGGGCACGTTCGGACTGCAGCACCAGCACGATTGCCGGGATGATCGTCAGCGGCGACAGCGCCACCACCAGCGCAAGCGGAATGAGTTGGCCGAGCGCAGCCGCCCAACTACCCGACATGGGCAGCGATCTTAGTCAGCTGTGAACGGGATCAGCGGGTTGTTAGCGCCAGGGGGCGTGAACGCGGCTTTTGCCGGCCGTGTACCAGGTAGACCAGCCAACGAACGTCGAGAAGCACTTTGATCGATCCTCTCTAAGCGCTCTTGGTGAGGAGCGGAAGGAGCCGACGACGTTCCATCATGGCGTCGGCGAACTGGTTCAGGGCGTCCGCGACCGTTGCCACAGTGGGTAGCTCGAGCCGGTCGTCGAAGGCACGCACTGCGCGGGTAACCGGCTGGCTCGCGATCAGCGACCAATCGACTCCAGCGGCGCTGCAGGCGTCGTCCATCTCGGACAGCAGCGAAATGATATGCGGGGTAGCGGAACTCACCCCACCGAGATCGAGCACGACGGGCTTCTCCCTGAGGACGAAGCGCTTGGCGTACTGGCTCACCCGGTCGAGATTCGCATCGTCGAGCACCCCGATGACCGTCACCACGGTGGCAAGCTGGCGGCTGCATGCCCGAATCTGGGCGCCGTCACAGTCAAATGGCGTATTCGCGTACATTCCAGCCTCCCCTCGATTGCCGACCTGTCACCGAACTTACGGAGCCGATATAAGGCAACGGGGAGTAACCGCTAATACTTTAATAAGAACCGCTTTTGGGCCGCACAGCAAACTGCTCAGCCACCGCGCATCCACTGCGGTCCTGAGTAGTTTTCCCAGGGGTTGTAGTCGGCGAGCAGCGGCTCCTGCGGCGGTCGCTGATCCTCGGGCACATGCTGCAGGTTGATCCGGATTCGGTACCAGATCGAGCTGGGCCCGCGCATACCGTCAACGAGAATGTCTGCGGGCTGGAGTTTTTCGGCTACTGACGGGTAACGTCCGCGCCACTCGTCGAGCGCCGCCATCGCCTCGTCCTTGGTCTTCGTGCGGGCGATCTCGATCAACGGCATCACCGACTCGCGGCGGCCGGTCCCCTTCTTGGCACCCTTGGGTGCCTTCTCGGCAGGCCCGAGCCGGTCGGCGAGGTCGAGAAGCTGATCCAGCACCCCGGCGGCCGAGTCCATCGATTCCCATGGATCGCCGATCTCGGCGAACCGGGCAGGCACTGTCGCGATGGTGAACGCCTCGGGCCGGCAGTCGGGGACCTCGTCCCAGTGCAGTGGCGTCGACACCCGCGCATCTGGCAGCGCGCGCACCGAGTACGCCGAGGCGACAGTGCGGTCGAAGGCGTTCTGGTTGAAATCGACAAACACCCCCTCGCGCTCCTCCTTCCACCAGCGCGCGGTCGCCAACTCCGGAGCGCGTCGCTCCACTTCGCGGGCCACCGTCTGCGCTGCGAGCCGGACGAACTTGAATGGCCACCGCGGCTGGATTCGCGCATAGATATGTATGCCGCGCGAGCCGGAGGTTTTCGGCCAGCCAGTCAGGCCGTGGTCCTCGAGCACCTCGCGCGCGACGAGCGCGACGCCGACGATCTGCTTCCAGTCCACGCCGGGCATCGGATCGAGGTCGACCCTCAGCTCGTCGGGATGGGCGAGGTCGTCGGCCTGCACCGGATGCGGGTTGAGGTCGACGCAGCCCATGTTGACGGCCCACGCGAGGCCTGCGGCATCGTGGATGACGGCCTCCTTGGCCGACGTTCCCGACGCGTACTTGAGCTCGGCGACGTCTACATAGTCGGGCCGCTTCTCCGGCGCGCGCTTCTGGAAGACGGCTTCCTCCGTGATGCCTTTGACGAATCGCTTGAGGATCATCGGGCGGTTGGCCACGCCGCGCAGCGCACCTTCGGCCACGGCGAGGTAGTAGTTGATCAGGTCGAGTTTGGTGACACTCGGCCGCCCGTTGAAATCGGGGAAAACGACCTTGTCAGGGTTGGTGACGGACACCTGTTGGCCGCCCACGTCCAGCGACAGGGGAGCAGCCATACCGTCATCGTAATTTCCCGGCCGACATGCGACGCGCGTCACATATTGTGGGCTCATGCCTAAGCTAACCGATCTTCCGTTGCAGGCAGCGGCGAAGATCCAGCAGTACGCCGAGCGTGGATCCGCAGAACTGCACTACCTCGTCAAAATGCTGGAGGCGGGCGCGTTCAAGCTCGAGCCGCCGCAGAATGTCGCCGCCATGGTCGCCGACATCCGGCGCTGGGGCGAGTTCGGGATGATCCCCGCGCTCAACGCGCGTCGAACCCCCAATGCGACCGCGATCATCGACGACGACGGCGAGGTCACCTTCAAGGAGCTCGACGAGGCCGCGCACGAGGTCGCCAACGGTCTGCTCGCGATGGGGGTCAAGGGCGGAGACGGCGTGGCGATCCTGGCCCGCAACCACCGGTGGTTCCTGATGGCGGTGTACGGCGCGGCCCGTGCCGGCGCCCGCATCATCCTGCTCAACAGTGAGTTCTCCGGACCGCAGATCAAGGAGGTCGCGGAGCGCGAGGGCGCCAAGGTGATCATTTACGACGACGAGTACTGCCAGGCTGTGTCCGCGGCGAACCCGGAATTGGGCAAGCTGCGCGCGCTTGGCAAGAACCCGGATAAGGACGAACCGTCGGGCAGCACGGACGAGACGCTGGAAGACCTCATCGCGCGCAGTTCCGGCAAGCCCGCACCCAAGGCGACGAAGCATTCGTCGATCATCATCTTGACCAGCGGCACTACCGGAACTCCCAAGGGCGCCAACAGAAGTACGCCGCCGACACTGGCGCCGATCGGCGGCATTCTCTCGCACGTGCCGTTCAAGTCGGGCGAGGTGACGTCGCTGCCCGCTCCGATGTTCCACGCGCTCGGGTTCCTGCACGCCACCATCGCGATGATGCTCGGCTCGACGCTGGTGCTGCGCCGACGCTTCAAGCCTCCGACCGTGTTGGCGGACATCGAGGAGCACAAGGTGACCGCGATGGTCGTGGTGCCCGTGATGCTGTCGCGCATCCTGGACGCTCTCGACGCGACGGAGCGCAAGCCGGATCTGTCGTCGTTGCGGATCGTGTTCGTGTCCGGCTCGCAGCTTGGCGGAGAACTGGCCACCCGTGCGCTCAAGGATCTGGGTCCCGTCATCTACAACCTCTACGGGTCGACGGAGATCGCTTTCGCCACCATTGCCCGGCCGAAGGATCTGTCGATCAATCCGGCCACCGTCGGGCCTGTGGTCAAGGGCGTGAAGGTGAAGATCCTCGACGACAACGGCCACGAGCTGCCGCAGGGCGAGGTCGGCCGCATCTTCGTCGGCAACTTCTTCCCGTTCGAGGGCTACACCGGCGGCGGCGGTAAGCAGATCATCGACGGCCTGATGTCGTCTGGCGACGTCGGTTACTTCGACGAGCACGGCCTGCTGTACGTCAGTGGCCGCGACGACGAGATGATCGTCTCCGGTGGCGAGAACGTCTTCCCCGCCGAGGTCGAGGATCTGATCAGCGGCCACCCCGAGGTCATCGAGGCCACCGCGCTCGGCGTCGAGGACAAGGAGTGGGGGCACCGGCTGCGGGCCTTCGTCGTCAAAACCGACGGTGCCAGCATCGGCGAGGACGACATCAAGACCTACGTCAAAGACCATCTGGCCCGGTACAAGGTGCCGCGCGAAGTGGTGTTCCTCGACGAACTGCCGCGCAACCCGACGGGCAAGATCCTCAAGCGGGAATTGCGCGACATCACCGTCGGCGGAGACGACGAATAGGAATAGTTGGCACCCTCACGTAGATCTGGGTGAATCTTCCAACCACGCCCGCCACGCCAGCGCCCGAGTCCGTCATGATGTGAGTCGAAGAAGTGATATCGCATGCGATAGATCTCGTCGAAATTGCATCCGGGGTTGCGAATGGTCGAAACGCTCAGCCTTGAGCGCAATTTCGACGGACACGTCGACTCGATCGTGCCTTAGCTGGCGTAGATCGCGGCGCCCGGAATGGACAGGCACACCAGCATGAACGTGAGCAGGAACCATCCCGCGCCTTGCCAGGCCGGCCACGCGCCCTCTTCTTTCCACACCCGGTAGGTCTTGACGAATGCGCCTATCCCGCCGGCGAACAGAATTCCTGGGACCATCGACGCAACGATGACGTTCTCTCTCCAGGTGGTTGCGTAGATCGCGAACGCGACACCCGCTGCCGCGACGACGACGCCGACATACTTAGCCGCCTCGTGGAACGTGCCGGGTCGGTCGAACCGCTTCTCAACGTCGTGGGTCATTAAGGGCCGTTCACATACCAGGACAGGCAACCGGGATGGTTGCGGCAGGCGATGATCGCGTTGGCGTCTGGAGCCGACCCGGGGATCTTCGCCCCTTGCGGGCCGGGCAGCGTGCAGCTCGGGATGAAAGGACCCCACGGGAGGACGCCGTTGTAGCAGGGTTGCGCCGATGCCGGCGGGGCAATCACAAATGCGAGCGCGGCTGCTCCGGTTACCACGAAACGCACCATGGGTCGTACGAAAGTGCCCATATGCACTGCTAACGCCGAGCGACTACCTGACTATTTCAATGGTAGACCTGTTTCAACGCAATGGTCAGTAGTCGATCGCCTCGATCAAAGGTGACGGCTCATCCATAAGCGCCCAGAACCGGTCGCGGATCGCCACGGTCATCGGACCTGGCGTGCCATCCCCGAGAGGCTCGCCGTCAAGCGTGTTGATCGGAGTGACACCGCCAGCCGTAGTGACCGCCATCAACTCGTCCGCGTCGTACAGCTCGTGGCTGGTGACGTCGCGCAACGTCGCCTCGATACCCATGGCGTCCGCGAGTTCGAACACCGTCTTGCGGGTGATGCCGGGCAATGCGTTTCGGGACGGCGATGCGAGCTTGCCGTCCTTGACGACGACCACGTTGAAACCAGGGCCCTCGGCGACGCAGTTGTCGGAATCCATCAGTATCGCGGTGCGCGCGCCGCGGTCCTTGGCCTCGAAGCTGGCCGCGGTCAGGTCGCCCCACTGATAGTTCTTGATCGTCGGGTCGACGGTGTTGCGGCCCGCGCGCCGCACGTGCCGCGGGACGATCGCCGTGGTGCCGAAGATCTGCTCATGCGGCGGGAACGCCCACAGATACGGGATCGCGTAGATGTACACCTGGTGGGTGAGCTTGGACAAGTCCTTCTCGCCCTTGCGTTTTCCGTACCCTCGGGTGACCGTCAAATTGACGAACGACTCCCGAAGCTGCGACATGGCCACGCAGCGCTTGGTGATATCTGTAAGTTCGTCCTTGCTGTATCCGGGCTCGAGCCGCAGCTTGTGTGCGCCGTCGAGGAGCCGGTCCAGGTGGTCGCCGAGCCGGAAGATGTTGCCGTGCCACACATGTGCGACCGTGTAGGTGAGGTCGGAGTGGCCGAAACCGGTGTCGAAGATCGAGATCCGCGCCTCCTCCGCAGGGATGTACTCGCCCTCGATCCAGGCCACCCCGCCCGCGTACGGGCTCGAGGTGTCGAGCTCGTATTCGCTGTACTGGATCACCGAACCGGGTGGGGTGTCCTCCCGGATGGCACCCGGCTCGACGGCGACGAGATTGCTGGCACCTAAGTCTGTGGCAGTCATCAAAGTCCTTTCGTTACAGCGTAGTTGGGACCCGCATCGCCGCTGCGCAGCCGGTTGCGCAGTCCGGTGAAGGCCCAAAGCGTGGCGAGCACAAGCAGGCCGAGAAACACATAGCCGTTGCCCGCGAACTGCGGGAGGAAGATCAGCGCCGCACACACCAGGGTGAAGCAGATGGCCGCGATCATGGCCACCGGCACACGCGCCTTGCCGAGGTCGAAGGTTCCTGGCTCGGGCGTCGGGATGGTTCCGCGGCGATTGGCGATCAACACGGCGACTGTCTGCAGGAGGTACATCGCGCAGACCGCCAGCGAGGACAGCCCGAGAATGAGGAAGAACGCCTTCTCGCTGACCAGTGCCGAAAGCAGCAGGATCGTCGAAAACCCGAAGATTCCGAGCACTGCGTACGTTGGCGTGCGGTTCGACGGGGACACGTGCCGCCAGACGTGGGAGAACGGCAGCATGTTGTCGCGGGCCATCGAGTAGGTCAGCCGGGTCGCGACCAGGATGTTGGCCAGGATGCAGGCCAGCACGTTGGTCAGGGCCACGGCGACGACTATCTTGCTGATGACCGGGCCGACCTGTTGGGTGATGATCTCCTCGATGGGGGCAGCGGACGCGGCTTGAACGGCGTCCTGATTCTTGATCGCCAGCACGTAGACGACGTACATGCCGAACTCGATCACGATCGAGGCGGTCAATGCGTAGAACATCGTGCGCGGAATGACGTGGCGGGCGTTGACGGTCTCCTCGGCAATGTCGGCACTGGCCTCCACTCCGATGAGTCCGAAGAAGGGGCCAAGCGACGCCGCCAGCCAGGCCAGGACGTACGGACTACTACCCTCAGACGCGCCGCCGGTGAAAAGCACCAAGACGGATTGGTGGTTGTCCGGCGAGGAGAAGGCGACGATCGCGACGAGAATCGTTGCGCCGACGGTGATGACGAACTCGAGGCTCACGCCGATGTTGTTGACCATCGTCGCGAATCGCACGCCATACAGGTTGATGAGCATGCAGACGGCCATCACGCCTATGGCGACGAGTATCTGCGCGGTCTGGCTCATGTTCCAGCCGAACAGGCTGCCGAGGTAGCCGGACAGAATGAAGCCGACGCCGGTCATGCCGCAAATCCACCCGGCGAGGGCAAGCACGCCGGTGAACAGCGCCATCGTCGAGCCGACGAGGCGACTGGTCCACTGGTACGAATAGCCTGCCAAGGGGATCTTGGCGGTTAAGTCGGCGGCGATGAACGTCCAGACCACGAACACCGCGGCGGCGAGCAGCAGGGTCCACACGAACGGCCCGCCTGCGGTGAAGTACCCGGCGCCGAATCCGGTGAACACCGCCGTCGTGGCGCTGATCGTCGCAAAGCCGATGGCGAAGGACGCCAGTCGGCCGACCGACCGGTCGAGCTTCTGCGTGTAGCCGAACTGGGCCAGCCGGGCGTCTTCGTCGTCCATCGGCGCCGAAGGCGTAACGGGTGAGGCGGTGTCAGTCATGCAGTGAGGAAACCCCTATTCGGCCTGTTCAGGGAAATTCCAAATTCTGATCTACTGATAAGCATTCTTTATCAATAGTCGGTCGCAGAGCGTTCGGGCGACTTCCCGTCGTCAAAGCTCCAACGTTCGCGAACGTGCCGCACCAACTGTGCCGCGTCGCGGCTGAGTCCGGTCGGGTGCCAAGCCAGCGCGGTGTAGTTGCGCGGACGGTCGACGATCGGCACGTACGCGATGCCCTGCCGGTTGTACAGCCGGGCGCTGGCCTCGCTGGTGAAGCTGATGCCGAGCCCCCGCGCGATCGTCGTGGTCTCCTCTTCGTAGGTGGCAGCGACGGCGGCGATGGTGGGCGGTTTGCCGCCGCGCGCATCCATCGCCATCCAGTAGTCACGCCACCTGCCTGCGGTGGCCGGGGCGACAACGATCGGATCGTCGAGCAACTCGGCGATCGTCAGCTCGGAGCGGCCCGCCAGCGGATGGTCCCGCGGCAGGCAGGCCACCCAGTCCTCGGCGTCGAGGATGAACGTCCGATGTTCGGGCAGATCCACCGGCGGCCTGATGATCGCCACCTCGGTGGTGCCGTCGGCGAGGCCCGCCGTCGGATCGGAGAAGTCGAATTCCCTTGGTTCCAAGGTGATTTCCGGGTAGGCGGCCTCGAAGTGGCGCACCAGCCGGAACAATAGGTCCGCGCCCGTGCCGATCAGATAGCCAAGCCGTATCCGGCGTAAGTGCGCGGACATATCGATCAAGTCGTCTACCGCGGTATCAATTCCATGCAGGGCGTCACGCACCTTCGGCAACCAGGCGCCGCCGAGTTCGGTCAACGCGACCTCACGGGTGCTGCGGGTGAACAGCATGACACCGACCTGATGCTCGAGCTGCTTGATCGCCGTCGACAGTGCGGGCTGAGTGATGAACAGCCTCTCGGCCGCGCGCCGATAGTTCAGCTCCTCGCCAAGTACGGCGAAGTAGCGCAGTTGGCGCAGCGTCACGTCAGCGGTCGTCGGCGTTCCCTTCGGGAGATTGCAAACAGGGCTGTGATTCTCCGCCGATCAAGACCCTGAGTGCAATTACGGGTCGCGGGGCAGTCCCAGCAGCCGCTCGGCGATGATGTTGAGCTGCACTTCGGTCGTGCCGCCGTAAATCGTGGTGGCACGGCTGGCCAGCAGCATCTGCGCCCATTGGCCCGGCAGCTGTTCGGGATCGCCGATCGCGCCGTCGGTGCCGAACGACTCCGTCGCGAACTCCGCGTAGCCCTGGCCGGTCTTCATCGACAGCAGCTTGGAGATCGCTGCGGCAGGCATCGGGTCGCCGCCTGCCAGCGTCAGCAGCGTCGAACGCATGTTGAGCAGCTTGGCAGCATGGCCCTCGGCAATCAGCCTGCCTGCATGGTTCTGGTCGATCTGGTCGAACTGCCCGTCGCGAATGAACTCAACGAATCCGTTCAGGTTGGCGAGGAACGGCGCCTCGCTGCTACCGATGGACACCCGCTCTGCGGTCAGCGTGGTGCGGCTGACCTCCCAGCCGCGGTTGACCTCACCGAGCACCAGCTCGTCGGGAACGAACACATCGTCGATGAAGACGGTGTTGAACATCGCGTTTCCGGTCAGCTCGCGCAGCGGTTTCACCTCGACGCCCTCGCTGGCCATATCGAGCAGGAAGTACGTGATGCCGTTGTGTTTCGGCGCGGTGGGGTCCGTCCTGGCCAGCAGCATGCCCCACTGCGACAGCTGCGCGGCCGTGGTCCAGATCTTCTGCCCGGTAATCCGCCAACCACCGTCGACCTTGGTGGCCTTGGTGGTGAGGCCTGCCAGGTCCGAACCGGCGCCCGGCTCGGAAAATAGCTGGCACCAGATCATTTCGCCGCGGAACGTGGGCGGCAGGAAGCGCTGTTTCTGCTCTTCGTTGCCGAACGCGACGACCGAAGGGATCAGCCAAGCGGCGATGCCCATGTTGGGCCGACGCACCTGGCCGGTGGTGAATTCCTGGGCGATGATGATCTGCTCGACCGGGCTGGACGCGCGTCCCCATGGCTTGGGTAGGTGGGGCATCACCCAACCACCTTCGGCGATCGCGACGGTGCGCTCGTCACGCGGAATCGCCTTCAGCGCTGCGACTTCCGCGCGGATCTCCTCTCGCAGCTTCTCGGTTTCCGGGTCGAGATCGATGTCGATCTTGCGCAAGCCGGTGCTGGTCGCGACGTCGACCACCTGTTGCGGGTAGTCCGCCGCGCGGCCGAAACAGGCGGCAAGGACGATGGCGCGACGGAAGTAGATGTTGGTGTCGTGCTCCCACGTGAAGCCGATGCCGCCGTGCACCTGGATGCAGTCCTGCGTGCAGTGCTTGGCGGCGACGGGTGCGAGCGTCGCGGCGGCCGCTGCGGCGAACTCGAAAGCGCTGTCTTCCGAACCTGTTTCGCGATACTCGTCGATGGCGCGAGCGGCGTCCCATACCGCCGCGGTGGCCCGCTCGGTATCGGCGATCATCCCCGCGCACTTGTGCTTGATGGCCTGGAACTGGCCGATTGGCCTGCCGAACTGCTCGCGAATCTTGGCGTACGCGGTGGCGGTGTCGGTGGCCCAGCGCGCAACACCGATGGCCTCGGCGGACAGCAGCGTCGACATCAGCGCCCGCGCCAGGGTCCTGCTCAGATTGCTAAGCACGCGGTCGTCGCCGACCTCGACGGCGTTGGCGCGCACATGCGCCACCGGCCGTAGCGGGTCGATGCTCTTGACGGGTTCGATCTCCAGCGCTGGGTCGTTGCTGACGTCGAGCACCACCCACTCTTCGCCGCTGTCGATGGCGACCGGCAGCACCAGCACGGAGGCTTGAGCCGCGGCGGGCACCGCCCGCACCTCGCCGCGGATGACCAGGCCGTCACCATGTCGGGTGGCGGTCAGTCCGGAGTCGATCGCGTAGGCGGCGATGACCTCACCGGAAGCCAGGTCGTTGAGCAGCTTGGCGTCGGGGTCGTTGGCCGAGATCAGCGCGCTGGCGATCGCCGAAGGGACGAAGGGGCCAGGCACCGCGCCGTAGCCGAACTCGGCCAACACGATCGCCAGTTCGAGGATGCCGAAGCCTTGTCCACCGACCGACTCCGCCAGGTGCACCCCCTGCAGCCCCTGCTCGGCCGCGGCCTTCCAATACGGCGGTGGGTTCGGGATCGGGGTTTCCAGGGCTTCGTGCAGGACGTCCGATGGGGCGACCCGCGCCACCAGGGACCGCACCGAATCGGCCAGGTCGTTGTGCTCAGGAGTGATCGCGATGGGCATAGCTGCGTTGCCTTCCCTATTAACCGGTCGGTTGGGACCGACATTACCTAGTTGACCACGTTGGCCAACTCCCGCCCATCCCGCAGGCGCCGGCAGTTGTCCACCGCGTGTTCCAGGTAGCGCCGCATGGTGTCGGCGGTGTACCAGGTGACGTGCGGTGTCAGCACGACGTTGTCCAGGCCCAGCAGCGGATTGCCTGCAGGTATCGGTTCGACGGCGAACACGTCCAGCCCCGCGGCCGCCAGCCGTCCCGTGCGCAGCGCCTCGGCAAGCGCGTCCTCGTCGACCACGGCGCCGCGTGAGGTGTTGACGAGCACCGCATCGGTTTTCATCCGGGCAAGGGCCGCGCGGTCGAGCATGCCTGTGGTCGCATCGGTCAGCGGCAGGTGCAGCGAGATGATGTCGCAGGCGACCAGCAGGTCCGGTAGCGACCGCCAGCCGGGATGGCCGTCGTCTCGGGTGCTGGTGTGTAGCACGTGGGCACCCATGGCCACCACGAACTTCTCGACGCTCTTCGCGATGTTGCCGTAGCCGATAAGCCCGACTGTGCAGCCACCGATGTCGCGCACCGTCTCGCCGAGGGTTGGATCCGACGGCCAGCCCCTGCCTTCGCGAGTCGCCCGGTCCAGCACCGGCAGCCGTCGCAACGCGGCCAGCATCAGCAGCACGGTGCCCTCGGCGACCGAGGGTGCATTCGCGCCGGGCATGTTCGCGACCGCGATTCCCAGCCGTGTCGCCCTCTCCACGTCGATGGTGTTAACCCCTGCGCCCATTTTGTGCACGAGCTTGAGCCTGGGCGCCTTCTCCAAGTCTGGGCCCGCCAGGGGCCGCAGCACGTGCCAGATCACCTCGGCCTCGGGCAGCTCGCGGTAGAAGGTGTCGTCGTCGTCCTCGGGGCAGTAGCGGACGTCGAGCCAATCCATCTCTGGTGCAAGGAATTCGGTGACCTTCTCACCGGGAACGAAGTGTGCGAGGACTCTCAGCGCCACCGCTTCGCGATCCACTTGGCGATGGTATCGGCCTTCTCGCTGCGGGCGCCCGGTGTAGTGAAGTAGTGGTCGGTGTCCGCCGAGTGCAGAGTCTTGTCGGTGCTGGCCAGCGCGTCGTAGATGCGCTGCGCATCACTGGGGTACACGCCCGTGTCCTGCTCGGCATTGATCACCAGCGCGGGGCATTCGATGCGGGCCAGGTGCGGTTCGGCGCGGGTCTGCGCGTGCCGAAGACTCCACATTCCCAGCCAGTTGCGCAGAGTGCAGGCGGCGGCGATGCCATGCGCAGAGCGGTTGGCCTTGGCGGGCTGGCCCGCGTAGCACATGTTGGCGGGCCGTTTGGTCGGCTCGATCGTCGGATCGACCATCCTCAGGTCAGCCCAGGTGCGTAGCACTGTGAACGGACGATCGGAGAAACCTGCCGCGTGGACGCGCTTGAGCTCGGTCTCGGCCCAGTCGGTGATCGCGTTGTTGCGGGCGAGCTGTGCAGCGCGATAGCGCTCGATGAAATCGGCCGAGTATGGCGGTCCGTTGCGCTCGTCGAACAGGTCGAGATCGGGATCGGCTGCGATGGCGTCGTTTTCGTCGACGACGGACGCATCCATCCACGCGGTGAGCACGTCAGGGCGGCCAGGGTGTGCGGCGCTCGCGATATAACCGTCGGCGGGCAGCAGGTCGGTCAGGCCGGCCGCGGGCCGCATGCCCTCCAGGGGCGTCACGTGAGAGTCGATGGCCTGTGCCTGGTATGCCGCCATCAGCGAACCGCCGCCGGAATTACCCAGCAGCACAATGGTTTCCACGCCCTGCGTCTCGCGTAGCCAGCGCACTCCGACGCCGATGTCGACCAGGGCGTGATCCAGCAGAAAGCTGCTCTCGTATCCGCGGTACCTGGTGTTCCAGCCGAGGAAGCCGATACCGCGGGTGGCCATGTAGTCGGCGAGGTAGTGCTCGGCGAAGTCGATCTGATAGTGCGTGGCGATCATCGCGACCTTTGGCTTGCGCCCCACACCACGGTGGTAGAGCCCCTGGCACGGATGCCCACCGGCCCCGGCCCGCCGCGCCGTCGGTGAATCCATCCCGACGAACTCTCGTGTAACGCCGGGTGTTCCGGTGGTCGCCGGTGTCTTGGTCATATCAGCCCGGCTTCCTTGTGGTAGATGGTCCGGTAGAAGAAGTTGGCCAGCGTGGCGATGCACGCGTCGTCGTCGACGGTGTCGGCCGCGGCGTCGCCGGATAGTTGCGTGTAGCAGAACTGGTTGAGCATCGAGACCATCGCCACCGCCACCAGATGTGGGTCGTCGTCCGGGGAGCAGAAGCCGTGCCGCTGCGCCTGTTTCACCATCTGGGTGATCAATCCTATTGGCAACGAGCAGATATCGGCCCAGTAATCGGCGAAGTCGTCGCTGATCATGGCCAGCTGTGACACGCTGATGATCTCGGCAAGCCGGTTGCGATAGGTGGTCCAGTGGGCTGCGGCGGCCTCATGCGAGCGCTCCCAGTTGGTTAGCCCGGGTTCGGCGGCCGCCCGCGAGCGTTCGCGCGCCTCGTCACGGAATCGCACGGCCCACTCGCGGACCATCGCTTCCTTGGAGTCGTAGTAGTTGTAGAACGACGCGGTTGACTTGCCCGCTTCGGCGGCGATGTCCGAAATCGTCGTCGCCAGAATGCCCTTGCGGGCGACCACCACCCTGGCCGCCGCGTCGATCGCGGCCTGCGTCTGCCTGCCGCGCAGAGTCGGCAATTCCTCGCGTGGACTGACGGTCACGGGGCTCCTAGGCCATTGATCGTACCTGAATCTGATGTTAGATTCAGATTTCGAGCTTGGCTAGAGGAGCCGCAAGATGATCAAGCCGAACAATCCCAATTCCGAGTTCCAGCTCGGCGGAATCAACCACGTTGCGTTGGTCTGCTCCGACATGGAACGCACCGTCGACTTCTACAGCAATGTCCTCGGCATGCCGCTGATCAAGTCGCTGGATCTGCCGGGGGGTATGGGCCAGCACTTCTTCTTCGACGCCGGCAGCGGTGATTGCGTTGCATTCTTCTGGTTCGCCGACGCTCCCGACCGGGTGCCCGGCGTTTCGTCGCCGGAGGCGATCCCCGGGATCGGTGACATCGTGAGCGCCGTGAGCACCATGAACCACCTCGCCTTCCACGTGCCTGCCGAGAAGTTCGACGAGTACCGGCAGCGGCTCAAGGACAAGGGCGTGCGCGTCGGGCCGGTGCTCAATCACGACGAGAGCGAGGCGCAGGTGTCGTCGACGGTGCATCCTGGCGTGTACGTGCGATCGTTCTACTTCCTCGACCCCGACGGCATCACCCTTGAGTTCGCCTGCTGGACCAAGGAGTTCACCGAGAACGACACCAACACGGCACCGAAGACCGCAGCGGACCGTCGACCCCGAGTGTCCGTGGGACGCTAGCGCAACCATGCCTGACGGCGAGGTTTCGGATGACCAGATCGCCGCGATGTCGGCCACCGAACGCCGTGAGCTGATCACCCGGTTGGAGCGCCCCCTCGACGAGGTTGTGCCGGAGTCGGCGCTCGTCCGGATGCGGCGGGTGCGCCTCGTGCTGATGACCGGGGCCATCGTGGGCCTGATCCCGTGGATCGCCTATCTCTCGATCACGTTGCCCGACAGGTACATTGCGAACAACTGGACGGTGACCTGGGTCGGGTTCGACGTCCTGTTGCTGCTCTTCATGGTCACCACAGCGGTGCTCGGGTTGTTGCGACGCCAGCTGTTGGTTCTCACCGCCTTCACCACCGGCATCCTGCTGATCTGCGACGCGTGGTTCGACGTGATGACGGCCGCGCCCGACGACAGGTGGCTGTCGGTCTTGACGGCCGTCGTGGGTGAGCTCCCGCTGGCGGTCCTTCTGATCACCGGCGCCCTGCGCATTGTTCGGTTGACGGCAACCCGGCTATTCGCACTCGATCCCGGCATGCCGCTGTGGCGAATTCCGTTGCTGCCCTAGCTTTTGGACAGTTTCGGATCTGCAAGGTTGTCGATCATGGATGCCAACTGGTCGACAAGTTCGTCAGGCTCGAGCTTGGTGTCACCCGCCAGCCACGCGGTGATGGTCTGACTCACGCCGCCAACCACGAAATGCGAGCTGGCCTTCGTGCGGTCGTTGTCTTGCGCACCCAATGAGCCCGCATGTTGGAAAAGCAGCATCGCCATCAGTGCGCCGGATTCCGCGCGCTTGCGGACCACGACGGGGTTGGACAGCTGCGAGCTGAACAACAGTCGACCCACCCGGGTATCGGCGGCGATGGTCCGTACGACGTTGGCCATGCCTGCCCGGCTCTGTTCCTTGAAGGGGGCCGCCGCGACAGCGGCCTGCGTCGTCGCCGCGATGTCGGCGATCACCCAGTCGAACACCGCGGCGACGAAGTCGTCCTTGTCGGTGAAGCCCTCGTAGAAGTAACGCAGCGCCACCCCCGCCTGGCGGCAGATGCCGCGCACCGTCAGATCCGACAGATCGGAGTCGGTGCCGAGGATGTCGAGGCCTGCTTCCAGGAAGCGGCGGCGGCGAGCGGCGACGCGTTCGGCCGCTTCGACGCCGCGGTAGGGCCGCACTTGAGCCATCGGGTCCATCTTGACATCGCCGTCGCGTGGGGAGCAATATATCTGGATACAAACGTTCTCACTTTTGCCGATAGGTAGGTCAATGACGATCAGTGAGCCGCTTCACCACGTCGAGCGTGCGGTAAGCGATGGTGCGGCCTCCCCTTTGCCCGCGTCGCGGCGTTCCGTCGGAATCGACGACGGCCTGATGGGGGTGGCCCTGCTGGCTGGGCCCGCGAACGTGATCATGCAACTTGCTCTGCCAGGCGTCGGCTACGGCGTGATGGAGAGCCGGGTGGAGAGCGGCCGGGTGGACCGGCATCCGATCAAGCGCGCACGCACAACATTCACCTATCTCGCCGTGGCGACCAATGGCAGCGACGACCAGAAGGCGGCGTTCCGCCGTGCGGTGAACCGGGCCCACGCGCAGGTCTACTCGACCGACGAAAGTCCCGTCGCCTACAACGCGTTCGACACCGATCTGCAGCTGTGGGTCGGAGCGTGTCTGTACAAGGGCGCGGTCGACATATACCGCTTGTTCGTCGGAGAGATGGACGATGAGACCGCCGAGCGTCACTACCGCGAGGGGATGGCGCTCGGCACTACTTTGCAGGTGCCGCCCGACAAATGGCCCGCCGACCGTGCCGCGTTCGACCGGTATTGGCAGGAGTCGCTGGCCAAGCTGCACATCGATGACGCGGTCCGCGAGTACCTGTGGCCCATCGCAGCTGGCCGCGTGCGTGGCGTCAAGCTGCCTGCCCCGGTGCAGCGTGCGCTGGATAACTTCGGCCTGCTGATCACGACGGGCTTTCTGCCGCAACGCTTCCGCGACGAGATGAAGCTGGACTGGAACGCGGGCAAGCAGCGCCGCTTCGACCGCACGATCGGTGTCCTTCGCTTCGTCAACAATCTGCTGCCGCGGTTCATCCGCCAGTTCCCGTTCAACGTGTTGCTGAAGGACGTCGACCGACGGATCCGCACAGGGCGCCCGCTCGTCTAGCTCACCCGTGGGCGCGCCAGTGAATGAAGACGCGGCCCAACGGCAGCAGTGACATCCGTGCGCCGGGAAGTTCGGCGTGGACGTGACGGCGTAACTGCGCAACGGTGTCGCGCGGTGGCCACACCGTCGGCGCGCTGTGTTCCCATTTACCGCGTATCCGGATCGCGACTCCACGGATCACGAGGGTGACGAGCGCCCACGGCAGATGGCGCCAACCGGGTCGAGCGAACGCGACAATCGCGAGCGTCCCGCCGGGTCGGACAAGCCCGCGCATGCACTGCAGCGCGGCCCGAGTGTCGGGGAGATGGTGCAGGGTGGCATTGGACACGATGGCGTCGAAGCTGCCCAGTCGTTCGCTCGTCTCGAGGATGTCCTCGTGTCTCCAGGTCACCTTGGCGGTGGGGAACCGCTGCTTGGCTCGCTCCAGAACCGGCCGGTCGATGTCCACAGCGACGACATGCGGTACGCGTTGCGACAGGCGAGCGGCCAAAAACCCATCGCCGCAGCCAACTTCGAGCACGCACGCAGCGTCCGCAGGAATGCACCTGTCCAGCTTCCCGTCGTAGTGGATGTTGACGTTCCACGGTTTTGCCACGAAGCCATTCTGGTTGACCTGTCAGAGTCCGAGCGTATAAACGCGTACGTGCGTACGGAAAATGACACATGGGACATCAACACGAGCGTGGGGTCGACCGCCCTGTTCGTTGCCACCGCGCGGGCTCTCGAGGCGCAGAAGCCCAATCCCGTCGCGATCGATCCCTATGCCGAAGTGTTCTGCCGGGCCGCTGGCGGCGATTGGGCCGCGGTGCTCGACGGCGGCGCTCCAGACCACCCACTGAAGACGGAGTTCGGCGAGCACTTCGTGAACTTCCAGGGCGCCAGGACCCGATACTTCGACAACTACTTCCAGGCCGCTGCGGCGGCAGGGGTGCGCCAGATCGTGCTCCTCGCCGCCGGGCTCGACTCCCGCGGATACCGGCTGCCATGGCCCGACGGGACGGTCGTGTTCGAGCTCGATCAACCGCAGGTGCTGCAGTTCAAGCGGGAGGCGCTCGCTCGCCACGGTGACGCGCTGAAGGCAGAGCGCCGAGAGATTGCCGTCGACCTGCGCAGCGACTGGCCACAGGCACTGCGCGACAACGGGTTCGACCCGTCCAAGCCGTCGGCTTGGATCGCCGAGGGCCTTCTCATCTACCTGCCCGCTGCCGCCCAGCGGCAGTTGTTCACGGGCATCGACTCGCTGGCAGCGCCGGGTAGCCACCTGGCGGTCGAGGAATCAGTGCCGCTTGATACCGACGCCTTCGAGGCCAAGCGGGATGAGGAACTCGCGGGTGGCAACGACCGCACGTTCTTCACGCTCGTCTACAACGAACAGCACGCCCCCGCCCACCAGTGGTTCGGTAGCCGCGGCTGGTCGGCGGTGGCCACCCCGCTGCCCTATCAGCTGCGGTCGCTCGGTCTGCCGGTTCCTGCCGCGGATACCGACGCAGGCTTCATGACAGGCAACATCAGTCTGGTCAGCGCAATCAAGGACTGACCAGACCGGTGCGCTTACACGAACATGAAGTCGCGCATGAACCGCGTCATCCGGCGCAAGTAATCGGGCTGGCTGATATGCAGGATGTGGTTGCCGGGGAACCAATGGAACGCGCAGCGATCCCAGTGCTCCCACAACAGCTCGGCCTGCTCGGGTGGTGCCAGCCGATCGCCCAGCCCGGTGATGATCAGTCGCCGGTCCTTGGGCACCAGCGGCGGATAGTTCAGCGGTGAGGAATACATCGTGGCGGCGCGAGTCGATTCGTCCTCGGTTCCGGCGATGAGGCTGCGCAACCGGACCACGTAGTTCGCGGGGAACCACTCGTCGACGGTCCTGTCCGGCGTCACCACAGGAACATTCGGGATAACGGCCTGGATTCGGTCGTCGACGGACGCGATGAGGGCCGAGGTGTAACCGCCAAGCGACATGCCGGTAAGCGCAATCCGGTCCACGCCGGTGAACTCGAGATAGTCGATGACCGAACGGAAGTCGTGCACGGCCTGGGCCATCGCTTCGGCGAATCCTGCGAATCCGTGTGCGAAGTAGCCGTAACCACTGAACGGGGAGCCCTTTTCGGCCCGCTGCCCGTGGAACGGGAGTGTGTACAGCAGCACGTCGTACCCCGATCGATAGAACCATGGCAGCGAGAAGAACAAGCCGTTGAACAGATACGGCGATCCCATGAAGCCGTGGATCAGACACAGTGTGGGGTGCGGGCCGTCGTCGTGCACCCAGTGCTGAGCGTGCACGACGTTGTTGCGCACGTTCCCGCGCCCCCGCTCGCGCAGTGCCGGGTTGACGGCCTCGAAGCTGCTGTTGAACCGGATGTTGTGGACGCGGCCCTTGGCCATCCACTCCGCGACGGGATTGGCAGGCCGCGACGAAACCCGCGGGACTTCAGTCGGCGCCGGAAAGGACAGGGTCGGGTCGTGCGCCTCGGCCAACTCCGCGTAGAAGCGCAGGTGGTCGCGTTCGGCGCGTGATTCGGACCGGCGAAGCGCAGACCCGACCAACGCAGGCACCATGGTGGCGATTAGCAGGGAGGCGATGGCGGTGCGCAGTGCGATGTCGGCGACGGCAGATGAATCGATGATCAACCGCTGGCGAAGCGTCAGGTCGGCGCGACGGGGCAGTCCACGCACGCTGGCATCGTCACCAGCAACATCGGGAAATGGGATCGGCGGATCGACGGGAGCTGCGTCGGAGTCCCGCAAACTCGGCACATCCGCATGGTAACCGTCAGGACAGGCGGTAGACCGTCGATCCGCCGATCACCGTGCCGGGATAGTTCGCAGCGACCCAGTCGGCGATCTCGCGCGTGTGCGACACGGTATGCAGGGTGCTGCGGATGACGTCACCATGGGTGGCCGCCGTCGGCCCGCGCCCTGCCGCGACGTAGTACGAGATTTTGTCCGCGTCTATGTCGTCGATGAACTGCTGCAGCGTCGGCACCGGGTCGCCGCTCCAGCCGCCGACGGCCATCACCGATGTACCGGAGGCGATTTCGAGTTCCGCTGCCGACTGTGAACCGTTCGTCGCCGCCGACCACCGAGTGTGGGTCGCAGCCAGCAGACCTGCCAGATCGGAGTTGGTTGCTTCGTCGTTCGTCCAGACACCGGACACCTTCGACGACCGGAACGCTGTCGGCGTTGTCCCGTGGTGCGGCGTCGCGGCGGTCGCGACGGAAACCGCGGCGGTGCTGGCCAGCCCGGCCACGCACGCGGCGACCAGCGCGACTACCGGTGGGCGCGGCCACAACATAGCCGCGGCGCTGACGGCGGCCAATCCGGCGACCATCCACGGTAGCCATACTGAGCCAAAGGCGTTGCGGTGCAACAAGAGAGCAGACGGGCCCGCGGCCAACACGATCATCGCCGCGAGTGCGCAGCGGCCGTCCCAGCTGGACCTCCGCCGCCACGCCCACACCGCACCGATGCCCACCAGGCCAGCAAGCGCAGGAGCCAGGGCGACTGTGTAATACGGGTGGACCATTCCGCCCATGAAGCTGAACACCACACCGGTAAGGACCAGCCATGTGCCCCACATCAGCAACGCGCACAACTCGCCGCGGCTCAGCGCGCGACGCGCGGCCAGATAGATCCCGAATGCGATGACGAACAACGCCACGACGATCAGCCAGGATATTTCGTTGGCCATCTCGCCGGTGAACAACCGGTGCAGCCCTGAATGCGCGCCGAACATGGGTACGGTCGAGCCGCCCCAGTTGCCGCCCAGCGAGTTTGTCTCGCGATGATGGCCGAGGAGGCGATTGATCCCGTTGTAGCCCAACGCCAGATCGAGCACCGTGTTGTCCGTCGACCCGCCGATATACGGGCGCGCGCTCACCGGGGTCAGTTGCACCGCGAGCACCCACCAGCCTGCCGCGGCAATAAGCGCTCCCACCGCACCGAGCAGGTGAAGCGCACGTTTGGGCCACGACGTCGGCGCGCAAAGCAGATACGCAAGACCGAAGCCGGGCAGCACAAGGAAGCCCTGCATCATCTTGGTGAGAAACGCGAAACCCATTGCGACGCCGACGAGTAGCAGCCACTGCCACGAAGCGGAAGGCGTTGCTCGCATCAGGCAGTAGGCGGCGACCGTCAGCAACAGCACCAGTAGCGCGTCGGGGTTGTTGAAGCGGAACATCAACGCCGCCGCCGGCGTGCCTGCCAGAACCGCACCGGCCAGCAGTCCCGCGGCCGCACCGTGGTTGGGGTCGGCGAAGGCGCGACGCACTGCGGCATAAAGCACAGCGACGGCGGCCACGCCCATCAGCGCCTGCGGCGCCATGACGGACCAACTGTTCATGCCGAACAGGCGCACCGACAATCCGGTCACCCACAGCGACGCGGGAGGCTTGTCGACCGTGATGAAGTTCTGCGCGTCGAGCGATCCGAAGAACCAGGCCGACCAGCTCTGCGCGCCTGCCTGCGCGGCCGCCGCGTAGAAGGTATTGCCGTAGCCGCTGGCCGACAGGTTCCACAGGTACATAACGGCCGTCGCCGCAAGAAGTCCTGCAAGGGTCCACCGCGGCCACCCAGCGGTGCGAACTGCCGTCTCTGTGGCGACTGGTCTGTCGTCGAGGGCAGTCACGACTGCATACGGTGCCGGTCTTTACCAGGCGCAGGCTTGTGCCACAGCTGCGAACACGCTGTGAATTTCGTGGATGCGAAACTGGCGCTATGTGGAATCCCGACGTCTATCTGGCCTTCGCCGACCATCGCGGTCGCCCGTTTTTCGATCTGCTGTCGCGGGTCGGGGCTGAGGCGCCGCGCCGGGTGGCCGACCTCGGCTGCGGCCCCGGCAATCTCACGGTCACCCTGGGGGAGCGCTGGCCGGACGCCGTCGTCGAGGCATGGGACAGCTCACAGGAGATGGTGGACGCGGCCCGCGAACGCGGTGTCGATGCTCATGTCGGCGACGTGCGCACGTGGACACCGCAACCCGACACCGATGTCGTGGTGACCAATGCCACGCTGCAGTGGGTGCCCGAACACGCCGAGCTACTTGTGCGGTGGGCTGGACAGCTCGCCGCCGGATCGTGGATTGCCATGCAGGTGCCTGGAAACTTCGACGCACCGTCGCATCGGGCCGTCCGTGAGCTGGCCCGCCGGGATGAATGGTCGGAGCCGTTGCGGGACTTCCCGTTTCGTGAGGGTCAGGTCGACTCACCTTCGGGATATGCCGAGCTTCTCGGTGACGCCGGCTGCGCCGTCGACGCGTGGGAGACCACGTATATCCACGAACTCAGCGGCGAAAACCCGGTGCTGGAGTGGATTACCGGCACTGCGCTGCGGCCGGTGAGGAGCCGGCTGAACGACGAACAGTGGGAGCGGTTTCGGCAAGACCTGATCCCGATGCTCGACGCGGCCTATCCGGTGCGCGCAGACGGCAAGACGCTGTTCCCGTTCCGTCGCATCTTCGTGGTGGCTCGCGTGGAATCAGGTGGGTAGCCCCTCCCTTTCGGCGTCTTCCCGATAGCGGTCTACCCATTCGTCGGAGCGTTGATCGGCCTGGCGTTCCAGCACAGGGGGCGGTGCAAGCCGCGGGTCCTGTCCCAGCGCCTCGAGGATGGTGGCGACGTACGTGGTGAGGTTGCGCCAGAGCACGGGGTACGAGATTTCGATCGGCTCGATGTTCTCCTCGTCGAACCAGGCTCGCCAACTCTTTTCCTGTTCGCGCATCAGCGTGACGACGTGTGCGATTGCCGCGGAATGATACTCAGCGCGGGAGTCGCGCGTCGGATCTGGTCTTCCGCGCCAGACGCGGGTCTGCACCGCGCGCCAGAACGAAACTGCTTGGGAGACCACGTCGGGCCGGTAGACGTGCACGAGAACCGGATCGCTGCCGATGACGTCGCGGATCGCGGAGAGTAATCCGTCACCGGAACGGTCGGGCAGGCCTGCGGCGCGCTGCAGGAGCAGCGGCGTTTGGTTCCACATCAGCTTGCCGCCCCAGATGCCATTGGGGGTGCGGCCTACGGTGCGGGTGTAGTCACGCCAGATCTCGGGCGGCGCAAGGTCCGGCTTGCCCTCGTCGAGCGGATCGAGCAGTCGGAGAATCGACTCGTCTTCCACGCCGTCGAACCACTGCCTCGGCTGCGGCGATTGGCTTGTCGTAGGCAGGTATTGGAAGAACTCGCCGGGTTCGCCTGCCACACCGGTGGCTCGCAATGATTCGACAAGCAGCGTGCTGCCACTGCGCTGCGATGCAAGCACAAGGTATGCCGTGTGGGCTGACATGCGCGTAGCCTAATCGCAACCAAATGGCCTGGCAGAGGTAGTTATTACGATCACCGTGAGTAAAACTATTACCCGGGACTGTGGTCGTTTTCGATGCCGCGCTCCGCGGCGATCGCCTCGCGGCTGGTGAGATGGGGACCGTGAACCTGTAGATAAGTTTCGGTGTAGCGCTCCGCAATTCGAGTGCCGGCGAATTCGGACGGAATGACGTCGTTGGTCTTCTGGCGCCAGTCGTTCAGGAGTAGCGCGAGGTCATCGGCGATCGCCTCGGCCTTGTCGGTGACGTCGGGCCCAAGAAGGTTGTGCGACTCCGTCGGATCCTCGACGAGGTCGTACAGTTCGCGCGCTGGTCGCTGGTCGTGCAGCAGTGGCGCCATTGCGCGGCCAGGTGCGCTTTCGGCGATATCCCACGGCAGGTCGAGTAGCGGCCGCGACGCGTAGTTCTCGATATAGCTGTACTCCTTCGTCCGGATGGCGCGGATCGGATCGAACGAGTCGTGATACGTCTTTGTGGTGTAGACCTCGGTGCGCACCGGCTCTTTGGGTGAAGTTCGCAGATTGCGCGCATGCGATATGCCGTCGACGTCACCGGGAATCTCGAGGCCGAGCAGTTCGAGGAGCGTCGGCAGCAGGTCGACACCGCTGAACAGTTCGTCGTACACCAGAGGCTCGATCCGCGCGTTGCGCGGCGGCCGCACGATCATCGCGATTCCGGTGCCCGCGTCGTACAGCGTCGACTTGGCCCGCGGAAGCGCAGGGCCGTGGTCAGTCATGAAGACCACCCATGTCGATTGGTCGAGGCCCGATTGTTCCAGCGTGTCGAGCAGTCGCCCGACCGCGGCGTCGGCTACCGAGATCGACCCGTAGAACTCGGCAAGGTCCTGCCGAACGTCGGCGGTGTCGGGCAGGTAGTCGGGCACCGCAACGTCATCGGCCTCGGCGGGCTCGTAGCGGTCGCGCGGATAGGGCCGGTGCGTCTCGAAGAAACCCGCGGTGAGCAGGAACGGCTGCTCGCCAGCGGCGGCGAGCCACTGGGTGGCGTGTTCGACGACGTATTCGCAGTAGGAGTTCGACACGTCGAATTCTTTGAAGCCGAGCCTCGAGGGGTATGACGTCTCATGCTGCATTCCGAATAGCGCTGTGTACCAACCTGATTCGGACAATATGTGGGGCAGTGTTTGGACGCCTGCGCGGTACTCCCAGCCGTGATGCGCGAGGCCAACCAGGCCGTTGTTCTGCGGATAGCGGCCGGTGAACAGGGAGCCGCGCGACGGCGAGCACAGCGGGGCTGTGGCGTGCGCATGGGTGAACAGGATGCCTTCGGCGGCGAGCTGATCCAGCCGAGGGCTGGAGACGTCCGTGTGGCCGTACGCGCCGAGGTAGCGGCCGAGGTCATGCCAGTGGACGAGCAGCACGTTGTCGCGTCGCTCGGTCACTGTCTGTCCTTCCTGTCCCGTCGGTACACCGAACAGTGCTTATCGGGATCCGGCAACCCTTTGGCTCACCGAGAGCAACTTATCCACAGTTGGTATTTCATCCACAGGTTGGGGTCCAGGTGGGTGGTCGAGGGTGTCTTGGTCGGGGGCAGTACGTAGTTTCGCTCATATGTTCGATGGTTCGTTGCCGGAGATTGGCGGTCTGACTGCGTTGGATGACGCGGCGTTGGTCGATGCTGCCGTGGGCTGGGCGCGGACGGAGAACGCGGCGTGTGCGCGCAAGACCGCGGTGATGGCCGAGTTGTTC
>NZ_QJJU01000039.1:0-8425 GCF_003201655.1 Mycolicibacterium moriokaense
CCCATCTTGGCGCGCGTCTTGATCCACGGCGGCTTGCGCTCGATCGGCGTCTCGGCATTGCGAACCTCGAGACGCAGCAGCTTTCGACCTTCCGGCGCGACCGTCACCGTGTCGATTCTAGCGCGCCCACCGTCACGTGTTTATCCGCAGACCCTAGTATCTGCGTGCGCAAGCAATTATGATTGATCGTGTGATCTGACAAGAAGCCGCCCGACTGACGGGGCGAACGTCGATGCCGGAGCAGGCGCTGGAGCAGGCTCCGAGGAGGGTGGACTATGGGCTTCGCTGTTCGGCGGGGCGCGTCGGCGATCTATGAGCATCCGGGATCGCTTGCACCCACTTCTACTGGGTATAGCCGGTTTAGTGGGATTGGCTACGAGACGGGTTCGGTCCATTCGGATTTCGGAATTTCGCGCCTGGATACCGGCGGAGCGATACCAGCGCACGTCCATTCGTTCGAGGAGACGTTCTACGTGATGGACGGCGAAGTTCTAGTGGAGACCCCGGAAGCGGCGGTGCGCCTGACCGCAGGTGATTACGGTGTGATCCCGGTCGGAGTGCCACACTCGTGGCGTTCGGCAGGGGAGGGGACCGCGATCTGGGCTGACCTGTACAGCCCGCCTCCCCGTATCAAATTCGCCTGCGACACATACAGTGTCCCCAAACTGTCTGAGGTGGAGCCCTGCCGGATCGACCCCCGGGATCCCAGGACTCGATCGTTCGGATCCATCACATCGGAGCACATGGATCCTTCCAAGCAGTCGCAGATCCTGCTTGCGCGGTCTGCGAGCATGCGCACAGCACTACTGGTCTACAGCGGTATTTCACTCAAGATGATGGTGGATTCCGACCTGGGCGCCGTCGCGTCCACGATGTTCATGGTGCAGTACGAACCCGAGGGTATGGCCGGTCCGCACGACCATCCTTTTGAAGAGTGTTACCTCATCCTTGAGGGCGAAGTCGATGCGACTTTTGACGGTCAGCCCTTTCGGCTGGCACCCGGCGATTTTGCGTGGGCCGGTGTCGGCTGTCTGCACTCGTTCGCTGCCACCGGCGCTCCCGTGCGCTGGCTAGAGACACAGTCGCCCCAGATGCCGGCCCGTCACGCCTACCGCTTCGCACGCGACTGGGAGTACCTCGCCACCAGGCTGACACCGGCCGGTTGAGCGGGCGCGATCCCTGAACCTGCAACACATGCAATCTATTTGAGGAGCGCACATGAGCAAAACGATCCTAGTAGTCGGTGGGACCTCGGGGATTGGCGCAGCGCTCGCGAGGGATCTCGTTGAAAAGGGGGATCGGGTCATCCTCACCGGACGTGATGGTGCCCGCGCCGAGCAAGTGGCTGCGTCGATAGGCGATCGGGCCCAGGGCCTTGCGCTCGATCTCGCCAAGCCCGAGGCTATTGCCCCGGCGCTCGCTGGGGTTGACAACCTCGGTGGGCTGGTACTTGGCGCGATTGAGCGGGATCAGAGCTCGGTGCGTGAGTATGACATCGCACGGGCGACGCGATTGACGATTCTCAAACTCGTCGGCTACACCGAGACGGTCCACACCCTGCTGGATCGACTCGATGCCTCCGTCGACACGGGCATCGTTCTTTTCGGCGGGCGCGCAAAAGACCTTCCCTACCCAGGGTCTACCACGGTGTCAACGATTAACGCCGGTGTCGTGGGACTGGTCAACACGCTTGCGCTGGAGCTTGCACCTATCCGCGTTAATGCGTTGCACCCAGGCGTTATTGGAGATAGCGATTTTTGGTCCGAGAAATCTGCGGCCATCGAGAAGTTCGCGTCCCGTACGCCGGGCGGCGAGCTTGCGACTGTTGCCGACGTGGTTCAGGCAACCCAGTTCCTCCTGTCCAACCGTGGGATTTCTGGCCACAGCCTCAATGTTGACCGCGGTTGGACCCTCACTTAGTAAAGAAGGCGTTCCCCAACGCTGGAGAGGAGATGTGACGATGAGGACTATTGGGACCGGCTGCGCGTACGCAGCGTGGCCGTCGGCGAGGCCTCCGGAGAGCGGCGTGAGGGGAACCACCCATGGCTGAAGAAGATGCCTTGCTCGCCTCATTCGCTGCCGGCCATCGAGGTGTGCTGGCCACTATTCGGCGCGACGCCCGTCCGCAGTTGTCAAACGTTGTGCACACTTTCGACCCGGCGACCAGGGTGTTCCGCATCTCAACCACAGCGGATCGGGCCAAGACGCACAATCTCAAACGCGACCCCCGAGCCGCGTATTACGTGGCGGGTTCGGACTTTTGGAAGTTTAGTGTTGCTGACACGACGGCTGAGCTCAGTCCGGTCGCGCAGACCGTCGACGACGCGGTCGTCGACGAACTCGTCGAGGTGTACCGCGCCATCAGCGGCGAGCACTCCGATTGGGATGAGTATCGGGCCGCGATGGTGGAAGAAAACCGATTGGTGATCCGCTTGCACGTCGTCAGCCTGTACGGACAGTAGTGACTTAACCTCTTGTCAACTGTTACAAGGCTGAGGTTCGGGTTGAACCAGTCACGTCGCTGTCGTGGTTGATCATTTCGCGGACCAGCGGAATGACTTCGGTGCCGTAAAGCTCGATGCAGCGCGTCATGTTTTGGTGTGACAGCGGGCCGGCACTGTATTTCATGTCGAACCGTGTCACACCGAGAGCCGTTACGGTCTCGGCGATCCGTCGTGCGACGGTCTGGGGTGAGCCGACGTACAAAGAGCCATGAGCGGTCTCGCGATCAAACTCCGCGCGCTGCATCGGCGGCCAGCCGCGGTCTCTTCCGACGCGATCGCGCATGACCTTGTAGGCGGGCCAGAACTCCTCGCGCGCCTGTTCGTCTGTTGCCGCGACGTATCCGGGTGAATGCATGCCGACGGGTTGGGGCGGCTTGTCCAGTGTTTGGTAGGCGCGCAAATGCAGATCGATGTAGGGCAGGAACCGTTTCGGATCGCCGCCGATGATGGCAAGCATCAGCGGGAGGTCATAGCGGGCGGCGCGGACTACGGATTCCGCGCTACCACCGACCCCGATCCATGTCTTGAGTGGGCCGTGTTCGACCGGCGGGAAGACTTCTTGGTTGATCAACGGAGGGCGCAATTGACCTTGCCAGGTGATGGGCTGCTGCTTCAACAGTGCGGCGAACAGATCGAGCTTCTCGTCGAACAGCTCTTCATACTGGTCGAGCGGGAAGCCGAAAAGGCGAAAGGATTCGGTGAACGAGCCTCGGCCGAGGATGGCCTCGGCACGTCCATTCGAGGCTGCGTCGAGTGTGGCGAAGCGTTCGAAGACGCGAATGGGATCGTCCGTGCTCAAGACGGTGGTAGCCGAACCGAGCCGGATTCGTTGGGTGCGCGATGCGATCGCCGCCAGCACGATTTCGGGTGCAGACACGGCGAAATCCCCGCGATGATGCTCGCCGACTCCGATGAAGTCGACACCCAGTTCGTCGGCCAGCACCGCCTGGTCGATGAGATTTCTGATCACGACGGCGTGCGGAAGCAGCGTGCCATCGACACCGGCGGTGACGTCGCCAAAGGTGTGCAACCCCATATCAAGTTGGACAGTCATGTGCCTGCAGCGTCCTGTCTCGACCATGAAAAGCTCAGACGAGGAACCGATTCTTCGGGCGGCTCGGTCATCGAGTGCACAGTCGTCCGTGCGGCCGATCGGTGTGCATCAGATGGCGCCGTACCCAGCCTGGACGCGCTCGCCTACCGGTGTCGGCCCCGGTGGGTTTCCTTCTCCGAATGGACGACCCCCCAACGTCTCTCGGCCATGCGGAGTGTGCCAATTGTCGAGATCGGGGCCTTTGGGCACGATCCGGGTGGGATTGATGTCGGTGTGCACAATGTGATAGGTCTGCTTGGTCTGCTCGAAATCGATGGTGTCGCCGAAACCTGGTGTCTGGAACAGGTCCCGGGCGTAGGCCCACAGGACTGGCATCTCGGTCAGCTTGTGTCGGTTGCATTTGAAGTGGCCGTGGTAGACGGCGTCGAAGCGGGCCAGCGTGGGGAACAACCGCACGTCGGCCTCGGTGATGGTGTCGCCGACCAGGTACCGCTGATTCGCTAGTCGGTCCGAGAGCCAGTCCAGGGCGGTGAACAGCCGGTCGTAGGCCGCCACGTAGGCCTGTTGGGATCCGGCGAAGCCGCACCGGTAGACGCCGTTGTTGATGTCGACGTAGATGCGCCCGGCGACGTCGTCGATCTCATCGCGCAGATGCTCGGGGTACAGCTGCGGCGCCCCGTCGCGGTGGTAGGCCGTCCATTCGGTCGACAGATCCAGCGTCATCTGGGCGAAGTCGTTGGTGACCACCTTGCCCGTGGGTATCTCGACGATCGCTGGCACCGTGATGCCCTTGGGATAGTTCGGAATACGTGCGAAGTAGGCGTCCTGCAGCCGCGCGATCTTCAATACGGGGTCCACCGCGCCGGGGTCGAGGTCAAAGGTCCAACTGCGCTTGTCATGGGTGGGACCGCAGAGCCCGATCGACAGCACGTCCTCCAGACCCAGCAGCCGACGCACAATCATCGCCCGATTGGCCCACGGGCAGGCCCGCGCGACGATTAGCCGATATTGCCCGGGTTCGACCCGATACCCGTCACGGCCATCGGCCGTGATACGGGTGGTGATGTATTCGGTGTCACGGTCAAACTCGCCGCCGGCGGACACATAGGTGTCGTTTTCGTCATTTAGACGTTCGAACGATGCACCGCTTTGCACTCGGCCCGGCGACGACTGATTTGCCAAAGGCATAGGTCCGCTCCGCCGCTGATGGCGCGCGCTTCCGTATGGTGCGTTCATGAGATGCGCGGTAGGTAAAGCCCTACGTCGATCGTAGAACCGTCATCGCCACCTTGCCTCCTGCGCGCAGTAGCAGGCCATCGATCGACAACTGCCGATGCGCAGTGATGAGTTCGATCGCCGGGCCGCTCCGCGATGCGGTCATCCGGGGTCTGCCAGTGAGCGGGTTCCATCGCGCCTCCCTACAGTTGCCGCGTCGGGGATACCTCTGCGTGCACAAGCAAGTATAATGCTGGTCGCACTCTCCGCGCATCGATCGGCTATTCGCCTCGCCGTGGCTGCGCGCCCCGCAAATACCAGCCGCCGCCGCGCCCGCGTCCCGTCCATCCCAACAGCTGCCAATAGTTTATCCAGGCGCTGGACTCCTCTTCGCGCTCATCGACACGTCGTTGCTTGCGCGCGGACTCATCCGCGCGCCCGCCGGCGGCATTGCGTCGGTAGGCGGGCACTGATCTATTTCGGCCGTTCGGGTCCATTTCGCACTCGCCTTTCGCAGGGCCCTCGGTGGGCATGTCAGGTTCGGGTAGCAGTCGGATAGTTGGCGGGCACACGGAGTTTGCCGACGCCGGCCGGCTTTGACCGCACGTCAGGCGCCATGTGCGGACGCATCCTCAATCACTGCAAGTAGGTGATGCTTCCTCGGTTGCTGCTTGAAACCGGCTGAAATACAACGCCGAACGGGATTGGCGTCGCCGATGGGCACGCCCAGCTTGTCGCCCGACCCAACCGTGCGCACGCCGGGCACCCGGCCATGTCGTGGCCTGATGATAGAGCTCAGCATCACGGTCGGGATCCATACTCTGCATGCCACGTGCCCGCACTGACAGTGCCGTTAACTACGTTCGGAGACACGTCGGGCCGTCGTCGAAACTGGGTATGAGCAACACTGCATCAAGTCAACCCGGTGGGGCGCCACGGGAGCCCAGGACCGCGCAATATGGCCAATGATCGTGCGCTAACTGGATACTCGCGAGCAAACGTGATGCGCGTTCACACCGCGGTTCCTACCTTCGCCTAAACGCTATAACCTTTCGAAGGGTTATAGTAGTGTCGCGGTATGCCGCACGAAGCCGCACGACGGCAAGGTTCCGGTCGCCCTCCCGGAACCACGGTTTCGGCCCGGACACCCGACCTGGCAGTACCTCCGCCGCGGACTCGGGCCGAACAGTTGGCTGCCGGACTGGACGCGCGGATCCGCGAGCAAGACCTCCAGACTGGCGATTCGGTCGGTACATTCGAATCCTTGCGCGCGGAGACGGGGTTCGCCTACTCGACGGTCAGTGAGGCGGTGCGATTGCTCCGCGATCGCGGCGTGCTGGAGGTCCGGCCTGGGCGTGGCGGAGGACTCTTCGTTGCCGACCGCTTGCCGATCGTCCGGTTGCGCCACACATTGCTGGCTGCCCCGGAGCCTGCTGCGGTGGCCGACGCCATCGAACTGCGGGACCACCTCGAGGTCCTGATCGATGTCGCCGCCGCCCGGTTTCACACCGACGCGGACATCGCGGATCTGCGGGTGCATCTCGACCGCATGGGATCGGCGCCCAACTGGGACGCATTCGTTCGTGCGAACTGGGCGCTGCACGAGCGAATTGCCGCGATCGGTCCGAACGCTCTGGCGCGGGCGGTCTACCTCAGCACCCTAGGACCGTTGCGGGCCACGTCAACACGCTTCGATGACGAACGTGCGGTCGCCGGTTACCGCGCTGAACGACACCGCATCCACGTCGACCTCGTCGACTCGATTGCCGCCGGTAACGAGTCCCGAGTTCGCAAGTTGGTCGCTCGGCACAACCATGGCGACCGGGAGGTTTGAAATGTCAAGCGGCGCTTTCCGCAAGTACCTGCGCCCGCACGAGCACCCCCGGCTGGCCACGGTGAGGGGGATGGACCCGTATACATATAGCAAAGCGGCGCGTCAAAGGGGCACGTTCACCGGCGACCTGATTGCAGGTTGGACGCCGTTGTATCGCAACGAATTCCGTGGCGTCACCGAGCAGGGAACCCTGCGCACTGACGTCCACCGTTTGGATCCGGCCCGCCCAGGTGAGGGGGCTCCCGTCGCAGCAATGGTGGCCGCCGCAGATGACCTGCTGTCGTGTCTGGATGAAGAGGCGCGAGCGCGGATCAGCTATCCGGTTGACGCGGTCGAATGGCAAACGTGGGCTAATCCAGAATTCATCCAATTCGACACTGGTGTGCGCCTGGAATTCCAGCCGCAGCAGGTGCAGCAGAAGGCGTTGGCCTTGGTGGCGGCCTCACTCAGCCCGGAGGGTTACGAGCTGGCGCACAACATGATGTTAATCAACGGCTTTCTCGGCGAGGTAGTTGGGCTGCAGAGCATTTTCAACGAATTCAGCTACAACATCGCGCTGTACGGCCAACCGGACCTGAGCGCACCATGGGGCTGGCAACTTTACGGGCACCACTGTGCGCTGAATTGTCTTGTTGTCCAACGGCGTATGGTGCTTACTCCGGCCTTCCTCGGGGCCGAGCCCAATGAGATCGACGCTGGACCCCACGAGGGTGTTCGTGCCTTCACCGGCAGAATCGAATTGGGGATCGCGCTGATGGCGGCCCTTTCGGAAACACAGCGGCGCGAGGCCACTGTATATGAGCAGATGGTGGATCCGACGATGCCGCCCGGGCGTGTTCATCCCGGCGACGAGCGCCACCTGGCCGGCGCCTTTCAAGACAACCGGGTAATTCCGTTCGAGGGGATTCGGGCCGTCGACATGCCGACGCCCGCACAGGAATTGCTGATGGCGATCGTGGAGGAGTTTGTCATACTGCTGCCTGCAGGGCCCCGCTCGGCACGGCTGCGCGAGGTCCGGAAACATCTCGATCAGACGTGGTTTTGCTGGATCGGAGGCCATCAACCGGGCGATGTCTTCTATTACCGCGTCCAGTCACCGGTGATCATCGCGGAGCTGGACCACCACTGTGGTGTTGTTCTTGACTATGACACGCCAAAGCCGTTCCACATCCACACCGTTATGCGCACCCCGCATGGCAACGACTATGGGCGTGCTTATGTACGACAGTGGGATCGTGATTAAGCGGAGCCTTGCAGCGGTGAATGGCCACGCTGCCTCGTCTAGCATCGAGGGAGTTCCGACCAGGCTTACGTGGTCGATGCCGATCTGGTGGTCGGCGCCCTTCTGAACCACGCGGTTCGCCATGGACCTTTCCCGGACGATGACGCTGTCGCGCTAATTCAGCGCAGCAACCGCTGCGCCCCTGTCTAGGCCCGCTGAGCGGGGCTGTTCATTCCACGGGCGAGCCTCGCGGCGGGTATTCGTGAATCATGTTGTGACGGCCGTCAATTGGGGCGGGGCGCCGCACGGTGTCAAGCTGCGGATGACAGTAAAACACGTGCAGCGCCTGATAGATGACCCAGAGCTTGCGGTCGTTGGGTTCTCCATCGGGCAATGCCGCGACCAAATGCGCGATTTCGCGTGCGCACATGTCGAAGTCATCGGCGCTCTTATCGAGTGGGACGCTACCGACGAGATGGACCGTGGAATCATTGATGGCTTTCAAGCAAGCGCGCCTCGCTATTTGAGTGGGGGTACAACTTTGCGACCAGATTTCCCTGAGTTGGTCGCGCGAGAGTGCTGCGAACTAGCCCATT
>NZ_QJJU01000039.1:8522-40642 GCF_003201655.1 Mycolicibacterium moriokaense
CTTTCAAGCAAGCGCGCCTCGCTATTTGAGTGGGGGTACAACTTTGCGACCAGATTTCCCTGAGTTGGTCGCGCGAGAGTGCTGCGAACTAGCCCATTCGATCGCTGACGGTGCGGTGCAGTTCAAGCAACGGCTCTACAGTTTCGGGAGGACGTCGGCCGAAGCCGCATTCAGTCCCGAGTTGGCTCAAATTAGTGCACACCGTCCGTACGGACTCTGATCAGGGCGGCGGTGAGGGTCTGGTTGCCTGCCTGGATTTTCACGGTGCGGTAGCGGCGGGCGGTGCGGACGAATTTCTTGATGCTCCAACCGCCTTTCACGCCCGGGCGGCACGGGACACGGTCATCCGCTTCGATGGCGGCGGACCGCACTCTTGCTGCTCGACAAGGGGAATAGCTCGACTAGGGAAATAGATAGTCACGACTCGTTCTAGAGAGAGCCAGCGGGCTGGCCACCTCCGCAGTGCTCTGTGAACCGGTTGCAGTTGCCGTTGGCCGACACGCCCTACATTGATGGCATTGACGGCGTCGGCAGTAGGCCGAGCTCACGATAGATGTCGCGGCGCACCAGCGGCGCGGCGGAGTTGACGGGCAGGCCCGCGAGAGCCCAGTCGTGATACTGCCCCCGGCCCACCACCAGCGAGATCGGCGCCCCGATGTCCACCGCGCGCTGATAGAGCTGCAGGTTGGCGGGCAGCAAAATCTCCTCTGTCCCGACATACATCGTGGTCGGTGGCATTGCCTGCAGGACCGCGGTCTCCATGCGCAACGGGCTTATCCTCGGATCCCCATTGACGATGCCGTCAAAGGTGTGGAAGCGAGAAAAGTAATCGACGGTGACCTTGTTGAAGAACGGGTCGTCGATGCCCGCGCCGGTATTCTCTGTCGAATAGTCGGCTTGGCCAGACAACAGGACCATGCTCGCTGGCACGTCTTCACCGGCCAGGATCAGGTCCCGGACCGCGGCAAACGCGTAGGTGGCTCCCTCCGAGTCGGCGTAGACGTGGACATTCTGGGCACCGCGATCGTCGATCACATGCGAGATGTAATCCGCCATCCCGGGCGTGACGTTGAGCAAGGAACCCGCCTCGGTCGTCGCCAGCGGGTACAACGGCACGAGCACCGTCGCCCCGGTGTCACGTGCCATCTGGGTGTAGTCGATCCAGTGCAACACATTCGGTTGGTAGATCGCCCCGCCACCGTGGATCGCGATCACGGTGGCGCCGGTCGGATTGGGCGGTTCGAATTCCCACACCTTCCAGGCGTTTCCCGGCGAGACCTCGAACTCGGTCTGACGTGCGTTCAATCCCAGTGTCAGGAAGAACGGAGGATCTTCGCTGGTGATCAGCTGCGAGAGGACGGCGACGTAGGGGATCCCGAAGAAGCCGGTGATGTCGCGCACCAGGCGCAGGGCCGCGACCGTCAACTGGTCGATGATCGTCGGTGGCGGTGTGTAGGTCAGCGAATTCTTGACCGCCTGCGCCTGAAGTCCTGCGACTGGGGTGTTGGTAACCGATGTCTGGGTCGTCGTCTGCACGGCAGCTGGAACATCTGCCACCGATGCCGGGGTCTGTGCAGTCTCGAACTCGCGTCGCGCGAACGCCAACAGCGACCACACGGCCGGCGCGCCGGGAGGCGTTGCGGGCGCGTTGCCAGTAGCCAGGGGATGGAGCAAACCGCCGAGCAAATTCGACACCAGACCGGTTATCACCTCGGCAGGCTCGGCGGGGACGGCCGCAGCGGGGGCCTGCGACGAATTCGTCCTCTGCACGGTAGTTTCCGCCGCCGAAACGCTTGCGAGGGAAACATCGCTGATCGTCGCCGTCAGCGGTGCCGTTGCAACGCTGGGCATGTGTGCCGTCGGCGCGGTGAGTTCAGCGGAATCAACTTTCGGCACAGCCGTCGACTCGCTCGCCGTAGCGGGCGAAGTGATTGCCGAGTTCCGCGTCGAAGGCGTCCCGATGTTGGTGTCGGAATGCGATTTGCCGCCGGGCTGAAGCAGGGACGCCGTCGCAGGAGAATCCGGCGAGGTCCGGTCCTTCGATGTCGTTGGCTCAGTATTGGAGGGGGCGGTCGACGGCGTGGAGCTGCTATGGGAATCGCCGGGACTCACGGCAGTGCTCGGAGCGTGCGACGTTGTCTGCGCGCCGGTGGATGTGCTGGTGGATGTCGAGGATCCCGACGGGGAGTTAGTCGACGCTGCGGTCGGCGAGTTAGTCGAGGTTCCCGACAAAGAATCAGACGACGAATCTGACGGTTCGGCTCGCGCGAGCCCATGCCCGGAAAGCACAGCCGCCCCGACACCCAGCGTGATAATCAGACCAGCTAATCGACCCATACCTCGCACCGCCTCCTTGACGAGGAATGTCTCGCACGATAACAACCTCGACAGAAGAAACCACCCGAGTTGGCTCAAAGTTAGTGCAAACCGTGCGTGCGGATTCTGATCAGGGTGGCGCGGAGGTCGTCGGGTAGCGGGTCGGCGGCAGTGAGGGTCTGGCCGCCTGCCTGGATTTTCACGGTGCGGTAGCGGCGGGCGGTGCGGACGAATTTCTTGATGCTCCAACCGCTTTGGGTTTCGATGTGGTGGCTGACGGCCATCGCGGCGACCACGATGCTCAGGTGGGCCTCTATGGATTCACGTAGGTGGTGGTAGATCGGTCGGGCCTGCAGATCGTGCTTGGACATCCGGAAAGACTTCTCGATATGCCAGAGCTGATGGTAGGCATCGATCACGAACGACGAGGACGCGCTGGTGAGGTTGGTGGTGTAGCCCTTCCAGCCGGCCAGAGCTCGGGTCTTGGCCTCCAGTGTGCGGTTGACCGACTTGGTGGCGCCGGACAGCTGGACGTAGCGGTTGCGCTTGACCGCGGCGTGCCCGTCAACGGCACGCTCGGCCTTGCGGATCTGCTCATCGATGCCGCGCAGCGTGCGCCGGGCCCGATCATGGCGGAATTGGTAGTAAATCACCCGGTCTGGGATCCCGCGCGTGTTCTCGGCGCTGGTGGCCGGCCCATGGCTGGGTCAGCATCAGCCCATCGGGGATCGCTTCATCGGGGTGGTTGTCGCGCCATTCGCGCACCACATCGGGCAGAAACGGGATGCGGGTGCCCAGGATGAACGACAGCCCGGCGGCCTTGAGGGCCACCTGGTTGGCCTCGGAGACCATGCCCGCATCGGCGACCACGGTGACATCGGAGAGTTGGTGGGCCGTCTTGAAGGCGTTGATCACCGGCAGCATGGTGGCGGTCTCGGCCTTGTTGCCCTCGAAAGCCTGCACCGTCAGCGGGAACCCAGCGGCATCAGTCAACAACCCGAGAGTGATCTGGGGTTCGAGGCGGCGCTCCTTGGAGAAACCGGGTTCGCGGAACCCGTCACCGGCATCGGTTTCGAAGTACAGCGTCGAGACGTCGAACAGGACCAGCGACGCCGGACCCAACCCGGCCCGGCGGGCGCTGGCGGCGGCCAAGGCTTGGCGCCACTGCGGTTGGGCATAGCTCGGCAGACGCCGCTTGACGGTGGCATACGACGCGGGTTCGACACCGACCTCCGAAAGCACCCGTTCGGCATCGATCTTGCTGCTGGGCTCGATGATCCGCGCCAGCACCAGATCACGAAATACGTTGTCACCCTTGGTAACTGACTCAAATCCCAAGATCCGATACGCCGCACACAGCGCGTCCCACAGATGCGTCATCCGGGTAGAGGTGATCGGCAACGGCTCCGACCCCGCCGGCGCGGTCACCCAGATCAAGCACGGCCTGGTTGGCCGCCAACCGCTCAGCGGCCGCAGCCTTCAGTCCGGCCAGTTCGGCCTCATCGTGGGCCGAGCCCAGGTGCTCGATGGAGCGTGACCCGCGCCGAGTGGACCAGACGATCTGCACCGCGGTCGCCCCGGAGGCGGTCTTCACGGCGCGCACATAGGCCACCCGGGCAGCCTACGACCCCGATTTAGTGCGCAAATCCGAGCCTAATCAACCAAGATATCGCAGGTCAGAGTCCTGTGGCCATCGTCATCCGGGAAATGTGAGCCAAGTCAGGTTTCAAGCAAGCGCGCCTCGCTATTTGAGTGGGGGTACAACTTTGCGACCAGATTTCCCTGAGTTGGTCGCGCGAGAGTGCTGCGAACTAGCCCATTCGATCGCTGACGGTGCGGTGCAGTTCAAGCAACGGCTCTACAGTTTCGGGAGGACGTCGGCCGAAGCCGCATTCAGTGGCGATACCAAAGTTGTCGGTGACTGAGCGTGCAGCACGCACGCGTTGCATCGTTCCCTCGACGCCATCGGTGGCGTGCACCAGTCCCAGGTACAACTCGGTGTTCGGGTCGAGCCGCAGCTGCGAGAGGGGAGCAAAATAATCTTTGTCGTTGCGGTCGCGGGGCACTGGTACATGTACGTAGGCCAATGGATGCGATAGGAAACGGGCAAACGCGTTGCTCATCTGGGTGACCGTGCCGAGGTCTTTGGGCTGCATAAAGTGCTCATGCTGGTAGTCGCCGTAGCACAAATGGACGCCGAATTCAGCCTGCGCCGGAACTGCTTGAGCGAACTTTTCCATTCGGTCGATGACACCTTGTTCTGGGTCGCCGCCATGAAAGGGCGGAAACAGTCGCTCCCAGTGTGCGAGTTCGAACACCAAATCGGTCTGGAGAGTCAATTCGTGCGCCGGTATCGCCGCGCCGATCTGCTCGACCTCTGCCAACAACGCCCGCTCATAGGCAGGCTCCACAGCTGCTGAGGTCTCGGGGTCTGCGAAGATCGCGATACATGGGGTGAGGGCGAGCGGGAGGTTGACCTGAAAACGTGTCTGGGCGGGAATGACGCCCTCATCCTTTAGGCGACGAAACACCTGATACGATTCGCTGGCCCACTGGGCATATCCAAACGGGCCGAATTGGATTTTGTCCGGATCAGCATTCTTGCGCAATCTGTATGAAGGTAGCTGAGGATATTTACCTCGCGCCGGTGATTCGTATTCAAGGTACTCGCGGGCCTGCCCGACCACGGGGATGTGCCAGTCAATAAAAAAGCGGCGTTCGGCGATTTCTCCGTCCGGAAGCCGAGAAACACGATCACCCAGTGTCTGCGCAGCCAGCGTGAACACCTGCGCGACATCGGGAAGGGGAATGCTTCCACAGAGATGGACCGTTGTGGACGTCGACATTCAATTACTTCCTCTCGCGTGATGAATTATTTAGGCGCTCATTGAAATTCGGGTAATGCCCGATGGACGTCGATTAGGGTTGGTCGAGAATCGTGGTCAGTACTGACGTGAGAACCTGGGCCGGCACGCAGCCAGCTTCACCCTCTTCTCGTATTCGCACTCAGTCGTCGTGCAGGTCGATGTATTCGTCGCCGGGTCCAATCACGTGAGCTGTGATCGGCACGCCTAGCTTGTCGCCCGTCGTTTGTGCCGCCTTCACCCAGGGCCGTGCAGAGATCCCCGGTTAACAGGCTGAACTGGCCCTTGCCCAGTCCACGACGTCATGAGCGGTCAGTCCTACTCACTCTCAAGAACCGGCGCTTCGGGCACGGGGTCTGCGCGTGATTCTGCTCGCCTGCCATCTCCTCGCGCACGCTTCTGGCTGTCTTGGCGCTCGCGGCGTTCGGCGCGCTCCTGGGCGTAGGCGTCCTTGAGCATGCGGCGAGCACGCGATACGCCGCGATCGGTGCCGATCAGGTGGTCTGTGCTCCAATTGGGGATGACTCCTTGCGACTCCAGCATCGCACCGTCGCCGGCGACGACGCACATGGTGATGCTGCCAGGCCAGAGCGAAAACGGGGCGGCCGAAGCAGCGAACCAGGCCTTCCACCGCGCGCGACGCAGAAGTGAGCCGTTGCAGGGGAAGAACAACCAGTTCACGCACGTATCGATGTCCTGGGGGACGGTCCAGGTCACGAACGGCTCGGGCGACGGCGCTGCTTCGGCAGGTACCAACGTCCAGTTCGGGAGATGCCACTCGATGTCGTCTACTTCGCTTCCGAATTTCCCTTGGGTTGGATTCGCTGGTGTGGTGAGGCCCTTGAGGTAGACGTGCAAGCCACCAGATTCCAGCTCCTCCACCCCAACGTCGTCCCAGAGCCTTTGGTTGATGAACGAAGGGCATGTCCGGTGCAGGATGCTCGCGTGTGCAGGGTCGGTGTTGTTGTCGAATGTGCCGAGGTAGTTGACAGGGAACTTGAGGGTATGGACCCAGACGGCGTCGGCAAGAAGGAATTCTCGCGCGTGTGGGATCGAGTCGAGCACGGGCCGCGGCGTGCGCTCACCCATGTAGACCCAAATGACCCCGCCGACCTCCTCGGTGGGGTAGGAGCGCGCATTGACCTTGCCCACGGCGGGACTATCCGGGCCATCAACGAGCACGGCAACGCATTTCCCGTCGCCGTCCAGCGTCAGCCCGTGATAGCGACAGGTGATCGTGCCGGGTCGAAAGGCCCCGACCTGCCCCAAAGACAGCAGCGCCTTGCGATGCGGGCAGGCGCCCTGAAGTGCCCTCGCTCGTCCTGTTTCGTCACGGAAAAAGACGAGGTTCTCACCACACAGGGTGACCAGTTCGCTCTCGTTGTGACGCAACTTCTTGGAAATCAGCCCCGGATACCAGTACTCGCGCAGCCCCAGGAAGGGAATACGATCCTCGTTCGCCTTGACGTAATCCCACGGGACCTGGCCGAGGTTCGCCGGCTTGCCCGAGCTACCCAAGCGAGCCCGATTCCAGCGGTACAACCGCATGCCCGACGTCTTCAAAGGTTCAAGTCTCGGTCGATCGAACGCCTGCCCTACGCGCGGCAACCTCCCAAGCGTGGCGACGCCGACACGGCGCAGCTGATCGCGCGCAACGCCCGACATTCGGAGGAGTCCGCGTGGATCCGAGTCCCAGTCAAGCTCATCGATGGTCGACCGCTTCTTCACAGTGTCACCTTCCCGCTCGGCGTCGAGCCGTGCACCCGTCCTTGCGTGTTCTGCCAGATCGACACCGGCAAGCCCGCTGAACAGGACCGCGGCGAACCGCGTCGGGATCCCGCAGGCACCTGAACATTAGTCGTTACTTGCTGGCGCACGCAAGACAATCTCACTCGATTCGGGGCATATGTACACATGACGCGCCGTTTGCGGCCGAATAGCGCGCCCCCGCCGGGGTTGCTTGCTTGGTTGCTATGGGGTTGTGGATGGCGTCGGGGCGATGGAGAACGCGGGTGGGGCTTTTGGCGCGCTTGTTGGAGGGATGAGATCCTGCGGGCGCACGCCAATTGGGATGTCGCTGTCCGCCACATGTGGTCCCGGCAGTCGGCGCGTTCGTCAACCATGGCAACGATATTCAGCGAGGCCCCTGCAACAGCTAGGGCGGCCACGGTACGTGTCTTCGGCCCAGTCAGTATCCTCGAGCGATCCACTCCTCGAGGAAGGGGGCTTCGGCCCCTATCGTCGTCGAGTTGCCGTGCCCGGTGTAGACAGCGGTATGCGGCGGTAGCGAGAGTATGCTGTCCCGAACGGATTCGATGATGGTGGGAAAGTCCGAATACGATCGGCCGGTGGCCCCAGGCCCGCCCGAAAATAGCGTGTCACCCGAGAACAGTGCCGCAGCTTCGGGAATGTGTACACACACCGAACCGGGCGAGTGGCCGGGCGTGTGAATCACATGAAGCTCGGCGCCCGCGACACCGATGCGGTGGTGCTCGTTGAGCGGGAAGAACCTGACCTCGGAATTGACGGCGTTCCAGAGCATTTCATCGGCCGGATGAAGGAGTACAGGTGCGTGCAGCGCTAGCGCTAACTCTGCGGCGACGTTGATGTGGTCGTTATGTCCGTGTGTGCACAGCACGGCGATCACATCACGGCTCCCGACGGCATCGGCGATCGCGAGAGCGTCGTGCGCGGCATCGATGATCACGACCGCGTCCTGATCGCCGATCAGCCAGATGTTGTTGTCGACCTCCCATGACCCGCCGTCGAGTTCAAACGTGCCCGATGTGACCACCCGTTGGACGCGAAAGCTTCCGGATTCGACCACCATCGTCGAGGCGCTCACATGATCACCACCGAACGTAGGACGTCACCGGAATGTATTGCACTGAAAGCATCTTCGACTTGGCTGAGGCTGATTCGTTGGGAGACGAATTTGTCCAGTGGCAACAGGCCTTGTAGATATAGCGTGACCATGGTCGGAAAGTCCCGTTCGGGCAGGCAGTCGCCGTACCACGATGACCGTAATGCACCGCCACGGGAGAAGAAATCGATAAGCGGCATCTGGATTTGCATGTCAGGCGTGGGCACACCGACCAGCACAACGGTACCGGCGAGGTCGCGGGCGTAGAAGGCCTGTTTCCACGTCTCTGGCCTGCCAACTGCGTCGATAACGACGTCTGCGCCAAATCCGTTGGTGAGCGCCCGAATCGCCTCCACAGCATCGGTGTCGGTGACGTTGATTGTGTTGGTCGGCGCCGAAATCCCGCGCCAGCCAAAGTTTCGACGCATCCCGGTCGACGGCGATGACCGTCGTGGCTCCGGCAAGGCGCGCGCCCGCGATCGCCGCGTCTCCCACGCCGCCGCAGCCGATCACGGCTACTGAGTCGCCGCGTCCCGGCGGGTTCGGGCACAATGACATCGACCATTTCGACGGCGCTGTTTTGCGATCGGGCAATGACACCTGAGACAATGCTTGACATCCAGATCCTTGGTAGTAGTGAGGTATTGCTCGTCTTGGCACCTCGAACAAGTCGGTGGTGCTCGTGGCGTTCGGGCGCTGGAAGCTGCCGGTACGCGAACGCGGGGCTTACGGCCGTGCAATGGACTCGCCACTCGCCTCACCGCAGCGATTAGCCAGCTAGTCGATGAAGCGCAACGCCTCGACCGGGCAGCCCGCTACGGCGGCCTCGGCGGAGTCGCGGAATGCCGTCGGGATGTCGCGGCCGTCATAGGTCACGGTCAAATCTCCGTTGTCGTCGAGTTGAAAGAGGTCGGGAGCGTTGGCCGCACAGACTCCGTGGCCTTCGCACCGCTTCCAGTCCACCGCGACTTGCATACGTACTCCTTCGGTCTCAAGGGTGACGGGATGACGGACTCGCGTATGTCGAGCCCGGCTCGGGCTCGATGTCGAGGTGCAGCGTTGGCGACAAACAGCGCGAAACACAAACCATCATTCGATCACCGCTGGCCTGTTCTTCGGCGGTCAAGACGGAGTCGCGATGATCGGGAACACCGGCGAGAACGTTCTGTTCGCAACTGCCACACGTGCCCTCTTCGCACGACGACAGCACGTCGATCCCGGCGTCGCGCAGCACGTCGAGAATGGTGCGATCGGCGGGTACGGCGAGCACCTCGCCGCTGCCGCCCAGCTCGATGAGAAACTCGCTTTTGGCAGTTTCGGACTGGGTTGGTTTCGGCTTGAATCGTTCCACCCGCAGGGAATGGCTTCTCCCCACCACGGCGCAGTGATCTTCTACGGCCTGCAGTAGGCGCTCGGGACCGCAGCAGTAGATCAATTCATCGGTGGCGTTTGCAGATATCGCATCGGCCAGCTTTAGAAGCCCGTGCTGTTCCTCGGGTCGGATCACGACGTTACGGCCGAACTCTTCCAGCTCAGCGACATACGCCATCGACAGGCGCCGACGTCCCCCGTAGAGCAGGCGCCAGCGAGCGCCGACGACTTCTGCGTGTTCGATCATGGGAAGTAGAGGTGTGATGCCGATCCCCCCGGCGATGAACAGGTAACTCGGAGCCGGGTCCAGAGCGAAGTTGTTCCTCGGACCTGTGATCGGCACGGTCGATCCGATGTGCAGCTTCTGGTGTACCGCTTCGGATCCGCCGCGGCTGTCGGGTTCACGCAGAACCGCTATTCGATAGTGTTCTACATCGCCTGGCTTCCCACACAATGAGTAGGAACGCACGAGGCCGGGGCCTAGGTCCAGGTCGATGTGTGCGCCTGGTGACCAGGCAGATAGCGGTCGACCATCGGCGCTGCGCAACGTCACTTCTACGACGTCGGTCGCAACGGCCCGTCGCTGCGCCACGATGGCAGACATCATGATCGCCCGCGCTCGGGGGTGAATTCCTTGCGCGGCGTGGTGCGCATGGGCGGGTCGCAATTCCTGATACGGCGGGCGCTCATAGTTGATTTGGCCTTCCGCAGGATTCAGGAAACAGAGATTTGTAGCGAAGACAGCGCTCGAATAACGTTGTGCAACACCCTTGTGCTGCTGACGATTTCGATATGCTCGACACGCTTGGCCAACGCTTCAAGAACTGCGTGCGCCTCAATTCGTGCGAGTCCCTGGCCCGCGCACCCGTGCACCCCGAATCCAAAGCCGACGTGGTCTGCGCAGCGCCGGGTCACGTCAAAGTCATCGGGTTTGTCCCACTTGCGCTCATCGCGGTTCGCAGCAGCGTAAAGAACGAGGACGGGCTCGCCCTCATTCAGCGCTACTCCTTCGAACGTGGTCGGATGGGTTACATGCCGACAGAACCCCCGGATCGGCGTTTCCATTCGCAGTGCTTCGTTGAACGCGTTCGGAATGAGCGAAGGGTCATTGCGTATCATCGTCCACTGGTCTGGGCGAGTCCCAAACAGCCAGATCGCATTTCCAACTCCGCTGATAGTGGTGTCGAGCGACGGAGCGAGATAATCGATGAGCAATGCGGAGCACTGCGACTCGGGGATGCGACCCGCGTCGGCAGCCTCAAGGACACCTGCGCCGAGGCTGCCCGGGGCGAGGTCGCGGCGGGCCACCCGCTCAGCGGCGTAGGCGCCCATACTGTTGATATCAGCAAATGCGGACTTCGCCCTTTCGTTGAGTGGTCCGATCGCATTGAAGACAGCAGCCCCCCAGCTGAGCATCTGGTCGCGTCCATGGCTGGGAAGACCGATGAAGTCAGGGACCACGCTCAACGGCAGAACCTGAGCGAGCTCGGTGACGGCGTCGAACGAACCACGCGCGACAAGACCGGCAACCAGCTGTTCGGCTTGTTCTTTGATCCCGGCCCGACGCTCGATAAGGGCTCGAGGCGTCAATGACGACCCCACGATGTCTCGGAGTTCGTCGTGCAAGGGCGGATCACTGGCCAGTGTTGTGCCTTGAATGACCTGATTGAATTCCTTGTTAAGAGCTACCCCGCCCACCGATGTGAACGTCTCAGTGTCCTTGAGAACTGCTCGAACCTGGTCATACCTGGTGACCACCCAGGCTTGATGGCGCTCCATCCATACGATTGGGCCCAGGTCGCGAAGATGCCGGTATGACTGGTATGGGTCGAGGATCTGCTCGTCGCTGTAAATGTCGACATCTGAGACGACGCGGCTATCGACTGTCATGGTGATCGGTTCTTTCCCTGGTAGCTGTGTTTCTTCGTTGCGCTGCTCCCCCTGAGAGGGTTCGGCGGCCACTGCTTCGCCCACTATGGGGCGAGCAACGTGTCGCGAAGTGTCGCTGCGGTTTCGCAGCCGTCACGCCGCGGTGAGACCGGGCGCCGCCTGCCGCCCTTCATGACTGGCCTCCTATCGGTCGGTCCCAGCGCAACCCACCCGACACATCCCGAACTTCATCTCGCACGGATCACAGCGCCGGACTACCCGGTACCGACTACGGCTCTGTGGCTGATTACATGCAGCACGCGCGAAATAGGCAATGCCGACGCGCTTTTCGGCCGGACAGGACGCGTCATGCGTACAGCCAGCGGGACCATGGAAACAACCGCGGCGGCGACGCGTTCGATGGGGCCCGCCGTCGACCTGCCCAACGGCTGAAGAAGCATAACCGTCGGTGACGGGCTGGCGACAGCACGGATGACCGCGCCAACGCTCGCTTCCTGTGGCTTCCTCACGCGTCGCGAATGGCTGCTGGATCAGTTGAGGTCTGGTCGGTCAGTCGTCGGACACTGGAAAAATGACAGAGGAGGCGGGCGGCGGCAGCGATCTCGGTGGGCGCAAAAACGGCGATATTTGCTTGCGCGCTCATGCAGTATTTATTTGCTTGCGCGCTCATGCAGTGTTAGCATGTACCGCAATAGGCGACGTGTGCCTCGGGTTCGTGTGTGCGATCTGGACACCGGTCGCGGTGTGTAGTGGCGCGAGGTGAGGGATTGAAGTCGCCGCGGATTCGATTAACCCGTTTCGAAGATAGGCATCGCGAGCGGGTTGGACCGTGGCAACCATCCGGGTGGCGGCCTATGCCACTTGGATGCCGCGTCGCTAGGGAGTTGTAATCATGACAGTCGGCACCGAATCAGAGCCGTTGTCGCAGCGGGCGTTGATGCGGTCGACGTCGGTTCGCGAATGCGAGCAGAACGTTGCGAACCTGCTACATCAACATCGCCTACATCTGGCTAAATCCGCCGACCTTGACGCGTCGGTCAACGGCGTGTCGATCGGTGGAGTGTCGCTGTACTACATGTCCTATCGTGCGCATCTGGCCGTGACAGCTTCGCCGATGACGGACTTCATGGCGATCTGCTTGCCCCTTGAAGGAAGTCTCGAACTTCGTCAAGGCCGCACCCGTTTCGAGGCACAGGCGGGTCGAGGGGCCGCGGTGCTCACGTTCGATGAGGCGTTCGCGATGGAGTGGAGCGCGGACCTGTCCATGTTCCTCTTCAAGATTGATGTCTCGGCGCTAAGGGATTTCGCGGCGTCGCTGGACCCGCAATCGGACGACGATCTGCAGTTCAAGCGTGAGGTGAGCGACCCGCGCACCCTTAAGAGCCTCGCCGGCTGCGCAAGGGTGACCGAACTCGCGGTCGCTCAACTCAGACCTGGACAGCGAATCCCACCTGCGTTGGCCGCCCGGCTACGCGACCACATCCTGCTCACCGCTCTGGTTGCGCAACCGAATAGCCAACGGCCACATTTTATGACGAGGGATCGCACTGTCCGGCGTGGCGCCGTGGCAAAGGCGATCGATTTCATCGAAGCCCATCCTGTCTCAGCGACCCCGAATGAAGTCGCAAGGCAAGCGGGACTGAGCGCACGGGCACTTCAGGAGAACTTCAAAAGTGCGCTGGGGACAACTCCGTACGCCTACATCCTCAAGACGCGGCTGCGGCGCGCCCACGAAGAACTCCAGGCCGGCGACCGAGAGTTGGGCGCCACGGTCACCGATGTAGCTAAACGATGGGGCTTCAACAACATCGGTCGGTTCGCCGAACAGTACGCGCAAGCCTATCGGCAGAGGCCGTCCGAAACGTTGCGCGGCGCACGACGGGCCCCCAGCGTGCAACAAGATCTCGGGCCGAAGCAGAAGGTACATAAACTCCGCTGATGTCGGGGCAGTCGTTGCCGCCGCCGGCACCGAGGCACCTCGCGTCTTAAATGTCCGTCGGCAGTGGTGCGCGCTTGCTTTCGTCTGTGACAGGGGTCAGCACCCCCCAGGTCGAGCGATTGCGGGAGCTCCACCGCGCAGGCCATCGACGCCAGAAAGAACCTCGACTCGGTGACCACTCTCATCGACCAGTCGACCCCGAGCCGCCTACTACCCCATATCAAGTTGGATAGTCATCTGCCTGCAGCGTCCTGCCTCGACCATGCAAAGCTCAGACGAGGAACCGATTCTTCGGGCGGCTCGGTCATCGAGTGCACAGTCGTCCGTGCGGCCGATCGGTGTGCATCAGGCAGCGCCGTGCCCAGCCGGGACTCGCTCGCCTTCGGGCACCGGCCCCGGTGGCGTTCCTTCTCCGAATGGACGACCCCCCAATGCCTCTCGGTCATGCGGAGTGTGCCAATTGCCGAGATCGGGGCCTTTAGGCACGATCCGGGTCGGGTTGATGTCGGCGTGCACGACGTAATAGTGCTGCTTGATCTGCACAAAATCGATGGTGTCGCCGAAGCCTGGCGTCTGGAACAGATCCCGGGCATAGGCCCACAACACCGGCATCTCCGACAACTTGTGTCGATTGCATTTGAAGTGGCCATGGTAGACGGAGTCGAAGCGGGCCAGCGTCGTGAACAACCGGACATCGGCCTCGGTGATGGTCTCGCCAACGAGATAGCGCTGATTCGCCAGTCGGTCGGACAGCCAGTCCAGCGCGATGAACAGCTGCTCGTGTGCCACATCGTAGGCGCGTTGTGACCCGGCGAAGCCGCACCGGTAGACGCCGTCGTTGATGTCGACATAGATGCGCCCAGCGACGTCGTTGATCTCATCGCGCAGGTGCTCGGGGTACAGCTGGGGTGCCCCAGTGCGGTGGTGAGCGGCCCATTCGGTGGAGAGATCCAGCGTCATTTGGGCAAAGTCATTGGTCACCACCTTGCCCGTCGGCACCTCGACGATCGCTGGCACCGTGATGCCTCTGGGATAGTTCTGGATACGCGCGAAGTACGCGTCCTGCAGTCGCGGGATCTTGAGCACGGGGTCCACCCCGCCGGGGTCGAGGTCAAAGGTCCAACTGCGCTTGTCATGTGTGGGGCCGCAGAACCCGATCGACAGCGCGTCCTCCAGACCCAGCAGCCGACGCACAATCATCGCGCGATTGGCCCACGGGCAGGCTCGCGCGACGATCAGTCGATAGCGGCCGTGTTCGACCCGATACCCGTCGCGGCCATCGGTGGTGATGCGGGTCGTGATGTACTTCGTGTCACGATCAAACTCGCCGCTCGTCGACACATAGGCGTCGTCGTCCTCGTCCTCTGGGCGTTTAAGCGAAGCGCCGGTATGCGTTGCTTTGCGTCCAGCGACGACCGGTTTGCCATAGGTCAGGGTTCTGCTCCGACGCTGATTGCGCGCGTTTCGGTACTGTGCGTTCATAGGACCGGGGGTGGCGCGATCTGATCGCGGCCGACATCGGTCTGCACGATGCCGCGGAAGTCGACCGGTGTCGCACGCTTGCGGGTGACGGTGAAGTGCCACGCTCTGCGCGCTAGGTAGAGCCTCACCTCGATCGTGGAACCGTCATCGCCACCACGTTTCTTGCACGCGGTAGCAGGCCGTCGATCGCCAACTGCCGATGCGTAGTGATGAGTTCGATCGCCGGGCCGCTCCGCGATGCGGTCATCCGGGGTATGCCAGTGAGCGGGTCCCATCGCGCCTCCCTACAGTTGCCGCGTCAGAGATGCCTCTGCGTGCGCAAGCAAGTATATAATAACGTCGCACTCTCGACCAAACGGGTAGCAGCACGTCGATATTTGCCTATGCCCACCGTGGTAATCCATTGAGCCCGAAGGAACAGCCGTGGCCAGACGCCATCTGAACCGGATTGTCGCCCGTGACGTCGACGCGACCTTCGACGAGCACGCGGTGCGCGTGAACGGTCCCGAGCACCAAGCAGCGGGTGTCAAGGCGGTCAGGGTGTCGATGGAACGCGCGCTGGTCCAGATGGGTCCGACGCGGATGACTGCGGCGCTGGCGCGGGTCAACCAACGCCACGGCTTCGACTGTCCGGGTTGCGCATGGCCAGAGACGCCCGGTGGGCGAAAGATCGCCGAATTCTGTGAAAACGGGGCCAAGGCGGTGGCCGAGGAAGCCACCAAGCGAACCGTCACCCCGGAGTTCTTCGCCCGTCACTCCGTGTCGGAGCTGGCGGCCCGACCGGAGTACTGGCTATCCCAACAGGGCCGTCTGACACACCCGATGGTGCTGCGGGAAGGACATGACCATTACGAGCCCATCGACTGGGACGACGCATACCGGTTGATCGCAACACACCTCAACACGCTCGAGAGCCCCGACGAGGCGGTGTTCTACACGTCGGGCCGCACGAGCAATGAGGCGGCGTTTCTGTACCAGCTGATGGTGCGCAGCTTTGGCACCAACAACATGCCGGACTGCTCCAACATGTGTCACGAGTCCTCGGGCGCCGCCTTGTCCAAGTCAATCGGGATCGGCAAGGGTTCGGTGACAGTACTCGACATCGAACACGCCGACTGCATACTGATCGCCGGACAAAACCCCGGCACCAATCACCCTCGCATGCTCTCGGTGCTGGAGACGGCGAAGGCCAACGGCGCAAAGATCATCGCCGTCAATCCGTTGCCTGAGGCGGGTCTGATGCGCTTCAAGGACCCACAGAAGGTGCACGGTGTCGTTGGGCACGGAGTCCAGCTCGCCGACGAGTTCGTCCAGATCCGCATCGGAGGCGACATGGCGCTGTTCGCGGGGCTCGGGCGACTGCTGCTGGAGGCTGAGGACAGGGCAGCTGGCACGGTCGTCGACCGCGCCTTCGTCGAGGCGCACTGCTCGGGATTCGCCGACTACGAACGACAAACCCGCGCGGTCGATCTCGATACGGTCGTGACCGCCACCGGCGTCGAGCTCACCCAACTCAACCGCGTTGCGCAGATGCTCATCGACTCCGACCGGACCGTGCTGTGCTGGGCGATGGGACTGACGCAACAACGTCATGCGGTGGCGACCATCGGCGAGGCAACCAACCTGCTCTTGCTGCGCGGGATGATGGGCAAGCCGGGCGCCGGTGTGTGCCCGGTTCGCGGACATTCCAACGTCCAGGGCGATCGCACAATGGGGATTTGGGAAAAGATGCCCGAATCGTTTCTCGCCGCACTGGACAAGCACTTCGGCATCAGCGCTCCGCGTAAACACGGCTACGACACCGTCGAGGCCATCCGAGCCATGCGAGATGGCCGCGCATCGGTTTTCGTCGGCATGGGCGGCAACTTCGTCTCCGCCACACCCGACACCCCGGTCACCGAGGCCGCCGTGCGGAATTGCTCTCTTACGGTACAGATATCGACCAAGCTCAATCGCAGCCACATGGTTCACGGCGCGACCGCCCTCATACTGCCGACGCTGGGTCGCACGGACCGCGACGTACAAGCTGGAGTCAAGCAGGTGGTCTCGGTCGAGGACTCGATGTCGATGGTCCACCTTTCCCGTGGCAGCCTGACACCGCCCAGCGAAGCGCTACGCAGCGAGGTGGCCATCGTGTGCCAGCTCGCACGCACGTTGCTCGGACCGGACCATGGTGTGCCCTGGGAGCGGTTCAACGGCGACTACGATCGGGTGCGTGATTCCATCGCTGCTGTGGTTCCCGGATGCGGCGACTACAATGCACGCGTGAGAGCCCCCGATGGGTTCCAGTTGCCGCACCCGCCCCGGGATGCACGCGAATTCCCCACCCACACAGGCAAAGCCAACTTCTCAGTCGAGCCGCTGGAGTGGGTCCCGGTGCCACGGGGCCGGTTGGTCTTACAGACTCTGCGCAGCCACGACCAGTACAACACCACCATCTATGGTCTCGACGACCGCTACCGTGGCGTTAAGGGCGGCCGCCGGGTCGTTTTTGTCAATCCCAACGACGTCGCCACCATGGGATTGACGGAGGGCCAGCGGGTGGACCTGGTCTCCGAGTACGCCGATCGCCATGGGCACGTGCAGCAGCGACGAGCCGAGGATTTCCTCATCGTGTCGTATCCCACCCCGGTGGGCAACGCCGCGGCCTACTACCCGGAGACCAATCCGCTTGTGCCGCTGGACCACGTCGCCGCCGAGTCCAACACCCCGGTGTCCAAGGCTGTGGTCATCCGCGTGGAAGCACGGTAAAGGTCGGCATGGGGCGCGTGACATCGCGGCGACTGGCCCGCCATATCACGGCAGGAGCGGCGGTGAGTCGCCCGGAGACCGTCGTTGTCGAAGAGCCGCTTGAGATCCGGGTCAACGGCACGGCGATCACCGTGACCATGCGTACCCCGGGATCGGATGTTGAACTCGCCCAAGGGTTCCTGTTGACCGAGGGGCTGGTCAAGTCCCGAAGTGACATTCACAGTGTCCGGTACTGTCGCGGGGTGGGTGAGGACGGATCAAACACGTACAACGTTCTCGACGTGACGTTGGCCGCCGGCGTTGAGCTGCCAGCCGTGGACATCACTCGGAACTTCTACATGACCTCGGCATGTGGGGTGTGCGGGAAGGCGTCACTGGACGCGGTCCGGCTAGCCAGTAGGTACATTCCGCGAGACGATCCATGTACCGTCACGTCGACGACGCTTGCGACTATGCCCGCCCAACTGCGCGGCGCACAGAAGGTGTTCAAATCCACGGGTGGACTGCACGGAGCCGCGCTGCTGCGCACCGACGGCCGACTCCTGGTGGTGCGCGAGGACATTGGTCGCCATAACGCCGTCGATAAGGTGATCGGCTGGGCGCTGGAGCATCACGCTCTGCCCTTGACCGGCACAGTGCTGCTGGTCAGCGGGCGGGTGTCATTCGAACTCGCTCAAAAGGCAGTGATGGCCGGTGTTCCGATCCTCGCCGCGGTATCGGCGCCCTCGTCGCTGGCCGTCGAACTTGCCGCCGAATCCGGCCTCACTCTCGTGGCCTTCCTGCGCGGCGAGTCGATGAACGTCTACACCTGCCCGGCCCGTGTCACGCACTGACACTTGAACTCGCGTGTGGAGCGGCAAGCTGCGACTCTTAGGCAAGCAAAAGTAAAGTCTCCCGAGCGCATCGAACCAGTCAGTCCCGAACGAGCTCGATGACCGGGATGACGCGGGTGGTCTTTCGTTGATAGTCGGCGAACATGGGCATGGTCTCGGCTATTTTCGCGAAGCGCTCATCGCGTTCAGCTCCGGTCACCTCGCGAGCTGTCACAGCGATTGTCTCAGGGCCGATTTCCACAGTGGTGCGCGGATTGGCGAGCAAGTTGTAGTACCACGCTGGACTGACATCTGAGCCACCGAAGCTCGCAACAACGAAGATTCGATCTCCGTCGGTGAAATACCCGAGGGGATTGACCCGCTCGATACCAGACTTCAGTCCCACATGATGCAGGAGGAGCATCGTGCCTTCCTCGAACACGCCGTCAACTTTCCCGTCGTTCGTCCGGAATTCGTCGATGACGTTCTTGTTGAACGCAGCCATGTCCGTGGGGTCGGTGGGATCGATAGAGGTAGTCACGTGCCACCCTCTCCAGTGAATCGAAACTCGACGCTAGCTAGGTATATATTGCATGCGCAAGCAAGCATATCGGAAGTTCGCATTCTCGACCAAGCGGGTAGCGACACTGCGCGACTCTGCCTTACGTGATGCGGCTCAACTAGGGGGTGCCCGGGCGACGGACCACGTCAAGGTCGCTCGGAGCCGACGTGGTATCGCCGATGGTGGCGGACAACAGATTCAGCTCTAGTTTCGCAGCCCCCGTAATAACCGCCGCTGTTGGGATGCGGGCATGTCGCCGACCGTGTCGTCCTCGAGCTGGGACCACAGTATCTGGTTTGAGCACCGACCGGCCCGAGCTGTCGCATCCCTACAGAAGCTTGTCGGCTGGATCGCATCGGGCCAGGTGCGCACGCCTGCGGTATTCCCGCTGCCGTTGGCCGACGCCGCCGAAGCCCACCGCTTCTGGAGGCCGGGGCGACCACCGGAAAGGTCGTGCTAAAGCCGTAGCTGAGAACGCCTGGCCGGTGCCCAGAGGAATCTGCGAGGCCGCCACCTCCCGTGGTTTGTGCCGAATTGCGGGATTCGGGTTGACGTGACGCACGCAACAGTCCACACTTACAGTCATGCACGGTCAGAATTCCACAGAATCGGTCGTCTGACATGTTGCCGGTGGCGCGGCACGAGGCGATCGTCGAGGCAGTCAGCATCGGCCAGGCGGTCAGCACCGACGAGTTGGTGCACCGGCTGGGCGTGTCCGCGGAAACCGTGCGCAGAGACTTGGCGCTGCTAGAAGAGCGCGGCGCGATCCGGCGAGTGCACGGTGGCGCGGCACCGGTGGCAGACCGGCGCGTCGTCGAACCCTCGTTTGGCGAGCGGCGGATTATCCGCCATCAAGCCAAAGCCCAGCTGGCACGCGCGGCGGTGGACTTACTCGAAAACGGGCAGACGATCGTCATCGACATCGGCACCACCGGAGTCGCGGTGGCCCAAGCCATCCCGCGCGGATTTTCCGGCACGGTGGTGACTCCGTCGCTTCCGGTCGCAGTCGAACTGGCCGACCGGCCCGGCATCCAGGTGCTTGTCTCAGGCGGGCGTGTCCGCGGCGGCGACCTGGCCTGCTCCAATGCCCACACGAAGGCGTTCTTCAGCGACGTCTACGCAGACATTGCCCTCCTGGGATCCGGCGGCGTCGACTCGCAGGCGGGACTGACGGACTTCCACCTCGATGAGATCGATGTGCGACGCACCATCATCGCCAACAGCGCCCGCAGCTACATCCTGGCCGACTCCTCCAAGCTCGATCAGGTCGCGCCCTACCGGGTGTGCGCCCTGGGCGCGGTGGCCGGACTGATCACTGACCAGAACACCTCCCCGGCAGTTGCAGCGGCCATCGAAGAGACAGGAGGTGTGGTCATCTCGGCGCGACCGGCGGCGACCGGCGCCTGAACATGACGAATTGCGCGTGAATAGTGCGAACTGATGGGTGCGGGCGGCGTTGCACCGCCGCCCGCGAGACCGAACTCCCACTTCCGAAACAGTCAATTCCAGTCAGAAAGCCCGATCCAATGACACATTCTTCCACACCGGCTGCCACGTCATCCGTGGCCGCCTTCGGCTACACCGAAACCCTTGAACGCTCAACCGGCCGCTTTGCGTCCTTTGCGGTGGCCTTCGCATTCGTCTCCATCGCCACCGGCATCTTCACCACTTATGGCAGCGTGCTCAAGAGTTCCGGCCCACTGGGGATCTGGACTTGGCCGATCGTGGTCGTCGGCCAGCTCGCCGTCGCCTTGCTGCTCGGGTCGCTCGCCGCCCGCATCCCCGTCACCGGCTACGCCTACCAATGGGTGTCGCGGCTGGCCAACCCCATCCTCGGATGGATAACGGGCTGGATTTCCTTCACCTTCCTGGCCATTGTCGTCGTCGCCGTGGACTACACCGTCGCCTCCACGGTGGTGCCGGCGTTGTTCGATTTCACCGGCACCGCAGCCACCGCATTCCTCATCACCGCTGTCGTGCTGCTGCTGCAGGCGCTGCTGGTGGCGTTGTCCACCAAGTGGACCGAACGGGTGAACAATTTCGCGGTCACCGCCGAACTGGTCGGTATGGTCTCGCTGGTGGTGCTGCTGTTCATCGTCGGCGTCGCCGCCCACAAACTGTCAGTGGGCAACCTGTTCTCCCGCGGCGACATCCCCGCCGACGGTTACTGGAGCTTCGGCACTGCGACCACGGCAGGGCCGTGGATGCTCGGGTTCCTGCTCGGTGCCTTCACCATCGTCGGCTTCGAATCCGCGGCCAACCTCGCAGAGGAGACAAAGAAACCGGAAATCGTTGTGCCACGCGCGATGTGGCAAGCCGTGCTGGCATCAGGCGTGCTGGGCTTCCTGTTCCTGCTGGTGGTAACCGCGGCGGTGAACGACCCCACCGCCCTTGCGCAGTCGGGTACCCCGATTGCCGATGTCATCCGCGACATCCTCGGATCGTTCGTCGGCACCGCGCTGCTCGTCCTCGTCGCGATCGCCATCTTCGCCTGCGGGCTGGTCATCCTGATGAGCGGTGTGCGGTTGATCTGGGCGATGTCGCGTGATGAGCGCTTCCCCGGCTGGCAGTTTCTGCACAGGGTGTCGCCGCGGTTCCGGACACCGCTCAACGCGACTGTTGCCTTCACCATCATCGCGGCGGTGATTCTCGGGTTGTTCTCGACCAGCACCGATGCGCTGTTCAAATTGTTTTCAGCGGCCACGCTGCTGCCGATCATCATCTACGCCATCGTCGTTGCGCTCTACGCCGCCACCCGTCGGCGGCTGCCCACGAGCGCCGGATTCACCCTGGGCCGTTGGGAAATCCCAGTTCTCGCGGTGGCGGTGATCTGGCTGGTGTTCGCTCTGGCGCTGTTCCGCGACGCCTCCTTCACAGACCCGTGGATCTACGTGCTCATCATGGTGGCTCTCGGCGCGCTGTACCTTGCTTACCTCTTGGTGACGCGGGGCCGGCAGGGGCTCAAGATGCCCGAGATGGGCTCAATCGACGCCGAACTCGACCCCGCCGCGGCCGAGGTCAAGGATGTAGCGCCATGACCGTGCTGGCTATCGACCAGGGCACGTCGGGCACCAAAGCCATCGTCGTCGACCCCGACGACGGGGTCATCGGGCTGGCCGAAGTGCCGGTGCACCCTCGCTACCTCAACGGCGGCGGCGTCGAGCAGGACCCCAGTGAACTGCTGGAGTCCGTGCTCGGCGCTGGGCGCGCCGCCGTCGCACAGGCCGACCGTGCCATCCACGCGGTGTCGCTGGCCAACCAGGGCGAAACCGTGCTGGCCTGGGACCCGGGCACCGGCCAACCGCTGACCGCGGCGATTGTCTGGCAGGACCGCCGCGCCGAGGGCCTGTGCGCCGCGCTCGCCGAGTACAGCGACCTGCTAGCGGCGCGCACCGGCCTGGTTCTGGACCCGTACTTTTCGGCGCCGAAGATGGCTTGGCTGCGCCGCAACGTCGAAACCGAGGGCGTCGTCACGACATCCGACACCTGGCTGCTACATCGACTCACCGGCGCCTTTGTCACCGACGCCACCACCGCCAGCCGCTCGCTGGCCGTCGACCTCGGCGCTCACGACTGGAACCGCGAACTGCTGGCGCTGTTCGAACTCGACGGCGAACAACTGCCCGACATCGTCGCCAACGACCAAATCATCGGCACGACAACGGCATTCGGAGCCGAGATACCGGTCGGCGGGGTGGTGGTCGACCAGCAGGCCGCGCTGCTGGCCGAGGCGTGCTTCGACCCCGGCATGGCCAAATGCACCTTCGGCACCGGCGCGTTCTTGCTCGCCAACACCGGCACCACCGGCGTGCACTCGGCCGCCGGATTGACGTCCTCGGTGGCGTGGCGCATCGCAGGCGCCGACACCTTCTGCGTCGACGGGCAGGTCTACACCGCCGCTTCGGCAGTGCGCTGGCTGTGTTCGTTGGGCATCATCACTGGCGCCGAAGAAATGGACGGCCTGGCCGCCCCGGATAGCAACGGCGTGTTGTGCGTGCCCGCACTGGCCGGGCTGGCCGCCCCGTGGTGGAAATCCCAAGCCACCGCAGCGATCTCGGGTATGACCCTGTCCACCGGGCGAGGACACCTGGTGCTGGCGGTGCTGCAGGGCATCGCCGCCCAGATCGCCGAACTCGTGACGGCCATCAACGCCGATACCACACCGCCGCTGCGCCGGCTGCGCGCCGACGGCGGACTCACCCAGTCCAAGGTCCTCATGCAGGCGTGCGCCGACATCCTTCAGGTCCCCGTCGACGTCTACCCTTCAGCTCACGCCACCGCCCTTGGCGCCGCAGCCCTGGCCCGCCTGAGCCTGCAACCCCAGCAGTCCGTGCGCGACGTCGTCACCGTCTGGACTCCGTCAGCCACCTATGACCCCAGCTGGACCACCGCCCGCGCCGACGAATTCCGCCATCAGTGGCGCGATCTGGCCGCCACGACGTATCCCAGACAGGAGTCCTCATGACCACTGCGACCCGCTACGACGTCGTCGTCATCGGCGCCGGTATCGTCGGCTCCGCCATCGCTCGAGAGCTGGCTGGCCACCAACTGTCGGTCGCGCTGCTCGAAGCGCGCGACGACGTCGGCGACGGCACCAGCAAGGCCAACACCGCCATCCTGCACACCGGTTTCGACGCCAAACCCGGAACGCTGGAGTCGGCCCTGGTCAGCCGCGGCTATCACCTGCTCTCCGAATACGCCACCCACACCGGCATCCCGATCGAGCACACCGGCGCCATTCTGGTCGCCTGGGACCAAGAACAACTCGACGCCCTGCCCTCGCTGATAGACAAGGCCGAAGCCAACGGCTATCACCGTTGTCAACTCATCGACGCCGAGGCCGTCTACACGCAGCTGCCGCAGCTCGGGCCAGGGGCGCTCGGTGGTATGACGGTGCCCGACGAATCGATCATCTGCACCTGGACGGTCAACCTCGCCCTGGCCACCGACGCCGTCAACCGCGGCGTCACCCTGCTGACCAGTCACCGTATCGACCGCGTCGACGCCGGTGGCGATGCCACCACGCTGCACACCAGCCGGGGGCCCGTCACGGCACGCTGGGTAGTCAACGCTGCCGGCCTGGGTGCTGACCTCATCGATGCGATGTTCGGCTATTGCCGATTCACGGTCACCCCCCGTCGCGGCGAACTCATCGTCTACGACAAGCTCGCCCGCGCGTTGATCGACAAGATTGTGCTTCCGGTGCCGACGTCGCGCGGCAAGGGCGTGTTGGTCAGCCCGACCATCTACGGCAACGTCATGCTTGGCCCGACGTCAGAGGATCTGCAGGACCGCACCGACACCGCAACCTCTGAAGCCGGCTTCGAGTTCCTGCTCGACAAGGGGCGAAAGCTGATGCCGAAGCTGCTCGAGGAGGAAGTCACCGCCACCTACTCCGGGCTGCGCGCCGCGATCGACCACAACGATTACCTCATCGAGACCGATGCCGCGCAGCGCTACCTGCTCGTCGGTGGGATCCGTTCCACCGGCCTGACGTCGGGCATGGCGGTCGCCGAATACGTCCGTGATCAACTCGCCGCGGCAGGTCTGGCGTTGGTGCCCAGAACTGACCTGCCCGCCCCGCCGCGGATGCCCAATATCGGCGAGGCGTTTCCCCGCCCCTACCAGCGGTCAGACATGATCGCCGATGATCCCGCCTACGGCCGGATCGTCTGCTTTTGTGAACGCGTCACCGAAGGCGAGGTCCGCGACGCCTGCCGGTCGGTGGTCCCGCCGGCGGCTTTGGACGGGCTTCGCCGCCGGACCCGCGTGATGAACGGCCGGTGCCAAGCCTTCTTCTGCGGCGCCGAAGTGCAAGCCCTGCTCGAGCGCGAAGTCGGTGCACCCCAACCCGTTTCCGCTGCGCCCGCCGCGGCGGTCACTTCTCAGGAGGCCCATCGATGAGCACCACCCGCGGCGTCGATGTCGCCATTGTCGGCGGCGGTCCCGCCGGCCTGACCGCGGCCGCCGCATTGTCGCGCGACCGGACGCTGAATATCGTTGTGCTGGAACGTGAATCCGCAGCCGGGGGCATCCCCCGACACAGCGACCACCCCGGCTACGGCATGCGCGACCTGAAGACATTCATCAGCGGCCCCGCGTACGCGCGCCGACTGGCAGACACAGCCGCCGCCGCAGGCGCCACCATCCGGACCAACGCCATGGTGACGGGCTGGGCCGATGACAACACCCTTCAGGTGACGTCGCCGCGAGGCCGTGAACTGATCCAGGCATCGGCGATCGTGCTGGCCACCGGTGCCCGTGAACGCCCCCGCCCGGCGCGCATGATCCCAGGAGATCGGGCCGCCGGCATATACACGACCGGACACCTTCAAAACGTCGTTCACCTCAAGCACGGCACGGTCGGCCGCCGCGCCGTCGTGGTCGGTGCCGAACTCGTCAGCTACTCCGCGGTGCTCACCCTCAAACACGCCGGCTGCCGGACCGCACTGATGACGACGGAGTACCCCTCGCCGGAGTCCTACGCCGTATTCAAACTTGCCGGCAAAACACCGCTGCTGGGCGTCGAGGTCGCCACCCGCACCCGGCTCACCCGCATCATCGGCAAACCCGTTGTGCAGGCGGTCGAAGTCGAGGACCTCGACACGGGGGAGCGCCGCATGATCGACTGCGACACTGTCGTTCTCACCGGCGACTGGATCCCCGACCACGAACTGGCCCGCTCCGCTGGACTCGAAATGGATCCCGGCACGCTGGGCCCCGTAGTCGACACGGCGTTGCGCACCAGCAGGCCAGGCGTATTCGCGGTGGGTAACTTGCTGCATCCCGTCGACACGGCCGATATCGCCGCGCTCGACGGTCGCCACGTCGCCGACCACGTTCGCGCCCACCTCAGCGGTCGCCGACCATCGACCGAGGGAGTGCGCATCCAGGTCGATGCCCCGCTGCGCTGGGTCGCGCCCAACGTCTTCCGGCCCGGTGATCCCATGCCGGCGCGCCGCCGCCTATTGCTGTGGACCGACGCCCTTGTACGTGTGCCGACCGTGGTCGTGACCCAGACCGGAAAGGTCATCGGTCGCAAGACCTTGCCGTGGCCCGCATCCCCCGGACGCGTGTTTCGAGTGCCGTCGAGCATCCTGCGCAATGTCGATGCCACCGGAGGCCCAGTGACGCTATCGCTTCGGCGTTGATCTCGAGGATGTAGTCCGTGCGCCCGTGCAGTCCCGCGGAATCGGAAGAGAAGACCTCCGCGAGGCTGAAGGTGGCCCCTGGCGAAGGGAACTGTTCTGCAGCGAGTTCGCACCGCGCAGAAGATGAGGATGCTAATTTCGGTGCCAGTGAGCAGAGTTACGAGACTGTCGAATCGATCGCGGACGAACCCAGCGGCCCCGTCGTGGTTCGCTGCCGCACTCTCTCAGGTGCCTGAGCATTCCGATATCGAAGTCGACGGTTGCCGCATACGCCTGCGCGCGTGGGGAAGCCGTGAGCTACCGCCACTGGTGCTCGTTCACGGAGGCGCCGCGCACTCCGGATGGTGGGATCACATCGCGCCGTTCTTTTCTCACACGCATCGAGTCATCGCTCCCGATCTGAGCGGGCATGGCGATAGCGGCACCCGCACGACGTATGACCTAGACACGTGGGCGCGCGAAGTACTCGCGGCGGCAACGGCCGCTGGGCCATCGGGACGACCAACTATTGTCGGCCACAGCATGGGTGGTTGGATCACGTCACAGGCGGCGCATTACCATGGCGAGCAGATCGACAGCGTCGTTGTCATTGATTCACCGCTGTTGGGTGACGTGCCAGAAGGAGCGCGACTGCGCAATCGCAAGCAGCGCGCGACCGGATACCGGTCGAAGGATGAGATCCTCGCCCGCTTCACACCGGTGCCCTCGCAGGAGACGGTGCTCCCGTACGTCGGGCACCATATCGCGGTTGAGTCGATTCGAAGAACGCTAAGGGGCTGGAGCTGGAAGTTCGACCCTACGATCTTCGACGCACCACTGCTCGACCAAACCCCCTCCGAGCAGGAGATGATGGAACGCACACTAGCCGAATTGCCCTGCCGGGTTGGCTATATGCGCTGCGAGGCCGGCGTCGGGCCGCCCGATATGGGTGACCGTCTCCGCTCCATCCTCCAACTCAGAGGGCCCTTCGTCGAGCTCGCCGAAGCTGGCCATCATCCCATGCTTGATCAGCCGCTACCACTCGTGGCTGCTCTGAGGACTCTGCTGGAAATGTGGTCGATCACCTGACCTGTCGGCGACCGTTCCCAGCTTGAACGTTCTGTAAGATTTCGCATACCCCACGCCAGTACGCTTGGCTTCTGGCATTAGAGGAATTCTTTCCACGGGAATTGCGTTGTGTGAGTGTCTGTTTGAGCATCCTCGTTGGAAGGTCGTAGTGGGTGCTGACGCTAACGGCGACGACATCGCCGGTAGCACCCGTCGCCTGGCCGACTGCTACGCGCGCCAAGCACATCTGGGGCTCAATTCCGGGCGGTTGAGCGCGTTGTCGAACATGAAGTCGAAATCACTTCCAGTGATGACCGATTCAAGATTGCTAACTGACGTGCGGTCGATCTGCTGGCTGCGGATTGTTCGCGGGATCCCAAGTGACGAGTACATGTTCGGGCCCGCGAAAGGATGTGTTGGGGGAGTACGTATACTTCTGTTGCTCAACAAGTTTCATATGAGGAAGGCGACGAGATGCCTCCTCGAGCATCACCCGCATTTCCATACGGGCCAATTGCGCGCCCAGACACAGATGCGCACCCCACCCGAATGCAATGTGTTGTCTGGAATTCACGCGCCTGATGTTGAGCGACTCTCCGTCAGGGAACTTCTCGGAATCATGGTTCGCCGAGCCGTTCAACATCATGATCCGAGACCCGGTTGGCAACTCATATCCACCCAACGTGGTGGGCCGGGTGGTAACACGTCGCCATGCTGGCACTGACGTCTGGAATCTCAGGATCTCTTCTACCGCATTCGGGATCAGCCCTGAGTCGGCGCAGATCGCCTCCCACTGCGACGTGTTCTCTAGTAGGGCTTTGAAGCCGGCGGCCGCAGCGTTGGTCGTCGTTTCGTGGGCTGCATATAGGTGTCCCTGCATGATTGTGACGAGGTAATTCTCGTCCCACAGCGCCTCCTGCGGATCATCCTGCCATGCCCCGACGGCGTTGCTCATGTAGTCATCGCCGGGGCTTTCCATGAGCCTCTTGACGTGCGCGCGTGCATATTCCAGGTATGCCACATAGTCGCGAGCCAGACCGACCTGCTGATCGGGCGTCGGTCGGCCCCAGATCCACAGTCCGAAGCGCGTCGCATACCGTCGTACCCGCTCGACTTCGGCTTCTGGCACACCCATCAGGATGAACGCGGTTAATGCCGGCACGGAGAACGTCAATTGATCGACCAGATCAGCTCGACCGCTCTTGACGACTGCATCGAGGCATTCCGTCACGAAACGCCGGGTGAAGGGTTCAAGCCGAGCCACCGAATCTAACGTCAGCCCTTTGCGGATAACGCGCCGATGGCGTGAATGCCTTGGGGGATCCTCGTCGACGAGTTGCGTTGAGGGTTCGTACCCGCCCCGCATGAGTTCCTGCACAGCAGCCTCGCATGGCGGAGTGATCATAGCCACCGCTTCGGCTGCGCTGAAAGTTTCTGTGTCCTTGTAAATCTCGATGATGTCCTCGTAGCGGCTCACCACCCAGTAGCCGATCTGCGGGCTATAAAACACAGGTTCCTGTGCGCGGTACGCTGCGAAGTGCCGATACGGATCTTGAAGATAGTCTTCGGAAAACGGATCGAACGATGCCGCCAGTGTCGATACGGGACAGCCGGTCGGATCGTTTGGCGACGCGTCCATCGAGTCTGTGAACTCAGTCATGGTGGGAATTCCTTACCGTGCTACTGGTCGAAGTGCGCGCAGACGATTCGATGGCGAGACGATCTGCAGCCAAAAAACCACCGAAGACATCAGCGTCTAGCTTACGTTGCGTGCGCAAGCAAACCGTTTGGCTGTACCGGCCGTGCCTACGTCGACGTCTGGTTGGCATCAGGGGAATACCACGGTGCGATGGCCGTCTAGCAGGACCCGGTTCTCGGTGTGCCAGCGCACTGCACGTGACAGCGCCATGCATTCGGTGTCTCGGCCCAGCATGGTGACATCTGCTGCACTCATCGAATGGTCCACGCGCGCGACCTCCTGTTCGATAATGGGCCCCTCGTCGAGGTCCTCGGTGACGTAGTGGGCGGTTGCGCCGATCAGCTTGACGCCGCGTGAATGTGCCTGGTGGTAAGGCCGGGCTCCCTTGAAGCTCGGCAACATCGAGTGGTGGATGTTGATTGCCTTGCCTTCGAGCTGCTTGCACAATTCGGGCGACAGGATCTGCATGTAGCGGGCCAGTACCGTCAAGTCGACCTGCAGTGTGTCTACTAGCTCGCACAGACGGTCCTCGGCGGCCGACTTGGTGTCAGGTGAAACCGCGATGTGGTGGAAGGGGATGTTGTAGTTGTCTGCCATCCAGCCGAGGTCGGGATGATTGCACACCACGGCAACGATGTCGATATTGAGCGCGCCGTTGGCCGCGCGGAATAACAAGTCGTTGAGGCAGTGCCCGTACTTGCTGGCCATGATCAGTACGCGGTGTTTGTCCGACGCGTAGGACATGTGCCAGCTCATGCCGAAACGAGCGGCAACGGTGTCGAAGTCGGCACTTAGCACGGCTAGATCGAGCGAGGTGTCGTAGGCGGCTTCGAATTGCAGTCGGATAAAGAACTTTTCGGCGTCGGGGTCGACGAACTGCTGGCATTCGACGATGGTGCACTCATGATCGAGCAGGAATTGGGCAAGGGCAAAGACGATGCCTGGCCTGTCAGGACAGGACAGAGTGAAGATGTATCCGGTAGGGGTGCGCGTTGCGTAGCGGCTAGGTATGGGATCGTTCATGGTTCGGGCCTCGCAGCTAGTCAGATGATCCGAAGAGACCGGTCATGTGGTTGAGCCGGGGCGGCTGCAACTCGTTGCCGATGAGCCAGGCATCGGTGGCGGGGTGTGCCCAGCGCCAAGAGCCCGCCGTTTACGGCGTGTACTGCATCTAAATCCTTGTGAGGGTGCAGGATACGAACCTTGCTCACTTTGTGCCACCGCCGTCAGAGATGCGGTTCTGCCATTCCAGTGTGGCTTGGACTTGGTTGAAGGAGAACAGATGCAACCCTTCGATGCCCAGGTCCTTGAATCGGTCATGCGCAACGATTTCTGTGACCAGGCCTTCAGGTGCATAGGCACGGCCCAACAGAAGTTTCCCGATGAATCCGTGTTGCTTGGTGAGAAACTTCACGGACGACCCCACGCCAATCTTGAGTGATAGCTCGATGAGCTTTCGGCTGTGCAGTGGCGCCGCGATTCCGACGCGGATAGGCAGCAGGATTCCCGCGTTACGCGTCGCCGCGAGCCACGTCGTGAGCGCAGCGGAATCAAAGCACAGTTGGCTTACCATGTAGTCGGCGTATTGCTGCTTGTGCTGGAGCGCCTCTGTCAGCTTGGCGTCGGGAATCTCCGGATGTCCCTCCGGGTAGCATGCAACACCGATTCGGACCAAGCTATGGTCGAGATATTGGATCGCTTCCAGGATCTCAAGCGCTTCGCTGTACTTGCCCACCGGTCGTTCTGAGTCGCCGCCGATCACGTAGAGGTCGTCGACACCATGCAGGTTCAGCGCATCGAGAAAATTCTGCAACTGCTCTTCGTCTTTGACCATACGCGCGGCAAGGTGCGGAACCACCCGACGCCCCATCTGCCGGGCACGAGCGACATGTTCGAGGGTGCGCTCAAGTCCGAATTTCGGCGAGCAGGTGATGGTGATCGTCGTGTCGGTCGGGACTGCGGCGAATTTCTCATCAGCACCGCGAAGCGGTATCAGCTCAATGTTGGCGTTGCGGATTAGATCGTCGACGATCATGCTGGCGGCGAACCTCACTTAAGCACCTCCGGCCGTCGCGTAATCTGTGGCGGCTGCGGTCATTTCGCGGCCACCGACGAGGAACGAACAACGGACTCGATGTCAGCGGCAGACTCGGTGCCGTATGCATCAGTCAGGCGGTCCAACGCGGTGTCGGCGTCGAGCCGCCATTCCTGGGTGCCTGACGTCTCGAGAACCAGCGCGGCGATAAGGGAGCCGAGTTGTGCGGCGCGTTTTACCTCCAGGCCCCGGCTTACGCCGGCGAGGAAACCGCCACGGAACGCGTCGCCGACGCCGGTGGGATCGACGATCTCGCCGGCTGGCACTGCTTCAACGTGGAGTTGGTTTCCGTCACGATCAACGATCAGGCAGCCCTTGGCTGACAGAGTGGTGATGCGAAGCCCGACGCGTTCGGTGATGTCTTGCTCGCTCCACTCGGTTTTTCGGGTGAGTAGTTCCCACTCGTATTCGTTTGTGAACAGGTAGTCGGCCCCGTCGACAAGCGCTCGCGTTTGATCCCGGTCCAGTACCGGAAGCTGCTGTGAAGGGTCGGCTGCGAATGGGATCTGCAGACGTCGGGCCTCCATTGTGTGGATGACCATGGCCTCCGGGTCGTTCGGGCCAATGAGCACCAAGTCGACTTTGTTCGCCGCCGTCACGGGTTCAAGTGAGATGCGCGGTGCCTCACTCATTGCGCCGGGATAAAAAGAAGCGAGCTGGCATTGGTCATCGTCGGTCGTGCAAGTGAAGCGTGCGGTATGGGCGGTGTCGGAGATGAGCAGACACGAGCAGTCGACGCCGTGGCGTTCCAGCCAGGCGCGGTAGTCGCCGAAGTCTTGGCCGACGGCGCCGATGAGGATCGGTCGATGCCCGAGGACGCCCAACGCGAAGGCGATGTTCGCCGCCACTCCGCCACGGCGAACTACGAGCTCGCTGACTAACAAGCTCAAAGACAACCGGTCGAGATGGCTGTCGATGAAATGCTCGGCGAACCGTCCGGGGAACCGCATGAGATGGTCGGTAGCGATCGATCCGGTAACGGCAATGGATCCAGCAGGCATAGGACTGCCTTTCTCGAGGACGAATGTGTCAGTGCTGCACGCGATACGAGCGTGTTGCCCACCGCGCGTCCTCGACCTCGCCGCGATAATTGTCGTGGCGCGAGCCGGTGATGAAGGACGCTGCACCCGTGATTGGCATTGTCTGTTCGCTCCGCTAGTACCGGTAGTGATCGGGCTTGTATGGGCCGTCGACGTCGACGCCGATGTACTCCGCCTGCTCCTTGGTGAGCTTGGTCAGCGTGCCGCCGAGCGCCTCCACGTGGATCCTGGCCACCTT
>NZ_QJJU01000040.1 GCF_003201655.1 Mycolicibacterium moriokaense
CTAGCTCCACTAGTTGGCCAGGTCGCTGTCGCAGTGTTCTTAAGGCGTTTCGCGATGTACCCGCGCAGCTCGGCACGCTCTGCTTGGGAAGCCCGCGCACGTGGCGGCGAGAGTCCTCCAGCCGCGGATCGCTGAACCGCCCTGGTTCTGATGGAGGCTCCGGGAAACCGGGGAGGTCCTTCTTGCCGTCAATGTCTAACAATGAATGGGGAAGCCGAACAAGTCGTGGCCGCAGTCAATAAGCGAGCCGTCCGGTGGATTCTCTCCATCCCAAACATCGGACCTTATACCGCCGCTGACTTGGACATTGCCAAACCCGCTGCGGACGAAGTACCAGGTGTGGCAGACACTCATGTCCCAAACTTTTAAGTTCCCCGGCCCGGTCGGAAAGTTCATGGAATCCCCTGGGCACCATTGATGTGGGCTCGACGAGGTGTCGGCTTGGGCGGTGCCTGCGGCCAGCCCCAAACCCGCCAGCCCCAGACCGCCAGACACCAACACAGTCGTTGCTAACCCGACGATTTCTCGTCTTAGGGTGTGGGTGGTCTTCATGTTGCGTTTCCTTTGCTCATCTCGGCCTCCCCCGGCCTATTGCGAAGTATGCGCCAGCGGCAACCTCGAAACATCGGGTATTTGCCCCTGTCTTTGCCGGTGCAAGTGGACACCGCCCGCGCTGCTACCGATCCCAACATCTTGCGCGATCCACAGATTCAAACTGACCGACTACCGGGTCCTGAGTGGCTTACGCACACCGATCCACAGGTCTTGCTATTCCTCTCCGTACATTGCGCCCAGTTAAGCCGCTTTTAGTGGGCACCCACCCGCGCTTGACCCGCGACCAGGCAGACTGAACGTCTCGAAATGGACGACATACGCGAGTCTCGAAAGTCAGTCGTGATTGGCCGGTTGACGTGGGCATTTTGTGGCATCCTGTGCGGGTGTCCGCGGGGGGACCGCCTTCGGGGGTCGTGACCTTTCTGTTCACCGATATTGAGGGTTCGACCCGTCGGTGGGAAACCGACGCGGAAGCGATGCGGGCAGCTCTGCTTGCGCATGACGAGGTATTGCGCGACGCGATCGAGGCCCACGACGGCTTCTTGTTCAGTCACACCGGTGATGGTGTGGTGGCGGCGTTCGCGTCCCCGCGGTCTGCTGCCGACGCGGCTGTTCGGGCTCAGGTGGCTCTTGAGTTGCCGGTGCGAATGGGTATCGCGACCGGTGAGGCTGAGCTTCGCGATGATGATTATTTCGGGACGGTGCTCAACCGCGCTGCCCGGGTGATGGCCGCAGGGCATGGTGGTCAGATCCTGGTGGCCGACTCGACGGCGGCTCTGCTCAGCGGTGTTGATCTACACGATCTGGGGCCGCGGCGGCTGCGCGACCTGCCGATCCCGATCACGGTATTTCAGCTGCGCGCGCCGGGGCTTCAAGTGGACTTCCCGCCGCTCCGGACACTTGAGGTGAATCCCGGGAATCTGCGGCCCGCGGGAACCAGCTTGGTCGGCCGCGAGTCCGAGGTCGCCGAGATCGAGGCGGAGTTGAGAAATCATCGGCTGGTGACGTTGACCGGGGTGGGCGGGGTTGGCAAGACGCGGCTTGCGACCGAGGTAGCGACGCGCCTGGTCGATGAATTCCCAGACGGTGTATGGGTTTTCGAGTTGGCCGCGGTCGCCAATCCGGCGGCTGTGCCCGATGCGGTGGCGGCCATGATGGGCATCGTGCAGCAGCCGGGCAAGACGGTGAGCGAATCGGTGGCTGCCACGTTGGAGGGCAGGGTCCGGTTGTTGGTGTTCGACAACTGCGAGCACGTGCTCGACGCAGCGGCGGATCTCGTGGAGGCCATCCTCGCGCGGTCGGCAACGGTGACGATCCTCGCCACCAGCCGTGAGGGGTTAGGCGTCGCGCGTGAGCAGATATGGCCGGTGAAGTCACTGCAAGTCAGCGCAGCGGTGCAATTGTTGGTCGAACGCGCTCACAGTGTGGCACCGGGCTTTTCGGCCGACGACGCGGTCCTCGAGATCTGTCACCGTCTTGATCGCATTCCGTTGGCCATTGAGTTGGCGGCCTCGCGGATGGCGTCGATGACCGCAACCGAGGTGCGCGACCGTCTCGATCACCGATTCAAGTTGTTGGTCGGGTCACGGCGCGGCCTAGAACGCCACCAAACGTTGCGCCACGCTGTGCAATGGTCCTATGACCTGCTCGACGATGCGGAAAAGGCGCTGCTCGATCGATGTTCGGTATTCGCCGGGGGATTCGATGTTGAAAGCGCTTGCGCAGTAGCCGGATCCGACGGTGCCGACGACTACGTAACTCTCGATCTCTTCGACGCGCTGGTGCGCAAGTCGCTGCTGGTCGCCGACCGATCATCCGGGCGGACCCGGTATTCGATGCTGGAGACGATCCGCCAGTTCGCCGAGGACCAACTCGTCGCCCGCGGGGAGGCGACCGAGGCGCGTGCCGCGCATGCCGGCTACTTCGCCGGACGCGAAACCGACATCCTTGCGCTGTGGGACAGCCCGCGACAGCGTGAGGCGTACGACTGGTTCGCCATCGAACTGCCGAATCTGCGCACCGCGTTCCGGTGGGCTGCCGACCAAGGCGATCTGGATGTCGCCGCCCCCATCGCAACATGTGCGGCGTGGTTCGGTTTTCTGAATGAGAATTACGAACCGATCGTGTGGGCCGAAGAGCTCATCGAGCCGGCCCGCGCCGTCGACCACCCCCGGCTCACGGCCCTGTATGTGTTGACATCGCTGTGCTACAACACCGGACGGATCGATCCGGCTATTCGCTACACCGAGGCCGCCGAGAGGGCGATCAGCGGTGAAAGCGACCACCTCCCGCACGCCGCCGAAGGCTTCCTTGGCAGTGCCTACCCTGCCGTCGGCCAGCCGGAACGGTGGATTCAGTGGTTTCGCGCTCGGCTCGCACGCGATCGCGCCACCGACCCGTACAGCACGACGAACCTGGTCATTGCACTTACGGTCGCCGGTTCCATTGACGACGCGATGGCCGCCACCGGCGGTCTGATCGACGCCGCCGAAGCGACCGGCAACCCGTATGTGCTGTCATGGGCGCTTGTCGCCTGCGGGTATGCCTTCCGCGCCGGTGATCCCGGCCTCGCGCTCGCTGCCGCGCGCCGTGGCCTGGCCATCGCACAAGCCAGCGGCAACCGCTTCAACGAGACGATGCTGGTGCACATGCTGTCCGGACTCGAGGCAGAATACGGGGACCGGATGGCCGCGTTCGATTACTTCACCGTGTCGATCGGCAACTTTCACGAGTCGGGCAACACCTACATGGTCAGCGCGCCCCTGGCCCTCCTCGCCGTCTTTCTCGATCGGCTCCGACGTTACGAATCAGCGGTGACAATCGCGGGCTTCGCGGCGGCCAATCCCATGACCCAGGCGGCTCTCCCCGAACTTGACACCGCGATCGCTCACCTTCGCGAAGTGGTAGGTAACCAGACCTATCAACGCCTCGCGCGAGAAGGCGAAGCAATGACCACTGCCGCCATCGTGTCCTACGCATACGACCAAATCGACCAGGCCCGAGCAGAACTGGACGCTGTCTCGAAATAGACGACATACGAGAGTCTAAAAAGTCAGTCACGATTGCCGCATTGAACAGGGCTTTGTGTGACATTCTGTGCGAGTGTCCGCGGGGGACCCACCTTCGGGGGTTGTGACCTTTCTGTTCACCGATATTGAGGGTTCGACCCGTCGGTGGGAATCCGACGCGGCTGCGATGCGGGCCGCCCTGCTCGCGCATGACAACGTGCTGCGCACCGCGATCGAGGAGCATGGGGGGTTCCTGTTCAGCCATACCGGCGATGGTGTCGTGGCGGCGTTCGCCTCGCCCATGTCTGCGGTCAAGGCCGCGGTCGCTGCGCAACGAACACTTGAGTTGCCGGTGCGGATGGGGTTGGCGACTGGGGAGGCCGAGCTTCGAGACGGGGACTACTTCGGCACCGTGCTCAACCGCGCCGCGCGGGTGATGGCCGCCGGGCACGGTGGTCAGATCTTGGTGGCCGACTCGACAGCCGGACTGCTGAGCGATGTTGATCTACAAGATCTAGGGCCGCGACGGTTACGGGATCTACCTAACCCGATCACGGTGTTCCAACTTCAAGCATCGGGCCTGCCTACGGACTTTCCGCCACTGCGTGGAGACGCCTCGAATCCCGGCAACTTACGTCCGGCGATCACGAACCTGATAGGCCGCGATACCGAGGTCTCCGATATCCAAGCCGCCGTGCGTTCGCGTCGGCTGGTGACGTTGATCGGCGTCGGTGGCGTCGGTAAGACCCGGCTTGCGTTGGATGTCGCAACGCGATTGGCCGACGAATTCGTCGACGGGGTATGGGTTTTCGAGTTGGCCGCGGTCGCCGACCCTGCTGCAGTACCGGATGCGGTGGCAGCGGTGCTGGGAATCACTCAACAACCTGGCAAGAGTGTCAGCGCCTCGGTAGCCTCAGCCTTGGAGGGCCGGTCGCGGCTATTGGTGTTCGACAACTGTGAGCACGTGGCAGACAGCGTCGCGGATTTGGTCGAGGCGATCCTCGCGGCCTCGGCGACCGTGAAAGTCTTGGCCACCAGCCGCGAGGGAATTGGCGTCGCTGACGAGCAGTTGTGGCGGGTGCCGTCTCTGGACGTCGATGCGGCCGTGCAGTTATTTGTCGAACGCGCCCAAAGCATGGATGCGGGCGCATTGGCTGAGGAGCTGACCGCCGTGGAGGACGTTTGCCGTCGCCTCGACGGGATTCCCTTGGCGATCGAGTTGGCGGCCTCGCGGATGGCATCGATGACGGCGGCAGAGGTGCGTGACCGTCTCGATGACCGATTCAAACTACTGGTGGGGTCACGGCGGGGGCTGGAACGCCACCAAACGCTGCGCCATGCGGTGGCCTGGTCTTATGACCTTCTTGATGACAGTCAAAAAGCGCTGTTGGAGCGCTGTTCAGTGTTTGCAGGTGGCTTCGACATCCAAAGCGCCTGTGCAGTAGCTGGTTTCGATGATATCGATGACTACACCGTGTTGGCTCTGTTGGACGCGCTGGTATGCAAGTCGCTGCTGGTCGCCGACCGGTCTTCGGGGCGGACCCGCTTTTCGATGCTGGAGACCATCCGCCAGTTCGCCGAGGAACAACTCGCCGCCTGTGGTGATGCAACCACAGTGCGTGACGCGCATGCTCGCCACTTCGCCGGTCGCGAAGCAGATGTGCTGGCCCTGTGGGACAGCCCCCGACAGCGCGAAGCCTACGACTGGTTCGCTGTCGAACTGCCCAATCTGCGGACCGGCTTCCGCTGGGCCGCCGACCGCGGCGACCTCGACGCGGCCACCACCATCGCCACATACGCGGGGCTGCTTGGCTTTTGCGTCGAGAGCTATGAGCCGATCGCCTGGGCCGAAGAGCTGATCGAGATCGCCCGCGCCGTCGAGCATCCCCGGCTGGCGTTCCTGTATGTGATCGCGTCGTGGTGTTACCTGACCGGAAGGCTCCAGGAGGCCGTCCGGTATAGCGAAGCTGGCCAGATCGTTGTCGCCGGCAGCCCAGACCGAGTTCTGTTCGGCTTCGAGAGCTGGCTGGGCGGTGTGCACAACTTCACCGGCCAGGGCGAACGGAGTGTCGAATGGAGTCGGTTCCTGCTAGCACGCGGTTCGGACCCGTACGCAAATATGAGGGCGGGACTCGTCTTCGGACTGATGAGCACAGGTTCCCACGCGGAGGCAGTGGCCGTCGCTAACGACCTCATCGACGCCGCCGAAGCCGTCGCAAACCCGTGGGCGCTCTCATTCGTATTGCTGACCTACGGCATCGCTTGCATCGACGTCGATCCCCTCCGCGCGCGTGGTGCTATGCGCCGGGGTCTGGCGATCGCTCAAGACAGCGGCAACCGCTACAACGAAACCCACCTGGCGAATCTCCTCGGTCGTCTCGAAGCCCGACACGGCGAGCCGCTGGCCGCACTCGACTACCTCGCTCTTGCCATTCGCAACTACCACGACTCGGGCAATACCGAAGTTATGCGAGTCCCGCTTGCCGTTCTCGCCGCGTTTCTCGACCGGCTCGGACGCGACGAAGCGGCCGCAACGATCGCTGGTTATGCGTTGGGTCCCATAACCAAAGCGTGGATCCCTGAGATGAACACTGTGATCGCACACCTCCGCGATGTCCTCGGCGACCAGACCTACGAATCGCTCGCCCACAACGGCGAAACCATGACTACCACCGCCATGGCGACCTACGCCTACGACCAAATCGACCAGGCCCGAGCAGAACTAATCGCTGTCCCGAAATAGACGACATGTGAGAGTCTCGGAACTTCGTACCGGAACTGAATCAATGACATGCGACGGCGGCGCAACCAGGCAAAAGTATCGAAATACATTGTGGGGCGCACTAACTCGCAACAGTTAACTGGTAACGGTGCGTGTTCAAGAGGTGCGAGTTGTTGCGGCGCGCTGACAACGAATGGGTGAAGGACAACCGTTTGTTTGAGCTCGCGGCATGTGACGGAATTCGACCCGCTCCTCGGCTTAGACTTCAGCAATGTTCTCGGAGACGCGCTACGCGCTGAACGGGGACTTGCGCGTCGCCTATCGCACGTCACGTGAGGGACCTCGCGACCTCGTATTCGTCCCGAACTGGTTCACGTGCTGCGAACTCCTTCCAGAAAACCCGTCCATTCAAGGGTGGATTGAGGCGATGACATCGCTTGGTCGACTGATTTTCTTCGACCAGCCTGGCACCGGAGCCTCTGATCCTGTCACGCCGGACGCGCCGCCGACGCTGGAGCAGTGGGCGGACAGCATCACCGCGGTGCTCGACGATCTCGGAAGCCGCGAAGCGGTCCTCCTCGTGTTCGGCGGCGCGTTGTCACCAGCGGCGCTTTTTGCGGCAACATATCCGTCCCGCACGACTGCGTTGGTCGTGCTCGAGGGCTATGCGACTCCAATGACTGAACGCACGGACGGACTCGAGTCGAAACAAGTCCTGGCGGGCATGGTCGCCATATGGGGGACTGGCGAGTTCCAACATGTGATCAATCCGGACTTGCCGTGGAATGAGGAGATCCGGGCAACCTGGGCCCGTCAAGAACGGCTGTCGGCGAGCCCAGGGACCGTCTCCCTCATGCTGCCTGTAGTGGCCGAATTGAACGTGCGGGCGGTCTTCCCCGCAATCCGCACGCCTACCCTCGTTCTCCAACACGCCGATGACGTATTCATCCCGCCCGTGATGGGCAAGGACGTCGCCGATGCCATCGATGGCGCGAAATACGTTGAGCTGCCAGGCCGCAACATGTATCACTTCGTCGAACCAGGATGGCGCGAGTCATTCCAACAGATCGCCGAATTCCTCACCGGCCACCAGGCCGACGTGGCCGACGACCGGGTGCTCGCCACCGTGCTCTTCACCGACATCGTGGACTCGACGCGCCGAGCAGCGGAGATCGGCGACCGTAACTGGCATGCGTTACTTGATGCGCACGACGCCATCGTCCGTGCGCAGCTCGCACGATTTCGAGGCCGCGAGGTGAACACCTCGGGCGATAGCTTCCTCGCGATGTTCGACGGCCCTCAGCGAGCGATCCGCTGCGCGATGTCGATCCGCGACGCGGTGCAATCCCTCGGCATCGAGGTGCGCGCCGGGCTACACACCGGCGAGTGCGAGATCCGCGGCGACGACATCGGCGGAATCGCCGTACACATCGGCGCCCGCGTCAGCGCACTGGCAGGGCCGAACGACGTGCTCGTGTCCAGCACACTGCGCGACCTCGTGATCGGGTCAGGGCTCCAGTTCGAAGACCGAGGCCCTTACGAACTCAAGGGCGTGCCCGGCGAATGGCGCCTATTCGCCGTCGCTTCTTCGTAAGGAGGAGCTTCGAAAACAGGTGTGCTGCAATGTAACTCGCTACCTTTAGCTGGTAACGGTGCGTGCTCAACAGGTGCGAGTTACTCGGCGGCCCCGCAGGGGAGCGGTGACGCCGGCGTCAAGGACATACTTCCGAGACAGACATTTGAGACACGTTGACCTGGAGAAACCTTTCACGACCCAACTATCAACCCGTCATCTCACGGTCTATTTCGAGACGGCGTTCAGTTCTGCTCGGGCCTGGTCGATTTGGTCGTATGCGTAGGCGGCTATCTCGGCGGTGCTCATTGTCTCGCCCTTGCGGGCAAGTGATTCGTAGGCCCGGTCGCCAAGGACGGTGTGCAGGTGGGCTGTGGTGGCGGGAAGTTCGGGGTAGGTCGCCACGGTGAAGGGAGTTGACGCGCAACCGGCGATGGTGGCTGCGGGTTCGTAGCGTCCCATCCGGTCAAGAATCGTAGCGAGGGTAGCCATCGGTGCTCGCATGCCCGCTGGGTTACCCGAGTCGTGGTGATTGTGGATGGCAACGGCGATGTAGTGCAGCGCGCGAAGCGAGTCACCGTATTCGGCTTCGATTCGGGCATCGAGGACCGCCAGGAATGTCCCGTTGCCGCGGTTGCCGCTGTCTTCCGCAACCTGCAGCCCGCGGCGACCGGCCTGGAGAGCATCGACCGGATCGGCATCTTGGAGGGCGGCCCCGACGGCGAGCAGCGCGTATGAGAGCACCCACGGATTGCCGGTGGCCTCGGCGGCTTCGATCAGCCCAGTGGTGGCTGCGATCGCCTTCTCGTAAGACTGGACGACGGCGAGAGACAAGATGAGGCAGGTCCTCGACACTGTGTGCGTGTCACGACCGCTCTGAACCCGGCTGCGGCACCATTCGGCGGCCAGTTCAGGCGCGCCTGCGTTGATGTACGCGGTGTAGAGCAAGCTCTCGATGCCGAACGGCACCTCGCTCCGGCCGCTCTCAACAACCGGGATGACTGCGTCGCTGTAACGCACAGCCGCGTCAACGCGTCCGGATGTAAAGCACTGCGACGCGACCACATAGAGGAACGCGAGCCGGGGATGGTCGACAGCGCTGGCTGGCTCGATCACCTCTTCGGCCCAGGCGATGGGCTCGTACTTTTCGACGCAATAGCCGAGGAATGCCGCGTAGGTGGCGATGGTGGCGGCATCGTCGAGGTCGCCGCGGTCGGCAGCCCACCGAAAGGCGGTACGCAGATTGGCCAGCTCGACGGTCAACCAGTCGTAGGCCTCCCGCTGCCGCGGGCCATCCCACAGCGACATGACGTCGGTCTCACGCGTGGCGAAGTGGTGGGCATGCGTGGTGCGCGCCGTGCCGACCTGGCCTGTGGCGGCGAGTTGTTCCTCGGCGAACTGGCGGATCGTCTCCAGCATCGAATACCGAGTGCGCCCCGAGGAGTGATCGGCCACCATCAGCGACTTGCGCACCAACGCATCCAGCAGGTCCAGCGTCGCGATCTCATCGTCAGAGCCGGTGACGGCTTGAGCACCGGCGAGGTCGAATCCGCCTGCGAACACCGAACACCGGTTGAGTACCGACTTTTCGCCGTCGTCAAGCAGGTCATAGGACCACGCCACGGCGTGACGCAGTGTTTGATGGCGTTCCAACCCGCGGCGAGAACCGACGAGAAGACGGAACCGATCGCCGAGCCGGTCACATACCTCGGTGGCCGTCATCGACTGCATGCGTGACGCTGCCAACTCGATGCCAAGGGGAATGCCGTCCAGTTGGCGACAAATCTCCACCACCGCTGCTGACTCGCCGGCCGCACCTAACGGAACTTCCTGCCTGACAGCTGCCGCGCGCTCGATGAACAGCGCCGCCGCCGACGATTGGATACCGTCGGTCAAATCCAACGATGGCACTGCCCAGAGGTGTTCGTCGGCAACCCGAAGCCCTTCGCGGCTGGTGGCAAGGACATGCACGGTCTGCGAGTGAGAAAAGATTGCTTCGATGATGTCCGCCGCGGGGTCGAGAACATGCTCGCAATTGTCGAAGACCAACAGCCGCGACCGGCCTTCCAGCGCGGCGGCCACCGACTCACTGACGGTCTTACCGGGTTGCTGGGTGATGCCCAGCACCGCGGCCACCGCGTCGGGCACTGATGCAGGATCAGTGACGGCTGCGAGTTCGAAAACCCAAACGCCGTCGGGGAACTCATCGGCCAATTGTGCCGCGACTTCTAATGCCAGGCGCGTCTTGCCAACTCCGCCTACCCCGGTCAGCGTAACCAACCGGTGAGACCGCACCGCGGTCGTGATCGCGTCGACCTCGGACTCGCGCCCAATCAAGCTCGTGGTCGCCGGACGCAGGTTTCCCGGCGTCGTATCGAGTGCCCGCAGCGACGGAAACTCCACGCGAAGTCCCGCTGACCGGACTTGAAACACCCCAACCGGTATCGGTACATCCCGCAGTCGTCGCGGCCCCAGATCCAGAAGATCAACCCCGCTGAGCAATCCCGCTGTCGAATCGGCGACCAAGATCTGACCCCCGTGCCCTGCGGCCATCACCCGGGCGGCGCGGTTGAGCACCGTGCCGAAATAATCACCGTCTCGAAGCTCAGCCTCCCCGGTCGCGATACCCATCCGCACCGGTAACTCAAGAGCTAGCTGGGCCTTAACAGCCGCGTCGACAGCGGACCGCGGGGACGCGAACGCAGCGACCACACCATCACCGGTATGGCTGAATAGGAAGCCGTCTTGCGATTCGATCGCGGTTTGAAGCACCTGATCGTGCTTAGACAGGGCCGCCCGCATCGCTTCCGCATCGGCTTCCCACCGACGAGTCGATCCCTCGATGTCGGTGAACAGGAACGTCACGACCCCCGAAGGTCGGTCCCCCGCGGACACTCGCACAGGATGTCACAAAATGCCCACGTCAACCGGCCAATCGCGACAGAGTTTCGAGACTCTCGCATGTCGTCTGTTTCGAGACGATCAGATTAGACATTGGGCTTCGCGTACTTCGAGGCCGGCGACGCTGTGCATTGGCGTCGCGTCGACGAACTGGTGATTGATATGACCTTTTTGCCATTCGGATGGCGCGCCTTCATCGGGCCGAATATCGACAGCCAGAACGTGCCAGGCACCGCATACGATCCGTTTCTCGGTGGCTCTCCTGGGCGCAGGCAACTGCATTCCGTGTGCGCCGACGATTGAGGCCTGACCGACTGCTAGATCGCGCGTGCCATCCTACGTGCAGTGAAATATGTTGTGCTGCACTGCAACTCGCCGCAGTTAACTGGTAACGGTGCGTGCTCAAGAGGTGCGAGTTGTTGCGGCGACGCTGTCGACGAATGCCTGAAGGACAGCTTGTTTCAGCTCGTTGCAAGAGACGAAATTCGACCCGCTCCTCGGCTTAGACTTCAGCAATGTTCTCGGAGACGCGCTATGCCCTCAACGGGGACTTGCACGTCGCCTATCGCACGTCAGGTGAAGGTCCTCGTGACATCGTGTTCGTCCCGAACTGGTTCTTCTGCTGCGAGGTTCTTCCGGAGCTACCGTCCGTTCAAGGGTGGGTCGACGCGATGTCATCGCTCGGGCGACTGATCTTCTTCGACCAGCCGGGCACGGGAGTGTCCGATCCGGTCACGGCGGGCGCCCTGCCGACTTTGGAGCAATGGGCCGACAGCATCACCGCGGTGCTCGACGATCTCGGGAGTCGCGAAGCGATCCTCGTCGCGTTCGACGGGGCGTTCGCGCCAGCGGCGCTGTTCGCGGCAACATATCCGTCGCGCACCACCGCGCTGGTCGTGTTGGATGGCTACGCGGATCCGCGTCAGGAAATCCCTGATCGGTTGCCCCCCGAAGAAGTCGTCGCTGCCGGTTCCGCCGCGTGGGGAACCGGCGAGTTTGCACATGTGCTTAATCCGGACATGCCGTGGAATGAGGACGTCCGGGCTGGCTGGGCTCGAATGGAACGCTTGGCGGCAAGCCCTGGAACCGTCGCTCAAATGATGCCGCTCGTCGCCGAGTTAGACGTGCGGGCGGTCCTGCCGACAGTTCGCGTGCCAACCCTTATCCTCCAGCACTCCGACGACGTAGCAATTCCGCCCGCGCAAGGCAAGTACCTCGCCGATCACATATCAGGCGCGAAATACGTTGAGCTGCCGGGGCGCAACTTCTACCACTTCGTTGAACCGTGGCGGGATTCCTTCCAGGAAATCGCCCAATTCCTCACGGGCGAGCAGGCCGACGTAGCCGATGATCGGGTTCTCGCCACCGTCCTGTTCACCGACATCGTGGACTCGACGCGCCGGGCCGCCGAGATGGGTGACCGTGACTGGCGTGCCTTGCTCGACGCGCACGACGCCGTCGTTCGGGCGCAGCTCGCCCGTCTCCGAGGCCGCGAGGTAAGCACGTCGGGAGACAGCTTCCTTGCGATGTTCGACGGCCCTCAGCGGGCGATCCGCTGCGCGATGTCCATCCGCGACGCGGTCCAGTCCCTCGGCATCGAGGTGCGCGCCGGGTTGCATACCGGCGAGTGCGAGCTCCGCGGCGAGGACATCGGCGGTATCGCCGTGCACATCGGCGCACGCGTGAGCGCCCTGGCAGGGCCGAACGACGTGCTCGTGTCCAGTACGCTGCGCGACCTCGTGATCGGGTCAGGGCTCGAGTTCGAAGACCGCGGCGCTCACCAGCTCAAGGGCGTACCCGGCGAATGGCATCTCTTCGCCGTCGCCTCTGCATAAGGAGCGAGAGAGGCATCGACGTGGACAGCTCAACAGATCGGCCGGCGATCACTGATTTACGTTGTACTGCAAAGCAACTCGCTACCTTTAGCTGGTAACGGTGCGTGTTCACCAGGTGCGAGTTGGCTGGATACTGGTCAAGCCGGTTTCGCGCGGGGAGCGCCTGCGGATACCGCACCATCGTGATGTGCGCCGCAGCGCCACCCAGTGGCATGCCCAAGGAGCCGCACCGGCCCGACGTCCAAGCGCATCCAGCGCTTACACGGTGGGAGGTGACAAGGGCTGATCGGGAGGCGGATCAGCTAGCGCTGCCAACATCTCGGTGATGAGCTGTTTTGGACAGTCCAGCGTCAGCATGTGGTTGGCGTTCGACATCAGTTGCGTGTGCACGTTGGGAATGTGCTTCTGAGCGCGCGCAAGAGCGGGTTTCGCTCCGCCTCGGTAGATGACCTCCCGGTCGCCAATCAAGACGGTCACCCGCGCGTGGAGTCGTCGCAGTTCATCGTCGGTGAGGACAGTCGGCGGCATCATCTCCCGCCGCATCGACCGGCAGGCCATGAAGTTCTCCGCAATGAGCTCTACGCCCGGATCTGACATCGCATCGGGCGTGGCGGACACCCACTGCATCGCACGGCGGGCCAGGAACCGTGACCGCAGCAGGCCCGGCGCCAGCATTCTGGCGAAGAACTGGGCAGGAAAGGGAGCCAGAGTCGCGCCCGGACTGAGGAGCACGAGATGGCTGACACGTTCCGGTGCGCGCAGCGCCAGCAGCGCCGCGAGCCAGCCGCCGTAGGACAGGCCAGCGACCCGCGCCTGCGTGATCCCGAGCGCGGAAAAGATCTGCTGCAACCAGTCGACGTAGTCGGCTGCGTCGCCGATAAGCTGGACGGCCACGCTCTTGTTCGCATCGGTAATCGTGTCGATGCAGTAGCAGCGATACGAGTCGGCGAGCTCCGTGATAATCGGGCTCCACATCGTCAAGGTTGCGCTGGCGCCGTGGAGAAGGATCAGTGGCGGCGCCGAGGGCGGGCCGCTGACGGCGACGTGAGTCTGTCCAAACGCCGTCTCGACGTCGTGCTCCTCGCAGGGGACCGGCCAACTGCGCATAATCGACTCATACTTCGCGATGAACTGCGCCCGCTGCTGGGGACCGCGGAAAGGCGAGAGGTTCGCCATGTTTGTCCTTGTATGTCTTGCTGATGTGGGTTCGACCGTTTGCGGGTGATGGTAGCTCCGCCACGATCGACCCGACGGGAAATGATGAACCAACAGTTGCGGAGTTTGCTGGCAAGGTACGAACTCCGGCAACCCTGGTTCAACGACTCGGCTCAAGCCCGCCTTGATGGCGAAACCCGTGGCGGTGGCCGGCCCCCTCCGCTGCCATCACGGTATCCCGCGCGTAACGCGAGCAGAGGTTCAAGGTAACGAATTATATTGTGGCGGAACGCAACTCGCAGCAGTAACTGGTAACCGTGCGTGCTCATGAGGTGCGAGTTCCTCCGTGGTGCCGTACGGGTGTGGTTCTCATCTCTATGCCCTGATGTACCGGCCGGGATTCATGGTCCGCCGGTCGCGTCAAGACGTCATCGCCAAGCTCGCCACCGCGGCGACCTGGCCCAGTACGGCATTCCTGCTGATCGACAGGCGAGAGCGTCTCGATAGAGACGAGTTGCGACAGTCTCGAAAGTCAGTCGCGATTGGCCTGTTGACGTGGGCATTTTGTGACATCCTGTGCGAGTGTCCACGGGGGACCCGCCTTCCGGTGTTGTGACGTTCCTGTTCACCGACATCGAGGGATCGACTCGTCGGTGGGAAGCAGACGCGGAAGCGATGCGGGCGGCCCTGTTCAAGCATGACGAGGTGCTTCGGATCGCGATCGAATCCCACGACGGCTTCGTATTCAGCCACACCGGTGATGGTGTGGTCGCTGCGTTCGCGTCCCCGCGGTCCGCGATCGACGCGGCTGTTCAGGCTCAGTTGGCCCTCGAGTTGCCGGTGCGCATGGGTATTGCGACCGGGGAGGCTGAGCTTCGGGACGGAGACTATTTCGGCACGGTACTCAACCGCGCCGCACGGCTGATGGCCGCAGGACACGGTGGTCAGATCCTGGTCGCCGACTCGACAGCCGGACTGCTCGGCGGGGTTGACTTGGTGAACCTGGGTCCGCGGCGGTTGCGTGACCTGCCGAACCCGATCACTGTTTTTCAGCTGCATGCGCCGGGCCTGGGTATGGAGTTTCCGCCATTGCGGGGAGTCGACTCGAATCCTGGGAACTTGCGGCCCGCGATGACAAGTTTGATCGGACGCGACAACGAGGTCTGCGATGTCCAAGCGGCCGTGCACTCCCATCGGTTGGTGACAATGGTCGGCGTAGGCGGGGTAGGCAAGACCCGGCTTGCGTTGGAAGTCGCGACACAGTTGGCCGACGAATTTGTCGACGGGGTATGGGTTTTCGAGTTGGCTGCGGTCGCTGATCCTGCGGCGGTACCCGATGCGGTCGCGGCGGTGTTGGGCATCACTCAACAACCTGGCAAGAGCGTCAGCGAGTCGGTGGCTTGCGCCTTGGAGGGCCGGTCGCGGCTGTTGGTGTTCGACAACTGTGAGCACGTTGTTGACAGCGTCGCGGATCTGGTGGAGGCGATCCTGGCGTCCTCGGCGACGGTGAAGGTCTTGGCCACCAGTCGTGAGGGCATCGGCGTGGCTGACGAGCAGTTGTGGCGGGTGCCTTCGCTGGACGTCGGTGCGGCCAAGGAGTTGTTTGTGGAACGGGCACGGAGCGTAATTTCGGGCGCGTCGGCTGATGAGACGACCGCCGTTGAGGACGTGTGTCGTCGTCTCGACGGGATCCCGTTGGCGATCGAGTTGGCGGCCTCGCGGATGGCGTCGATGACGGCGGCAGAGGTGCGTGACCGTCTCGATGACCGATTCAAACTACTGGTGGGATCGCGGCGCGGATTGGAGCGCCACCAGACGTTGCGCCACGCGGTGGGGTGGTCGTATGACCTTCTCGACGACGCCGAAAAGACAGTGCTGGCCCGCTGTTCGGTCTTCGCGGGCGGATTTGACCTGCAAAGCGCGTGCGCGGTAGCCGGATCGAATGATCTCGACGAGTACGCCATCCTCGATCTGCTGGACGCGCTGGTGCGCAAGTCGCTCCTGGTTGCCGACCGGTCAACCGGGCGGACCCGATACTCGATGCTGGAGACGATCCGCCAGTTCGCCGAGGAGCAACTCGTTACCGGCGGCGAAGCCACCGCGGTACGGACGGCGCATGCGCGCTACTTCGCCGGGCGCGAAGCTGACGTCCTGGCTTTGTGGGACAGCCCCCGCCAACGGGAGGCCTACGCGTGGTTTGGCGTCGAGCTGGCCAATCTGCGCGCGGCGTTTCGGTGGGCAGCCGATCAGGGCGACCTTGACGATGCCGCCACCATCGCGACCTACGCGGGATTGCTTGGCTTCTGGGTCGAAAACTACGAACCCGTGGCGTGGGCCGAAGAGTTGATCGAGCCAGCGTGCGCTGTGGACCATGTCCGGCTGGCCTTCCTGTATGTGATTGCCTCGCAGTGCTATACATCCGGGCGCGTTGACGCGGCTGTGCGTTACGGCGACGCCGCCCAGCTGGTGATCGGCAGTGGCGGCGATGAGGTGCCGTTCGGATTGGAGGGCATGCTCGTCGGCGCGTACATGGCCGTCGGTCAGCCCGAACGATGGGTCGAGTTGTGCCGTGCCCAGCTCGCACGCGGTCGCGACACTCATGGGATCATCAGGGCAGTTCTGGTCGTCGGACTGGCGATGGCCGGCTCCGGTGAGGAGGCGAGGGCCGCCGCGACCGGTCTGGTCGACGCCGCCGAGGCCACCCGCAACCCCTTTGTGCTGTCGTTCGCCCTCCACGCCTACGGTTACGCGTTCCTCGACGCGGATCCGGCGGGCGCGCTGGACGCCCTGTGTCGGGGTCTGGCGATCGCCCAAGACAGCGGGATCCGCGCCAACGAGTCCTACCTTGCGGTCACTTTGTCCCGGCTCGAGGCCGAACGCGGGGACCCGCTGGCCGCGCTCGACTACTTGACTCTGGCGATACGCAACTACCATGAGGCGGGTAACACCGCCACCATCGGCAACCCGCTGGCTGTCCTCGCCACCTTCTTCGACCGGCTCGGGGGCTACGAACCCGCCGCCACGATCGCCGGTTTCGCGTCAACACACTTCGCTGTGGCGTTGGTGCCTGAAACCGTCACCACCACTGCCCATCTGCGTACCGCCCTCGGTGACCAAGCCTACGAATCACTCGCGCGAAAGGGCGAAAAGATGAGCACCGCCGAGATAGTGACCTACGCCTACGACCAAATCGACCAGGCGCGGACAGAACTGAACGCTGTCTCCGATTAGACCATATACGAGCGCCTCATGACATCGTATCGAAAGACGCGCTACTCGACAGTCATCTGCTGAATGATTGTGTGGCACAACGTAACGCGCACTGGTTTAACTGGTAACGGTGCGTGTTGAATAGGTGCGAATTCCTGCGCGGGGAGCGAGGAGGGCGCGGTTTGTTTGTCGGCATGCACCGAGCGGGATTTGCTGGTGCCTCTACCGCGCTTCCGGCATGGAGGATAGCGTTTCTACCTATTGATGAGGTGGAGTCAGGCGACGGCGCAGTCGAGTCGACGACGGTAGTGATCGCCGGCGGTGGCCCGGCCGGGATGATGGCCGGACTGCTGCTGGCGCGGGCGGGGATCGCCGTGACGGTCCTGGAGAAGCACGCCGATTTCCTGCGAGATTTCCGCGGGGACACGGTGCATGCGTCGACGGTGGCGCTGCTGGATGAGCTCGGCCTTGGCGCGGAGTTTCGGGAACTGCCGCAAAGCAGGATGACCGGCCTGTTGCTGCCCGGCACGGATTCGCAGCGGGTGCCTGTCAATGTCTTCGCGGCGTTGCCCGCGCCGTACAACTACGTGGCGATGGTGCCGCAGTGGGACCTGTTGAACCTTCTCGCGGAGGCGGCCGGGCGGGAGCCGGGGTTCACGCTGCGCATGCGCACCGAGGCGACCGGCCTCATCCTCGCCGACGGCCGGGTGACCGGTGTGCGCTACCGCGGTCCCGACGGCGCCGGTGAGATCCACGCCGACCTGGCGCTGGCCTGCGACGGCCGGGCATCGGCGCTGCGCCGCGACAGCGGCCTGCCCGCGCGGGAATACCGGGTGCCGTTTGACATGTGGTGGTTCCGGCTGCCGCGACATCCCGACGAGGGCGGCGACGTCGCGGGCATTGCGCCGGCGTTCGGCCGCGGCGAGGCCCTGCTGGCGTTGACCCGCGAGGGCTACTACCAGCTCGCCTACCCGATCCCCAAGGGATCCGACGCGTGCCGCCGCGCCGAAGGTGTCGAAGCGTTCCGCGCCCGAGTCGCCGCGTTGCGCCCGGACCTCGCTGACCGCGTCGAGACGATCGCCTCGATGGACGACGTGTACGTGCTCGACGTCCGGCTGGACCGGCTGCGGCGCTGGTACACCGACGGGCTGTTGTGCCTCGGCGACGCCGCCCACGCGATGTCCCCGGTCGGCGGGGTTGGGATCAACCTCGCCATCCAAGATGCGGTCGCAGCCGCCCGGCTGCTCGCGGTGCCGCTTGCGGAAAATCGGCTGACCATCGCCGATCTGGCCCGCGTCCAGCAGCGCCGTCAGCGACCCACGGTGATCCTCCAGACGATGCAACGAACCCTGCATCTTGGCCTGAGCCCCCTGCTGTCGGGTCGAATTACGGTGCGCCCGCCCTGGGGCCTACTGCGCGCGGCGTCACGTGCACCGCAATGGATACTGCGGATACCCGCACGCCTGATCGCCGTTGGCCCCCGCCCGGAACATGCGCCGGCCTTCGCCCGACGCTGAATCGCCCGGGCAGACCATCTGCCGGTCAGTTTACGGGCGGCACGCCAGATGCGTTTCCTGATCCGCATACGTCGCCGCGTCAGCGATAAATGTTGCGCTGCAGTAATATTCGCAATAGTTTAACTGGTAATGGTGCGTGCCGCTGCGCCCATTGCGCGCGTCGGCCGGCGTTGCCAATGCGACAAGGCTGGGGAACACAAACAGGCCTCAGCAGTGCGTCGGCAGACAGCCTTGCTTTTGGCCGCGGATTGCCGGACCGAGTCAGCTACCGTTTTCATACATCGGCCAAATCGATCCGCGCGTATGCTCGGCAAATGGGTGTGCCGCCGAACCCGGGTAGCGGTCGACTCGCGAATTTTCACCATTGGGTCCAGACACATAATGCCGTTGTCGTAATCCCCGTCCTGGTAACAATCACTCTTGGCCTACTCGTGAACGCGATCGCTTTAGGGGCAGGGTCCGGCGATTCCATCACTAATGGCTTCAAGATCACCATTGTTTTCCTTGGGATACTTGCCATACCGGCTCTGTGGATCTGCTATTCCCTCGTTTATCGCGGACGCTTGTCGAAGGTTCCTGCATGTCTTGTACTCACCATATTGCTGATCATCTCTCCAGTCCTGGTGTGGGGAGTGGGCCTCTATAGCAAGAATGCGTCTGCCGGCGGCACCTCCACGGCACAGCCTCCCTCTACCAAACCGCCACCGCCGCCAACGCCTCCAACGGAGGGCTGGCAGTGGTGGCACCATTTGTCACTCGACCAGAAGGTTTTTGACAACCAGAATCGCCAGCTATCCGTGGCGCTTCGAGGTCCAGACGAGATCGATGTTTTCGCAATTGATGACGCCGGCCAGGTGTGGGACGCCTGGGGGAAAGGTGAAAACTGGCGCTGGGACAAACTGCCCACCAATGTGAAATTCGGACACGGAGCGCGCCAAGTCACTGCGGTGTCGAGAAAGACGAAAACGGATCCCGTGCAGGACACACTGGACGTCTTCGCGATCGGTGACAACGGCCAGGTGTGGAGAACCCTGCTCGATGGGCGCCATTGGGGCGACTGGGCACCGCTTCCAGCCGCCTCGGTGACGTTCGATACGACTGCCCAAAGCGTGGCGGCGGTGTCGCGGGCACCGGGCAAACTCGACTTGTTTGTGATGGGTACGGACGGCCAGGTTTGGGGCAACTACTGGGAAGAAGGGGAGAATAGCGACTCCTGGGCCACGTGGTTCCCCATCCCCGGGGGGGAAGGCTTTTTCGCTCCAGATCAGCATGTGGGTGCGGTAGCCCGATCGCCGAATAACCTCGATCTATTTGTCGTTCGGGGCGGTGAGCTGTGGAGCACCTACTGGTATCTGGCTGCCAACGTCTGGGCTGGCTGGCAGCCGCAGCGCGCCGTCGCACCGTGGGAGCCGAGCGGTCACGGTCCCCACGTCCAAGATAATCAGCGTGTAGCGGCAATATCGAAATCAATTGCCCAGTATGGGCAAAACAACGCCGGTAGCGGCGACCAGCACGCCCAAATTACCTCCGGTTTTGACGTCTTCGCGATCGACACCGATGGCTGGGTCTGGAGCAACTTCTGGGCCGAGGGTTACAACGACAATTGGTCCGGCTGGTTCAAGCTAGGCAACCTACCTCTTGACAAGGCCCAGCAGGTAGCTGCGGTCGCGCGCTCCCTACAGAATGTCGATGTGTTCGGGCTCGGCGCGGACAAGCGGTTGTTGATGACTTACTGGACTGGTGGCACGGTGTGGCACCCGTGGGCTCCTCCGAACAACGTTGGCACCGAGCAATTTTCGCCCCTACAGACGATCGCTGCGGTTTCAGCGTCGCCAAGCGCACTCGACTTGTTCGCCATCGGCAACGACGGTCTGCTCTGGACCGCATTCTGGCAGGCGCCTAAGCGCTGAGAGACGGGACGGTGCCTTTCTAATGAGTTCGTCGAGGCCGATCCCGCCGCGCTCCCACCCGGGACCCGCCGCGTCCTTTGCCCAGACGGTGCACGAAACCCGTTGGCGAATGAGTACCTGAGATCAGGGCCGCTGACATTATCAGATCAGCCAACCATCAAGGGTTGCAAGCACTTTCATTTAATGCAACTCGCAGTAGTTATCTGGTAAGGGTGCGTGTTCGAGAGGTGCGAGTTACTTCACATTGGGGGGGCTTCGCCGACATCGGCGACGAAGATCGCTCCGACCTGTGAGCGGGGCCTGTGGATGCGTCGGGTTGGAGGCACCCGGGCTCCATGTCGCAATTAGCGCGGCGACGGCGATCGACCTGTAGACGGCGTAGAGGACTTTGCTGGATGCGGGGATGGATGATGCTTGGCCGGGCTTTCTATGAGACCAAATTCGACCCGCTCCCCGGCTTAGACTTCTGCAATGTTCTCGGAGACGCGCTATGCCCGCAACGGGGACTTGCACGTCGCCTATCGCACATCACCCAAAGGTCGTCGCGACATTGTGTTCGTCTCTCACTGGATCACGAACTGCGAGGTCTTTCCGGAGCTGCCGTCGATCCAGGGCTGGGTCGAGGCGATGACATCGCTGGGGCGGCTGATCATTTTCGACCAGCCGGGCAGCGGAGCGTCCGATCCGGTCACGCCCGGCGCGCTGCCGAACTTGGAGCAATGGGCCGACAGCATCACCGCGGTGCTTGACGATCTCGGGAGTCCTGAAGCGGTCATACTCCCGACCGCCACCGCGTTCGCGCCAGCGGCGCTGTTTGCAGCGACACATCCGTCGCGGACAATAGCTCTGGTCGCACTCGAGGGCTACGCGGATCCGCTTAACAATCGCACCGGAGGAACGGCACTCGAGGAAGGCACCGCTGCCTTCCTTGCCATGTGGGGGACGGGCGAGTCCCATCATGTGATCAATCCGGACATGCCGTGGAACGAGGAAATCCGGGCAGCGTGGGCGCGATTGGATCGCCTGACGTCGACACCAAACACCCTCGCCCACATGCAGCCGCTCTGGGCCCAGTTGGACGTGCGGGCCGTCCTGCCGACAATTCGCGTGCCAACCCTTGTCCTCCAGCACACCGGCGACCAGTTCATTGTGCCGGCGCAGGGTAGGTACGTCGCCGACCACATACCGGGAGCGACGTACGTCGAGCTGCCGGGCCGCAACATGTACCACTTCGTCGAGCCTTGGCGGGACTCGTTCCAGGCGATCGCCCAATTCCTCACCGGCCAGCAGGCGAACGTGGCGGACGACCGGGTCCTGGCCACGGTGTTGTTCACCGACGTCGTGGACTCGACGCGCAAGGCGGCGGAGATCGGCGACCGCGACTGGCATGCGCTGCTCGACGCACACGACGCCATCGTGCGGTCGCAGCTGTCTCGTTTTCGAGGCCGCGAAGTAAACACATCGGGCGACGGTTTTCTCGCGATGTTCGACGGCCCTCAGCGAGGGATCCGCTGCGCGATGGCGATCCGCGATGCGGTGCGGTCGCTGGGCATCGAGGTGCGCGCCGGGTTGCACACCGGCGAGTGCGAGGTCCGCGGCGACGACATCGGTGGCCTCGCGGTGCACATCGGCGCGCGCGTGAGCGCACTAGCAGGACCAAACGATGTGCTGGTGTCCAGCACGTTGCGCGACCTCGTGATCGGCTCGGGTCTCCAGTTCGAGGACCGCGGCGCGCACGAACTGAAAGGCGTGCCCGGTGAATGGCGGCTGTTCGCGGTCGCCTCTTCGTAAGGAAGAGACCCGAAAGCAGTTATGCCGCAATGCAACTCGCTACCTTTAACTGGTGACGGTGCGTGTTTAAGAGGTGCGAGTTGGTCGGCGGCCCCGCCGGGGAGTGGCTCCTGGGTAGGAATGACCAGTTTGACTACTTCCTTGGGCCACGGTTCGAAGCGTTCCAACGACTTCCCGCCTGGTCGGGGATGGTGTCAGACTTCCTCATGGCCTCCGACAAGACGGCGTTGGTGCTCCTGCACGGCGGGGCTGCGTCCGGCAGGGCATGGCAAGACGTCGTACCGGTCGTTTCGAGATATCACCAGGTGTATGCGCCGACGGCCCCTGGCCACCGGGGCGGACCCCCAGTGCGGCGGCGGCCAGCGACCGCGGCGGATCTCGTTGACTGGGCGGAGCGCTACCTCGACGAGCAAGGACTTCAACGCCCTCATCTGGTCGGCCATTCGATGGGCGGCTATTTGGCGATCGAATTGGCTCGGCGCGGCCGGGCAGCGACAGTGTGTGCGTTTGCGCCAGGTGGCTTCTGGGCGTCGGGTGACGGGCTGCGGGCAAGGACGCTCTCACGAGCGCTGGGAGGCGCCGGAATCGCTCGCCTGATGCGACCCATCATGCCGCTGGTGTCGAAGTCGCCGAGGGTCCGCCGGCTTATGTTCCAGGAGGGCGCGTGCCATGGCGAGCGGATAAGCGCGCAGCGGGGTGTTGAGATTTTGGACGACTTCCTCGGATGCACGGTCGCCAACGAAGTTTTCTCAACCGACGAGGAGCAGATTGCACCTTTGGACCCGTTGCCGTGCCCCGTCACGGTGGCATGGTCGGAGAAGGACGAAATTGTTCCCGTCACGTCCTACGGCCCTAATGCGCGTGCGCGCCTGCCGCAGGCGACGTTCGTAACTCTGCCTGATGTTGGGCACGACCCAATGATGGACGATCCCGAACTAGTCGCACGGACGATTCTGAGCGTGACGACAGCGGACGCACCCCAGGTGTAACGCCGCAACAACAGTGGCGACCAACAGACTTCTGCGAAATCACCTGTACGGCAACATAACTCGCTACCTTTAACTGGTAACGGTGCGTGCTCAAGAGGTGCGAGTTGGCAGGTGTCAACGGTGACTAAGGCGGGCCTCTGGCGACGCGTCAACAGGGGCCCCGTTCCTAGAACGAACTGGGTAACGATCAGAGAACTGTTGACTGGTTCTACGCTGCTCAACAGCCGTGGACAGTGCCGCCCGATGAGGTGCGAACGTGGTGCTTCAGCAAATTCGCAGACTTCGGCTGGGCCTGGGCTATACCGTTCAGGGATGCCCCTGCGCTACGTCGATCCGAACAAGAAACGTGGCCCCATCTACCGGGCAAACGTGCGATTCGGGCGCACCCGCGCGGGACTGTTCCTCGGGCGTCATTTTTCGCCCCGCGTTGACCCATGGGTGTCCGGGCTGACCAATGGTCGCGGTTTCGGTCCGGTCGTCAACGCCCCGCTGATCACCACCGGCGCGAAATCGGGCCAGCCCCGACAGGTGTTCGTCGCGTACTTTCACGATGGGCGCGACCCGATTGTGATTGCGTCCAACTACGGCGGGCAGAAACATCCTCAGTGGTACTACAACCTGAAAGCGCATCCCGACTGCGAATTCGGCGGCGAGCGATTTCAGGCAACCCACGTCACCGACCCGGACGAATACGCGCGGCTGTATGGGCTTGCGGAGAAGGTTTTCGCGGGATACACCGACTACCGGGCGCGGGTAGGCCGGCAGATCCCCATCTTCCGGCTCAAGCCAGGCTAGAGCAATCTTCGGCGACTCATCGCTGACGACTCCTCGCCTCGGCCGTTGATCTCTGAAATATCTTGTAGCCCAACATAACTCGCAACGGTTAACTGGTAACGGTGCGTGTTCAACAGGTGCGAGTTCTACGTACGGGTGTGGTGATCGGGCGGGCTGACGGCCGGCTGTTCGATGCGCAGGATTCGTGGTCCGGGGGGCCAGTGCGACCGGGCGTTTGCCATTTCATGCGACGGAGCGGGAGGCTGAGGCGGTTGCGTGGGCGTTGGCGCCGGACACGCGAAGAACACTTTGTTCAGCTGTTTGCACGACACCGAACCTCGACCCAGCCGCTGCCGGGCCGCGGCCTTGAGCGCCTCGAACTCCGACTTGTCGCTGGCCGATCTTATGTGCTCGATGCTGCGAGAACCCCGCCGTGACAACCACACGGCCTACACCGCCGTGGCCCCCGAACTGGTCTTCACGGTACGCACGTACGCCACCACCGCACCTTACGAGCCCTGGCTAGTCTCAAGTTCCCCGAAGCACAGCAGTAGTTGCCGATACCACTTTCCGATATGAATCTGCGGGGTGAGTGGCGGGCGATATACGGGTTTTCACTGATGTTTGTGGCTGCTCGCCGCTTCATTCTCGCTAGCATGAGCCAGATTGACCCGGGCGCGGACACGCCGCTGTTGAACTGGGGTGACCTAGGCGTGATCGAGTTGATACCGACGGGCACGGTGACGTTGCTCCTCGCCGACGTGGAAGGCTCAACCCGGCTGTGGGAGACCCAGCCGGACGAGATGACGGCAGCGGTTGCGCGTCTGGATCGCACCTTGTCCGACATGATCGCCACTCATAGTGGTGTGCGTCCGGTCGAACAGCGTGAGGGCGATAACTTTGTGATCGCGTTCTCGCGCGCGAGTGAGGCGGTGGCGTGTGCGATCGATCTGCAGAAGGCACCGTTGGCCCCTATCCGATTACGTATCGGCGTGCACACCGGCGAGGTGCAGTTGCGCGATGAAGGAAACTACGTTGGGCCAACGATCAATCGGACAGCGCGACTTCGTGATTTGGCGCACGGGGGTCAGACGGTGTTGTCGGGCGCGACGGAAGAGATGGTTGTCGAGGGCCTGCCAGCCGATACCTGGCTGATGGATCTGGGGACGCATCAGCTACGTGATCTACCCCGCCCGGAGCGGGTGCTGCAGTTGTGCCACCCCGATGTGCGCAACGAGTTTCCACCGCTACGCACAGCCAAGAGCCATGTGCCTCACAATCTCCCGACGCAGTTGACGAGTTTCGTGGGCCGCGGTGCGCAGATGGAGGATCTGCAGCAGATACTGGCCGACAACCGACTGGTCACCCTGACGGGTGCGGGCGGCGTGGGCAAAACACGTCTCGCGGTACGGGTCGCAGGCCGGCTAGGCGACTATTTGGCTGACGACGTGTGGTTCGTCGACCTTGCCCCCATCGCCGATCCCGACATCGTGCCGATCGTTGCGGTCCGTGCGCTTGGACTGCCTGACCAACCGGGCCGCTCGACAATGGACACACTGCTGGGATTCATCGGCGACCGTCACATGTTGGTGGTCCTCGACAACTGTGAGCACCTCCTGGACGCCACTGCATCGCTGGTCATCGCACTGCTCAGCGCCTGCTCGCGGTTGACGTTGCTGGTGACAAGTCGTGAGCCGATCGGCGTGGCCGGAGAGGTGACGTGGCAGGTGCCGTCGCTGTCGCTTGCCGACGAGGCGATCGAACTGTTCGTCGACCGCGCTCGCCTTGTTCGGCCCGATTTCCGCATCACCGACGAGACATCGGCAGCGGTGGCAGAGATTTGCCGCCGCTTGGACGGTATGCCGCTCGCGATCGAGCTCGCGGCCGCGCGCGTGCGGGCCCTATCGGTCGAGGAGATCCGCGACAGTCTTCATGACCGCTTCCGTCTTCTGACCGGTGGCGCCCGGAAAGCGGTGCGCCGCCAGCAGACGTTGCGCGCATCGGTGGATTGGTCGTATGCGTTGCTGACCGAACCCGAACGGGTGTTGTTCCGCCGGCTGGCGGTTTTCACGGGTGGCTGTGATCTCGCCGCCGCGCAGGCGGTTGTCGGTGATAGCGACGTCGAGCGTTACCAGGTGCTCGATCAGCTCATGCTGCTGGTCGACAAGTCGCTCGTCGTGGTCGAGGACGTCGATGGTCGGACGCGCTACCGGTTGTTGGAAACGGTACGCCAGTACGCACTGGAAAAGCTCAGCGAATCGGGCGAGGCCGACGACGTTCGCTCCCGGCACCGCGACTACTACGCAGCTATCGCGGCCCAGCTCGACGGGCCGACAACCGCCGACCATCAGCAGCGAATTGTGCAAGCGCAGACCGAGATCGACAACCTGCGGGCCGCCTTCGCGTGGAGTCACGAGAATGCCGATTTCGCACGTGCATTGGAGCTGGCGTCGTCGCTGCAGCCCTTGTGGCTGGGGCGCGGCCGCATCCTCGAAGGACTGGCCTGGTTCGACACCGTCCCCTCCGGGCACAGCGCGCACCACACCGACGTGGCGCCCGCTGTGCGGGCGCGGGCCCGCGCCGATAGAACCCTGCTCCATGCCTCCGGCGTTGGTATCGACAGCACGGATCAGGCCGAACAAGCGCTGGCGCTCGCGCGCGAGGTCGGCGAACCGGCCCTGATCGCCCGAGCGCTCACAGCTCGCGGCGCGACCGCCACCAACCGCGGCGAAGCGCCCACACAGTACTTCAACGAGGCGATTGAGCTGTCCCGGACATTGGGCGATCGGTGGACGCTGAGCCAGATTCTCGGATGGCAGGCGCAGTTCGGGTTCGTCGCCGGTGACCCGCTGGCGGCGCGTGCGGCCGGTGCAGAAGGGTACGACGTCGCCAATGCTCTCGGTGACCGGTTCACCTGTCATCAGTGCCGTACATGGATCGGCTGGGCCAAAATGATCACCGGCGATCTGGCTGGCGCCCTAGCACAATTCCGCGAGGTTGCAGCCGAGTCAGCGGCAGGGGCAGATCACGACCCGCTGTGGTGGATGTCTAGCGCGCACCTCGAGGGACAAGCGCTGACGCACCGCGGTGACACCAGCGCGGCGAGGGCCGTCGTCGATGCGGCCATGGCGACCACCGCCGAGCTCGGTGAGCTGCACCTTGGCGCTGCAAACGCGTTTCGCGCGAATACGGCGCTGGCCGCCGGCGATGTTGCCGCGGCGGAACAGGCCAGCCAAACCGCCCAACAGTTGATCGGCACCACGACGTGGCAGCACATGTTCGCCTACCTGCAAGCCGAACTAGCGTTGGCGCACCGCGATCTGACCAGTGCCCGCCGTTGGGCGGACGAGGCTGTCTCGGTGACAACAGGGTGGTGGCTGGTGGTGGCGCTGACGACCCGTGCTCGAGTGGCCACCGCGCAGGGAGAGTCGGAGCGGGCCGAAAGCGACGCCCACGACGCGCTCGCGCACGCGGCCGGCATGAACGCGCAGCTGGGCGTTCCCGACATCCTCGAGCTGCTGGCCACCCTGGCCATCGACGCCGAGGACCACCGCCAAGCGGCGCGGCAATTTGGCGCCGCCGAGGCCATCCGGCAACGCATCGGAGCCGTGCGATTCAAGATCCACGACGCCGACTACAACGCATCCGTCGCGCGTGCAAGTGACGCATTGGGTGGCAGCGATTTTGACGCAGCTCGCGCGGAGGGGGCGGCGCTGTCAACCGAGGAAGCGATCGCCTACGCGCAGCGCGGACGCGGTAAACGAAAACGACCCACCAAGGGTTGGGGATCGCTGACTCCCACAGAGCGCGACGTCGTACGACTCGTCAACGAAGGACTCACCAACAAGGACATCGCCAGAAGGCTCTTCATCTCAGCCCGCACCGTAGAAACCCACCTCACACACGTTTACACCAAACTTGGACTCACCTCACGCGTGCAACTCGTCCAAGAAGCCGCCCGCCACACCTGACCACAACAAGCCGAACTCGTTGTGAGCCACCGACTTTGAATGACATCCCTTCCATACACAACACCAGGTACAAATTCGCAATCCAACAGAGCCCAAAGGAGAACATCGATGGGAAAACTGGACGGCAAAGTCGCGTTCATCACCGGTGTGGCCCGAGGCCAGGGCCGCGCCCACGCAGTGCGGTTAGCTGAAGAGGGCGCCGACGTCATCGGTATCGATCTGCTGGAGCCCGAGCCATACGCGCCCTACCCGATGGGCACCCAGGACGACATGGACGAAACCGTCGTCCTCGTCGAGAAAACAGGTCGCGGCATGATCGGCGTCAAGGCCGATGTGCGGGACAGAGTCGCAATCAGGTCGGCGGTAGATCGAGGGATCGACGAGTTCGGGCGGCTGGACATTGTCGTGGCCAGTGCTGGCGTCTCATCGGCCGGCGCCCCGCTGTGGGAAATCCCGCCCGAACAGTGGGACGCCGTGATCGCCACAAATCTCACCGGCGTATTCCACACCGTGGCTGCCGCGGTGCCGGCAATGATCGCCGCCGGCAACGGCGGCTGTATCATCTGCACGAGTTCTGGCTCAGGCTTGCGGTATGTTCCAAATCTCGCTGACTACAACGCCGCCAAGGCCGGGGTGGTCGCTATCGGCAAAACACTCGCCAACGAGCTTGCCTCCCAAGGAATCCGGGTGAATGTCTTGGCGCCCGGCACCGTCAATACGCCATTGATCACCGACAACAAAGAGATGTTCAAACTGTTCCGGCCCGACCTGACCGAGCCGACGATCGAAGACGCGCTCCCGGTGTTTACCGCGATGATGCCAATGGGTCAGCCGTGGGTGGAACCGATCGACGTGGCCAATGCGGTGGTGTTCCTGGCCAGCGACGAGGCGCGCTACATCACCGGGCAGGTGCTCGCCGTCGACCAGGGGGCCACAAACCGGCCGTAGAGCCGAAATGCGAAAGGGTGTCGGCATACAGCTTCAGGGCCGCGCCGGCGGACGCGTCGACGTGACGCCGCGCAGAGTCCTGTTCCTCGAATTGGTCCGGTGACATCAGACGGCGTCGGAGGTGCCTAGCATGCAGCGGCAAACCGCAACATCAACCGAGCCGGCCCAGGAGGCCGACCAAGAGGTGGTGGTCAGTTGTCCGGCCACCGGCGAGCGTGTCGGCGCTGTGCCTGTGACGCCGCGGCCCGAGATTGACGCCGCCGCGGCACGTCTGCGCGGCGCGCAGCCCGCATGGCAGGCTATGGGAACCCAGGGACGGGCCGAATGGCTGGGCAAATGGCGCGACTGGTTGCTTGATCATGAAGACGAACTCCTGAATCTGCTGCAACGAGAATCCGGCAAGTCGTGGGGAGACACAGCGCTGGAAGTTCCCTTCGGGACCGTGTTCATCAACTACTGGGCAGAGAATGCGGCCAAGTTCCTAGCCGACGAGGCCGTATCGCCGACGGGGGTGGCCAACGCCGTCAAGCAGCTGAAGATCATGTATGAACCGTATCCACTCGTCGGAGTCATCACTCCGTGGAACGGTCCACTCACGGGGCCGTTACTCGATATCCCGGCGGCCTTGATGGCCGGATGCGCGGTGCTGTCCAAACCCTCGGAATTCAGCCCGCTGGTGTGGCAATCGGCGGTGGCCGGATGGAAGGAGATCGGCGCCCCCGATGTTCTCGACGCGGTCTACGGATTCGGCGAAACAGGTTCGGCCGTCGTTGATCTCGTCGACTTCGTCATGTTCACCGGCTCGGTCAACACGGGGAAACGGATCGCGGTAGCCGCAGCGCAGCGGCTGATCCCATGCAGCCTAGAACTCGGCGGCAAAGACGCGATGATCGTATGCGCCGACGCCGACGTCGACCGAGCAGTGGAGGGTGCGCTGTGGGGTGGATTCGTCAACGCCGGTCAGTTCTGCATCGCAGTTGAACGGGTGTACGTGGAAGAACCCGTCTACGACGAGTTCGTCCAGAAGTTGGTGTCCAGGACGGCGCAGTTGCGTCTAGGGATGGACACCGAGCATCACTATTCGGCCGATATCGGAGCGATGGCGACCAGACAGCAACTGGACATCGTTTCCCGCCATGTCGACGACGCGGTGAGCAAGGGCGCCAAAGTTCTCATTGGTGGCAAGGCACGCGATGACGGCCTTTTCTACGAGCCGACCGTGATGGTCGACGTCGACCACGGCATGGACTGCATGCGCGAGGAGACGTTTGGTCCAACGCTGCCGGTGATGAAGGTGCGTGATATTCGCGAGGCGATGGAGAAGGCCAACGACTCGCGGTTCGGTCTGGCCGGCAGCATATGGACCCGCGACAAAGCAAAGGCGATTGCGTTGGCCCGGCAGTTCAACACCGGACTCGTGCACATCAACAGCGTGATGTTGGGAGCCGGGCAAGCGCCAGTACCGTTTGGCGGCTGGAACGACTCAGGGCTGGGGTTCCGCTCGGGTGGGGCCGCCGGAATCCGAAAGTACTGTCGCACCAAGAGCATCGTCGCTGATCGAGTCGCGATGAAGAAAGAAGTGAATTGGTACCCGTATACACCAAGGAAGGGCAAATTCCAGTCGGCGATGGCCAGATTGGTGGGCGCCAGAGATTGGCGCCGTCGGCTGGGAAAGTAACCGAACGGTACCGACGGAGGGACTTCCCGGCCGATCGACACTACGCGATGTGGCGGCCCGCCGAGGGGTGGGGGCGGTGGATGGCCGCTTACCGGCCGGCCATCGAGGGCATCGTCAAGGTTCACCCCAGAGCCGAATCGCTCTAACTGGTTGAACCGTACGGCATATGGTGAACGTCTTTGTCGCACAAAGCAACTCGCAACAGTTAGCTGGTAAGGGTGCGTGTTACGAGGGTGTGAGTTGATGGTCAGCCGTTTGGTCGCTCTAGGTCTAAACGTCCGGGCAAGGTGCAACAAGCGCGCGTCTAAATTAGGCGGGGATCGCCGTCTTCATCGGAGATGATGTGCCTATCACCTCGCTGTAGCGCATCGAGCGCCAGGTCGATTTCGTGGACGGCAAGATCTGATATGCGGCTGGGTCCGAGGATGACGATCTGGTCAGGTCCAGCCAGCAGGCCCACATACTGGGAGTTGGGCATGACGGCGAACTGCAGCTTCCAGCCGACGTGGCGACCGACCTCACGAGCTCTTTGATCCAGAGCTGAAACGTCGTCATCGGTCAGCATCGTCCGGCCTGTTTCCCTGGCTGTGAACGAGACGCTAACAACGTTTAGGTGTTGGGGTTGTTGCGGCGCAGGGTGCTTAGTTCGTCGATCAGCAGCTGGTAGCGCTGGATGGACATGACGACGACTGCGGGTGTGCCCGCGGTATCGGTAAGGACGACGTTGCCTCCGCTGGTGGCCACCTGGGTGATGAGGTGTTGGTGGAGTTGGCGGGCCGGGATGAGATCGCTGGGGACGGCTTGCGCGCCGCCGAGTGCCTCAACTGTGGTGCGTTGCATCAAGATTGCCTTTCAGAAGTGGTGTTGTGGTTCGGTTCCCCTCGACCGAAAAAGGCCGAGAGGGAACCGCCGAATACGTTGGTGCTCAACCGCGTTCGGTGACCGTGGTGTTGGGGTGGCGTGCAGCGGTGGATCCCTTCACGAACTTGCCGGTGATGGCGCTGCGGTGATGGGTTCCACTGCTGCGGTTGGCGCCGCTCTCGGTGACCGTGGTCTTGGGGTTGCGCGCCGCGGTGGACGCTTTGACGTAGCGGCCGGTGGCCGCGCTGCGGTGATGTCCCTTGGCCATTGTTTTTTCCTTTCCTGTGGTCCGGCCCGGTGTTGAGCCGGATAACGGTCTATAAGTGCGCTCGCCAGCTGGACCCCTGAATTCCTCCGGGTCCTGTCTGCGGGGCGATGCGCGCCGGGCCAGTGCGTCGCCTTCGGCGGCGGTCACGGACTTACGTGCTGCCCGTGCCGGGCGGGTGCCCAGCGAGCTGGCCTCGATGAGCTTGGTGATGTTCTTGATGGTGGTCAGGACGTCCTCCCTCTGATTTGGCGGATACGGGTGTGCTGATAGCCGATGAGGTTCTCGACGCTCTTGGCGTCGGGCAGGCCCAGCTGGTCGGCGATCTCGCGCTGGGTGAAGCCGACCTCTTGCAGGAGCAGCGCTCGACGAGCCCGGTCGGTGCTGATCTGGGCCATGGCTTCGGCAACGGCGTCGCGGGCGACGATGGTCTCCTCGATACCCTTGATGATGTCGAAGTGGTCTTCAGGCAGTTCGGCCATCGGCGTGACAGTGGCCTGGTCGATCCGCTCGAGCTCGGCCCGCAGCGCGCTGCGGTAGATGTTGGCGAACTGGTAGAGGCACTGGCCGATGAAGAAGGTGCCCAGCGAGGCTCCGCCGGAGGACTGCCACCGGTGGGTCTTGAGCACCTTGTCGCGGAAGTACTCCAACGCGGCGACCACCGTGTCGGCGGCCAGGTCCTCGACGGTCTGGGGGTCGGGCCAGCCCTCAATGCGGCCCAGTCCATAACCGGTGAGCGTTTTGGCCTTGCCGTAGATGGTGCCGCGGCGGATCCAGACGCGCAGCACACCGAGGCCGTAGCGTGCCAGCTCGCGGGAGAACCGGTCCCACGGCCGGCCGGTGAACTCATGCAGCTGCAGGGCCAGCAGCAGATCTTCGTCAGCTTGTAGACGCTGGATCCGTTCCCGTTCGTCGGCGAGTTCGGCCGCGAGCTCGTGATCATTGTCGAGCCAACCGCTGACCAGGCTGTCGTCGATCCGCTGGGCCGTGGTCTCGGCCTGGTTGTCGGGTTGTAAGCGCGCGGAATCGACGGGCGGGCCGAGTTGGCGGTCCGGTCGATCCATGGGCTACATCTCCGGGAGGCGAGAAAGAGACAACCGATCCCTACGGCTGTCGCTTCCTCTTAAGTCCGCGCTGAACCGCTACCCCTGAAAATCTGTAAAGAATCTTTCCAGCAGGTCGTGGCCGTGATCTCACCCCGTCATTGTCCCAGGTCCGACCGACAACCCTGCGATCCGCGATGCCGGCCAACGCCGTGGCACTTCGCCACCATTCGACTTCGACGGTTCTCGACGGCAAATGTGCTCAGGTCCCGCATGGACGGTGAGGGACGACGCGCCGTTCGTGCAATACCCTGTGGTCAATCGAGTCGAGTTGCCATGTATCGCGCGTAGGTGGTTGCCGACGCTCGTGCGTGTGCCTCTAGCGTCCGCGGGCTGTAGCCCAGTGTCTCGGCGAGAATCGCGATCGGGGTGGTCTGTGTCAGTTCGTTGAGCGTGCCTAAGCGGGCCTCGAGAGCGGCGAGAACGGGTCGTAGGTGGGCGCGGAGATGCGTTGGTGTGATATGTCTGCCGGGCGTATAGCCGCGAAATACCCAGGGCGAGTTGGGATGTGCTGCGGTCTGGCTGTTGTAGTTGCTTGCGGCCAGTGTTCGCACGGGCTCATCGAGCGGTGGTGGGAGCTGAATCGGAAGGCCGGCTAGATCGACGGTCACGGTCTCGCCTGTGATCGCTATTTTGTCCCAGGTCAGGGCTGCGACGTCCTCGGCGCGTTGGGCGAAGACGACGATCAGGATCGCGGCGAGACGGTCGCGCGGCCGGAGCGTCTGCTGGTGCGCGACCTGTTCAATGACGGCATTCTGTTGTGCGACCGGCATCCTCGGCGCCGTTCCGCGGCGCTGGCGCGTTACTTCCAGATCCGACGCGATAAGCCTGGCCTTGATGGCCCATCGGATGAACCGCACGATGTGTTCCCGGGTAGTGGGCCCGGTTGACTGCCATAGATCGATATGGGCCTGGGTCAACTGCTCGACACTGGTGTTGTGCTCGGCGGCTAGCCAATTGCAGAACTCGACCGTCACGGTGACGGTTTGTTTGGCTCGCTGGAACGCTGAGTCGGTGACCGGGCTCATCGATCGGAGCCGCTTCTCCAAACTCCAGCGGATGAACCGGGCGACCAGTTTTCGGTGCTCTTCGGTGATGATGCGCTGTTGAGCCGTGACCGACCAGGATTGGAACCTAACCAGTCTCTCGTCACGTGATGGAAGAACGCCGTGCTCGACGAGCAGGTTGCGCGTGTAGTCGGTCGTGCGTCCCGCCGGCAGCTGGTCCAGCACCTTATGTGTGAGGGTGGGGCGGCGGGCCAATTCACGCAGAACGGACTGGACGTGGGGTTGGCGAATCCACTTCAGGCCACTGTTTGGGCGGTGCATTGCGGTGAGCGCATCGACGATGACTTGCAGCTGCGGTGCGATCAGGCCGGTGTCGGGGTTGGTGAGCAATCGTTGGGCGGTCTCGCCGAGCACGCAGCGTTGGCATCGTCCACCGCTGTAGATTTCGGCTTCGGCGCCGCAACCGACGCAGTCGACGTTGAGCTTGACGCCACTACAGCGCCGGCAGGCGGGGCGGCCATCGATGAGGCCGGGCAGCACGCCTTCGTGCCCGCAGGCGCAGATTCCGGTCCTTCGTTGCGCCGCCTGGTAGCAGTATCCACAGATCGATCCGTCAGGCCACCTTGCGACCGATTCGTAATGGCCGCGGCAACGGGCGCATCCGATGGGCCAGCGCTGCGGATCGTCAGGTTTTCGGGGACGGGCCACCGTCGTCCTGGACGATCCGAATCCGTTTGGCTACCGGGTTTCCCGGCGCGATCCCCAAGTCGCGTGGGCGTGGCGCATTCGCTGATGCGGCGGCCTGCATCTCGACATAAGGCTCGAACAGGTCGTTGGGTGTGCACTCGAAGATGTCACACAGCGCGGCGAAGGTCCGCGACGGAATGCGTTGCGGTTCACCGGTTACCAGTCGGTAGACCTGCGCGTCGGAAAGGTTGATTCCGCGTGAGCGCAGCAGCGGCCGCAATTCGGTGGACTTCCAGAGATTGTGTGACGCCATCACCCGCCGTAGATGCCAGTGAAAGCCGATGCGGCGCTGCTCAGCCACCGGAGTCCTCCATCCGGAGTCGTCGAGTAATCATTTGTTGAACCACCCTTTGTTTGAAGTCTGACGACACCGAGGTGTAAAGCGATGTCGTGGACGCGTAGGTATGCCCGAGTTGCTGCTGGACGAACAACGGGTCGTAGCCTGCCTCGAGCAGATGCGTGGTGTACGAGTGCCGTAGTGCATGCAGGCTCAGCTCCGGCGGCAGACCCGCCCGCTGGCGAAACGCGGTGAAGGACCGTCCGAGAGCGCGGAGTGTCAATCTGCCGCCGCGTTCACTGGGCCACAATGCGGGGGAGCGGTCGGCCGTGCTGAACAGCTGGCGGCCTTCGCTGCACCAATACTGCAAAAGCTCAACGGCCCAAGTGAATTCCGGCGAGGTGAGCACTGTACGTCGTCGCGGGCCGGACCCCTTGGTGCCTTTGGCCCACCGAACAGTCAGTGCGCCGTAGCTGCCGTAGGCGGGGACGTGTGGATTGGGGCCGAAGTCGGTGAAGTCCAACATGACCAGTTCGCGGCGTCGAAGCCCGTAGGCGTACCCGATCTTGAACGCGATCGAGTCACGTAGGGCGGTCCTCCAGCGCTTGGATCCGGTGCGGTATGCGTCGTCGACGAAGTCGTCCACGACGTCGAACATATGCTGTAACTCCGGCTTGGTGAACGCTCGCCGTCTCGGCGGGACGGCATCATCAGCAGTGTGTTGCGGGGTGTTCCACTCGAAGCAAATCTGAGACGGGACATCGCTGAACTGCTTCTCGCAGAACGCAACCCACCCGTATCGGCTGTCGCTGACATAACTACAGAACATCGAGATCGCGCTGCTATATGAACGCAGCGTCGACAATGCGACCTGTGTGTGCTGCGATCTCAGATCGGCCAGAAATTGATCGACATCAAGCGGGCGCCAGTGCCACGGATACTCGTTGGTGAATTCGACAAACCGAGCCACGACCCGACACCGGCCCGTGATGGTGTCTACCGCCAGGCCACGAGCGAGCATCTGAGCCCGCCATCCATCGACCATCGCGTTGAAGACCGCCTCGTCAGCTCGAAGCAGCGAAACGTCATCGCGGCGCAGAACCTTTGGAATGAAGCCCGGCAGCTCCTCAATCATCCCGGCGACCGTCCGAAGACTGGCCGACCATCAAGCCGGCGCAGCGCTTCAATAGCCCTGCGCCACAGGCCGATTCGTCATAATGGCGTATTGCCACTGGCGCGAGGAGAGGGAGGGCGGGTAGTCGATCGCCGGCTATAAAGCGGGGCGGCTGGGGCACGCTCAAGCTTTCACCTAACACCCGAATCATTCATTAAGTGATTGAACCGTACGGCAACCTCGGGCCATGTGCAATAGATGCTGCGGGAGCGCGCTCGGCATCGAACAACCGCCAGGACCCGCGTGGCCTCCCAATGATTCTGTTCCGTGCAGGTCAGCCGGATCTCACTGGCGCCGATCGGACGAGGAAGTCATCCGATCGTTAAGGGGTGCAAGTTCTTTCATTTAATGCAACTCGCTACCTTTAACTATCGATAGCCGACGATATGTCAGGCGACCGCTGGGGCGTCTGTCTTGGGACAGAGCACTGGGTTCAATGGTTATAGGGAGAGTCCGCGGTGGGGGATAGCGGATGACTGTTCTGCTGAGTCACCCATCTCCCACCGACGGGGAGAGCCGCCGCTGGGTAGCCGTCACGTGACGGAACCTTCTGAGCGGTTGGTCCGAGTCCCACAGCGATTGGGCATGTCACCGATGGATGGGTAGCGGTGCTCTGAAGAAATGACATGAAAGTGAGACAAATGCCCGATGACATCGTGTGAGACGATTCGCATCGTCGCAGGTCAAGTGATCGGCAGATGACACGCGCTTTGGGAATCGACAGTCGTTTCTCATCATCATTGTCATTGTCACCGGGGCGGTTCAGGTCCCCCTACGGAGGACCGTCAGCAGTTCTCAAATAAATCTCGTCGTCTCAATTTCAATGTCGTCGCGATGTCATAAATGACATGAAACTGAGGATCAGGGGGTGAGTGTCGTGGGTCGGAGTCCAACGAGAACGGGGCGCCGGTCAACGCGCTGCCCGACCGCGACCCGGGGATGGGCGACGACTTCTGGGGCGCCAGTTTCTCGGGCTACACGGCCGGAGTCGTCGCGCTGGTCCGCGCGAGGTTCCTTGCTCATCGAAAGTAGGCGTGATGGGGATGGCGTGGACCAAAAGTGGCAGTGTAGGCCTCGAGGTCGAAACGTTTAGTCTGCCTGCGGAATCGGAAGGTGAAGTCTGGCCACAGCGTCGTGTTGTTGCCGTGCGGGTCGAGGTACCAACTGGCGCAGCCGCCCGTCATCCACACCGAGTCGGCGAGTTTGTTCTGCAGCGCGCCGTTGTATGCGTCTTCTACTTCGCGGCGTACTTCAACGGTGCGCAGACAGCGGCTCTTCATGGTCGATACAGCGTCGACGACGTAGTTCAGTTGAGATTCGATCATGTACACCATGGAGGTATGGCCCAGCCCGGTGTTAGGGCCAACCAACAGAAAGAGATTGGGGAAGCCGGAGACGGCGGTGCCCTTGTATGCGCGCATTCCCCTGTCGGCGAACACCTGCGCGAGGCTACGTCCGCCGGCACCGCAAATGATCTCGAACATAGGTGAATCGGTGACGTGGAAGCCGGTGGCGACGATGATGACATCCGTCTCGCGACTCGTGCCGTCGGAGGCGACGATGTGCTTGCTCCGTACTTCAGAAATCCTCTCGGTGTGAACCGTTCCGGGTTTGATGCCGGCTTCATTGTTGAGGCGTCGCCGGCTGGGACGTCTGGCTGTGAGCGTAATAGGCGGCTTCGTATTCTTCGG
>NZ_QJJU01000041.1 GCF_003201655.1 Mycolicibacterium moriokaense
TTAGCGGATCTAACCGGTCTGGTCGACAAGGCGCAACAGGGCACCCTGACGACTGAACAAAAGATAGTGTTTTCAGCGATTGTCAAGTCGCTTTCACGGCTGCATCCGGATATCAATCGCGATGACTACCGCCGCGGTACCGGCGCCCGAAACTCGGACGTCGATTCGCCATGCTCCGCGCCCGAGGCGGGTTCCCCCGCCGACGCGGCAAAAAAGCCCGAGGTGGGTTCCCCCGCCGACGCGGCCAAAAAGATTGAACCCGACGACGTTGCACCTAGCTCACCCGTTGCTGCAGATCGCATTCGACACTATTTGGCGGAATGGGCGTTACCTCAGCAACGGTTGTCGGCCCCGTTGTACGTGTGGTACGGCGGCACAGACCCGTTCATCGACCCATCGTGGACGGCCGACGCGGTCAAGCGCGTATGCTCACTGGGCGGAACCGTAGCGGTGGTGTTCGAACGGGACAAGGGCCACGGTGAAATCAACTACAATGACCAATTCAACTGGCTGACTGACCGATTCGCAGATAGGCCCGTCACCAACGCCTGCGCGTAGAGACCCCGACGGGGACAGTCCACGATGGAGGCGATTTGCCTAGCGAAGCCAATTGTGGTCAGGTGCAGACTCGCGCCACGTGGTGAACCGGTGGCGGCCCCGGAGCATCCATATTTTGTGGTAGCCGTGCTGGGTCAGTCGAATGCGTTCGGGATGGGTGTGCCGGTGGACCTGGCCGGCGCTGATCAGGCGCACCCGCGAGTCCATCAGTGGGCGATGTGCGGGCCGTCCGAGGGCACAGCAGTCTTGGCTGCCGATCCCCTTCTGCACGAAACCCCTTCTAGGGGTGTGGGTTTCGGCATGACGTTCGCCAAGTCTCTTGCGTGCGAAACGGGCCGGACGGTGCTCCTGATACCGGGAGCGTGAGGCGACACGTCGTTCACGCCAAAAAACGGCTACACCTGTGGATCCGGCCGATCCCCCATCGGGTAAACCTCTATCGGAAGGCCGTTCAGGCCATCGACGCGGCACTGGCCGGGTATCCGGACAGCCGGGTTGTCGCGGTTCTGTGGCATCAAGGTGAAACCGACGTCCCTCTGACCCCGCCCCCGCCTACCAGAGCAGACTCGATGCGCTGATCCAGGACTTGCGGGAACGGTATGGCGCGGACGTGCCCTTCCTGGTGGGCGAGATGGTCCCAGAGGAAATGGAACGGAGCGACAAGGACTATTTCGACAATCGATGCGGTACATGCCGAGATCAGCAACCGTGTGCCGCGCGCCGCCTTCATCGAGGGCCCGCGAGCTGCCACCGAACAACCCGAAACCGTCGACGCCATCGCCTAACATCACGACCACGAAGGAACCCCGCCGCCGAAGTCTTTTACACCGCGACCGGGACGCGACCCGACCATCACGGCCGCGGAAGCCCTATGGCTACGTTACAGTGACGCGTAATGCGAATGGCGTTGGCACTGAATTATTCTGTGGGCCAGAGTGTTTAGCCACTCCCCCATGACCATGATTTCCGCCGGATATCCTGGATAAATCGTCATTATCCATCAACTGCTTTGACTTGCTGTCAAGTTTGTGGCGGAAGATGTTGGGAGAGCGGATCTTTCGAGCAACCCCATTTACTTAGATCAGCTTTCATGCTTGCACGGCGTGCGTTTCCGCAGACCGCAATCCACCAGCTCATGGGTGGCCTACGGGAGCCTACGAAGTGAGCAGGCTTAACCTTCGCGGCGAGGGCCGCGCGTGAACGGTTCGGTTCCTGACGCCTCATATGACCGCATCGGCCTGGGGTGCTAGTCGGAAGCAAGAATGTCCCTGTTCGATTTGTAGATGTTCTTGATCTCGGCGAAGGTGTTGTACGGATACACGTGTACGGGCGTGCCGTGGAGCGCACCGGCCGCATTCTGGAGCAGGTATGGAAGCGTCACATCGTTCTTCACATGCAATACCGAAGGCTTTTGCAAGACCAAGGCGGCGCCCACCTCGACCAGCGCGCTTGTCACAACCTCACTGGGGTAGATGAAGATAAAGTTGCGGCTATCCCTGAGCGCATCCAGATCTTCCTCCAGGGATAGGTCCGCCACTTCGAACTCAGCCATGGTGGGCAAACTCTCACCCGCGTAGAAGACGGTCTTGACTTCGGATTCCTTTTTCAGCATCGCGATAAAGTCGAGGACGTCGCTCCTGACCCGTTGGTACTCCACTTCGCCGGACAACCCTGCCATGGGGGCGGAGATGAACGCGTCGTATCGGTGGTCGACCGGATTTTTATTCGCGGACCCGGTGTCGCCCCCGAACAACCCTGGCCGGACAATGGCGAGGATCACATAGAGGATCACCACCGCGACCAATGTTCCCACCAGTCCAGCAACAAGGATCGTAAAATCTCTTCCGGCTGCTTTAACGGCGAGACCACCCAGCACAAATTCGATCACGAGTACGACAAGAGCGAAGAGCCCCAGCGGCGTCTTGACAGCACCGATGATCGTGGCCTGATCCCGGTCCATCGACTCTCCCCGCAGGCGTCGCTCGCGACGTTAAGTCCACCATCCGCGGAAGGTGAGCATCGCGCTCCTAGCACGATGCCATTCCGCGCACGCGGGCTCAAGCGTATCGGTCGTGTTGACTTGGGGCGAGCTCACCCGGCGGCGCCGGGTCCCCACCAGTTCCGTAACGCAGGCCGCCGATCTCGGCGGATGCGTTTGAGTCGCACCAGCATTCGCCCCTCGGGCCGAATCCGCTCCCTGTGATATCATAGGATATCACCCCGTGGAGGCCTGATGAGTGACGTACTGATCCGCGACATTCCCGACGATGTGTTAGCTGCGCTGGACCAGTTGGCCGCACGGCTGGGACTGTCCCGGACGGAGTACATTCGTCGGCGGCTGGCACAAGATGCGCGCACGGCAAGAATCACCGTCACCACCGATGACTGGCAAAGGTTCGCGGACGCCTACAGCGACCTGGCCGATCCTGCGGTGATGGATCGGGCGTGGGAATGACCGAGCAGGCGTGGCTCATCGACAAGTCTGCCCTGGTACGTGTGGCTAACAGTCCCGAAGTCGACGAGTGGAGCAACAGGATCGAGCGCGGGCTTGTGCACATCACCAACCTGACACGGCTAGAGATCGGCTACGCCGCGCGCACGGGTCCTGGCGCCCGTCGTGACTTCCGCGAATCCCCGTTGGCCGCAATGCCTGTCGAGTATCTGACCCCTGCAATCGAGGATCGCGCGCTTGAGGTGCAACTTCTGCTGGCCGACGTCGGTAAACACCGCGGCCCTTCCATCCCGGATCTGCTGATCGCGTCCGCCGCCGAGCTCGTTGGGCTCACGGTGCTGCACGTCGACAAGGACTTTGACCTCATCAGCGAAGTTACCGGCCAGCCGACGCAGCGCCTCAATGTTGCCGAGAACTCGGCCTAAGTTCCGTCGATGGCGACGGATACACTAGTTCCGTCGATGGCGACGGATACACTCGCCGCTTGGTTACGGCTGCGGCGGCTGGCAGACGACGGCAGATGGCTGGTGACGTTTCTAGTCCCTACAACTTTGCGTCACCATTGGCCACATCGACGGTGTGCTGGATGGCTGCGCGAACCGATTCCTCTTCGATGTCGCGTTCCACTTGCACCTCGACAACAATAACCAGCTGTCGAGATGCAGCGAAGATTGACAGGACACGCCGGGCTACTTTGACAGAACTTCGGCGTGTCGCGAGAGCTTGTCAATCTTCGCTGCAAAACTGCAGGTCAGCAACGCCACTGGCCGCCTCCGTCCCTACGTTCAAGACCGGCCGGGTGCCGGTAGTGGTTGATGCCGTCGACGATTTCGAATGTTCATCTGTAGCCCGGACGCGCGTGAGACGTCGCGCTGCCTTGGCTGACACCCAAGGGGCGTGCGGGCTGGAATTGGCGAATGCAAGTGACTGGCGCACTGTCAGGGGGTCAGGCCGGCCGCCGAAGTCACTGCCCACAGCACCTCGGGGTGACGGATGTCGCTGTGTGCGCCGCTGAATGGCGACTGGTTGGCGCAGATCACGGCGTTGGCGTCGAGGTCGTAGAACCCGGCCCGCGTGAAATCGTATGGCTCGCCCGGCGCGGACAGCACCACGGTGCTTGCCGCCGGATTCTGTTGGTAGCCGTCGTGACCCATTGCGCCCCAGCGATACACGAGATCTTCTGCCGATTCGGCATCTTGGCCCGCCAGCATGCTGGCGGCCGGATACCACCATCCGACTGCCCTGTCGGCGGCGCTGAATGTCGCGAGCAACGGCCCGTCGACCCGGTTGAGGCAACCGGCCAGTCCGCCGGATCGGGACGGATCGAACACCAGCGGCGAGGCGAACGTGAAGTGGGAGAACGCGCCCTGAATGAGGGTGAGCGACTTGACGGGGCTCTGGTCGCCGGTCTGGTTGGCGCCCAGGCCGGCCAGGGAGTAGGCCACCAGCCTGGCACCAAAACTGTGGCCCATCAAATGAATTCGCGGCGGGCCGCTGGGGCCCGACAGCCCGGCCAGCAACGGGCCTAGGCCGTGTTGTCCCACTACGCCGGCGCGGTTTTTCATTTCGTAGTAGCTCATGGTGCGGAGCACTTCGCGCGCACCCGACCACAGCCCGGCGAACGGGTTGCCGATTCCCTGCGCGCCCGCCGAGGCGTGGGGTGCCATCGCCGCCGCGTGGCCTAACGCCGTGGCGGCGTCGCTGGTCATCAGCGCCGCTTCGCCGGTGTCTTCAACGCCTTGTGGTGCTGTGGTGACCAATCCCGTTGCCAACTGCTGGAATTCGGTCAGTTTCGCGGGGTCTTGAGGCTGCTGGTCGAGCAGCTGCCCGATTGTGGTCAGCTGCGGCTGCTGGGCCGGGAACGACGGGGCCAGCGCGGTGGCCAGTTGCACGCCGGTTGAGGGCACCGCCGGGGCGGTCGTGGGATCGTCGTCGGGAAACAGCAGTGAGGGCCAGATGACACCGACCGCGGCGCTGGTCGACAGGTGCGCGCCGAGCTGGCCTGCCAGCAGCCCGAACATCGCCGTATATAGGTTACGTGCGGAGTCGACACCGTTGTTCCATCCGTGCGACAGCACGAATAGGTTGGTGATGCCGCCCGCGGTGACGGCCGCTGGCAGCCCGCCGTCACCGTCACCGGTGGCGGTGTTGAGGGTGCCGTCGGCGTTGAAGTCGACCTCGTAGTAGTTCAGCCCCTGGATATCGGTCATGGCGTTTCCCCCTGGTGTTCAGCTGCTCGACAGCGCCCGCATCAGATCGACTAGGCCGGCGCCCTGGTAGAACTCGTGTCGCCCAAGGTCGGTGGCGGTGTCGATCAGCAGCTGCTTGATGAGTTGCGGCTGGCCAATGTATTCGTTGCGTACCGAGAGGAACGCCGCGATGACACCGGACAGGTGCGCCGCCGACATCGAGGTCCCGCTGTCTTCGCGGTAGCGGGCGACCTGCGGGGGGTCGTCGGGGCTGGACTGCAGCGGTCCGACACCGCTGACGAGTAGCCCCGTAGCTGCTGAGGTGATGCGTTCGCCGGGTGCCACCAGGTCTGGTTTGCGGCGCCCGTCGAGTGTGGGACCCTTCGACGAATTGAAGGTGATGCCGTAAGTGTGGGGGCGGTAGCGATGCACCGATCCGACGGTGAGCGCGGTCGCGGCGTTGCCCGGATCGGTGATGGTCGACAGCTGCCCGTACACATCGCTGCTGACGCCGGTGGTTGTGCCGCCGGCACCGGCGTTGCCGGCGCTGACCACCGCGACCACGCCAGTACCCACCAGCAGGTCCAATTCGCGGCACACCGGGCTTTGGCCGGCCGCGTACTCGGTCGGTGGCCATGGGCAGCCGAAGGACAGGTTGACCCCGTGGATTTGCAGACCACGTCCGCCGCTGTTGACCGACAGCACATAGTCGATCGCGTTGAGCACGCTGCTGGACAGCGTGTTGCCGTTGTCGTCGAGGACCTTGAGGCTGACCAGGTTGGCCTCGCGGGCCACCCCCGACAACGTGGTGCCCCGCGGCAGGGTGCGCAGAGCCCATTGTGGGAGGTCCTGCGCGGTGGGTGCGTTGTAGGCGATGCGCAGGGTCTGCGGGTCGGCGGGTGCCGCGCCGGCGATGATTCCCGCAACATGGGTGCCGTGCCCGTAGGCGTCGGTCAACGCCGCTTTGGGATCGCCGGGTGCGGGCGCAGTGGCTTGCGGCGACGCTAGGGTGAAGTCGCGGTGCAGCTGGCAGCACGCATCGGCTGTCAGGTTGTCGTGGGCGGCGAAGTGTGGGTGCGTGGCGTCGATCCCCGAGTCCAGTACAGCCCACACGATGCCGCTGCCGCCACAGTTGAATGTCCGCGCGGCCGCGTCGGCTTTGATGGTGGTCAACGACCTGTCCAGGTGGGCGGTCATCACGAAGTCCGCCCAAATGTGGTAGATGAGGTGCAGGGCACGCTGAGCCGATGCAGCGGTCGGGGACGCACCGCCGGACACCAGCTGCCTGATCTCGTTTGGCGTCAACGCACACCGCACGTAGTGGCGGGCGACCGGCACGGCGACCGGCACGGCGGTGCCGGTGAAGACGTCGTGAAAGAAGTCCAGAAAGTCCAGGCGAATCTGTTGCGCCTCATTGCCGGGGTCCACCCGAAGTTCGACCAGCACCGCGCGGCGATCGTCTTCGTCTTTGAGCACCACCTGCGACGCGCCCCGCGGGACGGCGTCGGTCTGATCGAGTACCAGGGGGCTGACGATCGACGTGCGCCGAGGCGCGCGCGGTGGCCCACCGGCGGTCACGGCCGGCGCCCCGGATCGGCGCCGACCAAGGCTGCAGCGCGGTAGGCCGCGCGGCGGCGACGCCACTGCGAATGCACGCGATCTGACACGGATGAAGTCTGCGCCATCGGCTGCGATCTGCGCACGAGTAGTCCAATACTCCATTTTGGGGCGCGCCGTGGTGTAGCCGGCGTAGGAGGCCAGGTACTGCATCGCCTCCGAGAGTGCTGTGGTGCGGGCGTCGCGATCGCCTCGGCGACCACATTTTCGGCACGCAGCGCGCGAGCAAAGAAGACGCTCTTGGGTGCGCAGAACGGCAGGTCGAACCCGTGCACGCCGCGTTCGCCGAATGCACGTCCGTGTATGTCGATGGGACTGACTCCGGCGTCGAACGAGCGGGCTAGCACTTCGGCGTCAGCGCCTCCACCGACACGCTTAGCGTCGGTGAGGCCCAACCAACTTAGCGGTGGTGCGGGTGTCGCGTTCGGCGTAGTACTCCCCAGCCCACCCTCCCGAGTCAGATCGCGGGTGGCCTGCTCGGCGGCGGCAGTGTCGATGTAGTAGTTGATCTAGCACCGCTTGAGGTTGGAGATAGTCAACAACTGACCCACCTACCGACTTCGACTGTGACGCACCAGTTCGAGTGACCTTTGTTGTGGCATCTGCTGTGCCATAACCATTCTCGTACTGTTGTGCAAATGTGGTGTACGAATATTCGGGCGAGTTGTGGTGGTGAGATTGCGGTGTTCGTAGTCGGAGCGTCGAACTAAATGCTGATGGGGTGCAATGGAATAGGGCGATATGAAGTGATATTCGACGAGATTGGTTGGGATTGAATAGATCTGGAATGTGAAGCTACTTGGTGTCGCCGTTGCCTTCGTCGCCCAGAACGCGATCCACCGCTGGCCGACGTCGGTCTCGCCGCGGTTGTCGAACGAGACGATCTCGGCATCCTCGAGGGCGGCCGCCACATCAGCTTGACGCACGAACCGGGCACGGAAATCGGAGGTCGCGCGACAACTCAGCCGAGAGCACCTGCAAGGCGTCCAGCGCCAGGGCAAGGTCGGGTCATCGGCGAGGTACACCGATCCCATCCCACCCGAGCTCGCACCCGCTCGATCCGGTGACCGGCAACGACCGATCGAACCGTCAGCGGTCACCGCGGCACTGACCCCACACCGTCTCCCAACTTGTTCGCAGCCAGGCGGCGCGGGTGAGCGTGTCCGCTCGTGGTCCGCGGGCCCGAGCGCCCCGCGAGTACCCTCGCCCCTGATCCGGCCACGCGCCGGCCTGGATGTCTACGCCGGTAGTACTGACCGCGGGGTCAGGGCTGGGCGCGAAGCGTGTCGCGCACCAGATAGCCGCCGGCGAAGGCGAGGACGGTGGCCGAGCTGCCGGTGAGGCTGGCGATGGTCGTCGCGCTGAAGGTGTCGGGGGCGAGCGTGGCGATGATGGTCCAGGTGATGGTGGCCAGCGCGCTGGCCGCGGCGGCCCAGGTGACTTTCGCGGAGACGGCGCCGGCCGCGGCTGCGCGGGGGACGGTGGCTGTTGAGGATGGCGCAGCGGGCGGAGCCGGCGGGTTTGGTTGTGGGGTTGTCATGTCGGTCCTGTGGTCGTAGTCGGCTTACATCACCTGGGTGGGTTGTTGGCTGCTGAAGTGGGCGGCGACGGTGGACCCGGGGAGGGCGGTGTCGTAGACAGCGGCGTCGACGAGGCTGCCGGCGTAGAAGGCGGCCCCGCTTTGCAGCGCGCCCAGGCGCAGGCCTGGAGGGCTGAACAGCGGCTGGGTTCCGCCTTGCCCGCTAGCGACGGAGACGCCGTCGACGTACAGCGTCAATGCACCGGTGGCCTGGCTGCGGGTGAACACCACATGATGCCAGGCGCCGTCGTTGAAGCCGGGCGCGGAGTGGATGGAGGTGTCCGGGTTACCGGTGCCGGCCCAGACTTGGCCGGTGGCGTCCAGCGAGGTGCCGAAATCGTCAACGACGCCCGGGGTTTCGCCGTCGAGCAGGCCGGCGCCCTGCCACCATTGAGTGTTGCCGGTACCGACGCCGCCGCCGTGGCTGCTGAACCACACTTCCAGGCTGAAGTCGTTGCGGACGTCGCGCGGCACGAGCGCGTATTGGTCGGTCCCGTTGAAGGTGACCGCGGTCGCCGGGCCTGGTCCGCTGGCGCCGAGGTGGGGGTGGTTGAGGTAGCTGCCGTGGTGGGCGCCGGCGATGTCATAAGCAACGGTGCCGCCGGTTTCGGCGAGTGGCCAGTAGGCGACCAGCCCCGGGGTGCCCAACACGGTTTGGGCGTAGCTGCCGGCGGGGGTGGCGGTCGCTGGTGCGCCGGCCAGGTGCACCCAGCTGGCCACGGACGGGACGCCGTCGGTGTTGGTGAGGAACAACATGTACCAGCTGGGCGGGGCGAGGTTGGGTTCGCTGGTGACCTGCACTTGCACGCCAGCGCCGTCGCGGCTGGTGATGGGCAGGTCGACCAGGCGTTGGCTGGTGTTGAACGAGTGGGTGGTGGCGCCGGGCCGGATCAGGCTGACGTCGCGCAGGGTCGCGGCGTCGGGGGTGGCGATGGTGACCGTTTGTCCGTAACGCCATTCGGTGGGTACGGCGCCAATGCTCGGACGCGGTCCGCGCGCGAGGTAGGGCGGGGAGAAGACCTCCAACCTCAGTTCTTCGTTCGGGTCGTTCGGTCTCCAGTCGACATGGTTGCCCTGGGCGGGGTTGCCGCTGGCGGTGACGACGCGTCCGTCGGGCAGCAGCAGCGCCACCGAGTGATACATCCGCACCACCGACGCGGCGGCCAGTTGGGTCCAGCCGCGTTCGGGATGGGCCGGGTCGAAGATTTCGGCGTGATTGGTGGCCACGGCGGCCTGCTCGCTGTGTTCGGATCCGCCGGTGACCAGCACCGTGCGGTCGGGCAGCAGTGTGGCGTTGACGTGTTTGCGGGGCACGTGCATCGCCGCCACCGACTGGTAGGCCGGACTGGGTTGGGTGAAGTCGACGACGTCGACGTCGGCGATCGCGTCGCCCCCCTGGCTGGCGCCGCCGATGAGCATCACCCGCTGGTCCTGGGCCGGCGGCAGCACCACACTGGCGCCCGCGTCGCGGGCATCGATGCGGGAGAGCCCCGGTACCGGGATGATGGTGGCCGGGCTTCGGGTCAGGTCCAGACGTAGCGGCGCGGCGGGGTTGTCGTCCTGATGACCGCCGGCGTAGCACACCGACCCGTCGGCGAGCAGGTAAAGGTGCGCGTACAAGGGTAGCCCGCCGAATCCGCCGGGCATCGCCACCTGTTGCCAATAGTCGGAGTGGTGGAAGAAGGTCTCCAGGCTCGGGTTGCGGGTGCCGGCGCCGCCCTCGTCGAAGCCACCCGCGGCGAGCACGCGCCCGTCGCCGAGGCTGATCACCGAGGGATACCAGCGGCCGTGCGCCATCGACCGGGTGACCGCCCACTGCTCGGTGGCCGGATCGAACACCAGGGTGTCGGCGCGGCCCTGGAAGGTTGTCCCCCCGCCCGGATACTTGGCGGTGCCGCCGGTGGTCAGCACCAGCCCATCCTCGAGTGGGGTTTCCCCGCCGCAGAAGAAGTCCAACACCTTGCCCTGGGCGTCGCGTTTGGTGTCGGGGTGGAAGAAATTGGTGTCCTGCCCCCCCGGCGGCGCGGACACGGTTGGGTCCCACACCGCACTGGTCCAGAATCTCATCGCGGTGTTGCCGAAGTTCTGGTCCGCGAAGCGCACAGTGCTGTTACCGGAGCCGGCCGCGAACAGCACCTTCCCGGTGTGCAGCAACACCGCGTGCACCGCCAGCACCTCAGAGTTGAACGGCAACACCTGCCAACTACCCTGCGTGGCCGGGTCGACGGCCGCGACGTCGGCCGCGGGGGCCGGCGCTGCAACGGGATTAGCCATGATGTTCACCCCTTCCGGCCTTCTGGGGGCCAGACGATCGTGGGTTCGGGTGCGTTTTCATCATGGGAGTGCCAGCTCGATCGGATCGGCGGGTACCAGCGTGGCCACCGAGACGTGGGGCCAGGTGAGCCTGGCGAAGTTCAGCGACACGTTTTGGGTGTACTGGATCTGGGGGTAGGTCACGGTGACCGACTGCGGACCGTCGGTGCCAGCGGCTGAGGTCACTCTGAACGTCGGTGCGGGCGCCCCAACTGGCACCACCGGTGACACGTCAAGCGAACAACCGGCGTCCAATTGGTCGACCTGGACCTCGGCCTGGACCGTCTCAACCCAGAAGATGGCCGACATCTCGATGGCGTTCGCGTTGGGACCTGCGCCGTCGCCCACCAGAAATCCGATGTTGTCGGTACCGCCGCCGGGTATCGCCGACTGTTGGGTGTCGATCAGCAGCACGTTAGTGGACAGGATGGTCATCCCGGCGATGTGGTTGCGCAGCAACGTATTGGGATCATCGAGCAGATCCTGGGTGATCGCGGGCGCTACGGAGAGATCTTGGGGAATCCGTGCCGTTCCGCTCGCCGCGACTTGTTGACTGGGGAAGGGGATCCTGCCCCCGGGGTTTCCGATCGGGAAGGGCGTGATGTCGACCTTGTTGATCTGTGGGCCGCCGGCAACGGTCAAGAACGTGCCTTGGGCGTTGATGGTGGTGCCGTGCGGGATCGACGCCATCCGTGCCACGGTCGACCCGGTTTCGCTGGGATCCGTGGTCGGCGGGACGATCACCCACAGTCCGGGTTCGAGGTGAATCGGAGTGGGGTTCACGGGATCGGTGACGTCGCTGATCGACTGCAGATACGGAACACCGTTCAAGAAGATGTCGCCCTGCGCCTCGCCGCGATTCGGGACCGCACCGAGGCTGTTGGAAAACGACAACGACTCGATCGTCAGGTTCAGCTCGAGAATGTTGTCGCTGTTCGGTTGCGGAACGGGAAGATCGGTGGGCGTCGACGAGTTCTGCGGCCGAAAGATCGTGTTAAAGCCGCGTCCGAGAAACGTCCCTTTGAAGGCCTCAAGGGGCCCCAATGCCGGGGCGTTGTCCGCGACCGTGGGGGCAGCGACTTCGGGGTTGAAGGGCACTTCGTTGATCGTGAAGCCGCGCGGTATCCGCACGGCAGTCGTGAGGTGAGTTATCGGAAGAGCTGTGGGAGTGACAGGCACATTCGTAGTCATGGACTGTTTCCGATCGCCGCTGGGAACCTGGTGTCATCACACTGGCCGATGCACCACCCGTTGACACGCGTAGCGCGCTACTCGAATTCCGTCGACGTGAAATCAACCCCAGTAGGTAAAGGCACCACCGCGGCCGTCCGACGATCCGCATTAGGACACCGCCTTGTCCCCCGACGGGCACGAGTTCGGCGCCGACCGGTCGCTATCGCGGCGACCGGCGAAGTCTGGGATTCCGTCGTTGAACTGCGATTTTGAACTGAGGAAATAAGTGCGGCTAACAATCTTGTCAAACAACAGGTGCACGTTTGTCAATAGGAATCGCCGGGCCACTTTGACAGAACTTCGGCGTGTTGCGGGAGCCTGTCAGTCTTCACTGCATAAGTCGTGTTCAGGCATATGTTTGATTGCTTCCCCATTTGGCGGTGCCGTAGACGACATAGAGAGCCTCGAATAGGACAGGACGGTCCGTATCGGCCGGTCTAACGAACGCTAGGCACGGCTTGGCGGGAACGTCTAGGTGCTGCATTCGCCTGCGGTTCGGTGTCGGTAGGCGAAACCATCGTCGATGCCATGAGTGCAGGTCTAGAGCGTCCGGCCGGCCGCTCGACAGGGTGGTGCGCCTTGCGAATGTGCCCATCACGCAGTACGGCGGCCCCGCCCCGCGGGCCGACTGTCCGTGCGGGTCGGGTCGACCAGACCGACGGTGCCATCGCGCCGCAGACCACTCCTCGATCGCCGAACGTCCACCAGCCCTGCTGTCCGATGCCCATACCGGCTACGCCAACCCAGGCTGCTACGGCCGCGCCAGCATGGACTGCAGCGAGGACCTGAGGCAGGAGCATTCCTCCGCGACGACCTACTCGAGAGCATCGCGTGGGTCGGAAAAGTCGTAATGGTCCGTGGCGCAGCGTGGTTGTCTTCGGACACGGGGAAGCTGTCGGAGTGAACTCGCTCTCGTCGCGGATGCTCTGCGGCCGGCACTACCGAGCCCTATCGCCGCTCGACAAGATGGCCGCCGACTACTTCCGTTACTTCCTGGAGACTCGGACAACGACCTCGCCCCTCGGCACGCATGTTTGCGATTGCGAACGCGCAAGCCTTTCGCCAATTTCAGCGAAACGGCACACCTCGCTCAATTCACCGGTGTTGGATTATTCGATACGCGCGCGTCGCGTGAAAGGAAGCGAATGATCAACGTAGCCAGAAGGACTGATGTTCACTGGATCGCGGCGACGGTACTCATCGTGGATCTCGCCGCGGCGATAGGCGCTCCTATCTGGGACTACTACTTCCTCAGAACTGACATCCCACTCCAGGTCGGTGCGGCCACGATCGCTGTGGTTACTTTTCTTGGCACCTGGATGGCCGAGCGTAACGTCGCCGGCAGTGGTCCCGAAGCGAACTCCATGCGCGACGCCATCGCGGCGACCTTTGTCGTCACCTACCTCGTCATCGTCGGCTGGGCCACATTTCTTGGCTTCTATTCCGGGAACGGGCAAGAAACGTTGAACCCGTTGGCAAATACCGTGCTGCCGAGCTTCACGGTGCTCACCGGCGTCGTCGTCGGAGGTTACTTCGGTGCTGATGCCATCAAACAAATCACACACATCAAGGCAGCGCAGGCCCGGTCACAGAACGTCGGCACGGACACCGCAGCGGACGAATCGGATTGACAGGCGGTCGACATCGAGCAGTTCGCCCCCGCAGTCGGTGGACCGTTGCAGCGGCGGCGCCATGCCCGTGGTGGACTACCCGCATTTCCCTGGACCGAATGATCAGAGCCAGATCTACCTCGCGCGCGTCGGGCCCGGGCGACTACGACGGTCCCTGGTTCTAGGAAGAAGCGCACACCCGTGCTCGTCCAACACCAGGCGCCGCGCCACACGCGGTGCCCAAGACCAGCGGTACCAGGTAAACGGTTGTGCTACTGCGCCGCTCGACCATCTCCAGGCCGACCGGCCACGTAACAACTCGCACCTCAAGAACACGCGCCGTTACCAATTAACTATGGCAAGTTGCCTTGTACTACCGCCGGAGTTCACTAATTTGCCACTGATCACCGACGTCGCACTCTGCGGCGAGGAACTTCCTGAGGCGGTCCGCGACCACGTCGATCCGATCAATGATCACGAGTTAGTTGGCGTTGTCGACGATCACGAAGCCGCGTCGATCCGCCGTTGCTGGTCCACGTGGAATGCGTTGTGTGCCTTCCTCTATACGAGCGCGCAGCTCGCTGCGAACTCATGCAATTGGTCGGTCGACCTACGCCGGCTAGAGCACTCCCCTGCGCGCCACCGATCGCCGCGAAACCGGCCAAAAAACTTCCGGTCTCCATGGCGAATCCGCCATCTTCCGCCATTTCAATCGGAATCCGCCATGGAAAATCGTAAGCTGCAGCCGCCGGCTAGGGCGTGTCTGACAATTGCCGGGTCCAGGCGATGACGGCGTTGAGGACGATGGCGGCGCGGTAGACGTTGGCGTGCACCCCGGCCCGCAATTGCGGCAGCGGGCGCGGTTTGCCACCGGCCACCAGACGGGGCCCACATCTGCAACCAGACGCGAAACCGCCCGTCGAAAACCTCGCCCGCCGCTACGCTGTGTAGCCCTGTACCGACCCCGCATCCATCGCAGCGGCCGGCACAGTCGTGGGGCGATCAAGGGGGACGACGGGCATGGATTTTTTGAACGCTCTGATAGCGGCGACGCCCACGACAGCCGTCATCATAATCATCGCCTATTACCTCAAAGTCTACTTGGACAAACGAGTCGAGGGGCTCGCCGGTCGGCTGGACCAAATAGCCCAGACGTCACTGGATCTCAAGAAGGGCCTACGGGACGAAGAGCGTACCGAGCTCGTCGACTTCCGGGTGAAAATTGCAGAGTGGGAAGACTTTCTGCAAAACGTCGCCTTCAGCTACACCATGCTTCCCGCGGCCGCCGCGAGCATCGAAGACATCGCTCAACGAGACGCCGAATTCTTCCTGAAGGTTAAGGTCGCCGTCGTCAGAGTTGGGATCTACCTGCGCGACCAGCAGCTGGAAGCGGAACTGATGCAGACAGTCACAAATCTTCGGCACGCCTATTATCCGTTGATCTTCGAAGCGCTCCCAAAACTCATCGACGCGCAGACACGCCTCGTGCCTCTCCAAGCCAAGAAGTCGGCGTACGAGAAGAGCAACATGACCGACTTTAACGCCGCCCTCACCGAGCAGGACCGTGACGACTATGCAGCGGCCGACGCGCAGCTGACCGCGGAACTAAAACAATACTCCGATGAATTGGTCAAGGCCTATCCCCCGATCGCCGAAGATTTGAACAAGCTCAAAGAGGCGATCAACGTCTACATCTATCGCCCGATCCACCACACGGCCGTCGACAAGGAATGACCCGTCGCCGCGTGAGGAACTCGTCAATAGCACGACGGCAAATAAGTAGTCGACTAATCGATTCTCATCTTGGTGTCTGATCCGACAGGGGGCCGATCCGCGCTCAGCACCCGGCAAATTGGCAGCAGTCACCGAAGTAGTTGAGTGCGGATCGCCGCGCGGACGAGTCCATACCGCCCAAGCGGACCTGTTGGACCGTGCCGTGGCAAGGGAATCGTGAAAGCCGAAGGGATCCCGCTGTGGCCGGTGACGACAACCTGGACCTCGCCGAGTTCGAGCGGCGTCTGTTCCCCAGCCCGGTCGGCACATGGACGCCCGACGACTGGCACGCGCTTTTCGCGACCGCCCAGCAACTCGCCGACAAGTACGGCAAAGAATACGTCTTGGCGATGGTCAATGAACTGGTGCCAGTCGGCGCTGGACCCACCACCGTGATGGCTGACGCCATCCGGCATTCCACACGGGCATAAACCATGGACTCCCGAACGAGAACCAGCCAGCCCGCGGGCCTCGGTTTCTCAGTCTTTCTGCGCCCGTGTTACTGCTGGTCGTTCTCTAGATCCTTTTCCAGGTCCTTTTGAAAGTCGTCGATTACCGCCTTTGCCCGCTGCTTGGATTCAACGGTATCGAGCGGAGGATCAATGGGCCCAGGGTTGCGTGGCTCATCTCGCATGGCAGCCTCCCTCGAGGTAGTTCGTATACCCATCTAAGACGTCCAACGGGCGTGCGGGCCCGAATTGGCGAATGTGGTTGGCGAGGCGCTGCTCACTGGCCACGCTTCTGCTCAGCGCACCCGCGCACTCAAGGACTGTTTAGCCCGCGGCGATGCCGACGTTCACCATCGATCCGATCAGTGATTGCGGATCTTTGAGATCAGCTTGCTCTTGGTCAGTCCGGACGACCCCGACACCCCGAGCTCCTTGGCCCGCTTCTTCAGGTCCGCGACGGTCCAGTCGTCGTATGACCCGGATTTACCCCCTTACGTCCGACAGTCGACTTGCCTTGCGCTGCCGCGGCGTTGGAGATGCGCGCCGCTTTCTCCTTGGAGTCCCCTTGCTTTCGCAGGTCCTCATACATCTTTGCGTTCTTGATCGACGAATTGGGCATAGCGGACGATCCTTCGGTTAGGGCGATGTGATTTGGAAGTAGTTCCCGCCTCCGGTTTCAAACAAACTGCCGAAGCCGCTCGCGACTCAGGGAGTCAGCTCACGGCCTCCGGCCGAACCGGGGCCGAACACGCGTCGGGTGCTCGGCGTCGTAAACCGCTCGTTCGGCTGTCGTGGGCCCGGCGTCGAGCAGACCGCCGCGGCGTCTCACGGACCGGCAGATCTCCCGGTCAGTGCTTGCGCGAACCGTTTCCGGTCGTTTTGCCGGCCGTGCCGGAAGCAGTGCCTGTCGACGACGTCGATGCCTTCGATGGCGCAGTGGAACTGCTCGAACCGCTGGTATTTGTCGACCCGACCGTGCTGGGAGAGCTCGTTCCGTTAGTCGACGCAGCCGACCCTGTCATTCCCGTCGAGCTGCTCGACGCTGTCGGAGTGAGCCCGCTCGTCGTCGCGGGAGAAAGCGCCGGGGTCCCCGTGCCACCAGAAGTAGGGGCGCCGGAAGCCGGCGAGCCTGCGGCTGGAGCGGTCGCTGTTAATCCGTCCGCCATCGACGGGCTTGCCGTTGCGGGAGCGACAGCTTTGGTCGCTGGGACCGGATCCGCGGTCGCCGTTGTTGTCGCAGGATTGACGGCAGCTGTCGTCGCCACCACCGGATTCGACGCCGCCAACGGCGTCGTCGCGTTCATCGCAACCGGTGAAATCGCGGCAGTCAGCTGGACCGGTGCCGGGGTCTGTGGGTGGGTCGCAGTCCACTGCTGGATCACGTCGGCCGCGGGCTTGCGCGTCCAGTCCGTTCTCAGCACCCCGAAGGTGTCCTCGGGATTGGGACTACCCGTCAGTCGGTCACGGGTTGTACAGATGAATGATGGTCCCGCATAGGGGATTTGGCTCCAACTATTCAGGAAATCCTGAATGAATGAAGCCTGCATGGTCTCGTTGCCGCCCCCCGACGTCGGTTCGCCGTACTCGCCGGGTGGCCGCCATTCTTTGTGTTACCTGGCCAGCAAGCAAATTCCCCGTTCACGCCTGTGCCCGTCGAAGCGCTGATGCGCGAAGGCACATCGCCACCACCGACACCACCGTCGCCCTTCCTTCCTCCGAGGCCGTTCGGTACCAGAGTCTCGCCGCATGCCGGTCGGTCGAGGATTGGCGGCGCTCCCATCCGGAACAACTTGACCGTATGGCGAAATGCCGGCCTCCGCACCGCCAAGTAGTTGCGGCAGTATTCAGCTGAGGTGCTCCAGAAAGACGTGAGAGCGCCGAACACAATCCGGAAAGACATTGCAGTGCCCGGCAGGGGGAGTTCACGATCGGCGGAATCGCAACGTGGGTCGCGGCGGGTTCGGCTAGCATCCGTCGCGTGACATCGGGTTCACCTGCCGTGGAGTTGCTGGCCGGCCATGCGCCCATCGCGTTGCCGCCGCCGGCATCACCGGTCAACTATCGCCGCGTCCTGCGCGCGGTGCAGGCGACCGTCGACCCGTCGGCCGGCGCGCTCGTCGTCACGAGTGCGGCGCCGGTGCGGATCACGCTTTTCGCGGACGTGTCGGTGCTCGCCGAGTACGAGTACCGCGAGCCCTCGCTCGATCAGGACGATCGGATCAGGTGGTTTGGGCACGATGCCGCCAACCGCGGCAACAGCAAGATCATGCTGGACATCCCCGTCGCGGTGGCCGACCCGACGGGCATTGAGGTGTACGGGGCCGTCGTCGTGGGGAACCGGTTGTTCGGAATCGATCCGGCCGCCACGCTGCAGCCCGACGCGCCGGCGGGTGCGGTGATCGTGCGCGAGTACGAACCACACCCGCAGCCACGCTGATTACTCAGGGAGGCGGTGGATGACCAGGTCGGTCAGGCGGCGAACTGTGCTTGGTGCCGCAGTGTTGGCTCCGGCCGCGATGCTGGCTCCAGCGGTCCTAGCGCGCGGCGATGAAGCACCGATCGACCTGTCGCGCTGGATGGCGGGACTGGCCGACGATGCGCCGTTGAGCGCCATCACCATTCCGGGCACGCACGACTCCGGGGCGCGCTTCGGTGGTGCGGCGCCGGTGGTCGACTTTGTGACCGCGCTGTGGGTGCAGGCCCAGAACTGGACCGTCACCCAGCAGCTCAACGCCGGGGTGCGGTTCCTGGACGTGCGCGCCCACGCCGAACCGGACGGCACGCTGCGCATCCACCACATGTTCGTCGACGAGCAGCTCTCGTTGACCGACGTGCTGCGCGAGTGCGTCGCGTTCCTGGCTGCCAACCCGACCGAGGCGTTGCTGATGCGCGTGCAGCAGGAGGCGTCCAAGATGCCCGAGCCACAGTTCGTGGCGGCATTCGATCGGCACGTCGGCGAGGCCGCTGCGGGTGACCGGCTCTACCGCGACCCGACGATCCCGCGGCTGCGAGCGGTTCGGGGCGCAATCGTGCTGATGCCCAACAACTTGCCCAGCCTGGGTGGCATCAGCTGGAGCAGCCCGCAGGTGTCCATCGAGGACGACTGGGACATGGGGTACCTCACGCCGGCGCAGGCAGTCGAACACAAATGGCACTCCGTGATCATGTCGCTGGACGCGGCCGCCACGACCACCGACAAGATCACGATCAGCTTCGTGTCGGCCAACGGCGCCGTGGTGCCGCCGCGGTTTCTCACCGACATCCTGAATCCTCGATTGCAGCAGGAGGCAACACGCCGCCAAGGCGCCGCAGAAGCGGGCCGTAGCCTGGGTGTCGTACTCGTCGACTTCGTCGACGGAGCAACCACCGCGGTGCAACAGCTGGTGTCGTGCAACCGCTTCGCTCGCTAGCCTCCATGCCTTCGCCGATATCGTCGCGTTACGACGACCGAAGCTCGTCATTTTCGCTACTTGATTGCGCCACAGGTGTTTCCGCGTTGTCAGTTTCGCCGCTTGCGGGCTTTCAACCGTCACCCTAGGCAGTCGGGTTCCGCAGGCTGGGCACCACCGCGCCCTTGTTCCGAGGATGGCTTCGATCGATCAGAGTTCGTCACGGTGATGCGCGCTTGCCTGGCGGGCCAAATGGACGCGGGTGGTGTCGACGATGAACGTTGCCCGCTCGACGGGTGCGCTCCCGTAGCCTTCGGCGGCGGCTGTGGTGTGCGCGAGGACGTCCCTTCTCTGGACTGGTCACAGGATCTGGTAGCCGATCTCGGCGGCTGCCGCTTGCGCGATCGACCATACGAGTGGGTGTGCCAGGGGGCGCGAGAACGACGGCATCGTGGGTATTGAGTCCGCGGCGGTGTTCCACAGCACAATGTTCGGCCGCCCGGTCATAGTCGACGGGATGTAGAGGCCGTCGAGTTCGGGCCAGCTCGTGTAGATGGCGCGGGCCCACCGTCGGCATATGGATCGGGGTGCGGCCAGCAATGCAGCTGACGCGGTGTTGCGTAGTAGCCACGTGCCCGACATGTCGAGAAGTCGCAGTCTGCGTTGGGGTTGCCACGCGGTGACGGTCGGAGCGCCGGCGCGGGTGTCGATCACGCGCGTTGTCGGGTAGACCTCGGCGAGGCTGGTTGCGACGTCGGCCGCGGCGTAGAGGACGCCCTCAGACAGGGAGATGGGCTGAAGGCCCGGGTGTGGGTCCCAGCGCATCGACGGCAGCGGCCCGGAGGTGCGCAGGGTGTTCCAGGGCAGCACGTGCTCGCCTTCGGTGCGGTGGACCCGCCACAGAGTGGCGCTGTAGTCGGCGATGTCGTGCGCTTCGCTGATGAGCTGTTGGGGCGGCGTTCGTGGCGCCTTGGGTTTGGGCCGTGGGCTCACCAGCGCCCGAGATCATTGATGAATCCGGCAACCAACGCGGGGTCGCCGCCGGCGGCCAGATGCTCGATCGGCGTCCTGTCGTCGAAGTCGGTCTGTGGGGTGTGCATGAACGCATCCAGAACCGTGGGGGTGGTGCCACGTGGTATCGCGGGGACGATCAGGTCCAGCCCGGGCAGCAGTTCGTCACCCAGGAACTGCCAGCGAGGGATGCGTCTGCTTCCTTGAAGAGTGAAGGCCCATAAGGCTTTTCCACTGATGCGCCGCGATACGCGGGACCGGTCCACGCGCAGGATCGCGGCGGCTTCTTTGATGCTGACCGATCCTGAGACCGCGCTGGTGAGTTGCTGCAACGCAATGCGCGCGCGGGCCTGACGTTCGTTGTCCGCCGACCATGCATCGATCACCGCTGCTGCACGGGGTTCGGCGTGCGTCCGCAGGAAGTCCACTTCCGTCGCCGACAGGGTGGTCGCCAGAGGGATGGCGGCAAATGCGGAGTCCAGCTCGTCGAGGACCTCTTCGACGCTCAGGTCAATCTGGTGCTTAGCCAGTAGATCGCCCAATGCAAGAGCAGTCGATCCATCCATACAGCACAGATTAGCATGCCTATGCGCATGCGTGCGCGCCACTTTGTCGGACGCTGCGGATGCCCAGTTGTTGCCTGGGCCCGCCACAGCCTCGTAGGGAACTCACATCGGGATTACATCTCAGTCCGCGCGGCCGATTGTCGAGATGCAACGAAGATTGACAAGACACGCCTGGCTACTTTGACAAAACTTCGGCGTGTCGCGAGTGCCTGTTAATCTTCGCTGCATAAGCGCTGTTCAAGAGCGTGCTAGCGCATGAGCAGGCATCGGCAGTGGGTTGTACTCCCCTCAGCCCTGCCAGCTCGGTGAAAAGTCCTTGCCTCGGGATTCTCAGTTTTCGGCATGAAGCCGGATAGAGCTCACTCCGCGACGACACGGAATCCCACGCATGTTGCTCCAGGAATCGCCGGTGTAGGCCGGGTGCCTGCAACATCTCGTCGCATCTGCTTAAATCCGGCCGCCAGCCGTGTATCTAACCTGTCAGATGAGTACAGCTACGAGAGGTCGAAAGCCGCATCCGCAAGCGGCTTGTCCTGCGGGCACAGTCCTATCACCGACGCTGCAACGATCTTGCCGGCGTCTCGACGAGAAGCCGGCTTGGACGATGGCGTCGGCGTTCTGTTGGCCACTCGCCCCGCTTTCCAAGGAGCTGCAGCCGATGGGCGGGTCAGTCAGATCTACGATGGCACCAGGAAAGTGATGAAGTCTACCGTGGAGTTATGGCATCTCGAAACATGTTGTTCCGTGCGATGTATCGAGTCGGTTTCGCACCGTGGGATGGCCATCCGCTGGCGAAAAGTCTGCACGACCTGGTCGAAGGCAACGGCTCGCCCGCCCTGCCGGCGGCCACCGCACTCGATATCGGGTGCGGTACCGGCGACGCGTCGATCTATTTGGCACAGCAGGGGTGGCAGGTCACCGGTGTGGACTTCGTGCCGAGGGCGCTGGGCAAGGCGCGGGCCAAGGCGCAAGCCCGCCAGGCCTCGGTCAACTTCGTTCAGGCCGATGTCACCCACCTCAGCTCGGCCCGGGGCGTGGGGACCGGGTTTACGTTGATCGTCGACAACGGCTGCTTACATAACCTGACTGACAAGGACCGCGATGCGTATGTCCGCGAGGTCACCGCGGTGGCAGCGCCGGACGCGCTGCTGTTGATCGGCGGGCTTGATCCCGGTGAGCAGTTTGGCGTCCGCGGCATCACTCGGGCCGAAATCGAACGCCGTTTCACTCCCGCGTGGACGCTGCTGTCCGCTGGCGACGCACCGGAAATGGCCCGCTTTGGCAAGGGCCACTACTCGCTCTTACAGCCCCGCCAGTAAGCCAGCAGACGCAGGCAGTCGCGGGTGACCTCGATCTCGTATCTTAGTTTTCGGCATGCAGCCGGATAGAGCTCACTCCGTGACGACACGGAATCCCACGCATGTTGCTCCGGGAATCGCCGGTCGCTGCGGGGTGCCTGCAACACTCTCGTCGCATCTGCTTAAACGCTCGCCTGAGTGAATGGACCCTCGATGTTTTTCGGCATCGTCGGTGTCCCTTCAGGTCCCGGCGTCGGCTAGGCAGAGGCGTTGGTTAGAGTTTCGCTGTGCGACTTGACGTTTCGGCCCGCCACGGCCTGACGTGGTTAGTGCTGGGAGCGGGCGGCGTGGTGGTGCTGTGGGCAATTGACATCGCCAGTACGGCTATTACTTCGCCGGGCTGATGACCTTCGTGTGGCTGTGCCTTCTTGTCTGGTGGTTTTCAAAGTGGGCCTCTGGCAGCGAAGCCGCAGACCTCGCTCTCGCCGCGCGACAGCAACAGGTGGCGTTCCGGGCGGCCGGCCTGAACCGGGTCGATGGCATGTCTGGTGTGGAGTGCGAACCCTACGTCGCCGCGGTGTTCCGGGGTCTGGGCTATCAGGTGTCGACGACGGCAGCGACCAGTGACTTCGGTGTCGTGGCTGTGTCAAGGTAAATCGGCCCCACAGTGACGTTGACTGGAATCCGCCCGGGGTTAGTTGGCCCCGGGCGGGCGGTCCCCTTGCCATTGAAGTTCGGGCCGATGCCCGGGGGCTGCTGGGGTTGCGCATGGCCGTGGTCGGCGCGAATGATCGACACCCATGACAGGGGGTGAGAACAGCGGCGCGTCGGACCCGCATGACAACACGCCGCGATATTCTCTGCCTGACGCTGCGGCCGAGCTGCCCAAGCACAAACGGCTATTCGGTAGTGCACGCCGGGGGCAGATCCTGAGCGCCATGATGCTCCCAGCGGTGCTGCTCTCGCCCCCGGCCGGGTACGGGGTGCAGTAGCGCGACGTCCAACCGACCACGGCGCGCAGCACCACCACCGCGGCAGCGACAACAAGCAACGAGACGGCGGGGTTATACCGCACCGTCTCGCGCAGCTCGCCGCCTTGTGTCAGATACACCGATCGGGTGCCGCCACACAACGGATCCATCACCCCCAGGTGATACGGCGGCCCGTGAAGATCCACTGGAGGTAGCCCGAGAACCGCCAACAGCAGTGCAATCAGTAAGCCCGACAACGCAATCCACGTCCACACCGGATGGATATCATGCCGCCGGACCACCAGCATCACTGCATTGGTGCCCCGGTCGTTCCTGGAACGGTCAAGCACCCGCCGAACCTCCCTCCCGCCCACTGGATATCGATGGTAGGCCGGGCCGCTGGGTTGCCGTTGCCGATCTTCGGGCACGGCCCCCCACACAACGAAGTCGTTTGCTGCCAAGAGCCGGAGCCCGGCGAAGTCGGCTGCCGCGACGATCGGTGACGGTGCCGCTCGCTCTGGCCCCGAGCGCGTCTCGAATCCAGAAATGAGGAGTCTTTCGGGCGAGCTCGACGCCGGTCATTTTCGCAGTTCATCGTGCCTCGCTTCGTCCCTCACTCGACGACCCGATCCGGGGTCGTCAAGGGTCGGGACTGGCGTCCTGCGCGTCGGTGAAATGGCTCACCAGCTACTTCCACGCGCCTACGCTCACACCGTTCGCCATCTGCTGCCCCATCGTCGTCGCCCGTGGTGAACCAACAACGGTTCTATCTCGTGGCAATATCGGGGTCCCCGCGGTAATGCCAGGCTGGGTGGGGTGGTTATCGGTACCGGCGGGAGCGCGGGCATGGATGATCCGGATCGGCTGCTGCTCATCGACGCGTTGGCACAGTTGCCCGGCGACCAGCGCGCCGTGGTTCGTTGCGCCTACTACCAACGCTGGCCAACAGCCCAGATCGCGGCCGACCTCCACATTACGGATGAGACGGTGAAGGCGAGGCTGCACCAGGCCCTGTGGGTCGTAAAGCTGCAGCTGCGCGAAATGGGGTAACCGGGCCAGTCGGTGATCGGGCACCAGAACGCGGTGCGGCCAGAGTGGACTGCCCGCAAACCCGCCGCTTCTAATACCGAGCTGGCCGTGCAACGAACATCCTCCACCGAACCCAGACCCGTACAGAGTGGGAGAAGGTCAAACAGACCAGTAAACGTCGTTCAGCGGTGGTATTTTCCTTGGGTCAATGGCCGAGATGCGGCGCCGGGAAGGAACTGTCATGCAAGTAAGGAAGTCCGGGGTGGCGGCGATTTTCGCGGCAACGACTGTCGCAGTGGGGATCACGGCCGCACCGATCGCGATCGCAGACACATGCGACCCCACCGCCACCGTCTGCCAGGGTGGCGACGTTCAAACCAACACATCCTCACCGGATTACGCCCCGACGGTTTCCGCCGCGGACGATCAGTATCCCTACGACAGCGATTGGTACTTCAACTCCCCCGGCGGCAATAACAACTCCTCATCAACCCATAGTGGGGGCGGGTCGTCCGGCGGCGGTGGCGGTGGCGGACACCACTAGCGGTCGGAATCAGCACGTAGATTCCGGGCTGCATCTTCCCCATGACATAGCTTTTCCGTTGAGCGTCAAGAGTTTAGGAGAATGGCCCATGTTGCTCTCAGCCTCTACCGCGCGGCGCGCGATCGGTGCTGGGGCGGTAGCCGGCGCAATGCTGTTCGGCACCGTCCCGTCTGCGCTCGCCGACCCACCGCCACCACCACCGCCAGGGTGCTCGGCTGCTGATCTCGAGCAAGTGAGGGCAGACGCCTCTACGGCGACCTCGGGCTATCTGTTCACCCATCCCGACGTCAACGCGTTCTTCTCCAGCCTCAAGGGTCAGCCCAAGGACCAAATTCGTAACCAGATCAAGACCTACCTGGCCAACAACCCCCAGACGCAGTCCGACCTTGCCGGCATCCGCCAGCCCCTACACGACATGAAGAACCGCTGCCAGTAACGCGAACGAATCGCCTTGGGTCATCGCGCATCTCGTGCCGTTTCCGGCTTTCGAGAAGGTCTGCGAAAGCGACGGACCGGTGCTGTCTGTTGAACGCCACACCGCCAATGTGACGATCCGCCTGTGGACTAGGTTGCTGCTGAATGCCCGACGGGTTCATAGGCACTGCGCACCGATCACCGAACTGTAGGACGCCCGCAAGTCCCGCCCCAGCCCACCCAGCCAGGCCTCAGTCGTTGTGGTGCGGCACAAAGTTGGGGGCCGCTACCAAAACCGACGCTGTCGGCTCGACGCCACTCGATGCAGCGTGTTCGGTACGCGTAGGGTTTCGCCACCGCATCACGAAGCAACTATTTCGCCGCGACCCCCAACAGTCTTCGGGCTGGCAGGGCGGGCTGGTGACCGGGATGTGAATGCTGGGTGTAGGGGCGGCGGGCGTGGTGAAAAACTTCCCCATTCGCGGTTTGTGGGCGCGGTGTGGTTCTACGCTTCGACGGGGATCGAACTCGAAGGGACAGTCATGCCTGATGCGAAGCCGAACATTCTGGTGATCTGGGGTGATGACATCGGGATCAGCAATTTGAGTTGTTACAGCATGGGCCTGATGGGTTATCGCACCCCGAACATCGACCGCATCGCTGCGGAGGGCATCCTGTTCACCGATTCCTACGGCGAGCAGAGCTGCACCGCCGGGCGGTCCTCGTTCATCACCGGGCAAAGTGTCTACCGCACCGGGATGAGCAAGGTCGGCATGCCCGGCGTGGACGTCGGGCTGTCACCGGATGACCCCACGATCGCCGAGCTGCTGAAACCGCTGGGCTACGCGACCGGCCAGTTCGGCAAGAACCACCTCGGCGACCTGAACAAATATCTGCCCACCGCGCACGGTTTCGACGAGTTCTTCGGCAATCTGTATCACCTCAACGCCGAAGAGGAACCCGAACACCCCGACTACCCCACCGCCGAGGAAGCCCCTCATCTGCGCAGCGCGATGTTGCCGCGCGGGGTGATTCATTCCTGGGCCACCGACACCGACACCGGTGAGACTGACGACCGCTACGGCCCGGTGGGCAAGCAGCGCATCGAAGATACCGGCGCACTGTCCAGCAAGCGGATGGAAACCATCGACGACGAGACAACCGCCGCGGCCATCGACTTCATCAAACGCCAACACGACTCCGACACACCGTTTTTCGTGTGGATGAACACCACCCACATGCATTTTCGGACCCACACCAAGCCCGACAGCGTCGGTCAGGCAGGTCGCTGGCAATCGCCCTATCACGACACGATGATCGACCACGACAAGCACGTGGGTGTATTGCTGACCGCGCTCGATGAGCTGGGGATCGCTGGCGACACCATCGTCATCTACAGCACCGACAACGGCCCACACGCCAACACCTGGCCCGACGGCGCAACGACACCGTTTCGCAGTGAAAAGGCCACCAACTGGGAAGGCGCTTTTCGGATCCCGGAGATGATCCGCTGGCCGGGCAAGATCCCGGCTGGTGTGGTGTCCAACGAGATTGTGCAACACCACGACTGGCTGCCCACGTTCCTGGCCGCCGCCGGCGACACCGAGATCATCGATAAGCTCAAACAAGGCCACATCATCGGCGAGAAGACCTACAAGGTCCATATCGACGGCTACAACCTGCTGCCCTACCTGACCGGCAAAGAGGACAAGAGCCCGCGTCGCGGCATGATCTATTTCTCCGACGACTGCGACGTGCTGGGCATCCGGGCCGAAAACTGGAAGATCGTCTTCATGGAGCAACGCTGCCCCGGCACCCTGAAGATCTGGTTCGAGCCATTCACGCCGTTGCGAGCCCCGAAGCTATTCAACTTGCGCACCGATCCCTACGAGCAGGCCGACATCACCTCAAACACCTATTGGGACTGGTTCTTTGAGCGCGATTTCATCGCCTTCTACGCATCGGCAGTCGTCACCCAATTCCTGCAAACATTCAAGGAATTCCCGCCCCGCCACGAACCGGCATCGTTCACCATCAACCACGCCGTGGAACAGCTCAACGCGTTCCTCGCCGCCCGCGGGGGCTGACATTTGGCCGACCAGACCGCCACCTCGTCGGGCGCACGACACCCTGGACGGCGTGCTGGACCGGCTCTCCGCGCTGTGCGCGGCGTTCCAGGGCGCGCCGGACCTGACGCGCCTAAAACGACCGCCGGCTCACCGACGCGTGGTGGCGGAGTGGGCGGACTTGGCCGCGCAGATCAGGCACACCGAGGCTCCGCCAGGGTGCCTCCTCCCCTGGCGGCGAGGACCCCGGTCACCCGTGCCTCCGATCACCACGGCTCTGTTTCGCATGCCAAGGCCAAGAGAGCGGCGCGGAAGGTATCGCAATTGGCGACTGGGCCCCGTTCGCGTGCTCCGGTCGCGATCCAGCGCCCAGCGTTATGGCTGATGCAGCCCACCACCACGCCATCGATGGCCACGACCTGAATCACTGGGCTCTCGGGGAACAGACGCGTCCACCTCAGCGATGACGTGGCGGCCAACTGCTCGACGGCACGCTCCGCGCATATCCGCCATTTCTCTTGGTAGACAATGCGTTCGGCGTCCTTGATCGCGTCGATATGTGGGGATCTGCGGATGTCCATGGCTCCTCCCTGGCGTTACGGGTAGAAGCCATCAGCACCGGTCGGCGCGTGGGTGGCGAGCCTCATCGCCAGCCGCAAAACGGCTTTCGCGGCTGCCTTCACGGTAGCAGCGCGGCATGCCCACAAGCTAGGCTCGATCCAGAGCTGGCGGTCGGATTCGCCATCAACTGCGGCCCAGATTTGCTGGGACCCGATGGTCCCTACGGACGAGAAATCAATCCGCAGAGGAGGCCGTCGTTCAGTGGATTTATAGGCTGAATAGGGCGCGTGTCACCCGCGGCGAGCAGGTCCGTTCGATGGAGGCTCGAGCCCGGCCATCACGGTGCCGGCCGCGCGTCTCGTGATTCTCGACAACGTCGCGCTGTCATTCCTGCAGGCCGCCAAGGTCAGCATCTGGCCGACGACCCGGGCCACCGTCGTCGCGGTCACCTCACGACCGCTACTTCTTGGACAACGTTGCGCAACGGGCCCTCGAGCTCGAGCGCTGCCACGCCTACCCGTGAGTTCCGGAGACTTACTGATGGGAGACCGCGGTGCTGAACCCAGTGTTGAGCGTCCAGACTCTCGTCATTGCGCGGCGGCCGGGCTGGCCGCGACGCTGCGCGCGCGCCGTGGGGCACCGGCGGTTTGTCCGGTACTTGCCGCGTCTGCGCGAGGTTCGGCGCTGACCGAGTCGTGGGTCGCTTCGCCGCGCATCCGGATATCGCAGCGGTGATTGACACGCGGAAAAACTGAGCGCCGAATTGCACGACGTCAGCGCCGACGGTGACCGGCGCGTTGATGGCGTCGCGGGCCTCGGGCCGGTTGATGGTGACAGCTGCGACATTGGCCGGGCCGGCACCCCGGCACAACACGGCCGGGGCACCGGGGGCGTTGGCTGTCGCGCTACAGCAGCTCGAGGATGGTGGCGTTGGCCTGACCGCCGCCCTCACACATGGTCTGCAGTCCGAACTGAATGCCGTTGTCGCGCATGTGGTACAGCATCGTGGTCATGATGCGGGCACCCGAACCGCCGAGCGGGTGACCCAGCGCGATGGCGCCACCGTTGGGGTTGAGCCGCTTCTCGTCGCCGCCGATGTCTTTCAGCCAGGCCATCGGCACCGGAGCGAATGCCTCGTTGACCTCGAACACGCCGATATCGTCGACGCTGAGGCCGGACCGCTGCAACGCTTTCTGGGTGGCCGGGATCGGCGCACTGAGCATGATCACCGGGTCGGCACCGGCCAGCACGGCGGTGTGCACGCGGGCAAGCGGCTTGCGCCCCAGCTCTTTTGCCCTCTCGGCGGACATGAACAGCAGCGCGGCCGCGCCGTCGCAGATCTGGCTCGAGTTACCGGCGTGGATCACACCGTCGTCGGTGAACGCGGGTTTGAGCTGACCCATCTTCTCCAGCGTGGTGCCACGACGGATGCCCTCGTCGGCGGTGACCGGGTTACCGTCGGCGTCCTTGATCGCCACGATCTGGTCATCGAATGCACCGGAATCCTGTGCAGCGGCGGCCTTTTCGTGCGAATCCAGGGAGAACTGGTCCAGCGCGGTGCGGTCGAAGCCCCACTGCTGCGCCATTATCTCTGCGCCGATGCCCTGGTTGGGGGTCTGGGTGTAGCGGGCACGGAACGCCTCCGGGTAGGGGTGTCCACCGTTGGCCAGCGAGGAACCCATCGGGATCCGCGACATCGATTCGACACCGCCGGCGACGACGATGTCGTAGTGGCCGGCGACCACACCGGCGGCGGCGAAGTGCACCGACTGCTGGCTTGACCCGCACTGACGGTCCACGGTCACACCCGGCACGGTCTCGGGCCAGCCGGCGGTCAGCACCGCGGTACGGGCGATGTCGAGGGCTTGCTCACCGGCCTGCATCACGCAACCCCAGATGACGTCGTCAATGAGTGCGGGGTTCACGCCGGCGCGCTGCACCAGGCCGTTGAGTACCTGAGCGGACAGCTCGGCGGGGTGCACCCCGGACAGGCCGCCATTGCGCTTACCGATCGGTGATCGCACTGCCTCGACGATGACCGCTTCCGCCATGGACTTCTCCTTCGAAGATGGGTTGACCCGTGCCACCCGCAATGGCGGCATTATCGGTGAACGTAGGGCAGAAGGTTTACTAGGTCAACTTACTGGTGGGTAGAGCATGCGTTGCGAGGCCATGCGCGGAGACGGGTTTGCCATCGGCGGCACTCTGTTTCGGCTGGTCAGAGGCCTGCGCACGGGTGGAATTGGACCCGTCAGAGCCCCTGGTCTGAAAGTTTGGCGGCCCAATTTTGGCCCTGCGACACAGTGGCAAAAACGCGACCAGGCCCGTGACCAGTGAAGCGGTGTCGAGCCCGTTTCGTCGCGCGACGGGCGGCTGCGGATCGTATGGCGGCGGTGGCATTGCGCAGGGCCGAGCTTGATCCTCCGTCCATCGGTGCCCATCGAAGAATCGCTGCGCTGGCCCGCCACCCGGGTCGGGGTACCAACCCGGCGGCGGCAACGGCGACGTCATGGAGGCCACCTCATGGCACCGACAGCTTAAGCGCTACGCGCGGGCCCGGCTGGCCCGCATCTCGACCCATTTGGCCCGCTCCTCGGGCAGCCATACGACCAGCGACACGCTGGTCGGCATGCCGTTCAGTTCGGTGTCGTCCTGGCCGCGGCACTTGAGCTGTTTGCTCAGCCAGCGGAATGTCCTCTGCCTCAACAGGAATCATCTGTTCCGTTCGATCCGTTTGCGCTTTGCACACAACGCATTGCCGACCCAACGTAACCTTCCGAATTGGCTTGTCAGGGAACAACTTATGGAAGCAATCAAAGCAAATCTTCTGAGTCATCAGATCGGATCCTTCAGTCAGAGGTCCCGGTACTGGTCGAGGTTGGCGACCCCGGCCGGCCGCGAAGCTAGCTGCCGCGGCGGCGTGACTTGATGATCTCGAGGCGTTCCTTGAGCAGTTCCTCAAGTTCCTCGATCGAGCGGCGTTCCCGCAGCATGTCCCAGTGCGTGCGCGGCACCTTGACCTTCTTGGGTTCGGCTACGTCACCACCCTCGATGAGGGTGCCCTCCCTGCCGTTGCGGCACAGCCAGGTGCGGGGGATCTCGGCGTCGTGGGCGAAGGGCATGTCGAACTCCTCGCCGTTCTCGGTGCGGTACCGCGCGATATGGCGCGGCGCCAGGCTATGGTTGCGGTCGTTCTCGTAGCTCACGGCTCCGAGGCGACTACCCCTCATATGGCGATTAGCCACCATCAACACTCCTCATTACGCGTATCACCGCATATCTGTGCAGGTTACGCCCCGGCCGTGCTAGCTACTTCGACCTGAAGAACCCCTGATCGGTGTGAGTGACGGTGTGCTGATTCGTGATCACTGAACATTGCGGTCACAACCTTCTTTCGGACCGACCGTCTTTGCGATCGAGTTGCGGTGCGCGGTGCGCGTACTTTGCGCAGCTCGGTGTGCGGTCCGCCTCTGGCGGGTTACGGCCTCGGGCCGTAGCGCTCGATGTATGCGCGGTGGATGTGGGCGTCGCGCTTGCGGACGTATTCGTCGACGAGGTCGGGGTCCAGGCCGTGTTGGGCCAGTCGGTGGCGGCGCCACACTTTGTTGAGCGCGTGCGCGAAGAGGATAAACGGCAGGAAAATCGGCAAGGTCATGCTGGCGTGCACGTACAGCGTTGTCGGGATCAGCCAGAACGGGGCGAGGACCAGAAACGCCGGAATGATGGCGCGGATCATCGTTCGCCCGGTGGCGCCTTTGCCGGTCAGGTCGTTGCGTACCCAGTCGCGCATCGACGCCGGCAGGACTCGTCCGTAGCAGTAGCCGAGGTACTGCAGAGCGGTCGGCCGAGGGCGTTGCGGGTCGCTGCTCATGGGGACTCCTGGCTGGGACGTGCCGGGGTCGAGCTTCCCGACCCGGCGCTTATTCGATTAATTGCGAATGTTAGCAATCACAAAGGTAGCCGACGCACCGAGCCCATGCATCGCGATGTTCCTCACGCTCCGAGCACAAATCCGCTGCTGTTACTGTCGAGCAAGCATTTGCTTGGCTACGGGTGGGTGTCGGCGGTCCAGCGGAGTTCAGCGTGACTTGTTGAGGGAGTTTCCCCGGTCGATGGAGGAGGGCGTTCGATGTCGGAGGCCTACGTTGTGGACGCCGTGCGAACTGCGGTCGGTAAGAAGGGCGGCGCGCTCTGCGGGGTACATCCCGCCGACCTCGGTGCCGTGGTGATCACCGAGGTGCTTGAGCGCAATCAGGTCGATCCGGCGGTGATTGACGATGTGATCTTCGGCTGCGTCGATGCGATCGGCCCGCAGGCGGGCAATATCGCGCGCACCGCGTGGCTGGCGGCCGGTTTGCCCGAGCAGGTCCCCGGCGTCACGGTCGATCGCCAGTGCGGGTCGAGCCAACAGGCACTGCACTTCGCCGCGCAGGCGGTGATGAGTGGCACCGCTGAGCTGATCGTGGCGGGCGGCGTGCAGAACATGAGCATGATTCCGATCGCTTCGGCGATGGCCGTTGGCCAGCAGTTCGGCTTCCCGACCCCTTTTGAGGGCTCGGTCGGGTGGGAGCGCCGCTACAGCGACGAGGAGGTTTCGCAGTTCCGCGGGGCTGAGCTCATCGCCGAGAAGTGGGACATCAGCCGCGAGGAGATGGAACGCTGGGCCCTGCAAAGCCACCAGCGCGCCCGCCGCGCGATCGCGCAGGGCCGCTTCGACAATGAGATCGTCGCGGTGGGCGACTTCATGGTGGATGAGGGCCCGCGACAAACCAGCCTGGAAAAGATGGCCGGCCTGGCCAGCCTGGTGGATGGTGGTCGTCTGACGGCGGCGCTGGCCAGCCAGATCTGCGACGGCGCCAGCGCGACCCTGGTGGCCTCGGAGGCCGCGGTGAAGGTGCATGGTCTGAGGCCACGGGCCCGGATACACCACCTCAGCGCCCGGGGCGCGGACCCGATTTTGATGCTCAGCGCGCCGATCCCGGCCACCGAATATGCGCTGGGCAAGACCGGTTTGACCATGGACGACATCGACGTGGTGGAGATCAATGAGGCGTTTGCGCCAGTCGTGCTGTCCTGGATCAAACAGACCGGCGCCGACCCGGCCACCGTCAACCGCAACGGCGGCGCCATCGCGCTGGGCCACCCGCTCGGCGCGACCGGCACCAAGCTGTTCGCCACGCTGCTCAACGAACTCGAACGCACCGGCGGCCGCTACGGTCTGCTAACCATCTGTGAGGGCGGCGGCACGGCCAACGTCACCATCATCGAACGACTCGACTGACTCAGCGTCACCCGCTCGATCGAGGCTGGGCAGGACATCCGCGGCTGGGCCGGGACGGCTGGGGCACCCGGTGTGCTGTCGATGTGCCGTCGGGTGGGGCCTCTCACAGCCGAATGCGCAGCGCCTGTCACGACCGACCGATGGCCTGACTGCGTTGACCTGTCGTGCCCGCAATGACCCCTTGTAGTCTGGCCGCGATGCAGCGCAGGGAGTGACACCGCGACGCTTCTCCGAATCTGACCGCAACCGACGCCAGGAGAACTGCCATGAGTGCGCATCAGCCGACCATCATCTACACGCTTACCGACGAGGCGCCGCTGCTTGCGACGTACGCCTTTCTGCCGATAGTCCGCACCTTCGCCGAAGCGGCAGGCATCGAGATCAAGACCAGCGACATCTCCGTGGCGGCGCGCATCCTGGCCGAGTTCGGTGACTACCTCACCGAGGCGCAGCGGGTGCCAGACAACCTGGCCGAACTGGGCGCGCTGACGCAGTTGCCGGACACCAACATCATCAAGCTGCCCAACATCAGCGCCTCGGTGCCTCAGCTGACGGCAGCCATCAAGGAATTACAGGACAAGGGCTACGCGATCCCGGACTATCCCGGCGATCCGAAGACCGATGAGGACAAGGCGATCAAGGACCGCTACGCCAAGTGTCTGGGCAGCGCGGTGAATCCGGTGCTGCGCGAAGGCAACTCGGACCGCCGCGCACCCAAGGCGGTCAAGGAGTATGCACGCAAGCACCCGCACAGCATGAGTCCGTGGTCGCAGGCTTCGCGCACCCATGTGGCGACCATGAAGCACGGCGACTTCTACCACGGTGAGAAGTCGATGACCCTGGACAAGGCGCGCACGGTGCGGATGGAGCTGGTCACCAAGGCCGGCGAGACCGTCGTGCTCAAGCCCGAGGTGAAACTCGACGACGGCGACATCATCGACAGCATGTTCATGAGCAGGAAGGCCCTGTGCGACTTCTACGAAGAGCAGATGGAGGATGCCTACAAGACCGGCGTGATGTTCTCCCTGCACGTGAAGGCGACGATGATGAAGGTGAGCCACCCCATCGTGTTCGGGCATGCGGTGAAGATCTTCTACAAGGATGCGTTCGCCAAGCACCAGAAGCTGTTCGACGAACTGGGTGTCAACGTCAACAACGGGCTGTCCGACCTCTACGACAAGATCGAGTCGCTGCCGGCATCGCAACACGAAGAGATCATCCGAGACCTGCACGCCTGCCACGAGCACCGTCCCGAGCTGGCCATGGTCGATTCGGCCAAGGGCATCTCGAACTTCCATTCCCCCAGCGACGTCATCGTGGACGCGTCGATGCCCGCGATGATCCGGCTGGGCGGCAAGATGTACGGCGCCGACGGACGGACCAAGGACACCAAGGCGGTGAACCCCGAGTCCACCTTCTCCCGCATTTACCAGGAGATCATCAACTTCTGTAAGACGCACGGCCAATTCGACCCGACGACGATGGGCACCGTCCCCAACGTCGGTCTGATGGCGCAGCAGGCAGAGGAGTACGGCAGCCACGACAAGACCTTCGAGATCCCGGCCGACGGCGTCGCCAACATCGTCGACATCGACACCGGCGAGGTGCTGCTGACGCAGAACGTGGAAGCCGGTGACATCTGGCGCATGCCCGTCGTCAAGGACGCGCCGATCCGCGACTGGGTGAAGCTGGCCGTCACCCGGGCGCGCGATTCCGGCATGCCGGTGGTGTTCTGGCTGGACCAGGAACGTCCGCACGAGAACGAGCTGCGCAAGAAGATCAATACATATCTCGCCGATCACGACACCGAGGGCCTCGACATCCAGACCATGTCGCAGGAACGGGCCATACGGCACACGATCGAGCGCGTGATGCGCGGACAGGACACCATCGCCGCGACCGGCAACATCCTGCGCGACTACCTCACCGACCTGTTCCCGATCCTGGAGCTGGGCACCAGCGCCAAGATGTTGTCCATCGTGCCGCTGATGGCCGGCGGTGGCTTGTACGAAACCGGGGCGGGCGGTTCGGCGCCCAAGCACGTCAGTCAGCTGGTGGAGGAGAACCACCTGCGTTGGGATTCGCTCGGCGAATTCCTTGCGCTGGCCGTCAGCCTGGAAGACCTCGGCAAGAAGGCCGACAACGAGCGGGCCAAGATTCTCGCCAAGACGCTCGACGCCGCGACCGGAAAGCTGTTGGACCACAACAAGAACCCGTCGCGCAAGACCGGTGAACTCGACAACCGCGGGAGCCAGTTCTACCTCGCCATGTATTGGGCCGAGGAAGTCGCTGCGCAGAGCGAGGACAAGGAGCTGGCTGAACACTTCACATTGCTTGCCAAGACGCTGGCCGACAACGAAGATGGCGTCGTCGCCGAACTCAACGGCGTTCAGGGCGACTCGGTGGACATCGGCGGCTACTACTACCCGGACAGGGAGAAAATCACGGCGGTGATGCGGCCCAGCGCCACTTTCAACGCTGCGCTGGACACCGCGCACGCGAGCAACGAATAGCGTGAGCCACGAATAAAGAGTCCGCGCTGCTGGCCATCGTGGGATGTGGTCCGCTGACAGCGGCCAGGATCGTCGGCGAGACCGTCCAAGTCCGTCGCTTCCGGGCCAAGGACGCCTTCGCCCGGCTCAACGGCACCGCTGCATTGCCGGAGTGGTCATCAAATAACCCGCCAGCCATCCCGATAACCGGCAGCATCAGCGGCACTTGACGAGCCTGTACGCCATTTCAACCCGGATAAACAACACAGCGATGAACGCCGAGTTACCCAGAACAACAACGCTTCTCGAAACGTCCTTCTCAGCAGCAGACCCACCATGACCGCTGCCGATCACCTCCGCCGGATCGTGCGGTGTCATGGATCGCTGACACCAGGTGTCACTTGTTGATCGCGCTGGAGTTGGCCCTCCCACCGGACGAAGGAACGCGCTCCGCATCGATCTGTGCCGTTACGTTGTGCGGCTTGGGTGCTCGGCCAGCTCGTCGTCGGTGAAGTACTTCTCGAGTTCGCTGATGTCGAACAGCTCGAGCAGATCGGGCCGCACGGGAGGCTGGTCCTCGCGGGTGATGGTGACGTCGGGTACCACGGGATCACCGCCGCCGGTGCGGCATACCAGCAGTGTCTTGCGCCAGTCGGGGTCCATCGCCGGGTGGTCGTCGCGGGTGTGGCCGCCGCGGCTCTCGGTGCGCTCCAGTGCGGCCTTGGCCACGCATTCGCTGACCAGCAGCATGTTGCGCAGGTCGACCGCCAGATGCCAGCCCGGGTTGAACTGCCGGTGACCCTCCACATGCACATGCGTGAACCGCTCGCGCAGCTCGCCGAGCCGTGTCAGCGCCTGGGTCACCTCGCCGGCATTGCGGATGATCCCGACCAAATCGTTCATGGTGTCCTGCAAGTCCATGTGCAGCTTGTAGGGATTCTCGCCAGCCTCACCGACTTTCGGAGGAGTGAACGGGGCCACCGCGAGTTTGGCGGCGGCATCGACGGCCTGCGGTGACACCGACGGGCGCCAGGTCAGGCCGCGGACGTAGTCGGCGGCGCCCAGGCCCGCGCGGCGGCCGAACACAATCAAATCCGACAGCGAGTTGCCGCCCAGCCGGTTGGAGCCGTGCATGCCGCCCGAGCACTCACCGGCGGCGAACAGCCCCGGCGTTCTGGCTGCGCCGGTGTCGGGGTCGACCTCGATACCGCCCATGACGTAGTGGCACGTCGGCCCGACTTCCATCGGTTCCTTGGTGATGTCGACCTCGGCGAGCTCCATGAACTGGTGATACATCGACGGCAG
>NZ_QJJU01000042.1 GCF_003201655.1 Mycolicibacterium moriokaense
CTTCGTCACACCATCCAGTGTCGTCATCACGGCACCTTCCCCGCCGAGCATCGCTCAACGTGTCAGGCCGGAAACACCGTTAAACCGACAGTCCCCCTCGCTTTCGCGGGTCTGTGTTGACGACGGTCGAAATCTAGGCCGGAGGCGACGGGGTGGTTTCTAGGTGCGGTCGCAACTGGCCTGGTTTTCAACCGTCGCCAACAGTCTGTCGGATTAAAGCGGCGTTTCCGGCCTGACACTCTGAGCGATGCTCGGCGACGAAGGTGCCGTGATGACGACACTGGATGATGTGGGGTAGAAGAAGCCGGCTGAGCACTGCGCTGAGCAGCAAGCTGCGCGCGAGCTGGTGCGGCTGGCTCAGGAACAGGGACTGTCGTTGACCGGCTCTGATGGGCTGCTCAAACAATTCACCGGTACCACCTGCCCATGGAGCTCGACGTGCCACGAGACCGGGCCGCGACGTTCGAACCCCAGACCGTCAAGAAACGGCAACGCCGGTTGTCCGGCGTTGCCGAGGTGGTGCCGTCGCTGTATGCCAAGGGACTGACGACCGGCGCATCCGTGTCCAACGAGACGATCAGCCGGATCACCGACACGGTGATCGAGGAGATGGAAGACTGGGCCGTAAGACCCTTGGATGAGACCTACCCGCCGATGGAGCGAAGATCCGCACCGAACCCGGACGCAACCGTGTCAACGGCAGCCGAAAACTGATCAGCTGGCGGCAATTGAAAATTGACCAGCTTGGTTTCATTGGTCGTCGGCCGTGACGGTGGGGACGCGGCCGAGGTCTCGGTCTTTGATGCGGTAGCTGTCTCCTTTGAGTGCGATGACCTCGGCGTGGTGGACGAGGCGGTCGATCATGGCGGCGGCGACGACGTCGTCGCCGAACACTTCACCCCATCGTCCGAAGGGCTTGTTCGAGGTGACGATGAGGCTGGCTCGTTCATAGCGAGACGACACCAGTTGGAAGAACAGGTTCGCGGCTTCGGGCTCGAACGGTATGTAGCCCACTTCGTCGACGACGAGCAGCGGGTAGCGGGCCAGGCGGACGAGTTCGGCTTGCAGCGTGCCGCCGTGGTGGGCGGCGGCGAGGCGGTCGACCCATTGCGACGCGGTGGCGAACAGGACCCGGTGGCCGGCTTGGCAGGCGCGGATCGCGATCCCGATCGCCAAGTGCGTCTTGCCTGTTCCTGGCGGACCGAGGAACACCACGTTGTCTTTGGCGGTGACGAAGTCCAGGGTGCCCAGATGGGCGATGAGGTCACGCTTGAGGCCTCGGGCATGGTCGAAGTCGAACTCCTCCAACGATTTGCGTGACGGGAAGCGGGCAGCCCTAATGCGTCCTTCGCCACCGTGGGATTCTCGGGCAGACACTTCGCGCTGCAGACAGGCTGCCAGGAACTCCTCGTAGGTCCAGGTTTCGGTACGGGCGCGTTCGGCGAGCCGGTCGATGGCCTCTCGCAGGGTCGGCGCTTTCAGTGCCCGGGTCAGATACGCCAGCTCGGCAGTCACATCCCGACTACTAGTGGTCTTGGCGGCCATCACGCCACCGGCCCGTCAAGACCGAGCGCCGTGTCATAGTCGGCCAGCCGGCGTTGTTCGACCTCGACGTGGGCGGGCGGGCACACGATGTCGAAGTGCTTGCGGCGCAGCAGCTTCGCAGACTCGACATGGTCGGGATCGGAGATCGTCTGATGTTTGGCCCAGATACGGGCATGATCGGCGACCAGGTTGCCGCCACACCAGACCCGGACCCGCCTCAGGTCCGCGGTGACCTCGATGCGCCGCCCGACCGCGACCGGGTGCACCGAGTAGTCGTTGCCGTCGCACCGCACGTAGTGATCACGCGGCAGCCGGGTCGAATTCCGCCATCCGATGCTGGGCCCGACCGGCGGCAGCGCCAGCATCGCCGCCTTATCTGCCTCGATCCGGTCGGCCGGGCGACACCCCAGCACGCGATGCTGGCGGTGATTAGCCCGCACCAACCAGTCTTGGAGTTGGGTGTTGAAATCCGCCGGTGCGGTGAACACCCGACCCGGCAGGAAGGCCCGCTCCAGATAGTCGTGAAAGCGCTCGACCAACCCCTTGGCTTCGGGATCGCCCGGTTTGCAGATCAGCACCTTGGCCGCCAGGGTGCCGCGAAACGCCTGACATGCCGCGGTCAGTTCGGGTTGGCGCGCCCGCCACCGCCCGACCGCGCCTTCACCGTCCCACACCAACACCCGTGGCGTGGCGCCCAGCATTGAAACGTGTTGCCACCAACCGGCATAGAGGTCTTCAGCGGTACGGGTCGGGATCAACACCGCCGACGCCCACCGCGAATACCCACACACCATCGTCAACACCGGCAGCCCGGTCGCGGTGCGGACCTGCCCGTACCCGACCGGCACCACCACATCGGGGAACCAGAAGTCGCACTGGGCGATCTCGCCCGCGACATACGTCGTCCGTGACGCCGGATCCGGCGGCAGATACACCGGCCGCAACTCCCGCACCCGCTCACTGAGGGTTCGGATCGAAAACGACCATCCGATCCTCTCAGCGATCACCGTCGCCGGCATCCGCGGGTACGCCGCCAACAACTCCCGAATCCTGGGCTCGGCCTCATCAACCACCGACCCGGTCGGAGCACGCTGATACTTCGGCGGACCATCAGAGGCCAACGCCGCCTTCACCGTGTTCCGCGAAATCCCCAACACCCGCGCGATCTCCGAAACAGGTAACAGCTCCGACCGACGCAACCGCCGGATCTCCGCCCAGTCCTCCACGTTCAACACTCGCTTCCTCCCTGGCCCATAGCCAAGGTTCTCCAGGAAGCTGGTCAATTTTCAGTTGCCGCGCACTGGTCAGTATTCAGTTGCCGTCGACAAACCGCTCCAACTCCGCGGCTCAACACCGATGCAAACTGCCCGTCGCCTCACTGCGACCACGGGCTCACCGACAGCCTGGTCAGCCAGCAACTGCTGCAGTCGGCTAATACCCTCTCGGGAAACTGGCAACGAAACAGGCTCAGCCAAAAGACCAGTCCCATTGCTAACCCCTACCCGATTCATCAACCTTTCCGGACCGCCACGATCACCGTCGCCGGATCGAGAGCGACCTCCAACATCGACGTGAACCGCCTCCTCTGAATCGAACTCCAACAAGAGTCCGCTTCAGCTACAGCTCATGACCTATCAGCTAGCACGCGAAAAACGAGCTGAGCAGTGCCGGTCGAGTCTTCCGGTCGCAAAGCGAAGGCTTGGTCAGCTAAGCTCTGCTTGGCGTCTCTCGGACCGTCTCACTCTGCTCTCGCTCCGAGATTCGCCGACTCACTCAGTCGAGGACGTCGAAGACTGAGGACGCCCCCAAATGTTCTCGGTTAGGTCGATCGGTGCAACGTCGTAGAGCTGAGCATCAGGAAGACGTACCTGAAAAGCCGCAGTTAAACAACAAAAGATTGCATCGCGACGCGGCCTCACTCGCCTCGTCGTCGATAGCGAATGCCGTATTCGGAGTCGCGTCCTGGGCAATAACTGCTCGACTGATTGAACCGGCCGCACTCGGTATCATGACCGCAACGCTGGCCATGATCAATCTGCCTGCACTTGCGATAGTTACGCCAATTGGAGATGCGTTCGCAGCGCTGCTGATGTCGGCCGGATCTTGCAAATTGCGCCTCGTTCTTCGAGGGTACCGACTCTTTGTCGGTGCCTCTATCGTTGCAGGCTCAGGAGCTGCAACGGTCGCCATCGTTACTATCGATGACTCTAGCAACCCATGGCCCGTATTTTTCCTCGTCCTGTTCGGAACCCTATTATTCGGTCTATATCTGCTGCAATGCGGTCTTCTGGTGGCAACTGGTCGAGCAAACCTGCTCCTGGCGACCGCTACTGTTATGAATCTATTACGATTAGCACTTCTTATCGCGTTGTCGCTGACCACGAGGTGGCATTCTCTGGAATTATCCATTGTCATCGCCGCCGGTCTTGTTGGAACAATACTCATCCCTTTCTCATTGCGCATTGTCCGTCGCCTGAACGGACCGTCGATTCCGGAGTTAGCAGATGAACACAGCTACGCTAAAAAATTTGACGCCTACATCTCTCATGTATTTTTTATTACCCTCTTCGGATTCGCTATCTTCACTATCACTCCGTATTTCGTGACCCTTTTCAGCACGGCCGAGCAGGGAGCGCTTTTTGCTCTAGCCTTGCCAGCAGTTCAAACTTTGGATCTCGTAGGTGCCGCCATGAGCACGTCGTTGGTAGTACACGCGTCGACGGCTAATCGCATCGAATCAGGAGCAATGGCGAAATCAATTCTCCTGAGAGCCGCCCTGATCGTGGGTAGCGGGGCCGTTTTTATCGCCATAGCCGCGCCTCTTGCCCTACACTATCTCAACCCACGCTACAGTGCCCACGACGCAGCGACCGTCATCGGATTGCTTTGCGGGGCATCAATTTTGAGAATACCATTTACCGCGTGGTCTGGCCTGCAGCGTTCGCGCCGAGACTTAAAACCACTCCTCATGGCCACTTCGCGTGGTGCCGGTGTCGCCGTCATCGGCGGATGTCTTCTAGCAACCAAATATGGTGCAGCGGGTGGCGCGTTGGCGATCTTGCTGGCAAGCGCCACGCTATCGTTGGGTTCGGCTTTGCACGTCATTAGACGGCGTCAACTGTGACACACAGGACGCAACTGCTGCGAAAACACTTCGGTGGTGTCCCCATTCACACCACACCCAACGACCAAACGTGTGTGCAAATCCCGAAATTGATTTCGCCGTTCGAAACAGCCTGCGATCGATGTTTGCTAGTTCGGCGCGCCGGCAGGTAGTACGTTAGGCTGTCGACGAAACACATTGAGTTGTTGGAGTTCGAGGTGGATAGTGTCGGCTGGGAAACATGATCGCCACAACAACTGTGGGGAGCGTCGAGCGCAGAGCGTTGCTGACGCTTCGCAGCGCAGTGCCGCTCGTCATTGCCGCAGTGGCGGTTTGGCGGATCTTTGGTGGCGTAGAACCCACTGAGCGATTCTTCGACGACTTCTTCTACTACATCAAGCCCGGTCAGAACTGGGTGGAAGGTCGCGGCGCCACCTTCTTCCCGGGCGAACCAACCAACGGATATCACCCGCTGTGGTTCGTCTGGCTGACGTGCCTGTACGTGTTTGCGCACGGTGAGACATTCTTCGCCCTCGTGGACATCAGTGTCGCACTCCTGCTGATCGGGTTCTTCGTCCTGTTCGAGCGATTTCTCCGACGGGTGACCGGTCAGGCACTCGCCGGAACAGTGGGCGCGAGCGTCGCCGCCATCGCCATCGCGCCAAAGGCGTTCATGGGCCTGGAAATGGCCCTCACGGTGTTCGCCGCCGCTCTCCTGCTCGACTACATCACACGAAAGCCGTTGGCGGAGCAGTTCGTTGGCGATGCACTGAGGATTGGACTACTCGGGTCGTTGCTCGTCCTATCACGAATCGACGCCGCACTGCTGGCGCCGGGCCTGCTCCTGGCAGTCGTAAATCGCTGGGATTGGCCGAGAATCGCCGCAGCGGTCGTCGGGGCGGCGCCGCTGGGGATCTACTTCGGGCTCAACTGGGTGTGGTACGGACACCTCGGGACGACTTCCATGGCGGCCAAGTCGCTTGCGCTCTATCTGCCCCCGAACCTGCACTTCATCGCCGTCGAGATTCCCGTTCCGGGTGCCGCGGAAATCGGCATCGTTGTGGCGGCCGCGGTCGTCTACGTGCTGTCGCGCCGCTGCGAGAACGTCGACGCACGACGAATCGGCCTGGCGCTCACTGCAGCACCGATACTGCAGTTCTGCCTACAGGCATTGATGAGTGGCTGGAAGCTGTTCCCTTGGTATCTCTACTACGACTTCATGGTGTTGGGGTTGGCGGCTGCATTGGTCGTCATGCAGTTCGAGCGCATGAATGTGACGAAGCGAATCGGTGTTCCGATCGCGGTCGTCGTGGCCGTGTTTATGGCCCTGTGGTTGGTGAGTGGAGTCCGGCCCGACCACTATCAACGTGATATCGCTGAGATGTCCAAGCAGCTCCAGTCGTTTTCAACTGACCACCCGGGCATCTATGCCATGGGCGACGCTGCGGGAACACCGGCGTGGGTCATGCAGGAGCCGATTGTGCATCTCGAAGGTTTGATGATGTCGCATGACTTCGTCGAACGGATTGCGCAGCAGCAGCCGCTCGAGCAGGTCTTCCACGACTATCACGTGAACTATTACGTGACGGCCCGACCGGAGAGCGTAGATGCTCAAGGCTGTCTCCACTTCCTGGAGCCAAGCCCGGCCCAGTCGTCAGACCGGGCGCCGCACATGGCGATGACCATTTGCGAGCCACCAATCGCCGACTTTCGTGAAGGTAGTTATCACCTTCGGATCTTCCAGATCGACCCTACAACAGGGAAATCCGCTTAGCGGTAAGTCGTCATCGGCCCGTCGTATTGCGGATCCGGTTGCACAATGGGACCGGATCCTACAGGCGGTACTCGCGGGCCCAATCGACCATTATCCGGCCGCCTTGGCTGATGTCGCCGCCGAAATTGTCGAGCTGAATGCACAAGTGCATGGGTGTCGACGGGATGTTTGCAGTCAGTCGGAACCACTCCTTTCCGTCGACGTAACCGCTGACGTGGTCGGAGGTCCACTCGACAGCCCAACTGTGCCACTGCGTGGCATCGATCGGGATCGCCGCCTGGTTCTCGGGGCCGTAAGTGACCCACGGATCCAGCGTCGCGTGATGGATTGTATTCGTGACGAGTTGCCTTGGCGCATCGCTGATCTCCATGAAGTCAATCTCACCGTCCGTCGGCCATCGTTCGGAGTCGGGCCATAGGAGGGCCACCGGATGATAATTCGCCGAGCCAGCTGGCGACCGAAGGCAGGTTTCCCATCGCCCGTAAAGCGAACCGGGTAACCAAGCCATGCCGGCCGAATTGCCGGCGGGGTCCCCCGTGATCGTCAGCGCACCGTTGTCGATCGACATCGCGGTTGGCGTGCGTCGGCCATTGCCGTTGTGTCCTTCTGCGTCGTACACATTCCAGTCGGCCAGCGCCGACCAGTCGTCGAACTCGGTGTCGCGCACGGGATCGCCCCACCGCTGAGCGTTGGCCGCGGTGGCGCCGCAACGCCCTGTCGGTTGTGCGGTGGCCTCCGGGACCATTGGGGTGGCGACGACCACTACTAACGCCGATGCCCAGGATGCTGCCACCCGGTACAGCAAACTCTGGTACTTGGTTCTTGACACGTTTTGCCTACTCTCCGACCCAGCCAACTCAACCGCTTCATGGACGCTCTGTTCTGATGGTATTGGCGAACCCATACTCGGTCGCCCACCGGCTGATCCCCTTTCACATGCGCCGGAGCTAACTGGACAACGCTTTCTAGGCGGCGATGCGCGCAGAGCGATCGCAATGCCGCGTCGTTGCATCGAAAGGAGCACCGTTTACCCCAATGGGTCGTAGGTCCCGGTGACGTACACCTTGGGTCGCGAAGGCAGATTCTGTGTTATGTCCAGCACTTGGCCCAAAGCAGCGGTAATGCGTTCCGGAGGCTCTGACTTGTCGTTGTAGTACGACGTGATGAAAATGCCGTAGCACCGTCCTTGCATTGCGTCTTGCCTGCGGCGGTCCGTCGTCGTGCCATAGGAGTCGAGCATCCCGCCGCAGCCGACAGCGGAGGCAAGGATGAGGTCGAAGACGTCAGAATCCCGACATACCTTCGCCGCGCCCTGAAGCGACACTGCGGTTGCCCCCGCTAACCACCAACGGCGACGGCTGCGCTCAGACGTTGCCGGATCTGTTCGTACGCGTGGCCGCCGTAAACTGATCGGCGCAAACATCGCGAGGAAGCGAAGGGAGGCGGCGAATCTCGGCATCCCGGGTTCGTCAAATGCGGTAGCCCCACGGTGCAGCTCGAACGGGTCAAGCGAAGCACCCTCGGCTCACATAGGGTTTGGGTTAAATGCTGGCACTGCCGCTAGGTTGTCTGCTCTGCATTGGGCGGTGCTTGGCCCTCGACGCGGTGATGAAGGAGCTGTGCCTGGGGCGGGATCTACGGTAATGCAACTGGCGATGACCGTGATCCGAGCTAGACAACCCATCGAACGTGATGAGGAAGGGTGAGATGCAAGGCCACAACGGCGACCATCAGGCACTTGATGGCGAGAATAGCGTCGTACCTGCCGTCTTCATCAGCTGGGTCCGGTTCCACGGGCGCAGTGACGGGCTGGCCCGCGCCCTGGGGATCAGGGCCTGGTTCGCTCCGGGTGCCACACTGCCTCATCCGAAGCGATACCTGAGCGAGTGGCGCCAGACCGCTGCTTTGCTGAGCGCAGAGCGGCCGGAGGTGCTCTTCGTCATGCAACCGCCGATCTTCGCACTGTGGTCCGTTTGGCGTTACGCGCGTCGCACCGGCGCCCGCATCGCTGGCGACCTGCACACGGGTATTTTCGACGACCCTCGGTGGCCGTGGGCCCGGCGCCACACCTTCCGTCTGCTCCGTAAGTACGGCTTGGCCATCGTGACGAACGACGCGCTGAAGGCAGTAGTCGAAAGCCATGGTTGTCCGGCGATCTCGTTGCACGACCTCATCGAAGTCCGGGAATTGGATCTCAGCCCGTTCGACGATGCTTCGGTCGAACCCAAGGCCCCCTTCGTGCTGGTTCCGCTCGCATATGACTACGACGAGCCCGTCAGGGAGTTGCTGGCAGCCGCCGCCTCGACGGCTGATGTTTGCTGGGTCTTGACCGGTAACCCGCCGCGCAAGGTTCGACGGGGCGCGCCAACGAATGTGTTGTTTCCGGGATACGTCACGAACGACGACTACGCGCGGCTCATGAGCCGTGCAAACGCCATTCTCGCCGTCACCAAGAACGAATACACGATGCAGAGAGCGGCGTACGAGGCACTTTCCTTCGGTAGACCGCTAGTGACGTCGAACACGCAGGTGCTCACCGATTACTACGAGAGCGCGGCGGAGATCGTTGCTCCGCGCAGCGCCGCCATTGCGGCGGGCGTGGTGCGCGCGTTATCGGATGAGACTGCGGTGGAACGGATGATGGCGCTGCGGACCCAGAAGATCGGTGAGCAGAAAACTGCGTTGAATGCGCTTCGTGAATGGATGCGGACAGGAGAGGTCGTGGTCGGTTCGTGTTCTTTGACCGTCGAAGGCAGCGAAGCGAGCTAGCGGTTTCGCGGAACGTCCACCGTCACCAACAATGCTCGGTGGTCCGATCCAGGAAGGGTCGCGACCTCCGCCGACGTCGCCTGGCATTGCGACGTCAGGACGTGATCGATGGCCATGAACGGGGGCACCTTGGAATTTCCAGGATAGGTTGGCATGAATCCAGCTCCGGCTTGTTCCACACCGTCGCGGAAACCCTTGCCGAGAATGGTCCGGAACGGCTTCATGTCGAGAGTGCTGTTGAAGTCCCCTGCCACGGCTACGCACCCTCCATTGGCCTCGCCGGACACCTGCTGCACCGTGCCGCGCATCCGTTCCAAATCGCCTTCCCAGTCGTCGATCGGTTGCGGCCACGGGCCGGACAGGTGGGCGACGACCACCGTCGGGTTCGTCGTCACGCCGTCGACGTGGATGAGGGCGCTCACCATCGCCAGTTCGTAACCGCTGACGCGATGAGATTCCACGATGGGGTATCGGCTCCAGAGACCAACCCCGGACGCGTAGTCGCGTGCGTCGAGCGCATGGAACGGGAAGGTCCTGCCGACGCCCGCTTTGCTTATTCGATCGGCTTCTTCGGGCGTGAGTTCCTGAACGGCCAGGAGATCCGCGTTTGTGGTGGCGGTCGCCACGATGGCGTCAGGGTCCGCTTGGCCGAGGTACACGTTCGCAGTCATGACGCGGATCGGGACTGTGTTTGCGGGCGGGTTATCGCCTACGAATAGCGGCAGTTGCACTCCCACACCAATGACGGTTAGCAGCGCCGCAGTCGAGGTACAGACCCACCGTCTGCCGAGCGCGAACAGCAGCGCTGCCACGGGCGCAGCCAACAGCAGGCATGGGCCGGCCACGGCCACCATTAGGAGTGCGTGATTAGTGATCGACACATAGCGGGCCGCGAGGCCGATACAGGCGAGAACAGCAGCCAGACATCCGACTACTGTGGCGGCTATTCGTATGGCCTGCTCCGGATCTAGTGCAGCGCTTTGCCAACGCCGACGTCAGTGGCTCGACTATACGCCGGCTGCGACGGTTTGACGGGGTGGAAAGTTTGCTCAGAGGTCAACTGGAGGGTCCGTTACCATTGGCCCATGCTTCGATCGGCCCGAGGGATCGCACCGTCATGGCGCGTCCGCTGAACGTATTGGTCGTCGAGCAGGGCCGTGGAGTATGGGGAGCTCAGCGCTACCTTCTTCGTCTGGCGCCTCTCCTACGCGAGCGTGGCGTGGAACTGACACTTGCCGGTCCGCGGTCGCTTGAGCTTCACCAGCTTTGGCTAAATTCCGGCTTCCGGGCTGTTCACCTGAATGTCCCGATTGATCGGAGCATCCGGGGATCCGCCGGGCCAAGCGTGTCAGGTATCGCCCGTGAGGGGTACGACGGTCTGACGGTCGCCCGCCGCATCGCCGCATTAGCGCGCAGTGGCGGCTACGACGCGCTCTGGGCCAACGGCCACTGGACTCATTTCGACACGAGTGTTGCCGGCCGGATGTCTCGCAAGCCGGTTGTGCTGCACCTTCATGAGGAAGCCCTTCCCGGTCTCGGGACCTGGCTGCGCACGGGGGCGGTGAGGCTGGCCAGCCGAGCCGTCGCCGTGAGTCACGCCGTGGCGGCCGGCCTACCTCAATCGACATCTGAGCGGGTCCATGTCATCCCGAATGGCGTTGACGCTCAAGCCATGTCACCGGGCGATCAGGACACGACGCGTTTGCGCGCCGAACTAAGAATTCCGGATGGCGGGCTCATGGTTCTGGCGGCCACACGAATCGATCCAACGAAGCGGATCGAGGACCTGATCGAATGCCAGCGCTCGCTGAACGACCCGCGAGTCCACCTCATCATCGCGGGGGCGACGAGTGGATTCCCGGATTACGAACGCCGGGTACGCGAGGACGCTTCCAGGTTGCGAAACGCGGTGACGTTTTGTGGCAACCGCGACGACATGACGGCATTGTTCAGAGCGAGCGACGTCGTCGTTCATGCCGGGACGGTCGAGGGGATGCCATTGACTCTCATCGAGGCGCAGGCATGCGCCAAGCCCGTCATTGCGTACGACGTTGCGGGTGTCGCAGAAGCGGTCCGCGACGGTTTGACGGGGATTCTCGTCCCGCCAACCGATGTGACCGGCCTCACGGGTGCATTGCGCGGGCTGGTCGCCGACGCGACGCGCCGGGCCGAGATGGGTGCGGCGGCGCGTCTCCACGTCATGGCCCATCACAGGATCGAGACACAGGCCGATCGCAACGTCGCTGTTCTTGCCGCCGTGTGCGGCCGACCAGATCGTCTGGTGGGGTAGCCCTGACTACGAGCAAGGCGAGAAGAGGATCCACTGTGCGAAGGCTGGCTGCTGTCGCAGCGTGTCTGATGTTGGCTATTGCGTTGTGTTGCAGCACTGCCGGCTGTACCCACCACGACACCGACTATTCGCTCGAGCTGGATGACATCGAGGTTGGCGGACCCGGAACGGCCGGGCTCTCCGTCGTCGGCCAACCAGTCAAGGGAATCGTCGTTTACTTTCACGGGTCGGATCAAAACGCACGGGTCATCCGTGACTCGGAGCGACACCGGAATCTGTTCGATCCACTGCTTCGAGGCGGCTTGGCCGTCGTGGCGGCTGACGCGGGTGGAGACGCGTATGGCAATCTAGCATCGCGGCAGGACTATCGGCGGCTGATCGCGGCCGCCCGCGCCAAGTACGGCCAGGTGCCCTTGTTCTTCGTGGCAGAGTCAATGGGCGCTCTCGCCGCACTAGCGTTGATCAACGAGGACACCCAACGCGACGTCAAGGCGATGGTCGGCATCACCGCGTTGATGGGGCTGCCTCCGGATATTCGCACCGTCAGCTTCATCGAGGGCCCATGGAAAGGGACCGTCCCCTCTGACGCCGATCCATTGTCATGGCCGCCTGAGGCATTCGCGGGACGGTCCTTCAGGCTGTACGCGTCGCCCGACGACAAAATCATTCCCCCGAGCGCATCGGCGACTGCATTTGCCAACCGATTAGGCTCCGTGGCCACAGTTGAAGTGGTGGAGTGCGCGGGCGGCCACGTGGCGTCTGCCTGCTACCAAGGCAGTGATGTCGCGACGTGGTTCGCAGGCCTCGGCTAAGAGCCGCCGCACGCGCAAGGCCAGGTGTGCCAGTACGATTCTTGAAACCGCGGGCGCGGCTGTTAATCACCGGGGGGGTGTGACCAATGAACGATGTAGCGTCGGTCGCGGCTCGGCTGCCGCCCGCGTTGCGCTGGCCTCGGATCGTTCAGGACGTTGCGTATCTGACGCGCGGACGATGGCTGATGCAAACGTTGTTCGAGAAGTTCGGTTCCTCGTTCACTATGCGTCTGCCGTTCTTCGGGCCAACTGTGGTCATCAGTGACCCTTCACTGATCAAGGAGTTCTTCGCGCTACCTGCCGATGCGGTACAAGGTGTGGAACCCAATCTCTCGTCGATCCTGGGTTCCGGCTCGACATTCGGACTTCACGGGGATGACCACCGCGCTCGGCGCAAGCTGATCCTTCCCCATTTCAATGGCCCACGATTGGCCGCCTACAACGGCTTGATCGAACGCGAGACGCGACATGAAGTGTCCGAGTGGCCAGAAGGCATCGAATTCCCCGTATTGCCATCGATGCTACGTATCACGTTGAACACGATTCTCCGGTCCGTGATGGGAGCAGACGGCCAGGAGCTCGAGGCATTGCGCACGATCCTGCCAAGGTTCATGGCTGCCGGATCAAAGCTCGCCTTCGTGCCGTTCCTGCAACGCGACCTCGGTCCGGGGACACCTTGGCGCCAATTCGCTGCGAGGCGAGCCGAATTCGACAACATCCTCGAATCGCTCATCGCGCGCGCCGGGGCGGACCCCGAAGCGGACCATCGGGTGGACGTCCTGTCGTTGATGTTGCGCGCGAGATATGAGGACGGATCAGCGATGTCCCACGACGACATCAAGGACGAGTTGCTCACTCTCGTCGTGGCCGGACACGAGACAACCGCTACGTCTTTGGCATGGGCAATCGAACGGTTGCGAAGACACCCGAAGTGGTTGGCGCAGTTAGTGGAGGCTCTCGACGTCGGAGACACCGCGCTGCTTCAGGCCACGGTGTATGAGACGCAGCGAGTGCGTCCAGTAATCGATGCGGCCGCGCGGCAGGTAGTAGCGCCGTCAATTCGACTTGGGGACTGGGTGATTCCCGAAGGCTACACAGTCACCGTCAACATTGGCCTCACGCATCAGAATGCTTCGGCGTTCCCTGATGCCGACCGGTACATGCCTGAACGATTCATCGACGAGCGCCCTGGCTCGAACACCTGGGTGCCGTTTGGTGGTGGAAATCGTCGGTGCCCCGGCGCGTCATTGGCAAATCTCGAGATGGTGACCGTCCTGCAAACTCTTCTGGAGGAGTTCACCATCGAGCCCACCAACGCTAAGGGTGAGCGTTGGAAGAGTCGCGGAGTCGCGTTCGCTCCTGGCCTCGGCGGACGCGCAGTAATTCAGCGCCGAAAGCCTTTGGTAGGTCGTGGCGAAGCGGATTCTCCCTAGCGGAATCCAGAAATACGTCCGTACGTCTGCCGCTACCACACGGCGCAAATCAAGGCCGAGAGACAAAGGCTGGCTGCCCCAGACCCACGACCGGATGACCTCCGCGACGCGTTCACCGAAATCAGAGGCCGAGTTGAAAAGCAAATTTGGTCAAGCCGTAACGATGCCTGTTAACTTCGAACGGCCCCCAATGGCGACTGCCGATTTGCAGCAAATCTACCCGTTAGCTACCGGCGGATGACTCAGAATACGACAGACAGAGGACGCGGCGGTCAGTTTGCGAGGGACTAAGAAACAACGGGCGGTTCAATGTGTGACCCGTGGCGGGGACCGCAACCGAAGTGTGAGTGAATGGCGTTGCGGTGTGCTCGATGTTGCGGTTGGTCATGCGTGCCTGCCTGCCGTTCACCGTCACCTGCTCCGCAGCATCGCCCGTGGGGGCGGTCGGCGTCAAGAATCGCCCAGCAACCGTCTCGATGAGGTTGTAGTCTTTGATTCGGCTGACGAACCGTCTTGGGGGCAACTGTGACACGAACGCTTACTGAGCTGTTGTCGAATGACGGCATTGCCGACCTGACCGGGATGTGGCCGACCAAAGCCATCGAGGACTGGAACCGGAGACTCGATCCACTCTTGGCCAAGGACGATCCTCGGTCCTATGTCGCCGCCGACCGGCTAGTAGCTACCGGAATCTTCGGCGAGGTGTTTACCGACCGGGTGCGTCGGCTCATTGCGGGCGTCCAGCCGTCGGCGTTGCTATACCACTTTCATTGCTATGAGATTGCCAGCGGCCAGACGAAGTCGCACATCCATGCTGACAAGCTGGGCGGTTGGCACCAGGATGACGAGACCCTGAAGTACTTCACCCTCAAGTTCCCGTCGTATCTGAGCATTTTCATCCTGCTGACCGCTGTCGGACAAGACGGCGGCCCATTTGAGTTCCAGCCCGGACCACCAGGCCGCACGGTCCGGCCGGGTGGAGAGGTGGTGCAACTCGTCGGGCCGGTCGGGACCGCGGCGATCTGGAACCGCTCTTACTTCCATCGTGCCGCTCCGAACCGCAGCCCCGTCCGGCGGCGCATTCTGAAACTGTCGTTCCAACCCGCGGGATTGCCGAACGACAGGATCTGCCTAGATGAGTTCCGGTCCGCGTTCACCCAGCTCGACGACCCTTGGCTTCAGGCAATCGTCGATGAGCGCCGGGTGGGGACTACCGCACCGCTGCCCGGTGGCGGTGACGACGTTCAGGGTCAGACGATAGCCCCTACCGTAGTCAACGACGTCGGGTCAGCCGCCGTTATGGTGTCGCGGGCGCGGGGTGCCGCACGACGCTTGGTGAGTGCTGTCTGAAGGTGAAACGCGCGCTGGTCATCGGGTCCGGCTACAGGGTCCGCAACGCATTCCTCCCGGCGTTGAGCTGCCTCGGCATACGCGTTGTCGGTGTGTATTCGCGAAGCGTGGAGAACGCGCGCCGCGCCGGCGAACCCTACGGAATTCCAGCGGTCGAGGATGTGTCGTCGCTGCGTCCCGGTGACGTCGACGTCGTACTAGTCTCAGTGACGGTATCCAACAACGTCGAGGTGATGCAACAGATCGCGCACCTCGCGCCTGGAGCGGCGCTGGTGATGGATACCCCGGGCATCAGTCGGCCCACTGATCTGTGGTATTTGCCGCTGTATCGGCGGTGGGCACAGGTCCGTGTTGCCGAAGACTTCATGAACATGCCCCAATATCGTCTGGTCAACAAGGTGATCGGGGACGGCCATCTTGGTGATATCACCAGTGTGTCGATGGATCACATGGGCTACCAGTACCACGCCCTGGCATTGATCCGCTCATGGCTGGGAATGCGCACTCCACGGTCGGCCCGCGGACACCGCTCCGCTCAAGGTGCTGTGGACGTTCGATACCGATTCGATGGTGTTGTCGCCGGTGTCCGTGAACCGTACCGGCAGGGTGAGGGATCCTTCACCGTGACTGGAACACGGGGGAGCATCGCCGGTCACCCAATGGGCCACCCGGTCGACGCGACGATCCGGCTGGAGCGCATCGAGAACGGCGAACTGGCAGGGTTCCGCGTGCCCGGCCTCGACACGGAGATCATGGTTCCGCGGCTGAAGCGGGTACGGGACTTGGGACTCGAGGACCCCAGCGAGTTCAACGTTCTACGTGTCGACGGCTTATGTGAAGTGGTTTCTTCGTTGTGGGAACCCGACCCGGTCAACGCCCAGTACCGGCTAGAAGATGCGATGGCCGACCGATTGGTGAGCGCCGCAGTTCGACGCTTCCGACGAGTGCCCGCTGGGAACATCGTCGACCGCGTCGACTCGATGCTCGATCGGCTCCGAACATCGACCGCGCAAGAACGACCGCCGAACTGACCCCGAAGAGACATGGCCTGCCGATGATCACCGAGCATCGATCCCCGTCGCAACAAGCATTGGCGACGATTTTTGCCGATTCCGGCGACCGGGTCAGAACGATCCTGATAGCCGCCCGGACACTGCGATGATTAACCGAAGAGAATTCTCGCAGGTTGTCGCCACCGCCGTAGCCGCAGTCGCTGTTGCCGGATGCGAGCCAGGGATTCCGTCGCCTCCGGGTACCGGCGATTCCGGCGCAAAGTTCAACACAAAGGCATTTGGGAGCCGCGGGGACGCTATTGTCACTGCCGCTTCAATGACGGCCGGCTCCGCGAATCTTACCCTCGGTTCGGGGAGCTTTGGTCCTGCTGATGTAGGCAAGACTGTCGTCGTGCCCGGAGCGGGACCCATGCGTACCATCTCCGACGGAGCCATCGTGGCAGGTACTCCAGTCCTGACCTCGGCCACTGCCGCTTTCACGTCCTCCGACATTCGCTCGACCGTGGCGATTGCCGGTGCTGGTGCCAGCGGCGCCCCGCTGACAGCTACCGTCGTCAAAGTCTCCAGCGCCTCGCACGTCACCCTCTCATCCAACGCCACCTCAACGGCTAACGACGCGTCAACGACGCTGGCGCCGTATTTGACTACGACCATTGCGTCGGTATCGGATGGTGCCGCGATCCTCGCGGTCGCCGCGGGCTCAACCGTTTCGGCAGTCAACATTCTCTACGGTTTGGATGCAGCGTCGGCAATTGCTGCGGCGATGAGCGCGGCGGCCGATGCCGGGGGCGGAACAGTCTCTCTGCCTCCCGGAAAATACCTGACCACGGCTCCGATAAGTCTTTCCAAGGCGAGCAATATCTCGGTGGTTGGCGCGGGTGCCGAAGACTCCTTGATATATCGCGTGGGAGCAGGCGGATCCGGCGTGTTTCACACCTTGGACACCAGCGCAACCTCACCACTGACCGACTTCACCATGTCGGACGTGACCATCGACGGGGCATTCATGCAAGGTCCCTACAATGTTCACAACTGCGGCGTACGTGCCGTGTATTTATCCCATTGCACTTTCCGGGACATGACCGTCCAGAACACACTTGCGACCGGATTAGGTACCGACTACTTGACCAACAATACGACCATTCACAACGTACGGGCAATTGGTTGTGGAGCTTCATCGTGGGCCGTATCGCAAGGCGGGGGCTGCGCAGGCATCGGCATTGGCCTCGGCGGCCATCCTGTCGAGGAATTCACGGTCTCCGATTGTTATGTCGAAGGAAACGGCACGTACGGCATTTTCATCGAAAACGAGGGGTGGCTGCATCCTGGGTCGAGCACGAATTCGATCGGGGCGCGGATCGTCAACTGTACATCGAAGGGCAACAAGTTAGCTGGGTTCGCCGACTGTGGTGGGTCGCACACCGTTTGGATGAACTGCCAGTCCTATGACAATGGCGTCGACGGATTTGTGAATTCACCTGGGACGGTTGATGGATCGACGCCCGGCAATGACACCCTCTGGACCGACTGTGTCGCATCAGGCAACGGCGAGTACGGGTTTCGGTATTCACCCACGCCCACGCCAAACTCGACATGTCGGGTGACATGGAAGAACTGCAAAGCGACCGAACACAACCGGGAAGGCTTTTTTATTGATGCCGCTGCCGACACGACCCTCGACGGTCTGGAATTCGATAACTGCGAATCGTCCTTCAACGGTCGGTCGGGCTGGTGCGCCCGCGGTCCCGGTACCGTTAGAAACGTCGTTATCAGCGGAGGTGCTTACTACAACAACGGCATGGCATCGAATGGTGACAGCGCGGATAACATTTCTGACGATGGGCTGAGAATTGACTGCGATGCAGCCAAGATGGGCATCAACGGTGTTAAAGCATACGACAATAGCCCTAGTCAAAAACAAGCGTACGGACTATCCTTCGCTCCAGCCCGCACTTTGAACGACATAGCCGTGGAAAACAACGACTTTACAGGCAACGCGAAAGGCGCAGTTGATATCTCGGCTACGCTCCGTGACGTTGTGACCTTCGGCAACAACGTCGGCTTCGATTGACGCGGAGATCAGATAATTCGCTGCACACCTTCGGGTCCATCCAGCCGTACTCCGTGAACTGGCCAATGAGATTGTAGGTCGAGGCGTCAAGAATTGCGGGCAGAGTGACCATCGGGACGTCTCACGCCCCATATGTATCAGCGGCCGTCCGCCGGCAAATCGTTGCCGGCTGCAACCGGGTAAACCGGTCGCGGCAATCGCACGTACGCCACCGCCCGAACCTACCCGTTTAGTGCCCCAAACAGGGCACTAAACCCGGAGAACCCGCAGGTTAGCCGCTCGGGAATCCAAAAACCATCTGCCCATGTCTAACTCAGGTTGGACGACCGCGCCAATCGCCGACGAGTCTCGCCCCGCGACCTATTGACGCAAGCAATCATGACGCTGCCCAGGAGCCGCGTTCGCCAACTTGGAGATGATGGTGGTGCTGCGCACCATCTTGACTGACTTCATGTTGGTGCCGACGGACGCGCCCGACGAGCGACGCCAGAGTCACGGCGTCGTGTTCGCTCCGGCCCTCGACGGTCGAGCTGTGGTGCATCGGCGTGGCACCAGATGAGCGGTGCGAGCCCTTCGCTACGTCCGCTGAGGCCGGTGTGCGATCGAACGGCTCAAATCGGTGGCTCACGGTTACGGCTCGACATCGATTCAGTGCAGGAACGACACGTTTGACCAGTGCCGACACCTCCGCAGCGTAAAGTTGATGCGTGCGTCGGACTGACTGTCAGTGTGGCCATGACCGGGCCTCGCACGAGCACTATCGTGCCGGCAGTGACTGCGCGATATGCCCTCCAGGCGAATGCGTGCGCTACATGCGTCCGAAGGTGTCGTGGTGGTCGGTGTTGGCATGCCTTCGCGGCCGGGGTTCCACCGATGACAATGTCCGTCCCACGCGGCCCGACGATGAAGACGGGCACTACGCGGCTGGTGGCTCGGCGCTTGCGCGGAACGCCAACTGACTCGCATTCGTCGCTGACGCAACTGCGGGCGGGTTACGCACAGTCGATCGTCGGGTCGGCCCAGTCGCCGTGGTCGAATTCGATAGTGTCGCCGCCCTGGGTCACCACGAGTTTTACGATGTCTGCGCCCGATATATTGGCGGCTAGCGACTTCGCGGGCGTCGCCGTAAACACGAGTCCGCTGTCGGCGACCAGCTTGTCATCGGCGTAGACCTTGAACGCGACGGAACCCTGTCCTAGTACCTCGTCGTCGATGCCGACCGTGGCGGTCAGTGTCGAACACGACCCGCCGAGGTAGTAGTCGATGTCGCTGGGGCTGTGCACGCCAAGCCCGTTCTTGAACTTGACGCCGCGCAGGGTCAACGCTCGCCCGTCGCCGGTGGGTTGCTCACCGTTGCTTCGGTCCGTCTCAAATGGGCCCCAACCGTTGGAACTACGAAGCTCGACCATGTGGGATAGGTTCCATCGTCCGGCGGGCCGTTGGGCCACGGGGCTGAGGCGAAGAAGAACGGTGGAATAGCCGGGTACCGATGCACTAAGCGTGCCACCGGTTGCGACGTGGGTGGCTTTGGACCACAGGTCCTTGACGACATACCTTCCGGCGTCGAACCCGATCTTGTCGAGGTTCGTGTCGATGGTCGCGTCGGTGTCGTTTTCGTTGAACAGGGCCACGGCTTGGTCACCGCCGGCCAATGGCTTCACTATCACGTGTAGGCCGCCGCTCGAAGAAACCTCGCGACCTCCGATGCCGAGTGGATCCTGGTCCACCGCAATCACATCGGCATTGGTGACCGTGGCGATCGTCTCCGGCGAGGCGTTGCGCAGGTCGCTCGCGATGAGCAGTGGCGCGGCCATGACCGACCACAGGCTGAATTGGCTGCGGTACTGGGTGTCGGTCATGCCCCCGTTGCCGACCCGCAGGAAGTCTGGGTCGTTCCAATGGCCCGGACCTGTGTGCTGCGCAAGCGGCAGGTTCTTGTTCAGATTGTCCAGTACGCTGTCCCAATTGTCGGTGATGTCGTCGCCGGTGCGCCACAGGTCGGCAACGCCGTTAGCCCATTGCCACGGCGTCTTCTGGCCCCAGTCGCAGATCGACAACACGATCGGGCGACCGGTCGCGTTCAAGGCGTCGTGCATCTTGCGGTAACGCTGTTGGGCGTCGACGCCGTGGCTGTTGCAGTTGTCGTACCTGAGGAAGTCGGCTCCCCAGGAAGCGAACAAGTTCGCGTCCTTGACCTCATAGTTCAGCGCGCCAGGAAACCCGTTGGGGTCGCAGGTCTTGGTGCCGGCGCTCGTGTAAATTCCGAACTTGAGGCCCTTCCCGTGGACATAATCCGCGAGTGCCTTAATGCCCTCAGGGAACCTCTTCGGATCGGGTACGAGGTTCCCGTCAGCGTTGCGATCCGGTAAGGCCCAACAATCGTCGATGTTCACGTACCGGTAGCCGGCGTCCCTCAAGCCCTTGTCCACGATTGCGTCCGTGATGCCCTTGATCATCGCGTCGTCGAGGCTCTCGTCGCAGTATGTCGAGATCCAGCTGTTGAAACCCATGGGTGGGGTCGGCGCCAGTCCATCCGATGCGGTTGGGGAGGACGTTGTTGGCCACACGATGGCACCGCCGACCATCGCACCGATCGTGACGAGGATCGCGACCGCGCGTCGGCCAATCACTGTTCGCGTCCAACGATCGCGGCGGCGGTCGGTTTCACCCGACGAGCTTACGGAACGTTTGCTGCGAATGTACGTGTAGGTACGGGTGCAGCGAAGTCACTGCGAGTGTGGTCGTGGGTTGGTGGTTTGGTGGCGCGCAAAATTGACTTGGCTGTCGATTGCATGTCTTGCCGCCGACCATCGGGGCTGCGTCGATTGCCTAGCTTGGGCAAACACTTACTTGACCCCGATGTCAATATTCTGACCGCGGCATGGCAAACCCTCTCGGTCCTTCCGTTCGACCCGTTCCAGAACTGGGTCCAGGTCGGGGCAAGCCTCGTCAACGCAACGGCGCAGGGCGCCCAGCCCTTCCTCGGTGATCTTGGCGTTACACCGCCAGCGGTGGCACCTAACACGACCCCGGTGACCATCTACACGCTTACCGCGGCAAAGTCGGCGGCGCCGGTGGCCCCGACGACGCAGGACGGGGTGACCATCACCGATCCGGATCACATTCGAGTCGGCTGCCAAGGACGTGCAGAGCGAAGCGACGACCGTCGCCGCGCCCGTCACCAGCACCGAGAAGGCGACTGAACCCGAGTCGACCACGCCATCGGGCTCCACCGTGGATGTCTCGAAGAAAGACGAGACCAAGAAGGACGCAACCGTACGGGCGAGAATAAGGCCGCCTAGCGAACTATCTACTTGGTGGCGGCTGGCAGATTCCCGTAAGCTCCCGGCTGCGGACGACCATGCGGTTTTCGTACTGGTCATGGAGAGAGCAGGCCGGGGCTTCATGTAACGGATTTCCATCGTGGCTCGGGGTGAGGGGGAGCATGTCGCAGTCGGCGCAATGGATCGCCGCGGCCCGACTTCTGCGTCGGACCGGGTTCGGGGCAGTCGGCTCGCGGATAGATGCACTCGCGGGTCAGGATTGGTCGCAATTCCTCGATGGCGTGCTCGGTTCAGATCCCGACGCGGATCCGGGTGCGCGTGCGACGCCGATGCCGATTCTGGCGCCTCATGCCGCTCCAAGTGATCGCGCCAGCCAAGCCGACATCGACGCCTACGGTCAGTTGCTTTACGACGAGATGAGCCAGCTCGCCGGGTGGTGGCTGCGCCGAATGGCCGCGGTGCAGCAACCGATACACGAGAAGCTGACGCTCGTGTGGCACGACCACTTCGCGACCTCTGCGGACAAGGTGAGCATGGGTGCCTGGATGGCGGCACAGAATCAAAAGCTACGCACGCTCAAACTGGGCGACTTTAGCGATCTCGCCTACGCGATGCTGGTGGACGCGGCGATGTTGGTGTGGCTCGACGGCGAGTCGAACACCGCGAAGGCGCCAAACGAGAATTTGTCGCGCGAATTCATGGAACTCTTCACCCTTGGTCACGCCAACGGCTACTCGGAGGCCGACGTGAAGGAGGGTGCCCGAGCCCTCTCCGGGTGGAAAATCGACATGTCGAACGGTTCGACCCGTCAAGTCGATGATCTTCACGACCCCGGGGCCAAGACCGTGCTTGGACTAACAGACACACTGGACGCGGCCGACTTCTGCAAAGTTGTTCTGGCCCAACCTCAGTCGGCTGCGTTCGTCGCGACGAGGTTGTGGCGACGGCTGGCGTCCGACTCTGAACCACCCCCGGAGACACTGGGGCGTCTCGTCGCCGCGTATGGGCCCAATCGAGACTTGAAGGCGTTGACTAAGGCGGTTCTCATGGACCCGGCCTTTACGGATCGAGCTACCACGTTGGTGACCACACCGGTGGAGTGGATGATCGGCGCCTTTCGCTCGCTCGGCGTGCCGCTCGACAGAGCGGATCTGATACGAGAGGTCGGGGTAGCGCTGTCGACCTTGGGTCAACTTCCGTTTTACCCACCCGACGTCGGGGGCTGGCCTCGCGGCCGGGCGTGGCTGTCGACGGGCAGTTCCAGTGTGCGCGTGTGGGCCACGACCAAGTTGGCGGAGATTGCCGATCTGTCGACGGTCGAACATGCGGCCACCAACGACCGCATCGATGCTGTCGGCTACATGATCGGAGTCGGAGCATGGTCGGATAGCACCGCGCGCGTACTAAAGCCCTTGTCCGGCAATCCGCAGCATCTCGTCGCGGCCGCGATCAACACACCCGAGTACTTGACCAGCTAGCGCGGTTGACATGTCCGAAATGAATCGACGCAAATTCTTGATCGCCAGTGTTGGTGCCGCCGGCTTGGTGTCCGGAACGCTCGCGCTGACACTTCCAGAGCTGCTGAAGAGCGCCGAGAACAGACCCAGACTCGATGACGACAGCGGGATTCTCGTCCTCGTGACGCTCTACGGCGGCAACGATGGTCTCAGCACCGTCATCCCCTACACCGATGGGGTATATCACGACAGGCGGCCCGATCTGGCCTACGCGCCAGCCGATGTGCTACCGCTCGACGACCGGTTGGGCCTAAACCCCGGGTTAACTGGAATGGCTCAGATGTGGAACGACAAGTCACTCGCGATCGTGCGAGGCGTCAGCTACCCGAAACCCGACCGGAGCCACTTCAGGTCCATGGACATTTGGCAGACGGCGTCTCCGTCGGGGCCGACGCATACCGGGTGGATTGGACGCTGGCTCGACGCGACCGGCACCGACCCGTTGCGGGCGGTCAACATCGGCACGGTTCTGCCGCCGATGCTCGTCGGCGAAAAGAACTCGGCTGCATCGCTAATGGAGTCGTATTCGCCGATGACCGAGGACGTTGCAGCGACGATGGATGCGCTCAGCGCCGGCGATGCCAATGACACCGACGCCATGACCGGTGTGCGCGAGTCATACAGCGCGCTGCGTGTCACTGACCGCACGTTCGGTCCGCTGTTTCCCGGCGCCGACCCGACCACTGCTGCCCTCGGCCCGATAGCCGGGGGTCTAGTGGCCCCGCGTCCTGGTGATAACCCGCTGGCCAAACAGCTAAAACTGGTGGCGACATGTATCAAGGCGGCGGTACCCACCAGGGTGTACGCCGTCTCACTGGGCGGGTTCGACACGCACGCTAACGAGCGCAAAACCCAGCAGACGCTGCTTCGCACCGTCGACGACGCGGTGACGCCGTTCCTTCAGGAATTGCGCATGGACAAGCACGGTAAGGATGTCGTTGTGGTCTTGTACACGGAGTTCGGCCGCAGGGTGAGTGCGAACGCGTCGCAAGGTACTGACCACGGCGCGGCGGGGCCGGTCCTGATTGCAGGCGTCCCGGTTAAGGGCGGCTTCTACGGAGACGAGCCGAGTCTGACCGACCTCGATAATGGAGACCTCAAGGGCACCACCGACTTTCGCGATATCTATCACGAGCTCCTATCGAAGACTCTGAAGACCGACCCGGGACCTTCGGTCGGGGACAATCGACGCGACATCGGCTTCTTGTGAGCGACCACCTTCCTGGCGTGCGGTAGACGCGTGTCGTGTTCGGTCAGGCAGGCCGCGACTCTACTGCTTCTCTTCAGATTCACTGAAGCGAAGGTAGGCGGCCACTTCGACTTTCTTGGGGTTCAAGGACTTTCGCGATCTGCTCGATAGATGGCCGGCCGTGCGAAGCTGCCCGAACACCGCGTCTTGCAGTCGGCTCAGCTCATCAAGGGTCGTACGATTGAGTGCTGGCTCGACAAACCACGAACGGATCGAACTCACCAATTACGTCGGGCATCCTTCGATGGGAAACCAGTCTGGGTGCTGCTGCTTGGCCTGTACGCACCAGGCTTGGCCGTCGGGGGTTTGCCTCCACGCCAAGGCTGCTTGTTCCTTCTTTGCCTTCTGGCCCGCTGGGCTCTCGGCCGAGTTTCCGGCCTCGCCGGCTGAGGCGACGGCAGCGTTGCAGTTCAGCGACAACAGAACCTTCGCTGGGGTGGATTGCCGGCCAAACGTCGAGGCGGGGCGCACTACTTGGTTGACGACGATGCAATCGCCTTGCTTCAACTCGGTGCCGGTGCTGGTCGAGACTTCGGACTTGAGGCCGGCACTCGACACCGCCTGCTTAGCCTTGTCGTAGGTCATTCCGACCACGGAGGGTGTGGCGCTGGCCACCCCCGCGCCCAGTGCCAGCGACCCTCCGAGCAGCGGAATAGCTACCGCGATCCGGGCGATTTGCCCCATCTGAACCCCCCGGGTTGTGCAAGTTGCGTTAAGCCTAGAGGAAGCACAGCAAACTACCAAGTACTCGTAAGCTGAATACTCAATCAGGATCGACCGCGGTCAGTTCGGCTCGGATGAGCGTGTCGGCTGTCGCCCGGGACCCCGGATTGGGCGAAGCTGGTTCCCTGCGGGATGTTGGCACCTCTGTGGGGTGTCCCCGCTGCGCGGATTGCTGGGAACAATACGATGTCGACGTTTGCCTTTGGCGGCCTCGCAAGGGAGTGGTGACGCCGGCATAAAGGACAGACTTCCGAGACGGACATTTGAGCCACAATGACCTGCGAGACCCTCTGAAAAGCCAGCTACGAGCCGGCAGTCTCGTATGTGGTCTGTTTCAAGACAACGTGGGCGGCCGTCCCTGGATGCGCGGCGTCACGGCATTTCCTCTGCCCACGCGATATGGCCCTCGAAGCCAAGCGTTTTCGCCATGTCGCGGTAGCGATCCCGGTATTCACGATAGCGGGCATCATCAGCGTGAGCCCGCGCCAGCAGAGCTTGCAGCCGCAGCAGCCAGATCTCGCGTGCCACCAGACCCTCATCGGCTGGCGCTTCCGCTAATCGTGCGATCGCGGCCTCGGCTTCGGCTACGTCACCGTCGGCGCAGCGGTCGAGCAGCGTTTCCACCAGAACACCTGTCGCAGGGACGCCCCACAGCAGCAGTCGTCCGTCGCGGAACAGATGGTCGCCGGCGGCGCGCATGAGCGGGATGGCGTCATCGCAGTCTCCATCCCTAGCCCGTTCACGTGCCAAGTAGACCTCGACGATCGGCAAATCGCATAGGTTGTGTCCTCGGTTTAGGAACACTTCGCTGACCTCGGCCCCGAGCTTCTGTCCGCGGTCACGCTCCGCAGCCGATTGGCGATGCAGCAGCGCAAGGCCCAACGTCCCCCGGATGAAGCCCACCACGACGTCATCACTGGATCGCTCGGCGATCCGTAGAGCATCCTCGATCTCGCGCAGCGCACGATCATCGGGCCTCAGCACGCCAAACGGTATCCCCAGCAAGTAGATATAGCTGACAACCCCGGCGTAGGACGCTGGGTCAGCACGGCGGGCCATAGGCAGGCCGTGCCGCAGGTCTTCTGGCCATCCGGGACGACCCAGGAAATAACGGGCCATGCCGCGCGACGCGAAGGCGAGCGCTAACGGCGACCCGACGAGGAAGTTGCCTTTCGACGGATCACCGTCGGCCAGGTCGATAACGGCCTGTGACCATCGCAGTACGTCGCACCACTCGGCGCTCTCGATCTTGCCGTAGATCAACGGAAAAGCCAGTCCCACTGTCAAGGTCGCATCTCCGACCGCCTCGGCGAGGGTCCAGGCTTCCGATGCCAGCTGCGACGCCTCGCGCACCCGGTCTTGATGCGCGTAGCCAACCACCAACCCTGCCGTCGCGATGCCCAGTGACGGCTTGTCCCCGAGGGCGCCGCACAACTCCCGCAATTCATCGAAGCGGTCACCGGCAACGTTGGCGTGGACTCGCCAGCCGGTCCCGCACAACATGGTTTGTGGGGCGATGCGCATGGCTGCCCGGCCCGCGTCATCGGCGGGCAATGCGTCGGCGATCGTTTGGGCACGCTCCCAACTCCGGCGAGCGGCAGTGATGTCGCGGTTGGTCGCCCAAGTGGCGGCGCGCATGTGCCAGCCGTAGGCGGCGTGCAGATCACCGGCGGCCTCCACATGTTCTGCAATCAACGCTGCGTTTTCGTCGCCCGATTCCGGATCGCGGGCTTCGATTGCGGCGGCCACCCGTCGGTGCAAATCGGAGCGATCCGATTTGAGCTGTGCTTGGTAGGCCACCGAATGAATGAGCGGATGGTGGAACACATACTCCGATTGTCGAGTGAGATCGATGAGCTGGGCTGCCACCAGTTCGTCGACGACCGGCTCAACACCCAGCACCGTGAATAGGTCGAGGCCGAACCGCGAGCCGATGACCGCCGCTGCGCTCAGCGTGCGCTTGGCTTTCGGATCAAGCCGGTCGATGCGCGCGGCAATGGTCGCCTGCAACGTGGCAGGCACGCTCACCTCGCTAACCTCCGTCGCCGACATGTAGGCACCGGGCTCCCCACGTAGAACACCGCGCTCGGCCAAGTCGCGCACCAACTCCTCGGCGAAGTACGGATTACCTGCGGCCCTCTCGGCGACTCTCTGGCCCAGTGCATCAACCGACTGATCGGGGCCGAGCAGATGTGCGACCAGTGCTGCGGTTTCTGAATCACTCAGCGGCGCAAGGGCTACGGTGTGGGCATCGGCCACTCGGGCTAACGCGCCGTGATATTCGGGTCGGTAGGTGACCAGCACCAGCGAGGGCGTCTGCGGGATCACCTTAAGGAAATCGGCGAGCATGGACTCGCTGACCTCATCGATCCAATGGGCGTCCTCAATGACATAGACCGCCGGGGTTTCGCGGGCCAACATCGCGGCATCCACAAGAGCGCTCAACCGCCGCCGACGGGCATCCGGGTCGATCTGAGGCAGAACCGCATCCGGATCGCCGATGCCCAGCAAGTCATCGAAGAGCAGCAGGTCCTCCGGGTCTGCATCACTCATTCGGTCGCGCACGCGATCCCGGGCGACGTGCGCTTCCAGACCCCCAACCCCGGTGGCCGAGCGCAACAGCCGCGCGACCGCATGGAAAGGCACCTGGCTGGCGTGCGACTCGCAGAAGGCGCTGAACACTTCCACCCTCTGTTGACGCGCCATCGCCACCACCTCGCGCACCAAGCGGCTCTTGCCAATACCGGGTGACCCCACCACGCCGACCACCGCGCCGCGGCCATCGATCGCGCGCTCCAGCAAGCCCTCGACGGCGGACATCTCCCGTCGCCGACCGACCAGATTCGACTCAGCACGCCCGGCGCGATGCTGTTCGCCGACGCCCAACAGACGGTGGACACGCACCGGCTCCTCGGCACCCTTGATCTGAACCAATTCAGCCTCGCCCAAGGCCGCCGAGCCATCAACTAGTCGCGCGGTGGACGCGCTGAGCATCACGCCGCCCGGCGGAGCCACCGACTCCATCCGCTGAGCCATGCCGACCTGCTCACCGATCGCCGTGTAACCGAAAGACCCAGAACCGATCTCACCGGCGATCACCTGACCCGAGTTCAGGCCCACCCGCAGCCATAGGTCGATACCGTCGCGATCGTGGGCCTCTGCCGCGACCCGCTTCGCTTCCTCCTGAATGCCCAGGGCCGCCAGGCAGGCGCGAACAGCGTGATCCTCCAACGCTATTGGCGCTCCGAAGACCGCCATGATGCCGTCACCGGTGAACTGGCTGAGGGACCCGTCGTAGCGCATCACCATGGCTGTGGAGCGGTCCAGCAGTTCGGCCATGATCTCGCGCAGCCGCTCGGCACCGACGGCCGCTGCGATGTCCATCGAATGAACCACATCGGCGAACAGCACCGTCACCTGCTTGTACTCTGCCGCTGTCGGGGCTGGCCTGACCGGCGCGCCGCACTTGTGGCAGAACCGTGAGTCCGGCGGTAACTCCATGCCGCACGACCCACACAACAGTCCCGCTGCTGTCACCCAACCGCGACCGTCCCCAGTGCCGCCCACGTCAGTATCGTGTCACCGCTGGTGGGACTGTCGCAATAACGGTGTAAGTGGCCTAATGGCCGCGATGTGTCGGAGGCGGGAACTCGAAAATGACCGAGCCTCTCATGGCTGTGACGTCATTGGAGAACGCTGATACCGATGCCGCTGCGGCGGCGATCGCAGTCCCTGTAGGTCGCGATGTCGACGAGCTGGGAGTCGCCCGTGAATTTGTGCGCCAGGCTCGCGATGCCGGGGTGGCGTTGACCGGCCCGGATGGGCTGCTCAAAGCGATCACCAACACAGTGATCGAAACCGCCCTCGACGAGGAGCTCTCCGAGCACCTGGGTTATGACCGGCATGATCGACGAGGGCATGGAAGTGGCAATTCCCGATCTTCATCTCGCACAGGACAAAGCACGGCTTGGCGATCTTGACGATGCTGTGGCGTCGGCCTGGACCGCCATGCATGATTCGCTGTCGTCAGGCCGGTGCTTCTGGACCGGGATAGCTACCAGTGTTTTGGTGGAGGCACTGATGCAACGGGGTAGTGAGCAAGACTTGGATGAGGCACAGACGGCGATCGACCGACTGGCCTCCGCGCCAACCGAGCCGGGATTCGTGCTGAACGCGATTACGGTGCTCCGATTGCGGACGCTGCTGGCGTAGGCGCGCGCTGATCCGGCCGGCTACAGACAACTTGTTCACCGCTACCACGACATGGCAAATCGGCTCGGCTTCGAAGGGCATATCGCGATGGCGAAGGCCATGACCTAATCGCAATGGGTTTGGCACGTGTCGCGCAGATTGGAACGCCGTCACACCCGACCGAAGCAACCTGGCAGATCAAGCGCTATAGGACAACTGAGCAAGTCCCAGATGGACTGGGTAGCAGTACTGACACCCTACTGAAATACATTGGGCTGCAAAGTAACTCGTATCGCTGCACTCGTAACGGGTGCGAGTTTCGACCTACGCAGGGAAGGTGAAGTCGGTCGACACCGGCTACGACAGGAACCCGTCGCGAAGTCTCTGGTTCGCCGCGTCGACGACCGACATCGGGAAACGTATCAGAGGTTTCCGGCAGTTCCGGTGGCCGGTGGCGTTGGAGCTGCCTCCCATGTATCGGCGAACGCGGAATTTGCGGCTCCGCCGAACAGGACGATTTGGTTGCGGTTCATGTCGAATGTTGTTGCGGCAAGGACGCGAGGGGCCGGTCCGATGTCGCCGAGTTTGGTCCAACCGCTGGTCGCCCAGGTCCAGCTGTCGCCCCGCAGGCCCGATGGGCCCCCGCCGCCGAAGAGAATGGCGGACGTGCTGGTCGAGGTGAGCGCTGCGCCGCTACGGGGGCCTGGCCCCGTGTCGGCGACCTGGGTCCAGGTGGCGCCGTCCCAGGCCCAGGTGTCGCCGGCGGTCTTGTTGTCTGCGGCGCCGGACGCAGTCAGTTGCCCACCGAACAGAATGGTTGCGGCGGCTGCGGGGTCGTAGGTCATGGCGGCGGCTGCGCGTGGTGGTGGGCCGGTTTCTTCGGTCTGCGTCCAAGCGGTGCCGTCCCATTCCCAGGTATCGCCGAGGACGCTGCCGTCGGTTCCGCTAAATCCGCCGAACAGGACCAGTCGGGCGCGTGTGGAATCGAATGCCGTAGCGTGCTGGAGTCGAGCCGCAGGCCCAATGTCTTCGACTTGGGTCCAGTAGGTGCCGTCGAATGTCCACGTGTCACCGAATTCGCCGCCAGAGCCCGCGCCGGAGCGGACGGGCCCTTGTCCGCCGAACAGCACGCAGCATTGACGAACGGAGTCGAATTCGAGGGTGTGAAACGCGCGTTGGGGAGGGCCGAACCTGGCGACTTGGGTCCATAGACGCCCGTTCCATTGCCAGGTGTCCTCGAAGGTGGTGGGGCTGTCGAAGCTGGGTTGCCCGCCGAACAGCGTGGTGCGTTCCCGGATCGAATCGTACGTGATCGCGTGACCGAGGCGCGGCGACGGCCCGATGTCTTGCCGTTGGCTCCATAACATGCGCGCCGCCACCATGTGACCTGCCTGCTCAGTCGTTGCGCCCACAATTCACGCGCAGCGTAACTCGTAAGGCGAATTGTTGTGGTCGTATCGCCACAAGCTGGCGACAACTCGCCGTCGGTGACATCTCCGTGTGCAGGTCACCTGGAGTTCTCCGGCCTTTCGCATAGCGATTCCGAATCGGTTTGTCTCACCGAATGCATTATTTCCTAAGGGCGGGGGCGCGTCGCTGGGCGGCATGCGTCCGATGCCGTGGAGCTGTCCCATGGGGGCCGATTCGCCCCGCAGCCCCGACGTGCTGCAGCGGCTGGCGGGCCTTCAGTTACCTTGCGGCACAACGGCAAACCGACGGAACAAATCCAGCGAGAAATCCGAAGATAGATCGAGGAAAGACAAGACGACGCGGACATTGAGCCGTGAAACATATTGTGGCGTAATGTAACTCGCTACCTTTAGCTGGTAACGGTGCGTGTTCATGAGGTGCGAGTTGCTACGTGGTGCCGTAGGGGAGTGGTTCTGCCTAGGTCTGATGTGCCGGGCGGAATAGATGATCGGCCGGTCGGGTCAGGACTTCATCGTCGACGGTCGCCACCGCACGATCTGGCCACCACAGCATTCCTGCTGAACGGCGCAAGCGCGTCTCTAAATCGACGACTTACGAGAGTCTCAAAAGTTCGTCACGATTGCGGCGTTGAACAGGGCGTTGTGTGACATCCTGTGCGAATGTCCGCGGGGGAACCGCCTTCGGGAGTCGTGACGTTTCTGTTCACCGATATTGAGGGATCGACTCGTCGGTGGGAAGCCGACGCGGTTGCGATGCGGGCGGCCCTGTCCAAGCATGACCAGGTGCTTCAGACCGCGATCGAATCGCACGACGGTTTCGTGTTCAGCCATACCGGTGATGGTGTGGTCGCAGCCTTTGCGTCGCCGATGTCCGCTGTCGACGCGGCTGTTAAGGCCCAGCTAGCTCTTCAGTTGCCGGTGCGGATGGGACTGGCGACTGGGGAGGCTGAGCGTCGGGACGGGGACTACTTCGGCACAGTGCTTAACAGGGCTGCGCGGGTGATGGCAGCTGGGCATGGTGGTCAGATCCTGGTGGCCGACTCGACTGCCGGATTGCTCAGCGGAGTCGCTCTAATCGACCTTGGACCGCGACGGCTGCGGGATGTACCGATGCCCATCGGGCTGTTTCAAGTACGAGCCGAGGGACTCCGCACGGAGTTTGCGCCGTTGCGGGCATTGGACACCACCCCAGGCAACCTCCGGCCCGCGACCACCAGCTTGATCGGGCGCGAGTCCGAGATCACCCACATTGAAGCGGCGGTGAGGTCGCATCGGTTGGTGACGTTGACCGGGGTGGGTGGGGTTGGCAAGACCCGCCTCGCGTTGGAAGTGGCCGCGCAGTTGACCGATGAGTTTCCGGACGGAGTTTGGGTTTTTGAGCTGGCCGCGGCGACCGATCCGGCAACAGTGCCCGACACGGTGGCCGCGGTGTTGGGTATTACCCAACAACCAGGGCAGACCGTCAGCGAATCGCTGGCCGCTGCGCTCGAAGGCAGAATCCGGTTACTGGTGATTGATAACTGTGAGCATGTCCTGGACGCCGCGGCCGATTTGGTGGAAGCCATCCTCGCGCAGTCGGGAGCGGTCAAGGTGCTCGCCACCAGCCGAGAGGTTCTAGGGGTAGCCGAGGAGACAGTGTGGCCGGTGCGTTCTCTGGACGTGGCAGGGGGCGTGAATTCCGCGGGGGTGAGCCTGTTCGTCGAACGTGCTCAAGGCATTTCCCCCGGCTTCTCGATCGACGGCGGTGAGGCCGCCGCCGTCACCGAGATCTGTCAGCGGCTGGATGGCATTCCTTTGGCCATCGAATTAGCGGCGTCGCGGATGGCCTCGATGACCGCGACCGAGATGCGTGACCGGCTGGATCATCGGTTCCGGTTACTGGTCGGATCACGACGGGGACTGGAACGACACCAAACCCTGCGTCACGCGGTTGCCTGGTCTTATGACCTTCTCGACGGCGCCGAAAGAAGGGTGCTCGAACGCTGTTCGGTGTTTGTCGGCGGGTTTGGTCTCGAAAGTGCTTGCGCGGTTGCTGGATTCGATGATCGCGACGAGTACGTTGTGTTCGACATACTCGATGCTCTGGTCCGAAAGTCGTTGCTCGTTGCAGACCGGTCATCTGGGCGCACCCGGTTTACTATGCTGGAGACGATCCGCCAGTTCGCCGAGGAGCAGCTCGTCGCAAGCGGTGCGGCGAGCGAGGCGCGTACTGCGCATTCGCATTACTTCGCGGGCCGTGAATCAGAGATCTTTGCCGTTTGGAACAGTCCCCGACAACGGGAGTCATTCGACTGGTTGGCAACGGAATTGGCGAACCTGCGTGCAGCGTTTCGATGGGCCTCCGACCAACGTGACCTCGACAGCGCAGCCGCCATCGCAATGCAGGCGGGCATGTTGGGTGTCATGGTCGAGAACTACGAGCCGATCACGTGGGCGGAGGAGCTGATCAAGCCAGCCCGCGAAGCCAACCATCCGCGGCTCGCGTCACTGTGTTCGATCGCCTCCCTGTGTTACATGGTCGGTCGCGTCGACGACGCTCTCGAGTTCAGCGAAGCAGGGCACACGGCGATGCGATCTGGGGCCCAAGACGTTCCGTTCGGCCTCGAGGCTTGGCTTTGTGCTGTGTACGGTGCGATCGGTGAACCTGATCGCTGGATTGCGGTTCACCAAAGTCAGCTTGAAAGCGGTCGCAACACCTACGAATTGACCAGGTCTTGTCTTGTATCAGCACTGACAGTCGCCGGCCGTGATGAGGAAGCGCTAGAGCTGGCCGCCGGGTTAATAGAAGCCGCCGAGGCGACGCACAATCCTTACGCCTTCTCGTTCGCGCTCCTCGCCTGCGGCTTTGCTTATCGGGAAAGGGATCCTCTTCGAGCATTTAACGCACTGCAGAAGGGGCTTGTGATCGCCCAACAGAGCGGTAATCGGGCCAACGAGACGTATCTGGCTTTGGCGCTCGCCCAGGTCGCCTCCACGCTCGGCGATCCGCTAGCGGCACTTGACAAGATCAGCCTGGCGATCAGCAATTACCACGACGCGGGTAATACCACCCAAGGCCGTGCAGCGCTGGCCACCCTCGCGACGCTTTTGGACCGGCTTGAGCGCTACGAACAGGCAGCGACTATCGCAGGCTTCACGAGTGTCGGACCAACACCACGGATGCCGGAGTTCGATGCGGCGATCACACACTTACGCGAGCGCCTTGGGGACCCTACCTACGAACGCCTCGCTCACAAGGGCGAGATGATGACCACCGCCGAGATGGTGACATATGCCTACGAACAAATCGACCAGGCCCAAACAGAACTGAAGGCTGTCTCGGAATAGACGACATACGAGGCTCTCAAAACTCTGTGTCGAAATCACCTTGAAAGCCGGTGAATGTCAACGTCTCTGACGTCACATGGCCTGGCAACCCTCCGGCCAAGCCGAATTTCGCAACGAGCGTAAGCCACTCAGGACCCGACGCGGTTCGGTCTAATGGAGAAACGGGGCGACGCTAGTGGATGACCGCCCACAAGATTAGGACGAGGCTCAACACGACAAACGCGAGAACGATGACCAGCTCGATTCGGACACGACCCCCGGACTCGTCGACGATGAGGGTACCCAAGCCGAATTTCTCAACGAGCGTAAGCCACTCTGCATTCGTGACGGTATAAGCGGGCCGTCTCGCCTTCGCCCACTCCTCGACGCCGCCCCAGCCTTCGGAAATGCCAGGCACCTTGCCCCGCCACGAAAACCGCGATCGATAACTCGTCAAAACCGAATCAATCACCTCGCGGGGTTGAATGGTCAGTGGTTGCACACCAGGAATGCTCACAACCAGCACAGGCATCATGCAACTATGGCCCCCACCGTCGGGCCCGCCTACTTCAACGTATGTGTAGTTTTCCGGTGTCGCCGTCACCTGCGCAAGCGAAGCCGAGGCAATGAGCGCATTCGTGTTCGGGTCGATCACCCGGATCGCATCCTTGCCCACATCGATGGCCAGGCTGGGGGTCGGGAGCGACGCTGCGCGCCAGGGTTTCCCGAGGGTCGCATACAGCTGACAGTGGATCGGTTCCGCTGATGCAGCCGATTTCTCGTCGGCTGGTGGCGGCGGAAAACCGGCCTGCCGCGTCGGCGGAAGGCCGGGTTCTGCTAAGCGGCGGGTCAATTCAATCTCGACGCGGTCAAGAAACGCGTCGACCTCGTCTTCGTTGTAACCGCGCTTTC
>NZ_QJJU01000043.1 GCF_003201655.1 Mycolicibacterium moriokaense
GGCTAATCGTCTTGTCCAGGAGGTGGCGTTCCGCGTGATGGGCAGGCGCTGTTCGCGGCGGCTCTCGACGCGGTGCCGGGCGGGGACACCGCCCGTGGGGCTGCCGGACACCCGCGGCGGGGCCCCCGAGATCTCAGCCGCACGTGGCACAGGACAAATCTCAGCCGCACAATTTCACCCGCAAACCCGTGAGGATTTTCTCTGGTCGTATTAAGCGATGCTCCGTCGCTTAAGCGAAGGGCGACTGCTCGTGCGGTGCGACTGCCACTGCTCTCGGCTCGGCTCGAGCGGGCGAAGCTGGCTGGCTGGCTGGCTGCGGGATGTTGGCACCTGCTGTGGGGCGTCCCCGTTGCACGGATTGCTGGGAACAATACGATGTCGACGTTTGCTGTTGGCTGCGTCGAGCTCGCATCTGTACCATTCCAGCAAAGCATGATGGTTTGTCTGGACAGGGAGGACCAACCCAGTGAGCCCCACGTTCGCAGACCGTCTCCAGCGGTTGTTCGACGCGGTGCACCCACCAGGAGGAGGGCCGTATACGGGTGCCGCCGTGATCGGCGATCTGAAACGCCACGGTGTGATCATGTCTGCGCCTTATTTATCCCAGTTACGTTCGGGCAAACGATCCAACCCGTCGCCGGCGACGATGCAGGCTCTTGCCGACTTCTTCGGCGTCGAGGTCGCCTACTTCACCGACGACGCCTACTACGCCATGCTCGACGTGGAATTGACAGTGCTGGCCGCCATGCGCGACGAGGGCGTCCAACGAATCAGTGCACGCACCATCGGGCTATCGCCTGCGGCCTGTCAGCAGTTGACAGTCAAGATCGACGAGCTGCGTCGCCGTGAAAACCTCGACTCCTGAGCGCCGAACCCGGCGTCGGCCATCACGGTCGACCGCGGTCGTTCCTCGCCAAAATCACGCCAAGACAGCTAAGGACACCGTCGGTGCGACGTTCGGGCATCGGTTTGCCGACCTCGCCCGCGCTGCTACCGATCCCAACATCAGCACAAATCCAGAACGTTCATGTCAACGGAAAATGCCGGCCGGACCTGGCGCACTTTCGCTTCTTCCCACAAGGCGAGCTACATTTCGCCGGCCGTCGCCAGTTCCACTTGCGCTCGCCCGCAACCATTGGCTTTGCACCTAGCTAGCCCAACGCCGCCGTTCTCGATGACTGCCGGACCAGCCAGGGCCAATCCGATACCGACGAACTCGAGGTTGGCTGTGATCACGTTGCGTTCCTCTGTTCGTCGGCGCCCGGGCTAACCCGTAGTATTCGCCCGGCGCGGCAAGTTGAATATCGGGTACTTACCCTATTTTCTGCTGGTACAAGGGGACACCGCGCGATAGCTGTCCATCGCTAAGGACAAGTTGGAAGCCCCTTTGGAAGGGTCGACGATGGCCAGGCTTGCCGACGTAGTGGCGTGACCAGCCTCCGCGTCACCGCTCTAATCGACGCCAACTTCTGAACTTTGACTTTGGCCAGGCGACGACGACGCTTCTTGTAGGTTCGGATTTTGCGTGGCGAATTCCGATTTGAAATGGCGGAAGATGGCGGATCCGCCATACGGATGAGATTCTGTTTAGTCGGCCTTAGTGGTGGTCGTACTGGCAGGCGCGGCAGGGTCTCAAACGTGATGGCGGATACGCCATTTGGATCAGATGGCCGCTAAGAGGGGACGCCAAGAGCGTCAGCCGGTGAGCGCGGGCCACGCGGCCATCGCGCCGTCGACGGCGGCCATCAACGCCTTCTTCGATGCCCCGTCGCCCGCCCGGACTGCCAGGCCGTGCAGCACCGTGGCGTAGAACGCGGCGATCGAGGTGATGTCGGCTAACGCCGTCAGATCGCCTTCGGCCACGGCCCGGGCGAGTCGCCGCCTGAGCACCGTCGGAGTCTGCTGACGGATCGAGCGCAGGTACTCCTGCGGACCCGCGTTGGCGGGCGTGCAGTTGGTGGCGCCGAGGACCAGCATGCATCCGTGGGGTTTGCCTGGGTAGCAAAAGGACTCGGCCGTCAAGCGCAGCATCTGGTGGACGGCCTCGCGCGCCGTGGGGGACTCCTCGAGGGCAGTCAGCGCCGGACCGCCCACGGTCTGCCGGTATTTCTCGACGACCAGACGGAACAGGGCCTCCTTGGATCCGAATGCGTGGTAGAAGCTGGTCGGGCTGATGTTGCCCATCGCTTCCTGTAGATCCTCGAGCGTCGTGCCCTCGTAGCCGCGTTCCCAGAACATCTCCATCGCGCGGTCGAGCGCTTCCGACCGGTCGAACCCGGCCGGCCGTCCCCGTTTGGCCATCATGCCGACCCCTTTCTTTAGTCGATACTACAGAACTCCTTGACAGCGCCTGGGTAGCAGTCGCTAGATTTGTGTAGGACACACTACACAACTGGATGGAGACCTTCTGATGACATCGCCACAACCCGTCGCCCTCGTGACCGGTGGAACCACCGGCATCGGGCAGGCGACAGCGCAGGAGTTTCACAAACGCGGCTATGGAGTGCTCGTAACGGGCAACAACCCGGAGACCCTCGCCGCGGCCCGCGACATCCTGCCATCGGACGTAGTTGTCCTGCAAGCCGATTCGGGCCAGATCGGCAGCGCGGACGTCGTCGCCGACGAACTGCGCGCGCGTTTCGGCAGGGTCGACGCCGTGGTGCTCAACGCCGGGAGCGGGCGGATGCTGCCGATCGAAGCGGTCGACGAAGCCTCCTACGACGAGCACTTCGCCGTCAACGTCAAGGGTCAGTTCTTCACCCTGCAGAAGACCCTGCCGCTGCTCCAGCCAGGCGGATCCGTGGTTTTCACGGCGTCGGTCGGCAGTCACGTCGGCTCGCCGAACTTTTCGGTGTACACCGCGACCAAGGGAGCACTGCGCGCGATGGTCCGCGCACTGGCGGTCGAGCTGGCCGCTCGAGGGATTCGGGTTAACTCGGTGAGTCCCGGCCCCGTCGACAACGCCGCGTTCACCAAGCTCGCGATGTCTGCCGACGAGCTGGACCAGTTCAAAGCGATACTGCCGCAGCGTGTTCCACTCGGCCGGTTCGGCGTCGAGGAAGAGATAGCGCGAGCCATCGCATTCCTGGCGTCCTCTGACGCGAGCTACATCACCGGCGAGGACATCCGCGTCGACGGCGGCCTTGCGGCCGCGCTCTAGTAGAGGAGAAACGGATGACGGATTTAATCGTCGTGACCGGCGCGACCGGAGTGATCGGCAGCGAACTGATCGCGCAGCTTGTCGCCGCTGAACAGCGGGTGCGCGCGCTGGTACGCAACCCTGCGAAAACGGCCTTTGACGCGTCGGTAGAGGTTGTGCAGGGCGACCTGCAGCGGCCGGAGACGCTCGACATCGTGTTCGCCGGCGCCGCGAAAGCGTTCGTGGCAGTCAACGGCGAAGACATCGCCAATCTGGAAATCAACGCCTACGACGCTGCACGCCGAGCCGGGATCGGCCACATCGTCAAAGTCTCTGCGCTGGAGGCGTTTCAGGATCACATGGCGGGCGAAACACACGCCGCGATGCATCGGCGCGGTGAGGAGTATCTACGCAGCGTGGGCGTCGCGTGGACGATGCTGCGGCCCGGGTTCTTCGCCTCCAATCTGCAGACGATGTTCCTGCGCGCGACCCCGACGGGAGCGGCGGTCTATGTGCCTGCCGGCGGTGGGCGGGAGGCGCCGATCGATCCAACCGATATCGCCGCGACAGGGGTCGCTGTGCTCACCTCGGGCGGGCATGAGGGCAAGGTGTACGACCTGACCGGTCCGCACCTGTTGACGTACGCCGAGATGACTGACGGGTTGTCGGCCGCGACCGGAGTCGACGTCGAGTACGTGGACGTCACCGAGGCCGAGGCACGCGCGAAATTCCTGGCCGACGGTTACCCACCCGAATACGGTGAGTTCGTGCTGAGGCACTACGCGGGGGTGCGGGCCGGAGAGATGATCGTCACCGGCGCGGTTGCCGACGTGCTCGGCAGGCCCGCCCAGACGTTCGAGGGGTACATCCGCCGAAACACCGGGGCCCTCAAAGCATTTCTGACGAGGTTGGCGTCATGATCCTCGTTGTCGGTGCGACGGGAACGATCGGCCGTGAAGTCGTCAAACACCTGCTTGACGCCGGCCAGCGGGTCCGGGTACTGGTGCGCGACCCGGCCGGGGCGCCCGAAGGCGTCGATGTTGCGGTCGGTGACCTGACGCAACCGCAGACGCTGCCGCAGGCATTCGCCGGCGTGCAGAGGGCCTTCTTGCTGGCGCCCTTCCCCTTTCCCGAGGCGGAGAAAATGGAGATCAACGCGTTTGTGGCGGCCGAGCAGGCCGGTGTCGAACACTTCGTTTATCTATCCAACTTCGGTGCGGGCCGGTTCGAGGGCGACCTGTGGGCTGGGCACGGCGCCAACGAATGGCGGTTGCGTGCTTTGAGGTCGACGTGGACCATCCTGCGACCGGTGCGGTTCATGTCCAGCCTGCCGTTCGTATGGACGTCGGTGCTGGACAAGGGCCGCCTGCTCGAACCGCACGCCGGGCGCAACGTCGTGGTGATCGATCCCAGCGACGTCGGCGCGGTCGCGGCGCGGGTCATGACCGAGCCAGGCCATGAAGGCAAGATCTACGAACTGTCGGGTCAGACGCTGACCGGGTCCGAGATCGCCGCCCAGATCTCGGCCGCGCTGGGTAGGACGATCAGGTTCGTCGACGCGAGCGACGACGAAACCCGCCACGACCTGGTGGCATCGGGCCTTCCACTACAGATTGTCGACGCGACGCTGATGTACTTCGAGACCGTGCGGGCCGGCCTCTGGTATGAAACTTCGGCCGTGGCCGACCTGTTGGGCAGGCCGCCGCGATCATATGCGGACTGGCTGACCGGCCACATGTCCGAAATCAGTGGGTGAGCTCGCCAATCTCAGCCGCCATACTCGGTCGCGTCGAACAATCCTCAGCATCCTGAAGGCTCGCGGCGGGGAGATGACGTCGGGGGCGATCGCCTCAAGGTTCGATTGCTCCTGGCCGACGACGACGCGGCACCTGCGCGTCCTCGAGGATGCCGGACAGGTGCGCGTGGAGCTTCAAGGACGCGAGCGGGTTTACAAGCTCGACCGAAGGCGCCTGACCGAGGTCGCCGGCGGATGGGTTCAGCGATTCAGGGAGTGACGAGCAGTGACCGGCCACAGCTCAACGCCGGGGGGCAGGAGGGATGCCGTGACACCTACGGTGTCCGATGACGTTTGCCGTTCTCGTCTCGATCGGCGACGCGGACCCGATGCCAATGCGCGATCCGGATGTGGGGCGGGAGCGGATTCTTAACGCCACCAGCTGTCGAACGGGGTGACGGGCACGGTCCGCTTGTGTCGGGTTTGTCGGTACCACCGTTCGATACGTTCGGCGGCCTCGACGGTGACCGCCTTGCCTTCCAGGTAGTCGTCGATCTGCGCGTAAGTGACACCCCGTGCGACCTCGTCGGGGAGTGCGGAACGGTCGTCCTCAAGATCGGCGGTGGGCGACTTGTGCGAGATGCTCTGCGGGGCGCCGAGGTAGGAGAGAATCTGTGCGCCTTGGCGTTTGGTGAGTCCCGTCATAATCGCTGGCGTAGAGCATCCCGGTCGCCCCGCCGATAACGTCGATGGTGAAGTCATGGCGGCGTAGCAGCCCGTCCGAGCCGAAGCACGAGATCTGTTCGCGGGTATGGCTTTTGACGTGTTCGGGGAAGGTCGCTTTTAGCCGGCGCCAGGTTTCACCGTCGACCTCGATCGGGGCGATCTCTTCGGTGACAAACCCGGGCCAGGTGTAGAGGAACGGAGTGTTTAGGTAGGTCCACAGCGCCTCCCCGGTGAAGTAGGCGACGTGCAAATCGTCCCACGGGGTTTCGAGCTGATGGCCGTCAAACGAGCTCCGGCTCGTCGCGCGCCTCGATGATCGTGCCGTCACTGTGCTCGATAACGACGCGAGAGGGCTCGAACCGACCGTTTGTCTTGGCCGACGAAGTCGATCGCCAGCCGCTGCCGTTTGGTGTCTGCTGCCAGACGCACGTCCTCGAGGACGTCAGGTATGCCCTTGACGTGCCAGAGGGCCCCGGTAATGGAGGCGTCGACGGTGAGCGATGTGAGTTGATTCCATCGGTTCAGGCCGCCGTGCGCGGCGACGGCGCTCTCGAGTAAATCGTTCATTTCTGCTCCAGTGGCTAGTAGCGGGTCCGTGCGGCATACGGCTCGATGGGTGCGCCAACGCCAATATCGAGGCCGCGGGCCTGCCAAACTCATCGCCCGAACCGCGGCCATGCGCATGAGGATCCGTCTGCCCGAGTCACTGCATCGTCCCTATGGCGGTTTGGCCGATGAGTTTGGCCGGCCCGCGGCCTCTGTAGTTGTGGGAGGTGAGTGGTGAGCAGAGCCGCAGTGGTGCAGTACTTCACCACAGAGCAAGGGGCGCAGCGCAATCGCGAGTTGGTCGAGGATGTGCTGCGTGAGCTGACGGTGCGCGATCCTGGAGGTGTCGAGTATCAGGTGTTGGTGTTCGATGACGGGGTTGGGTTCATGCATGTTGTTTCGTTTGACGGCACCGCGGATCCCTTCGCGGACTGCGTGGCTTACGGCGAATTCCATCGTGCGCTCGCCGAGCGGCTGGCTACACCGCCGGTCGTGAGGTATGCGACGTTGATCGGCTCGTATCACGGCCGCCTAGGTCAGGTGAGGCACTGACCTCACGTCACGGCGACGAGTTTGACCCGATGGGCTCCTCAGTAGTGCTGAGGAAAGGAGCAAGAATGAAAATCACGCATACCGCATCACGCGAGGAGTGGCTGGCGGCCCGCTTGGAGTTGTTGGCCAAGGAGAAGGCCGCCAGCCGACAGCTCGCCGCGCTGGCCGAGCAGCGCCGCGCCCTACCCGCGGTAGCCGTCGACAGGGATTATGGGTTTGAGGGCCCCGACGGCAAGGTGGCGCTGATCGACCTGTTCGAGGGCCGCAGCCAGTTGATCGTCTACCACTTTATGTGGCTGCACGACATCGACGAGGGCTGTCCCAGTTGCTCGTTCGCCGTGGACGACATGCCCGATCCGATCCATCTCAACGAGGGCGCCGACACCACGCTGGCGCTGGTGTCGCGCGTGCCGTACCCAAGGCTAAGCCAGTTCAAGGCCCGGATGGGATGGACCTTGCCGTGGTACTCGTCGCACGGTAGCGACTTCAACTACGACTTCCACGTCAGCAACGACGAGTCGAAGACACCGGTCGAATACAACTACAAGGACAAGGCCACCCTGGTGCGCGAGGGGCTGGAGTACATGGTCCACAACGGCGCCGACGGGCAAGGCGTGAGCGTCTTCGTCCAGGACGGCGGCACGGTGTTTCACACCTATTCGGCCTACGGAGTCGGTGCTGATGTCATGCTGAGCACCTACCGGTTCCTGGATCTGACCCCGCTGGGCCGGCAGCGCTACATCAACGAATGGCCATGGCACGACACGTATGGGCCACCGGATCGTGATGAGCATCACCACCGATAACGGCGAGGATTTCGCCCAACTGGCCGAGCCGTTTCGGCGTGAGCTGGTCGCTTACGGCTATCGCATGCTCGGCTCGGTCGATGACGCCGAAGAAGTCGTGCAGGACGTCTACCTGGACGCGTGGCGCGCCTACGACCGGTTCGAAGGGCGCTCGTCACTGCGCACCTGGTTGTATGCCATCGCCACCCGCGCTTTCCTGAAGGCCCTCGAGCGCCGCAAGCGCCGCCCGCTGCCCTCTGATCTGCATGCGCCAGAAACAGACCCCACCGCGCGTGTGCTCGCCGGTCATGCGCACCTGGCATGGCTGCAGCCTGCCCCCGATTCGCTGCTGGCCGCCACCACCAGCGACCCGGCCACTGTAGTGGCCGCGCGTGACACCATGCGGCTGGCCTTCATCGCCGCGCTGCAGCTTCTTTCGCCCCAGCAGCGCGCAGTGCTGATCCTGCGCGAGGTATTGGGTTGGTCGGCAGCCGAAGTCGCCGCCCTGCTGGATCTGACCGTGGCCGCGGTCAACAGCGCCCTACAGCGGGCCCGCACCCATCTGCCCGCCGCCACCGACTCGCTGGCCCAACCCTCAGAGCAGGGCCAGCGTGAACTGCTCGACCGCTACGTGGCGGCGTTTCAAGAGGCCGACGTCGACGCACTGCTCGCGGTGTTGACCGAGGACGCGCGCTACGAAATGCCGCCGTTTCTCACATGGTTTGACAGCAGCGCGGCCATCGGCGCCTTCCTGGGCGCGCACATGCGTGGCTTCGGCAAAACCCCGGTCATACCCACCACGGCCAACGGACAACCCGCGGTGGCGCTTTACCCGGCCAACCGTGACGGACAGCATCGCCTGCACGCCCTGCACGTACTTACCCTCACCCCGCACGGCGTCGGGCGCATCGTGGCCTTCATGGACACCGACATGCTGCGGCGCTTTGACCTGCCCGAGCAACTGCCAAACCCAAACACCGTCATCGACGTAGGCGCTGCGTTGCGCCCGAAAGAGGCAGCCGCCCACCGTCATCCGTAGTTATCAGATCAGTTCGGATGACCCGAGTGACTTGAAGCACAGCCTCATCAATCACGTGACACGGTCTTGGATCAATGCTCTGGGCGTGGCCGATGAGTTTGCCGACTGTGCCGCCTCTGTATAGAGCAAACCGATTGTTGACCGTGAGGAGGTCGGGGAGATGACATACGCCAGTTGCACACGAACCATCGTGCGCCGGATAGGTTTCGAGGCCTCGAGGTGAGCGGTTTCCGGGTCGGCGTGATGGATCAGATTTTCAACTCGAGGTTTTCGCCGACGGCAGCGATGCGGGCGAATTACCTGGGTGTCGTTGCGGCCGGCGCGGATTCGTTCTGGGTCGGCGATCACGTGAGTTCGATGTTCGCACGCTCAATCGCGACATCCCAACACATGGGGGCGGCCAGATTGGTCCCCAACATCGATGCCGTATTGGAGCCGTGGACCACGCTCGGACATTTGGCCACGCTGAATCGGTTGGGGCGGCGACGACTCGGAGTGGGCGTGACCGATTCGGCTCGCCGTAGCCCGGTGGTGACTGCACAAGCTGCCGCAACACTGCACCTGCTTACCCGCGGGCGGGCGATCCTCGGCATCGGCACCGGCGAGCGCGCAACCAACGAACCCTACGGTGTGGATTGGACGAAGCCGGTGGCTCGGCTAGAAGAAGCTCTGGCCACCATCCGCGCGCTGTGGAATTCCGGCGGCGAACTCGTCTCACGTGAGTCGCACTACTTTCCGCTGCGCAACGCCCTGTTCGCGCTACCGCCCTACCAGGGCAAGTGGCCCGAGATTTGGATAGCCGCCCATGGACCGCGGATGCTGCGGATCACCGGACGCTACGGCGATGCCTGGTTCCCGGAGGGCGCCGTTGTGACCCGCAAGCACGGCTATGCCGAGCGTTTGGACGTATTGCGAAGTGCGGCGTCGGACGCCGGACGAGATCCGCACGCCGTCACACCGGCAGGCGCGGCGTTCGTCGTCACCGGATTCGGCCGAGACGAGGTGGACGAGGCACTGAACAGCGACGCCGTGAAATCGGCTGCCCTGCTGGCGCCCGCTGAAATCTGGGCCCGCCACGGTGCCCAACACCCGCTGGGCGCGCACGCGACCGGCGGTCACGACATCGTCCCGCAACTCCTCGACGGAGACACCATCTTGTCCTACACCAAACAAGTGCCCGCAACCTTGATAAGGGAGCTCACACTCAACGGGCGACCACGCGAAGTGATCGAGCAGGCGGCAGAATACCGCGACCAAGGACTTCGATACCTCGTGATCGCCAACATCGGCATTCTGCAGCCCAGCCTGTCGAAGGGTATGGCCTCAAACCTGCAATTCAGCAGAATAATCCGCGGCCTCAAGCGGCTGTGAAGCAGTCAGCGGCATCCGAATTCCGGCGCTTCCGGGCGTGGGGTACCCGCGTAAGCGGGTCCGCCCGTTCGTACTGCACGGCGTCCGCCGCCGCAGAACAGTGAAAACCACTAAGCCGCTGCCATTTCAGTTCAATCAAACTCGCCACCATTATTTGAGGAGACCTGAGGTGCCGATCTATCAATGCCACGTCCCCGCCGGATCACTGACCGCGCAAACCCGCGCTGCGGTGGCTGAAGCGATCACCGATGTGCACAGTACTGTCACAAAGGCACCGCGCGGATTCGTGCGTGTCATATTCGTCGAATACCGCCGCAATGCCTACTTCACGGCTGGCAAGCCCGACAACGGCGCCCTCATCCTCGGGAACATCCGCGCCGGCCTCGCCCGTGCGGTACGCGCCGAACTCCTGGAGAAGCTGTCCAACTCGTGGGCATCGACCACCGGCCAAGACCACCGCGAGTTGGTGATCGGACTGTCCGACATCGATCCGACATCGGCCATGGAAGCCGGGATCATCATGCCCGCCCGCGGCGAAGAAGCCCAATGGCTCGAGCGCCACCGCGACCACCTCGCGCAGTTCTTGACCGGCCAGTAGTAACCACACGGCGTGATCGAAGCGGTCGCAGGGCGGCTACTTCAACAGTGAAATCCCCTGTAACGTCGCGCTTTTCGAGCAGCAGACGACGGCATCCGCCGCGACCGACCATCACATCCAACCAACTCTGTTGATGACGGCCGCACTGTGGATAGCGCGACCCTGCATATGAAGTTTGAGTCAGTGACGCAAGACCCGATGAGTTTGGAGACCGCGCCTCCTCTATATAGATCGAATCGTTCACGTTGAGGAGGAGCCAGAGATGACACCGGCCAATTCCACGTTTTTCCTGGCTGTCGGCGCTGGCGGAAGTCATGGAGCCACGGGCAACCATGTCGCGCGCCAACTGCTGGCACGGGGGTTGCCAGTTCGGGCGTTGGTGCGCCGGGCCGATGAACGGGCCACTGAGCTTAGCGAGCTCGGTGCCGACATCGCGGTCGGCGATCTGCACAGCTTCACAGACATGTGTGCCGCGCTGGTTGGGGTGCATCGTGCGTACTTCACATACCCGGTCGCCGATGGCCTTCTGGAAGCGACGACGATTTTAGTCGCCGCCGGAAAACAGACTGGTCTGCAGTCGGTGGTGAATATGTCGCAGATAACGGCTCGCGCGGATCACGCGAGCCCGGCCGCGCGTCAGCACTGGTTGGCTGAGCGTGTGCTCGAGTGGTCTGGGATCGGTGTCACGCACCTACGGCCTCCGTTCTTTCTGGAGAATCTGCTCAACGTCGCTGCTCCCACCACGGTCGGAACCGAAAGCAAGATCTATCTTCCGTACGGCCAAGGGCGCCATGCACCCATCGCGGGGGAAGACATCGCCCGCGTGGCCGTGGGCATCCTGACCGATCCTGATCCGCACCGGGGACGGACCTACGTGCCCACCGGGCCGGCGTCCTTGACGATGGCCGAACAAGCGAGCGTTTTCACCGACGTGCTTGGACGTCAAACGGAATATGTGGAGATCTCCGTCCAGGCTTGGCGCGAGATCTTGTCCCGAATCCCTGTTGTGACGCCCTACTTGATCGAGCATCTCGCCCGGGTGGCCGAGAGCCATCAACATGGCGAATTCGATGCTGTCACCGATGTGGTCGAAACGATCGGCGGTGCCTCGCCTAAATCGCTGGAGATGTTTATTCGTCAAACCCAAACCACGTTAGGAGCACAACGATGAGCGAAACTGCGATCACGCAACGGGACAATCCGCCTCGGGGACTGGGCGCGTTTCGGGTCTTCCTGCGCGTCTACGGCGTGCTGACGCTCGTCATCTTTGTGTCGCTGCTCGTGGGATTCCTCGCGCAGTCACCGCTACTGGCCGAGCATGGTGGAGTGCTGAACTGGACGATCTGGAACGATGTTCGGTGCGGGCATTCGCATCTGCACGTGCCGCCCATGCTGATGGTGATCTACATTGTGTGGGGCGTGTTTTTGCTGCGCGCCGCGAGTGATCCGCGAAGCTATGGATCGTTTCTGAGTTTCACGATGTGGGCCAACCTTGCCCACGGGTTGTTGATGGTAGTGCAAGCGGGCACCGAGATCTCCCACTATTGGAGTAAGTATCTAACCGACATACCGTTCGTGTTGATCCTCGCGCTGGGAATATTCTTGTGGCGCCGCGCGAATGGGGCAGGGGAGCGGTCCGCCGTGCTGAACAGCTGACGGCCGTCGCCGCTCCAATACTGCAAAAGCTCGACAGCCCAGGCGAATTCCGGACGAGGTGAGCACTGTGGGCCGCGATGATATGTCAGGCGACCGATGGAGAGTCTGGCCCGCGTACAGAGCGCCGCGTTCAATGGTAATGAAAGCGGGTCCGCGGTGGGGCATAGCATGCACTGTTCTGCAGAGTCACTCATCTGCCACCGACGGCCCCTCTGTGTAGCCGTCACATGACGAAACGCTCTGAATGGGGTTGGTCCGTGTCACGCAGCGAATGGGCAAGTCACCGGTGGTGGGGTAGCGGCGTTTTAAAGAATGACACGCGGTTGAGACAAAACACAGATGACATGACGTGAGACACCGTGCATCGTCGCAGGTCAGGAGATCGCCATATGACATCCGAAATCGGGAACCTACAGCGCCGGCGCCGCGCGCGCCCCGGTCCACCGGCGCAGGCCGCGCCGATTCCCTAGTCCGCTGCACATTCAGCTCGGTAGTCGCATCGTGCTGCAGCAAGCACTAGGCCGCGACGGTTAGTTAGGACGCCTTCTGCATTTTGAGCTTCCATTCATCCGTGACGGTCAAAAGCGCATCGGGAGGTGGATCGGTCAACGCGACGACATCGCCCACCGGGTGCACGACGCCTCGCCCTTCGAACAGCGCCAGACAGACCTTGCCGTCCAACCGGGACGGGAACTGCACCGCAGCAGCGCCGCGGTCGTACAGGTCACCAGCAATCGTCTGTGTGACCTTTCGTCGTTTCGTCGTAATCTCGCTCAGATCGAGATGCTCCAGGCCGTACTCGACCAACACTGCCGCATGGCGGTCCTCAAGCTCTTGGCGGGTATCAGCGTCGAACAGGTCAACCACAGGCCCATCCAACTCCAGCCTTGCCTGGACGAGCACATTTTCCCGCCGCCACTTCGCCGTCACAGGCGCGACCGGAAAATCATCGGCGGCCTCAGGCCCGTAACGCTCGATATGGCGTTGACGTGCAGCCAGATTCGGCCGGAAGTCCGCCAGCACCTCGCGCAGGCACGTCACCTCGAACTCGGCCACATACAGCGTTCGGAGCCGCTGGTCGACGTCGTCGAACCGGTGCGAGAACCCGTACACGTCCAACGGAGTGAAATCAAACGGCGCGCGGTGATATCCGACTCGCCACAACGGACCGTCGACCGGGCTGCCCCTCACGCCTGAAAGGTAGCCACCTGGCGCGCTGCTTGAACCACCATTGTGAAATCTGCCGTCTCAGTCGCAGCACCTAGGACCTCGATCGGCGCTTCATCGTCCAGGCGCGTGTTCGTGCCGAACAGCCACGCTCTGGCGGTCTCGTCGTCGTAAGCGTCAACGAGCATCCGGACTACCTTGTAGCCCTCACGCAGCCGACGGTCGGTCGTCGCGTGCGGTTGCGGGCCCTGTTCGCGGGTATAGCGGCCTATCTGTTTGGCGTCGGCCAAGCCAGCTATCGCCGCCGAGACGCGCTGGCCGACCGTGTCCTGCAGATACGCAGCGATCTCACGGATCGACATCGAAGCCGCGTCGATATCGAGCCTGTGTGCAGCCGAAGGGGTCAAAACAGGCATCCCGCACCTCCAATGCGTATAAATCCGGAAGGTCCACACAAACAATAACGTCCACGCTACCAAAAAACACCCTAGAAACAACACCGCGCCCTTGTGGGCGGCGGGCGCCCGGGGATGCATGCTCGTGGTGGCGCGGCGTCAGTCTGCCGATCCGCCTGTAGCGGCGGCCATCACCGACCCTGCCCTCGACCTCGGCGCATACGGCGCCAGTCACGGTAGCCATCCAGCCGGCGGCCGACATGGCCGAGCCGTCCAGCCGGTCCTGCACCTGACCCCTAGGAGGCTCGGCTAGCGCGATATATGGCCGACGGCGCGCATGTGGGTGCCGTGGACCCTTGATACCCACTACGCCTATCACCGATCCCGCAGGGGTTGGGTGGACATCCTGTACTGCTGGAACGCGCACCAATCGCGTAACCCCATAGCCGTCGTGAATCGACAGAAGTCGCCACGTCGGCAAGTGTGTGGGCACTAGCTGACAATCAACCGCTCGTAGTCAGTTACCGATGTCGGCTCTTGCGCTGGCGGGATGGGTTTCGTACATCCGTACCGCGACGGCCAGCCCGGAGGCGACGGTGATGGCCGCGGCGGCCCAGATGGCGGCGCGCAGCCCCCACAGGTCGGCGGTGAGGCCGCCGACGATGGCGCCGGCGGCGTATCCGCTGTCGCGCCACAGTCGGTAGACGCCCACGGCGCGGGCCCGCCATAGCGGGTGGGCGACGTCGCCGACGGCTGCCAGCAGGGTGGGGTAGACCATGGCGGTGCCCGCACCGAGCAGCGCGCTCGCCCCGAGCCACCACGTGAAGGTGGTGCCGGTGGCGATCAGCGCCAGTCCGACCGCCTGGATGAGCATCCCGGCGGTGATCAGATGCTTGCGACCCCACCGATCCGACACGGCGCCCGTCGCCAGTTGCCCGACCCCCCACACCGCGGGGTAGACGGCGACCAGGATGCCGATTTGGTCGACGGGCATGCCGGTGGTGGCGAACAGGATCGGGAACAGGCCCCAGGACAGGCCGAAGTTGAGGTTGTTGACCAGACCGGCCTGGCTGGCCGAGGACAGTGCCGGTTCGGTGAAGCTGGTGCGCACGAATATCTGTCGGTTGGTCAGCGCGGTGTCGCGGCGGCTGTTGTCGTAACGGGTGGCCTCCAGCTGGGCGTGACCGCGGGTCTCGCGGACGAACACCGCGCACAGGCCCAGGGCAATCAGTGCATAGGAAAGGCCGAGCAGGAACGGTGCGGGCCGCAAACCATAACGGGCAGCGAGGTAGCCGGCCAGCACAGCGGTCAACGCCACGGCGCCGTAACCCGCCGCCTCGTTGAATCCCATGGCCAGGCCGCGCTGTCGGGGGCCGACGAGGTCGATCTTCATGACCACTGTGGTCGACCAGGTCAGGCCTTGATTGATGCCCAACAGCACGTTGGCCGCCACCACCCATGCCCAGGACGGCGCCCAAATCAGCAGCAGCGGAACGGGAATGGCGAGCAGCCAGCCCGCCAGCAGCACGGGTTTGCGTCCGAAGCGGTCGGACCAGGTGCCGGCGAGGTAGTTGGTGGCGGCCTTGGTGATGCCGAAGGCGAACACGTAGGTGAGCAGGAACGTATAGCCAGTCAGGTGGAATTCCTGCTTGGCCAGCAGCGGCAGCACGGTTTGTTCCTGGCCAACCATGCCGCCCACCAGGCCGTTGACCGCGACCAGCAGACAGAACTGGGAAAGGTTGGCGCGCAACCCCAGTCGAGGCTGGCGACTGGTTGTGCTCACGCGCCGATCTGCAGGTCGCCGCCGGTGGCTGCGGCCCAGTCCGGGGGGCCACCGGCGAGCACGACGAGGTCGTGGTGCCCGGCTGCTTCGAGCAGGCTGGCTGCGCCCATCGCGCGTTCGCCGTGTCCGCACATCACCACGGTGGGTTCGTCAGGTACCTCGGCGGCCCGGTGCGCGATGTCGCCGAGTTCGACATGCATCGCGCCGGGCAGGTGTCCGTCGAGGTATTCGGATCGTTGGCGGATGTCCAGGACGCGGCGTCCGTCGATACGCCCGGCCCGGGTTAATGGGATGCTGGCCGTGTCGTGGCCAGCCGCGGTCCACGCTGCCATCGCGCCATCGAGTTCGCCGACGATGTTTTCGTAGCCGATTTTCGCGGCCTGCCAAGCGATGTCGGAGGAGTCCTGGTCGGCGTCGGCCACGATGATCAGCGGTCGGTCGGTCGGCGCGAGCCAGCCCAGCCAGGAGGCGAACACCGGCCGCAAGGGGATGGAGATTGCCCCCCGCACGTGCGCCGCGGCGAAGCGGTCTACCGGGCGGGCATCGATGAGGACCGCCCCGTCGGCCAGCCGCGTCCACACTTCGTCCACACCTAGCGATGCCAGTTTCGGCGCACCGTCGAGCAGCGGCGGGCCGAGGCGGTTGATCTCCCCGAGCCGGCGGAAGTAGGGCGGATGGCTGCCGAGTGATCCGAGAAGCTGTGTCACGAAGGCGTTTTCGTCGGTAGCTTGTAGCAGCGGGTTGGTTGCCAGCTCGCGGGCGATGGTGCTGGTGCGTTCGGTGCCTGGCGGTGCGGAGCAGAATGATCCGGCGCCGTGGGTGGGCCACACCTGCACGTCCGCGGGCAGGGCGGCCAGCCGGTGCAGTGAGCGGTATTGGGCGCGGGTCAGTTCGTCGGTGCGGTCCTGGGAGACCAGGTCGGTGCGGGCGGCCGAGCCGACGATGAGCGAGCCGCCGGTAAACACTCCGACTTCTCGGGCGCCGTCGAGCAGGAGAAAAGCCACGTGCTCGTGGGTGTGTCCGGGTGTCAGCAGAGCGCGCAGACGCAACCCTCCCAGGTCGACCTCGTCCCCATCGTGCAGACCCGTGTGCGCGAACTCGCGGTGACCTGCCGCTGACGCGAGCACCTTCGCTCCTGCGGTTGCCGCGAGTTGGTGTGCACCGGAAAGGAAATCGGCATGCAGGTGGGTATCGGCCGCGAACGCGACCGTCAAACCCCGCTTGGCCGCCGCCTCATGAACGGCACGCAAGTCGCGGCTGACATCGACCACCAGTGCACGTCCGTCACCCAGATCGACTAGGTACGCCGAATTGCCCAGTCCGTCATCGACCAGCGGTACCAGATCAACCCCGGCCGCCATTTACGCCCATCGTTCCGATGGTGCATTCCGTCGACCGACGACGGTGTTGTAAATGAACGACGGGATACAGAAATTCGTGGTGCTGGCAAGGCCACCAACGAAAATCAGCAGGACGCCGAGCGCGATGCCGATGATGGTCGCGCCGGCGTAGAACGCCCAGCCAGTTGCGATCAGCCACACGGTCGCGACGACGAAGACGAAATGCCGCTGCGGGCCTGAGTTCGGAATTGGCCCCGTTCGGGTCAGATAGCGCATCCCGTAGTTGTACAGAAGATCGAACGGGTGGAACGGAACGACGATGCCCACCGACGTGATTGCGGCAAGGGACCACAGCACACTCGGCGACATCAACGCCACACCGATCAGCGTGACCAGTGTGCCCAGCGAGTACGTCCAGCGCAGCCACGGCGCCAGTTCTGCGAGCGTCTCGTCGTCGAGTCCACAAAAGCCTTGAGCTTCAAGACGACTACGGACGGTTGGATTCACCGTCATTTCATGCCCCTATCGGTCGAGTTGCTGTGTCGGGCGCGGCGTGGCCGCCACGTCGATGAAGGCCCGGGATGAGCATCGGCACACGCCGCCGGTAGTCGCCGTACTGATCGCCCAGCGCCGCGGTGAGGTCGTGCTCCTCGAGCTGTATCGCGATCAGGATGTACGCCGTTGTCGCGACGGCGAACAGCAGGTGGCCCGCCGTCATCGTCGGTGTCGCCCAGAACGCGACGATGAAGCCGAGCATGATCGGGTGGCGCACGACTCGATAGAGCAGCGATATGCGAAAGTCGGGGCTCGGGTAGGGAGTTCCGCGCCACGCCAGATACACCTGGCGCAGACCGAACAGATCAAAGTGGTTAATCATGAACGTCGAGAGCAGAACGGTCGCCCAGCCCAGTGCGAACAGGGTCCATAGTCCGACTCGCCCCGGCTGCCAGGTGACATCCCAGATGACCGCAGGCATCGTCCGCCACTGCCAGAACAGAACGACGAGCGCCAAGCTCGAAAGCAGGACATAGGTGCTGCGCTCAACCGTGGTGGGCACCAACCGCGTCCACCAGCGCTTGAACACCGGCCGCGCCATCACGCTGTGCTGCACTGCGAACAGGCCGAGCAGCAGCACATTGACCACGAGGGCTTGCACGACCGGCGCGTCGATGCCGTGATCGATGCTGCGCGGGACAACGATGTTGCCGACAAATCCGATCGCATAGAGGAACGCCGCCAGGAAGCAGACGTAGCACACGGCTCCGTAGCCGATGGTGAGTAAGCGCGTCATTGTGAGACCTCCTCGTGTCGTGACCCGTTACTTGCCCGTGCGCACTGGCCGCCCCGAGAGCCACCACTCCGGGTAACCCTCGGTGAGGCGTTGCGCCTTGAGCCCGTTTGCGCGCAGCACCGCGACCGCTTCGTCGGCGTACACGCAGTAGGGCCCGCGGCAGTACGCCACGTATTCGTTCTCGCGGGGAAGTTCGGCTAGGCGGGCTGATAGATCCGCTACTGGTATGGAGCGCGACCCGGCGATATGGCCGGCCGCGTATTCCTGCTCGGGTCGCACGTCGAGCACGACGACCTCGCCGTTGGTCATGCGCCGAGACAGTTCGTCCGGTGTTACCGGCTCGAAGTCGTCACGCGCGCCGAGGTAGTCGCTCACGACACGGTCGAGCTCGGCGAGGTGCTCTTCGGCGGCTTGCCGCAGGGCCAGCATCAAGCGGACGACCTCGGACCCCGCCAGCCGGTAGTGCACGAACAACCCGTCGCGGCGGGCAAGGACAAGCTGGGCCTGGCGCAGCTGCTGCAGATGCCGAGACGTGTTGGCGATCGAAAGGCCGGTCTCGGTGGCAAGCGACTCGACCGTGCGCTCGCCCTGAGCGAGCACTTCGAGGATCTCCAGGCGATGAGGGCTGGCCAGCGACTTACCCATGCGGGCGAATTCCGCGTACAGCCGGTCCTTGAAATCGCGCTTGCCCTCGACCTCGATAGTCACCTAATCAATATAGTAATTGAATAGCGTGGTGACAAGGCCTACTTGCCACCGGGTAGAGATGACGAGGGGTGTTATGGGGCTCTATGAAGGACGTCTGCAGATGCCAACCGCTACGACGGGTGAGGCACGGATCGAGATCGACGTCGCCGATGAGGATGCTTCGCGAACGGTCTCCGTTGGCCGCAACTACGCACTTGGATCTCGAGTCGAGTGGCCCGACCCGGTCGGTTGATCCGATTGAGAGTCGGTTATTGGTGGGTACAGGCGGCAGCGTAGTCGGTTCAGACCGGGTCGCGGCCTTGCCACGTGGGCGTTGCGTCCTCGGAAGGCGATGTGGTCCTTGGCTATTCGAATTGATTGCCGGCTTGGTGTTTGGGGTAGGTCGGGACGCAGTTGCGGGTAGGCGTCGGCCACGGGCAGCGCCGTCCCGTCGGGGTATTGGGCGAGCCAGTCGTCGGCGGCCCGGGCGGTGGCGAAGTAGCGGCCTGGGTTGCAGGCGGTGGCCCGGACGTCCGACCTCTACATGGATCCCGGCGAACGCGCGGCGCTTCGGTTAGCCCGATCATCGCATCACCAGCGCTGCGCCTCGCATGCCAGCGCCAAGAGAGCGGCGCGGAATGTGTCGCAGTCGGCAACCGGATCCCGCTGGTTGGTCCCGGTCGCGATCCAATGGGTGCCGTTGTGTCGGATGTGGCCGACGACCACGCCGTAGACGGCGACGACCTGGATCACCGCGCTTTCCGGAAACAGGCGCGTCCATTTGAGCGAGGTTGTCACCGCCAATCGCTCCGCGGCTCGTCGTTCGCACACGCGCCATTTCTCTCGGAAGACGATGCGTTCGGCGTCGCGGATCACCTCGGTCTCGGGGGACTTTCGCGTCTCGTTGCCCCCTCCCTCGCGTCACCGCAGACAGCGTTCTGAACCACCGTCTTTGCGGGTGGAAACCATCAGCGCTGGACGGCGTAACGAGGCGTCGCCCCAACAGCTGCGCGTCGGTGAGAAGATCGCGATCCCCGACACCGATTACGGCGCCGGGTTTTGGCGCGACGTTGACGATGAAGGCGTCGGAGGACAGTTCGGTTCTCGGTAGCAGGTGTGAGTGCGGTCAAGGCCGGGCGAACACGAGACGGAACTTGCCGATCTGGATCTCGTCGCCATCGGCGAGCGCCGCCGATTGCACCGGCTCGCGGTTGAGGTAGGTGCCGTTGAGGCTGCCGACGTCGATGACCGAGAATGTGCCGTTTTCCATGCGGAACTCAGCATGGCGGCGGCTGACGGTGATGTCGTCGAGGTAGATGGTGGCGCCTGGATGGCGGCCCGCGGCTGTGACGGGCTGATCGAGCACGAATCGGGCCCCGGTGTTGGGGCCGCGTTTGACGACCAGCAGGGCCGAGCCGCTGGGCAACCAGTTGGCTGTCGATACGACGCTGTCTGCGTCGGTTACCGCGGAATCGTTCAGTGCGCCAAGGAATTCGGCGTTCAGCGTGGCGGTGGCTTCGGATGCGGCGTCGCCAGAGGTCGGGTCGTTGTCTGGGTGGGTCATCTGAGGTTCCTCGTCGGCGATTCTGATGCGGCTGCCCGGCTTGGGCTCGCGGCAACCGCGGTTGGGATTAGCCTGTGGTGCGCGGTCATCAATAGTCGCTCGTATGTTGTTCGGGACGGCAGGGTTTCGCCGTAGTGCAGCGTCAGGAAATCGGCCGACAGCTGCTGTGCGAGGGCACGCAGTGTGACGTTGGTGGCCTGCGAACGCCATGTGAGGAGTTCGAACGCCGTGTCGGCAGCAATCCGGTAGATCAGCATCAGCATGCCCTTGGTCTGCTCGATCGCTGCGCGATGTTCGGCGATTTCTGCGACCACCGCGGAAACCTCCTCCTCGCCTGCTTCGTCTAATGGTGTGACGTCCACGTAGAAGCCGTGCGTGCCGATGACGGCCCCGCCGCGGTCGGCCAGGCGCTCACCGATCACGATCACATCGTGGACGCGCCCCTGCACATCGATGAGGCGATGGCGGGTGCTCAGTGTCCGATCTGACTGGCGGATCTGCTCGAGGGTCGCGGCCACTCGCACGGCGTCATCGGGATGCTTGTGGGCCAACACCAATTCGGTGGTCGGTGTCACCGAGGGGCGATAGCCGTGCATCTCCTGGACCTGGGTGGACCATTCCCATCGCTGGTCGGCGAAGTAGAAGCGAAACCATCCGACGCGCAGTGCAGAGCCGCCGGCCAGGGCTACCTCGACCGGTGAGGCAGCGCCGACTGCCGGTTGTTCTCCAGCCCTGGCGTGCAGCTCTCCTGCCGACTGCGGCCTGGGCGGCGGTCCGGGGCCGTCGTCATCACCCTGGGTTTCCATTCCGTGTCGCTAACCCGCGGCTATTCGGTGTCGGAGGTCGGCGAGTTCCTGGCGTAGCGGGTCGGGTAGGCGGTCGCCGATGGTGGCGTACCAGTGGCTGATCAATGGGAGTTCGGCCGCCCATTCGTTGGCGTCGACGTTGAGCGCCGCGGGGATCTTCGAATCATAGGTTTTGTCGAGTCCGTCGAGGTCAAGTGCGTCGGGGGTGGGCACGTCGCCGATCGGTGTTCTGATGGCGTCGGCGGTGCCGTCGATGCGTTGCAGTGCCCATTTGAGTATTCGGGTGTTTTCGCCGAAGCCGGGCCACAGGAATTCGTCGTTGTCGCCGCGGCGGAACCAGTTGACGTAGAAGATTTTCGGCAATAGCTCGGGGTCGGTTCTGGTGGCCAGGTCGAGCCAGTGCTGCAGGTAGTCGCCGACGTGGTAGCCCAAAAACGGCAGCATGGCCATCGGGTCGCGGCGCACGACACCGACGGCCCCGGTGGCGGCGGCGGTGGTTTCCGAGGACAAGGTGGAGGCCAGGAACACCCCGTGTTGCCAGTTGAAGGCCTGGGTGATCAGCGGGATGGTGGTGGCGCGGCGGCCGCCGAAGAAGATCGCCGAGATCGGCACCCCGTGCGGGTCGTTCCATTCGGGCGCCAGGGTGGGGCATTGCTGGATCGGGGTGCAGTAGCGGGAGTTGGGGTGCGCGGCGGGCTCGCCCGAGCCGGGGTTCCAGTCCCGGCGTTTCCAGTCGATCAGATGGCGGGGTGCGCTGCTGGTCATGCCTTCCCACCAGATGTCGCCGTCGTCGGTGAGCGCGACGTTGGTGAAGATCGAGTTTCCGCGTTCGATGGTCGCCATCGCGTTGGGGTTGGTGTGGGCACCGGTGCCGGGGGCGACGCCGAAGAATCCGGCTTCGGGATTGACGGCGTAGAGCCGGCCGTCGTCGCCGAATCGCATCCAGGCGATGTCGTCGCCGATGGTTTGCGCGGTCCACCCGTGCAGGGTGGGCGCCAGCATCGCAAGGTTGGTCTTGCCGCACGACGACGGGAAGGCGGCGGCGATGTAGTGCACCTGGCCCTGGGGGCTGGTGAGTTTGAGGATGAGCATGTGTTCGGCCAGCCAGCCCTCGTCGCGGGCCATCTTCGACGCGATCCGCAGGGCATAGCATTTCTTGCCCAGCAGCGCGTTGCCGCCGTAGCCCGAGCCGTAGCTCCAGATCGTGTGTTCCTCGGGGAAATGGGAAATGTATTTGGTGTGGTCACACGGCCACGCGACGTCAGCCTGCCCGGGTGCAAGCGGGGCGCCGACGGAGTGCAGGCAGCGGACGAAGTCGGCGTCTGCGAGCTGATTCCACACCGGTGTGCCCGAGCGGGTCATGATCTGCATGGAGACCGCCACGTATTCCGAATCGGTGACCTGCACACCGTATTTGGGTTGCGCGGCATCCAGTGGTCCCATGCAGAACGCGATCACATACATGGTGCGTCCGGCCATCGCGCCGCGATATTCCTCGGTCATCACGGTTTTCATGTCGACCGGATCCATCCAGTTGTTGGTGGGCCCGGCATCGGATTCCTGTTGCGAGCAGATGAAGGTGCGGTCCTCGACACGCGCCACGTCCGCGGGGTCCGATGTGCACCAGAACGAGTTCTGGATGCGCGGGAGCCGCACGAACGTGCCCTTGTCCTCCAGAAGTGTTGTCAGGCGCCGCCATTCGTCGTCGCTGCCGTCGCACCACACCACCTGCTCGGGTGTGGTGAGCGCGGCGACTTCGTCGACCCAGTTGATGATCGCGGAGTTCGTTGTCGGGGCGCCGGGGTGCGCGGACACGGTGGTGGTCATGCCAATCTCCTTGGTTGTGTCATCGGTGTCGGTCGGTGAGGGTCTTTGAGATGTGGCGGGCGATCGTTTCGACGATAAGCGGCTCGTCGGATTCGGGCAGCAGCCGGCCGGGCGGGGTGAGCAGGGCCAGGACATGGGCGGCGGCCAGCAGGTGCTCGACCTCCAGTGTCGCGACGCCGCGCCCGCACAGGCCGGCCAACAGTCCCGGCACGACCAGCGCGCCGAACTCGAACGGCTCGTCGGGAATCCTCACGGTCCGGTCCCCGGCGTGCGGCACGGATACCGCGGCGTTCGGGTCGACCAGGACGTCGTTGTGCGCCATCAGCCGGGCCAGCGGGTAATCGTGTGCATCGCGGTGATGCCAGGTGGTGAGTTCGCCGATGCCGCAGCCGATCAGGATGGGCCCCAGTAGCGGCAGCGACTCCGTGTCGGCCATCACGACTCGTGCCCGCGCCCGCGTCACTGCTCGGGAACGCAACATGGTCACCGCGTCGATATGGGTGATGACCAGCGGGCCCCCGGCATCGGCGACCCGGTGCTGCACCGCGGCCGACTCCGCTGCCGACAGGCCGACGACCAGTACCGCCGACACCGGTGCCCGCAGGCCGGTGATCGCCGATACCAGTGTGGGCAGATCCCGCGTCGACAGCGGCATCGGCGCGGCGCGCATCGGCGTGGCCTCGTTGATCAGCGCGACGTAGTCCTCCATCGCCAGCCACGACGACCGCGGCGGGTACGGCGGATTCATTGTGCGAGCAGCGGCCACGCCGATGACGCCGACATCGACCCCGGTGAAGAACCCCCGGCCGCCCGCCCTCGCTGGTTGGTCGCCATTTCTGGCGAGACCGTTCGTCATCGGCATCCGTCCGCGCACATCGACCCGCATGATCTATATGGTTGCGAAATTACGCAAGTAGCGAGCATGTGTGGGCACTTGCTGTTGTCGGCGCGCATCAGCCGGTGGCCTCGCCGAGCACACCCGGCAGGTCCTCGAGGACTTCAGCCTGCCCGGCGACGACCCCGGTGAGGATGGCCCGCGCGACAGCCAGCAGTTCGGCCACCCGCGGCGACGTCAGGGTGTAGGACACCGAGAGGCCCTCGCGTTTGGCCGTGACCAAGCCGGCGCGCCGCAGGACAGAGAGCTGTTGGGACAGGTTGGCGGGCTCGATGGCGACCTCGGGCAGCATCTCCGACACGGTGTAGTCGCGGTCGCTGAGCAGCTCGAGTATGCGGATGCGTGCAGGATGGCCCAGCGTCTTGAAGAAGTCGGCCTTCATCTGATAGAGCGGCTGGCGCGACTTGGACACCACGGCGTCTCCTTTGATGACATGGCCTTCCCAGCGGGTGGGCGGCCCCTACTCTACTACTTGCGCAGTTCAGCAAGTTGGCGGGGGGGCAGGTGGGGAGGTGGTGTAGCCCGGGTGGCGCTGTGCGTCGTCGTGGTTGTGGCGGTCACAGGTCGTTGCCGGCGTAGGAGAGGTTGAAACTTTTGTTGGCTAGTGGGAAGTCGGGGACGATGGTGTCGGCCATGGCGACGGGCAGGGCGGGCCAGTTGAACCAGGACGGGTCGACGATCTTGGCGCGGGTGATGCGGGCGCCAGCGGGTTGACCGGCGCCGATTTCGACGCGGTGCACGATGGTGCCGCGCCACCCTTCGACGATGCCGATGCCGCTGCGCGGCCCGTGATTTCGCGGTGCTGTTGCGGTGTATTCGGTTGGGCCGGTGTGTGATTCGATGAGGTAGCAGGCCAGCGCGGCTGAAGCGGCGAACTCGTCGCGGCGCACTGTGTAGCGTGCGAGCACGTCTCCGGCGGTTGCGCTGATCTCGGTGATAGGCAAAGCGATGGTGGGGTGTTCGAGCCGGGCGTCGCTGCGCAGGCCGCTGGCGCGGGCAACGTAGCCCAGGGCGCCCATGGCGCGGGCGTCGTCGGCGCCAAGTACGGCGGTGCCGGCGAACCGGTCGTGAATGACGCTGTTGCGCAGGGTGAGTTCGGCGACCTCGGCGAGGTCGGCGGCGATGGATCGCAGCTGCGCGCGGTCGGGCAGCTCACGCAGCACGACCGCGCCGGGCCCGATGGCGCCGCGCAGCAACCGATGCCCGGTCACGGCGGCGTTGATCCGCAGAAGCTGTTCGCGGGTGCGTTGGGCGTGGGTGTTGGCCAGTGCGAAGCCGACGTCGTTGGCCAGCGCGCCGAGATCGGCGGCGTGATTGTAGAGCCGCTCGAGTTCGACCAGCAGGGCCCGCATCCGATGCGCCGCGTCGGGCAGCTCGATGCCCAGCGCGTCTTCTACCGCCAGGCTGTGGGCCAGCGCGTGGGCGGCCGACGTGTCGCCGCTGACGCGTTCGGCCAGATCCACCGCGCCGCGCGCGGGGCGGCCCTCGAACAGTTTCTCTACCCCGCGGTGAACGAACCACAGCCGCACCTTCAGCCGCAGCACGGTTTCCCCGACGACGGAGAATCGGAAGTGGCCGGGTTCGATCAGCCCAGCGTGCACGGGGCCGACCGGGATCTCATACACCCCGGGTCCTTCGACGGTGACGAACGGGAAGTGCCCGTCGGCGGTGAAGTCGGGTGCGGGCCCGGCGTCGGCGCGCATGGGATGCCAGTCCTGCGGCCAGTGGGCGTGGCGGACCAGCCGGCGCGGTTTGGGATGGCCGATCAGCCGGACTCCGTACAGGTCGGCCATTTCCCGCTCGAACCTGCCGGCCGGAAACGATAAATATGCCAGCGACCGAAGTGCGGGATCGTCTGTGGGAACCGAGCATTCGAGCTCGATACGGCGGTCGGGCCCCCCGGCCAAAAACAGATAGACGACCCGCAAACTGTCGCCCTCGTCATGGGCCGCCGCCAGGGCCAGGCGGAAGCCCTGCGCCAGCAGGTCCTCGGCGAGCTGGGCGCAACCCTCGCCTGAGAGCCGGTGGCGTACCCAGTCACCTCTCATCGCAGCGACCCGAATTGGCTTGCGGCCGTGGTGAACAGATCGGCCAGCGGGCCGGCGGTGACCCCCAGCGCGATCGAGCCGGCGACCCCGGCCAGCAGCGCGGCGGCCACGGTGGCCGGCACGGTGATCGGCGGCGCACCCGCGGCCGGGGCGCCCAGCAGGAGGCGGCTGGCGTTGCGCACCAGCGCAGCGAACGCGATCGCGATCGCCACCATCCCTGCGGCCAGCACCCAGGCCAGCCGGGCGTCGGCCAGCGACCGGGCGATGGCCAGCTCGCTGGCGAACATCGCGAACGGGGGCAGGCCCAGCAGCACGATCAGACCCACGGCGAAGGACCCACCGACCAGCCGTGAGCGCGCCACGACACCGGTGATGTCCGCGATGGCGGTGGAACCATGCGCGGCCTGCAGCTGCCCGCCGGCCAGGAACAGCACCGTCTTGCCGATGCCGTGGGCCAGCACATGTAGCAGCAGCGCGGCGATCGCAAGCGTCGTTCCGGCGGCCGCGGCGATCGCGATCAGACCCATGTTCTCCATCGACGAGTAGGCCAGCATCCGTTTGAGGTCGGGCGTCACCGTTAGCATCATCGCGGCCACCAGCAGGGTGGCCAGCCCGATCACCAGCAGTCCGGTCCGCAGGAACGCCGGGCCGGCGGCGGTATCGACGATCGGCTTGATGCGGATGAGCACCGAGAACGCCACCGACAGCAACACCCCGCTCATCAACGCCGAGACCGGTGCCGGTGCCTGGCTGTGCGCATCGGCCAGCCAGGTGTGAAACGGGACAAGGCCGGCCTTGGCGCCGTACCCGATCAGCAGCAGCCCACCGGCGAGCCGGGCCACCCCGGGATCCAGGCCGCCGGCGTGGGCTGCGAGCACGTCGAGGTTCAACGCCTGCGCGGCGGGTGCGCCGGCGTGCTGGGCGGCGAAGTACAGCAGCACGGTGCCCAAAAACGCCACCGCGATGCCGACCGAACAGATCACCACGTATTTCCAGGTCGCCTCCAGTGATGTGCGGGTGCGGCGATGCCCGACCAGGAACGCGGTGACGATGGTGGTGGCCTCGATCGCCACCCAGATCACCCCAATGTTGTTGGCGCACACCGCCACCACCATCGCGGCCAGAAACGCCGAGGTGAGCACCCCGTAGAGTTGTGCGCCGCGGGTGTCGGTGTGGCCGTGGGCCAGTTCGGTGTTGACATATCCGATCCCCGCCCAGGTGGCAAGCGTGGCGACGATGCCGATGACGATCAGCATGGTGGCGGTCAGCGCGTCGGCGCGCAGCAGCCCGCCCAGCGCGAGGTCGGTCCCCGACCCGACGCGCAACCCCAGCGCCGCCCCGCAGCCCAGTACCGTGATCGCCGAGGCCACCGTCAACATCGCGGTGGCGCGGCGCCATCCGGCGAGCAAGTGGGCGATCGCCGCGGCGACGGGCGCAAGGATCGGCGCGAGCAGCACTGCGGTCATCAGTCGTGCAGCTCGGTCAGCTGATCCAGGTCCGCGCCGCCGAAGGCGCGTCGCAGCCGGCCGGTGAGAACACCGATCACGATCACCGCGAACAACACGTCCAGCGAGGCCCCGAGCTCCACGATCAGCGGCACCCCGGCGGTCAGCAGGAACGCCGTTGCGGCGATCCCGTTGTCCAGCATCAGGAATCCGGCCGCCTGCGAGACGGCGTGACGGCGGGTGGTCATCACGAACAACGCGATCAGCATCACCGTGAACGCGGCCGGCACGGCGCTGGTGGTGGCACTGGCTTCCACGTTGACCACCGGACGGGTGATGGCGAACGCGATGACGGTCAGCACCGCGGTGATCAGCAGCGAGGTGGCGGTGTTCACCACTGGTGTGGCCTCGCGCTGCGCGTGCGGCTCGGCGCCCACCGCGCGGGTCAGCAGCCACGGCAGCACCAGTGCGCGCAACGCGAGCACCGCGACACCCACGACGATCAACGCGGCGTCACCGTCGTGGATCCCGCGCACGATCGGGATCGCGGCCAGCGCAACACCTTGCCACGCCAGCAGGCCCACGATGGCGCGCAGATCGCGGCGCCACACAATCAGCACCGCGGCCAGCATCAGCCCGCCGCCGGCGAAGTCGATCAGGATCGCGAAGGTCGCCTCGGTCATCGGTGTGCCCTCATGCGGGGACGGTGAAGAAGTTCGCGGCGGTGACCGCCAGCAGGGACAGCACAAACGACCCGGCCAACAGCTCAGGTACCCGGAACAGGCGAAGTTTGGCCAGGAACACCTCCGCGGCGGCCAGCCCCACCGCGAGCACAGCGACTTTGAGAGTGATCGCTGCGACGCCGATCAACACATCCAGTGCGCCCGGATGCCCGCCGGCGATCCCCCACGGCAGGAACAGATTCGCAAGCAGCGCCAGCAGAACCGTCAGCCGCATCCCGGCGGCCCATTCGACCAGCGCCAGCCGCGGACCCGCGTACTCGAGCACCATCGCCTCGTGCACCATCGTCAACTCCAGGTGGGTGGCGGGGTTGTCGACCGGCAATCGTCCGGTCTCGGCGACGATCACGATCACCAGCGCCACGAACGCCAGCACCCCGGCCAGCGACACCACCTGCCCGGGATGGGCGATCGTGTTGGCCACCAGCGCACCGAGGTTGGCCGATCCCGCCGGAATGGACAGCGCGAACACGGCCAGCAGAATCGTCGGCTCGACCAGGGCCGCGATGGTGATCTCCCGGCTTGCCCCCATACCGCCGAACGACGTGCCGGTATCGATGCCGGCCAACGTCAACGCAACGGTCCCCAGGAACAGCAGGCCGACGACGGCGAACAGGTCGGCACTGGAATCCAGCGGTGACCCGGTGGCCACCAGCGGCGCGATCGCCGCGATCAGTAGCGTCGTTGCGGCGATGATCGCCGGCGCGGCCACGAACACGATCGTCGTGCCCCGCGGCGTGATCTGTTGTTTGCCAAGCTGTTTGCGTAAGTCGCGCCACGGCTGGCCCACGCCGCCGCCGGCGCGGCCCTCCAACCGTGCCCGCACCTGGCGCATCACGCCGATCATCACCGGCGCACCGACCATGACGGCACCGATCTGGGCGGCACCCGCGGCGTAGGACATCGCGTTCACCGGGCCACCACCAGCACGATCAGCACGCCCAGCGCCCCGTAGGCCAGGTAGAGGTGCACGCTGCCGGTGTGGGCGCGGGCCACCCGCCCGGCGACCGCGGCCACCGCGGCGATCACCGGGGTGTAGAGCCGCTGCTCGATCGCGTCGCCGATCGAGGACCGGTAGGTGACCTTCTCGGCCAGATACCGCGACTCCGCGGTGTGGGTGATCTCAATGTCGGTATCCGGGCGCAGCACGTCGTCGAACACCCGCTGCAGCGGCTCGGCGAACGAGGTGGCGGTGTACTGCATCCGCGCGGTGAGATCATCAGCGCCACAAGCCCATAACGGCAGGGTGGCCGGTTGCGGGCGCCGCCGCGAACGCCAGGTTGCCAGCAAGACGGTGGCCAATACCGCGGCGGCCAGGGCGGCGGCGATCACCGCGGGTGCGATCGAGCCGTGCAGCCCGGGCAGCCGCACCATCGCGCCGAAATCGGTGAACGCGGCCCCGCGCCCGGCCGGCAGCACGTCAAGAACACGGCGCAACGCGTTCGCGACGGCCCCCGGCGCCACCGCCAGCACTATGCAGGCCGCCGCCGCCAGCGTCATCCCGGCCAGCATGGCGCGCGACGCCTCGCGCGCGTCGGCGGCCGGTTCGCTGCGCGGGCGGGCCAAGAACCCGATCCCGAACGCCTTGACCATCGCCGCCACACCCAGACCGGTGGTCAGCGCGACCGCGCCGACCGCCAGCGGGGTCGTCAGCGCCACCACGGTGTCGTGGCCGGGCGCGGTGTGGATCAGCGATTGGACCAACAGCCACTCGCTGACAAACCCGGCGCCCAGCGGAAGCCCACACGCGCCCAGCGCGGCGACCCCGAACAGGATCGTGGTCGCCGGCATCCGTTTAGCCAGCCCGCCGAGCCGGTCCAGGTCGCGCAGCCCGGTCGCCGCGAGCACCGAGCCGGCGGCCAAAAACCCCAGGCTCTTGAACGCCGCGTGCGCGATCAGGTGCAGCAGCGCCGCGGCCATCGCGATCGTCGCCGGCGCGGGCATCGCGGCATCAGCCAGCAGTGTCGCCGCACCCAACGCCAGGGTGATCAGGCCCATGTTCTCGGTGGTCGAATAGGCCAGCAGCCGTTTGAGATCGGTGGCCACCGACGCCTGCAACACCCCGTAGACCGCGGATAGGCCGCCGATGACCAGCAGGGTCAACCCCCACCAGCGCGGGCCGGGCCCTAACAGCTGCAGGTCGATGCGGACGATGCCGTAGACGCCGAGGTTGACCATCGCCGCGCTCATCAACGCCGACACCGGGCTCGGCGCCTCCGGATGCGCGCGCGGCAGCCAGGCGTGCAGCGGCACCAGCCCGGCCTTCGACCCGAACCCGGCCACCGTCAACACGAACACAGCACTGCGCGTCGCATCGCCCACCCGGCCTAGGTCCAGGTCGGCGAATCGGTCCGCGCCACCGGTCGCCGACAACACCATCAACCCGATCAGCACAGCCACGAACCCGAGCTGGGTCATCACCGCGTAGAACCGGCCGGCGGCGCGGACCTCGGGGCGGGTGTGTTCGGTCAGCACCAGCACCAGCGAGGCGATCGCCATCAACTCCCACGCCAGCAGGAACGTGGTCACCGACCCAGCCGCCGGCACCATCAGCATCGCCGCGACGAACACCGGCAGCACCGCCAGCGAAACGCGGCCCAGATGGTGGCGGTAGCCGATCACGTAGACGCCGACGCCAATCGCGACCGCACCGGTAAGCGTCAAGAAGAACCCACCGAGTGGGTCGAGGTCCAGCCACACCCCCGACAGCGGCAGCAGCCAGCCGATGTGGCACGACCGCGCCGAGGAGAACATCCCCACAAGACCCAGCCAGACACCCAACCCGCCGACGCAGGTTGTCAGGCTGCCCGACACGGCTGGTCCGAAGCCGTCCCGGGGCAAGACCTTTGGCGCCGAGGCTGCGGCCGGGGTGAGCGTGGCCGTCATCGGCCGGTCACCGATCGCAACGCCGCCACGATGTCGCTCGGGGTGGGCGGACAGCCCGGGATCTCGACGTCGACCGCCACCACCTCACCCACCGCGCCGATGACGCCGTAGGCGTCCCTGAACACCCCACGGTTGAGGGCACAGTCGCCGCACGCGATCACCAGCCGCGGCTGCGGAGTCGCTTCCACGGTATTGCGCAGCGGCTCAGCCATATTGCGCGTCACCACCCCGGTTACCAGCAAGGCATCCGCGTGCCGCGGGGACGCCACCAGCCGCGCCCCGAACCGCTCCGCGTCATACACCGGGCCGAACGCACCCGAGATCTCCACCTCACACCCGTTGCACGAGCCCGCGTCGACATGCCGGATCTGCAACGAACCCCTCACTGCAGCAGGAGGTTTCACCGCCGGCGCCGGCGCCGGGCCCGCGGGTTCCACGACACGGCCAACCCGCACGATCTTGGCGATCCACCCCATCGGGCTACCCGACATCCGCCGGGCCGCCGGCGCGCAGATCCTCCAGCACCGCGACCCGATCGGAGAGCATCCCGGTCAACACCTTGCGCGCCACCGCGAGCAGTTCGGCGATATCCGGTGAGGCGATCGAATAGATCACCGTGTTGCCGTCCTTGCGGGCGTCCACGACGCCGGACCGCCGCAGCACCCCCAGCTGCTGGGACAGGTTCGAGGACTCCAACCCCACCTCGGGCAACAGTTCACCCACCGAGCGGTCGGCCGCCGCCAGCAGCTCCAGAATCCTGATCCGCGCCGGATGCCCAAGGGTCTTGAAGAACTCGCCCTTGAGCTTGTACAGCGGTTCCGACACCACCACGCTCCTGAAGACTTCCGAGTTTCTACCTTCGATCAGTTGAAGAACTTATCAGATACCTGGTAGTAAGAAACGTGTTCTAGGGACCAGGTTGTGGAGGAGTTGGCATGGGTGCACCAGTAATCGTCGAGGCGGTCCGAACGCCGATCGGCAAGCGCGGCGGTTGGCTGTCGGGCTTGCATGCGGCCGAGATCCTCGGCGCCGCGCAGATCGGGCTGATCGACCGCGCCGGTATCGATGCCGCCCTCGTCGAGCAGGTGATCGGGGGCTGCGTCACCCAGGCCGGCGCCCAGTCCAACAATGTCACCCGCACGGCCTGGCTGGCCGCCGGGCTGCCGTGGCAGGTCGGGGCGACCACCATCGACTGCCAGTGTGGCTCCGCTCAGCAGGCCAACCACCTGATCGCCGCGCTGATCGCCACCGGCGCGATCGACGTCGGTATCGCGTGCGGCGTGGAAGCGATGAGTCAGGTGCCCCTCGGCGCCAATGTCGGCAGCGAGGCTGGGCCGCGTCACCCGCCGTCGTGGGACATCGACATGCCCAATCAGTTCGAGGCAGCCGAGCGGATCGCTAAGCGACGCAACCTGACTCGCCGCGATATTGAGGTGCTCGGCGTGCGCTCGCAGGCTCTGGCCAAGCAGGCGTGGGAGCAGGGCCGCTTCGATCGTGAGGTGCTGCCGGTTTCCGCCCCCGTCATCGATGAGGAGGGCCACACGACCGGCGAGACCCACGTCGTTTCCCGCGATCAGGGTCTGCGTGACACCACCGCCGAATCCCTGGCCAAGCTCACGCCGATTCTGCAGGGGGGCATCCACACCGCGGGTACCTCGTCACAGATCTCCGATGGTGCGGCCGCCGTGTTGCTGATGGACGCCGAGCGCGCCCGGTCGCTGGGGCTGGCGCCGCGCGCCCGGATCGTCTCGCAGGTCCTCGTCGGCGCCGAGCCCGAGTTCCACCTCGACGGACCGGTGCAGGCCACCACCCGGTTGCTGCACAAGGCCGGCATGAAGATCGGCGACCTGGACCTGTTCGAGGTCAACGAGGCCTTCGCGTCGGTGGCACTGTCGTGGGCGCAGGTGCACCAACCCGACATGGACAAGGTCAACGTCAACGGGGGCGCCATCGCACTGGGGCATCCCGTCGGCAGCACCGGCTCGCGCCTGATCGCCACCGCCCTGCACGAACTCGAGCGCCGCGACGCCTCGACCGCCTTGATCACGATGTGCAACGGTGGCGCACTGGCCACCGGCACCATCATCGAACGCATCTAACGGCGCAGCAACACAAGCGGACACCTCCACGACCAGCGGACCCTGCTGCGCCGAGACCGCGGCCTTCGTCGTCGCTGCGGGGGGACCCGGGCGGGCGCCGGCCGATCAGGCGTTCTCAATCCTCGAGCCCTCGTTGAACCACTGATCGGACGTGCGGTGGACGTGACCGGCGTCACGCCCCGTTCACAATCTGGTGAGCAGTGCGCGTCGTATTGTGATTCGTGTCACCTTCAGCGCAAGGGGGTTACATGTCCGGCTCAACCGAACTCGACCAACTGCACCACCTCATCGGAGACGTGCGCCAGTGCGTCGCGTCGCTGCGGTCGAGCTACGGCGACATTGCGGCGATGCGCCGCATCGTCAACGACTCCGACCGGCTCGTCAACGATGTCGACCGACTCGACATCGACGCGGGCGAGTTGGATCAGTATCGCGCGAGTGTCGATCAGCGGGCCGCAGAAAAGTTCGCGGTCTCAGACATGCAATACGACCCCGAGTTTTGGCGTGGCATCGACGACGAGGGCGTCGGCGGGCAGTCCGGACCGCGGTGAGGGAGATACCACGCCGAGAGCGCACAATCTCAGGAATCGCGCTAGCAGCTGAATTCTTGAGGAGCTGTTCCGCTTAAGAAAGGCCGATCGGGTGAGCGCACCTGTGTCCGAGGGCACCGGCCCCATCTCACGCACGGCACTGTGGCACCAACCGACTTTTTACATCGTGGCGGTGGCTGTCGGCGCCATGTCCGACCGTGAGGTTGTTGGCTTTGAATGTGGTCGGTTCGTTGATAGTGAATAGGCAAGTGAGGGTTGATGGTTGAGGTTGAACGGCACCAATACGACGTAGTCGTGATCGGTGCCGGCGGCGCGGGTTTGCGTGCTGTCATCGAGGCGCGTGAACGCGGCTTGAAGGTCGCGGTGGTCTGTAAGTCGTTGTTCGGCAAGGCCCACACGGTGATGGCCGAAGGCGGCTGCGCGGCGGCAATGGGCAA
>NZ_QJJU01000044.1 GCF_003201655.1 Mycolicibacterium moriokaense
ATGGCAACACCCTGAGATCGCGGACTACAGCGACACGTCGGCGCGGGCATGGCTGTTCGCCGTCGCCCGCGATGTCATCATCGATGAGCGTGGCACCACATGAGGTCGCCACGACCGGAATGCGAGGTAGCAGCAAACGACACCCGCGGGTCAGTGAGTACAGTCCAGCGACACCGAAATCGACTTGCTGACGACCACGACGATGACATCGAAGTTGTCGTCGCCCCCGCCGCGCCTGCCCCCGCGGTCCACACGGACGAGCCTGGTCACCGTCTGCGGATTGCGGATGCTGGTCACGGTGCACTGCTCGAGCGGGTCGCTGCCGATCCGGTCCATGTATACGTGATACCCTTCGGCCTCCAGCAAGCCGACGGTTTCGGCGCTGACTGCGCAGCAGACGCCAGGCCTGCCGGTGCGCCCAGCGCCACACTCGCTGCCATCGCCGTTGTAATGACTACTAATGATGGACGTAATGATGGACGCATGACGCGCCCCCTTACCTCCTATATGGACACCTCGGCCTATCAGTTACATCGGCGCCTGCGCCCAAATCGTTGCTGGGTACGTCCGGTGCCCAACCGCCAACACATTGACGTCCTTCACGGTGGTCTTCCCTTCAGTTCTGATTTGTCAGAGCGGTGTGCGGCCCTATGCGGGTGCGGCGTCGCCCTCTGATCCTGTCGGCGCGGCGGGTGCCTTGACCGCCTCTAAACACACGGTGACGTCGACGGTGTCTCCGAGCATTGGGGCGCCTCCGGCTAGCATGGGAGTGTCGGTCAGGACGCCGAAGTCGCTACGCTTCAGTTGGATCACGCCTTCGAACCCGGCCACTTCACCGTGACCCATGCCGGGGCTCACGCCGAGAAATGAGAACGCCAATGGTAGGCGTTTGGTGATTCCGCGCAGGGTGAAGTCGATTATGAGCACCCAGTCGTTCTGCCCGGTGCCGTGCATGTCGACCGAGACGAGGGTCGCGGTGGGGGAATCGTCGGCGTCGAAGACGTCGGGTGCCCGCAGGTGCTCGTCGCGGGTCGGGTTGCCGGTGTCAACCGACCCGACCGCGATGGTGGCCGCAATGTTCGGAGTTCCGTTCTCGGGCACGGTGATCGCCCCGGAGAAGTCGCCGAATCGCCCACGTACTCTGCCGACCATCAGGTGGCGAACCGAGAACGTGATGGAAGAGTGGACGGGGTCGATCGTCCATGTGCCGGGGGTGAGATCCCGCCCAACCGCCGACGTCACCTGAGTATTCTTCTCGAGTTCGGACGGCAGCTCGTAGAGTTCGCGTAAGACCAGGGCGTTGCGGGCTTGGATGAGTACGCCGCCCTCGTCGAGACGTCCGAGTTCGATTGGGGCGAAGCCGAGTTCGGTGCACAGTTCGGCTACCGTCGCGCTTGCCGCGGAGTCGTTGCTGGACACGAAGACCACGCGTTTCCCGAATTCGGGTGGGCGCTTCTCGGCGAGCTGCCTGGCGGCGGTTTGGTTGAAGGACTTGACCACCGCGGCGCCCGGAAACGCCTCGGCGTTGTACTCGGTCGACAGGCGGCCGGCGAGGATTTGCTCGGAGTTGGGCACCAGAAACGCGTTCGTCGCGTCGACGACGATCTTGCCCGACCAGTCTGGACGGCGCCCACCCAGCTCACGGACCTGGAAGAACGGAATGGCCAAGATGATCACGTCCGCATCCAGGGCCGTGTCGAGGGTGGCCGATGTGATCGAGGCGGACAGTTCGGTGACGTCGATCGTCTCCGGACCTCGCGTGTTGGCCCAGAGTGCTGGGACGTGGTGGTCGGAGAACCGTTGCGCCAGAACCGTGCCAACGGTGCCGGTGCCCACGACGGCGTACTGCAGAGTGCTGGTCATCGCACGACCTCCGCGGTCCGGGCGGCGGCGATGAAGACCGCCAGCGCCAGGAATACGGCGTTCACGGGCCACTGCTTGTACTCTGCGCGTCGACCGTGGAACACCGCCGCGCCCACCTGCAGCAGCGCAAGCCCCACGGCTGCGGCCGGCGTCAGGATCGGCGCGATGCCGGTGAGCCACGGCACGATCAGACCGAGAGCGCCGGCCACCTCGACGCCGCCGATGAGTTTGATCGACGTCGCAGACAACGCCTCGGCGGCGCCAGCCGTGGAGGGGTTCTCCGCTAGGCGCTCCTTGGACTTCAGCAGTTTCGTGCCACCGATAAAGAGATATGCGGCGGCGAGTAGTACGGACGCGATCCATACCGCGATGTTCACGAGGGCTCCTCGAAGACGTGGGATTGGCGCAGGGCGGCTCAGCCGGAGAATTCGGTGGCGCCGAGTGCGACGTCGAAGTTGTCCAGTCCATGACGGGCGAGGCCCATGAGGACCAGGCCCGTTCCCTCCAGCCAGTGCGCCATGGTCAAGCCGCCGACGTCCAACGGGCGCAGCCCGAGACTGGCGATGAACTCCGACACGCGCGCCTTGGCCTGCGCATCGTCGCCGGCCATGAACACATCCAACGTCCGACCCTTCTCCAGGACGTGACCGAAGACGGTGTTGAAGGCCTTCACCACGCGGGCGCCGGCCGGAGCCGCCTTGGCGACTTCCTGGGCGATCGAGGTGTCAGCGGGGAGGGCGAGCCCGTCGGCATCGGCGTTGAAGGGGTTGCTGATGTCGACGATGACCTTGTCCGCCAACGCGTTTCCGTACTGGGTGATGACCGGCACGACATCGGCGTACCTCAGGGCCACGATCACGATATCCCCGGCCGGGGCGGCGCCGAACTCTCCCGTCGTGGTGCTGCCGCCGAGAGTCGTGGCGAGGTCAGCTGCCTTGGACCGATCGCGGCCGATGACCTCGACGGTGTTGCCTCCCACTACCGCCAGCGCGCCGATGGCGCGGGCCATGTTGCCGGTGCCGATGATGCTGATGCTGCTCATGAGATGTCCTGTCTTTCCTACTGGATAAAAGGTTGACTACTCCACCATATGTGGATTGGTGACCATGTCAACCAATCCAGGAGGGTCGAGGCGGATGGAAGCGAACCGCGCGAGCCCGCGTGGACACAGCGTCCCGGCGAGCCTTCTCGCACGCCCGGCATCACCTTTGGCGTGCACGTGCGCCGGGGCCTGTCCTGGGCCGACTACCGGATCCTGGCGGTGCGTTCCGGGGCGTGGCCATCACTCCTCGTTGGTGCGTAATTCCCAGGGCGGCATGCCGATTGCCTCGGCGAGGTTGCGCTGCAGCGCAATGCCGGCCGGCAGCGTTCGGTAGAAGATGCTCACGTCGGCGATCTTGCCGTCCGCGTCGAGCAGGACGAAGAAGATGCCGTTGACCGCGGCGTCTCCGACTTGAAGCCGGAAGTGCGCGGCGTGGTGGGTCTCTCCGCTGAGGACCTCCATGTAGGTGTCGTCGGAGGACAGTGTGTTGACTTTCTTGATGGTCTGCACGGCGGCGTCGCGGCCGGTGACCGGCTCATCGCCGAACGGGCCGTACAGCGCCACGTCCTCGGCGAGCAGGCCGGCGAGGGTGTTCTCGTCGACGCCGCCGTGGATGCAGGCGACGAAGGCCTCCAAGGTGTCGCGGTGCGCGGCGAAGGTGGTCATGGTTACTCCTCGTGGTGGGGAAAATCGGTTGGTGCGCCGAGGCCGTCAGCTGGCGGCGAAGTAGTGACCGTTATCCAGGTCGGCCATCAGTGCGGGCCGAGTAGGTTCCCAACCCAGGGTCTGGCGGGTGATGAGGTTGGCGGCCGGGTAGTTCTTCGTGACGAGGCTCGCGAGGGCCCCGAAGTACCCCGGCACCATCAGTTCGTCCACGGGAACGCTGACGACGGGCAAGTCCAGACGGCTGCCGATGGCCTCGGCGATCTCGCGGAACGAAATGCCCTCGTCCTGGACCGCGTGCCAATACCTGCCGGCCGGACCCTTCTCCAGCGCCAAGCGGAACAGCGAGGCGACATCGCGGATGTGCACGGCGCTCCACGCGTTCGCGCCGTCTCCGGGGTATCCGGCGAAGCCCTTGTCCTTCGCGAGAGCGATCAGCTGCGGGAGGAAGCCGGCAGTATCGGTCGTGTCGTGCGCGATGAGCGGAAGCCGCACGATCGATGACCGCACTCCTCGCTCGGCAAGGCCGACTACGGTGATTTCCACGACATTGCGCGCCCGCAGGGTGCCTTTGTCCTCCTCCCTGCTGGGAAGGGCCGGGTCCTCCTCGGTGGCCGGCCGGCCCAGTCCCTGCCCGGGGCCGCCGATGCTGCCGGCCGCGACCAGCGGCTTTCCGGTTCCCGCGAGTGCCTCGCCGTAGGCGAGCATGATCTGGAGTTCGGCGGCGGCCACGGCGTCCATCCCGCCGGACGGAAGCAGGTCCTGCCTGTGGGCTACGTGGATGACACCGTCGGAGTCCGCGGCCGCCTCCTTGAGCCCGTCGAGATCCTCGAGGCTGCCGCGACACACCGTCGCGCCCAGCGCCGACAGGGCCGCCGCGGATTCGTCGGACCGGGCCAGGCCGGTGACGTCGTGCCCGGCGGCGATCAGTTCGGGGATGATGAGCGAGCCGGCGTGGCCGGTCCCGCCGGTAACGAAAACGCGCATGGTGCTCTCCTTTTGATAGGGGGGTGATGGTGATGGTTGGTGGTGGGTAGCGATCAGCTGAGAATGTTGACGCCAAGAAAGAAGTTGGTGTGCTTGACGGAGTGGGCGACGAGGCCCAGATGCAGCAGGGTGGCGTGCTCCAGGGCCCGCGCCATCGCCAGCGGCCCGGTGTCCAGCGGGCGCATTCCCATGCTCTCGACGAAGGCCGACACACTCACCTTGGCCTCGGCGTCGTCGCCGGCGATGAACACGTCCAATGCGCGACCCTCGGCTGAGCCGGCCGCCACAACATCGGAGGGCAGGGTGTTGAACGCCTTGACGACATGCGCGCCCGCGGGGGCGTCCTTGGCGATTGCCTGCGCTCCGAACGTGCCCTGCAGGGTGAGAAAGCCGGAAAGATCGGGGGTGATGGGGTTGGTGATGTCGACGATGGCCTTGCCGCCCAAGGCATTCCCGTAATCGCGGATCACCGCCGCCGCGCTGGCGTACGGCACCGCGAGGATGACCATGTCCCCGGCCGGGGCGGCACCCGTCGTCCCAACCGTGGCGCCGCTGAGCGCGGCGGCCAATTCCTGGGCCTTGGTCGGGTTACGGCCGATGATCTCGACTGCGTTGCCGCCGGCGAGCGCCCGACCGGCCAGAGCGCCGGCCATGTTGCCGGTGCCGATGATGCTGATGCTGCTGCTCATGACGCATCCCGTCTAGACTCACAGGTGAGAAGGTTGACTCCTCCACCATAGGGGATTTGGTAGAGTTGTCAACCAAACCAGGAGGCGTAGAGGCTGATGGAACCGAACTGGCTGAACGCTCGTGAAGCCCGCGCCTGGCGGGCTTTCGTCGACGCGCATCACAGACTCGAGGTCCACCTATCCCGACGCTTGCAGGAATCGGGCCTGTCCGGTGCCGACTACGAGGTCCTGGCGTTGCTCTCGGCTCTGGACGGGGATCGCATGCCCGCCCGCGACCTGGGCAACGCACTGGGCTGGGAGAAAAGCCGTGTGTCCCACCAGGTTCGGCGCATGCAGACCGACGGTCTGATCAGCCGTGAACCCAATCCCGACGACGCCCGCAGCACCATGGTCTGCTTGCTGCCGGCCGGCCGCGCTGCCGTCGAGAAGGCGGCGCCCGGGCACGTGGAGGACGTCCGTCGGAACTTCATCGACCTGATGACCCCCGCTGAACTCGACATGCTTGCCGCCCTCCACGAACGAATACTGCACCACCTCACCAAGGACCACGACTCTTCCGCCGCAGACAAGCGCTCATAGCCAAGCGCTCCACAGATGACACTCAAGGTCGCTGACGTCGATGGTCAGAGTACGTTCGTCGAACTTGATGCTTCTCATGAGATACCTTGTCCTGTAGTGACATTCGCGTCATGCCCCTTGTCGCCAGATCCGGCACCCGGCCCCGCCCCGGCCGACTAGTCCCGAGTCTCAGCGAACGTTGACTCCCTGTGCGTGAGGAGTTCCCATGGCTGCATGCCAAGCAGACCAGCAAGGCGCCGCTGCATCTGGACGCCGGACGGCAGCGGGCGCCACCATATGGTCACCTCGGCGATCTTGCCGTCGGCGTCGAGCAGGATGTAGTCCATCCCGTCGACCACGGTGTCTTCGACCTGCAGCCGGAAGTACGCGGCGTGGTGCGTCTCGCCGCTGAGTACTTCCTTGTAGGTGAGGTCGGCCGCCACCGCGCCGACCCCCTGCATGGCTTCCAGGACTGCCTCGCGGCCGGTGACTGGCTCATCGCCGAGTGGGCTGTACAGCACCACGTCCTCGGCGAGGATTGCGGAGAGGGCGTCTTTGTCTGCGCCGCCGTGCATCGTGTCGACGAAGGCCTCCACGGTGTCGCGGTGCGGGGTGAACGTGGTCATGGTTACTCCTTGAGTCATTGTTGCGCGTGGTGTGTGAGACCTGATCGATGCGCTAGCCCGATCGAAGTCGGTGTGCCAGGTCTTTGAGGTGTGAAATGAACTCGCCGATCGAGAATCAATGCAATCAATTCTCGCTAGCGCCATAGTGATTGGTTGTGGTGGACGACTGCGCTGAGCGGCCCTATGGGCCCGGCCGTGCGATGCCCCGAACAAGCTGACGCACAGGGGATCTCCCGGGATCGGAAGGCCGGTACTGTTCTGCGCTGGTGGCCGCGGTCCGGTGCGCGACGTCCTCGCCGGCGTCCATGCCGTGGTCGTTCACTCAGATCACTGTGGTGCCGCCGTCGACGACCAGTTCCATGCCGTTGACATAGCTCGAGTCGTCGGAGGCGAGGAACAACGCGGCCGACGCGATCTCCTCAGGGCGGCCCATCTCTCGGCGCGGGATCACGGACTCGAACTGCGCCTTCATCTCCTCGTCCATCACCTCTTCCAACATCGGCGAGGCGACCTGGCCGGGGGTCAGCACGTTCACCCGGATCTTCCTGTCCCTCAACTCGGATACCCATACCCGTGCGTAGGCGGGCAGCACGGCCTTGCTTCCGGCGTAAACACTCCAGTTCGGGTAGCCCCGCAGTGAGGCGTTCGATCCGGTCATGAAGATCGAGCCGCCGTCGTTGAACAGCGGTAGCGCCTTCTGGACCGTAAACAGCGTGCCCCGCGCGTTCAGCCAGAAGGCGTCGTGGAAGTCCTCCTCGGTGATCTCGCCGAGCCTGTTCTGTTTGCCCACCCCGGCACTTGCCCACAGCACGTCGATCGCGCCCTTGTCTTGTTTGACCGTGTCGAACAAGCGGTCCAGGGCGTCGAGGCTGGCCGAATCGCCCTGCACGCCGGTTACATTGCGTCCAATCTGTTCGACGGCTTGGTCCAGTGCGTCTTGCCGTCGGCCCGTGATGAACACATGGGCTCCCTCGTCAGCGAACAACCTGGCGCCGGCCAGCGCCATCCCACTTGTCGCGCCGGTGATCACTGCGACCTTGCCATCGAGTTTTCCCATGATCACTCCATTCATTCGATAGTGCCGATGCTATGTACACCGATCTGAGTGCTTAACGTATCGGAGAGTGCTACTCGGGCGCAAGTTATGCACACCGATCCGTACCCAACTGGGCTACGCTGGGCGTATGACGGAGTTAGCGAAGGGGCCGCGAGGCCTGCGCCGCGGCAGGGGCGCACGAGAGCGCATCCTCGGCGCTTCACAACAACTATTCCGCGATCAAGGCATCAACAGCACCGGCCTGGACCAGCTCTGCTCGGTGGCCCAGGTGTCCAAGCGCACCTTTTACCAGCACTTCGCCGGCAAGGATGAGCTGATCGCCGAACACCTACGCCAATTCGATCCCGAGATCCTGCCCGAGGTGTTCGACCGCGCCGACCTCACACCCCGCGAACGGCTCCTTGCCGCCTTCGACATTCACGCACCTCTGTGCCCGTTCATCGCGGCGGCCGTCGAAATACCCGACCCGGGCCACCCCGCACGCCTACACGCGCGCGATTACAAGTTGGCCTTTGCCGCGCGCCTCACCGAAACTGCCCGCGAGGCCGGCGCCACCAACCCCGAACAACTCGGCGAACAACTGGCGCTGCTCTTGGATGGCGCTTCGGCCCGCAACCGAGTCCTCAACACCGACACCTTCGCCAACGCCGCCGCCATCGCCGCCGTCCTGATCGACAACGCCATCCCCACGGCAGCGGTACCGCATGAGCCGTCCGCCGTCGTGTAGGCCGCCGACATCGATTGGGGCGAACCCCACGGCTGGCTAGTTGTTAGCACAGTCCGTTGAGTGTTCCCTACCGCGCAAATAGCAAATTAATGGAAGAAACTTGCAGTTTCAGGCATTCCGTTGACGAGGAAGCGATGGAGATCAGCATAACGCCGCCATAATTGACTTAACAGTAGAGCCACAGCGATATGTCAGGGGTAGTTCTGATTGGTCTGCCATCGGCTCAGTGGCAAAGATATTGACCGTTGCCAAAGCGTTCCCTTCCAGGCCCCAGCAAACTAAAATCCTTCCCATGAGTTGGACCGCACTGGGCATCGTTGCGGCGCTCGCGTGCGTTGGGCTCGTCATCTGCTCCTTGTTGCCTGCTGGCACGCCCGAGGGCATGTGCCGGGTCAAGTGCCCGCGTTGTGGCATAACGCAGAACGTCATCGCACTCAACCTCTTGTGGGAGTGCCGCCTATGCGGGCAGGTGTCATCGACCCCACACACCCTCATCGAGCGTGACCAGCGGATCCGCGAGCAGATTCGCCGGGGCGCGCTGGACCATTAGTTGTAGTGACCTGAGAGGTGCCCAATGATCGCCGTAATGACGGTCGCTTTCCTGTTGGCCCCGACGCTGCCCACCATCGACGTCGATAACCCTGGCTCGGCCGTATTCTGCTCGGCTGATTACAGCCGATGATGGATCGAGCGCGGCAGTTGCGCCGAGAGTAGGCCCAACAGCCAGACACGCATGAACCAGCAATGTGGTTGATCAGCGACCGTCAGTAGGCCGTCAGGCTATTCATTTCGTAGAGGTATCGCGACCATGATTGGGCGCCGAGTTCGACGTGGGCGATCGCACAGTGCCGTGGTTGTCCACTGCGGACAGGTGAGATCGTGCACGTTCGGTATTGCCCCAGGCCGGTGATTTGTTCTATAACTTATAGAACAAAGCGGAGGTGGATTTCATGATCCTCAACGTCGACCTGGCCAGCGAGGTGCCGATCTACCAGCAGCTTCGGGACCGGATCGTCGAGGCAATCGCCGAGGGCGTACTGACCGAGGGCAGCACGTTGCCTGCCACACGGGCGCTCGCCGCGGACTTCGGCATCAACTTCCACACCGTGAACAAGGCCTACGACCTGCTGCGCCAGCAGGGCCTGATCCGGCTCAACCGCAAGACCGGCGCGGTGGTGATCGCGACAGCCGTGGACTCGCCGTTCCGCGCGGAATGGACCGCGAGGGCACGGACCGTGCTGGCCGAGGCCGTCGCCAAAGGATTACCGGCCGACGAGGTTCTCAAGACCTGCCGGTCCGTGCTCGATTCATTCGGTACCACACAGCCAGAGGACACGCCATGCCTGTTGTCATCGCCGTGAGCTCCGCGTTGTCAGCACTGTTTCTTGTACTTGCCCTGGTGCTGCCATCGATCAACAGTCCGACCGTGCCCTTCGGGGTCCGGGTACCGGCCCAGCGTACCGACGACCCGACGGTGCTCAGGCAGACCCGCATCTACCGATCGCGGGTACTGGTCAGTGGGATCGTCGCCGCCGTGATCGGCGTCGTCATCTACAGCGTGACCGGCGCAATGTGGTTGCTGCCGTTGTCGGTGCTGGTGCTCGTCGGCCTCTGGTACGGCTGCTTCTTCCTGGCCAACCACGAGATCCGGGCCGCCAAGGCCGCCGGGGGCTGGTATGAGGGCCTGCACCAAGGCATCGCGGTGGACACCGAACTGCGGACCGATCCACCGCGGTTTCCCTGGCTCTGGCTGGCACCGGCGCTGATCGTGACGGTCGCCACGGTGGTGATCGGCGTGATCAGCTACCCCTCGATGCCCGAGGTACTTGCGGTGCACTACGGCGCGCACGGCGTGCCCAACCGGTTGGCCGCCAAGTCGGTCGGCACCGCGTTCTCACTGGTGTTCGTCCAGGTCGGCGTGACCGCGCTGCTCGTGGGTATCGCGGCGGCCATATTCGGCAGCAGCCGGCCCGACATCGACCCGGCCCGCCCGGTCGGCTCCGCGCGCTGGCACCGCCAGTACATGTCACTGGGCGCCAAGGCGCTGCTCGCGCTGGTCGCGATGATCGATGTGGGGATGCTGGGATCATCGCTGCTGATGTGGACCGGGACGGTCACTGCGTGGGCGCCGCTGGTGGTCGTGGTCCCGATCCTGGCCGGGGTCGTGGTGGCCGTCGTGGTCCTGGCCAGGAACAACCGCGCGCGGGATGCGGGCGAACAGGTCACCGGCCTGACCCACCGCGACGACGACAAATACTGGCCCGGTGGCCTGTTCTACATCAACCGCGAAGACCACGCCCTGCTGGTTCCGCGCCGGTTCGGGCTGGGATGGACGCTCAACCTCGGCAATCCCAGAACAGCGATGCTTCTGGCCGGCGTGGTCGCGCTGATCGCCCTGCTGGCCACCCTCCGTTTCGGCGGCTGACCCCGTCGGTACCGTCACGAGGGCCCTGAGTGGGCGTGCGAGTCGTTGTGCTCAACGCAACCTGACCTGGGCGCACGGCGCGTCCTATCGGGAGGAGAACTGGCGATAGCCGCACCGAGGTGCCGCAGATCTGATGAGTTGATGCGGTAGCATCAGAATGTGCGAACGACACTGGACATCGATGACGACGTGGTCGCCGCGGCACGCGAACTCGCCGCCGGCGAGCGGCGGTCCTTGGGCGCGGTGATCTCGGAGCTGGCGCGCCGCGGCCTGACGCCGGCGCGCGTCGAGGCCGTCGACGGGTTACCGGTCATCCGTGTGCCGCCTGGCACGCCACCGATCACGGCGGAAACCGTCCGGCGTGCGCTTGACGAGGACTGACCAACGACGATGGCGCTGCTCGACGTCAACGCGCTGGTCGCTCTGGCGTGGGACTCTCACATCCACCACGTGCGCATCCGCGAGTGGTTTGCCGCCAATGCGTCGCAGGGCTGGGCGACCTGCCCGATTACAGAAAGCGGGTTCGTCCGCGTGTCGACGAACCCAAAGGTACTCCCGAGCCCAATTGGGATGGCCGACGCGCGCCATGTCCTTGCGGCCCTGCGCGGGGCCGATGGCCACCGGTTCCTGTCCGACAACGTGTCACTCGTTGACGAAGACGTTCCAACCATCGTTGGTCACCGCCAAGTGACGGACGCACATCTGCTTACCCTTGCGCGCCGAAGGGGAGTCCGCCTCGTTACGTTCGACGCCGCCATCGTTTCTCTCGCGCAGGGACGCGATGTGGAGCTACTGACCGCGCTTTGAGCGCGACGGATGCGAAAGTGATGGGCGGTCGCTGTGGTGCCGAAGTACGGGGCTATACGCTGCGATAAGCGGCTGCGCTATTCGATGGAGATAAGCGCTTCCAAATGTGTTGTGGTATCACAGCATAACGCGCACTCCGGGGGTTTACTGGTAACGCCGCATATTCGTTTTCCGCAAATTCGTCGGGGCTGATCGACCGGACCGCGTACCGGGCTTGCCTGCTGAAGGCGCCGTGGCCAGACCCCGTGAACTGGTCCAGGAGATATGAGAGTCGTTCTGCCAGAAGCGACGTCGAGCATAGTGCGTTGAGGTTGGCGCCGCCGAGGCCACGGCATCAGTAGTTTCGCGGCAGTGCCGCTACCATCGCCTCGACGTCGGCGCGGGTGAGGGTGGTGATGCTGCGGTCTGGTAGTCGAAGAATGCGGTCGATGGCGAGCCCGTGGAGGGTGAATCTGGTTGTAAGAACGTCGATTGCGTGATCGCGGGCGGACTCGTCGTCAGCCTGCAACACATCCAGGATCTTCGAATTGGTGCGGGCGGCAAGACCATAGATCATGTCGGCGACCCCCTCGGGATCGAACGTGTCGAAAATGCCTTCTTCGACGCCCTCCGCTATTAGCTGCGTCAGCAACGGCCGATAGAGCGCTTCCTCCACCGAGACGATCCGTCCGTACAGGTGGGCGTTGTCGGGGCCTAGTACCGACACCATCGCGGCCAGCTGCTCCGGCCCGCTCGATTTCATGTTGGCGTCGATACCGCTCTGCAACACCGTGTTCAGCCGGTCCAGTGCATTACCATCGCACTCGGCAAGGGCCTCGTCGACCGCGGCGAGTGCTTGGCGGGCGCTGCGCTCGGCCAGCGCTGCGATCAGCGCGTCCTTCGACGGGAACCAGTGGTAGAAAGCGCCTTTGGAGATCCCCGCGTCGGCGATCAGATCGTTCAGGCTGATGTTGTCGTACCCGTGCTGGAGAAATAGCGCCAGCGCGCGGTCGAGCATCTCGGCTCTGCGGATGTCGGGATGCTTAATCACCCGCGGCATGCGAGCGATCTCCGGGTGGGTGGACGCCGGCTTCCGGCGTGTGTTTCTGCGGTTTCCAGCCGACGTAGGTGAGATACAACCCGACCAGACCCAAGCCGATGCCCACCACCCATATCCCCGCGGATGCACCCGAGCTGTAGACGGCGTTGCCGGCTGCGCTGTAGGCCCCGGGCGCGGTCAGCAACAACACGCCGCGTGCCGCCATAATCCAGCCCACGGCAGACAAGATGACCGCCGCGGGACTGCGCCAGTACTGGTGAAACGCGATGATGATCAGACCGAACATCAGAAGAATCGCGCCGTACAGCCACGGCCACATGGGGTTGGCCTTGAATTCGGTGAACAGGGTCTGCATGTACGAGCCGCGGATCGCAACCGTGGTGGGCACGATCGCGAAGAACGGGCCAAGCGTGCGGGCGAACATGCGTGTGCGGATCTGCGACTGCTCTGGTGTGCCCATTGTGCTGCCTCCATCGTCGCCACGGACACTATACCGACCACCGGTCGGTATGCAAGACCGGTGGTCTACACGTTCACCGCTGTTTCCTGCAGTGCTGGCAGGCCGCCGCAACGTGCGACATCGGTGTTGGTGGTCGGAAGCAAAGGACTCGTCTGCCCCCATGCGGCGGCCTGTCATCCCATTACGCCGTGTGGGGACTACGATCTCGATCGAGGTCGATCGGCGGCTCAACGCTGAGTCCAGGCAGTAATCAATGCTGGCAGCACGGCGATCCCATCTGCGGTGGCGATTTCGTTGCATAGGTTCGATTCCAGAGCCTCTAGGTCGGCGAGCCGACCGTCAACGACGCCGAGTCGTTCGGCGACGGGCTGCATGAGTCGCCATGAGTTAGCAACGTAGGCCGCGTGTTCGGTGTTCTTGGCGGTGCCGACCGGTGCGCTGATCGTCAGTTGCGGTGTGTCCAAGCCCGCGTGTCGAAAGAGCCGATGCAGCGTGGTACCGAACTGCGGGTCCAGCCCGGCTCCGCGGAACGCGCTTGCGATTGCCTCGGCCGCGGTCTGCCATGTTGGTAGCCATGGAACGCTCCGCGCGGCCGTCATGTCGAAGTCGCAGAATGCGATTACGCCGCCGGGACGCACCAAGGTGGCGAGCCGGCGCAAAGCCGCGACTGGTTCGGGCAGGTGCATGAGGATGAGCCGTCCGATGACCGCGTCGACGGGTTCATCGGGGGTGATGTCGTCGACGGTGCTGTGCTCGAACGAGACGGTGGTGACCCCGTTTTCGGCGGCGCGCTGACGTGCCAGCGCCACGATGTCGGGGGAGGCGTCAATCCCGATCACCCGGCCTGTGGGTCCGACAAGGCGCGCCGCGATCAGCGATACGTCGCCGGGTCCGCACCCAATGTCCAGCACGCGCATCCCGGGCTCAAGGCCCGCGGCGCGCAGCGCCTGTTCGGTGGGCTGCTCGTAGAGGTGCGCCTGTAACAGCAGCCGCTGTATTTCGGCGTCGGCGTGCCCGAGCACGTACGACATTGTCGGGCCGGACGCCGAGCTGCGCCCCAGCGCCGCTACCAGCGCGTCGAGCGCAGAGGCGTCGGCAGGGACCGGCACCGGGGCGGCATATGAGTAGGCGGGGCTCGTCGGGTCGCGCAGCGAGGAGTCCGCCGAGATCGCTTGGGCCACGCCGAGTGCCACCGAAATCCACTCATCGGGAATGTGGATCGACTGACCGCGGGCGTCAGCTAAATCCAACCAATGCACCAGCATGTCCATGAAATGCACGCTCAACACCGATTGGGTGGGAACCTCCATTGCCAACTTCGGCACGAAAACCGTTGCCGGTGAACTGTTGTCGCCCGCGAAGGCTTCGATCCACCGGCCCGCGGTGGTGTCGAACGCGGCGCGAACATCGCGTGCCAGCACGAGCGGATCCGAGAACCGGTTCAGGATCGCGTCGTGCTCAGCATTCATGTGTTGAATCAAATCTTCGACAGTCCAACCGTCACAGCGGGTCGGCAGTCCCAACTCGGCGTCGCTGAGGTTCGCGACATCGGCGCGTAGGTGGTGAAGCGCCGCCGCGTCGAGAGCGTAGGTGTCGTGGTGATCACGCATCGCGGTGGCCTAAGCGTTGTACCGGCGCTTTCGGTACGCGAGAAGCTGACGCGTCAGCGCTAGTCGAGTATTGGACGCGGACCGAGGAGACATCCACGGTGATGATCGCGAGGCGTCGGTCGGCGATACCATCGTCGCCGCACCGGTAGATGTGGCGACGGGTTGGGAAGACGAACTTGTCGAACGTCGTATGGTCGTCGGTGTAGTGCGCGACGGGAGCATTGCCGGTCGCATCGGCGGCGTAGTCCATCCGGCGCAGCATGAAGTGCTCGTCGTAGTAGAAGGCCTGATCGGGGTTGTGGTTGGCGTTGTTCGGCGGAAAGTGCACTGCGAGGCGGCGCCACGTTTCGTCGCCTTCCCGCCACGGCTCGATTTCGCTGACCTGCACGCCGGGGTAAGTGAGGCTGAACGGCTGGGTGAAGTAGTTCCAGTTTGCGGCGCTGGTGAAGTACGCGGTCTGGATTGCATCCCATTTGGTGGTCTGGAGGTCAAACGGGGGAAAGCTCGACCGCGGATCGGTGCGCTCCTCAACGGCCTCGCCGCTGGTGGTTCGAATGGCCAGCCGTTCTGGATCCACGTCGAACACTGAACAGTGATCAGGCCCAGGAAAAGGTGTCGTCGTGATGTGTTCGCGGTGGGCGTCCATCGAGACCGTCCACGTGGGCGCCAGATCCGGCCAGCCTCGCAGGGCCCAAAACGGCCCTCCGACTGCGATCTTGGCGGTGACCGCGCTGACGTGGTCCCAGTTGGCCAGGCCGCCGTGGGCGTCCAGCACACTGTCGAGAAGCTCGCTGCTCATCTGGATCTCCTTAACGATTGGGGGTTGGTGTTACAGGGGTGGCAATGGATCGCTTGATGAGATTGGCGACCTCGTCGGGTTGATCCCATTGGGGCCAGTGGGATGCGCGATCGATCAGATGCACTTCAGAGTTGGTGAATAGAGCGCAGATGTGTTGTGCCACATCAGGGGTCAGATTCGGATCATCGCGGCCGAATATCAGCGACACCGGCACTTGGACGGTCTGCAGCCGGGCGGAGGCGATCACAGCGTCGTGCCGGTCTAGGGCCGAGGGAAGACCGCCGGTCCATGACCGGATTTCGGCGAGCGCATCTGATTGGCTGTTGTCGCCGAAAAATTGCGGCACGATGGAGCTGACGCCGATGCCGTCGGGGGGAAGGCTCCCATCGAGGCCGAAGCGACGGCCGGTGTAGGCCAACAGCCACAACCGCTGGTTGGGGTCGTCGACTAGAGCGTCGGTCAACGGTGTCAACGCGGGATCGGCCATCAGAGCGATCATTTCGGGTAACCGAAGGTTCAGCTGCCGCCCGTAGTAAGTGTTCAGCAACACCAGCCGGGCAACGCGTTCCGGGTGGGCCAGGGCGAATTCGATGGCTTCCGGTCCCGATGCGTCATGTCCGACCAGCACCGCCTGCTCGAGTTGTAGGGCGTCGCAGACGGCCAGGAGCTCTTGTTGACGGCTGATGACGCTCGATTCCCGCGAATCGCGCCGGCTTGATCGCCCGTAGCCGATCCAGTCGAATGTCACCACCCGGTGCGGGTCGAGTAGACCGATGAGCCGGTCGTAGATACGGGAGTCGTCGGGAAATCCGTGCATCGCCACGATCGCCGGAGTGCGGCCCGGATGGTCGCGCACATGCAATTGACCACCGTCGTAGTCGAGGAGTCGTTCGGTTGGTTCATCCATGGTGCTGGCCTTCGTTGTCGCTGCGTCGATCTGGATGGGTTTGCTCGAGTTCGGCGGGTACCGGCAGCCCCAGTAACGACAGCAGCTCGGCGAGCTTGGCGTCGAGCAGGCGGCCCACCTCGGTGATGCGGGGATCTGCAAAGCTGGCGAACCGTGTCGAGGGTTGGTCGATGCTGAAATGGGTTGCGCCGGATGAATCCTCATAGATCGCGGTGCGCAGCGGGGCATAGAGCATGACCGCTGGATTGTGGCGGTACATCGTCTCAACGATCACGTTATTGCCCATCATGTAGGTCATCACTCGGGTCTGGTGCCCCAGTAGCCGCATCATCGGTGTCGGATCCAAGGACCAAAACCGGGCAAACGTGTGCGGTGTGTGTTCGGCGGTGTAGCGCACCACTTCGTCCAGGTCGCCCTTTTCCAGCAGGGCCCTCAGGTCATCTGACCCGATATCGGGGACAAGGGTCTCGTAGCGTTGGCACAGATCGTCGAAGCCGCTGTCGGAGTCGATCACCAGGCGATTGACCTGGTGGACGACGATGCGGGTGCCGGCGGGGCCGGCAACAGACGGCGTCACGGATTTCCTCCCATATTTGGATTTCCGTTACTAAGCCGACCCCGTGACGACCCGGGATGGTCCCGGACGTACAGCTGCCGGTCGTCAACATTGACAAATCGTTCGGTGACCTCGTTCACGAGACTGCCTCCTTCAGATTGAGCGCGGACGGGAGTTCGGCGGGATCGGGGCGCGCTGGCGGGCGTCGACGACGGTGCTGACGCGACCGGTGTCGGGGTCATAGACGTGGCCGGAGACGCTCGTGGTGGCGGGCAGCAGTGGAGAGGACAGCAGGCGTTCGACGTCGGCGGTGACGGTGGTCGCCGGGTCGGCGACCGCGGACGCCTGCAGGGTGTCTTCGTCGACCCCGGTGACCAGGCTGGCCTCGCGTCGGAAGTCGGGGTCGTCCAGAAAGCCGGTGCCGCATTGGGTGTGGTGAATGACCGCGACCTCGACGCCGGCATCCCCGGTGAGAGTGCCGCCGGCCAGCCGTCGGCCCAGGTAGGCCAGGTAGGCGATTTCTTCGATGACGGCCTGGGTGACGCGTCCCCCGGCGTTGCGCAGCACGGGGGCATCGCCGAGCTGGAGTCCCAGGACGATCGCCGGGTCGACGCGATGGTCCAGACAGGTGATGACGATCACCCGTGCGGCGGGCACACCCAGCGGCACCGGGGTGAAGGTCCGGGCGAACTTCTCGTTGTACTCGAGCAGCGGGGTCATGCGGCTGGTCATGGTGGTTCCTCCATACACACGGTTGCGACGATCGTGGACACTGTCCACTCATATGTGGACAGCGTCCACTTTATTGTATTGGGTGGACGCTGTCCACTACTTTGTGGTGATGGTGAACACATCGGCGGATGCGGTGACCGAGGCCGGTCGGCGGCGCCCACGAGGTGCAGTTCGCGACGGTCTGCTCGCCGCGGGCGTCGAGCTGGCCCGCACCGGCGGCCCGGGCGCGGTAGTACTGCGGGAAGCCGCACGAATGGTCGGGGTGGTGCCCAACGCCGCTTATCGGCACTTCGCCGATCGTGATGAGCTGCTAGCCGCGGTGTGCGCGGAGGCCTTGGGCGAGCTAGCTGCCCGCATGGCCGTTGACGCGGGCCGGGTGCGCGGTGCCTACGGCGATGCCGGTGCGGCGCGCCGTCGCATCCGCGCGATCTTCCGGGCGTATCTGGAATTCGCCCATGCCGAACCGGGGTTGTTCGCCACCGCGTTCTCCATGCCCCATCAGCACGCCTACCGGAAGGTGCAGGCAGGAAAGGCACCTTTGCCGTTGGATCAGCTGCGCGTGGCGCTCGACGAACTTGTCCACGCCGGTGTGCTCGACCCGGCACGCCGCGCCGGGATCGAATACCCGATCTGGTCGACGGTGCACGGGCTGGCAGTGCTCTCAGAGCAGGGTCCACTGCGTGAGGTCCCCGACGCGGCCCGGCGTCGTCTGGAGGAATCCACCCGCGCATTCATCGAATGGGGCCTGGCGTGACCCAACCGCGACCCTGTGTTCGGAATGCTCATGGGGTAACGGTAGGCAGCCGGTACGACAGCACCGCTGCTCCGCGGCGCGTTCTCGCATTCCCTTTCTCCGCTTTGGAGAGCAGCCTTCCGAAACGGGCTGCTGAATGTCGCTGATTCGTTCCTGCACCTTTTGCTGAAACCATGCGAACGTTCGTTTCTCGCGATTTAGCCTCGACTTAGGCCGTCTAGTGCGGGTTGCTCGACGCAGATTGGGATTCGGGGGAACGAAATGGCCGAGAGTTTTGATGTGGTGGTCGTCGGCGCTCGGTGTGCCGGCTCGCCGCTGGCGGCGTTGCTCGCACGGCGGGGGGTCAAGGTCGCGGTCGTGGAGCGGGCGACGTTTCCGCGTGACACCCTCTCAACGCATATTTTCGAGGCCGACGCGCTCGCGTTCCTCAACCGTCTCGGGGTGACCGACCAGTTGCGGGCAACGGGCGCACCGTTCATCCCCCGGCTGAACGTTCGCAGCGAGGACTTCCGTTTCTCGACGGACTGGCCGCAACGTGCGGGCGATATCGGCGGGAGCGCGTCGATCCGGCGCATCATGCTCGACCCCATCCTCGCCAACGCCGCTGAAGAAGCGGGCGCACAAGTACGCATGGCAACCGAGGTCACCGGACTCGTCCAGGACCATGGCCGGGTTACCGGGGTGCGCGTGCGCACCGACGGTCGCGAGCACGAACTGCACGCCCGCCTTGTCGTCGGCGCCGACGGACGCAACTCCACGGTCGCGAAACTTGTTGGGGCCCGCAAGTTCAACGTGGTCCAAAACGAGCGATTCGCATACTGGTCGTTCTTCGAAGGCGCGGATACGAGCCCAATGCACGTGTTCCACCGCTGGGCCGACCGGTTCGTGATCGCAACCCCGTGCGACAACGGCCTTTACCAGGTGATTCTCATCCCCGAGATGGGCGAGCTTCCCCGGTTTCGTGCCGACCTTGAAAACAGTTTCATGGAGCACGCCCGCAGCTGCGACCCGGTGGCAAATGCCCTCGCCGGCGCTAACCGCGTCGGCAAGTTCTTCGGGATGTTGCACTGGGCCGGCTTCTTCCGGGAGACGTCCGGGCCGGGTTGGGCACTCGTCGGGGACGCCGGCCATTTCAAAGACCCCTCGCCGGGGCGCGGGATCGCAGACGCGTTCTCTCAGGTCGACGCGCTCGTCCCGGCCGTACTCGAAGGCCTCGATGGTCCGCCCGACGCCCAGGACACCGCATTGGCGCGGTGGGGACGATGGCGAGACCGCGAGTTCGCCGAGCACTATTGGCTTGCCAATGACCTGGGCAAGGCCGGACGGGTGCCTTCGGTGCTGCCACAGATGGTCGCTGACATGCACGCGAAAGGTCAGATCGGTCGATTCCTGGACCTGTTCACACATCGCGAAAGGCCTTCACACGTTTTGAGCCCAGCGCGACTCCTTGGCTCGACGGCGAGACTCCTGCGTCACCAGCACGACCGGCGTGCAGTGCTCAACGAGGTGAAAATGTTGATCGGCCAGAATGCACATCGCCAACTGCTCAACCACCGCCGTGCCTACGCCACACCGAGCGAAATGTCGCAAGATGCTGGACCAACAGAGGTCGAGAACAGCGCGCTGACCTAAGCATTGAGCTCGTGGGGTGCAGTTCGAGATTCCATGCGGGGTGGTGTCGTCGGTTCGCCTTTCAGTCCTCCACGGCGAAGAGGTCGTACTCGCCTTCGACACCTTTTAGCTTCTGCTTCCCGCGCGCCGCGAAATGGAGCCCTGAACCGGCGACAAGATCGCGCACCGTCTGCGACACGAGGATCTCATTCGGGCCCGCGAGCGCGATGATGCGAGCGGCGACATGAACCGCGATTCCCGCCAGATCTGTGCCCTGAACCTCGCACTCGCCGGTGTGGACTCCGCCGCGAACCTCGAGATGGAGGCGTTTCACGCCGTCGCGGATGGCGCGCGCCGCCCGGACCGCAGATGCGGGGGAGTCGAAACGTGCGAGGAATCCATCCCCGATCGTCTTGACCTCGCGACCCCGATGAGCGCCTAACTCAGCTCTCACCAGCGCGTGATGCTTATCGAGGAGCGAGCGCCACGCCGCGTCGCCCATCTGCTCGGCGCGCAGGGTCGAACCGACGATGTCGGTGAAGAGCAGCGTCGCGAGCACTCGTTCGGGCTCGACAGGGCTATGCATTCGCGGGTCGAGCACCGCATAGGTGACGCTCTGCACGGCGACGGTGTGACCGTCGGCGTCGATTGCCTCGCCGTCCGCAGTGATGAGATTGCCCGATCGGTGAGTGACCCTGCCCCGGCACGACAGTTCTCGGCCGTCGGCGGGCACGGGCCGCAGGAACCGGACTGTCAGTTCGAGCCCCGCCACGGACTCTCCCGTCGCCCACAAGGTCATCACGGCCAAGGTCGATCCGATGTTCAGCAATGACTCGATCGCTGCCGGGTCGAGGTGGTGCGACCGGTTAGAGAACCATTCGCTCGCGGGCATCGCGACGTGGGCAACTCCCTCATCGACGCCGATCCACCGCGCTCCGCATGTATGCATGTTCGGCAGGGGCGGAAGGTCGCCGGCCATGATCATTCGGGACAATTCGAGTCCGCTGTGACGAGCCTGCATGTCCACAGGCACAAGGCCCCCGACGGCCGGGCGGTCCGGCGGGTCGGGTGTCGAGTACACGGCGTCGCCGGCCGGTTCGATCGAGGCCGGTGCCGACGGAGGCGGGGGAGCGACTCGACGGACGCCCCACTGGCTGGCGGCGAACCCGACAAGCCGGCCGACCGGATCCTCGAGCTCGGCCGTGCATGACACGAAGGCGCTGCTCGAGTTGAGCACCCGAGCGCGCGCGAGAAAGTTGCCGGGCTGCGGGCGTGGAGGACGGAAGTACTGAACGGAGACGGTAATGGGATCGACATCTATCCCCGCGTCGACGGCCGTAGTCGCGCAGGCGTAAAGCGATTGGGTCGACAGCGGCGCCAGGTTGTAGGCCGGGGGCATGACAAGGTGACCGCTCGCCTTGAGTGTCCCGGTCAGGGTCCCGGTGCTGACATGGCCGATCCCGAACCCGGTCAGTCGGGCGAACGGTGTCGCGGGAAGGACGCGGTGGGCATACAGACGCATGCGTTCGATGCCGGGCAGACTGGTGAGCCACGGTGGCGCAACGACGCCGCGCGCGGGCTCATCGGTAACCGGCCTTGGGATGGTACTCACAAGCGCACCCCCCGCACCCACAATTATTCCGGCGGTCCCATTCGCCGGGATCACGAGCATATCGCGCTAATCCCAGCTCACATCGATATTGAACGGAAGGCTGGGATTGCCACACGGCGCCTGGCGATGCGCATCAGCAGCTCAGCAGCATGCACCCCGCGATCGGCCCGCCACCCGCCGCGGCGACGGCAACCTCTGGCCGTCGCGTCACTTGGCGATCGCCGGCCTGCCCGCGCAACTGCAGGCATGCCTCGTGTAACAGCCAATAGCCGTGCATGCGGCCCGCGGATAGTTGTCCGCCATAGGTGTTCAGCGGCAGTTCGCCGTCGAGCGCGATCCGCGTCGCGCCGTCGACGAACGGGCCTGCTTCCCCGTCGGCACAGAAACCCAATGCCTCCAACCATGCAAACGTGAGAAACGTGAAACCGTCATAGATTTCGGCGACGTCGACGTCCGACGGGGTGAGGTCTGTGCGCGACCACATCTCGGCCGCCGCTTCGCTCGACGCCATCTTCGGGAAGTCGTCGCGATGAAACCATCCTCCCGAACCGTAGGCCCCACCGATCGCCTCCACATTCACCGCGGGATTCGGGCAGTCCGCCGCGTAGTCAGCATGTGAGACGACAAATGCGATCGACCCGTCGATCGGTACATCGCAGTCCAACAGTCCGAAGGGTGTCGACACTGGACGCGCTGCCAGATAATCGTCCATGGTCATCGGATCCCGGTACGCGGCAAGCGAATTGAGTCCCGCGTTGCGCCTGCTGTTGATCGCCAACCAGCCCAGCTGCTCCTTCGTCGTCCCGTAGAGCTCCATGTGGCGCCTGCAGTGCATCGCAAGCCAGTTGGCGGCCGAATACGAGTGGGCGGCCAGCAGTTCGCCGATGTCTTCGAAGGGCTTGAGCTTCCTTCGCGTTCCTGGGATATGCGGCTCGACGGGCGGGTTGGCCAGGGGGTTGGGCTCCGATGTGGCAGGCGCCTGGAGCATGGTCCCGCCCAACATCAGCACGGTCCGGTAGACCAGGATGTGGCGCGCCCGCTTCTCGCCGACGTTGCGACAGGCCGACAGCACGGGGGTGAGCACACCGCCTGTGTCGAAGCCGAGGGTCTGATTGGTCGCCTGGATGCCGAGGGCCGCATTGACTTCGGCCAACGGGGTGTCGCCAAATGTGGCGATACCGTCGATGTCGTCCGCGGTCAGCCCTGCGTCCTCGATGGCCGCGCGCGCAGCCTCCAGCGTCAGCTCAAGTCCGGGGATGCCCGTGCGGCGACCGATGCGCGAAATACCGAGGCCGCTGATGATCGCGTCCTTCTCGAAGTAGCTCATCGGGCAACCGTCCGTTTCATTCGTCTATTTTTGTAATGACAGCCGATTGGAATGTACTTTCCTTGTCATGGTCGATGACGCCCCACCCGTGATACCGGCGCGGATGCTGCCAAAACTCAACGAACACAACCGGGCGTTCTGGACCGGGGGCGCCGACGGGCAACTCCTGATTACGCGCTGCACCCAGTGCGCGTTGTGGGTAGATCCGCCCGCTGCCGAGTGCCCCGTCTGCGGGAACGCGCTAGCTCCGGAGCCCGTCTCCGGTCGCGGGAGGGTGTTCACCTACACGGTCAACTATCAGCCGTTCAACCCCGGTGTGCCGGTTCCGTACGTGATCGCGATCGTCCAGCTCGACGAACTGGCCGACCTGCGCATCGCAACGAATATCGTTGACTGCGAACCGGACTCGGTCTACGTCGGCCTTCCAGTCGAGGTGCGCTTCGAACGCCACGAGGTCGACGACGACACCGTGTTCGTCCCAGTCTTCGCCCCACGGGCCGACGTCACGACCTAGCGGGCTGCCACCAGGCGCTCCACCTCGCGCAAATCGTAGGGCGCACGCAGGCCGAGGATCAGGTGGTCGGCTCCGGCGTCGACCAGGGAACGCATCAGATCTGGCTCAGCCCTTTCGATCCACGCCGTGCGTTCGATCTCCCGACTGTCCCTGCCCAATTCCGCGCACCACCGGTCGATCACGTCGTTCTTGGCGCGAATCGTTTCGGCGTCGCCGTACCCGTTCCACATATCCGCGTATTGCGCGACCAGACGCAGGGTTCGTCGCTCACCATTGCCGCCGATCAGGATCGGCAAGCGGCCCATGGGTCCCGGTTGGAGCACGCCGAGTCGGCGGCGAATGCGTGGCAGTGCCTCGGCGAGCGCATCAAGTCGCTGTCCCGGTGTGCGCACCGGGTAGCCGTACTCGATCTCGTCCTTGTCCATCCATCCCGATCCGATGCCAAGCACGGCGCGCCCGCCGGACAGGTGATCGAGTGTGCGCGCCATGTCGGCGAGCAGATCGGGATTGCGGTAGCCCGAGCCTGTCACCAGCATGCCGATCTGGGTCACGTTGGACGTCGTCACGGCCATCGCCGCCAGGATCTGCCAACCCTCGAAGTGCGATTCGTCCGCAGCCCCGTAGAGGGGCGGGAAGAAGTGATCCCACGTCCACAGGCTGTCGACGCCGAGCTCATCGACACCCTGCCAGCCCGCCCTCAGTTCGGCCATCGTCGAATTCTGCGGATGAATCTGCACACCGATCTTCACCATTTACGGCATGTCGAAATTGGTGCTGGCGCTGAGGTTTTCCCATTGCGCGATTTCGTTCGCGCGGGTGTCCGCGATGTAGCGGTAGGCGGCGAGGGCGTCGGGTCCGAGCAGCAGGAAAGCTGGCGGCTCACTGGATTCGACGGCCGTGATGATCGCGGCGCCTGCCTTCGCGGGGTCGCCGGCCTGGTTACCGTCCATGGTGTCGTTCTCGATGCGACGCTGTCCGGCGGTAGCAGCGTAATCGTCGATGACCGTGGCCGACTGCGTCAGTGAGCGTCCTGCGAAGTCCGTGCGGAACGCACCCGGCTCAACCGTTGTGACCGAGATGCCAAGGGGGGCAAGCTCGCCGCGCAGCGCTCCGCTCACTCCCTCGATGGCGGCTTTGGCCGCGGCGTAGTAGCCGGACCCGACCGGAGTCAGCTGAACGCCGATCGAGGAGATGTTCACGATGGCACCCGAGCGACGGGCCCGCATGCCGGGCAGGACGGCTTTGATCATCGCGACGGTGCCGAAGAAGTGCGTCTCGAACAGGGCGCGGACGTCGGCGTCGCCACCTTCCTCCACGGCTGCGCGGTATCCATAACCGGCGTTGTTGACCAGGACATCGACACCGCCGAACCGCTCTTGGGCCTGCTGCACAGCCGAGGCGACCTGATCGGCATCGGTGACGTCAAGCGCAACCGCGAGCACTCGATCGGGCGTGGTGTCGGCCAGGTCGGCCACCCTCGCGGCGTCGCGCGCGGTGACGACGGCGTTGTGGCCGGCGCCGATGACGGCTTCGGCGAGGGCGCGGCCTAGTCCGGTCGAACAGCCGGTGATGAGCCAAGTGGCCATGGCGACTCCTCCTTTAGAGGATCTCGATGATGTCGTTCTTCAGTGCCTCGGCATCTGTGCCGAAGACCGCCTGGACACTGTTGCCGACCTCGATGACACCCGCGGCACCGAGTCTCTTCAGACGGTCCTGATCCACCTTGCCTTTGTCTGCGACCTCCATGCGCAGGCGCGTGATGCACGCGTCGACGTTGACGAGGTTCTCCCGGCCGCCGAACGCCGCGATGACTTGCTCGGCCTTGCTGTCGGCCCGGGCCGGCGCGGTCTTCGTCGCCGTCGCTGCGCCGCCGGAAGCCACCGCGGTGGCGGAGTCCGCACCTTCGCCGAGGTTCGCCTGCTCCTCAGCCTCGAATTCGGTTTCCGGCTCCCGTCCTGGAGTTCTCAAGTTCCACTTCGTGATCGCAAACCGGAACAACAGGTAGTACACGACGAAGAACACAAGGCCCATGCCGATGAGCAGCGGGATGTTCTTGGCGGCCGGGGCAGTTCCGTAGAGAACGAGGTCAGCCAGTCCGGCGGAGAACGAGAAGCCCAGGTGGATGTCGAGCAGGTATGCGATCGCCAGCGACAGCCCCGTCAGCACCGCGTGGATGACGTACAGCGGGAAAGCCACGAACATGAACGCGAATTCGAGGGGCTCGGTGATCCCCGTCAGGAACGCGGTCAGCGCCGCCGCCAACAGGATGCCGACCGCGACCTTCTTTTGTTTCTTGTTGGCCACGTGGATCATCGCCAGCGCGGCAGCGGGCAGCCCGAACATGAGGATCGGGTAGAAGCCAGCCGTGAAGGCGCCGCCCGTCGGATCGCCTGCAGTGAATCGCGTGATGTCGCCGTGGATGACCTTCCCGTCGGCGCCGGGATAGTTGCCGTAGAGGAACCAGACGTACGAGTTCACGATGTGGTGAAGTCCGAGCGGGATGAGCATGCGGTTGACGAAGCCGTAGACGAACGCGCCGATTGCTCCGGAGCCGCCGATGAACGCGCCGAGGTGATTCAGTCCGGCGTTGAAGATCGGATAGAAGTAGCTCATGGCGAAGGCGAGGAACAGGCACGCCAGTGACACGGCAATCGGAACGAAACGCCTGCCACCGAAGAATCCGAGGTAAGTGGGCAATTGGATGGTGTGGTAGCGATCGAACAGGAGCGCAGCGACCAGACCAACCACGATGCCGGCGAACACGCCGTAGTTGATCTGGGCTTGGTCGCCTGCCTTGTCGACGACTCCGGCCAGCACGACGGGCGACATGGTCTTGAAGACTTGTTGCACCACCAGGTAACCGACGACGGCGGCCAGGGCGGTCGAGCCGTCGGCCTTCCTGGCGAATCCGATGGCGACACCGACAGCGAAGAGCAGCGCGAGGTTGTCGAACAGCGCGCCACCGGCGGCGCTCATCGCCTGGAAGAACGGGCCGATGACGGGTGCCTTGATCCGGCCCAGCAGATCGTCCTGGCCAAGCCGGAGCAGGATGCCGGCCGCGGGCAGCACCGCAATCGGCAGCATGAGGCTCTTGCCCAGGCGCTGCAACTGCGCGAAGCCGGGAATCCGCATGCCCGACTTTTCCTGCACCCCTTCAGTTTTCGCCGTGTCGCTCACTTTCGGGACCCTCCTCTGCCGCAAAAACGCCGCGCGGCGCCGAAGCTGTGCGGAAGCTTAGACGAGAACATGTGAACGTGAGACCGTCTTTCGCCGACGCTCGTATTGTTGGTGCGCAGGAGCAAAGGAGTCACGACAATGACCCAGACGTCAGTTCTCGCCCCGGTCGCAGGGCGTGCGGTTTTGCTCGCCGACGTCCCAGACCCCGTGTTCTCGGCGGGCATGGTCGGCTACGGTGCCGCAATCGACCCTCCGCGCGGGGTGATCGACGCGGTTGCTCCGGTCAGCGGGAAGCTCCTGAAATTGATGCCGCACGCCTACATCGTGCTCACGCCGGATGGCGTCGGCGTGCTTGTGCACCTGGGTCTGGATACCGTCGCGCTAAAAGGCGAAGGTTTCACGACCCACGTCAGTCAGGGCGATGACGTCACCGCGGGCCAGGTCATCATCACCTATGACGTTCCGTCGATCGAGGCAAAGGGGCTCAATCCTATTGTCCCCGTGGTGGTCATGGATGAACGCGTGTCGGAGAACGTGATTCCGTCCGACGCGGTCAGCAGGGGCGCGGACATCGCCTCCGGTGCAAGCCTTTTCACCGCGAGCAAGTAGATGGAAGTCGTCATCCTGCAGGACGCCAGGGAGATTGGCGCCGTCGCGGCCGATGCGATCGGCGTGCTACTCGATCGCAAACCGGCCGCGGTACTGGGCTTGGCCACCGGATCGTCGCCGCTGGCGACGTACGACGAACTTGCGGCACGTTGCGATGCCGGGCTCGCCTCGTTTCGGCAGGCCCGCGGTTTCACCCTTGACGAATACGTTGGCCTGCCCGCCGATCATCCGCAGCGGTACCGAAACGTCATCGACACGGCATTCGTGTCCCGGGTCGACTTCGCTCCCTGCGCGGTCCAGGGCCCCGACGGTCTGGCCGCCGACATCCCCGCCGCATGTGAAGCGTACGAAGACGCAATCCGCGAGGCGGGCTGCGTCGATCTGCAGATCCTCGGGATCGGCACCGACGGCCATATCGCATTCAACGAGCCGGGGTCGTCGCTGGCGTCCCGCACCCGTATCAAGACGCTGACCAGGCAGACGCGCGTCGACAACGCCCGCTTCTTCGGCGGCGATGTCGAATCGGTGCCGACGCACTGCCTGACCCAGGGACTGGCGACCATCATGGACGCTCGGCATGTGATCTTGGTGGCGACCGGTCGTGGCAAGGCCGAGGCGGTTCATCATCTCGTCGAAGGCCCGGTGACTGCGATGTGGCCCGCGAGCATCCTGCAGCATCACCCCCATGTGACGGTGCTGCTCGACGACGGTGCGGCCCGTCGGCTTCAGCTGGTCGACTACTACCGCGAGACCTACCTGTCCAAGCCGGATTGGCAGGGCATCTGAATGCTGTTGACGGTTGACACGTTTTGCACCGGACGAGAACTGTTGCGGCCCGGTTGGATTGAGGTTTCGCAGACCACAGTGGACGCGATCGGCACCGGCGCCCCGCCGCGGCGGGCGGATCGCGATCTCGGTGCGGCGACGGTGGTGCCTGGCTTCGTCGACACGCATCTGCACGGGGGAGGGGGCGCGAACTTCTCCACCGCTTCGGCCGCCGAGACGGCCACCGCCGTGGCATTGCATCGCAAGCATGGCACCACCACACTGGTCGCCTCCCTGGTGACCGCGGGCCCGGCCGAGTTGTTGCGCCAGGTCAGGGGATTGGCCGACGAGGTTCGTGCCGGCCTGATCGACGGTATCCATCTCGAAGGTCCCTGGCTGTCCACCACGCGCTGCGGGGCGCACCAGCCATCTCTGATGCGTGACTCGGACCCCGCCGAGATCGACCGAATTCTCGATGCGGGAGGAGGGGCCATTCGGATGGTCACCCTCGCGCCCGAACGCGATGGTGCCCTCGCGGCGATCAAGCAGATCGTCGATGCGGGCGTGGTGGCGGCCGTCGGGCACACCGAGGCGACCTATGAGCAGACGCGGGTGGCGATTGCGGCGGGCGCGACGGTGGGCACCCATCTGTTCAATGCGATGCGTCCGATCGACCGTCGCGAGCCCGGCCCGATCGTCGCGCTCCTGGAAGATGACCGGGTGACTGTCGAACTGATCACCGATGGGGTGCACGTCGATCCGGCGATCTACCGTCATGTCACGCGCAGCGCGGGTACCGACCGGGTGTCGTTGATAACCGACGCCATGGCCGCTGCGGGTATGGCAGACGGCGAGTATCGGCTGGGACCGTTGGCAGTGACCGTCGCGGACGGAGTGGCCCGCGTGGCAGGCACGCAAACCATCGCAGGCGGCACGGCGACCATGGACCGGGCGTTCAGATTCGCCGTGGGCCACAGCGGGCTTCCACGCGACGAGGCACTGACGGCTGCGGTGCGTCAGGCATCGATCAACCCCGCCAGGGCGCTGGGTCTGCCGTACGAGGGGCTCGTCGTAGGGGCTGCGGCCGACTTGGTGGTGCTCGACTCAGACCTCGCCGTGACGGGCGTGCTGCGCCAGGGATCGTGGGTCATCGAACCCGGGGCCGGGGCATGATGGGCCAATGGCTGATCGGAATGTGCTTGGCGGCCCGCTGGAACCGTGCGGCACCGAGCCGCTGACCGGTTTCTACCGCGATGGGTGCTGCTCGACCGGGCCCGAGGACATCGGCCTGCACACCATCTGCGCCGTCGTGACCGCGGAGTTCCTTGAGCACCAGCGCTCTATTGGCAACGACCTGTCCACCCCGATGCCGCAATACCGGTTCCCGGGACTGACGCCGGGCGACCGATGGTGCGTCACCGCGGTGAACTGGCTTCGGGCCCACAGCGACGGGTCCGCCGCGCCTGTGGTGCTGGCCGCGACCCACGAGCAGACCCTGGAAGTCGTGCCCCTCGACGTGCTCAGGGAGTACGCGGTCGATGTGCCCGATGATCTCGGCAGTCTTTGAGTCAACTAGTGGCGCCGATGAATTCGGCGATGATGTGCCCTAGCTCGGGACCCATCTGTTCTTGGATGAAGTGAGCGGCACCGGTCACCGTCGTGTGGTTCTGGCCTCGGGCGCCGGGGATGCGTTCCTGAAATACCTTGTCCCACCCTCGCGTTGGGGGATCCCCGTCTGAGTACGCGGTCAGGAATGGTCGTTGCCATTGCTCAAGCGCGGCCATCGTGGCTCGCCCGATCGCAGCGCCAGGATCGTTGCGGGTGAGTGGGACGAGCGCGGTGAGCTGTCGCAGACCGGCCTTGTACGACTTGTCGGGGAACGGAGCGTCGTAGGCCGCGAGCACATCGTCGGACAGAGGGCCCGCCACCGCATTCAAGAAGAAGCTCGCGACGATGTCCGGCGACCGCTGATAGAAGGCCACGTAGTCAACGAGTGCCTCCTGCAACATGACTCGGCCGCCGTCGACACCGTGGTTCGCCCACTCAAGAGCACCGGCCAGCGCCGGGTCGCTCGTGTGCAGGATGGTGTTGGTCGCGACGACGCGCGCGAACCGGTCTGGGTCGCGGGCAAGAACGCTCAACCCGATCGGACCGCCCCAATCCTGCACCACGAGCGTGACGCCTTGAAGGTCCAACCCGGTGATCAGGCCGTGCAGCCAATCGATGTGGCGGGCGAAGGTGTAGTCCGTGCGCTCGGTCAGCTTGTCTGAACGGCCGAAGCCGATGTGGTCGGGTGCAATGACTCTCAGCCCGGCGTCCGTGAGCGTGTGGATCACCTCGCGGTAGAGAAACGACCACGTGGGTTGCCCGTGGACGAGCACGACGGTCGGCGCATCCGCCGGGCCGGCATCCACGTAGTGCATCCTCAGCGCGGGGATGCCCTCCGTCTCGACCTCGACGTAGTTGGGTGTGAACGGATACCTCGGCAGGTTCGCGAATCGCTCGTCAGGAGTTCTCAGCACGCTCATTGCGACCACCGTGACGGGTCCTCGGCGCCACGTCAAGCACCGTCGGCGGTCGACCGCCGTTCTGGACTGACCTTTGCGAGTAACCCCGTGAGCTCCGAGACCGGGACTTCGTCGAGATGTCCGACGGTGTCGACGATCGCGGCCCGAAGGCCGTCGTCAGCGTATTGCTCAGCAAGCCAATCGAATTTCTCGACGGTGCGGTCCCAGGTGAAGGGCCGGCTCCGCGCACCTTCGAAGTCCTCCTGTTCGCGAGATATCTGCTGACCGTTGCGCAGCTTGATGGTGATTCGAACGGGCGTCGCCTCCGGATAGCGGGCGGTAAGCGCCGCGTCCGGGCGAATGCTGATGCGATTGAGCAACTCACGGACATCGGGTCTACGGATGCGCTCGGCCTGGAGTTGTTCAGGTCCAACCTGTCCGTCGATGAGCCCGGCGGCCAACAGGTATTTCAAGTTGTAGTCGGCCTGCTCCTTGGTAGCAGGGGCGTCCTTGCTTCCGAAACTGCCGCCACCGGCGATGTCGTAGGCGGTTTGAAACACCTCAACCTCGACGGACGCGATATCGCCATGCTGGACGCCGCGCTCGCCGGCAAGTGTGAGCACGGTTTCTATCGGAGCCTGCCCGTGGATCAGCGCGCAGTACTTCTTCAGGTACGTCTCCCTGACCACACCCAGGGTGGGGTCGTCGAGCCGCAGATCGATGGACTGGCCGAAGAGCCGCTCAAGACCGTTGGGGCCCTCGAAGATTCCGCGCGGGCCTGTGATGCCGTGCTGCGCCAAACCAGTCGTATACACGGCACGCTGCGCGGTGATGCCGGGCGAGATGCCCTTCCAGTTCGACACCGGCTCAGAGTGTATGGCCGCGAGCGAGACATTGTCCGCCGCCGCGATCGCGATGGCGTTGGCGGTCTGCTCAGCGGTCAGGTGAAGTAGCTTGGCGGCGCCGGCAGCGACCGAGATCGCCAGTTGCAGTGCGTGGTTGAGCCCGTGTGCCATCACAGGCACCGATGCCGAGAAGCGGGACTGCACCTCGTAAGCGACCGCAAGTCCTATCAGAAATTCGGCACCACTGGCCCCGACACTCTCTGATACGGCCAACATTGCGCCGAAGTTGTCGGCCGGGTGACACAGACCGCCTGGCGTTAGATACGTGTCAAGCAGATCCACGTAGCGGACGGCGACCGAGTTGAACAACGCGGCCTGATCGACACTTGACCTACCGCCGCCGATCAATGAAGCTCGGGGCTGGCCGCCCACAGACTCGACCTGGTCACGCACCAGACGGACCGTCTCTCCATCGAGTGCCGCGATCGCGCAGCCGACGCTGTCAAGAACATTGCGCCGCAATAGCATTAGCGCTTCGCCGGGCAGGTGAGCAGGCTCGGCCGCGACCACAAAGTCGGCCAGTGCATCCACGGTGTAGCTCATGCTCGCGTACCCCTGACCGGGTCACTGGGATGCGGCGTCAAAGGCGTCGCTTCAACCGTCATCCACTGATAGAGCGGCAGCGATTCCAGCGTCGCATTCAGGTCTGCCTCTTCACGCGCGCTCCAGAGCCCCAATGTGCGCCACTGGCCGGGTTGGTTGGGCGGCGTCCAGAGGCGGATGAGGCGTCCTTGCTCAGCCAGCTCGCGGGTGCGAACGGTCTCGCGAGCCTTCAGGTCGTCGACGGTGTCCTGCACTGTCCCCTCCGGAACCGTGAGGGTAAGGGTCGTCAGAAACTCAACGCGTTCGCGACCAAGGGACGCAACTGGGTCGTTTGGGTGGGGCGAGAGCGGTGTGACCGCGTCGGTGCGCCAGACATGCAGCGGCATCGACGCCAAGACCTCGTCCAATTGGCTGTTGTCGTCAGCGCCGAACAGGCCAAATGTTCGCCATTCGCCGGGTGCGACCGGTGGACGCCACAGCCGCTTGAGATGTCCCTGCGTCGCGAGTTCACCCGCGCGTATCGCTTCCCGCGCGCGGATGTCGTCGATGTCAACGGCGGTCGAATATTGACCCCTTTTCGACGGTTGAAAATTGACCCCCTGGTGTTCAGGTTTGTTCGGTTGACGATCCCGGGACTCGCCC
>NZ_QJJU01000045.1 GCF_003201655.1 Mycolicibacterium moriokaense
GCCGAAATCGGGTTCTACGACCGACCCGACACCGTCATGGTGTCATCCGTTTTCGCCGAGGACGAGAACGCCGAAGAAGTCTCGCGCAACCAACTGGCGACCATGTCCGACTACATCTCGAAGTATGGAAAGTGACGATGAGCAACACGATTTCGCATTGGATGAACAACAAGGCCTACACAGGCAACAGTGACGCCACCGCTCCTGTGACTAATCCGGCGACGGGTGAGGTGACCGGGCAGGTGGCGTTGGCCGGTGTGGAGGACGCCCGCGCGGTGATCGACGCGGCTGCCGCGGCGTTCCCGTCGTGGCGGGACACCTCGCTGGCCAAACGCACCCAGATCCTCTTCGCATTCCGCGAGCTGCTCAACGCCCGCAAGGGTGAACTGGCTGAGATCATCACCAGCGAGCACGGCAAGGTGGTCTCCGACGCGCTTGGCGAGGTCAGCCGAGGTCAGGAGGTCGTCGAGTTCGCCTGCGGCATACCGCATCTGCTCAAGGGTGGCTTCACCGAGAACGCCTCGACCAAGGTCGACGTGTATTCGATCCGCCAACCGCTCGGCGTCGTCGGCGTGATAAGTCCGTTCAACTTTCCCGCCATGGTGCCCATGTGGTTCTTCCCGATCGCCATCGCGACCGGCAACACCGTCGTGCTGAAACCGTCGGAGAAGGACCCGACCGCGTCGCTGTGGATCGCGAAGCTGTGGGCCGAGGCCGGGCTGCCGCCCGGCGTGTTCAACGTTTTGCAGGGCGACAAAACCGCTGTCGACGAACTGCTGACGAACAAGGCCGTCAAGTCCGTGAGCTTCGTCGGATCCACGCCTATCGCCCAATACGTGTACGCCACCGGTACCGCCCACGACAAGCGTGTGCAGGCCCTGGGCGGGGCCAAGAATCACGCGGTGATCCTGCCCGACGCCGACCTCGATTTGGCCGCCGACGCCATGGTCAACGCCGGCTTCGGCTCGGCGGGCGAACGCTGCATGGCCATCTCGGCGTGTGTGGCCGTCGGGCCGATCGCCGACGACCTGGTCGCCAAGATCGCCGAGCGCACCGCGCCCTTGAAGATCGGTGATGGCACGAAGGATTCGGACATGGGCCCCCTGGTCACCAAGGCCCATCGCGACAAGGTCGCGTCCTACATCGACGCAGGCGAAACCGACGGCGCCAAAATCGTCGTCGACGGTCGGAATGTGCAGGCGAACGGCGGGCAGGATGGATTCTGGCTCGGGCCCACGCTGATCGACCACGTCACCCCCGAGATGAGCGTCTACACCGACGAGATCTTCGGACCCGTGCTCTCCGTGATCCGCGTCGAAACCTACGACGAGGCTTTGCAACTGATCAACGACAACCCGTATGGCAACGGCACTGCGATCTTCACCAACGACGGCGGCGCCGCCCGGCGGTTCCAGAACGAGGTGCAGGTCGGCATGGTTGGCATCAACGTGCCCATCCCTGTGCCGATGGCTTACTACAGCTTCGGCGGCTGGAAGGCCTCGTTGTTCGGTGACAGCCATGCACACGGCATGGACGGTGTGCAGTTCTTCACCCGCCAGAAGGCCATCACCAGCCGCTGGCTCGACCCAAGCCACGGCGGCATCGAACTCGGCTTCCCCCAAAACGCCTAGCCTACTACCGCGAGCGTGCGTGTCTGTACCCCGACACGCCGCCCACGGGTGACACTTTGCGCACGCTCGCTGCGAAAGGCAGGCATGACATGGCTGGACTGGTAGCGACGGCGTGGACCAGCGCCGGTGACACCTCCCCCATGCGCGTACCGGCGACCAGTCCCGTTCCGATCGGGGAACGCGTCGCCGCAGTGGCAGCGGCCGGCTTCGTCGGCCTCGGGCTGATCGCCGACGACCTGGCCGCGATCCGCGCATCAATCGGCTTCGCCGGACTGCGCGGCTTGATTGCCGATGCCGGGCTGACTCATGTCGAGATCGAACTGCTGGAGCGATGGTGGATCCCCCGCGGCGAGTCGGGCCACACCTACGATGTCCGCGACCTGTTGTTCGAGGCGGCCGACGTCCTCGCGCCCACATTCATCAAGATCGGCTCCGACCTAGGGCCTCGCACAACACATCCGGAGTCGCTGATCGCCCCGCTGCGGGAGCTCGCCGATCAGGCAGCGGGCCACGGGACCAGGGTGGCAATCGAGGTTATGCCGTTCTCGATCATCTCCAGCGTCCCGATGGGAGCCGAGATCGTCACGGCTGCCGATCATCCCGCGGTCGGCCTGCTGATAGACGCCTGGCATGTGTTCCGCGCCGACGCCTCACTGGAAGAGCTACGCAATTCGCTGACGCCCGAGATGATCTTCGGCGTCGAGCTCGACGACGCCGCTGCAGAGGTCGTCGGCAACCTCTTCGAGGACACCCTCAACCACCGGTTGCTCTGCGGCGACGGCTCATTCGATCTTCGCGGCTTGGTGGCACTCCTCCGCGACAAGGGTTTCGACGGTCCGTGGGGTATCGAGATCCTCTCGGCGTCCTTTCGCACGCTGCCGGTGGCGCACGCCCTCAAGCTGGCGGCGGCGTCAACACCGGCAGTGCTGTAACGCTCGCGGCCCGCGAGTGTGCGAGAAATGCCCGCGAATCTCGGCGTGTCGGTGTGCAAACACGCACGCTCGCGGTAGTTGTGGCATGGATCGTCGAGTGTGGGGGCTGCGGTTTACCAGTGCCCGAGTGGCTCGGGTCTGACCCCCACACTCGACGACGTCTACTCAGAGGATGTACAGCATCTCCTGATAAGTGGGTAGCGGCCAGAGGTCGTCGGCCACAATGGCTTCCAGCGTGTCGGCGGCGGCCCGCACCGCATTCATCTTCGGCAACAGGCTCTGCGCGTGCGTGGCTTCCTCGGCGGCGGAGTCACCACCGTGTTCGGCCAGGCCCGCCTTTAACGCCGCCAGCGCGGCGGTCAACTCTGAGATCGGTGTGCTGACGGCCTCCAGCATCGTCATGTCCGGCGCCACACCCGCCTTCTTCAGCGCGGCGACGTTCTGCGCCAACTCGGTCTGATAGCGGACCGCCGCGGGCAGGATCACCGTCGACCCCAGTTCGAGCGCCAGTTTGGCCTCGACACCGATGGTCAGCGCGTACATCTCCAGGCGGACCTCGTAGCGGCTGTGCAGTTCCCGCTCGCTGAACACGCTGTACTTCTCGAACAGCTCGACGGACTCGGGCTTGATCAGCTCGGGCAGCGCGTCCAGCGTGGTCTTCAGGTTCGGCAGGCCTCGCTCGGCGGCCTCGATCTGCCAGTTCTCCGAGTATCCGTCACCGTTGAACACCACCGCGCCGTGCTCGGTGATGATGTCGGTCAACAGCTTCTGGACGGCCTCGTCGAAGTCCTCGCCATCCTCGACGGCCTTCTCCAGAATGGTGGCCATGTAATCCAGCGCCTCGGCCATGATCGTGTTGAGCATGACCATCGGCACCGCAACTGTCTGACCCGAGCCAGGCGCCCGGAACTCGAACCGGTTGCCGGTGAACGCGAACGGACTGGTGCGGTTGCGGTCGCCAGGATCGGTCGGCAGTACCGGCAAGGTGTCGACACCGATAATCATGGTGCCCTTGCCCTTTGACGAAGTCGCCGCACCCTTGGCAATCTGCTCGAACACGTCGGCCAGTTGGTCGCCGAGGAAGATGGAGATGATCGCCGGCGGAGCCTCGTTGGCGCCGAGGCGGTGGTCGTTGGTGGCCGAGGCCACCGAAACCCGCAGCAGGCCCGCGTACTTATGCACGGCGCGGATCACTGCCGCACAGAACACCAAAAATTGGGCGTTCTCATGCGGCGTGTCACCGGGCACCAGCAGGGAGCCCAGCTCGCCGTTGCCCAGCGAGAAGTTGACGTGTTTGCCCGACCCATTGACGCCCGCGAACGGCTTCTCGTGGAACAGGCACTCCATGCCGTGCTTCTTGGCGATCGTCTTGAAGACGGTCATCAGCAGCTGCTGGTGGTCTGAGGCGATGTTGCCACGCTCGAACATCGGGGCGATCTCGAACTGGCCCGGCGCGACCTCGTTGTGGCGGGTCTTGGCGGGGATGCCGAGCTTGAACAGCTCACGTTCGGTATCCATCATGAAACCGAGCACCCGTTCGGGGATCGCACCGAAGTAGTGGTCGTCGAACTCCTGCCCCTTCGGCGGCTTGGCCCCAAAGAGCGTGCGACCGGCGTTGACCAGATCGGGACGGGCCAGGAAGAAGTGGCGGTCGACCAGAAAGTACTCCTGCTCGGGCCCGCAGAACGCGACGATCTTCTCCAGGTTGTCGTGGCCGAACAGCTTCAGGATCCGCTCGGCGTGGGCGCCCATCGCTTGCTGGCTGCGCAAAAGGGGCGTCTTGTAGTCCAGCGCCTCACCGGTCATCGACACGAAAACCGTTGGGATGCATAGCGTGTTGCCGTTCGGGTTCTCCAGGATGTACGCCGGGCTTGTGACATCCCACCCGGTGTAACCGCGAGCCTCGAAGGTGCTGCGCAGACCACCGGACGGAAAGCTGGATGCGTCGGGCTCGCCCTGGATCAGGGTCTTGCCCGCGAACTCGGCTAGCGTCTCGCCGTCCGAGACAGGCTCAAGGAAGCTATCGTGCTTCTCGGCGGTCAGCCCGGTCATCGGGTAGAAGACGTGTGCGTAGTGCGTCGCTCCCTTCGACAGCGCCCAGTCCTTCATCGCCGAGGCGACGGAGTCGGCTACCGCGGGGTCGAGTACGGCGCCCTTCTCGATGGTGGCCACCACCGACTTGAATACCGCTTTCGGCAGCCGCAGCTGCATCTCGGCCTTGGTGAAGACGTTTGAACCGAAAATCTCGCCCGGCGCCTCGCCCGGATCGAAGCTGATGGCCGGAGGCACGTACGCCTCGACGTTGTTGATCGCCTGCAGACGCACTGCATTTCCGCTCAATGGAGTTCCTATCGCTGCGATCGCCCGCACCCTTTGCGAACGGTGACCGGCCAACAGTAGAAACCTTCGATAGCAAACTTGTTACGTGCGTGTGACCGACAGAATGTGAGGTCGGCGCGCTGGGCTCACCGAACGTCCTAGGCTGGGCATATGGGCACCCGCCACCACCCCGACCGCGACATCGACGCTGGCTACGACGAGCATGCGGTCACCGTCGCAGGTCCAAAGCATGAGGCGGCAGGCGTCAAGGCCGTCATGGTGTCGCTGCAGCGTGGGCTGCAGTCGATGGGTGCGGCGCGGACGGCCGCTGCGCTGGCCCGGCTGAATCAGCGGCACGGCTTCGATTGCCCTGGTTGTGCGTGGCCTGAGGAGCACGGTGGCCGCAAGCTGGCCGAGTTCTGCGAGAACGGGGCCAAGGCCGTCGCCGAGGAAGCCACCACGCGCGTGGTCACGCCCGAGTTCTTCGCGCGGCATTCGATCGCCGACCTGGAGGGCAGGCCTGAGTACTGGCTGTCGCAGCAGGGCCGGCTCACCCAACCGGTCGTGCTGCGCGCGGGCGACGACCACTACCGCGCCATCGACTGGGACGACGCCTACCGGTTGATCGCAGAGGAACTACGGGCCTTGGACAGCCCGAACGAGGCGTTGTTCTACACCTCGGGGCGCACCAGCAATGAGGCGGCGTTTCTGTATCAGCTGTTGGTGCGCAGCTTCGGGACCAACAACCTGCCGGACTGTTCCAACATGTGCCACGAGTCCTCGGGTACGGCGTTGACCGAGGCGATCGGGATCGGCAAGGGCTCGGTCACCGTCGAGGACATCACGTTGGCCGACCTCATCGTCATCGCCGGCCAGAACCCGGGCACCAACCATCCGCGGATGTTGTCGGTGCTGGAGAAGGCCAAGGCCAACGGCGCCAAGATCATCGCGGTCAATCCGCTGCCGGAGGCCGGATTGATCCGGTTCAAGGACCCGCAAAAGGTGCGCGGCGTGGTCGGGCACGGTGTCCCGATCGCCGACGAGTTCGTGCAGATCCGACTCGGCGGGGACATGGCGTTGTTCGCCGGGCTGGGCAGGCTGCTGCTGGAGGCTGACGACGCCGCACCCGGCACGGTGCTCGACCGCGAGTTCATCGCCGCGCATTGCGCAGGCTTCGACGAATACCAGGCTCGGACGCGGGCGGTCGACATCGAAACGGTGCTGGCGGCCACCGGGATCGATCGGGCCCAACTCGAGCTGGTGGCCAACATGATGATGGCCTCGCAGCGCACGATCGTCTGTTGGGCGATGGGGCTGACACAGCACCGGCACGCAGTACCGACGATCTCGGAGGTCAGCAATCTGTTGCTGATGCGCGGCATGATCGGCAAGCCCGGCGCGGGTTTGTGCCCGGTGCGCGGTCATTCCAACGTGCAGGGCGACCGGACGATGGGCATCTGGGAGAAGATGCCCGAGAAATTCCTTGCCGCGCTTGACGACCGGTTCGGCATCGTCAGCCCACGCGAACACGGCCTTGACACCGTCGACGCCATCAGGGCCATGCGTGACGGACGCGCCAAAGTGTTCATGGGCATGGGCGGTAACTTCGCGACGGCCACGCCGGATACCGCGGTCACCGAGGCCGCGTTGCGCAGCTGCTCGCTGACGGTTCAGGTTTCGACCAAGCTGAACCGCAGCCACTTGGTCCACGGCGCGACGGCGTTGATCCTGCCGTCGTTGGGACGAACCGACCGCGATATCCAAAACGGTGCCAAACAGCAGGTGTCGGTGGAGGATTCGATGTCGATGGTGCATCTTTCGCGGGGCAGCCTGCACCCTCCCAACGATCAGGTGCGCAGCGAGGTCGCGATCGTCTGCCAGTTGGCGCGCACCCTGCTCGGGCCGGATCACCCGGTGCCGTGGGAGCAGTTCAACGACGACTACGACACCATCCGCGATGCGATCGCAGCCGTCGTGCCGGGTTGTGACGACTACAACCGCAGAGTGCGCGCACCCGACGGTTTCCAGCTGCCACACGGCCCTCGGGATGCGCGTGAATTCCCCACCAGCACAGGCAGAGCCAATTTCACGAACGACCCGCTGCAGTGGGTGCCGGTGCCGCAAGGTCGGCTGATATTGCAGACGATGCGCAGCCACGACCAGTACAACACCACCATCTACGGCCTCGACGACCGTTACCGCGGCGTCAAGGGCGGCCGCCGGGTGGTGTTCGTCAACCCTGCCGACATCGAACGCTTCGGGCTTTCCGACGGCGACCGCGTCGACCTGGTATCCGAATTCACCAACGGTGATGGCCAACTCCAGGAGCGTCGCGCCAAGGACTTCAAGGTGGTCGGTTACTCGACGCCGGTTGGCAACGCCGCGGCCTATTATCCGGAGACCAATCCCCTTGTGCCGCTGGATCACACCGCTGCGAGGTCCAATACGCCGGTGTCGAAGGCCATTGTGATCAGGATGGAGCGCGGCTAGATGGGAAGAGTGACGGCCCGGCGTCGGGTGCAGCACGTGACCGCCGACGACGTGGTCGCGCGGCCGGAGACGCTTGTTGTCGAGGAGCCGCTGGAGATCCGGGTCAACGGCAAGCCGATCACCGTCACCATGCGCACACCGGGATCGGATATCGAACTGGCGCAAGGCTTCCTACTCACCGAGGGCGTGATCAGCAGCCGTGACGACGTGCTGACCGTGCGGTACTGCAAGGGCGCAGGTGCCGACAATCTCAACACATACAACGTGCTCGATGTGACGCTCGCCCCCGGCGTCGCGATGCCCGACGTTGACGTGACCCGCAACTTCTACACGACGTCGTCGTGCGGGGTGTGCGGCAAGGCGTCACTGGACGCGGTGCGACTGATCAGTAAGCACGGTCCCGGCGACGACCCGTCGCTGGTCGCCGCGGAGACACTGTCGGCGATGCCTGAGAAACTGCGTGACGCGCAGAAGGTGTTCGCCAGCACCGGCGGACTGCACGGTGCGGCGCTGTTCGGGGTCGACGGCACCACACTGGCGGTCCGCGAAGATATCGGACGCCACAACGCCGTCGACAAGGTCATCGGCTGGGCGCTCGAAGCCGACCGCGTACCGCTGACGGCAACCGTGCTGCTGGTCAGCGGGCGGGCGTCGTTCGAACTCACCCAGAAGGCGGTGATGGCGGGCATACCCGTGCTGGCCGCCGTGTCGGCGCCATCGTCGCTGGCCGTCGACCTGGCCAGCCAGTCCGGGCTCACCCTGGTGGCGTTCCTGCGGGGCGACTCGATGAACATCTACACACGGCCGGATCGCATCAAGCGCTAGGCCGCGGTCATGCTGCCTTCGCGAGCACTGAATACCGTTGTCCGAGAGGATAAACCGGCGCTGTAGGTTCCGGGTCGGGGCCGATGCCCGTGGCGACCGTGCGGCTGATGGCGTCCGTGACTTCGTGGGAGGCCTCGTGAGGAAGCATGTGCCCGGCGGTGGGGATATGCACGTGTGTGGCGCCGGGGATGGCGTCGGCCAGGTCGTGGGAGTGGGACGGCGGGGTCAGGAGGTCGGCTCCGCCGCTGATGATGGTCGTCCGGGCGCGAATGGCGGCCAGCGTGGAGTATTGGTCGTAGGACCGCAGGCTTGGCAGGAAGCCGACGGCGGTGGTGAGGGACGCCGCGGTCATGGCCGTCTCGAACAGCGTCGCCAGTATGGCGCGGGCTTGGTCGCCGACCGGGAACGCCAGGGCGGCGCGCACGGGCTTGGTAAGCAGGCGAACAGCGCGATGAGGCGCGCGAGTCGCGAACTTGCACAGTACGTCCGTAGCGGGACTGGCCAGGAGTCGAGCCACACCACGCTCCGCGAGACGACCGGCCGCAGTGGCGACGAGGACGACTCCGTGCGGCTGCACAGGTCGGTCAGCCGGGGGCCGACCTAGGTAGGCGAGGGCGACCATCCCGCCCATCGAGTGGCCCACGAGGGTGAGCGGACCGGTCACGTCGAGCGCTGACAGGACGTCGGCAAGGTCGGCGGCGAGCTGCTCGATGACATAGGTGTGCGTCGGGGCCGTATCCGACCTGCCGTGGCCTCGGTGGTCAAAGCTGATGATCCGGATTCGAGCGCCCCACCGCCGGGTCAGCTGACGGATCTGGCCTGCCCACGATCCCTGCTCGAGGCAGAGTCCGTGCAGGAGCACGACGGTGGCCTCGGCGTCGACGGGCCCTTGGTCGCGGACCGCAAGTCGCACGCCGTCGCGGACGGTAACCGTCCGTTCGGTGTGGGCCGTGCTTCCTGTGGTCATGACGGAAATACTCATTGATCAGGTAGGGGTTCCGTAATCGTCGGGAAGCGAGATTCCGCTCCACAAAGGGAACGGTTTCCTATCCGCCAGGTAAGCCTCCCGGCCCCTCTACCTGCAATCTCCACTCGATCTCCACAGAACCTCCAAGCTTGACTGCGGCCATTCGCCGAGCATCGAGCCCATGCCAGAAATTCTCATTGCCGCGCTGTCTCCGCTCGGCCACGTCGGACCCCTGCTGAACGTCGCGCAGGGTCTCGTCGACCGCGGCGATCGCGTCACCGTCCTGAGCTCGCCCGACCACGCAGGCAAGATCCGCGCCGTCGGCGCCACCCCGCACGCGATACCCGCCGAGGCCGACTTCGACATGACCCGCCTGGACATCGACCTGCCCGGCCGCGCCGACACCTCGGGCATCAGGCGAGTGAACTTCGACATCGTCCGGTTGGACCTGCAGCCGTCGTCGACCATGCGGGGGCGCGTTCGCAATCGCGCGTTGAACGTGTTGTCACAAAGGGTGCTGTTGCGCCAGTCGCAGAACGCCGCGAACTACCTACTGGACCGATTGAACAGCCGTCAGCTGCCCATGTTCCTTCTGGATTCCGGGCTGCTGGCCGACCGCTACATCTCCCCGACCGTTCCGGAATTCGACTATCCGCGCAGCGATCTGCCTACCAATGTGCGTTACGTCGGCGCGGTGCATCAACGGCCGTCGGAGGGTTTCCGGCTGCCGCCGTGGTGGTCGGAACTCGACGGTGATCGACCCGTCGTGCACGTCACCCAGGGCACCATCGACAACGCCGATCTGGGCCGGCTGCTTGAGCCGACGATCAACGCGCTCGGAGGCGAGGACGTCATTGTGGTTGCCACCACCGGCGGCCATGACGTGTCGACACTCAAGGTGGCGGTGCCACTGAATACCTATGTCGCTGAATACATTCCACACGAGGTGCTATTGCCGAAGGTCGACGTCATGGTCACCAACGGCGGCTATGGCGCGGTACAGCGCGCGCTAGCTTCTGGCGTGCCGCTGGTCGTCGCGGGCAACACGGAAGACAAACCCGAGGTGGCCGCTCGAGTGGCGTGGTCGGGGACGGGTATCAATCTGCGCACCGGTGCGCCGACCGCGGGCGCGGTGCGTGCCGCAGTCCGCGAGGTGCTCGGCGACGGCCGCTACCTGGCCGCCGCTCGAACTCTCGAGACCGCATTCGCCCGGCGCGATGGTGTGGCCGAAATCGCGGCGCTCGTCGACGAGGTCATCGGTGAGCACAGCGCGGCGGTGCACCGATGAGCGGGTGTGCCGATCCGTTCGGCCGCCCACCTATCGCGCCCCGGCCCGAGGTGCGATACGAGTCCGAAAAGTCGCGTAGTCGGCTACTCGTGTGTACCGCACGCATTCGGACAAGCCTTGAGTCATGGTTACCGAGCTGCAGTTCGTCGCGGTAGCGGCCTTCTTGATCTGGGGCCTGGCGGCATCGCTATGCGGGGTGTTGACGGCCGCGCCCGACACGGCACGGTTGGTTCGGCGTCATCGCGGCCAAACCACGGATGCTGACACCGAGTGTGCGGAATCGTCCGGGCACGACAGTGTGTCGCCGGATTTGTCATCAAAAGCCCAAGCGACATAACCCGTCAGCTAATTTCGCAGTCAAGTATGCAGGCATATTGATTTGCACTAGCGAAGAATGCAGTAAATCTAGCAACCCTTGCCGTTATCGCGTAACGCACCAGGTAAGCAGCTCGTGAATTCGGCTCGGCGGCATATACCAGATTCACCTGCGCATTTAGATAGCTAACTGTTATCTTTCTCACAGATCTGGTTCCGCAAAGCCACTCGAGGGAGGGCTTCACAATCATGGGTCAGACAAAATCACCTCGACGGAAGGCCGCCAAGCGGGCCTTGGGCACTGCGATCCTGGGCACCGCGGTGACCGCCGGTCTGGTCGGAGGTCTGGGCAGCGCCGCACTGGTCGGGGGTGTGGGTGTAGGAACCGCGTCGGCGGCGCCCTGCGACGGCATTTTCTGTGATCTGTTGGGTGGCACCACCCAGACCGCGATCGGCGGTCTCCACGCTGGAACCAACGCAGCCGTTGGCGCGAGTCAATTGGGCATTTCGATCGGCAACGCGATTATGGCGCCGATCCTCAGTAACCCGCTGACGCTCATCTTCACGGGTGGCCTGATCGGTAACGGGTTCCTTCCCGGCATGAACGGCGGCTTGCTGATCGGCAGCGGCGCGGACGGTTTGTTGCCCGGTCAAAACGGCGGCAACGGTGGACTGTTGTTCGGCAGCGGCGGCAACAGCCTCTTCGCCAACGGTGGTAATGCCGGCCTGGTCGGCAATGGCGGCAACGGCAGCATCGCAGGCCTGGCGCTCGGCCTCACCGGCGGCAATGGCGGCAACGGCGGGTTGTTGGTCGGCAGCGGCGGCGACGGCGGCAGCAGCCTGCTGGGCGGAAAGGGCGGCAACGGCGGAAACGCCCAGGGTCTCGGCAACGGCGGCAACGCGGGCAACGGCGGAGCAATAGGCGGGGACGGCGGTACCGGCGGCCACGGCGGACTCCTCGGTAACGGTGGCGACGGCGGAGACGGCGGCGGCCTGTTGGGCGGTAACGGCGGCGCCGGAGGCAACGCAGGGCTGGGCGGCGACGGTGGAGCCGGCGGCAACGCTGCCTCAAACCTGCTCGGCTCGACCTTCAACGGCGGGGGAGGCGGCAACGGTGGATCGGTCTACGGTAGCGGCGGCGCAGGCGGCAACGGCGCTGACTCGAATGGACTCACCGGCGCCGGTGGAGCGGGCGGCGCGGGCGGTAATAGCGGGCTGGTCGGCAACAGCGGCAACGGCGGCGGCGGCGGCGACGGTAACGGTGTGTTCGGCGGCACCGGCGGCGCCGGAGGCAACAGCGGCAACACCGGGCTGCTCGGCAACAGCGGCAACGGCGGGGCCGGCGGCGACGCCACCGGTGCGTTCCAAGCAACCGGCGGGGCCGGCGGCAGCAGCGGCAACGGCGGCTCGGTTGTCGGCAACGGCGGCGACGGCGGAAAGGGCGGCAACGGAACAGCCATCGGCTTCGGCAGCGGCAACGGCGGAAAGGGCGGCACCGGCGGAACCGGCGGGCTCGTCGTCGGTAGTGGCGGCGACGGCGGAAAGGGCGGCGAGGGCACTTCCGTTGGGGTCGGCACCGTTGGTCAAGGCGGTAAGGGCGGAGCTGGCGGTAACACCGGCGGCGTCCTCGGCGGCACCGGCGGCACAGGCGGCACCGGCGGCGACGGCCATACCACCGGAGGCACAGCTGCCGGAGGCAACGGCGGAGACGCCGGGCACCCAGGAGGTCAGGCCGGAGGCGGCGGTAGCCCGGGCGGCTCCTCCGGCAACGTCTGACGGATACCAGTAACGAAGGTCGCCCCGGTGTTTGCGCCCGGGGCGACCTTCTTAGTTACAAGCCCTCACTTACACAGCTTGGCAATCCGCGAGCTGGCGACATCAGCGTCACGTAGTCGGGCAGCCTGCACCGGATCCTCGTTGGCGACACCGGCCAGAGAATTCATCGCGATGTCCTCTAACAGTTCGGCGAAGGAGTGAACCGCCGCCGCCAGCGCAGGCGGGGTGGCCGGATCCAACCGGGCGAGGAGGTATGCGGCTCCTGCCGACATCGACAATCGGGCGTTGGCAGCGACCGCTGTCACCGCGACCGGGTCATTGCCACCGTCGGCGTGGGTTTGCAGGAATACCGCCTTGGTTACCGTGTCATGGGCAGCGCGCACACGCGCCTTGGCATCAGCGGCCGCTTTGTCGTGGTTCGGCTCTGACATATCTCGACGCGTGTGACTCAGCAGAGTCGGTCAGGTACCAGGAACCGGCGTCGCAACTACGCGCTCTTGTCGCGTCGCTCGGTACGTGAGGGCTTACGCGGCACGATCGTCGGCAGCACGTTGTCCTGCACGGTCTCCTTGGTGACAACCACCTTGGCGACGTCGTCGCGGCTGGGGATGTCATACATGACCGGCAGCAGGACTTCCTCCATGATGGCGCGCAGGCCGCGGGCGCCGGTACCGCGGTGGATGGCCTGGTCAGCGATCGCGTCCAGTGCCTCCTCGGTGAATTCCAGCTCCACGCCGTCCATTTCGAACAGGCGGGTGTACTGCTTCACCAACGCGTTCTTCGGCTCCGACAGGATCTTGACCAACGACTCCTTGTCCAGATTCGTCACCGAGGCAACGACCGGCAGGCGACCGATGAACTCCGGAATGAGCCCGAACTTGATCAGATCCTCTGGCATCACTTCGGAGAAGTGGTCCTGCGTGTCGATCTCGGCCTTGGAATGCACCTCGGCACCAAAGCCAAGGCCGCGCTTGCCGATACGGTCGGAAACGATCTTCTCCAGACCGGCGAACGCGCCGGCGACGATGAACAACACGTTGGTGGTGTCGATCTGAATGAATTCCTGATGCGGGTGCTTGCGGCCGCCCTGCGGGGGCACCGACGCCTGGGTGCCTTCGAGGATCTTCAGCAGCGCCTGCTGCACGCCCTCACCGGACACGTCACGGGTGATCGACGGGTTCTCGCTCTTGCGGGCGATCTTGTCGACCTCATCGATGTAGATGATGCCGGTCTCGGCGCGTTTGACGTCGTAGTCGGCGGCCTGGATCAGCTTGAGCAGAATGTTCTCGACGTCCTCGCCGACATAGCCGGCTTCGGTCAGTGCGGTGGCGTCGGCGATCGCGAACGGCACGTTGAGCATCTTGGCCAGGGTCTGCGCGAGGTAGGTCTTGCCGCAGCCGGTGGGGCCGAGCATCAGGATGTTGGACTTAGCGAGCTCAACGGGCTCGGCGCGCGAATCGCGCGTCTTCTCCTGTGCCTGAATGCGCTTGTAATGGTTGTAGACGGCCACCGCCAGCGTGCGCTTCGCGGTGTCCTGACCGATCACATAGCCCTCGAGGAAATCGCGGATTTCTACCGGCTTGGGCAGCTCGTCAAGCTTGACGTCGTCAGCGTCTGCCAGTTCCTCTTCGATGATCTCGTTGCACAGATCTATGCATTCATCACAGATATAGACGCCTGGGCCGGCAATCAGTTTCTTGACCTGCTTTTGGCTCTTGCCACAGAACGAGCACTTCAGCAGGTCACCGCCGTCTCCAATACGCGCCATGTGGTGGAGTCCTACTTTCCTCGCAGTCGGTGATCAAGCATGTCGTACGGGTCTCCGGCCCATTCCTGGGTGTTGGTCCCGACGCTACCCGTATGTTCCGGCGCGGTGCGACCGATAAAGCCGAATCGCGTCGGTGGTATTTATCTGTGTTCGCAGAACATATCGCCTGACACGCCCCGTGACCCCTCGGAACCCGCCACTGTGTCCCTGGCGTGTCGCCGCCGTTATCAGACCGAGAGGCCGTACCCGTAGCCGGCCGTAGAGTCAGCGGCGTGGTGTTCGCTGTGCCCCACGATACCGTGCTGGTCACCGACGGCGGTCTGGCGACCGAGTTGGAGGCCCGTGGCCACGATCTTTCCGACGATCTGTGGTCGGCACGGCTGCTGGTCGACGCGCCAGACGAGATCGTCGCCGTGCACCGTGCGTTCTTCCGTGCTGGAGCCTCGATCGCGACGACGGCGAGCTATCAGGCGTCCTTCGACGGTTTCGCTGAGCGCGGAATAGCTCGAGACGACACCGCCCGGCTGTTGCGCCGCAGCGTCGAGCTGGCGAAGGCCGCGCGCGACGAGGCCGGCGGACTGGGGTGGGTGGCCGCGTCCGTCGGGCCGTACGGAGCGGCGCTGGCCAACGGTGAGGAATACGTCGGCCGCTACGGTCTGTCCGTCGCGCAGCTGACCGACTGGCACCGACCCCGACTGGAGATCCTCGCCGACGCCGGCGCCGATGTGCTGGCGCTGGAGACGGTGCCCGACGTCGACGAGGCCGAGGCTTTGATTGGCTTGGTCCACGACCTCGGTGTGCCGGCGTGGCTGTCGTACACGATTGCCGGGACGACGACGCGTGCAGGGCAGCCCATCGCCGACGCGTTCGCGGTGGCCGCCCATGTGCCGGAAATCGTTGCGGTGGGGGTGAATTGCTGCGCGCCCGACGACGTCGAGCATGCGGTCGAGATCGCCCGCGACGTCACCGGCAAGCCGGTTGTCGTCTACCCCAACAGCGGTGAAGACTGGGACGGCGATCGCCGAACGTGGGTCGGAACGTCACACTGGTCGGCCCGCCTCGCGCCGCGATGGGTCGCCAAGGGCGCGCGCATCGTGGGCGGGTGCTGCCGGGTCCGGCCGTCCGATATCGCCGAGCTGGCGGCGACTCTGCGCTGAGGGCGTGTGCCTCTCGACCGCTTGAAACCGCCTCGCACTTCTCCGCCATAGACACAGAGTCAACGAGCAGAAGCTAGGCGGTCTGAGCCGAGAGCTTGCGGTACTCCAGCACCGTGTCGATGATGCCGTAATCCTTGGCTTCCGCAGCGGTGAGGATCTTGTCGCGGTCGGTGTCCTTGCGGATGACCGCCGGGTCCTTGCCGGTGTGGTTGGCCAGCGTCGTCTCCATCAGGGTGCGCATCCGCTCAATCTCCTTGGCTTGGATCTCCAGGTCGGAGAACTGGCCCTGGATGACGCCGGAGAGCGCGGGCTGGTGGATGAGCACACGGGCGTTCGGCAGCGCGAGCCGCTTGCCGGGCGAGCCTGCGGCCAGCAGCACTGCTGCCGCCGACGCGGCCTGGCCGAGGCACACCGTCTGGATGTCGGCGCGCACGTACTGCATGGTGTCGTAGATCGCCATCAGCGAGGTGAACGAACCACCGGGCGAGTTGATGTACATCGTGATGTCGCGATCGGGATCAAGCGACTCGAGCACTAGTAGCTGGGCCATGATGTCGTTCGCCGACGCGTCATCGACCTGCACGCCGAGGAAGATGATGCGCTCCTCGAAGAGCTTGTTGTACGGGTTGGACTCCTTGACGCCGAAGCTCGAGTGCTCGATGAACGACGGCAGGATGTAGCGGGCCTGAGGCTGCAGACGGGGGTCAGTGTGGTCGGTCATTTGTCTAGTCCTGCTCCCGGTCCTGAGCCGTTGATGTTGGCGCTGGTGATGATGTGGTCGACGAAGCCGTACTCGAGGGCCTCAGGTGCGGTGAACCAGCGGTCGCGATCGGAGTCGGCTTCGATGCGCTCGAGGCTCTGTCCGGTGAACTCCGCGTTGAGGCGGAACATCTCCTTCTTGATGACCGCGAACTGCTCGGCCTGGATCGCGATGTCCGTAGCGCCACCGGTGATGCCGCCGAGCGGCTGGTGCATCAGGATCCGAGCGTGCGGCAGCGCGTAGCGCTTGCCCTTGGTGCCCGCGGCGAGCAGGAACTCACCCATTGAGGCGGCCATGCCCATCGCATAGGTGGCGACGTCGCACGGCGCAAGCACCATGGTGTCGTAGATGGCCATGCCTGCGCTGATCGAGCCGCCGGGCGAGTTGATGTAGAGGTGGATGTCCTTGGTCGGGTCCTCGGCGGCCAGCAGCAGAATCTGCGCGCACAGCCGGTTGGCGATGTCGTCGTCGACCTGGGAACCCAGGAAGATGATGCGCTCGGACAGCAGCCGCTCATACACCGAGTCGACAAGGTTGAGGCCTGCCGAGGCGCCACGCATGTCAGTCACGACTGGATACCTGCTTTCTTCTTAAGTCTCGGGACGCGCTGTCCGTCTTCAAATGACACTAACCAACCTGCGCCGTCGCGCACTCCCTAGACGGCGCCCGTTCGCTCAGAGCGTCACTTGGCGTCGGCGGACACCTCGTCGGATTCGCCGGCAGCCTCGTCGGATTCCTCCGCACCAGCTTGCTCGGCCTGCTCACCCGACGGACCGAAGAACTCCGTGGTGTCGATCACGCTGCCGTCGGTGTCGGTGACGGCAGCAGCGTGCACCACCGCCGCGACCGTCAGACCGCGACGCACGTCGGCGAACATCGCAGGCAGCTGGTTCTGCTCCTGCAGATACTGCAGCAGCTGCTGCGGTTCCAGGCCGTACTGCCGCGACATCAGCACCAGCCGCTCGGTGAGGTCGGCCTGCCCGACCTGCACGTCGAGCTTGTCGGCGATCGCGTCCATCAACAGCTGGGTCTTGACGGCCTTCTCGGCGTTCGTCTGGTTGTCGGCGTCGAACTCCTCGCGGCTGCTGCCCTGCTCCTTCAGCGCCTCTTCGAACTTCGTTTCGTCGTGGTCGAGGCCGTGGATGGCGTTGTGCAGGGTGTCGTCGACCTGGGCCTGGACGATCTTCTCCGGCAGCGGGACCTCGACCTGCTCGAGCAGCACCTCCAGCGCCTTGTCGCGGATCTGCTCGGCCTGCTGGACGCGCTTGACCCGCTGCACCTGCTCGATCAGGCTGCTCTTGAGCTCATCGATTGTGTCGAATTCGCTTGCCAGCTGGGCGAATTCGTCGTCAGGCTCGGGCAGCTCGCGTTCCTTCACCGACTTGACGGTGACAGTCACCTGCGCGTCCTCGCCCGCGTGCTCGCCTGCGGCCAGCGTGGTGGTGAAGACGCGGCTCTCCCCCTCCTTGAGGCCGACGATCGCGTCATCGAGACCGTCGATCAGTTGGCCGGACCCCACCTCGTGGGACAGCCCCTCCGTCGCGGCCTCGGGAACCTCGGTGCCGTCGACGGTGGCGGACAGGTCGATAGAAACGAAGTCGCCGTTCTCCGCGGCGCGGTCGACGCCCGTGAGCGTGCCGAACCGGGCGCGCAGATTTTGAAGCTCGGTGTCGACCTCTTCGTCGCTCACCTCGATGGGGTCGACCGTGATCTTCAGCGCGTCCAGATCCGGGATCTCGATCTCGGGCCGGACGTCGACCTCTGCGGTGAATTCGAGGTCCTCGCCGTAAACCTTCTTGGTGATCTCGATCTCGGGCTGGCCGAGCGGACGGACGTCCGCGGTCGTCACAGCCTCGGAGTACTTGTTCGGCACCGCTTCGCCAACAACCTGGTCGAGCATGGCCTCCTTGTCGATGCGCGCCTCGAGCAGCTTGACGGGCACCTTGCCGGGCCGGAAGCCGGGCATCCGCACCGTCCTCGCCATCTCCTTGAGGGCACGATCGAATTCGCCCTCCCACTCTGTGAAGGGCACCTCCACGTTGATCCGAACCCGCGTCGGGCTCAACTTCTCAACCGTGCTCTTCACGCTCGTGCTCCTTGTGTCTCTAGTGATATGCGTCCGGAGTCGGGGTGACAGGATTTGAACCTGCGGCCTTCCGCTCCCAAAGCGGATGCGCTACCAAGCTGCGCTACACCCCGGTCTGGCAGCTCAGCGCTGCACCGTGACCACGGCGATACTACGGCCTGACCACGCGATGCCCTTAATTGGATTTGATTCGGGCGACGCCGGTACAGTCTGCTGGTGCTGCACACGCGGGCGTAGCTCAATGGTAGAGCCCTAGTCTTCCAAACTAGCTACGCGGGTTCGATTCCCGTCGCCCGCTCCACCGAACCTCCCGATGGGGCCGTTTTCGCAGGTCGAACCCCTATTCGTCACGCCATGGAGAACAGCTCCTGCATGACAATCACGCTCGCAACACGCTGCAGACCGCCTTCCACCGCGATGCGTTGATCGTCGGGGCATTCGAGCAGCTGATCGAGCGCTGTGGCGACTTTCTTCATGTCGTAGATCGGCTGGTCGTTTGCGGCCTGCGATGCGAACGTGTCCCGGTAGAAGGTGAGCATCGGGTCGTTTTTGTTGCGTGTGGGAGGCGTGGTGAACGGATGCTTCTGGCGGTCATACACCTCGGGTATCAACACGTCCTTCGCCGCTTCGCGCAGGACATGTTTTTCGCGGATGCCTTTCACTTTCATGTTCACCGGCACGCGAGCCGCGACTTCGGCGACATGGTGGTCCAGGAACGGCACGCGCCCTTCGATGGAGTGCGCCATCTCCATCCGATCGGCGAGATAGTTCAGAATGAAATTCGGCAGCACCGTCTTGGAATTGACGTAGAGCATCTGATTCAGGTGGTCGCGGCCAGCGACGCGTTGCGCCAGCGGCAGGCGATCCAGCGCGGACACCAGAGGCGCAAACTCCCGAACGGACGCGGGGAGATCATCGCGGAACAACGGGGCCACGCTGTTTGCCTGGGCCGCAGCCATGTTCAGCGACGCCGGCATCCAGCCGAGCCTGCGCTCCACCGCCTGCATTTCCGGGCTGTCGACCTGCTCCGGCATCAACAAGGCGCGGGTCGCCGCATTCGTGCCCAGCATCTCATCGAGCAGCGCCGATTTCTCGTCGGCACTCAACGCCGCGTTGTCGTTCAGCGCGTCGATCCGGTAGTACGCATAGCCCCCCAGCATTTCGTCGGCGCCTTCGCCGGTGAACACCACCTTGATGCCCGCGGCCCGAACGGCCCGGCTGAGGAGATATTTGGCGACGCCGTGGCCGTTGAACATCTGCGTTTCGGAATACCAGATCGCATCCTTGAATGACTCGGCGATCTCCCGCCCAGTGATGGGAATGGGGTGATACGTCGCGCCCACATGCTTGGCTTGAGCTTCAGCGACGCTGGCTTCGTCATAGAGCGGGTTCTCGAAGGTGAGCGTGAACGCGCGGATCGGCCGGGCCATCTCCTGCTGCGCGAGCCCGAGGACGGCGCACGAGTCGATGCCACCACTCAGATACGACGCGACCTCGACATCGGCGACCAGTCGTTGCCGCACGGCATCGGATAGAACCTCCCGGAATTCTTCGACGACCTCTGCTTCGCTTCGCGTGTCCCCCCGCATCTGCTCGGCAGTCGGGATCTCCCAATCCCAATAGGGATAGATGCGAACGGCGCCATCTCTGGCGATCGCATAGCACCCCGGCGGCACGGTACTGATCCCGGCGAATTCGGTCTTCTCGTGAGATCGCCCCATACCGCCGGTCGCGCCCTCGAGGTCCCACGCGGCCGGCACGCCCAGCGCCAACAGTGCTTTGATCTCTGACGCGAAGAACACGTCGCCGTTGACCACCGCGTAGTAGAGCGGCTTGACCCCGAAGCGGTCGCGGATCGCATACATCGCTCGTTGCCGTTCGTCGGCAATGACCACCGCGAACTCACCCCGCAGGAGCGTCGCGGCCTGCATGCCGCGCTCCTGATAGAGGTGCACGGCAATTTCGCTATCGCTGTCGGTGGAGAAGCGATAGCCCGCGGCGCGCAGGCGCTCGCGAAGCTCCCGGTAGCCGTAAAACTCGCCGTTCACCACCACGTGCACCGCGCCATCCGGGCTGGTCATGGGCTGACTGCCGTTCCTCAAACCGATGATCGACAACCGCGTGTGTCCGAGCGTCCACTGCCGGTCACGCGACGTCCAGATGCCGGTGCCGTCCGGCCCGCGATGCTCCAAGAGCTTGAGCGCCGCATCGCAGCGGTCGCCCGAAAGGCCGCGACGTGTCATCACAGCGAATATCCCGCACATCGTTGTGCCCTCCGACATCCCCTGGTCTCGCGCGCCAGCCGCGGGTCGGCACGAAGACAGCCCGGCATCTACGATGACGCCACCGAACTGGCAGCGCGGGCTTTTGCAATTAACGCCGGGGTTTTACTCACCATTTCAACCGTCTGCGGACTGGCCTGAGCATCCGCGTCAGCCTTCGCAAATGGGTATCGTTACGGCCCCGTGCCTCCCGAACGTACGGCCGTGGTGGTCGTGCATGGGATAGGCGAGAAGCGTCCAATGGAGACGCTCGACGAGTTCGCGAAGACGGCCCTTCGCCGACACAGCGCCGACGGCGATAAGAAGTGGGACTATTCCTCGCAACCTGTTGAGATCACCGATTCCTACGAGGCTCGCCGCTTCGACTCGGCCCAAGCCGAGATCTACGAGTACCGCGAGACGCTGGCGCTGTAGACCCGACGAATACGGTTTTGATACCAAGCTGCAACCGACCTACCAGCGGTTTCAGAGAACCGCGCGGTACCGTCCAAAAGGCTTAGAAATCAGCTGCGCGGGCTTCCCGCCGCGCTCTCAACACCGAGCCGTCACCGCCAGGAGGATCTGTGCACGACGTGTGCCGACTCCCCATCGACGGTTCGTGCGCTTCCGAATTCGAGCGCGTCCGCAACGCCTTCGAGTCCAATTTCACCGACCGCGAGGACATCGGTGCCGCGGTGGCGGTCTGGGTGGAAGGCGACCTCGTCGTCAATCTGTGGGGCGGCTTCGCCGACGCCGCCGAGGTGCGGCCATGGCGGGAAAACACCTTGGCGAGTATCTATTCCGGCTCCAAGGGACTGACCAGCGCCTGCGTCCATCTGCTGGCCGACCGCGGTGAACTCGACCTGCACGCACCGGTTGCCATGTACTGGCCGGAGTTCGGTCAGGCCGGGAAGCAGGACGTCACCGTCGCGATGGTGTTGAGCCACCGGTCGGGAGTCATCGGGCCACGGACCCGGTTGCACTGGGCCGACACCGCCGACTGGGACGCGGTGTGCACCCACATCGCCGCCGCCGAGCCGTGGTGGGAGCCCGGCACCGCACAGGGCTATCACATGGTGACGTTCGGCTTCATCCTCGGCGAGGTGGTTCGCCGTCTGACCGGCCGGACCATCGGGCAGTACCTGCGCACCGAGATCGCAGAGCCGCTCGGCATCGACGTCCACATCGGCCTGCCGACAGCCGAGCACCGCCGCTGCGCCGAAATGGTGAACAAGCCTCACATCCGTGACGTGTTGGCCGCCGGGGCGGCGCCGGAACATCCGGCGTCGCTGACCGAGCACCCGATGGCTGGGCTGGCGGTGGCGATGGGGTTCGTTCCCGACGACGAGCTGGGGTCGAACGCGCTCGACTTGTGGCGCTCGCTCGAGTTCCCCGCCACCAACGGCCACGTGTCGGCGCTCGGCATGGCGACGTTCTACAACGCGCTGGCCCAGGAGAAGCTGCTGTCGCGTGAACACATGGAGCTCATCCGGGTGTCCCAGGGCGGCTTCGAAACCGATGTCGTGTTGGGCCCGCGGGTCGCCGACCACGGCTGGGGTCTGGGCTACATGCTCAATCAGCGCCGGCTTGCGGGCCCGAATCCGCGATCGTTCGGCCATGGCGGGTCCGGCGGCTCATTCGCGTTCGTCGACCTCGAACACCGCATCGGCTACGCGTACGTGATGAACAACTTCGACGCCACGAAATGCAACGCCGACCCGCGCAGCGTGAAGCTGTCCGACGCGGTTTACACCGCTCTGGGGGTCATCCGCGACTGACGTACCCGCCCCGGCTGAAGCCTTGCTGTGCTCCGGGTGGCAGATGTCTAAGAGCGGAGCTAAATTACGACGGTGACTGTCGGGGTGCAGTGGGTCGGCGCGACGCGGGCTGCCGATGCCTCACAGGCGGCGTACTTCCGCGGGGTCCTCGCCGACCAGCGTGAGGAGACGATGAGCGAACTCGCGCGCAGTCACACTCGGCTGCGCGATCGCATGACGGGCGAACAGGTCGTTGGGCTGCGCGCCATGGCGCGCATGCGCATTGACGTGCGCGAATTGGAAGCCAAGAAGAGAGAGTTGGATCGGCTGATCGCCGCACTCGACCGGCGCTTCTCGGCGCTGTGGTCGCAGCAGGGCTAGACGCGCAGGCGCGCCAACTCCCCCTGGCGCCGCGCTCGACGAACAACGGCACGAAGTCCCTGACGCGGTGACCGTCGAACTTCGCGTGAGTTTGGTGGACCACCGTGACGACGGTATCCGCCGGTAGGTCTGAGTAGACATCCCTCAGCCGGTCGACTAGCTGCTTGATGGCCGACCATTCAGCTGCGCCGACTTGACTTGCAATCGTCATGCCGCGAATTTTGCATTTCGTTTGCTGGATAGTCAACAGTTGTCCACCTCTGCGTAGCCCAATCGTCAAAACGCATTCGGCGTGTCAATATCCGAATTGGCTCGAAATCAGTTGGGCGCCACGATATCCCACCTCACAGAGGGCCGTCTTCGGTGTCGATGCCACGGGTGTGGTCGAATGTTGACGCAGGCCGATCGTGCAGCCGCATTCAACAGGAGCGTGAATTGATTCAACCGGCCGACCAGGCGCGCGCCGATCGCGACATCGACGGTGCGATTGACCAGCTGCGTGCCGACTATGACACGACGCCATACAACTCGGTCTCGTATCCGGCGTCGGCCCCGGGGCACCTGGCCGCGGTGGCCCATTTGTTCGGGCTGGAGACACCCGATGTCTCGACCGCTCGCGTGCTCGAAATCGGCTGTGCCGCCGGGGGAAACATAATCCCCTATGCCGCAGCTCATCCTCGCGCCCGTGTTGTCGGGATCGATCTGTCGCAGGCGCAGATCGACCAAGGGCGCCTGACGGTGCAGGCGCTTGGCCTTGACAACGTCGAGTTGGTTGCGGGCGATATCGCGCACATGGACCTCGGCCCACTTGGACAGTTTGACTACGTCATCGCCCACGGTGTGTACAGCTGGGTGCCCGTGGAGGTACAGGACGCGCTGCTGTCCGCGTTCCGCAGGTTGCTGACTCCCGACGGTGTGGCCTATGTGAGCTATAACGTCTATCCGGGATGGAAGTCCAAAGAGGTTGCGCGCGATGCCATGCTGCTGGCCAGCGGCGCCAGCGCGACACCGGAGGACAAGGCACGTGACGCACGCGGCATGGTCGAGTTCCTGGAGGAGGTGGTTCCGGCCGACGGTGTGCTCGCCAGAGTGCTGGCCGAATTCAGGGCTCATTCCGAAGGTTTCGGTGATTCCTACCTGCTGCACGATGAACTCGAGACGTTCAACAGGCCCTGCTATTTCTACGAGATGGTCGCGCATGCCGGCACGCACGGTCTTGCCTACCTGGCGGAAGCCCACCCAGAGGCGATGTTCCCCGCCAACTTCGGCCCCAAGGTCGCAGAGCACTTGGTTGAGAAGTGTGGCGGCGTCCAGGTGTTGGTGGAGCAGTACATCGATTTTGTGGTCAACCGCATGTTCCGCGAAACGCTGCTGGTTCATGCCGACCGTGCGCAGGGCATCCGGTACAACCCCGACGGCAGCCGGTTTCGTCGCTTGCACATCGCCGCCCTTGTGCCTCCCGCCGAGGGGCAGACGCGACTCGACAAATCACGCCAGGAGTATCAGCAGGGCGACGGTTCGACGTTGTTCACCAACGACCCGGGGATCAAGGCAGCACTGGATGCGCTCAGTGCCCGCTGGCCGTGGACACTGTCGCGACAAGAGTTGGTGGATGAGGTGCACGCGCGGCTGGTTTCCGCGGGTTTCAACCCCAGCGCGACCCTCGCAGACCACATCGACAGCCTGATGGGGGTCCTGATCCTGCAGGGACAGGCGCGCTGCCGGCTGGATCCGGTGCTGCCTGACGTGGCCCCCACACCACTGCGCATTGATGAGGCTGCCAGGCGCATGGCGGAGCTGACTCGCAGAAAAGTCGATGCGTCGACCTTCAACCTGTGGCACGAGACGCACTTGCTGTCGCCGGTTGACCGCCATCTGCTGCCACTGCTCGACGGCACCCGTGATCGCGTCGCTTTGGTTGCTGCTCTGTTGGCAATCATGCGCGAAGAACCGATTGATTTCGGGAGCGATGGCCTAACCGAGTACATCGACGCGCTACCGCAACATCTTGCGGAGATGAAACTGTTGCGAGTCAGCTAGCCAATGCCGCAAGCGCGGCATCGTAATTGGGCTCTTGAGCGATTTCGGGCACCAGTTCTGCGTATGCGACGTTGCCGTCTGCACCGATCACCACGACCGCGCGTGCAAGCAGTCCGGCCATCGGACCGTCAGCCAGAGCGATGCCGTAATCCTCGCCGAAGTTGTCGCGGAACGCCGACGCAGTAGTGACGTTCTCAATGCCCTCCGCGCCGCAGAATCGCTTCTGCGCGAAGGGTAGGTCGTTCGATACACAGAGCACCGAGAGACCACTTCCGGCCGCACGCTCGTTGAAGGTCCGCACGCTCGTCGCGCAGACAGGCGTATCGACGGACGGAAAGATGTTGAGCAACACTGGCTTACCGCTGAACTGCTCGCTGCTGACCGCACCCAGATCGGTACCGACGAGCGAGAAGCCGGGGGCCGGCGATCCGACAGCGGGCAATTCGCCGACCGTATTGATGGGATTACCACGCAGCGTTATCTGTGCCATGCGCATAGTCTGTCAAAGCAACCGGAGCAGCCGTAACCGGGGTGGCGACTCGAGGCCAGAGCGCCAAGCTTTCCCGTCGGTACGCTGGACGCCATGAACGGCGTCTTGCTGGTCCTCATCATCGTTGTCATCGCTGCCATCGGGTTGGCGGTGTACAGCTCCTCGAAGGCCTCAGGCAGGCGCAACGCCGCTTCGCTGGCCGATGCTAAAGCCGATGCCCGTCGGCTCATCGAACGGCTGGGCGGGCAGGTGCTCAACATCACCGGCACCGACGACGCCTCCAAGCAGGCGATGGCCGACGCGTCCGAGCGGTACACCGCGGCGTCGTCGCAGATCGATCAGGCCACCACCGCGCGGCAGGCTGCTCTGGCCAAGGAAAGCGCGATCGAGGGCCTGTATTACGTCCGCGCGGCGCGGACCGCGATGGGCATGGATCCTGGGCCGGAATTGGAGTCGCTGACCGGGCAGCAGTCGGCGGGCACCGTCACCGAAGACCGTCGCATCGACTTCGAGGGTCGCCAGATCGAGGCGTCGCCGACACCCTCGCAGCGCACCCCGAACTACTACCCCGGCGGCCGTGTCGCAGGCCGTCCAGTGCCCGCGGGCTGGTACTCAGAGCCATGGTGGAAACCGGCGCTTGTGGCCGGTGCGTGGGGCCTTGGATCCGTCCTGCTTTTCGACGCGATGTTCTCCGGCATGCACGGAGTTGACTACGGCGCACAGGGTTTCGAGCAGGGTTACGGTGACGGCTACCAGGACGGCTTGAACGCCGGGCAGGACGGCGGCGGCTGGGACGGCGGAGGCGCGGATGGCGGCGGCGCCGACGCCAGCGGTTTCGACGGGTACAGCGGTGACGGTGGCGGCTGGGACGGCGGAGGAGACTTCGGGGGCGGCGACTTCGGCGGCGGCGGCTTCGGCGACTTCTGAACCGAGCGCTACGACTGGCAGGTCGGGCACCAGAACACATTGCGCCCTTCGAGCTCGGCGGTGCGGACCGTAGTCCCGCACACTCGGCACGGCTCGCCCGCCCTGCGATAGACATAGGTGCGTGGGCGGCCGCGCCCATACGACGGCAGCCCATGATCGTCCTCAGGCCGGACGACGACGATCTTTCCGCGGCGGAAGCCGACCTTCATCAGGTCAACGAGATCAGTCCACATCGCGTCGAACTCCGTTTCGTCGATGTGTGTGCCCGTGCGGTACGGGTCGATGCGGTGCCGATACAGCAGTTCGTTGCGATACACATTGCCGACCCCGGCGATCACCGTCTGGTCCATCAGCAGCGCACCAATAGGCCTGCGAGACTTGCTGATTCGCGCCCATGCCAGTGCGCCGTCGGCGTTGCGCCGCAACGGGTCGGGCCCGAGTTTGGCGACCACGTCGGCGACCTCGGGTTCCGCGATTACCTCGCACACCGTCGGGCCGCGCAGGTCGGTGCCGTATTCGGTGCCGATCATCCGCATCCGAACCTGACCGACCGGCAGCGGCATCGGTATGGGCATCTCGGTGAACGTGCCGTACAGGCCTAGGTGCACATGCACCACTCGGCCGCCTTCGTAGTGGTGAAACAGATGCTTGCCCCAGGCGCTGGCCTTCTTGAGTACTCGTCCGTTGACCGCCGCGGCGCCGTCGACGAACCTGCCCTGCGGGCTGGACACCATTACCGGGGCGCGGCCGAACCGGCGCTGATGCAGCCGGGCGAGCCGGTGCAGAGTGTGCCCCTCGGGCATCCGATCAGGCGGGCGCGCCGGGCACGGGCGGCGCGATGTGGGTCTTCTCGTACTCAGCCAGAATGTCGATACGGCGTTGGTGCCGTTCGGCTTTCGACCACTCGGCGCTCAGGAACGCGTCGATGATCTCGAGTGCCTGCTCGACGGTGTGCATGCGGCCGCCGATGCCCATCACTTGAGCGTTGTTGTGTTGGCGGGCCAGCGTGGCGGTCTCGACGCTCCAGGCCAGTGCGCAGCGCACCCCAGGAACCTTGTTCGCGGCGATCTGCTCGCCGTTGCCCGAGCCGCCGATCACGATGCCGAGGCTGCCCGGGTCGGCGAGCGTCCTCTCCGCGGCGGCGATGCAGAACGCCGGGTAGTCGTCCTCTGCGTCATAGACGTAAGCCCCGCAGTCGATCGGCTCGTGGCCTGCCGTCTCGAGGTGCTCGATGATGGCCTGCTTGAGTTCGAAGCCCGCATGGTCAGAGCCCAGGTAGACGCGCATGGCGGTCATTCTGGCAGAGCGACCTTACGGGAATACGACATGGCTCCTATCGGCTGCAGTCCGACATGAAGATGTTGGTTATCAGCGCCAGTCCACGCGATGACGGCAACTCCCACACTCTCGCGCGGTCGGCCACCGACGGCGCCCGCTGGGCAGGCCACGACGTCGAGCACGTGTTCCTCGACGACTACGTAGACCGCATGCTGGGTAACTGCCGGCGGTGCCGCCGAGTCGAGGACGGCAGCTGCTCACTCGACGACCGCTACGAAGAGCTGCTGATCGACCACATCCTGCCCGCCGATGGGCTGATCTTCGCGATGCCGCTGTACTTCTACGGGATGCCCGCCCGGCTGAAGACGGTGTTCGACCGACTGTTCTGCTACACCGCGAACAGCGCACCTATGCAGGACAAAGTGGTCAGCGAGATCATGGACAAGAGGGTCGGCGTGCTGATCTCGTGCGAGGAGAGTTACGTCGGCGCGACACAAGGCGTCATCGCCCAGTTCCAAGAACTCACTCGTTATCTCCGCCAGGACTTGGTCGGCGTGGTCGTCGGCAATGCGAACAGTCGCGGCGAGATCGTCCGGGATCCCAGCGACCCGCTGTCGTGCGCACGGGACCTCGGCGGACGGCTCTTCGACATCCGTGTCACCGACTACCGACTCGATACCCAGCGGTCCAACCGGGTGTGGGAGCAACCGGCCTAAGTCAGTCGAACTGTGGCGCCTCGGTCCGGCTGCGCTTGAGCTCCCAGAAGTGCGGATAGGACGCGAACGCCACCGAGGCGTCCCACAGCTTGCCCGCTTCCTCACCGCGCGGGATCTTCGAGAGCACCGGGCCGAAGAAGGCGACACCGTTGACGTGGATGGTCGGAGTGCCGACGTCGTCGCCGACAGGGTCCATGCCCTCGTGGTGGCTCTTGCGCAGCGCCTCGTCGTACTTATCGGTGCCTGCCGCCTCGGCCAGCTCGGCAGGCAGTCCGAGCTCCTCGAGCGACTCCCTGATCACGACGTCGAAGTCCTTGTTGTCCTGGTTGTGGATCCGGGTGCCCATCGCGGCGTACAGCGGCGCCAGAATCTCGGAGCCCTTGGCCTGCTCGGCGGCGATGGCCACCCGCACCGGCTTCCAGGCCTGCTTGAGGCCTTCGCGATACTGCTCCGGCAGGTCCTCCCGGTTCTCATTGAGCACCGCCAGGCTCATCACGTGGAAGTTGACCTCGATATCGCGGACCTTCTCGACCTCGAGGATCCAGCGCGAGGTGATCCAGCACCACGGGCACAGGGGGTCGAACCAGAAATCTGCAACAGACTTTTCGGGCATTCCTGCTTGGTCCTCTCGTATGAAGGTCAGAACTCCGTTCAGCACAACTGTGCCCGGGCTTCAGGTGTTCCCACTGCCACCACACTGTAGATTCCTAAATTTCGTGTCATCTCACGCTCCCCTGACCTGCAGCGATGCGCGGTGTCTCACAAGATGTCATCTGGGTTCAGTCTCAAATTCATGTCATTTCTTCGGAGCGCCGCTACCCATCCTTTGGCGACATATCCAAATCGCTGAGGGACGCGGACCCAGCGTTCGGAAGGTTCCGTCACGTGACGGCGCGATCCCTTCGACGGCGCTGATGGCCGAGCAGGGTTTGATGGCGCGCCGCGCGCGCCGGCGGCGCGCGGTACGACCAAACCGGACAAGTCGGCACGCAAGGCGCCTGATGGGCTGCACCGCGATTTCACCCCGCCCTCGGCGCCGGACATGCGCTGGTGCGGGGATCTCACCGAGATCCCCACCGACGAAGGCAAACTCCAGCTCGCCCGGGCGGCGCTGTGCGTGGGCGTCGCGATGCGCGGCGGCGCGGTAGCCGAGGTGCTGTTTCACACCAACCAGGGCGGTGAGTACACCGGCAACCTGTTCGTGACCGCGTGCGCAGCGCCGGCGTCACCCAGTCCATGCGACGCACCGGCTCGGCCCTGGACAACGCGGTCTCGGAATCGTTCAACTCCACCCTAGAGTTCGACTTGCTCAGCCGGCACCACTTCGCCACCCGCGAGCAGGCCAGACACGCGGTATCCGCGTTCATCGACGAATACAACACCGACAGAGGGCATTCCATCAACGGCATACTCAGCCCCGTCGACTACGAACGGGCATCCGCAACACAACGCGCCACCAAGCAGGACATGTACGGGCACAGCGGCGGGACGGCCGCGTGAACCGCATGGAGGCGGCTTCGCCGCCGCTGTCTCCTCCGTTCGACGCCGACCCAGACTACGGGCCCGTCCCGCCGGCCTCAAGGGTCGCTGCCGCGATCGCTGCGCAACGGGCCCTGCGGCTCGCCCTTGACCCCGCAGCCTCTACGGCCCCTCAACAACGATGGAAGGCGGCGGCGCGCGGGCGCTGACGATTTCGCAGTTCGAGCAAGCGCGGTCCTGGATCAGAGTAGCATCTTACTCGTGACCAGCAACCACGCTGCCTGCTATCGTTTGCAGGTCATGCCTAACCGGCAGCGAGCGTTAGCAAAGTTCTGCCGGGCACTCATAGCGGTCTGAAACAGACCACAAGGAGCACATCATGTACACCACCCGCGATCGCGCGAACACGATGGCATCGGAACTCGACGGCGACCCTGGCCGCATTCGCGAACGGAACGCGGTAGTTTCCTCGGCTGCACCCAAGATCGGGTTCCGGCTGACGTGCGCCGTCGAGCTGACGAAATTAGCCGCCGCAGCCTTTCTCGCAGGTGGCCTGGGCGCGGCCGTTATAGGGCTGGGCGCGGGCATCGCCAATGCAGACCCCACGTGCCCGCCCGGCGCGGGCACGAGGCAGCAATGCCCACCTGCAGACCCCACGTGCCCGCCCGGCGCGGGCACGAGGCAGCAATGCCCACCCGGCGACCAAGCCGACCCCGGCGGCTCTGGTGGTAGCAAATCTGGCGTACCCGGATCAAGCGGCGACCAGGCCGACACCGGCGGCTCCGGCGCTATCAAATCTGGCGGCGGGCCGGCCCCTTCAGCCGATAACAGCCCGCCGCGGATGGTACTGGTACCCGGCGAGCCCGCGGGGCCCCCAATTGGAGCCCCGCCACCGTCTGGCACGCCGTCACCGCAGACCGTACCGACCCCGTGCCCCAACGGATGGGTCGAGTCGCCAATGGGATGCAAGCCGGCCAACGCCCCGTGATGCGCGGCGGCGATCTGTAGATTAGCCAGCTTTCAACCCGCCGCAGCCCTGTGCCGCGTAGTGACCAACTCGCTAGCAGGTGGTGTGTGGCGTTGGCGAAGTGGTGGCCGCAGGCCGAGTCCCGACGCGAAGAAACGAACCGATGGCCGCGGCGTCGATCGGTCAAGTCCACCGCGCTCACTTGGCGGCGCACTGAGTTGCACCGATGCGCGCCTTCTCACGTGATGTCATCTAGGTTTTGTCTCAAGTGTCATTTTGAACCGTTTCGGTCGAAAACTGAGCAGGTAGTTCCGGTCGAAAAGTGAGCACCCTTCGATTGGAGAGTGATCACTGTGGAGGATTGGGCGGAGATTCGCGGCTGTATCGGTCGGAGAAGCTGTCGCAGGCCGCGATCGCGCGGCAGCAGGGCCTGTCACGAAACACTGTGGCCAACGCGCTGGCTTCAGAGGCGCCTCCGCGCTACGAGCGGGCGCCGGTGACGACGTCGGCTTGGGCCCAAGTCGAGCCTGCGGTGCGGGTGTTGCTGGGTCAGTACTGTTGACGACGGTCCAAAGCTAGGCCAGAAGCGACGGTCGAAAAGTAGGCCACGTGGTCGTGATTATTGTGCTGTGTTGTCCGCGCGTGCGGAGG
>NZ_QJJU01000046.1 GCF_003201655.1 Mycolicibacterium moriokaense
GATGGCGCCCCGGCGACGGCGTGTGCGGTGAACCCGTCCGGCAGATGCCGCCCTATATACGCCTTGCTGGCCACCGGGATGTAGCGCATCACGCCAAGCGGCTGCACCCGGCATCCCGGCACCGGCGCGCGCTCCGTCGTCACCGCACCCATCACCACGCCTTCACGCAGCAGCCGCGTCGAGTGGTCCTGGTCCTCGATCCGGATATCGAACAGCACCCCGTCCAGCGTGTTGAACACGCCGGTGAACCAGGTCGCCATCGAATCGGCGTTGACCGCTACCGCAATTCGCGCAGCCGCACCTTCGCTGCCACCCATCTCAGCCATGGCCTCGGCCTCCAGCAACGCCGTCTGCGCTGCCAACCGCAGCAGCGGAACACCGGCAGCCGTTGCCGTACACGGCTTTTCCCGAACCACCAACACCTGACCCACCCGCTGCTCGAGGGCCTTGATCCGCTGGCTCACCGCCGACGGGGTGACATGCAACCGCTCCGCGGCCGCGTCAAAGCTGCCGAGCTCGATCACAGCGGCGGCGAAGGCCGCTAGCTGCTGACCATCGATCTGCACATAAGCGATTCTAATGCAGATGAAGAATCATTAGCTGTACTGATGCAGCCGACAACCCTACCGTCGGTGGCATGAGCTCGCCCCTGATCCTCGGCTTCATCGCCTCCTTCACACTGATCGCCGCTATCGGGGCGCAGAACGCCTTCGTGCTGCGCCAGGGCATCCGCCGCGAGCACGTGCTGCCGGTGGTCGCCCTGTGCACCGTCTCCGACATCGCGCTCATTTCGGCGGGCATCGCAGGTATCGGCGCGCTCATCAGCGCCCACCCCGGCGCGCTGAACATCGCCAAGTTCGGCGGCGCACTCTTTCTCGTCGGCTATGGGCTGCTCGCGGCCCGCCGCGCCTGGCGGCCGTCGTCGCTGAACCCGTCAGAAAAGGCCCCCGCAAGACTGGTCGAGGTGCTGGTCACCTGCGCTGCACTGACGTTCCTCAACCCGCACGTCTACCTCGACACTGTGGTGCTCCTCGGCGCCCTGGCCAACGAACACCGCGACCAGCGGTGGCTGTTCGGCGTGGGTGCGGTGACGGCCAGCGCGGTGTGGTTCGTCAGCCTCGGATTGGGCGCGCGGCGTCTGGCTGGCCTGTTTGCCAACCCGCTGACGTGGCGCATCCTCGACGGATTGATCGCGGTCATGATGGTCGGACTCGGCGTGTCGATCGGCTTGTCCTGACACAATGCCCTCCCATGGGGGTTACCAACCAAGCGCTTGGCCTTCGAGATCGCAAGAAGATCCAGACCCGGCAGGCCATCCGACGCGAAGCCATGCGGCTCATCGAAGACAACGGCTACGCCAACACCACCATCGAACAGATCGCGGATGCGGCGGAGGTATCGCCAAGCACCTTCTTCCGGTATTTCCCGTCCAAGGAAATGGTGCTGATGGCCAACGATCTGGACCTCGTCACCATCGAGGCGCTAGCGCAGCAGCCTCGAGACATGCCGTCGTTGAAGGCCTTTCGGCGCGCGCTCGAGGTCACGATGGCGGCGTTGTCGGAGGACGAGTGGCGCTTCGAGCGGGCCCGGCTGAAGATGGTGTTGTCGATCCCTGAACTCAAGGCCGCGCAGTTCGACGAGTACCGCCGGACCGTTGCGATGCTCACAGAGGCCGATTGCCGCCGGACCGGGCGCCAGCCCGATGACTTCGAGGTCCGCGTGTTCGTCGGCGCACTCGCCGGCGGATTGATGGCCGTCCTTGACGGTGCGTCCGGTGTGCCCGAGCGGATGTACAAGGCACTCGACTTCATGGAAGCCGGGATGCCACTACGGGCTATTGGCAGCGATTCCTGAGTGGCGCTCTAGCCCATCGGTCCGTCGGGCAGAGGTGCATTGCAACGATCCCGGAAGTCGGACGCAGGCTGCCTGACTGCGGTTATCTCGTCTCGCACCTGGGGGTTTGCGTCGGCGTACGCGGTGATTGCCGTTCGCATTTCTTCCCCGGACTTGCCCTTGAGGCCGGTGAAGAAATTGTTTACGTCCGGATGGGTGAAGAGGTAGGACGCCATGCCTGCGTTCACGCCGGACATGACGTTTGCGAGGTCGGCGGCCGTGCAGTTCGGCGGATCAGCGGCGGCGGTCGCTGCGGTACCGATAAGCGTCGCACCGGCGATCACGCCGGCGCCAATAAGGCTGCGTAAGAACATTCGAGGCTCCTTGGTTTGTGGGTGATTTAGGGGACTTTGCTCAACGTGGACCGATACCACCGCCACCGCCTCCGCCTCCAGGGCGGCCTGGGCGTATCGGCAGGATCACGTCGACATTCCAGCCGTTGTCGCAGTACCACGGGTCGGCACAGTACGAGGGATAAACTGCCGACGGCGGTGTCGGACCACCGCCGCGAACTTCACCCTGGGCGCAAACGGTTGCGTACCCGGCACCGCTGCAGTCCGCCGACGCCGGCGAAGCAGACATGACACCGACAGGCACAAATGTAAGAACAAAACCTAAAATCAGGTAGCGCTGGCTTCTTCGCACGGCAACTCGCCCTCCCAGAGTTGGTGGCCCGGCGCGGTGGAAATTTTCGACAACGCACCGGATCCGTTATCCGCGAAGCGTAATTCCGTTCGCATCAGCGCGGTGGATTATCCACAATCTTCAAAATCAAGATCAGGTGTCACCTGAAGGACTGGCTTCGCTAACTTATGCCGCCTAGCCAGGCCTTTTTGTTCTTTCTCCAGAGTTCAATTAGTCGATCGCGCCGCTAGCAGCGGTGCTACGTTCGCTGCATCGAATCCGTGAAAATGGGAGCCGAAATGACGGACCAAGATTGGACCAAACCCGCCGCGATAGCGATCCCGAAAGAAGGCTATTTCGAACTCGAACTCGAACTCGAACGCGGACGGTACGGCCCAGTTTTTCCACGGACACCGGCCTGCTACGGGTTCTCCATCATCGCGAAGGTCAAGGAGGGGCGCGAGGAGGCCGTGCGCGCGTACGGCAAGACGATCGAGGAGACGATCGCGGCCAGCCCGGAGGCACTCGCGCCGCTGCGCCTCCACTATCTGCGCTGGGTGCTCTTCGACGTCGGGTCCGGGCTGCACTTCCAATACCAAGGCATCTTCGACACCGACTTCGACAAGTACACCGAGGACGCGGTCGCCTTGTTCAGCGCGACCGGCATCACCACGGTGTTCACCAATCTCGAAGGCTTTCCTGAGGATTGGAAGGAGAACCCCGACGCGTTCATCAAGTTCGTCCGCGACCACCAGTGCTCCAGCTTCCTCGAATACGGCGAGTACCCGTACGTCACCGCCGACGAGATCAAGAAGGCGCTGCGCCTGAAGGCGGCCTTCTCGACCATGCTCGATCAGATGCAGTAGATGCTCGAGTTCGACGACATCCAGCACATCCTGCTGACCCGCACTCCTGCGATCACGGGACGCTACGAGTTCCTCGCATTCGATACGCCCGCGGGCGGCCGCGCGTGGCTGACCGAGTTGCTCGACAAAGTCCAGACGGCGACGGACGCGCAGGCCACGATGGACGACTCGGATCGCTGGGTCACGTTGGCGTTCACGTGGAATGGCCTCCGCGCGCTCGGCGTACACGAGGAGTCTCTCGCCACCTTTCCCGACGAGTTTCGCGAGGGGATGGCGGCCCGCGCGGACATCCTCGGCGATACCGGCACCAACGCTCCCGAACACTGGGTCGGCGGCCTGGCCGGCGAGGACGTGCACGCCATCGCGATCCTGTTCTCACGCACGGACGAGCAGTGCAAGCGCTCGATCCAGGAGCACGACAAACTGCTGGCACGCACCGGCGGCGTGCGGTCGGTGTCATACCTCGACCTCAACGCGTCACCGCCGTTCAACTACGCCCACGACCACTTCGGGTTCCGCGACCGGTTGTCGCAGCCGGTGATGAAGGGATCCGGCGAGGAGCCGACCCCCGGCTCAGGTGCCGCGCTGGAACCCGGCGAGTTCATCCTCGGCTATCCCGATGAAGACGGCCCGGTGGCCAATCTGCCTGAGCCCGAGGTGTTGTCGCGTAATGGCAGCTATATGGCGTACCGCCGGCTGCAGGAGCACGTCGGAGCGTTCCGCGACTATTTGCGCGAGCATGCCGACACGCCGGAGGGTGAGGAACTGATGGCCGCGAAGTTCATGGGCAGATGGCGCAGCGGCGCCCCACTGGTACTCGCACCGGACAAAGACGATCCCGAATTGGGCGCAGATCCGATGCGCAACAACGACTACAACTACAAGGAGATGGATCCTCTGGGCTACGCGTGCCCGCTGGGATCGCACGCACGCAGGCTCAATCCGCGCGACACCGCCCACAACATGAATCGCCGTCGGATGATCCGGCGCGGTGCGACCTACGGACCCGCGCTGCCGGACGACGCACCCGACGACGGCGTGGACCGCGGCATCGCCGCGTTCATCCTCTGCGCCAACCTGACCCGCCAGTTCGAGTTCGCCCAGAACGTCTGGATCAACGACAAGACATTCCACGAACTCGGCAACGAGCACGACCCCATCTGCGGAACACAGGACGGCACAATGGATTTCACCGTCCCCAAACGCCCCATCCGCAAAGTGCACAAGGGGTTGCCCGCGTTCACGACCCTGCAGGGCGGAGCGTACTTCTTCCTACCTGGGATCAACGCACTGCACCATCTCGCCACGCTTGGCAACTAAGGATCACCATGCACGCTCGCACCTACAACCAGAACCATGTCCCTCGCGCTCACACCGGTGGCCGCCGCATCAGCATCTACTGGACGTGGAGTTATCCCTGGGAAGCGCAACGAGATCCGGCCGGGATCTACAACCGCTTCTCCACCATGACCGAGGTGCGCAACGTCCTGTGGCCCGCCTACGAGACGCCGGAGTACGACGCGGCGAACTTCCTGCAGGGCATCGCGGGCACGCTGGAGCTCTTCCACCGGTCCGCGCTGGCTTTCCAGGAGCTGGCCGAGGAAGCCACCGGGCACCCCGTCGCCGTCTTCCAGCGCATCGACCAAGCCGGCTACAAGCTCCCGATCGACGAACGCGTGTTGGCCGACACCGACACCCTCATGGTGTTCGGCCTCGACCATCTGCTCTCCGAACAAGAAGCCGCCCCCGAAGAGATCGCGGCGATCACCGAATGGCTGAAGAGAGAAGGCACCTGCCTGCTTCTGGCGCCCCACCACGATGTCGGCTTCACCGACGACTACGGCCAACGCCAGGTCGAGTACGAACACCACGGCGACCGGCTCGTCCCTCGCCAACAACGCTTCGGTCAATACACACGCTCACTGATGAAGGCGCTCGACGTGCCCGTGAAGAACATTTGGGGGCTGCGGCCCGCCGTCGTCGAGGGCACCAAGGAAATCGCACCGCTGACCGGCATCCGCGACCTCGACACTCCGCGACTGCTCGACAACGTCACCACCTTCAACTTCCACCCGCACCTGCCGCACTACGAACTGACCGCGCCGGAAAGCGACGCGCTACGGGTCCTCGGACGGCAGCGTGTCGACCCGAACAGGCCGCATCCGTTCACCGAAGCGGGCAACACGAAGTTCAACGCGCTGATTTGGATGCCGCCTGCCGGCATGCGGGCGGGCGACATCGTCCTCATCGACTCCACGCACTTCACCACGCTTTTCGGCGGCACGGACAGCCTTCGCAACCTCTGGCACAACCTGGCCACCATGAAATGAAGTTCATGGCGATCACGGCGTCCTGAGTTCATCTGCTGGACAACGTTGTGCGACACGATGGCCGCGTGGCGGACATCGACTTCTCCCTGCTGGATGTGCCGCGCGACGCGCCGCCTGCCGATCCCGAGGCGTACCTGCGCACCGCGATCGCGTGGCACTTCGGCGCCGAAACGGGTTCGCCGTTCTGGCTTCGCGCGGCACAGGCCCTCGACTTCGATCCGGTGACCGAGGTGCAGACCTTCGCCGACCTTCGCCGGTTTCCCAATCTGGTCGACGAACTGCGCAACGTCCCCGTCGAAGACCTCATCCCCCGCGGCTACGGCTCGCCTGCGCCGATCCCGCGCATCTTCGAATCCGGTGGCACCACCGGCGCACCGAAACGCACCGCGCAGCTGCCTGACTGGGTCGAACAGGTCACCCGTTGGCAGGTCGAGGATTTCACCGCGGGCGGCTTCGTGCCGGGCCGCGGCCTGGTCTGCATGATGCCGAGCGGCCCGCACGGGGTCGGTCACTTCGATCGGGTGGTCGCCGAACGGCTGGGGTCGGTGTTCCATCCCATCGACCTGGATCCCCGGTGGGTCAAGAAACTCGGCGCGCGGAACGCGTCGGCGGAGATCACCGCCTACGTCGACCATGTGCTCGAGCAGGCGAGGTACATCGTTGAGACCCAGGACGTCGTAAACCTGCATGCGACACCACCGTTGATCGAAGCGATCGTCCGCGACGACAGCCTGCTCGAGCTGGTGAACGCCAAGATCCGCTACCTGCTACTCAGCGGCGCGCACGTGGACGTGGACACCCTCGACCTGCTTCGCCAGATCTTCCCGAACACCGCGATCGCGATGGCGTTCGGAAGCACGATGGTGCTGTCGCAGGCGGCCACCCGGATTGACGGCGACTCGTTGGTCTTCGACCCGCGCTCGCCGTACGTCGTGTTCTGGGTGATCGATCCGGAGACGGGTGCCGAGGTCCCGTACGGGCAGCGCGGTCAGGTGGTGATGAACCACATCAGCAAGGGCATGTTCATCCCGAACAACCTGGAACGCGACACCGCAATCCGGGTGCCAGGGCCCGACGGGCACATCGGCGATTCGGTCAGCGAGGTCGCACCCGTCGCGGTCTTCGGCGGCGAGCCCGTCATCGAAGGAGTGTACTGACGGATGACAGGCGACCTGGTCGACCTCGCCGCGCTCGGGCCCGATGGTGAATACCGGACCCGCAACCGGGAGATCATCAAGGACACTGCAGGTGTGCCGGTCGCCGAATTATCCGTCGTGCCAAGGCTATTCGTCAACAGGTCGATCGATGCACAGCGCAAGCTGCGACCGCTGGATGCCGCGCAGCGAGAGGCTGCGCTGACACGTGCCGCCGACGCCTTCGTGTCGTCGACGATCGACGGACTCGACTTCGACAGTTACGTCGAGCTGACCTGCCGGGTATCCGGCCTGCCGATGCCCGCCGCCCTGGCGGGTGCCCACACCGTCGCCGAATCGCTGGGTACAGCATGCGACGCCGTGCGTCCGGCCAGGCCATCGGGTGCCAGCCGCGAGTGGCGTGATGTGAACACCACAGGCGGTGCGGTCTGGGTACGGCGTGGCGAGGTGCTCGCCGTCCACGCCCCCGGCAACGCGCCGGGTGTGCACGGCCTCTGGCCGCAGGCCCTTGCGCTGGGCTACCGGGTCGCGATCCGACCCTCGCGGCGTGAACCGTTCACCGCGCACCGGCTCATCCACGCCTTGCGGCAGAAGGGTTTTCGGGCCGGGGACGCGCTGTACCTGCCGACCGACCACACCGTCGCCGCAGACGTCATCCAGGCGGCCGACCTAGCCATGGTCTACGGCGGCCAGGACGTCGTCGACAGATACAGACATGACCCGAGGGTCCTCACCAACGGGCCGGGCCGCACCAAGATCCTGATCACCGCGGAGTGCGACTGGCGCGACTACGTCGACGTGATCGTCGACTCGATAGCCAACCTGGGCGGCATGGCGTGCGTCAACGCCACCGCCGTGCTCTACGAGGGCGACGCCGCGCCTCTGGCGCACGCCATCGCCGAGCGATTGTCGACCATTGCGGCGCTGCCGAACACCGACGAACGAGCCGTTCTGCCAACCACTTCCGTCGATGCCGCGCGGGCCCTCGCCGATCACCTGGCGGCCATGGCCGCGGGAGCCGTCGCGCTGCTTGGCGCCGATCAGGTGGTCGCCGACCTCGGCGACGGGTTCGCAGCGCTGCGCCCTGCCGTGCACCTGCTGGCCACACCCGACCCGGCCAAGCTCAGCGTCGAACTGCCATTCCCGTGCGTCTGGGTCTCGCCGTGGTCTCGGGCGGACGGCATCGGCCCACTGCGAAACTCGCTGGTGCTCAATGCGATCACGACGGACGACCAGCTGGTCGACGAGCTCGTGAACGAACCCACGGTGACAAACGTGTACCGCGGCCGCCACGCCACTCACTATTCGGCCCCACACATTCCGCACGAAGGGTTCCTCGCAGACTTCCTGATGCGCAACAAGGGCTTCATCGGCGGTTAGGTCTGGCACACTGCCAAACATGTTCCGAATGACCGTCGAGGACGTGTTCGCGATCCGTAACCGCGGAACCGTCGCGACCGGCCGCGTGGAAAGCGGTGCACTGCGCGTCGGCGACGCCGTGCAGATCGACGGCGCCCTCGAGGCGCGCGTCGACGGCATCGAGATCTTCCGCAAGTCGATCGACGAGGCCAAGGCAGGCGACAACATCGGCGTGCTGTTCAAGGGCGTCGAGAAGAGCCAACTCAATCGCGGATCCGTCCTCAGCTCTTCGTCTTATTCGTCTTCGTCCTATGGCGAGGCGCCGCCGCTCTAGAGGTGTCCTCAATAGTGGGCCGAGACTGAGGTTGTGCAGGGAAAGTTCTGCAAAAGTTCAGTTTCGGCGCAATTTTCCATTGGCGTCGGCGCCGGCTGACTCGGCGGGTTCAACACCATCCTGCCAGTTGGGCCAGTTACGCTCACGCCGTGCTCAGCAGGCGTCGATTGCTCACAGCGACTGCGGGTGCGGCCCTGGTCGCCGCCTGCAGTTCAACGAAGCCGGGCGAGGTCGCCAAGGACGGCTCGGTCACCGTCAAACACATCTTCGGGGAGACCAAGATCCCAGCGCCGCCCAAGCGCGTCGTCAGTGCAGGCTTCACCGAGCAGGACGACCTGCTGGCCGTCGGGGCCGTCCCGATCGCGGTCACCGACTGGTTCGGCGGCGAGCCGTTCGCCGTATGGCCATGGGCGCAGCCAAAACTGGGGGGTGCGCAGCCCGTCGTCCTCAACCTGAATGCCGGCATCCAAGTGGATCAGATCGCGGCGCTGAAGCCCGACCTGATCGTGGCCACCAACGCCGGCCTCGACCAAGACACCTACACCAAGCTCTCGGCCGTCGCGCCGACGATCGCGCAGTCAGGGCCCGACGCATTCTTCGAGCCGTGGAAGGACCAGGCGACCGCGATCGGCCAGGCGGTGTTCAAGGCCGACGAAATGGCCTCGCTGATCGCGGGAGTCGACGAGAAGTTCACCACCGCTGGCAAGAACAACCCACAGTTCGCGGGCAAGAAGGTGTTGCTGCTCGGCGGAACCTTCTATCAGGACAGCGTTCGCGTCACCACTCCCGGTTGGCGCACCGACTTCCTCACCAACATGGGCTTCACCCTTCCCGAGACCAGCGGCGAGTTGGTTCCGCGCGACAAGATGGCGGCCGTCCTCGACAGTGCCGACGTACTGATCTGGAAGACCGAGAGCGACGACGAACAGGCCGCGCTGCTTGCCGATCCGATCGTCGCAAAGCTGCGGGCGACCATCGCCAAACGCAATGTCTTCACCGGCAAGGATCTCGCAGGAGCGATCGCATTCGCGTCGCCATTGTCTTACCCGGTGGTGGCCGATCAGTTGCCGCCAATGCTCACCCGCGTACTGGCCTGATCTAATGTCCCCGTGACAAGCGACCAGACCGCCATCCAAGAGGAGCACGCCAGGTTCGCACAGGTCGGGTCTAAGTACTATCCGGGCTTTGTCGCCGTCTTCACAGCGCTGGTGATCATCTCGAATGTGACCGCGACGAAGGGCGTCGCGTTCGGGCCGATCATCACCGACGGCGGGTTCATCGTCTTCCCACTCACATACGTGATCGGCGACGTGCTGTCCGAGGTGTACGGGTTCAAGGCGGCGCGACGGGCAATCTTGCTTGGCTTCGCGATGAACATCCTGGCCGCGCTCACGTTCTGGGTGACGATCTATCTGCCCGCTGCCGACTTCTACCCCAACCAGGAGCACTTCGAGAACGTCGTCCACGCGTATACGCAGTTGATCATCGCGGGCTTGGCGGGCTTCATCGTCGGGCAGACCATCAACGCGTGGGTGGTGGTGGCCATCAAGGAGCGCACCAAGGAGAAGCACCTGTGGGCACGGCTGGTCGGCTCGACGTTTGCGGGCCAACTCGGCGACACCCTTGTGTTCTGCAGCATCGCGGCGAGCGCCATCGGCATCAGCACCTTTGCTGACTTCGCCACGTACACGGCCTTGGGGTGGGTCTACAAGACCGGGGTCGAGGTCGTGATGTTGCCGATAACGTACCGGGTGATCGCCTATATCAAGCGCCACGAGCCGACATACGGCGCGACAATATGAGCCATCGCTAAGGCCTCTCTGGCAAGGCTCGTAGAGCTATCCCATTAGTAGCTACTCGCGGGTAGGTTCCACCACATGAGCGTGACTGCGGATCTGATGGACGTGATGGCTCTCGGCACCATTCATGACTATGGCGATCGGGCGCTGCTACTCGAGTTCGAGAGCACCACCGAAGTGTTGGCGTGGGCAGACGCGGTGCGCGAGGCCGCGTTGCTCGGCGTGCTGGACATAGTGCCGGCGTCGCGCACAGTGCTGATCAAACTCGCAGGCCCGCGCTACCAGGCGCCGACTCGCCAGCGGCTCGGCACGCTCCGGATAACGGCCGAGGCGCTGTCGGAGGCGGCCGCACCCCACGGCGGGAGCGCTGACATCGAGATCGATGTGGTGTACGACGGCGCCGACCTCGATGAGGTGGCCCGGCTCACCGGGATGACCACCGACCAGGTGATCGCCGCGCACACCGGCACGCTGTGGCAGGTCGGATTCGGCGGTTTCGCACCGGGTTTCGCGTACTTGGTCGGTGGTGACGAACGTCTTAACGTGCCGCGGCAAACCGAGCCTCGAACCAAGGTGCCCGCGGGGTCGGTGGCGCTGGCCGGGGAGTTCAGCGCCATCTACCCGCGGGAATCACCCGGCGGTTGGCAGCTGATCGGTAGCACCGAAGCCGAGTTGTGGGACGTCGACCGCGACCCACCCGCCGTGCTGAGGCCGGGCATGTCGGTTCAGTTCCGGGAGGCGCGGTCATGACCACTCTCGAAGTCCTGCGCACCGGGCCGCTCGCCCTGATCGAGGATCTCGGCAGGCCAGGCCTTGCCGCTATTGGCGTGTCGCACTCCGGCGCGGCCGATCGCCGGTCACACACACTGGCCAACCGGCTGGTCGCCAACCCCGGCGACCGCGCCAGCATCGAAGTGACATTCGGTGGGTTCTCCGCGCGGGTACGTGGTGGCGACGTCGCGATCGCGGTGACCGGTGCCGACACCGACCCATCGGTGAACGGAAAGCCGTTCGGTACCAACAGCATTCACTATGCACACGACGGCCAGGTGATCTCGCTCGGTGCGCCTCATACCGGCCTGCGCACATACCTTGCGGTGCGTGGCGGCATCGACGTCTCCCCCGTGCTGGGCTCGCGCTCCTACGACGTGATGTCGGCGATCGGTCCTCTGCCGCTTCAGCCAGGCGACGTGCTGCCGATCGGCGAACACAGTGGCGAACTCCCTGAACTCGACCAGGCGCCGGTGGCTGCCATCGAGGACGAGGTGCTCGAACTCAATGTGGTGCCCGGTCCGCGTGACGACTGGTTCGTCGACCCGGACATCCTGATTCGCACCAACTGGCAGGTCACCAACCGCACCGATCGGGTCGGCATGCGGCTGATCGGCATGCCGCTGGAGTACCGCTGGCCGGACCGTCAGCTGCCGAGCGAGGGCGCGACCCGCGGCGCAATCCAGGTGCCGCCGAACGGATTCCCGGTGATCCTCGGGCCCGATCACCCGGTCACCGGCGGCTATCCGGTCATTGGCGTGGTGACCGACGAGGACATCGACAAGGTCGCCCAGATCCGCCCCGGGCAGACGGTGCGGTTGCATTGGTCGCGTCCGCGCCGCCCGTTCCAGGGCTAGTTCACGCTCGGCGTGCCGCTCGGCCGAGGATCCTGGTAGAACGGCAGTGTGCCCACGCACGATGTCACTGCTCCTCGCGTCCGCGGGGTCCACAGCGCCCGCCTGGTCCATACCGCCGACCTCGACAACGAAACTCGCGAAGATGCGCGCCGCATGGTCATCGAGGCCTTCGCCGGCGAGTTGTCCGACGCCGATTGGGAGCACGCCCTCGGCGGCATGCACGCCCTGATCTGCCACCACGGCGCGCTGATCGCGCACGCCGCCATCGTGCAGCGCAGGCTGTTGTACCGCGACACCGCGCTGCGCTGCGGCTACATCGAAGGTGTGGCGGTGCGTGAGGACTGGCGCGGCCAGGGGCTTGCCGGGGCGTTGATGGACGCCGCCGAACAGGTGCTGCGAGGCGCCTACCAGCTTGGCGCGCTCAGCGCGTCGGAGGCAGGCAGGCCCATCTACATCTCGCGCGGCTGGCTGCCGTGGCAGGGGCCGACCTCGGTGCTAGCGCCTGAAGGACTCACTCGCACCCCCGACGACAACGGGTTGTTCGTGCTGCCGGTCGGCTTGCCGGATGACTTAGAGCTGGATACGAGCGCCGAAATCACCTGCGATTGGCGCGACGGCGACGTTTGGTGACCGGCGTACTTTGGACAAGGTGAGCACTCCGTCGTCATTTCGCCGTGACCCCGAAGCCTTCGACAAGCTCTACCGCGGCGAGGCCCCGTTTGAAGGCGGGCCGCCACCGACCGGCATCCCGTGGGACATCCATCAGGCACAACCCCGATTGATGGAACTTGAAGCGCTGGGCGGTATTTCGGGTGAAGTGCTCGACATCGGCTGCGGCCTCGGCGACAACGCCATCTATCTGGCATCCCGCGGATACTCCGTGACAGGACTCGACGGATCCCAGTCCGCGATCGAGGAGGCGCGTCGCCGCGCCGCCAAGGCCGGCGTCACCGTCACCCTTGACGTTGCCGACGCAACCGATCTCAGCGGGTATGAGGGCCGCTTCGACACGGTCGTCGACAGTGCGCTGTACCACTGTCTGGACGACGACGGCCGTCAGGCCTACGCCGCCGCCATCTACCGCGCGACCCGCCCCGGCGCCCGTCTGCACCTGTCGTGCTTTTCCGACGGCAACGTCAATGGTCTGATCGCGCCGATCGGTCACGTGCCGGAGTCCAACCTGCGCGACACCTTGACCGCCAACGGCTGGCGCATCGACTTCCTCGGGCCCACCACCTATTTGGGCAACACCGCCGGCTTCCGGTCCGCCGACGACGCATTTCCCAAGGCCATGGCCGAGCAGATGCCGCCCGAGGCGCTGGAACAAATGCGACAGGTAACCGAGCGCTTCGCCAAGATCACCGAACTGCTCGAGGGCGATCGGGTGCATCTGCCCTTCACCGTCGTGCACGCGCACCGCGTCGATTAGTTCTCACAGGGGCTACGCAGTCAGGGTGAGCGGAATTTCACGGCGGGGTTATCGCGGAGCACTTTCGGGCAATAAAGCCTTTCTACCGTTCTCGGCATGTCGCATACCATCGCCAACTGGGATCCCGAGGACACCGTTGCCTGGGAGGCCGGTAACAAGAACATCGCCCGTCGCAACCTGATCTGGTCGGTGGCGGCCGAGCATATTGGCTTCTCGATCTGGTCCATCTGGTCTGTGATGGTCCTTTTCATGCCGGAGGCCGTCTACCACTTCACGGCAGGGGACAAGTTCCTGCTCGGCGCCACCGCCACATTGGTGGGCGCCTGCCTGCGGATCCCGTACACGCTGGCCACCGCGACGTTCGGCGGCCGCAACTGGACGGTGTTCTCCGCATTCGTGCTTCTGATCCCCACCGTCGGCACCATGTGGCTGCTGGCGCACCCGGGTCTGCCGCTGTGGCCATACCTGGTGTGCGCGGCGCTGGCCGGTTTCGGTGGCGGCAACTTCGCGTCGTCGATGACCAACATCAACGCGTTCTACCCGCAGCGGCTCAAGGGCTGGGCGCTGGGTATCAACGCGGGTGGCGGCAACATCGGCGTGCCGATGGTTCAGATCGTCGGCCTGCTTGTCATCGCCGTCGCGGGTAACCGGCAGCCGTACTGGGTGTGCGCGGTCTATCTGGTGGCGCTTGCGGTCGCCGGAGTCGGTGCGGCCCTTTATATGAACAACCTCGAGCAGCACAAGATCGACCTGACGGCCATGGGCGCGATTCTGAAACAGCGTGATACATGGGTGATCTCGCTGCTCTACATCGGTACGTTCGGCTCGTTCATCGGCTTCGCGTTCGCCTTCGGCCAGGTGCTTCAGATCAACTTCGCGGCAGGCGGGCAGAACGCCGCACAGGCGTCGCTGCACGCCGCGCAGATCGCGTTCATCGGCCCGCTGCTCGGTTCATTGTCGCGGGTGTACGGCGGCAAGCTGGCCGACCGCATCGGCGGTGGCCGGGTGACACTGTGGGTATTCGGCGGGATGATCCTCGCCGCCAGCGTGCTGGTTGGCATGAGCACTCTTGACGACCACACCAAGGGCGCCGCGACCGGCGCCATGCTGGGAGGCTACGTCGTCGGCTTCATCCTGCTGTTCCTGCTGTCCGGCATCGGCAACGGCTCCGTGTACAAGATGATCCCGTCGATCTTCGAAGCCCGCAGCCGCTCGCTCGACGTGTCGGAGTCCGAGCGGGTGGCATGGTCGCGCGCGATGTCCGGTGCGCTGATCGGGTTCGCCGGTGCGATCGGTGCACTCGGCGGCGTCGGCATCAACCTTGCGCTGCGGCAGTCATACCTGACGAGCCACTCCGCGACGTCGGCGTTCTGGATCTTCCTCTCGTTCTACGTGCTTGCCTCCGCTGTGACCTGGGTCATGTACGTGCGGCGGCCGTCGGCTGCTTCGGTCGAGGTGCCGCAACCGGTGGACCTGGCCCGAACATGACCTCCTTCGTGTCGGTTCAGGGCTGCAGGGCAACAATGACGTTGCCCTGCTCACACCGACCGACATGTCCGGGCAATGGCGAAGTAATCGCTTGGAAACATCACCTGAATACACATAGGACATGAGTGAGCCTGATTGGGCACCGCTCACCGGCTTTCGAGTGGCGGTGACCTCCGCCCGACGTGCCGAGGAACTGAGCGCGCTGTTGGAGCGCCGAGGTGCGACCGTGACGAGCGCGGCCGCCATCGCGATGGTCCCGCTTCCCGACGACGACGAGTTGCACGCCCACACCGAAGCGCTGATCGATGTGCCGCCCGACATTGTGATCGCGACCACAGGCATCGGGTTCCGCGGCTGGGTGGCCGCGGCCGACGGCTGGGGTCTGACCCACGAGCTGCTGGTTGCCCTCGGCAAAGCGCGCGTTGTTTCCCGCGGACCGAAGGCGACCGGCGCGTTGCGCGCCGCGGGCCTGCCCGAGGAATGGTCTCCTGAGTCCGAATCGTCACGCGAGCTGCTGCACTACCTTGTCGAGGGCGGAATCTCCGGTCAGCGCATCGCGGTGCAGCTGCACGGCGCCACCGACGACTGGGATCCCTTCCCCGAGTTCCTCGACCAGCTGCGTGCCGCAGGCGCCGAGGTGGTGCCTATCCGCGTGTACCGCTGGCATTCCGCGCCTCACGGCGGTGATTTCGATTCACTGGTAGCGGGTATCGCGGATGAGAGGTTCGACGCGGTCGCCTTCACCTCTGCGCCGGCTGTCGCGTCGGTGTTGTTGCGTGCCAAGGAGATGGGGATCGAGGACAAGGTGCTTTCCGCATTCCGGACAGGTGTGCACGCAATGTGCGTCGGCCCCGTGACTGCTCGCCCGCTGGCCCGGCTGGGCGTACCTACATCGGCCCCCGAGCGAATGCGATTGGGCGCGTTGGCCCGTCACATCACCGATGAACTGCCGCTGCTGCAATCACGCACGCTGCGGGTTGCCGGGCATCTGATGGAGATCCGTGGCACCTGCGTCATGGTCGACAGCGCGGTCAAGGCCATCTCGCCCGCCGGTATGGCGACCATCCGCGCGTTGGCGCACCGTCCAGGTGCGGTGGTGTCTCGTACCGACTTGCTTGGCGCGCTGCCCGGCAGCGGCACTGACACCCATGCAGTGGAGACGGCTGTGCTACGCCTTCGAACGGCATTGGGCGACAAGAACATCGTGTCGACGGTGGTCAAGCGGGGCTACCGCCTGGCGGTCGACGACGAGTTGGCGCACGCACTGTGAGCCTGGTCTTGGTAGCGCACGGAACCCGCAAGCAGCGGGGTGTGGCGATGGTCGGCGATCTGGCGCAGCGGGTATCTGCCACGCTCGGGGAAACGGTCCACGTGTCGTTCGTCGATGTGCTGGGTCCGACACCGTCCGAAGTGCTCGCCGCGATGCCCGACGAGCCGGTCACCCTTGTGCCTGCATTCCTGTCTCGCGGATATCACGTCACCACCGACATACCCGCCCACGTCGAGGCAAGCGGACATCCCGATGTCACCGTGACCGAAGCGCTCGGGCCGGGGCCGCAACTGGTGCGGGTGCTGGCGGATCGGCTCATCGAATCCGGTTGGCACCGTGACGATTCGGTGATCCTGGCCGCGGCTGGTACGTCTGATCCGGGCGCGCAGCATGACCTGCACATGATGGCGACATGGCTGTCGGCGACCATCGGCTCGCGGGTGGAGCTGGGGTTCGCGGCCACCGGCACGCCGCGGGTGGCCGATGCTGTGGCCGCGCTGCGCAGGCGTCGGCACAGCCGTGTCGTCGTCGCATCGTACCTGTTGTCGGAGGGCCTGTTTCAGGACCGGTTGCGGGCCAGTGGAGCCGACGTGGTGACCGAACCTCTCGGCATGCATCCAGGGCTGGCGCGGCTGATCGCGAGCCGGTTCCGCCGTGCGCGCGTTGCCATGGCCGCCTGATTGCCCGAGCAGACGTAGAAATCCCCTACAAGCCGGGTTTTGGGTGCTTGTGCGTCTGCTCGCGACAGACGGCCAGCGAGTACGCCACGGCTGCGCGCACGGCTCGAAACGGAAATGGTGCTCATTCAAGATGCGCGACAACGGGGCTGGGAAAGGGAGGTTGAGCGACACCAAGCTACTAGGAGACGTCTCGAGCAACTGTTGTCAGAGGTTGCGCCGGACGGCGGCGGTACCAGTGATTATGGCGTGTCACAGCCCCCGAGCTCGTGTCAGGCGGATAACTGAAGTGCCGCCTTTCGAGAAGCACAGCGGGTTATCCTATCAATCACCGACCCCATGCGGTCCATAGGTATTGGTGGTGCGAGGTGGTCCGAACGATGCGACGCGGTGCGGTAACGATGAGAGTCATGAACTTGATTCAAGCCAGGTGGACGCGTCGAATGGCGGTCAGGTTAAGCGCGGATTTTCTCGGTGCTGTGGTGGTGACAGCTTGCGTAATGCTGAGTGCGCCGGCGCCATCGGCGTCCGCCCAGCCATGTCCCGACGTCGAAGTGGTGTTTGCTCGCGGCACCGACGAGCCGCCCGGTGTTGGCGGGGTCGGACAGGCCTTCGTCGACGCACTGCAGTCGCAGGCTGGCACGAAGTCGGTCGGCGTGTACGGGGTCAACTACGCAGCCAGTAGCGATTTCGGCGCAGGCATAGACTTCGCCAGAACGTTCGTCGACGGGATCAAGGACGCGGGAGCCCATGTCGAGTCCACGGCGGCGAACTGCCCTCACACTCGAATCGTGCTCGGCGGATACTCCCAAGGCGCGGCCTTGGCGGGTTTCGTCACGTCGGCTGTCATACCGCCGGATGTACCTACTGCGTACATGTCGTACATGCCCCATCCGATGCCGCCGGAGAGGGCCAATCATGTCGCCGCTGTTGTTCTGTTCGGAAAACCTTCGGAACAGTTCATGCGCGAAAACGGTGTGCCGCCGGTCGCGATCGGCCCGCGGTTTGCGCCCAAGACAATCGAATTGTGCGCTCAGGGCGACGACATCTGTGATGGTGTTCCCGGTGGGAGGCCAGGAATCGCGCACATCATGTATCCCATGAATGGGATGACCGACGAGGCCGCAACTTTCGCCGCGAGTCGACTCTAGCCGCCTTCAGCGGGAGAACCTGATACCAGATGGTCCCTTATATTCCTGCAACAGGACGAGCGATTTGTCTTGGTGTGCACCACGGTGACGAGGTCGCCGCCGAACTGCTGGGCGTGGCCAACGGCGCCGGTGCGGGTCGGCTTCGGCGGTGGAGAGTATAGAGATGGTTGGCGCGGCCCAGCAGCTGGGACTGACCGACGCGCAGGCGTGGCCAGTGCTCCGCCGCCACCTGGCCCTGCTGGCGCTGGAGGGCCAGTAAAGAGTTAGGCGCCGATTTCGACCTGGCCGTCGACGATGCGCGTCGCGTAGACCGGCAGCGAGACCTCTGGGTCGTCGAGGCAGGTGCCATCGTCGAGGGCGAATGCCTGCTTCTTGATCGGCGTCTGCACCGTCGCACGCCCGGCGCGATCACCGACGAGGCCACGCGACATGACTGCAGCCCCTGAAAACGGGTCGATGTTGCCGACGGCGTGCAGCGAGCCGTCGTCAAGGCGGAACAACGCGGCTTGCGCGCCATCCGGCAAAAGCACCCCGACACCGCGGTTTGGAATCAGGTAGTCGTAGCGGCATGCAGCCGTCCACACCTGGATATCGTTGACCAGAGTCATGTTTGGTTACCCCCGTACTTTCGGCATCCCGATGGGGACCTTGCGACCAGATTGTTCGGTGAACTCGATCGTGGCGTCGGCGACGTCGGGCGCATTGACGAACGAGACGAACCGCGACAGCTTGTTCGGATCGTCCAGCACGCCCTTCCACTCGCACGCGTAGCCCGCGACGTGGCGCTCGATGGCCTCTTCGAACTCCGCGGCCAGGCCGAGCGAGTCATTGCAGACCACTTCACGCAGGTAGTCCAGGCCACCGTCCATCGCCTCCAGCCACGGCGCCGTGCGCTGCAAGCGGTCGGCGGTGCGGATGTAGAACATCAGGAACCTGTCGATGTACCGGACCAGCGTCTCATCGTCTAGGTCCCCAGCCAGCAGCTGCGCGTGCCGCGGCGACATGCCGCCGTTGCCACACACATAGAGGTTCCAGCCCTGCTCGGTGGCGATGACGCCGACGTCCTTGCTCTGCGCCTCTGCGCATTCACGCGCGCACCCCGACACCGCCATCTTGATCTTGTGCGGAGCGCGTAGGCCTCGGTAGCGGTGCTCGATGTCGATAGCCATCTGCACGGAGTCCTGCTGCCCGTAGCGGCACCAGGTGCTGCCGACACAGCTCTTTACTGTGCGCAGTGCCTTGCCGTAGGCGTGGCCGGACTCCATGCCTCCGTCAACGAGGCGACGCCAGATCTCGGGCAGCTGATCCACCCGGGCGCCGAACATGTCGATTCGTTGACCGCCGGTGATCTTGGTGTACAGGTCGAAGTCGCGCGCGATCTCGCCGATCAGGATCAGCTGCTCGGGTGTGATCTCCCCGCCCGGCGAGCGCGGCACCACCGAGTAGCTGCCGTTCTTCTGGATGTTGGCAAGGAAGTGGTCATTGGAGTCCTGCAGCGAGGCCTGCTCACCGTCGAGGATGTGCTCGGAGCTTGTCGACGCCAGGATCGAGGCCACCACGGGTTTGCAGATGTCGCAACCCTTTCCGGTGCCGAAGCGTTCGATGAGTTCGGTGAAGGTGCGGACGGACGTCGCGGAGACGATCGAGAACAGCTCGGCCCGCGATTGGCTGAAGTGTTCACACAGCGCCTTCGACTGCTCGACGCCCTCGGCCTCCAGCAGCTGCTTGAGCAGCGGCACGCAGGAGCCGCACGAGGTGCCTGCCAGCGTGCACTTCTTCAGCTCGGGGACATCGCAGCACCCACCGGCGATGGCCTGAGTGAGATCGCCCTTCGTCACGTTATTGCACGAGCAGATCTGTGCGGCGGGCGGAAGCGCGCCGACGCCCAATCCCCCACCGCCACTGTCAGATCCGGTCGGCGCTATCAGAGCCATCGGATCGCCAGGCAGCTCCTCGCCGACCATCGGCCGCAGGATCCCGTACGACGAGGCGTCGCCGACCAGGACGCCGCCCAGCAGTGTCTTCGCGTCATCGGAGAGCACCAGCTTGGCGTACGTCTGGTTGACCGCGTCGTTGACGACGACCTCGAGGCACTGCGGCGTGGCGCCCATCGCGTCACCGAAGCTGGCCACATCGACGCCGAGCAGCTTGAGCTTGGTCGACATGTCAGCCTCGGGGAATTCCGCGCCGCCGCCGAGCAGCCGGTCCGCCACAACCTCGGCGCTGGTGTAGCCCGGGCCGACAAGGCCGTAGCAGCGGCCCTCGATCGCAGCCACCTCACCGATCGCAAAGACGTTGGGATCCGCTGTGGCGCACGACAGATCGGTGAGTACGCCACCACGGTCGGCGATCGCCAACCCTGCGGTACGGGCCAACTCGTCGCGGGGACGTACGCCTGCCGCGAAGACCACAACGCCTGCGTCGATAATCGTCCCGTCGCTAAGCGTGACCCGCACAGAGTTGTCCTCGGCGGATCGCCGGAGGGGCCGATTGCGTTGTGCCGGCTGGATACTCTCGGTGCCGACGCCGACATGTACGGCGATGCCGAGCTCGGTCATCATCCTGCCGAGCAGGGCGCCGCCCGCCTCGTCCAGCTGCTGAGCCATCAGGCGCGGCGCCATTTCGACGACGTGGGTCTGCAGGCCGAACTGGCGCAGCGCGTTCGCGGCCTCAAGGCCCAGTAGGCCGCCACCGATCACCACACCGACGGGGGCGCGGCCGCCATCCATGGCACGCATCGCGTCGGCACGGATCGCGTCGAGATCGTCGAGGGTGCGGTAGACATGGCATTCAGGCAGGTCGCGTCCGGGCACAGGTGGCACAAACGCATACGAGCCAGTCGCAAGGACAAGTGCGTCGTAGTCAATACGATCCCCACCGGCGGTCAGCACCGTCTTGGTGGTCCGGTCGATCTCGGCGACAGCGCAGCCCAATCGCAATTCCACCCGGTCGTCGCCTGCGTAGTCGTTGCCGGGCAGTGCGAGCAGTCCGCGGTCCCAGTGCTCGGTGTATCCGGTGAGCCCCACCCGGTCGTATGCGGCGTCGGTCTCCTCGGCGAGAACGGTGACCCGCCACGTGCCGTCGGCATCGCGCGACCGCAGCGCCTCGACGAACCGGTGACCGACCATGCCGTGGCCGACGACCACGACGTTTGATGTTGCACGCATGAAGCAGAGGTTAAGCAGCGGATATTGCCGCAATGTTCGCTTGTGTGAAGCGCCCATCACGGAGTGCTCACCGCTGCAATCGCATAGGTGTGAGCCGTTCACTACCAGCGAGGATGCGGTGGTGCGCCCAATTGGTTCTACTGGATTGATCGCATCTACCCGAGAGGGGCGATGACCTCTGAGGTGTAGAACTCACCGATGACTCTGCCGGGTTTTGGCGGTCCGTCGATGGACACCCAGGCGCCCGATGCATCCTGAAGTCGCGGCCCCTCGACCGTCGCGGTTCCGATCCCGTTTCCGTCGGTCAAGAGGTCGCCGAAGGCCACGCCAGGATCTCCGGCAGTGCATGTGCGGTTGCCTGCCCGTGGGACCTGGATCAGCCTGACCGTGTAGCGGGTGTTGGGTTCCGCGATCGCAAGATTGACCTGGGCGGTCACTTGATTCGCGCCAGTCGTGCCGATCAGGGCCGAAGCGCTTCCGAAGCCGGTGGCCGATACCCAATGTGGTCGGACGAAGTCGCAGTTCCGGAAGATGCTGCTCAACGGCACAAAAGTGGCACCAGGGGTCGCGAGCCCATCCGCGGCGGCAGGCCCGGCGCCGACGACGCTTGCGGCCGCGAGGAGCAAGGCTGCTGCGCTGGCGAGCCCTTTCGATTGATACATCACCCCACATTAATTGACCTTGGCGATGAATGCGTTGCTCGGAATCGATACGACGATCACCGTGTTGGCCGCGGGGCTAATCTTCTAGGCGAACGCGTTCCCAGGGTCAACCCCGATGACCCGCAACAGGTTTGCGACCTTTCGGTCCAGACTCAAACCCACCTCGGTGACCTCGGCGATGCCGAGGCTGCCGAACGCGGAGCTGGGTCGAATCATCGAAAACACCGCGTCGCCATCGTCATCGCTGTACACCAGCAGGCGTAGCGGCGCGTACAGCAGCGCCTTGGGGTCGTGTCGGAACATTGTTTCGGCGATGACGTGGTTGCCGAGTAGGTACTCCACGGCCTTGACGTCGTGGCCTGCGACGCCGAGCAGCGGGGTGGCGTCGATCTTCGCGTAAACCATGAGTTCGTTGGGGGCGTTGCGGGCTACTGCGGCGCGCACCTCGTCCCAGGTGCCACCGGACTCGACGATCCGCTGCATGGGCACCAGGTCGAATGCGGGTGCCGCCGCCTCGAAAGCCGTTAGGAACTCCTCGAACTCGACGCCGGTGACGATGTCCACCCTCGTCATCGAGTGCTCGTGGATGCGAGTCAGGGTCATGGCGTCCCCCTAGATGTGGCCGGCGTTGGTTGGTGTCGTCGTCAAATACGGGTTGGTGGTCGTCGACGTTGACGTCGTCGTTTCGTCCCGTCCGGGACCATCGGCCGGCGTCGACTCGGGCGGGGCGGGCGCGACCGGGTTGTCCTGGCTGGTTTGGACACTGGGCACCGAATAGCTCGTGCTGGTCGTCGACTTCGTGGTGTAGGTCGACGACGTCGCGGAGGATGTGCCGAAGTCCACGGGTGCAGGCGGCCTCGACGATTGGTTTGCGGTGTGGATCACCGCCCACACCAGGATCGCCAGCAACACCAGCCCGGCAACTCCCGCGGCCACTATCACCGGTTGCTGGTCGTGCCAGCTGCCGTCGTCGTCACCGTTCACGGCTGAATGCTAAGCCCAGCGAGCAAGCATCTCCTTCGCGCGGGCCGACAGCGCCCACTGGAAGAACGGGCCGAAACTGATCCGCCCTACCCCGAGCGGTCCGAATGTGGCCGGGTCGTCCTGATCAGGCAAGGCGATCGCATTCACCGGCAGAGGCAGCTCGGACGTCAAGCGCCGCAAGGTATCCGGATCGTGGCGGCCAACCGGATACAGCGAGTCCGCGCCCGCCTCGACGCAGAGCCGCAGACGCGCAACGGCGTCATCGAAGCGGTTCGCTGCGTCGCTATCCTCGCGCATGAACACATCGGTGCGCGCGTTGACGACCACGTGGACGCCTGCGGCGTCGGCCGCTGCGCGAAGCGCCCCGACGAGCTCGGCATGCTCGCTGGGCGATCGCAGCCGCTTGCCCTCCTTATGCACGGTGTCCTCGATGTTGAGCCCCACAGCACCGGCCTCGAGCAGGCCGTCGATCAGCCGGGAAGGCTCCTCTCCGTATCCCGATTCGATGTCGACCGATATCGGCACGGGCGCAGCGTCAGTGATCTGCTTGACGCGGGTGAGGGCTTCGTCGAACGACATGCCCTCGCCATCGGGTCGGCCTATCGAGTCCGCCATCGGGTGACTGCCGATCGTCAGTGCAGCAAATCCCGCCTCGACGGCCAGGTGTGCCGACCAGGCGTCCCATACGGTCGGCAAAATCACCGGGTTTCCCGGCTGGTGCAAAGCCAGCAAGGTCTCTGCGCGCTGCTGCAAAACCTGATCAGACATCCAGCTACCTCCGCGTCTCGGACGTGATCTGTCTCACGCTGATCTCCATGATGTGGCTAGCATCGGGTGTCGTACTGTGATTGCCGACACCCTTCAGCCCAAGGAGGTCAATTGTCCACCAAGACCGAACTTACCGAGCTGCACGAGCTAATCGGAAGCATGCGGCGGTGCGTGACCGCGCTGGCGTCGAAGTACGGGAACACTCCCGCCACTCGACGCATCGTCAACGACGCCGAACGCATCCTTAACGACATTGACCGGCTGGACATCGACGCTGAAGAGCTGGAGCTTGGCAGCGGCGTGAGCCATCACCAGCATGCAGGCGAAAAGATCCCGATCCCTGACACCCCGTACGACCGCGACTTCTGGGGCGAAACCGACGATGGGGGCGTCGCCGGCTAGAGCCGTGTCTGACGTCTCGGGATCGATTACCACCGAAAGGGAAATGTGAGCGCACCCACCGCCGACCGCAAGGCGACCGGCGTCTTCTCGCCGAGCCGTGCCCAGATTCCGCAGCGCACCCTGCGTACCGACCAGTGGTGGCAGTCGCCGCTCATCGTGGATCTGGGATTCGCCGCGTTCGTGATCTACGCGACGGTGCGGGCATTCCTTCAGAACAACTACTACGTAGCGCAATACCACTACCTGACGCCGTTCTACTCACCGTGCGTGAGCAAGGGGTGCATCCCGGAGGCCAGCCACTTCTGGCCCCAGATCATTCCCGACGTGTGGTGGATTCCGTTCGCGGCGTTGTCATTGCCGTTCCTGCTGTTGTTCCGGCTGACGTGCTACTACTACCGCGGGGCCTACTACCGGTCGGTGTGGCAGTCCCCGACGGCGTGCGCAGTGGCAGAACCCCACGCGAAATACACTGGGGAGACCCGCTTCCCGCTGATCATCCAGAACACGCACCGATACTTCTTCTATATCGCCGGGATTATCTCGGTCATCAACACCTACGACGCCATCGTGGCGTTCCACTCCGACAAGGGCCCCGGCGGCTTCGGATTCGGTTTGGGCAACGTCATTCTCGTCGTCAATGTCGTGATGCTCTGGATTTACACCGTGTCTTGCCACTCCTGCCGCCACGTCGTAGGCGGCCGCCTCAAGCACTTCTCCAAACACCCCGTCCGCTACTGGCTTTGGACGCAGGTGAGCCGGTTGAACACGCGGCACAAGATGTATGCGTGGATCACGCTCGGCACTCTGATGCTGACCGATTTCTACATCATGCTGGTCGCCAGCGGCACCATCAGCGATCTCAGATTTATTGGCTGACAAGCAGTTTCATCACAGTTATTCGCGAATAGGCAAGTGAGGGTATATGGCTGAGGTCGAACGGCACCAATACGACGTAGTCGTGATCGGTGCCGGCGGCGCGGGTTTACGTGCTGTCATCGAGGCGCGCGAACGCGGCTTGAAGGTCGCGGTGGTCTGTAAGTCGTTGTTCGGCAAGGCCCACACGGTGATGGCCGAAGGCGGCTGCGCGGCGGCAATGGGCAA
>NZ_QJJU01000047.1 GCF_003201655.1 Mycolicibacterium moriokaense
CTCACCGGCCGGGACGGTCATGGTGACGTCTTCCCAGATTCGCTGGGGCCCGAAGGACTTAGTCAGCCCTTCAACCTGAATTCCAATGCCCACGCGCGATCCTTCCGCCAGTGCCTGATCCCCGCCACATGCCTCCCGCCTGTGGCTTGAGTCACTGTAGCTTACGTCGGCAGACGGTAACACTCGTCTGACATCACATTCTCACCGCAGGCAGATATGACTGTGGGGCCGATCTGTTTGCCAGATCGACCCCACAGTGCAGCTTTGTCGGCGTTGCCGACGGTGCAGCTTTCGGACTACTTGACGGTCACAGACGCGCCAGCGGCCTCGAGCTTGCCCTTGGCCTCCTCAGCGGCCTCCTTGGTGACCTTCTCGAGCAGCGGCTTGGGAGCGCCGTCGACCAGGTCCTTGGCCTCCTTGAGGCCCAGGCCGGAGACGATCTCGCGGACAACCTTGATGACGCCGATCTTCTTCTCGCCGGCACCCTCGAGGATGACGTCGAATTCCGACTGCTCGTCGGCGGCCTCGGCGGGGGCGCCACCGGCGGCGGGGCCTGCGGCCGCGACGGCGACAGGAGCGGCGGCGGTGACCTCGAAGGTCTCCTCGAACTTCTTGACGAACTCAGACAGCTCGAGCAGCGTCAGTTCCTTGAACGCGTCGAGCAGGTCGTCGGTGGAAATCTTGGCCATGGTGTGGTCCTTCCTTTTTTCTTCTTGCTTGTCGGTTGTGTGGTCGGGCTACTCGGCCGCGTCGGCCGGTGCCTGGTCTTCAGCTGCTGCCTCGGCGGGAGCTTCGGCGGCGGGTGCCTCGGCGGGAGCTTCGGCGGCGGGTGCCGCTCCAGGCTCTGAGGCCTTCTTCTCTTGCAGTGCTGCGAACAGCCGTGCGGCCTGCGACGCGGGAGCGTTGAACAGTCCTGCGGCCTTGGACAGATTCGCCTTCATCGCGCCTGCCAGCTTGGCCAGCAGCACCTCACGCGACTCCAGGTCAGCGATCTTCTCGACCTCGGAAACGCTTAGCGGGCGGCCGTCCATATAGCCGCCCTTGATGATGAGGGCCTTGTTGTCCTTGGCGAATTTCTTGATCGCCTTGGCGGCGTCGACGGCCTCGCCCTTGACGAACGCGATCGCGGTCGGTCCGACGAACAACTCGTCGAGACCCTCGATACCCGCCTCCGCCGCGGCACGCTTGACCAGCGTGTTCTTGGCGACTGTGTATGTGGCGGAGTCACCGAGCGATCGGCGTAGGTCCTTGAGGTTGGCGACCGTCAGCCCGCGGTACTCGGTGACGAGCGTCGCCGTCGAGTCCTTGAACTGCTCGGCGATGTCGGCAACCGCGGTGGCCTTTTCAGCCTTGGCCATGCATGCCTCCTCGTGGTTGGTTGCGTCGGTCAACCCCGAGAAACACGAACGCCCCGACGCAGACAGGTCGGGGCGCACAAATAAGTAGCCTCGTCCTCCTGCGTGGGCCGCCCGGGTACTCCGGGACCTTCAACCGATTTCTCGGTGACCGACGGTCTTCGGTGGAACGCCGTCAAGAATAGCGTGCCGCCCGCCGATCAGCCAAAACGGTGCAACTGGGCCTCCGCGAGCGTGCGTGTCTGTACGCAACACGCCGCCAAAATGTGGCATTTTGCGCACGCTCGCGGCTTGTGACCGTGCGCTAACCGACGCCCATGGCCATCGCGACGAACATCGCGGCAAGCAGGCCGACCCGTACCCAGTGCAGCCGGTCCCAGCGACCTGCCAGGTCGCGGTCCACATCATCGACGGACCGCCACGCGGCGATCCGGTTGTTGATCGGGACCAGCACGGTCACCGTCAACAGAATGGCCACCCCCATCAGCGCGACGGCAGCGATCGCCAGCACGCCGCGGGTCAACACGGCGCAGGCAATCAGGACGACGAATGTGCCGATGTACCAGAACGGCATCAACGCACCGAGCAGTCGACTTCCGCCGCTGCGGACCAGGCGGTACGCCTCGTCAGGCAGCTTCGAGACCAGCGGATTGGTGAAGGCCGCGACTCCCAATTCCACTCCGACCAGCGGGCCCGCGAGCACGAGGGCCGCGATTGCGATGACGCGTTCCATATCGTCGAGCCTTGGGGTTATGCTGACAAAAAACAAGGTACTGACAAATTAGTCAGCACGGAGGTCTGCGATGGCGGTGTCAAAGAAGGGCATCAACGAGTGCCCGATCGACACGGCGCTGACCGTCATCGACGGGCGGTGGAAAGGCACGATCCTGTGGCGGTTGTTCGACGGGCCGATGCGCACCGCCGAACTACGCCGCAGCATCCCTGACATGACCGAGCGCATGCTTATCCGCCATCTGCATGAACTCGTCGACGCAGGCATCCTGATCCGCCACGACGCAGGCACGGTCCCGCCGTGCGTGCACTATTCGATCTCCGAGTACGGCATGACCCTCGCGCCCGTGCTTCAGAGTCTTTGCGACTGGGGCAGAAAGCATATGGCGCGCAAGCCTTCTCAGGTTTCCAGGAGAGCCGCCGCGCCGACAAGGCCTGCGTCTCCGCCGAGTTCTGCTGGCAGCACCCGCAGCCCGCGCAGGAAGTCCAGCCGGGCATAGGTCGCCAGCGCCTCACGTAGCGGGTCGAACAGCAGCGCCCCTGACTTGGCCACGCCGCCGCCAATGACGACACGGTCCAGGTCGCACACCGCCCCGACGGACGCGATCATTGCCGCCGCCGCCGTCCCACCGCGCCGGAAAGCCCGCTGCGCGACCGGGTCGCCGGCGTTGGCCGCATCGGCCAACTCCTTGGCATCGGCCTCGGCGTGGGCGTCCCATCCGTTGTCGCGGGCCCATTGCGCCATCCGCGGCCCCGCGGCGATCGTCTCGACGCAGCCGCGCCCACCACACGAGCACGGTGCGCCGTCGAGGTCGACGACGACGTGGCCGACGTGCCCGGCATTGCCCGTACGGCCTTCGTAGGGCGCGCCGTCAAGCACCAGCCCGCCGCCCACTCCGGTCGACACCACCATGCCGAGCATGAACTTTGCACCGCGGCCCGCACCCGTCCACCGCTCGCCCAGCGCCATGCACAGCGCGTCGTTGCGCAGCCGCACGGACATGCCGGTCAGCGTCGACACCCGCTCGACGAGCGGGAAGTGTTGCCACGCAGTGATATTGATCGGGCTGACGGTTCCGGCCGGCACGTCGATCGGCCCACCGCAGCCGATGCCGACGCCGCGCACGCGCACGCGCCCGCCGGCCTCGGCGAGGGCCTCGGTGACCAAGGTGTCGACCACGGTCCACACCGCTTCGGCGTCGCCGTCCGGCGTCGGCAGCTTGGCGTGGTGTACCACCGTGCCGTCGGCATCGACGAGCCCGGCGGCGATCTTCGTGCCGCCGATGTCGATCGCAAGAGTCAATTCGGTCATCAGTGCCTATGGGTGTTGTCGGGTTGACGCGGGTCGCCGGGATGCTCGTAACCCGGCGCAAGCTCGACCAATTGGGCGCACCGGGCGTCCAGCCAAAGCCGGAACGCGCGGCGCCGGGCCGCGCCACGCAGGTGGTCGGCGATCTGCGCGGTATCGGCGAAGCGCCGCGGGTTGCGCTCGCGATAGTCCCGCACCTCGGCGTCGGTGATGTCGACGGCCGCGGTCACGCTGACAAACAGCGCCCTGGCCATCGGATCGGCCAGCACCGACGCGGCAATGCTGCCGATCTCCAGCCGGGTCGTGGTGTCCGGGAGCAGCTCGTCCTCGCCGGGAGCACCGTCGACCTTAAGTCCCCGCGTCGCCGCCTCCGCCGCAACCACGCGCTCGGTGACCAGCAGCTGCGTCAGCCAGCGGCGCAGCTGCCTGCCTTCGCTGGTGTCGCGGCGCGGCAGCGACGACGCGAGCCGGGAGCCACGCAGCTGGTCTTCGCGGGCATCGACCTCGTCGACACGCACCGGCACGCCAGCGACCATCGCCGCGATGCTCATCGGACCGTCACTTTGACCGCGGAAGAGTAGATCAGCTGGCCGGCGCCACCAACCCGGATCAGCGCCCACCACTCGCCGGGTTCCACCCACACCGGCGGCGCGACGTCGAAGCCGAGTTCCGCCGTGCCGCCGGCCGCCAGCTCGACGCCGAAGGCCGCGGGCCCCATCCACTCCCATGTCCCCCACGGGCTGATGAGATGTGCCTCGACGGCAAGGTCCGCGTGCGCGTCGGTGCCCACGGTGACGGCCAGCCGCGCAATCCCGCCGGCTTTGACGTCGACGGGCTCCGGCTCACTGATCAGCCGCAGCACGCTGCCCTCGGCGGGCGTTCCGAGCGTGACGACGCAAACGTCCTCCACGACCTGCCGCCACGCGGTTGGTAGGTGGCTGCCCGTCAATCCGAGTTCGGCACGCAACGGGTACAACCCGGGCTCGGCCGCGGAAGGCGCAACCAACGTCACATCCGCCTCCAGGTGCTCACCCGGTGGCAGGACGAACGACAGCTCGGCGGGCTCGGCCGTCCAGCCGTCCGGGCACCGCAGCCGGACCTTGCCGTGCAGCATCGTGTCGCTGCAGTCGCTGGATGCGGTAAGCCGCAGCTGTACTTGCGAATTCGGCTCAGCGGCGAAGTGCTGCGGGTGCAGGTAGGCGATCGCAGGCAGTCCGCCGAGCGCAGCCGGGCCACGGTTGTGCAGCCAGTACCGCGCGTAAAGTGGCTGCGCTGCCTCGGCTTCGGGTGCCAGCACGGTGTGGTCGGCCTCGATCACCTGCGGCATGTTGAGCCGGGTCAGAACGGTGGCGATCTCATAGCCGTGCAGCGTCAGCCCGTCGGAAGCCAGATGCTGTACGCGTGGCTGTTCGAGCAGGTCGACGCGAGCCGCCGCCGAAACCCGGCGCAACCCCGAACGGACGACGACATCGGTTGTGGTGCCGGATGTTTCGACCAGACGAATCGCAACTCCGTCCGACGGGTGGATGGCCTGGCTGCTGCCGGAGGCCAACGGATTGCCCGCCGCCTTCAGTGCACCGAGTTGGACTGTGCCCGCAGGCTCGATCTCCAGCAGCGACCCCCACTGCGGCAATCCGCCTGCAGCCTCAGTCTTTTCCGCGACGGGAAGCAGTGGCCTTGAGAACTCCGCACTGCGTGCGGGAACGCCCGCTTTCCGCCAGTCCCCGTCGCCGGAAACCAGCGCGTATTCGAAGGTGTGGGTCCAATGCTGCAACTGGAAGTTGGAGCCGTCGGGGGCGGTGCGCCGCGGGGGGTCGATCCACGTGCCGGACGGCCAGCCCGTACACGAGCGCATCAGCGAGGTGTGCATCGTCCCGTCGGAATCGACGGCGAAGCCGGGCATTCCGCGATTGAGCACCGCGACGGTGCGGTCCTCGAAGGCGCCGAGCCCCGACGGCGCCTCCTGTTCGACGACGATTTCGAAGTCGCCAAGGTCCTCCACCACGGAAGCCACGGAGTCGTCGAGAGCCGATCCCGCAATGAGCAGCACCGGCAGCGTCCGCACCCCGCGCAGATCCGCGCCGGGCACCCATTCGTCGATCAGCGGCGAGACGGGCGGTACCCACACCCTGGCCTCACCGGTGCTATACAGCTGACGCTTGAGTTCCTCGCCGTACACCGGGTCGGCTTCGGCTAAAACCGCTGTGGTGAAGGCGTTCTCGTCGGGGCCGCCGAGCGCGATGCGCGCGTCGGGCAGGTTGGAGTCGACGGCGAGATCGCCGTAGCGCGGCTTGTCGGCACTACTGCAGGTCGCGGTCACACCGGCGCGGACCAGCGCCACCATCAGCGCACGCGCCAACCCAGCCGACTCCGCCTCCGTCGGCGACACCACCTCGGCAACCGACACCGCGCGTCGCCCCTCACCGACGCGAACCCGCACGGCCGACGACAACCCGAACCAGCCGTAGGCCGGATTGTCTAGCGTCCATGGGTACTTCGCGGTGTCGACGGCCGTCTCGGATCCGGTCTCGTGCATCAACCCGAACCCACGCCCGATCACCGCGTCACCGACTTCGCTCACCGGAAGCGCACCGGGCACCGGGCACGGCCAGCGCAGCCGCAGCAGGCGGTCGGCACCGGTGAACTCGTCGACTGTTGTCGTGCAGTCGACACGCGCCACACCGTGCCAGAGCGTCAGAGTCTGCTTGTAGCGCAGCACATCACCGATTCGGCCTCGCACGATCAGCCGCTCGCCGAGCGGGCCGCGGTAGGCCGCCACGTCAGCGGCGCCTGCCGACGAGCAGACGATAGGGCCCTTGGGCAGCAGATGCCACGGGCCTTCGCCTGCCTGCGGATGCGCCGGATACTCGTCGTAGACGGCCAGTTCGTTGCCGACCTTGCCGTCGCCGATCAACTCGCGGCCGGATATGGATTCGATAAGCGAGCTCACCCCGCCGCCACGCGCGGGGTCCACGCGAAGCTGGTAGTGCTCATTGGCAATAGCGTTACCGTCCAACGGTTCCCAACCGGCGGCGGCCTCAGCCGGGGCCAGCCGGTAGGACTGCCAGCCCAACGACGGCACGTCGCGCGCCAGCCAGCTGACCGACCGTCCGCCGTGTTCGACGTGGACGGGAAGTTCGGTGCCCTCGGAGTCGAACACTTGCACCGCCGCAGCGACGGGCTTGGAGAACCTGGCGGTGACGACGTCAGTGCGCTGGTGCGCCAACGTGTTCCATACCACGACCGGGTGGTCGACCGCGCTGGAAAGCAGAGCCAGCGCATTGTCGCGGGCTGTCCTGCCGAGCTCCCACGCGTCACGCCATCCGGTGAGCAGGTCAAGGTAGACCTGGTCGGATTCCGAGCCGGTGATCGCGTCGTGGTGAGCGCCGTACGCCAGCTGAACCCACGCCTTGGCAAGCGCCGCCTCCGGATACTTCGCGCCGCCGAGCAGGCCCGCGAACACCGCGAACTTCTCGGCGTCGAGAACCGCGTCCTCGGCGGCGCGGTTGGCCTGTTTGGTGTCGATGTAGGACACGTGACAGCCGGTGTAGATCGGGTTCATGTCGCGCGTCTGCGGCGACGCCTCGACGCCGCGTTCGGAGAGCTCGTCGCGGACCGCGGCGAAGAACTCCTTGGGTATCGCACACACGAACCTCGGCCAGGTGTACCGGGCGTTCCAGTCACGGTGAATCTCTGTGACCCACTTGTTCGGCGGCGTGTAGTCGGTGCCGACGGGCAACAGCACGTTACGCGTCAATGCGACCGTCTTCAGGGTCGCGAAGAGGCGGTAGGTCGCGTCCTCTGCCTCTTGCAGCGTCGCCGACGAATCCATCCCCCACCCCGCCCCGTAGTGCGCGGGCATGTAGTGGGTGAGCAGCCCGCGTCCGGACGGGGCGATCCACTCGAACTCGCTGCAGAACTGCATGCCCCGCGCATTGCCCTGCATGGACACCGGGCCCCACTGGTGGTGCGGGCCGCGCGCCCAGGAACTCGACGTCAGCCCGGCGTCGGCCGCCATGCCGGGGAACTGCGGGTCGTGTCCGAAGACGTCGAGCTGCCACGCGGTGGCGGGGTCCGCGCCGAGTACATGGCGTTGGAAACCCATGCCGTGCACGAAGTTTCGGATCGTCGTCTCGGGACTGGTGAGGTTGGTATTCGGTTCGTTGTACGCGCCCCCCATCACCTCGACGCGGCCTTCGGCGATGAACCGGCGGAGGTCGGCGCGGTCCTCGGGGTGGGTGTCCCAGTACGGCTTGAGGTAGTCCACCTCCGCGAGGACGAACTTGTATTCGGGCTCGCGGCGGGCCATCTCCAGGTGCGCGCGCACCAGCTCGAAGCTGTTGGTCTGGCGGCCGGGAGGGTCTTCGGACCAGACGCTGGTGTACGCCGCCTGCGTGTTCCACCACACGGGGTCGTAGTGGAAGTGGCTGATCATGTGCATCGTCCAGCCGGGCTCGGCGACGGTGAACACGAACGGCGTGATGGCGTCGCCTGCGAAGATGCGTGCGTCGCGCTGTTGGCCGACGACCGGATCGGTCACGGACACCGGCACTTCGACGCTGCCGTCCCCCGACCCGGCACGGGCCTGTCCCACGAGACCATCGCCGTCAACACGTACCGTCCCCGCGCCGTCGGTATAGGTGACCCGTACCAGCTGCAGCGGCGCATCCGACGGCCCGGTGAACAGCTCCGTCGACTCCGCGGAGATGACGTGCACACCCGCACTGTACGGGCGTTACCCGCTCCCGCGGGCAGCACTGCTGAGACGCTCCGCAAGCGCGCTCACCGCCCGCACCACCTCGGGCGGCTCGAGCACCTCGAAATCGCACCCGGGCAGCGCGAGGTAGAACACCATGCGCTCGGGATCGTCGGCACCGGCGGCGACGATGCAGGCATCGGGCCCGTCCGCCTCGATGGTCGCGGACGCCGGAGAGAAGTGTTGGGCCACAACGTCTTCGGACGCCTGATAGCGCACCCGTGCGACGTAGCGGTAGGGCGACGAGCTGATCGCGTGCCGCACGTAGGACGCGGCGTCGGGCGCCTGTCGCGGTGTGAATGTGCTGCCAAGCGCGCGCACATCGGCCATCCGGTCCAGCCTCAGGCTGCGCCAGTCCTGGCGATCACGGTCGTAGGCCAGCAGATACCAGCGCCGGCCCGTCGTCACCAGCTGGTAGGGCTCCAGCCGCCGCTCAGTGCCGGTGCCTGCCCGGTCGACGTATCCCGTACGAACGTGCTCATGGTCACGGCAGGCCCGGGCCAACGTCATCAGCACATCGGGTTCGACGGGTGAATCCGAATAGTTCGACGGCAGCGTCACCGTGGCGTCGTGCACCGCGGCCACCTGCGACCGCAGCCGCGCCGGCATCACCTGGTCGAGCTTGCTCAGTGCGCGCAGCGCCGATTCGCCGACGCCTGCCACGCTGCCTCCCGCGGCCAGCCGCAGGCACACCGCCATGGCGACCGCCTCGTCGGGGTCGAGCAGCAGCGGCGGCAACGCCGCGCCCGCACCGAGCTGATACCCGCCGCCGTGGCCCTTACTGGCGTGTACCGGATAGCCGAGCTCACGCAGCCGTTCCACGTCGCGGCGCACGCTGCGCGTCGTCACGGCCAGCCGCTCGGCCAGCTCCTCACCGGTCCACACCCGTCGCGACTGCAGCAACCCGAGTAGCTGCAGTACGCGGCTCGTCGTTTCGGACACACAACCACCCTGACACAGTCATAGGACAGAAACTGTCCTATGCACCTGACAGGGTGAACCTATGAGCGATGTGATCACCCAATTGGCCGACCAACTCGACTGGCACTGGATAAACCAGCTGCGTCCGCGGCTCGACGACCTGTCCGACGAGGAGTACTTCTGGCGGCCGGTGCCGGGCTGCTGGACGATTCATCCCGACGGCGCAATCGACTTCAGCTTTCCGGCGCCGGACCCGGAGCCGTTCACGACCATCGCGTGGCGGCTGGCCCATGTGATCGTCGGCGTACTCGCGATGCGCAACCACTTCCACTTCGACGGTCCTCCCGCCGACTACCAGACCTGGACCTACGCCACCGACGCCAAGACGGCGCTGCAGCAGCTCGACGACGCGTACGCGAACTGGATCACCGGGGTACGCGGCCTCGACGCGGAGGCCCTTGAGCGCCCGATCGGACCCAACGAAGGGCCATGGACCGAGCACGCGATGTCGGAACTTATCCTGCATATCAACAGAGAGGTCATCCACCACGGCGCCGAAATCGCTTGCATCCGAGATCTTTACGCACACACCGCAAACAAGAAGGAGAAGTAACAATGCCGGGACAAGCCCCAATCGTCGGCGACGAGCGTGACGCCCTGCGGGTCTTCCTCGAGTACCACCAAAGCTCATACCCCGCCGTCGCCTTCGGCCTTGCTGACGAGCAGGCCCGGTCCAAGCCAACGGTCAGCGCGCTGTCGATCGGCGGGCTCATCAAGCACGCCACCGGCGTACAGCGATCGTGGATGGAACGCGTCGAGGTGGCACCGGACCTTCCGCCGCAGGACACCCGGCCCTTCGACGAGGTCGTCGCCAGCTATCAAGACGAGTACGTCATGCGCGAAGACGAAACGCTGTCAGAGCTGTTGGACACGTTCAAGGCGCAGAATGCGGAGACGCTGCGAATCTTGGCCGCGGCCGACCTGGATACGGCGGTCCCTGTGCCGCAGGACGTGCCGTGGTTTCCCAAGGACATCGACAACTGGACCGTGCGCTGGGTGATCCACCACGTGATCAACGAACTGGCACGGCATTCCGGCCAGGCCGACATCATTCGCGAATCCATCGATGGTGCAACGCTTTACGATTTGGTCGCCGGGATCGAGGGCTGGGAAGAAACGGACTGGATCAAGCCCTGGAAACCGGCTGGGGTGTAGACAGAAGGGGTGCAAACCCGAAGCGGGACGGCGGTGTGCGGCGAGGGAGTCGAGATCTTTTACGAAGACCTCGGCGACCCCGCCGACCCGCCGGTCCTGCTGATCATGGGCGTCGGCGCACAGCTGCCGATGTGGCCCGACGGGTTCTGCGCCCGGCTGCTCAAGCAGGGTTATCGGGTGATCCGGTTCGACCACAGGGATACCGGGCTGTCATCGAAGATGCACGGCAAGCGCGCCAACGGCTCGGTCTACCCTCGGGTGCTGCGTTATGTGCTCGGGCGGACCAGCCCGGTGCCGTACACACTCGTCGACCTGGCCGACGACGTCCGGGGCCTGCTCGATCATCTCGGGATCGAACGCGCACACGTCGTCGGCGCATCGATGGGCGGCATGATCGCCCAGGTGCTCGCGGGCCGCCACCCCGACCGCATCCTGTCGCTTGGCCTGGTCATGACCAGCGCGGGCAAGCCATTCTCGTCGGTGCCGCGGTGGAAGGTGATCCGGCTGGCGTTCGGCGCACCCGCCAAAGACGCACCGGCCGAAGAGAGGCTGGAGTACGAGGTCCGCAACATCTCGATCATCAACGGCCCGAATTTCCTTCCACCCATAGACCAATTGCGCCGCCGGGTCGACGAACTGACTGCCCGCAGCCACTACCCGCAGGGCATGCTGCGGCAGTTCGACGCCATCCTTGGCACCGGCAACCTGACGAGCTACACCCGTCGCATCACCGCTTCGACAGTGGTCATCCACGGCTCGAAGGATCCGATGGTGCGGCCGCGCAACGGACGCAATGTCGCCCGCGCAATCGAAGGAGCAACCTACGTCGTCGTCGACGGCATGGGCCATGACCTGCCCGAGCCGGTGTGGCGGCCGGTCGTCGAGGCGCTGACGGAGAACTTCCGCGCGGTGTGACCGGATCCACACAGATTCGGAGCATTACCCGGAGTTTTGAGACACTGCCCTAATGAGTAATAAGCACCGCGAGCTAGCCAAGCTGGACCGGGTGCCCCTGCCGGTCGAGGCCGCGCGCATCGGCGCGACGGGTTGGCAGATAACTCGCACCGGCGCACGGGTCGTCACCAAGCTGGCAGGCAAGGGCTCGCTGCAGCAGAAGATCATCAAGCAGATCCCGAAGGCGTTCTCCGACCTGGGACCCACCTACGTCAAGTTCGGCCAGATCATCGCGTCCAGCCCCGGCGCCTTCGGTGAGTCGATGTCGCGCGAGTTCCGCAGCCTGCTCGACGCCGTCCCGCCCGCCGACCAAGACGAAATCCACAAGCTGTTCAAGGAGGACCTCGGCGACGAGCCCTCCAAGCTGTTCAAGAGCTTCGAGGAGGCGCCGTTCGCGTCGGCCTCGATCGCGCAGGTGCACTACGCGACCCTGCACAGCGGCGAGGAGGTCGTGGTCAAGATCCAGCGGCCGGGTATCCGTCGCCGCGTCGCCGCCGATCTGCAGATCCTCAAGCGCGGGGCGCAGATCGTCGAACTGGCCAAGCTGGGCAGGCGGCTGTCCGCCCAGGACGTCGTCGCCGACTTCGCCGACAACCTCGCCGAGGAACTCGACTTCCGACTCGAGGCGCAGTCGATGGACGCCTGGGTGGCGCATATGCACGCGTCGCCACTCGGCAAGAACATCCTTGTGCCGCAGGTGTATTGGGATCTGACGAGCGAGCGCGTGCTGACGATGGAACGGGTGCAGGGCATCCGCATCGACGACGCCGCCGCCATCCGCAAGGCCGGCTTCGACGGCACCGAGCTCGTGAAGGCATTGCTGTTCAGCCTTTTCGAGGGCGGGCTGCGCCACGGGCTCTTCCACGGCGACCTGCACGCGGGCAACCTCTACGTCGACGACGACGGCAAGATCGTGTTCTTCGACTTCGGCATCATGGGCCGCATCGATCCCCGAACGCGTTGGCTCCTAAGAGAACTGGTGTACGCACTGCTGGTCACGAAGGACCACGCCGCAGCGGGCAAGATCGTCGTGCTGATGGGTGCGGTCGGCAACGTCAAGCCCGAGGCCGAGGCCGCCAAGGACCTGGAGAAGTTCGCCACCCCGCTGACCATGCAGAACCTTGGCGACATGAGCTACGCCGAGATCGGCAAGCAGCTGTCCACGCTGGCCGATGCATACGACGTGAAGCTGCCGCGGGAGCTGGTGCTGATCGGTAAGCAGTTCCTCTACGTCGAGCGCTACATGAAGCTGCTTGCTCCCAAGTGGCAGATGATGTCCGACCCGCAGCTGACCGGGTACTTCGCCAATTTCATGGTCGAGGTCAGCCGCGAGCACTCCGAAGAAGTCGAGGCGTAGATGCAGATGCGCACCGGGACCGCCCGCTCAGGCGATCTGGACATCTACTACGAAGACATGGGCGATCCCAATCATCCGGCCGTCCTGCTGGTCATGGGTCTCGGCGCGCAATTGTTGTTGTGGCGCAAGGAGTTTTGCGAGAAGCTCGTCGATCAGGGCCTGCGCGTCATCCGCTATGACAATCGCGACGTCGGCCTTTCGACAAAGGTGACCGGCCAACACACCGGCGCGTCGCTGGTGCCAAGGATGGTCCGCTCGTTTCTGGGCATGCGCAGTCCGGCCGTCTACACACTTGAGGACGTGGCCGACGACGCCGCAGCGCTGTTGGATCACCTGAAGATCGACACTGCGCACATCGTCGGCGCCTCGATGGGTGGGATGATCGCGCAGGTCTTCGCGGCCAGGCACAAGGTTCGCACCAAGACACTCGCGATCATCTTCTCGAGCAACAACCAGCCGCTGCTGCCGCCGCCGGGACCCAAACAGCTGCTGGCCATCTTGCAGAAGCCCAAGGACGCGACGCGCGAGGCGATCGTCGAGAACGCGATCCGGGTAACCAGAATCACCGGCAGCCCCGGCTACCCGGCACCCGACGAGCGCATCCGCGCCGAGGCGCTCGAGGGCTACGACCGGTCCTACTACCCCGCCGGTGTCGGACGCCATTTCGCCGCGATTCTCGGCACCGGAAGCCTGCGCGGCTACGACCGGCAGATCAGCGTCCCGACCGTGGTGATCCACGGAAAGGCGGACAGGTTGATGAGGCCGTTCGGCGGCCGCGCGATCGCCCGCGCAATCAAGGGTGCCCGGCTGGTGCTGTTCGACGGCATGGGACACGACCTGCCCCGCGAGCTGTGGGACGACATCGTGGGGGAACTCAAGACGAACTTCGCCGCGACAGGCTAGGACCTGCGGCCAAGCGTTTCGAGTCGTTAGCCAGCGCGACAGCCGCGTAGGCTGCGGGGTGAGTGCTTCAGGGCTTGCAAGTCAACGGCGACGCCGGCAGAGGTTCTGAATAGCCAGAAAGGCACCCGTCATGGCTCGAGCAGCCAATTTGAAGCCGCATTTCGAAGACGTCCAGGCACATTACGACCTGTCCGACGATTTCTTCCGGCTGTGGCTGGATCCAACTCAGACCTACAGCTGCGCGTATTTCGAACGCGACGATATGACGTTGGAAGAGGCCCAGCTCGCCAAGATCGACCTTGCGCTTGGCAAGCTCGGGTTGGAACCTGGCATGACGCTGCTCGACGTCGGCTGTGGTTGGGGTTCGACGATGATGCGAGCGATCGAGAAATACGACGTCAACGTTGTCGGGCTCACTCTGAGCGAGAACCAAAAGGCCCATGTGGAAACGGTTTTCGCGAAGTCTGACAACCCGCGCACCAAGCGGGTGCTGCTGCAGGGCTGGGAGCAGTTCGACGAGCCGGTCGACCGCATCGTGAGCATCGGCGCGTTCGAGCACTTCGGTTTCGACCGCTACGACGAATTCTTCAACATGGCCTACAACGTGCTGCCCGATGACGGCGTGATGCTGCTGCACACGATCACCGCGCTGACGCTGCCGCAGATGGCCGACCGGAAGATTCCGCTCACCTTCGAGGTCGCGCGGTTCGTGAAGTTCATCCTCACCGAGATCTTCCCGGGTGGGCGCCTGCCGTCGATCGAGAAGGTCGAGGAGTACGCGACACCGGCAGGCTTCACGCTGACCCGCAGGCAGTCGCTGCAGCTGCACTACGCACGGACCCTTGACACCTGGGCCGAGGCGCTCGAAGCGCACAGGGACGAGGCGATCGCCGTCCAGTCGGAAGAGGTTTACGACCGCTACATGCACTATTTGACGGGCTGCGCCAAGGGTTTTCGGATGGGCTACATCGACGTCCACCAATTCACGTTGGCGAAGTAAACGCATGACCGAACTGACTCCTCATTTCGAGGATGTGCAGTCTCACTACGACTTGTCGGACGACTTCTACCGGCTGTTCCTGGATCCGACGCAGACCTACAGCTGTGCCTTCTTCGAACGCGACGACATGTCGCTCGAAGAGGCTCAGATCGCCAAGATCGACCTGTCGCTCGGCAAGCTAGGTCTGCAGCCAGGCATGACATTGCTCGACATCGGGTGCGGCTGGGGCGCCACCATGCGGCGGGCCGTCGAGCAGTACGACGTAAACGTCATCGGGCTGACGCTTTCGGAGAATCAGCATGACCACGCCGAGAAGGCGTTGGCGGATGTGAACAGCCCGAGGTCCATGCGGGTGTTGCTGAAGGGTTGGGAGCAGTTCGACGAGCCGGTCGACCGGATCGTCTCGATCGGCGCATTCGAGCACTTCGGCCACGACCGTCACGGCGAATTCTTCAAGATGGCCTACGCGGCGCTGCCCGACGACGGGGTGATGCTGCTGCATACGATCTGCGGCATGTCGATGGAGTACGCGCGGGAGCATGGCATTCCGCTCACTATGGAACTCGCGCGGTTGGTGAGATTCATCATGAGGGAGATCTTCCCCGGCGGCCAGTTGTGTACGACCCCAAAGGTCGGCGAACTCGCAGGCACTGCCGGCTTCACAGTCACGCAGACGCAGTCGCTACAACCCGACTACGCCCGGACGTTGGCGATATGGGCCGACACGTTGCGCTCTAAGCGCGACGAGGCCGTCGCGCTTACGTCCGAGGATGACTACGACCGGTACATGACATACCTGAGCGGCTGTGCGAAGGCCTTCGAGATGCGTCAGGCCGAGGTAAACCAGTTCACGCTGCGGAAGTAGCACCAAATTGGAGTCCGACCCCTGCTAAACGCTAGGGTGGACCGCTTGAGACGCGTGTTCGCACGTCGACGGGCCGTGCCGGGGGTACGGTCGCAGCAATAACCGCACGTGATCGGCTGCTGGTCGCCGTACCAGCGCATCACCGAGAAAGGCCAACCAGGGAAACATGTCTGACAATTCAACCGGCACGAAGGATATGCGGCCCCACTTCGAGGACATCCAGGCCCACTACGACCTCTCGGACGACTTCTTCGGTGTGTTTCAGGACCCGACGCGCAAGTACAGCTGTGCCTACTTCACCGGGCCGACCGTCACGCTTTCCGAGGCACAGATCGCCAACGTCGACCAGCACCTCGACAGGCTCGACCTCAAGCCGGGCATGACGCTGCTCGAGGTCGGCTGCGGCTGGGGCGTGACCCTGCAGCGCGCTCTGGAGAAGTACGACGTCAACGTCATCGGGTTGACGCTGAGTAACAACCAGCAGGCCTACTGCAACGAACTGCTGAGCAAGGTCGACACCAAGCGCACGTTCGACGTCCGACTGGAGGGCTGGGAGCAGTTCCACTCGCCCGTCGACCGCATCGTGTCGATCGAGGCGTTCGAGCACTTCGGCAGGGACCGCTGGGACGACTTCTTCAAGTCCTGCTTCGAGATCCTGCCCGACGAAGGCCGGATGACGATCCAGAGCAGCGTCGGCTATCACCCATACGACCTGGCCGAGAAGGGCAAGAAGCTGACCTTCGAGCTGGCCCGGTTCGTCAAGTTCATGATCACCGAGATCTTCCCTGGCGGCCGGGTCCCGACCACCCAGATGATGGTCGACCATGGCGAGAAGGCCGGCTTCGTGGTGCCTGAGACGTTGTCGCTGCGCAATCACTACATCAAGACGCTCGGCATCTGGGCCAGCCGTCTGGAGCAGCACAAGGACGAGGCGATCGCCGCCACGGACGAAGAGAACTACAACCGCTACATGAAGTACCTGACGGGCTGCCAGTACTACTTCGTCGACGAGGCCATCGACGTCAGCCTCGTCACCTACCTGAAGCCCGGCGCGGCCGCCTAGCCTTCACGTCACAAGGAAAATCCCCCGCCACCACCTGGTGTGTCGGGGGATTTTGCTTATTCGGTCAGGCCGCGGCCTTGCCCGAATCAGCATCCTTCTTGTCGGCATCCGCCTTCTTGTCGTTAGCGTCCTTCTTGTCGGTGTCGGACTTCTTGTCGGTGTCGGTCTTCTTGTCGGTCGCGTCTTTCGTATCGGTGTCGGTCTTCTTGTCGGTCGCGTCCTTCGTATCGGTCGCATCCTTTTTGTCGTCCGACTTCGTCTTGTCCACCGTTGACTCCGGCTTGGTCGCGTCCTCCGGCTTCGTCACGGGTGTGTCGGCCGGCTTCGTGACGGGTGTGTCCTCCGGCTTGGTGACGGATGTGTCCGCCGTCTGCTGCACCGTCGTCTCGGTGTCCTTAACCAGCGTCAGCTTCGACGTCGACGGCTTGGTGTCGGAGACCTTCGCGGTCGTCTCGATGGTGTCAGTGGACAACGTGGTCGACACCGTCCTTGCCGCTGCCAACATCGACACCGGTGGGGGCGAGGTCGGCGCCAAAGGCGCGGGGAGGATTGTCGTCAGCCCGCCGAGGTCACCGATGAAGGCCCCTATGCCCTGGATCGTCGCCACGACGAGGTTGATGCCCACCCCTGGCCAGTTCTGGATGGGATTGAAGGGCAATATCGACAGAAACTTCTGCTGACCGGGATCGCCGCTCCAGTCGTAGCCGAGGTCGGCCAATACCTTGTACACCGGCGAGACCAGGTCGATGAACGGCTTGGCCACCGGCTGCAGAGGGGCGGGCAGCATCGAAGAGATGAAGTCCATGATCGGCAGGCTCTTGGCCGGGATCATGTAGTACTTGTTGCCGAAGGTGTCGACGCGGCAGTTGGGACCGGGGCAGGGCGTTGCGAGTACCGCGGCCAGCTCTGGTTCGGTATAGCCGTAGGCGATCGGATCGGTGGGCCCGTTGCCGTTGGGCGTCAAGTAAAAGCCGTGGACGGTCTCGAACGCCGCCAACGCATTCAACATCGCGAACGGGTTACCCCAGTACTCCGGGGCATACATCACCGGGTCGTACTGGAAGCCGATGCTGGTCATCGGTATCCCGGTATTGACAGGCGTGGCCGGACCGAACGTGATGTCGAGGGGCGAGGGGATCGTCGGTAGGAAGCCGAGCCGTGTGAAGATGCCGCCGTCGGGGTTATAGGCGTTGCCGATCAGCACCACCGACTTCACCTTGTCCAGCAGCGGGTTGCCCTCGAGCTTGCGCAGCGTGTCCGACACGACGGCGCCGCCCTGCGAGTAGCCGAACAGGATCGCGCCACTCGGGTCGGTCAGGTTCTGTAGTGCCGTGATTGTGTTGTCGACGCCGGTGCCTACCGAGGCGTTCCACGTGGGACACGAATATCCCGGGCACCAATTGCCGATAAACCCGAGCGGGAAGAACGACGCCGGGTAGTTGATCCCCGTCATGGTGCAGGTGGTGGACGTGCACGACGGGTTGAATGGCGCGATGTAGCGGTCGGTGGCGTGCTCTCGGTATAGGGCGACGATGTTTGCGTCCGGAGTGCCGGTGCCCGGCACGATCAACGCCGTCGCAGCAAGGCTGACGGCCGCGGTCAGCGCCGTCAGCACGCCGAGGACGGCAGTGCTGAGCATACCCAGGACGAACAAGAGCGCGATCCGGGCCCACTTACGCATGTGTCAACGATCACACAACGGCGACACGCAGATGGCGGAACTCGAAAGTTGATTTCGCAAGCTTCGCCGCGGCTGTAGATTTGCGCGGTGCCGTTCGTCGGAGGGGTAATGAGTGGAACAGAAGGTTCTGCTCGTTGGCGAGCCGTCAATGCACCGCATCTGGTCGCTGTGGTCCGTGCCGGCGCGGTGTTCTACATAGGCGAGCTACTCGAACGTCCCGTCGCCGTCACAGCTACCGAACCCGGCGAATCAACCGAAAACGAAGGTTTGGGGAGGTGTCCCGCCTGGACCTAGCGCTCAGCAAACTGGCGATTTGCGCCAAAACTACTTACAAGTACGTATTTCGGCACGGATGTATTGACGTTGGCGTAATGATGAATCATCATCAGCGTCATATTCGGTCGTTGGGCTCGAGACTCTAAGGAAGCTAATGGGCTACGCAAATCATGTCGGTCGGGTTGGGGCCTTGGCGGTCGTTTTGGGCATCGGGTCGGCGATCTCCTTCTCGTGGTCGGCGGGGGTGGCGTGTGCGACGCCCGCTTTAGATGCGTCGGGTTCGGCGGCTGGGTCGACTGGCACGACGCCGTCGGGTTCGCTGGCGGGGCCGACTGGCACGACGCCGTCGGGTTCGCTGGCGGGGCCGACTGGCACGACGCCGTCGGGTTCGGTGGCGGGGCCGACTGGCACGACGCCGTCGGCGTCCGGTCAGGGCACCGCGGCTGACGTTGCAAGTGCCGGGGAGTCGAAGACTGCGTCGCAGAAAAAGCCGTCGAGTTCGCAGCATTCGTCGTCAACGAGTCCGGTGAAGAAGGTCAAGCCGCTGGCTGCGGTGACGTCCAGCGACAATGCGAATTCGGTCTCGGTCGCGTCGACCCGGAAGTCGTTTGCGGCGCCATCTGCGCCGTCGGCGTCCGCCCAACCGGTGGCGGTGTCGTCAAGTGCGACGGTGAGCGCGGCCCGTACTACTACGGTCGTGACGCCGTCGGTGGTCGATCCTGCGCCGGCAGCGGTGCGGCCGGTGTCGGTGGTATCGGCAGTCACTTCGGTTTCCGATGCATCGCCTAATTCGGCGGGGTCGACCGGTGGGCCTGTGGGCCCTGTGGATTCACCCGTGGCGTGGATGGTCTTGGCGGCTGTCCGTCGGTTCGGTCAACCCGCCGCGGCGCAGAAGTCCTCAGGCACAGTGACCGCTCAAACCACGAGTCAACCCGCAGAAGTGCAGCCCGCCGTAGCGCAATCTGCCGTCGTTCAGCCATTGGCTGCTTCCGCGGTTCAGCCGAAGGCTGCCGCCGCCGTCACCACTGCAACCCCTGCAACCCCTCTGGCGAAGACCGCCGCGGTCACAGCGCAGGCCGCGGCGGTCAATCAGTCGCCCACCGCGGTCAACGACGGCCCGTTCACCGTCACCAAGAACACCCCACTGACCCTGACCGCCGCCCAGTTGGTCGGCAACGACACCGCCCCCAACGCCGGCGACAAGCTGGGCGTCAGCTGGGTGGGTAGCACAACCAACGGCACCGCCGTGCTCAACACCAACGGCACCGTCACCTTCACCCCCACCACCGGCTACACCGGACCCGCATCCTTCATCTACAACGACATAGACACCACTAACGGCTACACCAGCCCCAACTTCGCCACCGTCAGCCTCACCGTCACCGCGGCGGTCAACCAGACACCCACCGCCGTCAACCAGGGCCCGTTCACCGTCACCAACAACACCCCACTGACGTTGACCGCCGCCCAACTCCTCGCCAACGACACCACCCCCAACACCGGGGCGACGCTCTCGGTGAACTCCCTCAGCGCCGCCACCAACGGCACCGCAGTCCTCAACACCAACGGCACCGTCACCTTCACCCCCACCACCGGCTACAGCGGGGCCGCATCCTTCGGCTACAACGTCAAAGACACCACCGGCGCCATCAGCAACACCGCCACCGTCAGCCTCACCGTCGCCGCACCCGTCAATCACGCACCCACCGCGGTCAACCAGGGCCCGTTCACCGTCACCAACAACACCCCACTGACGTTGACCGCCGCCCAACTCCTCGCCAACGACACCACCCCCAACACCGGGGCGACGCTCTCGGTGAACTCCCTCAGCGCCGCCACCAACGGCACCGCAGTCCTCAACACCAACGGCACCGTCACCTTCACCCCCACCACCGGCTACAGCGGGGCCGCATCCTTCGGCTACAACGTCAAAGACACCACCGGCGCCATCAGCAACACCGCCACCGTCAGCCTCACCGTCGCCGCACCGGCCAACCAGACCGCCCCGCCGATCAACACCTCGAACACCGCGGTCGGTTTCGCCGATTCGAACCTCTACGGCGAGACCCAAGCGCAAATCAACGCCTCCTTGGACGACATGAAGGCAATGGGTGTCAACCAAGTCCGGATCCTCATTCCGATGGCTTTTGTGGAGCCAAGTCAGGGTGTCTACAACTACACCACCCTCGATTACGTAGTGAATGCTGCTAACCAACGCGGGATGGCTGTATTGGGTGTGCTCAACTCGACGCCTGCCTGGGCAATACCAGCGGGTCAACCCGTGTATTCGACGCCGCCGACGTCGAATGCCGTGTTCGCCAGTTTCGCGTCGGCAGTAGCCACGCGCTACGCCGGCCAGATATCGGCCTACGAGGTATGGAACGAGCCCAACACGTCTTCGTTCTGGACGCCCACACCTAGCGCGGCCGACTACACCAAACTGCTACAGGCGACCTATCCGGCCATCAAGGCAGCAGATCCCAACGCCACCGTCATCGCCGCCGGACTGATCTCGCTCCCCAATAACGGAAACCTCTCCACCAACCCGATCGACTACCTCACTCAGATGTACCAGGCGGGCGCAAAGGGCTACTTCGACGCCGTGGCAATTCACCCTTACCAATTCACGGTGGCCTTCTCCCAGGGCGGGCCCTACGGCGACGCCGCGCCCATCAACCAGGTGGCCTCGATGCACGCCGTGATGGTCGCCAACGGCGACGGCAACAAGCTGATCTGGTCGACCGAGTACGGCGAGCCGACCGCCCCGGCGTACGGGATCACCGACGCCACCCAAGCATCGATGATTCAGGACTACCTGACCTCATGGAGCCAAATTCCCTACGCAGGACCCTCATTCATCTACACCACGGTTGACGCAAATAGTGCCAGCACCGACCCCAACCAAACCTTCGGTGTAGTGCGCTCGGATGGGACGTGGAAGCCCGCGGCTTACGTCATCCAGCAGTGGACCGCGGCACACCCCCAACAATCAGGAACCGCGACTATGACCATAGCGACACTCAACCCCGCGACCTTGTCCAATAACACAACGGGCTGTGTCGTGGGCTCGGTGCAGAATACGTGCAGTGTCCTGTAGCCGTGAGCGCGCTGGCCACACTTCGGGATGCCAATGCCGAACAGACGCACAACGTCCAGTACATCGAGATGTTCGGCAACTGCGGGGTTCTATCACCACAGACGGACCGCGGTGACCAAGCACCGCACGCCGTGAGAGACCGGACCACCGCCCCCCTTCGACGACGATGTATGGGAACAGTACGGCCCCGATGACTGGTCCAAACGCAGTCAACGGCAACAAACGTCCAGTTCGACGGGACTGTCGGTTTAACGGTGTTTCCGGCCTGACACGTTGAGCGATGCTCGGCGGGGAAGGTGCCGTGATGACGACACTGGATGGTGTGACGAAG
>NZ_QJJU01000048.1:0-3910 GCF_003201655.1 Mycolicibacterium moriokaense
GATGGCGCCCCGGCGACGGCGTGTGCGGTGAACCCGTCCGGCAGATGCCGCCCTATATACGCCTTGCTGGCCACCGGGATGTAGCGCATCACGCCCAGCGGCTGCACCCGGCATCCCGGCACCGGCGCGCGCTCCGTCGTCACCGCACCCATCACCACACCCTCACGCAGCAGCCGCGTCGAGTGGTCCTGGTCCTCGATCCGGATATCGAACAGCACACCATCTAGCGTGCTGAACACCCCGGTGAACCAGGTCGCCATCGAATCCGCATTCACCGCTACCGCAATTCGCGCAGCCGCACCTTCGCTTCCACCCATCTCAGCCACGGCCTCGGACTCCAGCAACGCCGTCTGCGCTGCCAACCGCAGCAGCGGAACACCGGCAGCCGTCGCCGTACACGGCTTTTCCCGCACCACCAACACCTGACCCACCCGCTGCTCGAGCGCCTTGATCCGCTGGCTCACCGCCGACGGGGTGACATGCAACCGCTCCGCGGCCGCGTCAAAGCTGCCGAGCTCGATCACAGCGGCTGTAGGTTCGCATTCTCCGTGGCGGATAGGGACGCCTCTACCAGCGGGTTTACAGAATTCTCATCAAAATGGCGGACGCGTTTTTCTCATCTTCGTGGCGGATCCTAGAACTGCACGGTTGTTCAGGAATTCTCTCGCGACGACGACCAGCCGCCGGCTGAGTTCTCGCACCGGTAAGTCTCCGAACTCGCCATCGGCTCGAATCGTTAATGTGGTTTGGCCGCTGTCACCGCTGTAATGATCAGCGCGTACAGGCAGTGCCAGCTGCGCGTGGAGTCGATCGGCGGCCGTATTGCCCGTCGCATCGCCAGCTGGGTCGGAATCCAAACGTTTCTCTAACATCAGCACTGGCGCGTTGTCTAACAGTGTGTTTCGGTGCTGAGCTGTGCGACTCACCGTCGAATGATGATCACCAACTGGTCGCCTAATTCGTCCTGCACGCGCTGGCTTACCCGGCTATCCACACCCATGTCTTCTAGAGCCGCCCGTGCTGCGGCGCTGCCGACCGCGATGACCGCGTCGGCTGTCGCTGGGTCCAGTCCCGCGGTTGCCTCCCGCGCCGAACTGACGTTGAGGGCAGTTTCTTTCTCATCGGCGTCGCGCATCTCGGGTGTCTGGACGGTCGAGAAGGGTTTCCTCAGCGCGCCAGACAGCCGATGGCCGATATGTGCGGCCACGGCATCGAGCACGCTCACTGTTTTGTCTTTGGTCCAGTCCTTGACGCCGGCGGTTATTCCGCTTCCGACTGCTCCCAGCATCGCAAAGGCGACACACTCCGCGATCGACACCGAGTCGAGATGATGTTCGTCGGGAGGGGCTAATTGAATGAAGTCTGGTCCCAGCGCATCGACCAATGCCAGGGCCGCATCCTCAACATCCGTGTCATTCATCGCGTTTCACCTTCACGCGTATCATCGGCCGTCATGACGCGATCGCCGGGGGTGCCCCGTGGCCTTCCAAAAACGATCGGTACGACTTCGGGCGCATTAAGCGGAATTCCCCTTCCCGCAGCAGTCTGAACACTGCGCGGCGGTCGCCGCGCGCTTGGGCTGCCGCGATAAGACGACGCTCCTGCATGTGGTGTTCATTTACCCAGTTGATGTACTGACTGCAAAGCCCTTCGGCGGCCCGGACTCTCAGCTCTTCGGCCTGTGTCTGACGCCGCGCCCATAAATCGACCGCGGAGGCGTGCACGCACTCGCGCGCCCACTGGCAGATCAGCTTCGCGGCCTCGGCGTAGGGCGGGATGTCGAAGAGTCTGCGGGTGAATTCCACGGGATCAGGAGGCGAATCCAGGGCGTGCTCACGCAGCGCGACCGCCTCGGCCAGGAGCCGTTCGGAGATGAAGTAAAGCGCACCGAGATAGCCGTCACTGGCGGCGCCCTCAACAAGCTCTTTGAGCATGTGCAACATTCCGCCGCGCAGACGCTCTGCCGCCAGAGCCATGAGTTCGCGATATGTCCGCGCCGCGTCCAGGGAGAGCGCTTCAGCTGCCACTGCACACGTCGCTGGCACATGGGCCGCGATCAGAATCGCCGCCGCCGACCCCGTGTCGATCTCCAGTGCGAAGCGCTTGGCCCGCATATGTTTGACCACGTCATCGGCCGCGGTTGCCCACCCACCGGTCGGGGCAGAGCCGAAGAGCGCCAAATGCCGTAGCAGTGCACTGATGTCGATTAGTTCCCGGTCGAAGGGGTACCCAGCCCGATCCGTCACCGCCAGTGCATTGTGGAACGGGACGAACATCGCCTCGACCATCGCCCGATCCATCCCAGCCTGCATCGCCCGGGCTTCGACTACGTCGAGCGCAGCCTTCAGGCGCGCCGACGCGGGCCGGCTGTCGAGGTCGATGCGCACCTCGTAGGCGTTCCGCCTCGCGGCAGCGTCGACATGAGAGCCGTGGCGGCCGGTGCCATCTAACCGCGACTCTGACCAGAAGTCGCGAACGACCACCCCCCGACGTTCATAGATAGTGTGGACGGTTCCGACCTCTGGGACACCGGCGTCACGGCGCGCGATCGCTCCAGCGGTGAACTCATCAAGCTGACCGGCGAACCCGCCGACCAAGGCCGGGCCGGTCAAATTCAGGACAACATGAGCTGGGACCTCATACGGGTCGATCTGATCGGATTTGGCCGCGGCACCGTCGGTCACGTACCGATTCTGGCCCCGGAGCCGACCTAGTGTGCGGGATCGGCGCTTCCGACCAGCGGCCCACCGATGTCCTGCCCGGCTTCCAGCAGTGGTCCGGCCACCACTGGTAGAGGTCCTCAAGGTTGGGTCCTGCCGCGTCATCAGCCGACGCTACGGATGGCTGCGCCGCATGACGTGAGACGGAGGAATCTCTGAACTTCCGCAAGAAGGAGCGCTTCGGCTTGAGATCTCCGTAGAGAAGAGTTGACGCTCGGCTGTCGTCGCCTTCGCCGATGGTCACCAATTATGTTCAGTCATCCGCGATTCGACTGCGCTGCAGCATTTTTCGCGATTGACCGCCGTAAGCCTCGGACTATCAGCGACCGTCCGCTGATTCCGGGAGGCTACGTTTGCCAAGACGTAGACGTTCACGGCGCCTAGTAACCCGCAGGTAGGTATGCATAGGTCTCAAGGACTTTGGGCGGACGATCATCGACCGGCACGGGTGCATCGCCCCCACCGCCGCGACAAGCCCGGAAAGTTCAGGTGGTGCGGGCGCCGCGTCGGTGGGCGGTGTCCACGGCGACGCCGTTGCCCCACGACTCGCGCCGTGCCCGTTTGCCGTTGGCGCCCAGCCCGACCAGATTCTGGTGTGCTCTCCGCGAGAACTCGTCGGCGCTGGCATCACGCGGCCTCCAGCGTCTTTATTGCGGTGTCGGGCACTGGGTTTTGGTGAGTTCGCCGTGGGCGAAGTGGGGTGTGTTGGCGTTGTAGTCGCAGCGCCAGTCTTCGAGATGACTCGGGCTTCCAGCAGCGAGTCGAAGCGCCATGAGTCGAGCAGTTCGTCGCGTAGCCTGCCGTTGAACGGTTCGATCCAGGCGTTCTGCCACGGTGAGCCGGGACCGATGAAAATGAATCGGCGCCGTTGAATCGACACCAATCACTAACCGCGTGCGCCACTAATTCGGGACCGTTGTCGAAGCGCACATAGTGCGGCGCCCCGTGGGTGAGGGCCAGGCGATCCAAGGCATCGGCGACGCCGTCGGCATCGATGCCACGATCGACGTCGATCGCGAGTGCTTCGCAGGTAAGTGATTCCGACAAGATGATGAGAATCCGAAACCGCCCCAAACCCGCTGCGACGCCTCAGGTCAGTCACGTACCGCGATGAAAGTTCGCCGAGAACCTGCGTTGCGCTCGCCCACCCATCAAGCGAGGATTGACACCAGGCCAGCCGGCCAGCATAG
>NZ_QJJU01000048.1:4007-21088 GCF_003201655.1 Mycolicibacterium moriokaense
GGTCAGTCACGTACCGCGATGAAAGTTCGCCGAGAACCTGCGTTGCGCTCGCCCACCCATCAAGCGAGGATTGACACCAGGCCAGCCGGCCAGCATAGAGAGACCCTTCACGATTCGCGGGGAAGCTCAGATCGTTCAGCGGGAACAGTTGAGCCACACCTAGTACTCGACGCGGAAGTTGCCGATCAGAGTGATGGTGTTGCCGTCGGGGTCGGTGAGCGTTGAAAGCTCGACACCCTTGTTGACTGGCTGGATTTCGCCCACCGTCATGCCACGCTTTTGAAGCTCGCTGAGATGACCAGCGAGGTCATCGACGGCGAGATTGAACTGGCCGGACCCGGCGCGCTGCGTGTCGACGGTGACTTGTAGCCAGGCGTTGGGCAGCAACTGCCATTCCACAAGGACCGGCATTGGGTTGTTGTCGGCTGGGCGCCCGAAGAGCTGTTCATAGAACACGTTAGCCGCCCTGATTTCAGAGACGGGGAGAACGGCCAGGACGTGCTCGATGGACATGCTGCTCCTTAAGGTCGAAGTTGAAACCCGCGGCCGATTCTCTGCGCTCACGAGCGACCTACTGTCAATTACGACTCCCCAAGGCGGCGAAACTCATCGCACCGATGACAAACACCTCCCAGGCTAACCTGGGGGCTTATCGGTATACCCAGGTTCAGAAACGTGGACGGCGGTCACGGCTCTCACGGCCGGTGTCCGGGACCGCGCTGTTGGGCGGCGCACTTCGTCTCTAACAAAGACGTCCCACCGCTGTGAGATGAGCGACCTGAGGATTCCGATTAGATGATGAGAATCCGAAACCGCCCCAAACCCGCTGCGACGCCTCGGGTCAGTCACGTACCGCGATGAAAGTTCGCCGAGAACCTGCGTTGCGCTCGCCCACCCATCAAGCGAGGATTGACACCAGGCCAGCCGGCCAGCATAGAGACCCTCCACGATTCGCGGGGAAGCTCAGTGCCGACCTTGCGAGGAGCGGCTGCGTCGTCAAGGAGAGGCTTGTCTGGGGCTACCACGGATGTGAGTTGGAGTGTGTGAGGTCATGCCGGCACAGGGACGGGGCGTGGCTAACCTCGACTGGCCCGCACCCCCAACGCCGGCGGTGGTCACCGTGCGTCGGCAGACACGCGGGGCCGTCACCACTGTCCAACGATAACTCGCACCTGACAAGCACGAACAGTTACAGATGACTGACGCGAGTTGCATTGTGCTACAAAGTAATTGAGAACCATGCCCACAGTGCGCACATGCGAACAACATCCCGTGCTCGTGTGGCAGCGACGGCCCACGGGCGGGCACGTCGACAACGCCTACGAGCTGGCCTGCGGTGCAGCCTTAAATGGATACGATGACATCAATTTAAGTCAAATTCCTCAATGGCGGCGAACTCTGAACTCGGCCTATCACACAGGTGCGGGATGGTGCGTGACCATCTGCTGGGGTAGATTCATCTTTGGGGTTGGGATACCAGCCCCGCTGCACCGCGGCCCCACAAGGCATCTGCCGATCAACGGCCCCTTCTCTCGCCCAGCGTTTTTCGCCACATCAAGAAACAAAATCGGCGAGGCCGGCATATGACTGCAATCCACATCGACATCGACCATGGGTCACCACTACCTCACAGCGGCACTACCACATTCGATTGCGACGGCGCTTGTGTGCGGGCAAAGACCGACCGCGGACTGACGGTGATCTCGATCAGCGGCGAGATCGACGCCTCGAACGTCGACCAGGTGAGCCGCCGCGCCAGCGAAGTGATATCCGACTGCGACGCACTGATCGTCGACTGGCCGAGGTCGACTTCATCGCCCTTGACGGCCTTCATGCACTGTTCGCGCTCCACATGCACTGCGCCCTCACCGGCAAGACGTGGGCGCTAATCGCCAACCGCGCCGTTAGCCGCCTGCTTCGACTGGCAGACCGCGACAGCCTCCTTCCTGCCGTGGGATCGGCGACGGGGGCTCTACTACTGGTTCGCGGGTCGAGTCAGGGCCACCGATCACTGCGGCTCGCCTAGTTCGACCCATCAAAGCCCCGCGGCGAGAGGTGGCAGCGCGGCCCTACGGGGCTTGTACTGACCCACCCCGGGCACTACCGCACGGAGCTCGACGGGCCGTGCGGATCTCCAACACGATGAGATCCCGACGGTGGGCGGGCCGACTCCTGTTTGCCATCGACAACCTTCACGGGCAGCCTGCTGAGTAGGGGGACGCGATAGTCGACGATTACGCCCGTCTAGGTCTTGCCGGTTCAAATTTCTTTAGCCGGCGGGGCCGCCCCTCTGACGCCTGGCGCAGCAGCTGCCCGCTGATTCCCATTGCAGCGTCGTCGATTAGGACTACCGTCGATGAGGGTGGACGGGGTCCTCAGTAAGTACCGTTCGACCTCCCGTTCTTGGGAGGCGGACCTGATGCAGGCCGCCTACCTTCTCGAGTTGCTTTGTCGCTATCGGCTCGAGGCCGAGGCGTCCCGCGCCACGCTCTACGCGAACATTCACCAGCTCGTCGTCGCCGGGAATGTGGCACGGGCCGACGACCTGCGTCGATTCATTCCCGCGACGGAAGCCACAGTTGTGACCCTCGACCTCCTCGGCGAAGCACTACGGGATCGAATTGTCGCTCTGCGATCCGCAATCTTGCCGGTAAAAACATCTCCGACACCCCGGTGGGCTGAATCCTGGCGATCCTTGAGGCCCAATCGGCACACCTCCTCGTACTGATCCTGAGGTCACCCCGAGATCGCCAAAGGGTAGGCGTGCCTGAAGCCGCGTCCGCACCAAACGAAGGAGAAGCACCGTGACCGACACCGACGACTTCGCGGCTCACAAAGCTGATCTCATTGACCGCGTGCGCAACGCTCAAGTCCCCGGCAACATGCCCAACTGCCGCGGCTTTGTGGACTCTCTGGGGGTCTACGCGCAGAACCTGTCGCCCGAAGCAGATCGTCCGAGCCAGCAGATCGACCACCTTCTTGAGCGGGTGACAGCCGCCATGTTGGAAGTCATCAACGGCCTGGCGCTCATCGAGGAGCGCCTCAATGGGCTCGGTCGCCCGGTCTAGTTCTGAGTGATGACAGCGCATTCCGTATGGCTTGGCGGTCATCCCAGGGTCTGCCTGTGGTCGTAACCAATCTCGGGTCGCGATGGTCGCCTACTTCGGCGCGGATGTTCGGTTAGGCAGGCTTCGCGGTCAACGCGGCTGTTAGCGCTTCGGGTTCAATTGCGATCATCATCTCGCCGCGGTCGGTTGTCTTTTTGCAGTGGGCGCATTGGCGGCCCAGTGTGACGCGGCGTATCGGGTTGCCGTCGAATAGTTCTTCGTAGCAAGCGTGGCATAGTTTCGCGGTCATCGGTGTCACGCGTTTGGGTCTTGGATGTGCTCGAAGTCGCGGTCGTCGCGGACGATTCGCCGTTTGTTGATCGAACGTGTCATGGTCCAAACCCGCCTGGCGTTTGGACGCTGCTTGTTGTTGCTCACGGGGACGACCTTCCTGCGTATGTCATTGTGACATGACGGGATTAACGCCGTCGTACCCCAAACGAGCGCGCAGCTTCTACACTCAAAGATGTGCCCGCCGTCGGCGACCTAGTCCGCTCCACTACCGGCGCGTGGATCGTCCTGGCACCCGAGCACTGCCCAAACGGCCGCGGGCTTTGTCCCGGCGAGACGCTGGTCGGCCATCAGGCGTGCCTCGGTCACGACGGCGGACACACCACCTGGGACCTGCCGCACCTGCGAGCAGACGGTGTACGGGCCGCCGCTCAACACGCACTGCACGACGCTCGACGGGCCGGCGAAGGTCCGTAACGTCTGAGCAGTTGCGCGGCGGACGGCTTCGGTTTGGCCTGCGGATAAACCGGCCTGGCAATCGTCGCGGAGATCCAGCCGATCAGCCACCCGCCAGCCAAAAAACAGAAGGGGCAGCCGACCCAACTTAGACGACGGCGCACCCACGCGACACCGCGCGAAAGGTCAACGCACCGAACGGAAATCCTGCCACGCCTCCCGGCGGGCAGGCGTGGGATCGAACTCGACGCGGGAGTGCCGGTCGAAAACCATCACCGGCCGTGCTGGTTTGGTGTAGGCGGGCCAATCATCGCCCGGGACTGCCCCGCGGCCGAAGGACCGCCAGCGGCGTTGAATGTTCTTGCTCACCCGATGCGCCGACCGCCGGTCCCCGGCCACGGTGAGCAGCGAGCCCAGAGCGGTGCGGTACAGGTCGAACACCGGGAGCAGTTCCATGCCATGGGTGGCTCCCAAGCCGAACCAATTCAGTGTCCGCGGCGCGTAGTCGTAGCGGTAGAGGTAGGTCGGTGCGTGGTCACTGTGCGATTCGGCGATCTGCCATGCCAAGGAGCCGAACGCGTAGTCGCCACCGAGGCGAAGACACTCCTCGGGCCGTGGATAGCCGGGATAGGCGTTTCTGATCCGCTGCCCCGTCGCCGGTTCCACTCCGGCAAGAAACCGCTCAATCACCGGCTCGCTGGTCGGCAGGTAATTCATGAACCGCGCGAACAGCTTGCCCTCGTCGGCGTTGCTCCCAATGATCAGCGGCACCCGATGTGCTTCTCCTCGGGCCATGGCCGACACCGGGTCGCGCGGAAGGTAGTCGCCATCGACGGCTGCGCCGATGCCGTAATCCCCGGGTGCATCGGCAATGGTCGTCGTCATGAGCCGTTCCAGCGTCGTGACGAGGTCGGCTGTTTTGGCCACCTTGAGCGCCCGCGCTGCGTTTTCGGGCCCGGCCCCCAACGCCGTGACGAAACGGCGGGCCGTCTCGGCCGCCGCCTCGGTCGACTGGATGAGACCACTGGGTGGGCTTTCCGATATCGCTTGGTGGAAAAGTCCACGCGCGGGCGGAACTGCCAGCAGGGTCGCGACCGCGTGTGCCCCAGCGCTCTCTCCGAAGATGGTGACGTTGTCCGGATCACCGCCGAACCCGGCGACGTTGTCCTGGACCCACCGCAGCGCCAATACCAGATCGCGGAGGAACAGGTTGCTGTCGATCGGATTCTTCGGGGTCGACAGCGACGACAGGTCCAGACAACCCAGGGCGCCTAGCCGGTAGTTCGCCGAGACAAATACGCATCCGCGGCGGGCCAGCGCCGCACCGTCATACAACACAGGGGTAGCCGTGCTGCCCAGCAGATAGCCGCCACCGTGGATGAAGAACATAACCGGCAGCCGCGCGTCCCGCGGAGCTTCGGGGGCGACCACGTTGACGGTGAGGCAGTCCTCGCTGATCGGCTGATGTCTGTTCAGACCGACGAGGGTGTAGCGGCGGTCCTGGGGCGCGCAGAACGTGAATTCATCGCAATAGCGCACACCGCGCCAGGGCTCGGGCGGCCGCGGCGCCCGCAACCGCAGCGGGCCGCCCGTCGATTGTGCGTACGGTATCGACCGCCATCTACGAACACCGTTGCGGGCGAAGCCTTCTACCGTGCCGCTGGTGGTGTTGACCCGAATATTGCTGTCAGCCATGCGCCCACGGTGGCGAAGTCCAAGGCAGCACGCGGGCGCCATTCGACGACCATGCAGCACTGCGTACAGTAACCATTACAGTAGTAGATCACATTGTCGTCGCCGAAGCGTCGCGGGTCGATCCTCTTGGCTGGCAACTGTTCCGCATGCCGAACTAGGTACTGTAAGCTATACAGTTGACACTGTCGTATGTAAGTGCGGAAGGGCAATCGCGTGAAGGTTCCGTTCACCTGGAAGGTCACCGGCTGGTTCATGGTGGGGTGGTCGCCGGAGTTTCCGGCCGGCGAGGCTCGCCCGCTGCGGTACTTCGGGGAAGACCTGGTTGCGTACCGCGGCGAATCCGGTGAACTCCATGTGATGGAGGGCCACTGCAAGCACCTGGGCGCGCATATCGGCCGCGGCGGCAAGGTGGTCGGCGACTGTGTGGAGTGCCCCTTTCACGGCTGGCGCTGGGGTCCTAACGGCGACAACACCTACATCCCGTATCAGCCGGACAGGCCGAACCGCGCGTTGAAGCTGCGCGTGTACCCGGTGCGGGAGCAGTACGACTGCGTGTTCGTTTGGCATCATCCCGACGGCAAGGAACCCCAGTGGGACATGCCCGACATCTTCGGGTCTTTCCCGCAGTTCGAGACCGACCCGCAGGCGTATTACCGGCCCTACCCCGAGTTCTCGCGGTTCGCCGAGAAAGAACCGGTGCACCCGCAGATCGTCGCGGAGAACGGGCCCGACAGCGCGCACTTTCAGTACGTGCACCGCGCCACGGTCACTCCGAAGATGCTCGACTGGAGCATCGTGGATCAGGAGTGGCGCTTCCTCACCGGCTGGCCGGATGCGCGCAGCGATGATCCCGACGAGACGGCGTTGCGGATCCACAGCCACATGTTCGGACTCGGCGGCGCCATCAGCGTATTCGAAGGCGCGTCCAACCATCGGCTGATCTTCGCCTGCACGCCCATCGACGACGAGAACTCGAACTTGTTCTACTCGATCTGGTGGCCCCGCAACCCCGGCGACACGTCAGACGTGCCGCCCGACGACGTGCGGGCCCGAGTCGAGAAGCAGTACCTCATCACGGTCTGGGACGACCTTGACATCTGGCGTTACCAGAACTATGTCGAGCACCCCCCGCTGTCAAAGGTCGACGCGAAACCCTATATGGCGCTGCGCAAGTGGGCGACACAGTTCTACGATGCGCCGCCTGCCGAACACCTACGCGTCACAGTATGAGCCGAAACTCGCCGAGCTCGCCGCCCCGGCCACTCGAGAAGACTGCTGATCACCGAATCTTCGACGAATGGGCGAGCTTCCAGCAAATCATCAAGTCTATGCTGGTAGCACGTGCCCGGTGAGGCCCGGCGTATGTCCTCATCGGGCCATTTGCGCCGTGGCCCCGGCTCTGCAGCGGGCCAGAGTTGAGGGTCGCCGCTGGTGGGGATCCCTCCGCCACGCGGCGGCGGGGACTAGCCGTGTCCGGGTTGTCGCGAGGCGATGGGCGGAGGCAGCCCCGTGTCTAGACAAGAAACGCGGTCCACTGTCGCCGCCCCATCCGACCAGCCGTTGATGTTGATCGTCCGCGGTACTTTTACCGCCGCGCCGCCTGGTTTCTGGTGAGCTGGTGGGACCGGGTGCGCCTCCCCACGGGATTCACTCATCAGAATCTCGCCTACTCTGCCCAACCTGGCTGCCAGCAAGGCCCCCATGGATGCGCTCCCTCACCGGTCGGTGACAAATGTCGCCCGCGCAGCGCTGCTTGACTCAACCGGCGGGTACTTCGTCGGTCCATACCCTGAAGCTGGTCAATGTGGCGGGACCGAAGGTGTTGCTGAGCGCGACGTCGGCTGCGTCGCGGCCGCGCGCGATCAGCACCCTGCCGATGCGGGGCGTGTTGTGGCGCGCGTCGAAGGTATGCCATTGCCCGCCAAGGAACACCTCGAACCAGGCGGAGAAGTCCATCGGCTCGTCGTCCGGCGGCACACCGATGTCGCCGAGGTACCCGGTGCAGTAGCGCGCGGGGATGTTCATGCAGCGACAGAAGGCGACGGCAAGATGGGTGAAGTCACGGCAGACGCCCGTCTGGTCGTGAAAAGCTTCCAGCGCCGTGCGGGTCATGCGCGCGTGTTCATAGCCGAACGTGAGATGTTGGTGAACGTAGTCGCAGATTGCCTGAACGCGTTGCCATCCCGGTGGCGTCTGCCCAAAGAGTTTCCACGCCGTCTCGGATAGCCGATCGGTTTCGCAGTAGCGGCTCCCGAGCAGGAAGACAAGTGTCTCCTCGGGCAGGTCCGGCACCGGAATCTGTTGCGCGGCGGGAACGATGACGTCCGGGACGCCGGTATCGCGCACGAGCGCATCGGCCGAGATTCGCGTGCGGCCCGTGGGCGCAACGATGCGGGTGCACCAGTTGCCGAAGCCGTCCCGATAGGCTGCCGTCGGGACCGGCGGGTCGACCACCAGGTCATCGCGGCCGACGAGATCGGACACCCGGGTGAAATGGACGTTGAGGTTGAAAATGATCGGGGTTGGCTGCGGGGAGTCGTAGACCATTTCGAAGCCGACGTGAATGTGCATCATTTGACTCCGGTATCCGGCAGGTGAGGTCGCGCATGGCCGCCTGCGTAGGTGGTGGTAAAGGCTCTCACTGGTGCGAGGTGGCGCGGGGCGTGAATCATTGCGCACTCAGGCTGCACTTGCCGTGCGTAACGAATCAATCAGCAAGCGCCGCAACGCCGTCCAGCGCCGGCCCGCGGCGATGACGATGCCCTGGTTGACTTCCAGTTCGATTCCGACGTAGTCGCACGACGCAAAGCGCAGGCGCAGGTGTGACGTCAACCCGTCTCCTTTGCCGGCATAGGGGTAGTTGCGGCGCACGCGAAGTTCCGGCGCGAATGCTGCGAGCACTTCCTTCCAGCGGGCACACAGCTCGGCCTCCGCGCGCCGACCAGGGTGGTAGAGCAAACCCACATCGGCGCCGCGCACCACACCGTCCAGTTCCGCGGTAAAGGTGTGCGACGAAATGTGGATCGCGCGTTGGCCGCGCGACACCGCTTGCCCGATTAGACGCTCGACCTGCATGCGATGGGGCCGGTAATACTGTTCAACGATCTGCGCCCGGATCTCGGCCGGCGCGGCGCGGGTCATCGCCGAAAACAGTTGTGGGTGGCCGATCGAGCGATTGAGATCGATGAGCAGACGGCTGACGGTCGAAGCCACCAGCGGCGCCCGACAGGCATTGGCGAGTGCCTTGGCCATGACCAGCGACCCGGGATCATAGCCGCGGTGGGAATCCAGCAGCGCCCCTTGTTCCCGAAACAGCCGACGATAGGGCCCGGGTATCTGGTTACCGCCGTGCTCACAGGTGATGACGAAGCTATCGATCGTGCCGACCACGTCACCACCGCAGCTCGGGCAAGTGGCGAAACACCTTTCGCGTACCTTCGCCCCATTCGTCGCTGAGCGCGGTGAAATAGGGGTCCCCCTCATCGAATCGCCGCCGCCACTGCACTTGCAGGCTGTCCCGTTCGTAGCAAATCAGATCGATGGGCATGCCTACCGACAAGTTGCTGCGCATGGTCGAATCGAAGGACACCAGGACACACTTGGTGGCGTCTGCCAGGGGCGTATGTTGCGTCAGTACGCGGTCGAGGATCGGCTTTCCGTATTTGGTTTCGCCGGTCTGGAAGAAGGGCGTGTCGGTTCCGGCTTCGATGAAGTTGCCCTCGGCGTAGGTCCGGAACAGCCGTATCGGCTCGCCGCTGATCTGGCCACCGACGATGAACGAGGCATTGAAGCGGATGTTGTTGTCTTCCAGGTACCCGGCGTCGCGGTTCTCGATATCGCGCGTCGCGTCGGAGACCAACCTCACGACGTCGAACATCGTCCGGGCGCCCATGAGATTGGTGGCCGCGTCGCCGTCAGCGCAGCGCTGGGTCAGTACGCTGATGACGGCTTGGGTTCCGGCCAGGTTTCCCGAACTCAGCAGGACGATAACGCGGTTGCCGCGACGCTCGAACACCGTCATCTTGCAGAACTTGGCGAAGTTGTCCACCCCGGCATGCGTCCTGGAGTCCGAGGCGAAAATCATGCCCTTGTCGAGCATTACGCCAACGCAATAAGTCACGCGATGCGCCTTCTGTGCAATCGATTCCCGTTCACACTGCCCCCAGCTTCAGACTGGCGGTAGACGCGTAGGGTGGGCGATTCCCACTTCGGATGTGATCCTGCCCTGATGCCTTCGCGAACACTCAGCCTACGCCGCTCGACGTGCGGCAAGGGCTAGATATCTGGGGCGTTGTGACCGGGGGCGGATCGAGCCAGAAATTCTGCGGAACAGTCATGGTGATCCCGATGTGCAGACGATCACCGGCTTGGAGGAGCCCTGGAGCCGACGCTCCGGGAGTGCTGCAGCCGACAGCCGAAACTCATCCCGATCCAGCTGAGACAGCGCCACGCGTTGATCGCTGCATCGGCGGGCACACAACGTGAGCGATCGACTGTGGTGGACTGCGGTGGGGTTGCTGCTGGTCGACTTGGCCGCCAACGTGATCTCGCGGTATCCGTACGCGATTGGGGTGCGACGGCCACGACCCGGCGCCGGGCGGCTCGGTGTCCCCCCGTGGTCGGGAGCGCGGTGGTACTACCTGGTCTAGTTCGGCAGCGCATCAGACGATGACATGGGGTCGACGATTTGCCAGCTGCGGAATGGAACAGGATCTCGCGGCTCGGCACTGGCTGACCGTCAGGATTTCAGCTGTTCCTGGAGCCAGTGCGCGTTCCGACGATCGTGGTTGCTGGTTCACTCATTTCGGGGGACAGCCGTGCCGAGGTGCTGGTGCGCGTCCCTGCGGTTGCGCCGGTGGCGGTGGCTCCACAATGGTCGGCATCGGCAACTCGACTGGCTTTCCGGCGCTGACCCGGGCGGGGTGTCCGTGGTGGGTGATGTCCATCGGATCGCCGTCGCCCAGGACGTAGCGGGTCTGGTCGCGGGTGATCTCGACACGCAATCGTTGGTGGCGTAGGAAAAGGTTGAACGCGAGGCGGGTGATTGCGTCCGGTAGCCGGGGCGCGAAGCCCAGGACGCCGTCGTCGTGGTGGCGCATCCCGCCGAGGCCGGCGACCAGGGCGAGCCAGGTGCCGGCTAGCGACGCGATGTGCAAGCCGTCGCGGGTGTTGTGTTCCAGGTTGTCCAGATCCATCAGCGCGGCTTCGCCGAGGTAGTCGTAGGCCAGGCCGAGGTGGCCGACCTCGGCGGCCATCACCGCCTGGGTGCACGCGGACAGGGAGGAGTCCCGCACGGTAATCCGTTCGTAGTAGTCGAAATTGCGCGCCTTCTGGTCATTGGTGAAGGCGTCGCCTCGTAGCTGCATGGCCAGCACCAGGTCGGCCTGTTTGACGACCTGGCGGCGGTAGAGGTCAAAGTAGGGAAAATGCAGGAGCAACGGGTACTGCTCGGGGCCGGTGTTTGCGAAGTCCCATTCCTGGTGTCGGGTGAACCCCTCGGCTTGGGGATGGACGCCCAGCGCGTCGTCGTAGGGCACGTACATGGCGTCGGCTGCATCGCGCCATTGCGCCGTTTCTTCCTCGTCGACGCCGAGTTCGCGTGCCCGCGCCGGGTAGCGGTGTGCGGTGTCGGCGGCGACGCGCAGATTCTGTTGTGCCATCAGGTTGGTGTAGACGTTGTTGTCGGCGATGGCGCTGTACTCGTCTGGGCCGGTGACTCCCTCGATGCGGAACCGGCCCGCCCCGTCGTGGTGTCCCAGGCTGCGCCAGAGCCGGGCGGTGTGCACCAGCAGGTCCAAACCCACGGTCTGTTCGAACTCGTCGTCGCCGGTGGCTCGCTGGTAGCGGATGACCGCGTCAGCGATGTCGGCGTTGATGTGAAAGGCGGCCGTACCGGCCGGCCAGTAGGCCGAGCATTCCTGGCCGGCGATGGTGCGCCACGGAAAAGCCGCGCCCCGCTTGCCCAGTTGAGCCGCGCGCTGCAGCGCCGGCTGCAGGGTGGCGTGCCGCCACCGCAAAGCGTGCGCCGCCGCCTCGGGTGAGGTGTAGGTGAGCACCGGCAGCACGAAAGTTTCACTGTCCCAGAACGTGTGGCCGTCGTACCCGGGCCCGGTCAGCCCCTTCCCGGGGATCGCCCTGCCCTCGGCCCTCACCCCGGCCTGCAGCACGTGGAACAGGGCGAACCGGACGGCCTGCTGGATCTCGGCGTCGCCGTCGAGCTCGACGTCGGCGCGGTCCCAGAAATCGTCCAGATAGCGGCGCTGTTCGGCGACCATGCCGTCCCACCCGCTGGCCCGGGCGGCGGTAAGCGCCCCGGCGACCTGGGCGCGCACCCCGGGCAGCGAGCGTTCCCCCGACCAGCCGTAGGCGACGAACTTGACCAGCCGTAACCGTTGGCCCGGTGAAAGCTGCGCGGTCACCGTGACCCGGGCCAGGTCGGGGTAGCTTTCGCAGTCCCGCTGCACCGAGGGCCCCTCCACCACGTGATCCATCGCGCACCCCACCCGCAGTCCGCTGCGGCGGGTGCAATGCACCAGCTCCGCCCACGCGTCGTGACAGGAGTGCGCCTCCGACTGCAACGGCGCGGTCAACGACGCGGCGCCGCGGGGGTCACCGTCGGACGGCGGCAGCGTCTCATTGGCGACAAGCTCGGACTGCACCACGACGCGGGCCGTAGCATCGAGCACTTCCACGTCGTATGCGACGGCGGCCACCGCCCGCTGAACCAGCGACACCAGACGCACCGAGGTGACCCTGACGGTGCGCCCGACCGGTGAAGTCCACTCGACGCGACGCCGAAGCACCCCGGCCTGCAGATCGAGCTCCTGCTCGTGGGCGTGGAGTTGCCCATAACGGACGTCGAAGGGTTCATCGTCGACCAGCAGCCGAATCAGCTTGCCGTTGATGACATTAATGACCGCCTGCCCCGATTCTGGGTAGCCGTACCCCGCCTCGGCGTAGGGCAGCGGGTGCTCCTCCCAAACCCCGTTCAAATATGACCCGGGCAGACCGTTGGGTTCCCCTTCATCGAGATTGCCCCGCCAGCCGATGTGCCCGTTCGACAGCGCGAACACCGACTCCGTCTGGGCCAGCACGTGAAGGTCCAGGGTGGTGGCCCGCACACACCACGGTTCGACGGTGAAGGCTGGATGCACAATCATTGGGGCTCAAGCAGTTCCGAGAGATCAGTCACGACCACGTCGGCTCCGTGCTGACGCAGCGCGTCGGCCTGACCCACCCGGTCAACGCCGACGACGAAACCGAATCCACCGGCGCGTCCGGCCTCGACCCCGGCGAGAGCATCCTCGAACACCGCGGCCTGCGACGGTTGCACTCCCAGCGCGCGAGCACCGGCGAGGAACATATCCGGTGCGGGTTTGCCCCGCAAATGCTCACGCATGGCGACAACCCCGTCGATGCGCGCGTCGAACAGATCCTCAATCCCGGCCGCCACCAGCACATCACGGCAATTGGTACTCGACGACACCACCGCCCGCGGCAGCCCGGCATCGCGAACCTCACGCACGTAGCGGATCGAGCCCTCGTAGGCCTCGACGCCGTCGGTGTGGATCATCTGCAGCACGATCTCGTTTTTCCTGGCCCCCAACCCACGCACGGTATCCGCCTCCGGCGGATCGTCCGGGCTGCCCTCGGGCAACTCAATTCGACGGGACTGCAGAAAGGATCGCGTCCCGTCGTCGCGGGCCTTGCCGTCGACATAGCTGTCGTAGTCCCCGAGCGGGTCGAACGGCACGAACGCTGTCTTCGTCTGTTCGGCGTGTCGACGAAGATAAGCGTCGAACACCTCCTTCCAGGCCGCAGCATGCACCTTCGCCGTCTGCGTTAGCACCCCGTCGAGGTCAAACAGACACCCCCGCACAGAATCCGCAAGCCCCAACACCTGGCCGACGCTACTCCCCATGGGAAACGGGAATGATCCGGTCCTGATCCCCCCAAATCAGCAAGGTGGGTAGCCCAGAACTCAGATGCAACCTGCTGACCGCGCTGACCGCCTGACCGCGGTAGTCCACCACCGACCGCAGCGTGCGCCCATTCACTGGCGCTGAATCGGCAAGGTCTGCAGCGACATTCGGCGGCGATCAGGAGTGCAGCTCGGTAGGGTTGGGCGCCGAGTGTGTTGACGGTCCCGTCGAGTCCGGTGGCCGTGTCGGCTGCGAACGGCTCGCCGCGACAATGACCCGCACCCCGGCACCGGCGATAACCAGTCTTGGCGATGTGTCTTAGCCGTCGATGAGCAGGCCTCGCATGGGTCCGACGAGGCGCTCCGCACGCCGGGAGACCGCGGGCAGTTGCATCAGCCGATGTGTCAGCGCGACACCGTTTCTCTGATGTTGCAATTGTTCTTCGGCGATCGGCCTCCACAGTCCATCGATGACGGTGGTCGGATCGTGGTCGATCTCCTCGACCGCGCGGTCGAGGTGTTCTGCCCATAGCGCGAGTCGGGTGTGGCGGGTCAGCTCCGGATCACAGGTCGCGATGTTGATCTCGGTGTCGTTGAACAGTGAGTGTTCATTGAGGTTGGCCGAGCCCACGGTGAGCCAGCGGTCGTCAACGATCGCGACCTTGGCGTGCACGTAGAGCGCCTCGGTGCTGCCGGGGTTGTGGCTGTGGATGGTGACGGCGAGCAGACGACCTGCCCCGTCGTCGGCCTCGACGAGACAGCCGAGCTGGCCGCGGGTGGTGTCGGCGCCGTTGTTCGGCTTGGCCGGCAGCAGTAGCAAGATCCGGAATTGCTCGGTCGGGGGGTTGCGTAGCTTGTCGATGAGAATCTGTGCGATCTCGGTGGACCACAGGAACTGATTCTCGAGGTAGATCAGCTGGTGCGCGGATCGCAGTGCCCGCTCGTAGGCCTCAAGGATGCCGAACTCGCCGCGGGCCGAGAAGCCATAGGTGCGTTCGGGGATGGTGCGCAACAGTTGTGCTGTCACATCCCCGGCAGCCGCGGGCACGCCGGGCTCGGGCAGCGGCTGCCCGGCGGCCTCCTGCCAGCGCTGCCGGAAGTGATTGGCCACATCAGCGACGATCGGACCGCGCAGCTTGGTGGCGACATCGTGCCAACCGAGACTTCCGCGAGGTTGGTGCTCAGTGCTGTCCCATCGATCACCCGAAAGGGAGGTGAGGTCGATGCCGCCGACAAAGGCGACCGTGTCATCGACGATCACCAGCTTCTCGTGATGGCAGTGCATGGTGCGCTCGCGGGAATCCAAGACACACTCAATCCTGGTGCCGCCGGTCAACTGCTCGCGTACGGCGCGGACCATCTTGCGGGTGGGTTGAAACGCGGGCACCGGGGGTCCCGCCCACAGCAACACCCGCACGTCGACGCGTTCGGCGAGATGGGCGAGGATGTCACGCACAGTGGATGTGTCACCGTCTCGGGTCAGTTCAAATCCGGGCGTGAGATGCCAGCCGGCGATGTGGACCTGTGAGTGAGCGCCCATCCACGCCGTCGCGATGGCACCGCATGCCCGCTCACCGTCGATCAAGACCTCAACCGAATTACCCGCTCGAGGCGGCGGATCGGTTGATGCCCACAGCCCTGATCCGGCCGCGAACTCAAACACCGACGTGTGTCCCAGGCGGTCAAGCCGCCGATGGTGATGGCCTCGCACCCAGTGTTCCAGACCTGCACCGACGCCCCGGTCAACCCGGTCAACCATCTTGCGAGCCACACCCATTAGCCCTCACCCTCTGCCGCGCGTCGGCCCGGGCCGCGGGCGGATCGCAGTCGGTCCCGACAGCTGCAATCTGAACCGCCGGGACCTCAGTGTTCTGGGCGGCCGGCCGCACACAACTCCGTAACGTGGTAATACCCGTTTCGCGCCGCGCCAACCGTGCGAGGCGTCACGTGCGGTGACGTTCACATGTCACGAACACGGACTTCCCCAACACGCGGTGCTGTGCCGTTTCGCGATCAACTACCGTCGCAATCCACCCATACGCAGCGGCGATGCCGGGGAATTGGCTACCCACACAAGGTATTCCCGAAACGATTTCGGTTAGTGTGGCCACCCAGTTCACGATTGTTCTTCACCGACCAACGTCGACTCGACGACGACCTCGTTGGTGGCCCAGGCACTCGCCGTGGCGGTGTGGCCCGGCGGGCACGATCGGCACCTAGTCGACTCCGGGCGACTCCATCATTCGGATGCCGGCAGCTTCGGACACTTTCGACGTCGCTGCTCGCGGCGTGATCGCCCGTCCGACCTGGCGAGGGTCGTGGTGAGTTCGCCAGGTGCGCTTACATTTTGGTGTATCGGGCCATGGCGAAGCTGTAGAGGCCGTAGGTGATGATTCCCAGCCCGGCGGCGATCAGCAGCGCTGCTCGGTAGGGTTGGGCCCCGAGGGTTTTGAGGGCCCCGTCCACTCCGGTGGTCGTGTTGGGCTGCGAACGGCTGGCCGCGACGACGACCAGCACCCCGGCGCCGGCGATCACCAGGCCTTTGGCGATGTAGCCCACTGTGCCTAGTCGTCGCACCAGGTCGCTGGAGTGGCCTTTGAGATCGTCGAGAAAGGTGCGGCTAGCTCCGTTGTAGATGTGATAGCCGCCGACCGCGACGATGATCACGCCGGCGGCGATGAGTGCGACCGTTCCAGCGCCGGTCTGCATCAGCCGTGCGCTGATCCCGGAATTCTGTGCGCCGGTGGACTTCCCGGCGCCGCGGGCGAATCCGAACGTAGAGTAGGCGAACGCGAAATAGACCACCGCCAGCGCGAAGGCCTTCACCCGATCCAACACTTCCGATGATGCGCCCTGAGACTTCGGGTCGGTGGACCGACCGAGGACGGTTTCGACGAGCCGCCACAGCGCCATCACCGCAAGCGCGACCATGGCGACCCAGAGCGCGACGATGCCGCCCGGTTTGGCCGCCAACGCCGCCAGCGCCCCGGATTGGTCAGCGGTGCCGCCGCCCACGCCCAGAGCGATCCGGATGGCCAGGTAGCCGATGATCAGGTGCAGCACCCTTTGCTCAACGCCAACGCGTGACCCCTCCAACCACACGCGAGGACTGGCCGACGCGAGCAAGATTTTGCTCCATCAGGCGAGCCCTGGCCGCCAACTGCTCGCGGTCCTCGGTTGCTTCGACCAACTCGATGGCGGCCGCTTCCAGGGAGTCGAGGACCGGCTCATCTGGATCCCGATCCATGACCGTCTCGACGTAGCGGTTCTGGATGGTTTCCAAAATGGACAGAACAGCTTCTTCTTTGTTGGAGAAGTAGTTGCGGAAGGTGCGGGGCGCAACGCCCGCCGCGGCGGCGATGGCGTCGCCACTGACTGCGTGCAGCCCGTGTTCCAACACCAAGGACAGGGCCGCGCGGCCGAGCGCCCGCTTCGTGGTTTCAATGGCCGAGAATTTATCTATCGGCAACCCGTACGCGCTCGTACGAAAGCGTTCCGCCACAGTGAGGAACAAAACATGCTACGCACCAAACGATTTCACGTCTGTTTCATGGGTAATCTCTATTATCCATGAAGAAGTACCGCATATTGCATTAGATGAATCAGGGCCCCGTTCGGCGGTGCGTCCGACAGCTGCTGCGTCTTCTTTCGAAACCTGTGCTGAACTGCGG
>NZ_QJJU01000049.1 GCF_003201655.1 Mycolicibacterium moriokaense
CCTGCAGACGCGTCGGCTCTACAACGAACATCAGGCCTTTCCACCTCCTCTCGAACTCGCGGCTTGACACTTAACTTCGTGAGATGTCTTTCAGGTGGGCTGTCCGCAGCGGAGCCTTGTCGGTTTTGCCGACGGCGTTCTTGGGGATGGCGTCCATCACGGTGATCGAGGTGGGGCGTTTGTAGCCTGCGAGTTTGCGTGCGCATAGTGCGTGCAGCGCTTCGGGATTGATGGTGCGGCCGGGTCGTGGTTGGACGTAGGCGGCGACGGTTTCGCCCCATTTGGCGTCGGATACCCCGATGACCGCGGCTTCCAGCACGGTGGCGTCGCTGGTGAGGACGTCCTCGATTTCCTTGGGGTAGATGTTCTCACCGCCGCGGATGATCATGTCCTTGGACCGCCCCACCAACGTCAGGTAGCCATCGGTATCGAGGTGGCCGATGTCGCCGGTATGCAACCAGCCGTCGACGATCACGCGGGCGGTTTCGTCGACGCGGCCCAGGTAGCCGCGCATGACGTTGGGGCCGGCGATGACGACTTCGCCATCCACCCCGGTCGCCACGTCGGCGCCGTTTGGGTCAACGACGCGGACTTGCTGGCCCGGAAAAGCGAGTCCCACCGTTCCAGCCCGGCGCTCACCCGCAACCGGGTTGATCGTGGAGGCGCACGTTCCCTCCGAAAGCCCGTATCCCTCGATGAGTGGGAAGCCGTAGCGAGCCTCGAAGCGGCCCAACAATTCTGCCGACGCGGGAGCGGCGCCACAGATGCCGAACCGCACCGACGATGCGTCAGCAGCCACCTCGTCGGGCAGCGCAGACAGCATGGTGTAGATGGTGGGCACCGCCGAAAAGAACGTGGGCCGCTCGGCTTCAACGACGTCGAAAAACGTTCCGGCGTCAAACCGCTCGGCGATGACGACATTGGCACCCGCGAGAAGCGGCATCAGCACGCTGACGACGATGCCGTTGACGTGAAACATCGGCAGGATCAGCAGACACTTGTCCGTAGGCCCGATGTCCAGCGCTTGGCGTCCCATCTCGGCCATCGCGTCGAGGTTGGCGTGATCGAGCATCACCCCCTTGGGCACTCCCGTCGTGCCACTGGTGAAGATCAGCAGCGCCAGCGCCGACGGATCCACCAGCGGTGGTCCATCCCACCCCGGTCCCTTTTCATAGAGATTCCCGACCGCCATCGTCGCGACCCCGTCCGGAGCCCTCACCGCGTCGTCGACTACCAGCAGGCGTGCGCCCGAGGCCTCAAGCTGCCGAACGACCTCGGCCTCCGTGAGGCTCGGGTTGACCGGCGTCACCGTGGCGCCGAGCCGCCAACACGCGAATAGCAGGATCACGAACTCAACCCGGTTGCGCAACATCAGCGCCACCACATCCCCGGCACCAACACCGATCTCGTCAAGGTGACGACGTGCTGCTCGAACACGCTCCAACAAGCCAGCATTGGTCAACGACCGAGTCCCGTCCGACACCGCAGGCCCATTCGGGTCCAAATCTGCCCGCCGGTCGGGTAACGAAGCAAAAGTCATGGCGTGCCTATTCTGGAGCGGGTATCGCGAACATCGTGAGCGTCGCGCACACCGAGTGGTAGATGCCGATGAGGAAGGCGATATCGATCAATCCCTTGGCCCCGAAGCTATTTTCGGCTTGTCGATACAGAGATTCGTCGACGCGATGGCTGGTTGACAGCTGCTGAGTGAGCCGCAGGGCGATCAACTCGTCGTAGCTCAGGCCATCTGCGATCCGACCAGCGGCCACCGCGCGGGCCGCCTCGTCTGATAGGCCGGCCTTCCGGGCTAGGGCCAGGTGGGCGTACAGCTCATAGTCGGCCTGCCACACCGCGCCCACCGCGAGGATGACCACTTCGCGCACGCGAGGGCTCAATGAGGTGTGCATATGCTCGGCAAACTGCAAATCCAGGAAGGGTGCTGCGATAGCGGGATTGAGCAGAGCGGGGTTGAACGGCCCGATAAGCCTGCCGTCTTCGGCGGTGCTTTGGAAGCGAGCTTCGTCGGCCCATGGGACGATCACCTCCGCCATTCGATCGAAGATTTCCCGTTGAGCCGGGCGCAGCGCGGCTGGATCAGCGAGGGGCAGGCGTCCGCCCAGCGCATCGGCGCGACCGGACATCAAACGCTTACTTCCGCCGGGTGGAGTTGGCGGGTGAGAAAATCGACCTGGTCTCGCACCAATTCCTCGAAGGGCTCGCCGAGGTAGAAGTCGAAATGGCCCGCTTCATAACGTTTGATCTCACCTAGAGGCGCCGTGCTCGCATAGCGGATCGTCTGGGCGGGCGGTGTCACGCTGTCGGTGTTGCTGACACAGAACAGGATTGGGAATTTGATCTTCTTCGCCGCACGCCCGGGCCGGTAAGCCATGATGGTCGGAGCCACCCGCGCCGCCACCTCGTTACGGAAGGTCGTGTCGGTCGGCAGCAGCGCCTCGTATCCGGGAAGGGCGTCAGGGGCGTTCATGAGCGCGAGCGAACCGGGGCGGCCGGCAAGCGGGATCATCGCCGGTGGCCGGCGAAGGACCATTGCAGCAAGATCGCGTGCGACCGATGGCAGAACCTTCAGGGATTCGCTCGGGCCCAGGGCGAGCGCTGAGGTTAGGCCATCGGTGAACGGGCACTGAGAGACCGCCGCTCGAAGTTCAGGGTGGCGCGACGCGACGGTGATGGAATGGCCGCCGCCAAAGGAGCTGCCCCACACTGCGATGCGGGTGCCGTCGATATCGCGTTGAGCCTTCACCCAAGCAATCGCGGCGTCCCAGTCGGCGAGCTGTCGCCTGATCGACAGGAGCTGGCGCGGTTGCCCGCTACTGTCGCCGAAGTGTCGATAGGTGAAGGCCAAGGCCGCGATACCGGCCTGCGCGAACCGCTCGGCGAAGGCGTCCAGGCGCATCTCTCGTGTCGCGCCAAGCCCGTGCCCGAGGATGACGACGGGCGGCGAGGTCACCCCGGTAGGCAGGTAAAGCCAAGCGGCACAGGTGTCCTCGCCCGAGGCAAACGACACGTCGTGACGCGTATACGGCTGCGTAGTGGTCATTACCGGCTCACCGCGCCGTTCGTCGAGCTGAGCGCGGGAACGCGGCCCGATTCGAGTGCCTGCGCGTAGGTGTCCGGGCGGTAGAGGGGCAGCTCGCCGGTGGACGCCGTATCCGAAAGGTACTGGAGCATCAGTTCCTGGCCGGCCTCGGACTGATCGGTCTGGAGAAATTCGGTGCGCTCGACGTGTAGACCTTCCGCCAGCGACATCGACCCACCGAAGTACACCGACCTCTTGATGGCCTCGACCGACCCCTTGGTCCGCTTGCCGAAGTAGTCGGCAAGCTCGGCTGCCCGCGTGACGACGTCGTCAGGACCCACGACATCGTCAACCGCCCCGTTGGCCAGCGCCTGCGCGGGCGTGAACGGCTTGCCCTCGAGGATCGCGACCAGCGACCTGTGTGTACCGATCAGCCGCGTCAGCCGCTGGCTGCCGCCACCGCCCGGCATGATCCCGAGGAGGACTTCCGGCTGGCCGATGAAGAAATCGCCGTCGGCCATCACGCGCAGATCGCATGCCCAGGCGAATTCCGCACCAAGACCCAGAGCCGAACCGTTAAGGGCGGCAACGAAGATGACGCCGCTCGCATTCATGCGCAAGAACGTCGCGTGCAGGCGGTCGAGCTGTGCGGCTCCCCGAAGCGGGGTCCTGTTCAGTACCGGCTCGGGGACGCGGGCGCGATCCACGCCTCTGGCCAGGCGCAGAACGGCCGAGGCACCGCGGCGGTTCAAGTCCGGGACCGCAGCACCTTCTGCCTGAAGCCAGCGGACGTCGGCATGGCTGACGAACCGGCCGGGGCGGGCGCCGGTGAATACGACGGCATGGACGCTTGGATCCCGGTCGACGCGGTCCACCAACTCATCGAGCTCGTTGGCGACGTCAAGGCCGAACAGGCTGTGGGGGCCGCCGTCGACCCGCACGATCAAGGTGGTTCCGCGGTCGTCGATCTGAAGGTGGCGCTGGTCTGGCTTTGTCATGGATTCTTGCTTTCGTTGTGACTTCGTCAGGAGTTTTGAAGTGCTATAACGAAGTTATCGTCTACTATAACGAAGTTATTCCGCGCGTGGCAAGGGTCACTTCGGAGAGAGGCGACATGGCAGAAGGAGCGACGCCCGATGGCGTGCCGGAGCGGCTCGTTGAAGCGGCCATCCGCCTGCTGGCCGAGCAGGGGCCGTCGGCCATCAAGGCACGCACGGTCGCGGCAGCAACCGGGCTCTCGACGATGGTGGTCTACAGCCACTTCGGTGGCATCCCAGAGCTCACCCGCGCCGTCATCGACAAGGGATTCAAGGACCTCGACGCGGCGTTTTCGCAGCTGCCGGTCACCGATGATCCGATCGCGGATCTCGCCGTTCAGGGGCTGACGTGTCGGCGGGTCGCCCGCGAGAACCCCCACCTGTACGACCTGATGTTTGGATTGTCGACACGTGGAAGCTATCGGCCGCTGCAGGCCGCATGCTCCGGCGCGAGTGGACAAGCGCCAGCCTTCCGGGCCGCCTACGCTCACGTCGCTGAAGCGTGCGGACGGCTCGTCAACTCCGGCCGGGTCCGCCAGCAGGACCCCGACGGAATAGCTGCTCAGTTGTGGAGTTTCGTGCACGGCTTCATCACCCTCGAGCTCGCCGAGACCTTCACCGGGTTCGATGACCCGGTGACGCAGGTGTTACTCCCACTGGGAGTGAATGTTTCTGTCGGACTGGGCGATACGCGTGAGCGTGCCGAGGCATCGCACCAAGCGGCTGCGCGTATTTTCGCCTCGACCGTTCGGGAAAGCGACAGTCGCGCTCCGCGGTGAGGTGAAAGCTCACGCGGGATTGACGCTTGCCGGCAGGAGTTGGTCATGCCTTCCCAATGCCTCGACCTCTCGCTCGAGCGCCGGAGTCACCTCGGCCGCGAATCGCCTCATCCACGGCCATGCGGCTGGCGAGTTCAGTGCGGCCTTGGCCCAGTTCGCAACGACGACAGCGCGCGGCACGTACACGCGGCTGCGCCGGCGTACGAGTCCGCGCACGATCGCTGTGGCCGCCCGGTCGACACTCGTGGTGACGTTGCCCGGATACGGCAGCCGCGCGCGGAGTTCCTGAAATGAGGGCAGGTCCGCCTCGGCGCCTCGGACGAGGTCGGTGTCGATCCACGAGGGGTGTACGAGCCCGACCGTGATGCCAAGGTGGGCCACCTCTTGGCGGTAGGCCAGGGCGAGCATTTCGACTCCGGCCTTGCTTGCGGCATAGGAGGCCAGCCCGGCAAGCGGCGTAAAGGATACCGCCGACGCCACCACCATCGCGTGGCCTCGGCTGTGCTCCAGGTGAGGTGTCGCGTATTTGAGCGTGCGGAAAACGCCGTTCAAGTTGATGTCCAGAACTCGCTCAAACGATGCTTCGTCGGCCTGCCGCACCGTCCCATACGCGGCGATCCCGGCATTGGCGACGACGATGTCGATGCCACCCATGGCCTTAGCGCAACTATCGATCGCCGACCGCAATGCCGCGCCGTCGCGCACATCGGCTTCCCACCAGGACGCTGTGGGGCCAAGGTCCGCGGCGAGGGCACGCAACCGATCAGGCTCAAGGCCGACAAGGGCTACCCGAGCTCCTCGGGCGGCGGCAAGGCGTGCCACCTTCTCCCCGATTCCCTTCGCGGCTCCGGTGATTACCAGCTTTCGGCCCGACAAGTTGCGGCGCATCAGGAGCTGCTCGTGACAGATGAGCGGTATTGCTGCGGGATGCGGTAGCCGCCGAGAGCCTCGGTGAGCAATGCGGCGAATTCCACTGTCGTGCGGTCTCCCCCTGGCGGTCCCATTGCCTGGATCCCGATAGGTAGGCCGGTGGCGTTGGTGGTGATGGGCATCGTCGTCGCCGGCGCTCCTGCGATGTTGGCCAAAGCGCTCCACTTGGTCTGGTCCCAGTAGGAGTGAGCGACACCGTCGACGTCGATGGTGCGGCCGAAGCGGTCGTGGTCCTTGTTGTGATGGCCGGGAGCAGCAGTGGGGGTCACCGGCAGCAGCAGCACGTCGAACTCTTTGAAGAACCCGGCCCAGCGCTGCGCGATTTCCCGACGCGCCGCGTCGCGGAACAACCACGCCCGGTGGCTCTGGATCGTTCCCCGCAGCGCGGCGGCAGCGTCGCCGCGCGGACTCATTAGTGAGCGCAGGGCAAGGGCACCGCCGAAGCGCGGGCTCATCGTGGAACGATCAACCGAGAACGCGGCCATCACCAAGCTCAGGAAGAGGTCGTGTGAGGTAGTTAGATCCAACGGGATGCTTGTAGGTTGCTCTACGACCCGTGCGCCGGCGTCGCGCAACGCAGTGACGGCGTCGTCGATGGCCCGACGCACGTCATTATCGATTGGGCAAGCGGGATCGTCAGCCCATACCGCGACACGGAAATCCTTGAGCGCTGTGGCGCGCGGCGGCGCAAGGGTGTACGAGAATCCGCCGTCGGGGTTCAGCGGACCAACGGTGGCTTCCAGCGCAGGGACGATGTCGCGGGCACCACGCACCTGCACTCCGGCACAGGCCATATCTGCTTCACCCCATCGTCCAGGGTTTCCCGGCCCGCCGGGGATGTGGCCCACCAGTGGAACGGACTGCCATGTCGACTTGTGGCCGTAGAGGCCACAGAAGTGGGCCGGAATCCGGGTTGAGCCACCGATTTCGGACCCATAGTCGAAGCTGATCAGGCCGGCCGCAGTAGCGGCGGCGCCACCACCGGCAGAGCCGCCGGATGTGCGCGATTGATTCCATGGGTTGTTCGTCCGGCCGAACACTGGATTGCTGGCCTGGACGTCGGCATTGCCGGTCGGCATGTTCGTCTTGCCGACGATGATGGCCCCCGAGCGGCGCAGACGGGCGACGGCCTCAGCATCCTGCGTCGGCACATAGTCAGCCAGGTCGGGTCGACCGCAGACTGTACGCATACCAGCCGTCTCGTAGCTGTCCTTCACGGTGATCGGCAGGCCGTGCAGCGGGCCGAGGTCATCTCCACGTGCGCGCGCGACATCGGCCTCCGTCGCGGCGCGCCGCGCAGCGTCGGGGTCGACGGTTACGATCGCGTTCAGCGAAGGGTTATGCGTGCTGATTCGCGACAGATACAGCTCGACCAATTCGGCACTGGACACGTCCTTGGCGTCTAGTGCCGCAAGTTGTTCAGTCGCCGGTAGCCAAGCGAAATCGTCTGTTGCCAAGGAGGACACAGTCATCTCTTTCTAATGGTGAAGAAGGCCAGTGAACACTGGGTATACCGATCAGTCTACTGGCTAGATCGCCACGGTAGTACACCGACTGGTATAGTGCAAGTCATGCGAGTACGGGAGCGGCTCACCGCAGCCACGGCGACACTGATGCAAAGACAGGGTGTGGCCGGCACCGGCATTGCGGAGATCTTGTCCACCAGCGGCGTGACGCGACGATCGATCTATCTGAACTTTCCTGGCGGCAAGGCCGAACTGGTCGCCGCGGCGACGCGGTCAGCGGGCGATGAGCTGACAGCGCTGTTGCGTGACTGTATCGAGCAGCGGGATCCGATCGGGGCGTTCACTCGTGTGTGGAGCGAGATGCTGATCAGCACGGACTTCGAGGGTGGCTGCCCCATCGTGGCGGCTGCATTCAGCCGTGCTGAGGCCCCCGAGGCAGCCAGCACCGCCGCCGAAGTGTTCGCCGAATGGGGTCAACTGCTGGCGGACAGGCTCCGTCAAGACGGCATCAATCGCGCTGCAGCCCAATCATTGTCGACGACGGTCGTCGCCGCTCTCGAAGGGGCGGTCATACTTTCCCGTGCCTCGCAGTCGACTAAGCCACTGACGCAGGTCACCCGTCACCTCAACGAACTGATCTCCCAGCACCGCCCCAGCTGATTAGCCCACCGCTTGGTCGATGAGCGTCGTCGCCGCCTTACGTGCATGTGTCCAGGGAGCCGGGTCGTCGAGTGATGTCGACAACGCGGCGGCGCCTTCGTAGAGAAGGCCGAGTTGGTTGCCCAGCAGTGTGGGGTTGGCCGCTCCGGCCTGCCGGGCCAGCTTGATCAGGCCTTTGATGTAGGCGCGCTTGTGTTCGTGGACGATGTCTTGAATTTCCGGCATCACCTCGGACGCCTCGACGGCGGCATTGTGGAAGGGACAGCCGCGCATCTGCCCGTCCGGTGAAGGGGTCTCGAACAGGGCGAGTATGCGCTCGCGAGGTGTGCGGTTGGCGGCGTCAGGGCCGGGATGGATGGGGTCCCCGACGACCTGCTGAATGCAACGCAGGTACTCCTCGACGACGGCGGCTTTACTCGGAAAGTGTTGATAGAGCGTCCGTTTGGATACCGACGCTTCGCTGGCGAGTCTCTCGACACCGGTGGCATTGATGCCCTCGCGGTAGAACAGGTCGGTGGCCGTATTAACGATGCGCTGTCGGGCGCCGCGACCGCCACGGCCATCGGTGGAGCGTGCCTCACGCTGGGTAGTCATAGACCAAGCATACCGATTGGTTTACATCGCCCGCAAAGGTGTGTAGCGTCGACCCGAAGAAGGTACACCGATCGGTATACAAGGAGCGAACGTGAGTCAGCAAAGTAGCGGCAGCCGGCGAAGATTGCAATGGACGCTCGGGGTGCTCGCGGCGATACCCGTGGCGAGCGCAACGGGTGAGATTATTCGGGGCCCGCAGGGGGTGCCGGGCGGCTCACCCGACGTGATTCCGACCGTGGACAGTTCTCTCCGCTATGCCAACGTGTTCAAATTTGCGGTCGGGCCTGTGATCTGGTCTCAACTCCGACATATCGAGCAGTCACCAGCCGTGTCTTTCGCGGCGGCAACCATCGCGTTTGGCGGACTCGCACGGCTGAGGTCATGGCAACAACGCGGGCGTCCGCACCCCATCACCGTGGGGGCGATCGCCCTCGAGATCATCGGCGTGCCAATCCTGCTCACGTGGCAGAGGCGCGTTTCTTCGAGGGCGGTCTGATTATGCCTTCTGTATTGGTTACCGGCGCAGGCAGAGGAATCGGTCTCGCGATCACCGAGCGCATGAGCCGGCGAGGCTGGAACGTCTACGCCACCGCTCGATCCGACGCCGCCCTCGACAGCCTCGACTGCTTGCCCAATGTTCACGTGATCGCGCTCGATATCACCGACCGGTCCGCGATTGCAGCACTTCCCGATCAGCTTCCCGCTGAGCTGAACGGCGTCGTCAACAACGCCGGCATCATCGTCAACGGGCCGGTCGAGGGTCTATCCCTCGATGAGCTGACACAGCAGCTCGACATCAATGTCATCTCGCAGATCGCAGTGACGCAGGCGGTGCTGCCGAAAATCCGTAACGCCAGGGGGCGGGTGGTATTCATGTCGTCGGTCAGTGGATTGTTCACGACACCGGGCACCGGCGCCTACAACGCATCGAAGTACGCGATCGAGTCCTTGGCTGATGCACTCCGTATGGAGTTGCGTCCGTGGCGCATTCCCGTGTCACTCATTGAGCCAGGGCCGATTCGTACCGATATGTGGGCTGAGGCGCTCGACGACTACGACCATATGACCAAGAAACTTAGCGACGAGCATCGCCGACTGTATGCGTCGCACCTCGCTGGGAGTCGGAAGTTGATGGGACGTCTGCAAAAACTTGCTGCCGATCCCAAGAGGGTCACGAAGGCCGTCGATCATGCACTGACATCGAGACGTCCCAAGCGTCGCTACCTGCTAGATATCGTCAGCCGGGCCCAGAAAAGCCTCGTCGCAATCACGCCGACCGCGGTCAACGACGCCGTTCTGGCAGCCGCAACCACCTCCAACTGAGGTTTCTCCGTCTCGGTGAGCGACGTCATACTCTTGAAGTACACCGATCAGTATACAACCGAGTGGGCAAGCTGTTACCGTCAGATCAGGAAGTACACCAATCGGTCTACAACAGGAGAAGATCATGGCAGACAAACGAACCACACGGCACGATCCCACGAGTCATCTGCGCGCAGCGAGCACCCGTTGGGGAGGCACGCTGTACAAGAGCGCGCCGACGAAATCCGTGTCCGTCGGCGGAACCCGATTCGTCTACCGTGAGCTGGGGATCGACACCGGCGTACCGGTGATCTTCTTGAATCATCTGGCCGCCAACCTCGACAACTGGGATCCCAGGGTCGTCGACGGCATCGCGGCCAAGCACCGCGTGATCACTTTCGACAATCGCGGCGTCGGCGGTTCAGAAGGCAAGACGCCAGACACCGTCGAGGCAATGGCACACGACGCCGTCGCGTTCATCCGTGCGTTGGGATTCGACCGGGTTGACCTGCTCGGGTTTTCGCTCGGCGGAATGGTCTCGCAAGTGATCGCGCAGCAGGAGCCGGCGCTGGTGCGCAAGATCATCCTCGCGGGGACGGGACCTGCCGGAGGCGAAGGCATCATCGACGTGACGAAACTGACGTACCTCGACACGTTCTACGCGTACGCCACCTTCAAGGATCCCAAGGAACTTCTCTTCTTCACTAGAACGGCCCACGGCAAGTCGGAGGCGCGCGCATTCATCAAGCGGTTGAAGGAGCGCACGATCGATCGGGATAAGGCGATGGCGATCGGTGCATTCCGCACGCAGCTCAAGGCGATTCACGCCTTTGGCCTCGAGAAGCCGGCCGACCTGTCACGGATCCAACAGCCTGTACTGGTGGCCAACGGCGATACCGATCGCATGGTGCCGTCCAGTAACTCCTATGACCTGGCTCAGCGTCTCCCGAATGCGACGCTGCGGATCTACCCGGACGCTGGACACGGCGGCATCTTCCAGGCCCACGAACGGTTCGTACCGGAAGCGCTCGCCTTCTTGGGATCGACGACTTCATGACTTTGCTCGCAGATCAGGCAGTGCTGGTCACAGGAGCCAACCGCGGCATGGGCCGCGAATACGTCGCGCAGCTTCTCGACCGTGGAGTGACGAAAGTCTATGCGGCTGCCCGTGATCCACGGACAGTCGCCGTCGAAGACCCGCGCGTCGTTCCGCTTCAGCTGGATGTCACCGACGCGACGTCCGTGGCAGAAGCGGCTGCGGTTGCATCTGATGTCAGCGTTCTGATCAACAACGCCGGCATCTTTCGCGCGACTTCGGTCCTCGATCCGGACATGTCCAGTCTTCACGAAGAGTTGGAGACGAACCTGTTCGGTCCGCTCGCGATGGCGTCCACATTCGCTGATCGGATAGCAAAGAGGTCCGGCGCCATCGTCAATGTCGCGTCGGTCCTCGCGTGGGTACCGGGCGGGGCGAGTTACGGCGTATCAAAGGCGGCGATGTGGAGCGGCACAGACTCGATGCGGCTTGAACTTCGGGCCCGTGGCGTGCAAGTGGTCGGCGTCTACGTGGGCCTTGTCGATACCGATATGGCGAAGTTCACCGACTATCCCAAGTCCGATCCTGCCGATGTGGTTCGTCAGGTCCTCGACGGAATCGAGTCCGGTGCTGACGAGGTGCTGGCCGACGAGATGACCCGCGAGGTGCGGGCGCACCTGGGCAAGCCGATCCACGAGCGTTTGTCATGAAAGCCTTCGCGATCGATCGTTACAAGAGCAAAGACGGCGGTCGGATCGTCGACATGCCGCAGCCGGAGGTCGGGGACGACGACGTACTCGTCCAGATCCACACGGCCGGCGTCAACCTCCTTGATGCCAAGATCGCGGACGGCGAATTCAAAATCTTCTTGCCGTACCGAATCCCACTTGTTCTCGGCAACGACGTCGCCGGCGTTGTAGTCGAGGTGGGAGCGCGGGTGCGCCGCTTCAAGCCCGGTGACGAGGTCTATGCGCGACCGGACAAGAACCGGATCGGCACCTTCGCGGAATTCATTGCCATGAACGAAGCCGACGTGGCGATCAAGCCGACCCACCTCAGCATGGAAGAAACGGCTTCCATTCCGCTGGTAGGCCTGACCGCTTGGCAGGCGCTCGTCGAGATGGCCGAGCTGAAGCCCGGGCAGAAGGTCTTCATCCAGGCGGGTACGGGCGGCGTCGGCACGTTCGCAATCCAGCTCGCGAAACATCTCGGCGCGACGGTGGCTACCACCGCAAGCGCCGCCAACTTCGAGATGGTCAAAGCGCTCGGCGCCGACGTCTTGATCGACTACAAGACAGAGGACTTCGAGTCCATCCTGCACGGCTACGACGTCGTTCTGCACAGTCAGGACTCGAAGACCCTGGACAAATCGTTGCGCGTACTCAAACCAGGCGGAACGCTCATCTCGATATCCGGCCCTCCCGACCCGGCCTTCGCGGACGAAATCGGCGTGCCTTGGTACGTCAAGTCGATAATGCGCGTCTTGAGCTTCGGCGCAAGGAGAAAGGCCAAGCGGCTCAACGTGAAGTTCTCATTCTTGTTCATGAGGGCGAACGGCGATCAGTTGAGCCAGATCACCACCCTCATCGATCAGGGCGTCATCCGCCCAGTTGTGGAGAGGGTCTTTCCGTTCGAATCGACCCAGGATGCTTTGGATTTCGTTGAAAGGGGCCGTGCCAAAGGCAAGGTCGTCGTCAACGTGAAGTAGAAACGCCGGTGTCATCGCCGCCAGAACAGGTGATGCGTCACTCCGCTTGGGCTCGGCACGACGTCGAGGTGAAACCGGTCGAGCAGCTCATCAGGTGACTCCCACAGTCGCGATCCGGCGCCGAGCTCCACCTGCGGAGAGACAGCGACATGGAGAGTGTCGACGAGGTCGGCGTCGAGGAACTGCCGGATGGTGGTCGCCCCGCCACCGAGCCGGACGTCCTTGCCCTGCGCGGCCTCCCTGGCCCGCTCGAGGACTGTGGCCGGATCAGCGTTGACGAAATGAAAAGTAGTGTCCGACAAGGTGAACGATGGACGCTCATGGTGCGTCATGACGAAGACCGGTGTGTGGAACGGCGGCTCGTCGCCCCACCAGCCTTTCCATTCGTGGTCGCGCCACGGGCCGCGCTGCGGGCTGAACTTGTTGCGGCCCATGATCTCGGCGCCGATGTTGTGGGCGAAGTCCCGAGTGAAGTAGTCGTCGAGGCCGCGGCTCCCGCCGGGGTCAGTGCGGTTTGGCCAGCTTGCCGTGGCGCCCGCCCATGCAAACATGTCACCGGGGTCGGCATGACCGAAGGGGCGCTCGAAGCTCTGGTTTTCACCTGCGCCGAAGCCGTCCCGCGAGACACCGAAGTTCTGGACTCTGACCAATTGGGCCACGCGTGTTCCTCCTGGATAGTCGATGACCAATGATGCTTGGACCGCGCCGGACGGCATAACTCATCGCAGGCCCATTACTGGGGGTGCCGACGCAGGCTGTGGGCTGCTGACCCCACGGCGCGACAATCGCCCGGCGAGCCACGGGTCTGCATCCAACGTCCCTGATCCGGCGGGACTTCCGCGCGGGATTCCAGGGTTTTGGTTGCCCCTCAATTTCGCCGCCACGCGCTCTTGCGATTTCGTGCCTCTGCTCGACGCAGAATCTCTACGGCCTCGGACTCCAGCAACGCCGTCTGCGCTGCCAACCGCAACAGCGGAACACCGGCAGCCGTTGCCGTACACGGCTTTTCCCGAACCACCAACACCTGACCCACCCGCTGCTCGAGCGCCTTGATCCGCTGACTCACCGCCGACGGGGTGACATGCAACCGCTCCGCGGCCGTGTCAAAGCTGCCAAGCTCGATCACAGCGGCTGTAGGATCTCGTTCTGCGTGGCGGATGACGATGCCTCTAGCTGCAGCTTTGCGGAGTTCTCATCAATATGGCGGATGCGTTTTTCTCATCTTCGTCGCGGATCCTAGAACCGCACAGTTGTGCCATGCCTGGCGTCATCAGTGGAGCGGCCATTTTCGGCTGTACTACCGGCGGTGCCGCTAGTTGCCTGACCACGATGCCTGTGGTCCCAGTCCCGTTTATGCAGGCCTGGCCTCCTGCGCGCCGAACGCCTGCCGGTCACTCCTCGCTACCAAGAGGATCGGCATGGGCGGCACGGTGAAGGCGAAAACCGTGCCCGCGGCTCGCACTCGCTCACGGTCAGGCGGTCCAGTAGATCGGGCCCTTCTGCGGGCTGAATCGCCCAAATCTGCTTCGGTGACCAACGGCCACACCGCCTCCGGAGAGGCGTCCGAACTCGTGGCCCTGGTAAGGGCCGGCGCAATCTTCCACAATGGCTAACTCGTCGAACGCCCAGTCGGCATCACATCGGCCGAGTCCTCCTGCCAATAGACGATCACCGCCCAATCGGGGGTCGCCTAAAGCGCCCGGTCCACCGTCCGGCGATTCCGCGAGCTACCGAGCAGGTGCCGCGGTAGTTTGGGGTCGCGTTCGGCCAATTCGTCAGTCATTGATTCGACCGGAAGGGGTCGTAATGCTCGCCGTTACCGCAACCATCCCCGTCGGCACCTACCCGGAAGGCGTGGCGGTCAGCCCCGACGGCACCCACGCCTACGTGACCAACACCAGCGACCACACGGTGTCGGTGATCAACACCACCACCAACACCGTCAGCACCGGCATCCCCGTCGGCGCCTATCCGGGACCGGTGGCGGTCAGCCCCAACAGCACCCACGCCTACGTGTCCAACCAGAGCGACAACACGGTGTCGGTGATCAACATCAACCCGGGTTCCCCCACCTGCAACACTGTCACCGCCACCATCCTTGTCGGCGCCTATCCGGGACGGGTGGCGGTCAGCCCCGACGGCACCCACCTCTACGTGATCCACTACTTCACCGGCACGGTGTCGGTCATCGACACCAACCCGGGTTCCCCCACCTACAACACTGTCACCGCCGCCATCCCCGTTGGGGATGCCCCGGACGGGGTGGCGGTCAACGGCACCCACCTCTACGTGACCAACGGCGGCCACAACACGGTGTCGGTGATCGACACGACGACCACCCCCAACACCGTCACCGCCGCCATACCCGTCGGCACCGCCCCGGGCGGGGTGGCGGTCAGCCCCGACGGCACCCAACTCTACGTGATCAACGCCGTCGACAACACGGTGTCGGTCATCGACATCAACCCGAGTTCCCCCACCTACAACACTGTCACCGCCACCGTCCCCGTCGGCTCCCTCCCGTTCGGGGTGGCGGTCAGCCCCGACGGCAGCCACCTCTATGTGACCAACGCCGTCGCGCTCATCGGCGGCGCCGGCACGGTGTCGGTGATCGACATCGACTCGAGTTCCCCCACCTACAACACTGTCACCGAGACAGTCCCGGTCGGTACCTTCCCGGGGGCGGTGGCGGTCAGCCCCGACGGCACCCACCTCTACGTGACCAACGCCGTCGACAACACGGTGTCGGTGCTTTCGAACGCGCCTTCTTGGCGCTGGCCGGATTATTTGGTCGGTGAACTACTCGGCGGTGTCGCCGCCGGTGGCGGTGGCTGGCTCGTCATCGGCAACCACTTCTACAAGATCCCACCGCGCCCCCTCGCGATGGCCATCATCGCCCGGGCATCCGCACCCCACCTTCGCAGTCCGATCGAAAACCGCGAGCTGGGCGAACAACTCCGCAACACGTTGTCCTAGGCGACCCACAACCGACACCATCCGACGACACCCGAGGGAGCGGAACGAACATGCCCTGGATTGCAGAGCCCCCCTTGCCACAACCTCGAGCGTGGTTGGCGGCGGCGGTCAGCGCCGCGCCAGCGCCGGGATCCGGTACCTGGATCTATGCGATTGGCGGCTCGACGTCCAGCGCGGAGCCCGACCCGACCGTCGTGGCCTACGACGCGCAAGCGCAGAGCTGGTCGCCCGTCGCCGCGCTGCCAACACCGCGCTCCGGTCTTGCCGCAGCCTCTACTCCCGGTCGCGTGCACGCCGTTGGCGGCTCGAACGCCACTAGTGTTCTCGCGACGCACGAGATCTACCAACCCGCCGCGAACGCGTGGTCGCCGGCGAAGCCGCTACCGACCGCGCGGGATCGACTGGCCGCCGTGACCGGGCCCGATGGGCACGTCTATGCCCTTGGTGGCGTGGACGTCGTCGGCCAGGCCTACGAGCCCACCGCGGTCGTGGAAGCCTATGACCCCGCGACCGACACGTGGCACCCCAAAGCGCCGATGCAAACGCCACGAGCTGCCCTGGCGGCGGTCACCGCCGGCGGGCTGATCTACGCCCTCGGCGGCCTTACGGGCAGCGGCGGCGCCGGCGGTCCCGTGGCCACCGTCGAAACGTACAACCCGGCGACCGACAAGTGGCAGAGTCAGGCACCCCTGCCGTCGGCCGCGTTGGGGCTCGCCGCGGCCGTCGGCCCTGACGGGTTGATCTATGCCATCGGCGGTAACGGCGCCGATGGCACGTCGACAACGAGCGTGTACAGCTACGACCCGGCCACTCCCTCCGCCGGATGGGCGCCGCAGGACCCGCTGCCGACCGCGCGGACTTGGTTGGCGGCCGTCACCGGCCCCGACGGGCTCGTCTATGCGATCGGCGGGCAGAACTGGTACGAGCGATCGCCCGTGGACAATGTCTTCCTGGACACCGTCGAGGCTTATGCGCCATACGGTTTCGAACAGCAGGTCCTCAACGATCTCAAGAAGATGGGCATCGTCGGAACTCTGCTCGGCGGCGTGGCTCGCGGCTCCAGCGGGGGGGTCGTCATCGGCAAGCACTTCATACCGATCCCGCCACGTTCCCCGGTCATGGCATTCATCCTGGGCGCGGCTGCACCCTACCTGGGTGGCGCCATCGAGAACCCCCAGTTGGGCCAGCTCATCCAGCAGCTGCGGCCAGACCAGGCCGGCACGGGTATCGCCGGGCCCTGACCTCGAGAGTTCACATTCGCGTCGTCCTACTGGTTCGCCTCTACACCTATGCGAGCGACTCACCCGGACTCGCGACCACACCAAAGGAGATGGACATGCCCTGGATACAAGAACCCCCTCTACCAGCGCCTCGCGCGATGTTCGCGGCCGCAACCAGCGACGCACCAGCGGGGGGATCCGGTGCCTGGATCTATGCGATTGGCGGCGCGGACGCCGCCGGCAATCCCGCGACCGACGTGGCGTACGACACGCAAGCACACAGCTGGTCGCCCATCGCCGCGTTGCCAACCCCGCGCGGGTGTCTTGCCGCAACCTCGACTCCCGGCGGCGTGCACGCCCTTGGCGGTTTCAACGGCACCAGTTTTGTCGCGGCGCACGAGATCTATGAACCCGCCACGAACGCGTGGTCGGCGGCGAAGCCGCTGCTGACTGCGCGTTCTTCGTTGGCCGCCGTTACCGGGCCCGATGGACTCGTCTATGCCCTCGGTGGGTGGGTCGGAGGCGGAGGCGGAAGCAACCAGGTCCTCGCGGTAGTGGAAGCGTATGACCCCACGACCGGCGCGTGGGCCCCCAAAGCGCCAATGCCAACGCCGCGAGGTGGCCTGGCGGCGGTCACCGCCGGCGGGCTGATCTACGCTCTCGGCGGCGCTGACGGCCACAGCGTCTTGGCGACCGTCGAAACCTACGATCCCAAGGCCGACAAATGGACCCCTGGGTCGCCCCTCCCGGCCGCCCGCGCCGGGCTAGCCGCGGCCGTCGGCCCCAACGGGGAGATCTATGCCATCGGCGGAAACGGCGCCGATGGCACGTCGACAGCCAGCGTGTACAGCTACGACCCGGCCACTCCCGCCGCAGGATGGGCGCAGCAGGACCCGCTGTCGACCGAGCGGTCCCTGCTGGCCGCCACCGGGATCGAGGGGCTCGTCTATGCGATCGGCGGATACACCAGCGCGGCGAATTCCGACCTCGACACCGTCGAGGCTTATATGCCATACGGTTTCGAACAGCAGGTCCTCAACGATCTCAAGAAGATGGGCATCGTCGGAATTCTGCTCGGCGGCGTGGCTCGCGGCTCCGCCGGGGGCGTCGTCATCGGCAAGCACTTCATACCGATCCCGCCACGCTCGCCGGTCATGGCATTCATCCTGGGCGCGGCCGCACCCTACCTGGGCGGCGCCATCGAGAACCCCCACTTGGGCCAGCTCATCCAGACGCTGCGGCCAGACCAGGCCAGCACGGGTATCGCCGGGCACTGACCCGGGTGCTGCCGGGATCGCCGCGAAATCGTAAGACAAGAACAGGAAGCCACGGTCCATCCGCCAACCGGCCGCAGGGTGTGTTGGCCAATAGCTGGAACGGCATGTGACTTCGCGCCGCGTGCTGTTATAGGCGACCCGGACCCGACATCACCTGAAGGCACCCATGCGGTTTTGGCGGGCGGCACTGATGTGTCACGAAATACATTGCCAGGGAACAGAATAACGAATACGGCGTTACCGGTAACCCTCCATATTCGATTCGGTCGTATTGGAGCCGGTAGTCGATCGGCTCGCAGGGACCACCGGTCGCGGCGGATCGTCTAAGCGGTGAAGAAGTTCTGGCCGAAGATGCCGCGGAGATGTGCGTGAGTGCGGTGGGGGTGGCGATTTGCTGGGCTAGACTTCGCCGCGCGTCGTGCCGGTGGTTTGTGACGGCTCTTGCGACGGCTCTGGAGTTGAGCCGGGGCTCAAAGGCTTTCGCGAACGGCAGCGTAAGCAGCGCAAGACCCTCGGATGTGGAGTGAACCGGCGAGTCCGGAGACTACGGGGTCGTTGGTGAGGGTTTGGTGACATACCGGGCCCAGGGCTGGGCTGCGATCTCAGCGTGGAGCCGTCGACTGCTTTCGCCGCTTCACCGAGCGCAGATCGCTGAAGAACTCCTCCACCATGCTCGGCGTCGACGTCCACGGAAACTCATTGGTCGCCTCGATGAAGCGCTCGACCAGGCGCGCTCGCCCCGCAACCGTGTCAGCATCCAAATTGCGGCACAGTTGCTGATTGCGCCAACCCTCGAGCATCTCGCTGACCGTCTGGGCCTCCGGATGCAACACCGGAACCGAACCGACCACATACACGCGACCACTCAGATCGATGGGCAAAACGGCCTCAAGACGGTCTCACTCAATGAATCATTGAGTCATCTCCTGAATCATTACCACATCGGCGCAGGTAGCCGCATCACCTTGACACCACTCGGCCCGGCGTGTCGGCCCCATCCCGCAGACGGGCACTCCCTCACCTGCCACCACTGAGCCCAACCCCACAGACCAACAAGGGCTTTGGCCACCACGCCAGAGTGGCACCAATCGACGCCGGCCCGGCACCCGTGATTCATCTGATGAAAATGGCGGACTTATTCGTGGATAACCGCTGATATCCACGAGCTCGCCAGGCATCAGCGCGCGAGCCGACATCCGCCCTCAAGGTGCAGCTCCGCTCCCGCCCTCGCCGATAATGACCAGTTACGTCAGCACTCCGTATTAGCCATTCTAATGCGGATAAGTAATCATTAGCGTCGGCGTAAACCTTCGGCCGCCGTCTCGACGGCATCGGTGAC
>NZ_QJJU01000050.1 GCF_003201655.1 Mycolicibacterium moriokaense
AGGAGCGGTCTGCAGTGGCACCAGCCGAGCCAGCCTGTGATCGGTCACCCAGCCACCGAAAGGCGTGACCGGAGATCGGTATTCGTCACCGCCCACTACCCAACCCTAAGGCCGCCACGAGCACGTCAGACGCACGGATTTACAGGCCATACCGAGTCTCTTGTGCACTAATTTCGGCGGAAAGCTACCGCCTCATTCGACGAGACGTTATGCCCGCGTGGTACGAGCTTGTGTCAAAGTCGTCTGATGGCGCTGCGGCCGGTTCTCACGCGCCATGTTCGACGGTGATGCCTCTGCCGACACGCTGGCTCAAATTCTCATTGAGGTGGCGAATCGCTTCCTGTCGAATTCGGATCGGAGGGCCGCCGACTGGTCGGGTGGTCGTCCAATCGTAGCCCGCGCTGGGCAGGACGAGGCCGACCTCGCTGCGGTGCGGGCTACTTGAGTGCGGCGGCCGGCAATCTGCGCCAGGCGCGGCACTGACGCCTGTGCGACCGCTCTGAGTAGTGGTCTGCGCAGAAACAGGTAGAGGACTACTCGTGCAGCTTGCAGAGGTCGGCCATACGTTCCGGTTATTGCGTGCGCGCCAACGATGTCCGTGCCTGGAGCTGTCGATGATGGGGAACGTTTGTGGTGGTCTGGAGTCACGTCAACGCTCACAGCGGTACTCGGACCCGGTCAGGCGACCGGTGCATCCGGGACGTCTCGGAAGATATCCGAGCCAGGCATTCTCATGTGCCCCGTCGGTACGTCTCAACCGGGTTGTCGATCGCGACCGGGATTGCGCCTGTGGACTGCATCGCCGTTGTCGACGAACATGACGCGATCCGTACCGCGGTAGAACTGTGGTGCCGGCATGCGGAGCCCCCGATCCGATATGCGGGCGGATTCTCCTCACCCGAGCGGTTCCTGTCGGCATACGGCGGAGCAATGCCCACGTTGAGCGCTGTTATCGTCGACCCGCAACGTGCGAGCCGCCGCATCGACTTCGCCGGTGTCGACCGAATTGTCGGCGCCGGCCACCGAGTCATCGTATACACGGCCATGGCAACTGAGCAGATGATCTACGCTGGCCTTCAACACGGGGCGCTTACCTGTCTGACGAAGTCAGAAGATAAGCAGCACTTGATAAATGCGATCCGCGCCGCCCGCACAGGCACTCCCTATCATGGCCCGAAAACGCATGACTCGATGCTCAAGGACGGGGCCGTTGATCGACCCACTCTCGGCCCGCGCGAGAAAGAAGTCCTGATGGCGTGGCTTCGCGCTGAGACCAAGGACGAGGTCGCTGGTGCGCTGTCAATCTCCCCAGCGACGGTCCGTACTCATTTGGCGCGAATTCGAGCTAAGTACGCCGCGGTCGGGCGGCCCGCCCACTCGAAAGCAGCCCTGGTCGCACGCGCGATCCAGGATGGGATTCTCTTACTCGACGAGTTATGAACCGTGGCGATCCAAGCCGGTCGAGCTGCGCAAACTTTCGCGACGTCAATTTGAGATCGGTAGCGGCGAGGTCAGTGCTAGCTTGCGCCAATGGACCCGGTGAACCTGGCATAGCAGATGGATCCGGGATGTAGTGCCTGCGGCGGCCCAGCCTGGGTCGCAATGGGGCCCGGCGGATTCATTCCCGCGGGCGTACTGACAGCCGTCGCATGGCTGGCGCGCCACCCAGCGGTAGGAATTCCTGTCGGAATCCTCCTGATCTGTGTCCTGATCGTCGTCGTGGTGGACAAACTCCGAAGGCGGCGGGCATCTAGACGACTGACGGGAACTGCGCACGTTTTGTCGGTGGCAACAATGACTAAGACCGAAGGCCCGACCCCGCGCTACATGTACCGGATCGCACTGAAAGTGCAAATCCCTGGACGCCCAACGTACGACGCGACTGCGTCGAGTGGCGGTTTCGTGGATCCCGTCGAGATGGCGGCCATACAGCCGGGCACGACTGTCGCCGTGAGGGTTCTGCAGGCGAACCCGGAAGATGTTCGGATCGACTTCCACCAGCCGATCATGTAGCGGGACCGTCCGGTGCGCCGCCCCGACACTACAGATCGTCGACCCCGATTATGCCGTCCTGAATGGCGCGAACGACGAGCGCGGCCTTCGTCGGCGCTGCTCTGCCGACAGCGGCGTACTTGGCGCGGACCCGTTCGAGGTGCGTGCGCACAGTGGAAGTGCTGATGCGAAGGTCGCGAGCGACGATGTCTTTACTGTCTGTTTGAAACCAAGCGATGAGTATTTCCTTCTCGCGGGCCGCGAGTCTAGGGCGGCCGACTCTGCTGTCGGCATAGATCGCATCGGCCATCAGCGGTCCGGCGTAATGCCTTCCGGCCCTTGCTGCCCGAATTCCCTCAAGCAGGTGCGTTTTCGCTTCGGTTTTCGAAACATACGACGACGCGCCGACTTCGAGCGCCCCGAGGACGACTTCGAATGCCGTCGCGTGGGAGTACACGACAGTACGTAGGCCGGCGCTCAGGATCCGTTGCAGTTCGGCGTACGCGGGCGGCATGTGCGGTGCGTTGAGCTCGAACACGACGACGCTGCCCACGTGCGGCGTCCGATTGTGTTGATCCAACATCTCGTCGACTGAACCGTATTGGCCGACGACCGGTATGGCGGGCTGGGCGCCCATGCACCACCACTTCACGGCTGTGCGCACCGCCTCATGGCCGTCGACCACAATGACACCAGCGTCCGGCGTACTGCCGTGATGCGTCATCGGCCCCTACCCCCAGTGCTGGACCCCCCACCACTCCGTGTTCCACAATCGCTCCGCGGATGAGCCGGCACTTTGCCTGCCGGGGCCACAGCTAGCCCACCGCTGCCGGTCTTCGATCTAAGCGCCGTTGCATACAACGGCCGGACTTCTGCTCAGAATCCACGCATCTCGGTCGCCTCGCAACCTGTTCGTGTCCCCCGCGTGACCGACGCAGGAACCGCCATGTAATTCGCCGTAAACTTCCGCAGTGGTGTGCGGCTTCTCGGCTCGCCACGCCGTGATGGTCACATCGCACGGCGACGCCGCACCGACGCTGTCATCACGGCATTCGTATCATCGTGGCGGTGGCGACTCCCGGCGCCGTGAATGTGTCGCGACTGTTTCATCCTGTGCGGCAGCGTATTTCGATTATCGAACAGTCGACTCGATCATCATCTCGGCAACACTGCCTTGTCCCAGCGAGGACTAAACATGTTGATGGTCGACGAGGTCTGCGGCCGATCCTGCCCTCGCATTCGCCTGCGGCACAACGCCAAGACACTCGAAGCGCAGCCGCCCACATCGCCCCCGCCCGGGCGCTAATGTGTCGAACGTCACGTCGGACGCGGACGAAGACAACGACCGTTGCCACCCGACGGGCACATCGCAGGAAGTCTCCAGGGTGAGCAGAGTGAGATCAGTCAGCAGTTACCTTTTGCCTGCGCGCCCGCGAACCGATCGGCGACCCACTGTCCTAATTGGGCGCCTGGGTCCAGAGTGTGTCCTTGTCCTTCGATCCGTACACGGAGCACGGTGTCGCCGAGTGCACATGCGCGTCCCATGGCCACCTCGGTCCACTCCGGTGCAACGGTGTCGTCGGCACCACCATAGACGGCGAGGATCGGAATCTTCGTGGGCTGCTGTGGAAGCGCATAGGCCGCCAGACGCCGCCGCAGGCGCTCTGCCGCGGAGGCTGAGGACGGTTTGGCATCGGCAGGGGAAAGTGCCGTGGCGAGCTGCCCCTTTCGCTGCGCCGCGTCAGATCCACACGACAGCAGCAGATTCTGATTGTCTCGCAACGCTCCGTGCAGGTAGTCGTCCGGACTAATCGCCGGGTCCACATTCGCTAGTCCCGCCACGATATACGGATACAGATAGAGCTGGTCAACGCTCATCTTCGCATCCTGCGCACGTTGCACCAGAGGGCTGAAGTCCAACGTCGGCACAATCGCAGCGGCGCCCAGCAGGTCCGTTCCTTGACCGTATGCGGCGTCATAGTCCGCGGTCGCCCAGGCCGCTGCCCCTCCCTGGGAAGCGCCGAGCGCGACCCAGCGAGAAGACAGCTGCGGAACGACCACCCGCGCTGCGCGCACTGCGTCAATCAGATTGAACGCGGCGGACTTTGGCTCGAGGTAGGCATGCGTCTGTTTGGCAGGCGCAATCTGTGAGGCCTTCCCCAGCCCTGCGTAGTCAGTGAACACCACCGCATAACCCTGGGCCAGCTGAATAGCGACGGCTTTGATGTCGCCGAAGAGGCGCGGATCACCGGTCGGTCCGCATTCGGAGGTCACACCGACTGTCCCGTGTGCGTATCCGATTACGGGCCATCCACCCTCGGGCGGGTTGCCGGGAGGCACGAACACCGCACCGGAGACCTCGGCTGGCGCGCCCGTGATGCCCGATATCGAGCGATAGACCATCGTGTAGGCCACAGATCCCGCGGGAAGTGCATCAACATCGAACGCGGGATGATCCGAGCTCGACAACAGGGTGCCGCGAGCACTCCACACCTCCGATGTGATGGCCGGCATCGCGCGGGTGTAGTCGAGAGGCTCGAGTTGGCCCACTTCGACCGCTTGGGTTGTCGCGCACGCGCCGAGGACCCCGCAGATCAGCAGACCGGCCAGTCGCCACCGCACGCCCCGGATCATGTTTCTCCTTTGGTATCGATGACAGCATCCCACGCCGTCGGCATGACCGTTACTTCACTGCAATGAGCTGTCGGTCAGCCAACCGACAATTAATTGCGGCAAACCAAGCGACAAAGGTAATTAACTAATTGCACAAATAACGGAAACCTCAATGTCGGCCAACTGACCCACATACGCGCCGACACGTACACAAATGTCTGTAATGTGCCTCACACTGCGCGCTTCCCACCCGCGGTTGAACAGCCAACGAGCTATTCTGAGCACAACTGCGCCGCGCTGGGCAGGGAGCCGACGGCATCGATGCCGCGGTGCGGGGAAGAATGCCTTACAGGTCCGTTGACAAGTCGTGCGACGCGTTAATGCAGACGCACAGAATTCAGCGAGAACGGTCGAGCTCGTGGGGGCTTATCGGCCATTTATAGGGGTCTTAAATGACGGTCGTCGAAGACGCTGAACACGACACAGAATTATCGCCCAAATTGGTCGCGGTACAGGGGAGCCGCGACACACTTCTGGTGACGCCTCCGAGCGACGAGGAGGTATATGGCTACTTCGGACCGCAGATGCGCTGGGTTCAGGTACTGCTCCTAGTGGCATACGTCCTGGCGGCATGGAGTTTGTTCGAGTTCACCGTCTCGGCGCTCTATGTACTGTCGCCGCTGCTCGTTGTGCTCGCGCTCAATATCGTCGGTAACCTGCTATCGGCGCTGACCAGCTTCAACTCCAGGCGCTACAACGGCAAGTCCCACCGCCGGCTCGTTCAGACGTGGCAACCGCTGGGGCGCTATCCCGGTGTCGACGTCTTCTTGCCGACCTATGGGGAGGGCCTCGACGTCCTGCGCAACACCTACACGTTCGTCGCGGGCATGCAATGGCCCGGCGAGCTCAACGTGTATGTCCTCGATGATGGCGGGCGCGAAAGCGTACGCGATCTGGCGGCCGATTTCGGATTTCACTATATTCTGCGGCCGAATCGTGGGTATATGAAGAAGGCCGGAAATCTGCAGTATGCGTTCACGCAGACAAGAGGCGATCAGATCGTCATCCTCGACGCTGATTTCTGCCCGCGGCATGATTTTCTACAGCATCTCATTCCGTACATGGATGATCCGGGTGTCGGAATTGTCCAAAGCCCGCAATATTTTAGTACCACCGAAGACATGGGTTGGATTGAACGGACCGCAGGCGCCACTCAGGAATTGTTCTATCGATGGATACTTCCATCCCGAGACAGATTCGACGCGGCGGTATGTGTGGGTACCTGCGCAATATACCGCCGGGCTGCATTGGAAGCAGCGGGCGGATTCGCGCAGATTGAACACAGCGAAGATATTCACACGGGTTTGTTTTTGATGCGGGCGGGATATCAAACGCGATATGTGCCGGCCATCGTATCCCGCGGTTTGTGCCCATCCGATTTAGCCGGGTTCCTCAACCAGCAATACCGCTGGTGCAACGGGTCGCTGGTGCGGCTGGACAACGAGCACCTCGAAGGCGAGGCGCTGAAAATGACGCTCCGGCAACGCATCTGCTTCTGGGCCGGCGTGCTGTATTACATCACGACGGCGATCAACGTTGTCGCCCTGTACATTCCGGGCCTGGTCATGGCCGCGTTCTTCCCTGAGCAAGTCCAGCCCATCCAATTCGTGCCATTCCTGGCTGGCCTCTGGGTGTACCTGGTGGTACTGCCGTTCGTTTCCCAGAGCCGGTGGCGATTTGAAGTGCTGCGCATTCAGATGGCATACAGCTATGCCCATATCGTCGCGATAGCGCACAAGCTGCGGGGGCGCTCCGCCGGCTGGGTCCCCACCGGCGCAGTCGGAGCGACGAATTCTTTGGCCCGCACGATCAGCCGCGTCGGGGCGGCGGCGATAGTAATTTCCTTGGCGCCTTTCTGGGTGATGGTCATCTACGACTTGGAAACCTATGGGCTTCGGCGATTCTGGCTGATGGGAATGTTCCTTCTGCTGTACACGTACATTGCGCTGCCGTTGCTGGTCGAGTTCGCCAAGATGCTCGCTCCCGCTCCGCGTGCGAAACGCGCGGGCCGGCGCACGATGGAAGCCGTCGAATCGCCGCCCAGACTCGAGGCGGTCGCGTCGTGAGACTCGAGATGGCCCGGCACCGGATCCCGCGTTCGCTGTGGTGGCGTCGCCGCAACCGCCACCGGATCTCGCTTTATGAAGTGGTGGGTTACACCGCTGCGCTCTTGCTGGCCGCCGCAATAGCTTTCGGCTGGTTCGACTTGATGATCCCGTGGGGGTCGTGACATGACCGTCGCCACGCTGCCTCGCCCAGCCACGCCGTCGGCGGACTCATCGCCGCGCCGCTTCTTCAGCGACATCGAGGGTCTGCGCGGGATCGCCGTCACGACTGTGGTGCTGTTTCACGCCAGCGTGCCGTTCATGACCGGCGGTTTCGTCGGCGTCGACTTGTTCTTCGTCATCTCCGGTTTCCTGATCACCGGGCTGCTGGTCAAAGAGATTGAGCGCAGCGGCAAGATCTCGTTCAAGGGCTTCTACGCGCGGCGCGCCCGCAGGATCATTCCTCCCGCCGCGGTCGTGATCGTTGCGACGTCGGCGGCAGTGTGGTTTTTCATGCCGCTGCTGTCGGTGTTCCGAGAAGCGTTCGATCTGTTGGCCGCTGCCCTGCAGGCCGCCAACTGGCGCTTTATCGCCCAGGGCAAGGATTACCTCGCCGGCGCATCCGACGACAGCGTCGCCACCCACTTCTGGTCGTTGGCAGTCGAAGAGCAGTTCTACATTGTCTGGCCCGTTCTCATCGCCGGTCTGGCGTATCTCGCCAAACGCCGTGGCTGGTCGGTTCGTCTGCTGGTGGGCACTGGGCTCGCCGTCATGTCGACCGTCTCGCTGGTGTTGTCGTTGAAATTGACTGCCACCGACCCGGTGCTGTCCTACATGGCGACCCACACCCGCGCCTGGCAGTTCGGAGTGGGGGCGCTCGTCGCCGTCGCAGAGCCCGTGCTGATGGGGCTGGCCCGCTGGGTGTGGGTGCGCGTCGGATTCGGGCTCCTCGGGTGGGCCGGGTTGGCAGCGGTCGCTATAGCGACCGTCAAATTCGGTCACACAACGCCTTATCCGGGCACCGCAGCCTTAGTGCCCACTCTCGGCGGCGGTGCGGTCATCGCCGCCGGGCAGGTAGCCGGGACTGTTCGCCCTGCCGTCGGCGCCTTCCTCGCTGCAGGGTGGCTGCGCTGGATCGGCCAGGTGTCCTATGCGTGGTACTTATGGCATTGGCCGGTGCTGGTGCTGTTCAAGCAGATCACCCACATCACCGACTGGCAGGTCCTGGTACTCGTCAGCCTGGTCGCGCTCGTGCTCGCGTGGATCTCGACGATGCTGCTCGAAAAACCGCTCATGTCCTCGACCGAGCTGCGACGTAACCTCATGGCCTCCATTGCCGTGGGGATGACCGGCACCGTGGCGGCCGCGGCGGTGACGATGAGCATCGGCGTGCTCGCGGTCAAGTCGGCCAGCAGCGGCATCACGTCGTCCAATACCAATGTCAGCTTCGAGGCGGTCTTCGGTGCGTCAACCGGTGTCACCTCCGGCCCGGTCACGCCCAACCCGTTCAAGGCATTTGACGATCGGCCCGGCCACGATGAGTGCCTGATCGCGCTCGGCAAGCGAGACACGCCGTCGACCTGTGTCGAAGGGCCGGCCGACGGCGTTCCCGCGGTGATCTTCGGCGACAGTCATGCCCAACAGTGGCTACCCGCGATCGAAAAGCTTGCCACGGAGAACAACTGGCGCCTGAGCTGGTACACCAAGGCCGCCTGCCCCGTGGCCGCGCTGCAGCCCCGCGACGGCCGCACCGATCCATTCACCAAGCCAGACTGCTTGGGTTGGCGCGAGGACAGCCTCAAGGCGATCACGGCAATCAAGCCGAAATACATTGTGCTGGGATCACTATCGACCTACGTGCCCGACTATCAAGAGTTCAAGGTGGCCTGGGACCAGACGTTGAATCAACTTCGTGCAACCGGGGCCAAGCTGATCTACCTACGCGACACCCCCTACCCGCAACACAACATTCCCGAATGTGTCTCGGGAGCGCTCGACAACTGGGCCAAGTGCGACTTCGATCTCAACAACGTTCGCCGCACCGAGCCGATCGTGACCGACCAGGTGCGCGGGGAGAACCTCGATATCCCCGTACTCGATGTCAACCCGCTTCTTTGTGAAGGCAGCACGTGTCCTGCCGTCCGCAACGGAACGCTGCTCTATCGCGACGACTCACACCTGTCGGCCACCGCGATCAACGCGCTGATCCCCGCGATCGAACAAGAGGTCAAAGAAAAGGGGATCGACCTGACCGGGCACTGATGCACGACGCGTTATCGGCTCGAATCCCGTAGTGTCGGTCAGACGAAAGGGGTTGCAACGCGGCGGGAGGTGCAGTTGCCAAACAGCGTCCGCACCGGCATGTCGCGCCGAGCCGTAATCGCGTCCCTGTCGTTGGGCGCTTTGGCTCTAGTCGCGGCCTCCAATGCCTGCCGTTCCGAACACCAGCCGAGGGTTTTCGGCTTGGCCGCCAACGGAATCGACGACGCAGCTGTCAAACAGGCAGAGGCGACTGCCCAGTCACTCGGCAAGCGACTTGACGTACTCACGGTCTATGACGCGTTCGTGCGGCAGGCGCCGCTGCCCACCGAGCTGCTGGATCGGATAACCGCTTTAGGCACCGTCCCCATGATGACGTGGGAGCCGTGGGACCCTGCCGACGGCGCCACTCAGCCTCTCTACTCAGCAGCACAGATCGCGGGCGGACGTTACGACGCGTACGTAGCGAGTTGGGCCAAGCAGGCCGCCGCCTACAACCGGCACTTCCTGATCAGGTTCGCCCACGAGATGAACGGCAACTGGTATCCCTGGTCGGTCGGCCAGTCCGGCACCACACCCGAGGACTACGTGGCGGCCTACCGACGGGTCCGCCGCATATTCACCGACTCCGGTGCAACACAGGTGCAGTGGGTGTGGAGCCCGAACGTCATCATCGATGGAAATAGCGACGTCGTGACCCGTTGCTATCCCGGTGACGAGTACATCGACATCGTCGGACTCGACGGTTACAACTTCGGCGACGACCCAGGACACCGTTGGCGTTCGCCCACAGACCTTTTCGGGCCGACCGTCAAACTCGTGGCGGGCATGGCGCCGCGAAAACCTTTGTGGATCACGGAGGCCGGCTGCTCTGATCGCGGCGGTGACAAAGCCACCTGGATCGCCGACTTGATCAAGTTCCTCAAATCCACCAAAGTCGAAGGCCTGGTCTGGTTCGAGGCCAACAAGGAAGGCGAGCCGGACTGGCGGCTCACCAGCTCGCCGGAGACCAGCGCCGCAGCCAAGCAAGCATTGAGCGACTGGTAGACCAATACGATCGCGTACAGGCCTGCCATGAATACAGAATTCTCTTGTTACAAAACAGATGTCGGTCGGTTGGCCGACACCCACGTAACATCGGCATGGCCGTCACGCGACGATTAGGGACTACCGCGCCATCTGATCGGCAATCGCAACGAGCCGACGATAGTATCGGTGAATGACGCAGTCGCACAGGATACTTCCATACACCGCGGTCGTTCCTGCCGCTGGCCTAGGTACTCGGTTCCTGCCGGCGACGAAGACTGTTCCAAAGGAGCTTCTGCCTGTCGTCGATACCCCCGGGATTGAGCTTGTGGCGGCCGAAGCCGCTGCCGCCGGGGCGGATCGGCTCGTCATCGTCACGTCAGAAGGTAAGGACGGTGTCGTCGCGCATTTCGTCGAGGACCTGGTGCTTGAAGGCACGTTGCTCGCCCGCGGTAAGCATTTGATGCTGGAGAAGGTCCGCCGGGCGCCGGCGCTGATCAAGGTCGAATCCGTTGTCCAGTCGCAACCGCTGGGGCTTGGACATGCCGTGGGATGTGTTGAATCCGTTCTGCTTCCGGATGAGGACGCCGTCGCCGTGCTGCTGCCGGACGACCTCGTGCTACCCACCGGCGTCCTGGAAACAATGGGGCGAGTGCGCGCCAAACGTGGCGGTTCGGTGTTGTGCGCCATCGAAGTCCCGCCCGACGAGATCAGCGCCTACGGTGTGTTCGACGTCGAAGAGGTGCCCGATGCGGTCAATCCCAACGTGCTGAAAGTCGTCGGCATGGTGGAGAAGCCGAAGGCCCAGGACGCGCCCTCGTCGTTCGCAGCAGCCGGCCGCTACATTCTGGATCGGGCGATATTCGACGCGCTTCGACGCACCACCAAAGGGGCTGGCGGAGAGCTTCAGCTCACCGATGCCATCGCGTTGCTCATTGAGCAGGGCCATCCGGTGCACGTCGTCGTCCATCGTGGCACCCGGCACGACCTGGGCAACCCCGGCGGATATCTCAAGGCGGCTCTCGATTTTGCGCTCGATCGCGACGACTACGGACCGGATTTGCGACAGTGGCTGATCTCACGACTGGGCATGGACCGCCGAAGCGGCGTCGAGTTCGACGAAACCACACTGTGACACCGGGCGACCGCGGTTCACCATGATGATGCCAACAGCTCGGTCCAGGCTCAGTGGTCTGACGATATGCCTCGGTATGGGCGCCGCCGTGGCGACGGGGCATGGAATCGCCGCCGCTGAGCCAACAAAGCTGGACTCGGCAGGGTCCGAGCACGACCAATCCGGTTCGTCTCAAGTGGAGTCGTCAGGTTCGGCTTCGGTTCCGAACCGCGATGGCCAGACCGCAGCCACCTCCGATGCGCGCGCATCGACGCAGGGCGCCAATCGGCTCGATGCCCAAACCTCGACAGGGCGAGCCGCCAAAAGCTCTGAATCGCAAGCCGAGTCGCCGAAGTCGAACACACCCTCTTCGCATCGGCGCGCGTCGCCGTCCACTGCCCCGCATACTTCGCTGGCCCAAACAGCCAGCTCGACAGCTGCTGCAAATTCCGGCCATGCGTCGGCAAGCGTCGAGCACCAAACGTCCACCACATCAACGAGTTCAACCCCCGCAGCCGACCATGTCGCGACTGAGGTGGTAATGGCCAGCAGTGGGCCGTCTGCATCCATCAGTACTCCCGCAGCCCCGGCGGTGGCCATGGTCACCACCACCGCGTCCGTAGCCCTTGCCGCGGCGACGGCCATCCCTCGAGTCCTGTTTTCTGTACTTGGAACGGCATTCGCCCCCACGCAGCCGGAGAACCCCGTGACTCCTCTGAGCGGCGTCATTGAGCTCGCGGGGGCCGGACTGCGCCGCAGCGAGTCCGCTACATCCGACGTTGCATCGACCCCGGCCACAGCTCAGATCGCACAGGCCGCCGCGTCGACACCCGCGACGGGTCCATTCTTCGACGACTTTCTCGGCCCCGCCGGCTCGGCTCCTAATCCGCTGTATTGGACTTACGACCTCGGCGGCGGGGGCTGGGGCAACAACGAATTGGAGACTTACACGAACCTGCCGGCGAATGTACGGCTGGACGGCCAAGGCCATCTGGTCATCCAGGCGCAAAAGACTGCAACTGGCTACACCTCGGCCCGATTGACGACCCAGGGCCTGCGCGACATCGGCTATGGCACGTTGATGGCACGGATCAAGTTCCCATCGGGACAAGGGATTTGGCCTGCGTTCTGGTCGCTTGGCTCAAATGTCAATAGTGTGGGATGGCCGCAGAGCGGCGAGATCGACATGATGGAACTGCCGAATATCGCAACCACGTACCACACGGCGCTGCATGGCCCGTTTACAACTCCGCAGCCGGGGGCCTATTCAGTGTCGACGAGCGGACCGGCCGGGGTCGATCTCTCGGCCGACTATCACAACTATTGGGTGACTCGTCAACCGGGAGTGATCGTGATCGGCGTCGACGGATGGGTGCGCGGCATCTACACGCGGTGGTCCATGCCCGCAGGTGATCAGTGGGTATTCGACGCGCCGCAATACGCCATCCTCAATGTCGCCGTCGGGGGCAACTGGCCCGGCCCGCCGGACGCATCAACGAAGTTTCCCGCAACGATGCTGGTCGACTGGGTCCGATACACCTGAGCGGTGTGGGCGGCGCTGGTTTGCGTTTGTTGCAGGACATGTTGGTATACAGGGCGTTCCGCTGAGCCATCCGGTGGCCGTTTGCCGTGCGCCCACGGCGCAGGGCTGGTTCGCCCGGATGGCAAGCTCGCGATGATCCGTTGTACCGCAGCCATTTCAACGCTGAGACTGCGATGCGTCGTCGATCCGTCAGTCTGGCGGCGTGACAGATGAGGTTCGTTGTCGGTCGTTGGCCCCACACGATATTTCGTCGAGGTTAAGCAACGGTCGTAGACACGATAGATTCGTCACGAACTGTCGAAATCCGTTGGCACAATGTGGTATCCAACAAGTAGTGTGATTCACATGGGCCCACTAGCAAAGGCGTGATCATGACCGTTGTTGTTCGCTCGTGTGTGACTGCCGGCATTGCTATTGCAGGAGCCGGCGTCTGGTTGGCCACGACACACGACGCCGCTCCCGTGCCGTCCGCTTGGCCCGCGATACGTCTGACATCAGTCGACTCGCCGCTCCCGCTGTCACCGGCGCCGACCGGTGGGTGCGGCGACCCGTTGTGCACCATGCTATTTGGCCACGCGGCAGCCAGCCCGATCCCCCCGGGGCTGGCTGCCGCCCCCGTCACCCCCGCTGCCAGTCCAACCAATCCGGTTCTCGCACTGATCGGAATCTTCGTCGGAAACGGCGCCGACGCGGCCGCCAATTGCACCGGCGCCGCCTGCAACGGCGGCAACGCCGGAATCCTGTTCGGCAGCGGCGGCAACGGCGCCAATGGCGGCGCCGGCGGCAATGCCGGCTTGTTCGGCAACGGAGGCGGCGGCGGCGCCGGCAACGCCGCGGGTGTGGCCGGAGGGACGGGCGGCAACGGCGGCCTGCTGTTCGGTAACGGTGGCGGCGGTGGCACCGGCGGGGTCGGTGCAAGCGGCGGTGACGGCGGCAACGCCGGGCTGTTGTTCGGCGGCGGCAGTGCCGGTGGCGCCGGCGGCGGCGGAGCGACCGGCGCGAGCGGGGCCGCCCCAACCCACCCACCGGCCAAGGGCGGCACCGACCACGGCAGTTCCACGATCACGGCTGGGGCCGGACCGGCCGCCGGCCTCCCCGGCGGTGCAGGTGACCCAGGCGGTGCGGGACAGGCGGGCGGCAGCGGCGGTGGCGGCCAGAACGCGGACAGCGGCCTCGCTGCCGCCGGTGGTGTCGGCGGCGCGGGCGGAAAAGGCGGATCCGGCGAAGCGGGCGGCGACGGTGGCAGCGGGGGTGCGGCTGACTCAGATCACGGTGCGGCCGCGGGCGGAGTCGGCGGCACAGGCGGAGCTGGTGGTAATGGCGATGGTGGAACTTCCGGCGGCACAGGCGGATCCGGGGGTGACGGCGGGCGCGGCGCCCTCTTGCTGGGCGTCGGCGGTGCAGGCGGTAGCGGCGGGGCGGGCGGCGACGGCGGCGCCGGGGCTCCCGGCGGTAACGGAGGCAACGGCGGCGCAGGCGGCGCGGCGACCACCGCAACCGGCGTCGCAGCCGGAGGCATAGGTGGTGGCGCCGGCAGCGGCGGCAATGGTGGCACCGGCGGAAACGGCGGCACCGGCGGAAACGGTGGCACCGGTGGCGCTGGCGGCCTGCTCGGGTCGTCGGGCAGCCCCGGTGCCGGCGGCAGCGCCGGCACCGGTGGCGCCGGCGGTAGTGGCGGCAATCCGGGCATCCGCGGGAGTGGCGGCACCGCCACGGCCACCGGCGGCGGAACGGTCGTCAAGGGTCTACCCGGCGGCAAGGGCACTACGGGCGCACAGGGCGCCAGCGGCGCGAATGGTACGACCGGTCAGTCGGGGTAGCAGCCCGAGTCTTGCCAGGGCCGCGTCCGCCACAATCAGTCTGGACGCGCAAATATGGAAACGCGTCTGGCTTGCGGAGTGCCGGCGCGGTCAGGGTCAGCAAACTGCGCACAAGCCCGCCAGGTGCCGGGACTGACAGGTACGGGCTCAGCGTCTCGCCACGTATTGGGAACGGCGGCGCCGCTCGCCCTACCCCCTGTCCGGCGAAGTACGGCGGATTCGAATATGGCGGGTTATCGGTCAAGCCAACAGCCTGCGGCAGATCGCAACTGTTCCCCGAGCGCACCCACGAACTCGCACCTCGTGCACGCACCGCTACCAGTTAAACTGTTGCGAGGTACTGTGTGCATCTGCAGTGCGCGAAAACCGTTGGTGTGGAGAGAATTCCGCTCGTTCTACTGGTGGAGTGATCTAAGCCGCGCGCTGCTCAAGCTACCGCGGACGTTCAGTGCGCGCTGGCATCGAGCACGGTGATCTCGGTGCCTGCGTTAAGGGTCTTGCCGCGGAAGAAGTCCCGGCCGCCGATATTGCTCAGCGCCGCGACTGGGATGCCGAGCGCCAGCAGGCCCATCCCCATGACGAACACGCCACCGACTGGGCCGAAGTGGGTCTTGCCGTAGTCCGGCGCGTACATGTCGATGGCGCTCTGCATGAACACCCAGGTGACCGCAACCGCGCCGACAAGCGGAAGGGCGCCGCGCAGCCAGAAGTCGCGAGCCGAGGTCAGTAGCGTGCGTCGGTAGGTCCAGACACACGCATAGGCGGTGATGGCGTAGTAAAAGGCAGTAGCCAGCGCCAGCGACTCCACCATGTCTGCCAACGAGTTCTGGCTGACCACCGCCATAACGAGATATATCGTGCACCCGCTCACAGCGACCACGAGGGTGCCGAACCACGGGGTCTGATAGCGGCGGTGCACCTTCGCGAAGGGCTGCGGCAGGGCCCGGTAAACCCCCATGGCCAGCATGCTCCGCGCGGTAGGCGCCAGACACGTCAGCACCGACGCCAACGACGACGAGCTGATCGCGAGCAGCAGCACCACAGCCACGCCGCTGCCGACCACCGGCTCTCCCAGAACGCTGAGGGTGTCGTTGGCGTTCTGCGGATTGTTCAGACCGATTCCCGTCGTGCCGAACCCGGCGAAGGCCTGAATCGCATAGCTCACCAGCACATAGGTGCCGAGCACGAGGATCGTGGCGAGCACGGCGGCCCTGCCCGGGTTCTTGTGCGGGTCTTTGGTCTCCTCCGATATCGGCAGGCAGGCGTCCCACCCCCAATACGCGAAGACGCACAGGATGCTGCCTCGGGCAATGTCTGAGGCCGATAGTCCCGTCGGGAACAGCCAACTCCACTGCGGTATCACCGCCTGCGGACCCGCTTGATGGCTGAACACCTTCGCCAGCGCGACAACACTGACCAGCGCCAGCATCCCAAATTGCACCACCACCAGCACAGCCTGAGTCCGCTCGGTGACGTCGATTCCCCGCACGCACAACAACGCCAGCACGACGACGGCCAGTGCGCCCACCGCGACCTGGGCGGCCATCGAATCGGCCAGCGCGTTCAGGTGCAGCGCCTTCAGCAAGTAGATGGCCGCAATCTGCGCGCCGTTGCCGACGGCCACGGTCGCAGCGATAAACGCCGCCCAGCCTGCCAGCCAGCCGACCCAGGGGCCGAAGGCGCGCGTGGCCCAGGTGAAGGTCGATCCGCAGTCCGGCGTCTGCCTCGCCAATTCACGAAACGCGAACGCGGTCAGCAGCATCGGCACAAACCCGATAACGAACAGCGCAGGCGTCTTGGCGCCCACCACCGCCACAATGCCCGCCAGCACCGCGGCCAGACTGTAGGCGGGCGCCACCGACGAAACCGCGATGACGACGCTCCCGGTCAGCCCGATAGTTCCCGACCGCAGCCCCTTGCCCCCGGCCGTCAACGGGCGGCCAGCGCCGACGCGCTATCGCCAGAGTTTATCGCCGCCACCGCACGATCCAACAACTCATCGATCGACGAAACCCGACCATTGCTCACGTCAACAGCGTGCCACTGCGAGCAGCCTCTCTGTGGCAGATGGCCGCGTCGGAGTCCCACCGACGGATCGACCCCTCAATATCGGTGAACAAAAACGTCACAACCCCGACGGCCGGTTTCAACGATCCCCGCCAACCCGAACGCTGGGTCGGCGCCTTGAGGCTGGTCGAGGAGATCTTCCTCACCCGAGCACCCGAGGTTGCCGAGCTCCCGCTGATCGTGCGGCTGACATCCCGGCTGGCGGCACGTAGCGCGGCTGTGTCCCGGATGATCGGCACCGTAGTGCTCCGCTACCGCTTCTAACGTCCCGCCCGAAGAATTCGAGGCCGCCTACTAACGCTCACACCCAGGCGTCCCCAGCTGGCGGCGCCTCAACTATGAAGCCGGCATCAAACGGGGGACGGTTCAGTGATCCGTGTTGTCTCACGCCATGACATCTGGCTTTTGTCTCAGATTCGTGTCCCTAAGTTGGAAGGTGTCTGGGGTTGGTGCCCTGGATGCCCAGGGCGGTGGGGTGTAGCTGAGATTCGTGTGCTGTTTTGTGGCTTGAAATG
>NZ_QJJU01000051.1 GCF_003201655.1 Mycolicibacterium moriokaense
AGGCCCAGTCTTCCAAGGAGATCACCCATCCAATCTGTATGGGTGGCCTACTTTTCAACCGTCGCGACTGGCCTGGTTTTTAACCGTCGTCAACAGGGTGAACCCCCTCGGGCCGCGCCCCCGCCCGCAATGCATAGCGTGGCTGCCACGATGCTCAGCGCCCCCACGTTTCAAAAGGGCGGGATCTCAGGCGAGCGCGGCAGGCTGTGATCAAAAGCGATGAGAGACGAGGATTGTGAGCCTGTGGGCGAGAAAAGCATTCTAGGTTCTCTGGTGGCCCGATTCCGAGGCCCTGATCGCGATTCTGAGCCACGATATGGCCCTGGGTGGTGTCGTGGGATGGCCCCAGTGCAAGCCCACGGGCGAGCACTACCTGCGGGTGTCAAAGTGGCTGGGCCACAGCAGCTACGCCCTAACACTTTCCACCTACGCCGACTACGTACGTGAGGACGAACTGGCAGCACCGAAGGTTGGGCGGGGAGTGGTGTGCGCAACGTCGAACGTTGTAGACCTGCAACGCCAAGCGCGCTAGCCCTCCCGCTGACCTTCCAGAAGGTGGGCGTACGGGTCGCTGTCGGAGTCGACTGTTTCGGGCATCGGGTAGTACGTCTTGATAAGGAGGTTGCCGTCGTCGTCCCAGGCGAAAGTCTCGATGCTGTAGGCCATTTGAACGTTTGGCTCGGTGCCGAAGTGGTTCTCACACACCCAGGCCATCTCGTTGCCGTTCACTTGCACGGTGATCATGTTGATCTTGAGGATGGATTGAAACATGTCGTAGGCGTCACCAGTCGCGGCATCGAATCCGTGCTTCGGTTCAGTGCCGACGGGGTCGAACATGCGAACCTCACCCGGCACAATGGTGCGCCAAGAAGCTATCCACTCATCGCGCTTGCTGGAGTTCCACAAATCGGCGTGCTTGGCCGCATGGGCGAGCCGTGCGGATCGGCTTGGCACTTTGGTCATGTAGGCAGGCTAGAACAATGACTGGACAGGTGTCCAGGTCTGGGTTCAGGCGAGACTGAGGCCCGTCCTCTTTGGTATGCCCCACCGATCAAGTTCGACAGCAGTGATGCGGACTCGCTGTCCAACCTGTGCCTCTACGCCCTTCACGCGGTAGATGTGCGGCTCCGATCGCCAGTTTTTGAGCGAAAACCCAAGTGCTGTAGGTGTATTGCTCGGTCAGGGCCTCACCTCAGCTTTTGCAGAATCCGCCCTATACGAACACCATAAGGCGCTGGCTGTTGTTCCTCTTGTTGAACACAGGTTCTATAAAAGCAGACGACGCCACGTGGGTTTTTATAGTACGGTCGTGCCGGTTTCTATAGATTGACTGAGTTGTAGGACGGTCGATTTGGGAGCCGTCTAGAAGACCCCAAGATCTGTTGAAGTTCTCTAGGAGCCGTCCGGCCAGAGGGGCGATCTGTACGCCCTGAGGGTCACGCTGAGGTTCCCGTTGGACAGCCCGTAGCGCGTCGCCCTGGAGTTATTGTCAATTGTTGTGGATCGGCGGCGATTTCAGGCGGCCGTCATTGTTGGTCTCGGGTTGGTTCGGCAACGCTCCGTGAGATCAGCTCTCGCGGTTCGGCAAGTGCGGCGGTCATGCAGATGGAGTGTTGCCTCAGCGCTTCACAGGGAGTTTCTCGACAGGAGCGGAGCACTAAACACGAACTGCGCGTGGGCTGTTAGTTCAGGTGGTAACCCAGACGCGGAAGTTGTGAAGAGCTTCAGCGAGGTTGGTTGGGCCGCAGGCCGCGTGGAAGGTGTCTTTCTCGGTCCAGGTCACGCACCAGTCATCTTCGCTGCGGTGGGTTTCGCGCCGCTCGTAGCTGGCTGGTGCGGGGCTGCCATCTGGGAGGTCGATCTTCACTTGCCATCCTGGGTTGTCCAGCGTGGAGATGCTGATGCCGTAGCGGTGCTCCCAGGTGCCGTCGCACTGGCTGACGTACCACGCCTGCAACCAAGTCCACACGTCTGGCCGATCGGGGTCGTATACGAAGCTGGGTCCCACGGACTGAAGGATATTCGGTGGAGTGGATGTTGCGCGGTTAGGTGGGGATGTGCGTAGCCTCGGGCGGGCGAAATTGGTTGACGGTGTTGGAGATATTATCAATTTCTGTGGATGAGGTTTTGTCGCACACGGGATTTCAGGCCGGTGGTGGATAGTTTGGGACAGCTGGCGTGTGGTCAGCTGGTGGGGTCAATAGTTGGTGGCAGCCGTTGCGCTCCTCGCGGCGTGCCTGGGGGTATGACATGTACCCATACTCCGCTTTGACATATGTAGTAGTCGCCGCGAGCGGTGAGCCCGGTGTCCCCGTCAACGCAAGGCGCGGTGTGCGCCGTTGGCGACGCCAACAGACCGATCGACACGATGGCCAGCGCGGCTACCATCTTTTTGAGCATGTGCCGATGGTATTGCCTGGCTATCGACCCCGGGCACCGTCGCGGACAATCTCATCAAGCAACGACCCACCCGCCGTGCTGGTTTCGTTCGACGCAACCAGGTCGTGGACTGCCGTGAGCATGGGCGTACCTTCCCGAATCAGCGCGTCAACGCCGGTCCTGATCAGAGCTACGGACTTTCAGATCATTCGCGGGAAGGTGCGCCCACTGACGTCACCTCGCCGAGAATCATCCACAACTTCTGCTCATTGCTCTCGCCCTGGCCGAGCGGGCGTCTCACTGACGGCGGGGACTCAGTCCAGGTGGTCAAGATGACCACCGGCGTACCAGCGTTGGCCCGGCAAAACGGGCATACGATTCAACCGCAGAGGTTCGCTGGGACCCCAGTGTCCCCGGCGCACAGGTCAGCGTCCTCGAAAAGTGCAACCGTTGGAGGCAACGATGTCTAGGTCTCGTTCGTTGGAGCAGAAGCTCCGGGAAGGCAACGGCAAGCGCGCTAAGGCAACTGTGCTGAGCGCAACAAAAGGCATCCACTGGATTATGAACGTCCGCATCAACAACGGATTGCCAGCTGGCACCGACCTGCAAAAACATCGCTACACACTGAGCGTCGCGCCCGAGGGCGACGAGCCGTTCGAGGCCAAAATCGTAATCCGGGCGAACCAGCTCGAATTTTTGGGGCTAGATAGTCATAGCCTCACGCCGGGCAAGACGGCATGGGTGCTATACGACCCCGACGACCACAACAGGATCGCGTTCGAAGCGTATTGAGCAACTCAATCTCGCTGTCGGAGAAGGCGGAGCGCCGGTCTTACCTGTAGCCGCTCCAGCGCACCGCGCGATAAGTTCACGCTCTCGAAGGTCGCCCCGCCACTGTGGGATCTAGGTCACGTTCGAAATCCGCACGATCGCAGGGCCTTCCAAAGTCTTGCAGTGAGTATTGAGTGGTGGCCCGTCCGCGGTGGCATCGCAGGTGCGGCAGGTCCAGGTGGTGTGACCGCCGCCGTGCCCGAGGCAGGCTTGGTGGCCGACCAGTGTGTCGCCGGGACCAAGCCGGTGGCCGTTTGGGCAGTGCTGGGGTGCCAGGACGATCCACGCGCCGGTAGTGGAGCGGACGAGATCGCCGACAGCGGCCATAACGCCAGGATAAAGCTGTGCGCCCGTCGCGGGCTGGAGAAAGATTGAGGCAAACGCCTCAAGCGTCGACCCGTGCGGCCAAGAAGCATCAGTGCATATGAACACCGCACAACACGGGAGATGATGTCATGAACCGCACCCGCCTGGGATGGCTGATCGCCGCCAGCGCCGTCACTGTTGGCGCGATGCTGAGCTGTACCGCACCGGTCGCAAACGCCGACACCGCACCAAGTACCACCCAGAACCAGCTGCAAATAACGATCGGACCGGCGGCCCGCAAAGCGGGACAGATCGAGAACCTCAAAGTACGCATGGAGACGGTGATCGTAAGCAGTCCGCCCGCGCAAAATGAGCAGCGTTCGCCGTTCAACACCCTGACGAACGTGCGAAAGTCGGCGCACGATGCGGCAATGGCCGCCATTCAGAACACTCGATAAGCGCGCTAGGCCCCCTCGGTCCTGGCCAGAAACGGCACTCTGCTGGCTCTAGAATTTCTAGGATCACGGCCGACGGTGGACTACACGAAATCCACACTGCCCCAATGTGTATCACGTGTCTCTAGAAACAGGACTACATCAACACCATTCTATTACACATACGTTCAATAAGAGTGACACGCCGAGTTGGGTGTTTATAGCGGCCCCTGCGGTCTCTATAGTTTGGCAGCGGCCTGACCTGTACTCTGCTCCTGGTAGCCGCCTGCCCTGACCACACTCTGAGAGTGTTTGCTAGGTGTCGAATAACATGCGGCACGACGGGATGCGGCATCCTGCTTGGATAGCCGCTAGCACGACAGCACCAAGCCGCTACTCGACGGTTAGTGTGCTGGCATGACCGAAACACCGTTGACCGACATCGCACTGGCCACGCTGGACGGGCGTTCCACCACACTGGCAGAGCTGGCAGGCGGCGCCGTGCTCGTGGTGAACGTGGCCTCGAAATGCGGCCTCACCCCGCAGTACACCGCGCTGGAGCAGCTGGCGAAGGAATACGGTGAGCGCGGGCTGACGGTGATCGGTGTGCCGTGCAACCAGTTCATGGGCCAGGAGCCGGGCACGGCCGAGGAGATCCAGACGTTCTGCGCGACGAACTACGGTGTGACGTTCCCGCTGCTGGCCAAGACCGACGTCAACGGTCCTGACCGGCACCCGCTGTACGCCGAGCTGACTGCGACCCCCGACGACAGTGGCGAGGCGGGCGACGTGCAGTGGAATTTCGAGAAATTCCTGCTCGCACCCGGTGGCGAGGTGGTCAACCGGTTCCGGCCTCGCACGGTTCCCGACGCGCCCGAGGTGATCGCCGCCATCGAGGCCGTTCTGCCGCGATAGAAAGTCAACTCCTGCCCACGTGTTGTAAACCGTTGGGACACCTGACGTTGCCACAATGAACACGTGGCTGGACAACTGATTGTCTCGGTTTCCGGGATCAGCGACCGCACACTGACCGAGGTGGACGCGTTCTGCGATCTGCTGGATGCGCGCGGCGTCCCTGCCTCGTTTCTGGTGGCACCCCGGATCAAGGGCGGCTACCGGCTCGACTCCGACGCGCCGACCGTCGAGTGGCTCGCTGACCGGCGTGAACGCGGCGACGCCATCGTCCTGCACGGCTTCGACGAGGCCGCGACCAAGAAGCGGCGGGGGGAGTTCGCGACATTGCCCGCACACGAAGCCAACCTGCGTCTGATGGCCGCCGATCGCGTGCTCGAGCACCTGGGGCTTCGCACCCGGCTGTTCGCCGCGCCCGGCTGGACGGTATCGCAAGGCACAGTAACGGCGTTGCCTCGCAACGGATTTCGATTGCTGGCAGGGTTGAGTGGCATCACCGATCTGGCTCGTCAGACTATGGTGCGGGCGAGGGTGCTCGGCATCGGCGAGGGGTTCTTGAGCGAGCCGTGGTGGTGCCGGACGCTGGTGCTGGCAGCTGAGCGCACCGCGAGGCGCGACGGCATCGTGCGCGTCGCCGTGCATGCGCGCCACCTGCGCAGGCCCGGCCCCCGACAGGCGATGCTCGACGCCGTCGATCTGGCGTTGATGCATCAATGCGTGCCTGCCGTCTATCAGTGGCAGCCATATCCCGCTCTGACAGACGCGGCATAGCCGACGCCGCTAACGTGGCGGCGTGGCAGATGCTGATGTGATCGTGGTGGGTGCCGGTCTGGCCGGCCTGGTCGCCGCCTGTGAGCTGGTCGAGCGTGGGCGCAGCGTGGTGATCGTCGACCAGGAGAACGCCAACAACGTCGGCGGTCAGGCGTTCTGGTCGTTCGGCGGCCTGTTTTTCGTCGACAGCCCTGAACAGCGGCGGCTGGGTATTCATGACAGCCACGAGTTGGCGCTGCAGGACTGGCTCGGCACCGCGGGCTTCGACCGGCCCGAGGACCACTGGCCTCGGCAGTGGGCGCACGCCTACGTCGACTTCGCCGCTGGCGAGAAGCGCAGCTGGCTGCGCGAACGCGGGCTGCAGATCTTCCCCGCCGTAGGCTGGGCTGAGCGGGGCGGCTACGACGCACGCGGTCACGGCAACTCGGTGCCGCGCTTCCACATCACCTGGGGGACGGGCCCGGCGATCGTCGACGTCTTCGCGCGCAGGCTGCGCGGTAATGCGAGGGTGCGGTTCGCTCATCGACACCGCGTCGACGAACTGATCGTGGAAGACGGAGCGGCTGTCGGGGTGCGAGGCGCGGTGCTGGAGCCGTCGAGTGCGGCGCGTGGCGTGGCGTCGTCACGAAACACCGTAGGCGAGTTTGAGTTTCGTGCATCAGCGGTGATCGTCGCCAGCGGCGGCATCGGCGGTAACCACGACCTGGTCAGGCAGAACTGGCCAAAGCGAATGGGGCGGGTACCCGAACAACTGCTCAGCGGCGTGCCCGCGCACGTCGACGGGCGGATGATCGGCGTCACGGAATCCGCTGGCGCGCGCGTCATCAACAACGACCGCATGTGGCACTACACCGAGGGCATCACCAACTACGACCCGATCTGGCCGCTGCACGGCATCCGGATCATCCCCGGTCCGTCCTCGCTGTGGCTTGATGCCACCGGCAAGCGGCTGCCGCCACCGCTGTTCCCGGGCTTCGACACCCTCGGCACGCTGGAGTACATCACCGAAACCGGACACGACTACACGTGGTTCGTCCTGAATGCCCGCATCATCGAGAAGGAGTTCGGGCTGTCGGGTCAGGAGCAGAATCCCGATCTGACGGGGCGAAGCGTACGTCAGGTGCTGAGCCGCATCAGGCCGGGCGCGCCACCGCCGGTGCAGGCGTTCGTCGACAAGGGGGTCGACTTCGTGACGGCGAATTCGTTGCGGGAGTTGGTATCCAAGATGAACACGGTGCCAGACGTGGAGCCACTCGACTACGACGTCGTTGAGGCGGAAGTCACCGCCCGCGACCGTGAGGTGGTCAACAAGTTCACCAAAGACAGCCAGATAACCGCGATCCGCGGCGCGCGCACATTTCTCGCCGACCGCGTCAGCCGTGTCGTCGCCCCGCACCGGCTCACCGACCCGAAGGCAGGACCGCTGATCGCCGTCAAACTACACATTCTGACCCGTAAGTCGTTGGGCGGTTTGGAAACCGACCTTGACTCGCGGGCGCTGCGGTTTGACGGCAGCGTGTTCGACGGGCTTTATGCGGCGGGGGAGGCGGCCGGCTTCGGCGGCGGCGGTGTGCACGGCTACCGCTCGCTGGAGGGCACGTTCCTCGGCGGTTGTGTGTTCTCCGGTCGGGCGGCGGGCCGCGCGGCGGCGCGCGACGCCTAGAAACTCGTGCCGGTTTCCTCCGTGAGCACCTGAAAGTCGGTGTTGGTCATTTCGGTCAGCCGGCCGTAGTAGATGCCGCGGGCGTTCGGGTTGATGATCGCCTGATGGATTGGCACGGCGCGGGCAGGCGCCACGGCCCGTAGATAGTCGACGGCCTCCGAGATCCTCATCCATGGCGCTGCCGCAGGGGCGGCCAGCACATCGACCGGCTCGCCGGGCGCGAACAATGCGTCGCCAGGGTGCATCAGCCGCGCCGCATGCGAGCCGTCGCCGATCAGATACGAAATGTTGTCTATCACAGGGATTTCCGGATGGATCACCGCATGCCGTCCGCCGACGCCGCGCACGGTCAGGTGGCCGACGCTCAACTCGTCGCCGACGTGCACGGCCCGCCACGGCTCGCCGAGCTGAGCGGCGGTCTGCGGGTCGGCGTAGAGGGCGGCATTGGGGTTGGCATCGACCAGTGCCGGCAGTCGCTCCGTGTCGGCGTGATCGGGATGCTGATGGGTGATCAGGATCGCCGACAGCCCGGTGATGCCCTCGAAACCGTGCGAGAAGTTACCCGGATCGAACAAAACCGTTGTGGATTCGCCAGAATCGCTCTTGAAACTCGCGAGTAGGCATGAATGGCCGAAATGCGTCAATTCCATGCCTATATTGTGGCTGCGCACGCGGTACCAGGGGGAGACATGCGATTGCTGCTGGCGGTGGCCCTGGCCACCTGCGGGTTGGCCGTCGCGCCGAGCACCAGCTGGCCTGCCGGGGCGGTCCCCGGTGAGTGCCCGCCGATCTGCGACGCGATCCCCGATTCCGCGTGGATCGACCCCACCGCTGTCCCGCTCTACCCGGTGTATCGCTGGCCCGGCCTCGCCGGCTTGTCCGTGACGGCGCCGTCGCCCAGGTTTGGCTTCGAGGCGATGTGCGCAAGCCCGCTCCTTGCCAACGACCCTCGTGCGTATGCCGTAGCGGCGCGGTCGGTCGTGCTGCACCAGGAGGGCCAGTGGAACCTGCTGGTGCAGGTGGTGCACTGGCGCGGTGACGCCGCAACCGGCGGCGCAACGGCGTTGACCACGCTGGAGACCGCCAGGTCAAGGCTGCGCGACTGCCAATCGACGGCGCCTGCGACGTCGCCGTCGATCACCACCAATGACCCGCAGCGCATCGGCACCGTAATCAGCGACGCGGGCCATCAGGTCATGCGCGAGTACCTGCTGGCCGACCCCAACAGCAGCACAATCGTCGAACTGGCCATGTGGTCGTCGCTGCCAACGCAGGTCGACTGGCCAGCGGTGGCTGACGCGCAGGTCCTCGACGCGATGGCCGCGCCACTGTGCAGCGCCTACATCCGATCGTGCCGGTGAGGCGGTCCTGACATCGCCGCCGGTAGAGTGATCGCCGTGGCAAGGGTGGTTGTGCATGTGATGCCCAAGGCGGAGATCCTCGACCCGCAGGGGCAGGCGATCGTCGGCGCGTTGGGTCGTCTCGGCTTTGGCGGCGTCTCAGATGTTCGGCAGGGCAAGCGTTTTGAGCTCGAGGTCGATGACAGCATCGACGACGACACCCTCGCCGAGATCGCCGAATCGCTGTTGGCCAATACGGTTATCGAGGACTGGTCGGTCAGCAGGGAGCGATCATGACCGCGCGGGTGGGCGTGATCACGTTCCCCGGCACGCTCGACGACGTCGACGCCGCCAGGGCGGTGCGGCTTGCCGGCGCCGAAGCGGTCAGCCTGTGGCACGCCGACGCCGACCTCAAGGGTGTCGACGCGGTGGTGGTGCCAGGCGGCTTCTCCTACGGCGATTATCTGCGCTGTGGTGCGATCGCCAAGTTCGCGCCCGTGATGGGCGAGGTCGTCCGCGGTGCGGAGCAAGGCATGCCAGTGTTGGGGATTTGCAACGGTTTTCAGGTGTTGTGTGAGGCGGGCCTGCTGCCTGGCGCGTTGACGCGCAACGCGGGCCTGCACTTCGTCTGCCGCGATCTGTGGCTAGAGGTCGCGTCCAACTCGACGGCGTGGACGTCGCGCTACGAACTGGGCGCCGACCTGCTGGTGCCGCTGAAATCCGGGGAGGGCCGCTACGTCGCCAGTGAGCCGGTGCTCGACAAACTCGAGGGCGACGGCCGGGTGGTGTTCCGCTACCGCGACAACCCGAACGGCTCGATGCGCGATATCGCAGGCATCAGCTCGGCCAACGGCCGCGTCGTCGGGCTTATGCCGCACCCGGAGCACGCCACCGAGGCGCTGACCGGTCCGTCCGACGACGGACTCGGCCTGTTCTACTCGGCGCTGGATCTGGTGCTGGCCGCTTAGCCGGTAACCAAACTGCCGCGAGCGTGCGTGTCTGCACACGACACGCCGCCGGAATTTGGCATTTCGTGCACGCTCAGCGGGCTGCGAGGGTGCGAAAAATCTGTGCGCGAAGAGGGGTCCAACTGCCGTTAGGGTCAGAACTACCGCCCAAAACCCAGGAGTGATCTTGCTCGTCAATCCCGAACTGTTGCGTGCGTTCGCGGCTCAGGTGGATACGGCCTCCGCATCTATTCGCAGCGCTGACGTCGGGCACAAGGCGACAACGGCTGCTGACGGGACTCCCGGATCGACTACGCAGTGGGTAACGCAAGTAGTCGGCGAGCACATGACACAGAAGGCGAACGACATCGCCAAGAACATCACCGGTATGGGAGTCGCGGTTCGCGTGGCGGGCGACAAGTACGAGGTGGAAGACAGCACCCTCGCCGGCGCATTCGACGGGATGTTTTAGCTGGTGCTGCCCTCGCGTTCACAACTGCAAGGGTGGAATCCCGAGTCGCTTTCACCCGCCGCGTCGGGGCTGAGTGCCGCGGGGCTATCGGTGTATACGGCGGTACGCAACCTCGACGACGGCTGTGACCGGATGCCCGAGGCGCGCACATGGGACGGCCCGGCGCACAAGGCCGCTAGCGCGATGTTTGGCCGTGCGACCGATACGGCCTCCCAATTCAGCCACTACACAGAAGGAGTGGCCGCTGCCCTGACGAAAGGCTCAGGCACTATCGGCGGTGCCCGAACCGCACTGTTGAATCATGCGGACGAAGTCGACCGTGGCGAACTGTCTGTCTCGGACATGTGGGTGGTGCTCATCAAGCCGGCCCAAGTGTCGGCGGAGAAGGCGGCCAGCCTGCAGGCGCAAGCGAAGGCAGGGCAGGCGGAAGTCAACCGGTTACTGGTCGCGCTCGGCGATGCAGAAAACGGGACCGCGGCGCAGGTACAGGCGGCCGCAAGGAACTTCGGCTTCGCACTGCCCGGTCCGAATGACCCCCGCAGTCTGGACCCGAACTCGGGATTCGCCCAACCGGCCGACCAGGTTCCCAACCCGATGACGCTCAATGGGCTGATCCAGCAGGGTGTCGTTCGCGACAACGACATGGCGCAGACCGTCCGGGAGAGCAAGGAGTGGGTCACCAAGGACGGCCAGGTGCGCAAGACGCTGACGATGATGGACGGCAGCAGACACGAGATCTACGAGTGGAACGAATTCCTCCCGTGCGTCGAGGACACCTACTACGACAAGAACGGAAAAGAGGTGTCCAGCACGTTCTCTCAGGACAAGACGAATTACGACGGCACGAAGTTCACGTCCATAAAATTCGCCGACGGCACGGAGGTCACGATGACGTGTACCGCGGACGGCAAGTGCACAGGCGGCGTGACGGCCGCAGATGGCCGCCACGGTGTGCTGCCGGATGAATTCTTCACCCACCCGGCGCTGACGACGGTCGGCGGTGCATTTACCGGACTCGAAGAACAGGCCAAGCGTGGAATCCCGATGTTGTCACCGCAATCCGTGGAGAACCTCGGCAACGTCGGCAAGTACAGTGGCCCGACGCTGGGGGTGGCGACCGCCCTGTACGACACCGTGACGGCGAAGACTTTTCAGGACGCGTGTGTCGCCGCCATCTCGGGCGGCGCCGCGATCGTGGGCGCGGATGTGGGCGGGCCTCTGGGGGCGGGGCTGGCTACGGGACTTGACATCCCCGAATTGCCCCAATCGCAGCAGCGGGCGGAGACATGTTCGGTGGATGGACGTTCGGTTATGTCGGCGGCATCATCGGCAATATCGTGTGCCGCTAATGAAATTGCATACCGCGATACTCGGCTGGCTTTTCTTCGGCCCCATCGGAACTCTTGCTGCGATCTTGGCGGTGCTTAATGTCGTCCGCGGTGAGTACCTCACGGCAGTCGTGGCGCTCGGTGGCTGCGCGTTCTGCTACGGCTTGATATTCCCGGTACCAAAGGTCATCAGAGGCAAGGTGACCCCGCGCGCGGACGTTGACGATGCGGGGACGACGTTTCGGCCCGATCGCGGAATCGACATACCGGTACAGGTGTCGCTCCTCGGCGCCGTCGTTGCCAGCGCGCTGATCGCGGTACTCGTGCCGCTCGGGAAGCTGGACATCCCGGTTCCACCCTCAATGCGATTGTCGCTTCCTTTCATGTCCAGCCTGATCGTGGCGATGGGCACACCGATGTTGTTGCGGAACGTAAGTCGCGGCGGCACCACAAAGTATTTGCGACTGACGCCTGCTGGCTTCGAGTTGTCACAGGGGCTGCGGTCGCATTCAGGCGACTGGCAGCAAGTCCAAGACATCACCGACGAGGCTCCGGGGAAACAGGCGCCCACACCCAGCGCGATCGTGTTCGTCATGTCCGACGACAGCGCCCCGAAAATCGCAGCCGGTGCGATGACACCGGGCGGCACCGCGTTACGGGAGCTCGTCCGGTTCTACTGGCAGCATCCGGAATCCCGCGGCGAACTCACCGACGGCGGGGCCGTCAAACGGCTCGCCGCGCTCGACGCACGCTCGTAGCCCGCGAGCGTGCGCAAAATGCCCGCGAATGACGGCGTGTCGGTGTGCAGACGCGCACGCTCGCGGCAAAAGGACTAGGGCGTGAGTGCGACGGACGCCTCGGCCGTGTAGCACAGGAACGTCAGCGTCTCCTCGAGATACAACTGCACGGAGTCGGCGTCGTGTGACAAGTAGCCGATCGACACGTCGGTGCCCAGCTGCAGATCGAAGTCACCACCGCGGGTGGACAACACGAACGCGCCGTCGATCGCAGGCGCCCAGATGATCTCGCCGTCGACAAGCCGGTTGAGGTGCTCGCGGATCGGATAGCCGTGCTCGGTCGTCTCACTGACCTTGGTGTACACATCGGCCGACAGCAGTACGCAGTACGGGCCGTCGACGCCGGCCAGCCGAAGCTCGGACAGCGCCTGGGAGATGACGTCGGGGATGCCGCGCGCGTCGTCCGGCAGCGCGAGCGCGGTGTTGGAGCTGCATGCCCGGATGCCCTCGATGGAGGCCGCCTCGTAGCCCTCGAAGATTGCCCGGTCCTCGGCGAAGGCCAGCTGTTTGGCGGCCTCCTTGACCGGGTCCCAGTCTGAATCCTGCGAGCCCCGCTCCACGTCGTCGATGGCGGTGCGGGCCACGGTGAACGGCACCCGCAGCCGGACCAGTGGCTTGCTGTCGCGCAGATGTGCGACCACGCCGTCAGCGGGCGGGGCGACGTCGCGTAGATGCCCCGTGCTGATTGCGGCGGTCACCGGCCCGCCAGGCTCGCTGACGTCGACGACCCGCCGCCCGGCGATGTGTCGCTTGAACGTTCGCGTCGCCTCCGTCTCGATTTCGTCCCAGGCGGCTTCGGTAATCGGCGCCAGATCGCGATACAGGTTGTTCATTGACGGGTTCCTAATTGTTTAGTAGGGATGGGTTCCCGGTCGTTGAGCGGGGGCTGTTCCTGATCGGTCTGCCGCCGGGTGATGCCCGGATGTTCCCGTCG
>NZ_QJJU01000052.1 GCF_003201655.1 Mycolicibacterium moriokaense
CCGTTGGCCGTCGCCAGGCGCGGGTCCGCGAAATGATGCACACGCTGCCGCCTGCCGCTCAGGCGGCGATCCGCGACGACCTCGAGGGCACGCACCAGTACGCCACGCACTCGATTCCCGACGCGGAGACCGCACGTCATCGCACCGACGACGACACGCCCACCGCATCCAACCCGATCTAGCGGGGTGGCTCATGTTGGTCAGGCATCGGATCGCCGCGCAACGAACTTGCGCGCAAGCTCGTTGACGCCATTCAGCCCGGTTTGGAGAACGACGATCGGACTGCCGTGTCGATGCGCTGCGGCGTAGCGCTCGCTGCCAAATGGATTGCGGGACAGCGCCGATAACGCGGACAAGTGAGCCGTTCGGATGACTCGAGCGGCCATCGGTTCGCGCGTCAGCGCCATTGCGAGAACCTGACCTGCGCTCCCGCGGTGCCAGTCATCTCACGACCATGCCGCTCGTGTGCGCGATATGAACATTTGGTCGTGTCGCGAACACCGTCGCCCCGTGTGTGGCTGATGCGTCCAGTGGTGGTCGTGCACTAGCGCTGAAATATCTCCGGGTGCTGCGCGAGCTGGATCCGGGTACGGCGAATGTGCCCGGCTAGGTAGCGCTCGCAGTCGACGCTGTCGCGGCGGGTGATTGCGTCGAGCAGGAGACGGTGTTCAGCGTTGACGAACCACCGGCGCTCGGCGCCGCCGATGAGCATGAAGGCCCGCCGGAAGTGTTGGGTCGAATTCCAGAGACGTGTCACGGTCGTCAGCAGCTCACCGCTCGGGCAACCCGCATACGTGCCGAGATGGAAACGCCGGTCGAGGTCTAAGAATGTGCCGACATCATCGTTTGCTTCGATCTCGTCCTGGATGCGATACAGTTCCGATTCTTGATGGGATGTCAGGTAAGGCAGACTCAATCGCAGCGCCAATGTCTCGATCCGCTCGCGCATTTCGTACACGATGTCGAGTTCGTCTCGATCCAGTGCGGGAACTCGGGCGCTCTTGTTGGCTTCAAGTTGGGTGAGCCCTTCGGTCTCCAGCATGCGAAGCGCCTCGCGCACCGGTAGCCGGCTGGTGCCGAGTCGCTCGGCTACCTCCTCTTGGCGGATGCGGCTGCCGGGCGGTATCTCGCCGCTGAGGATGGCGTCGCGCAGATGCGCCGCGATGCGCTCACTGGTCGTTTGGTCTTTTGGTGGCGACTGTTGATCCGCCATGCTGGCCCCTCGTCATCGCAGATTGGCTCGCGTATCCGCCGGGCCCTGTCAGTCCATGCAGTTTATGAAACATCTGGACTGCAGCGGCGCAGGACAAGGGGCCGTTTCGCACCGTCGGCCCCCACGCGCGCCGGACCTGTCGAACTCGCTCCAGGCGCCAGAGGCTGTCGGTCGGTCGGCGCGACCATCACTGCGCGTCGTCCGTACCGTCGGCGAGCCGCGTGCGACCTCGGCTCAGATCACCGACTCCACCGCCGGTGGCGGCTCGGGCATGTCGAGGTCGAACTCCATCACCCGGTGAAAGCGCGACAAGGCATTCCACACACTGATGCTCATTGTGAGCTCGACCAGTTCTCGAGGATCGAACAGCTCCTGTGCGGCGTGGCGCAGATGCGCTGATATGCCCGTTGGACTCTGCTCACGGGTGCACACGGGCAGTTCCGTCGTCATCTCCTCGGCGAGTCGAAGCGCGATCCGCTCGCGGTCGGTGAACCTGCTGTAATCGCCTCTGGCCACCGCAGCCAGGTCGGTCTCGGTCGCGCCGTTCGCCGAGGCCGCTGTGTAGCGGTGACTCGTCGTGTAACGGCAATGGTTCAGCACCGCAACGCGCAGAGCGGTCAGCTCCTTGATACGAGTCTCTAGCCTTCCGGCCCCGTTGACTTGTCGCAAGAACGGCAGGTACACGGCGAACAGACCGGGACTATTGCCGATCGCCGCCCACGTGTTGAGCACCTTCCCGTACGCCTTCTCCCCGGCCGCCAGGACGCCCTGGTCGACCTCATCAAACTCACTGCCAGCGAGTAGCGGTACCAACGACATCTTCATTCCTTCCGTTTGGGTGATGGGTTCGCGGTCTCGCGCATCTGCGACCGTCGCTAATTGCGGCGACTAAACGCTTTGGCCCGCTTCACGTTTGAGCCGGATGAGCAGCGACATGAAGTCGAGGTCGCCCAGCCCCGTCGACACACATGCCTGCAGCAATTGCTGCACGTTCGCGGTGACCGGCAATGGGACGCCGCTGGCGGCTGCCGCCCCAAGGATCAGGTCGAGGTCCTTTCGCATCAGGCGGGTGCTGAAGGTCGACGTGTAGTCGTCGGCTAACAGTGGGCCGGTCTTGTACTTGACGAAGGGCGAGCCCACCGCGGAGGCGGCGACAATCTGCAGCATCTTCGCCCGGTCAACGTCGTGCGCTTCGGCAAGCGCAAGACTCTCGGCTAGCAATTGCGCGGTGCCGGCGATCATCAGGTTCAGCGCCAGCTTCACGACTCGCGCCGATTCACCGTCGCCGGCGCGAAAGACGTGGGGACCGATATCCCGCAGCAGAGGTTCCATGGCCACGCAGTCGGTCTGGTCACCCGACACCACGACGGTGAGGTTCCCGGCTCGGACCACACCGGGGTTGCCGCTGACAGGGGCGCGAAGGTACTTGATGCCGTTGGCAGCCGCGGCGTTGGCGACCTCACTCGAGGACTGCGGCGACACGGTGCTCATGTCGATGAGAAACTTGCCCCAGCCGCTGTCAGCGACCGCAAGCCCGCCCTTGCCCAGCGCCACCTCGGAAAGGGCGGCGGAGTCCGCCAGCATGGTGATGCAGATATCGGCCTCCCACGCATCGTGCACCGATGTGATTTCGGTGGCTCCTCGCTGGACAAGGTCGGCCGCCTTGCCCGCGCTGCGATTCCATACGCTCACCGAATGGCCTGCATCGATGAGCCGTTCCGCGATCGCCGTTCCCATTTGGCCAAGTCCCAGCACGCTGACTTTCACGACCGCCTCCTTTTCCTCGTGTCCGGGCTCACCGCGACGTTGGCAAGGTCACCCGGCGCTGGTCCGGTTTGGACCGGCAAGCCCGTTCCATGTTCAGTATTGATTAACAGGGGTGGGATAAGTCAAGGTGAAACCATGACCGAATTAACCGAGAACTCGGGTGCGCCCCGGGCGTTGAGCATTTACCGCGGTCGCGACCGACAGTTCGTGGAACACCCCAGCGAGCCAGGTCAGGGGGTACGCGTCGCGCCGTTCCTCTCACCCGAGCACGACGCGGTCAATCTCTCGGTCGCGCTCGTCGAGTTCGCGCCCGGTGGGCAGGTGTCGGGCCATCGGCACCCGTTTGAGGAGTCGTTCTTCGTCCTCGAGGGAAACCCGGTGGTCGCGATCGCCGATAAGCGTTATGCGTTGAAGCCGCACGATTTCGGGCTCGTACCGTTCGGTACCGGGCACGCCTGGCACAACCCGTCGAACGGACCGGCGCGGGTACTACGGGTGCACGCCCCGCAGCCCCGCCCGATCGGTGGCCGCGGCAGCTGGGGAGTGTTCGGTGCAGCGGAGACCGCGGTCCCGGTCGATGGTCAGCCCGTCGACGAGCTCGACCCGGCCAAGCCGTTCGCAGGTCATTTCGATCAGTCCGACATGGCGCCGCCGGGATCCATATCCATGCCCGGTTACCACGGGGCCAACGTCCAGAACGTGCAGATCCGGATGATGGTGGACGAGTTGCTCGGCGCGCGACACCACGCGATGTTCATCGTGCAGTTCAAACCCCACGCTGACGGGGTTGTCGCCAAGACCGCCAAGGAGCACTTTCACCCGTTCGAGGAGATCTACTACCTCATCTCCGGTCAGACACAGAGCTTCTGCGACGGCGAGACCGACCAGGCGGGCGTGGGGGACTTGATATTCGCACCCGTCGGGGCGTCGCACGGGTTTGCCCCGATCAGCGAGGAGCCGCTGTGCTGGGTGGAGGTCCAATCACCCCTTCCGCCAGCCAGCGACGGTTTCACCTTCCACAACGACTGGGAAGGGCAGGAGAACATCGGCTGACGCTTGCCGCGGGGGCCCTTGTGCTGGGCCGCTGGCCGATCGGCGCGGCGTTGCCGACAGCCAAGCCGTTCAGTGACAATCAACATACGAGGGATCGGATCGCGTCGGCTGCGCGAACCGAGGAAGGACAAACGACGTGGACCCCGACGCCTGCGCACGGTTGCGCGCCGCCAGGGTGGCGGCGAATCTGAGCCTGCGTGAGGTGAGCCGGCGGGTCGGAATCTCGGCGAGCATGCTGAGCCAAATCGAGAACGGGCACGCCCAACCGTCGGTCGCGACGCTGTACGCGCTGGTATCGACTTTGTCGTTATCCCTGGACGAGCTGCTGACCGGGAGCCCTGCGCACGGCCACCGACCGGTAACACCGGTGGTCACTGAGGATGACCGCGCCACGCTCGTGATGGACACCGGGGTTACCTGGGAACGCCTCACTCCGGGCCCTGACCCGATGGTCGATGCGCTGTTGGTCACCTATCCGCCGGGCAGCAGCTCGTCCTCCGGCGGCGGATTGATGAGTCACGCCGGGCGGGAGTACGGCTTCCTGCTGTCCGGGCGCCTCACCGTGCATTTGGGATTCGACACCTTTGTGATCGAAGCCGGCTCGTCGGTGAGCTTCGATTCGGCGATTCCCCACGCCTACATCAACGACGGCGCCGAACCGGCCCGTGGGTTGTGGCACGTCGTCGGCCGCAGCGCCAGCCCGTCGCAGGACACACTGCCGGCGCCGGCATTTCCGGGCTGGATTTCTGGCGAGGCGGATGACCGTCCTGAACGGAGTGGTTGACGGAGCGGACGGCCGCGGTGTTAAGTAATAGTTAACGCCTGAGATGGATGGCCCCGGCTCCCGTGACCGGCCGGTTCACGACGAAAGGAACGCTTTGATGGGGATTCCGACGTTTGGACCCAACACCGTTGATTGGGAGACGCGCATCGATATGGACCGGCTGCGCACGCAGCGGCTAGCCCGGCTGCGCGCACAGCTCGAAGCCTCCGAGCTCGGCGCTGTGCTGGCCTTCGACTTCAGCAACATCCGGTACATGACCGCCACCCACATCGGAACCTGGGCCGTCGACAAGATGATCCGGTTCGCGCTGCTGGTGCGCGGAGGCGAACCGATTGTGTGGGACTTCGGTTCGGCGGCCAAACACCATCAGCTGTACAACCCGTGGCTGGACTATTCCAATGCGCACTCCGACGGAGATCCCCACGCAGCGCATCACGGCGCCGATGCCCGCAACCCCAGCGGTGCCCGCGCCGGCATCTCCACGCTGCGCGGCGCCATCAATCCATTGGTGGGCATGGGCGAGAGCGTCGCCACGAAGATCAAGCGGGAGCTCGACCTCTACGGTCTGGCCGACGAACCGTTGGGTGTGGACGTCATCGAGATGCCCGTATTGGCCGCACTACAGGCGGCGGGCGTCACCGTAGTTGACGGCCAGCAGGTCTTCCTCGAAGCGCGGCGCATCAAGACCACCGACGAGATCCGGTTGCTCACCCACGCCTGCTCGATGGTCGATGCCGCCTACGACAACCTCTACCAGTTCCTGCGGCCCGGGGTGCGGGAAAACGAGTGCGTGGGTGTCGTGGCCAAGACGCTCTACGATCTGGGCTCGGAGTTCGTCGAGGGCGTCAATGCGATCTCCGGAGAGCGATGCGCTCCCCACCCGCACGTATTCTCCGACCGCATCGTCCGTCCCGGCGATCCGGCATTCTTCGACATCCTGCACAGCTACAACGGCTATCGCACCTGCTACTACCGCACATTCGCGGTAGGCAGTGCCTCCTCGGCCCAACGCGACGCCTACACCCGCTGCCGCGAGTACATGGACGAGGCCATACGCCTGGTCCGGCCCGGCGCGACGACGGCCGACATCGTGTCGGTCTGGCCGACCGCCCAAGAGTTCGGTTTCGCCGACGAGGAGGCCGCCTTCGCACTGCAGTACGGACACGGCGTCGGGTTGTCGATCTGGGAAAAACCGGTCTTCTCGCGGCTGGTCTCCCTTGAGCACCCCGAAACCCTCGAGGAGGGCATGGTTTTCGCGCTCGAAACGTACTGGCCCGCCAGCGACGGATGGGGCGCGGCACGGATCGAAGAGGAATTGGTCGTCACCAAGGACGGTTGCGAGGTGATCACCAAATTCCCCGCCGAGGAACTTCTGGTGGCCGGGCAGCGGTACTACACCGTCTCGGGACCGCTGAGCACCCAACGGGATTCGCAGTCGCATCTCAACACCGTCCCACTGAGTGGCTGACGGAAGCCCAACCGCGATGGTGCTTATCTACCTGAGCGGCTGGGTGATCGGCACTATCGCTGCTTACACCGCGGCGCGGCACCTGCACGACCGATGTGAACCTTCACCGCATCCGCTCTGCGTGAGCGTGCTCGCCGGTGCTCTCTGGCCACTGCTTCTCGTCGGGCTGGTCGAGCTCAGTTCAGTGGTGATGCTCACCAAGGCACAGCCCAAGGGCTGAACCCAGGGTCTCCGTTTCAGCCTACCGGCGATTCAGCCGCTTACGGTGCACGTGGAGTTTCCGATCGAAGTCGAGGAGACGTTGAATCTCGTTGTTAGGAAACATTTCTCACAGTCTGCACCGCAGCCAAGCGGTCACGCGGACAGGCGTACGGTCAGCGCTAGCGGCTAATTGGCTGATGTCCGCGATCGAACGCCTTGCCGCCGGGATAGGACACCAGTTCAAACTGCATACCCCACGGGGCAAGGAAATAGACCCATCGTTGACCCTCGCTCGGGCCCTTGCTTGCGGTGGGCTCGCCGAGGACTTCAACCCCACGCGCACGCAGAAAGGCCACGGCCGCATCGAGATCGTCGACGTAGAGCGCGATGTGATGGCCGCCGACATCACTGTTGCGCGGAGGCGTCGAGCACTGATCGACCGCGCCGTATTCGAAGACCTCGAAGATTGCCTGGCCTCCGCAGCGGAAAAAGTGCAACTGATGCATCACCGTGCGCGCGTCGACGTTGAGATGCACCCGCATCCAGTCTCCGGCGTCGTCACGGAACGGCCCGAGGCTGTACATGTACTCGCATCCCAGGACGTCGATGAAGAACTTCGTCGCCTGGTGAAGATCCGGCACCGTGATGCCGATGTGATCAAGGCGGCGCAGGCCGGGCAGCCCGTTGTTGGACATCATTACCCTCCCATTTATGGCGCCATTATCGATCTAGTATAGGCAATCTATCCGGCGTTATGGAGACCACTGCGTTGTTTTGGATCCATATCCTGTCTAGAGTGTGTATGACCGCTGACTGACCGGAGAGTGTTATGAGCACGCGCGCCGCCCTGCAACCCGCCTCACCGTGGGTACAGATCACCGCCACAACTGACGACTGGGACGCTGCCGAGGCCGACCTTCTGATCAGCATGTTCAGCCAGCTCAGTCTGATCAGAGCGTTCGAAGAGTTCGTACTCACTTTGGCCGGCGAGGGCCTAGTGCATGGCCCGGCACATTCAAGCATCGGCCAGGAGGGCGCCGCCGTGGGTTCGGTGATGTCGCTAACGAGCGACGACTCCGTCAATGGATCCCACCGAGGGCATCACCAATTTCTCGCCAAGGCGCTTGGTCATGTCGCCCCTAAGGGCATCGATCCGACGGCGGACGTGTCCGACGAGGTGCGCACCGTGCTGCTGCGGAGCTTGGCCGAAATCTGCGGGTTGTCGCGCGGATACTGCCGGGGGCGCGGCGGATCCATGCATCTGCAGTGGCGCGAAGCCGGCGCGATCGGCACCAACGCGATCGTCGGCGGGGGTGTGCCGCTGGCAGTCGGCCAGGCTTGGGCGCACCGTTACGCAGGTTCTGACGCGGTGGCGGTCACCTACTTCGGCGACGGGGCCACCAACATCGGCTCCACATTGGAGTCGTTCAATCTGGCCGCCGCCTGGAAGTTGCCCGTCTGCTTTTTCATTGAGAACAACCGTTACGCGGTCGCCACGACCATCGACGAGGTCACGGCCGAACCACGACTATCCGCGCGAGGGCTGGGATTCAACATTCCCAGCTGGAAAGTCGACGGGATGGACGTCTTGGCGGTACATCTGGCCATGACCGAAGCCGTCGAGCACATGCGCAGCGGTCTGGGCCCAACGATGATCGAAGCCGACACCTATCGCTATTTCCATCAGAACGGCCCGTTCCCGGGCAGCGCCTTCGGCTATCGCTCCAAGGACGAAGAGAAGTCGTGGCGCGACCGCGATCCCATCACCCAGCTCAGCTCGCACTTGATCCGGCGCGACATCCTCACCAGTGATCAGGTGGACGACTTCACCGCCCGATCGAAAGCGATCATGACCGACGTCGCGGCTGAGATCCTTGAGCCCCTGCCAGGTGGCAAACCCGGACAGCGCCGGATCAAACCAGTCGAATGGCCCGACCCCGACTTCCGCGATGTCGGCGTACGCGGCGACCTCTCGGAGTTCGCCGACGTGCAGTTCGCCGACACCGACACCTTCACCGGCGCCCTCGAACAACGCAAGTTCATCGACACCGTCGCCGCAGTTCTGTTTCGCCGCATGGAGCAAGACCCGTCGGTCGTCATCCTCGGTGAGGACATTCATCGTCTCAACGGCGGGACCAACGGCGCTACCCGCGGCTTGAGCGATAAGTTCCCCGACCGCGTGCTGGGCACTCCCATCAGTGAGAACGCATTCACCGGCCTGGCCGGGGGAATCGCTCTCGATGGCCGCTACAAGCCCATCGTCGAGTTCATGTACGCCGACTTCATGTGGGTCGCCGCCGATCAGCTCTTCAATCAGGTCGGCAAGGCACGCCACATGTTCGGCGGCGACAACGACGTGCCACTCGTGCTGCGCAGCAAGGTGGCGATGGGCACCGGCTACGGCTCACAGCACTCGATGGATCCCGCCGGCGTACTCGCCACCGCCGCGGGTTGGCGCATCGTGGCTCCCTCAACACCGTTCGACTACGTCGGTCTGATGAATGCGGCGTTGACATGCAAAGACCCGGTCGTGGTGTTGGAGCACGTTGACCTCTACGCCAGCACCGGTGATGCCCCGATCGACGACCTGGACTACGTGCTGCCGGTGGGGAAGGCCGCGCTGCGCCGTTCAGGCTCGGCCGTCACCGTCATCACCTACCTCGCGATGGTCAACTACTGCCTGGAGGCCGTCGACGCCGGCCGTGTCGACGCCGACGTGATTGACCTGCGCTGGCTGGATCGCGCCAGCCTGGACTGGGACACGATCGGCGCCAGCATCAAAAAGACGAATCGTGTCCTGATTGCCGAACAGGGAGCGCGCGGCACCTCCTACGGCGGTTGGCTGGCCGACGAGATTCAGCGCCGCTATTTCGATTGGCTCGACCACCCCGTCGAACGGGTCACCGGCGGGGAGGCCTCACCCAGCATCAGCAAGGTGCTCGAACGGGCCGCCATCGCCAAGACGGAGGAAGTCGCCGCCAAACTCACCGAGATCCTGGAGGCCTGACATGCCGACGCTGCTGCGAATGCCCGCCATCGCCGCGGGGGCCGAGACCGCCGTCCTATCTGAATGGCAAGTGCAAGAGGGGGTTCCGTTCAACAAGTCGGACGCCATCGCCACTGTCGAAACCGACAAAGCCATGGTGGACATGGAGGCCGAGGATGCCGGAGTCATCCTCCGGTTCCTCGTAGGTTCAGGTGAACAAGTGGAAGTCGGCGCGGTGATCGCCCTCAGCGGTACCCCCGGGGAAGCCGTCGACGACATCGAAGCCGCACTTCGCGAACTGGGGGTGCAAGCGGCGTCGCCGTCTTCGAACGGTTCACAGCCATCCTCGGAGAAGCCGAATTCGAGTGACGCGCCCACGACGGTCCTCTCGACACACGGCGGTCGGGTCTTTGCGACTCCACTGGTTCGTCGCCTGGCACGCGACGCCGACCTGGATCTGGGGGCCGTTTCGGGGACCGGACCCAATGGTCGCATTGTTCGCCGCGACGTCGAAGCGCTCCTCACCCAAACCTCGGCGCCCGGCACTGATGCCACGCCGGCCGAGCCGGCCGAAGCGCACCCGCCCGCCACCGATGACAATGGCGACCGCGGCTTCAGAGATGTTCCGCATACCCGCATCCGGGCCGCCATCGCAGCGCGATTGACGGGGAGCAAACGCGACACGCCGCACTTCTATCTGCGTGGGACGTGTCGGGTCGACAGCCTGCAGAAGATGCGTGCCGAATTGAACGCCGCAGCCGAAAATACCGACGGCCCTAAGGTTTCCGTCAATGATCTGATTATCAAAGCCGCCGCCCGCGCCCATACGATCGTTCCGGCGATGAATGTCGTGTGGACCCAGGATGCCGTTCGCCGGTTCGATGCTGTCGACATCGCCGTCGCGGTTGCGACCAATCGCGGCTTGCTGACACCGGTAGTGCGTGACGCCGCCCGGCGCAGTCTGAGCGCCGTGTCGGCTGATATGAGCGAGCTCGCCGAGCGAGCCCGGTTAGGCACGCTGGCTCAGCGTGAAATCGAGGGTGGGTCGTTCTGCATCTCGAACCTGGGAATGTATGGCACCGAGGAATTCTCGGCCATCATCAACCCGCCGCAGTCTGCGATCCTGGCCGTGGGAGCGGCCCTTAGTGAACCTGTAGTGCAGGACGGCGAACTGGCCGTCGCCACCGTCATGCGAGTCACGCTGTCGGTCGACCACCGTCCCATCGACGGGTCGATCGCCGCGGAGTGGATGCGCACGTTTGTGGGCATCGTCGAGAGCCCGTTGCAGATCCTGCTCTAATCCTTCGGTTCGGCGGCCGCGATGAGTGGCTGCCACGGCGCTACCAGTCGACGGCCAAATACTGTGTTTCGGTGTATTCGAGCATGCCCTCGTGGCCGCCTTCACGCCCAAGGCCAGATTGCTTCGTGCCACCGAACGGAGCCGCTGGATCCGAGACCACCGGCCGGTTGATACCCACCATCCCGGAATCGAGCCGCTCGCCGACGCGTAGCCCGTTTCGTAGGTCGCCGGTGTACACGTAGGACACCAGCCCGTAGTCCGTCGCGTTGGCGAGCGCAACGGCTTCATCAGTGTCAGCGAACGTGGTAATCGGCGCCACCGGGCCGAAGATCTCTTCGCCGAGGATGTGAGCGCCGCGGGGCACCGCTGCCAGCACAGTAGGAAGGTAGTAGAAGCCGCGGCGGGGCGGGGCTTCGGCCCCAACCAGCGCTTTGGCGCCGGCCGCGAGGGCGTCATCGACCAGACGAGACACCTTCTCACGGGTTTTCGAGTTGACCAGTGGCCCGATATCAGTACCGGGATCCATGCCGGGCCCGACTGTCAGCGTGCTCATCGCCTGGGCCAGCCGGGCCGCGAAGTCATCGGCGATCGACTCGTCAACGATGAACCGATTCGCTGCGGTGCAGGCCGAACCACCGTTGCGCAGCTTGGCCACCATGGCGCCGGCCACCGCTGAATCGAGGTCCGCATCGCCGAAGACCAGGAACGGTGCATTACCTCCCAGCTCCATTCCCGAATTCACGATCGCGCGCGCAGCGTGCGCGAGCAGGTCGCGGCCCACCTCGGTTGAACCCGTGAACGAGATCTTGCGCACCCGCGGATCATCGAGAAGGCGCGACGCCACGGCGCCGGAGCGGCGTGAGGGAACCACATTGACCACGCCGGGGGGCGCGCCGGCTTCGGCAAGCAGACGGCCCAACGCCAAGGCCGTCAACGGGGTTTCGGAGGCTGGTTTGAGCACCACCGTGCACCCGGCGGCCAGCGCCGGTCCAATCTTGCGGGTAGCCATCGCGGCCGGAAAGTTCCACGGGGTGATCAGCAACGCCACGCCGATCGGCTTGTGCAGCACCATGATCCGGTTTGTGCCCGCCGGTGCGGTGGTGATCTCACCCGTCAGTCTTACCGCTTCTTCGGAATACCAGCGGAAAAACTCTGCAGCATAACGAATTTCGGCTCGGGCGTCCGGCAGCGCCTTTCCGTTCTCGAGCACGATCAGCCGCGCGAGAGCCTCGCATCGGCTGATCATCAGGTCGTAGGCGCGACGCAAGACATCACTGCGCTCCCGGGGGCTGCGGGCACTCCACGGCGCCAGTGCCAGCTCGGCGGTATCGACCGCTGTGACTGCGGTGTCGACGTCGGCGCCGGCCACCTCGGCGACGACCTCCTCCGTTGCCGGGTCAACGACCGCGATCGTGTCAGGCCCGCCTCGGACCTCGGAGCCGATGATCGGGCCGCGGGCGACCGGGCCAAGTGATCCCTCGAGTTCGGTGAGGGTAGTCATGGGATTCTCCGTTCGGTTGTCATCGGTCGATCGAGTGCCGGCTACGGCCGGTAAGCGTCCGCTCGGACGTCGCGTCGCTCACGGAGCCACCAATATTGGATCCTAAATCACGTACTGTGCACTGTCCGTGCTGAACATACCAGCCTGCAAGTGCCATTCTGGCGCCATTATGGGGTAATCTGCATCATGCTGGCCGCGGTGATTCGTGGTCGATCCTCGGCGGGTGACCGAGAACCAGGCAGGGGAGAGGCAATGCATGGGCGACCACTATGACGTCGTCGTTCTTGGAGCAGGCCCCGGCGGATACGTCGCGGCCATTCGCGCCGCCCAGCTCGGGCTGAACACCGCAGTCGTCGAGC
>NZ_QJJU01000053.1 GCF_003201655.1 Mycolicibacterium moriokaense
TAGTACGAGCGGCGAAGGATGGCGCGGTCAGCGGCGGGCAACTGTGCCAGAGCTTCGCGGATCTGCAGCCGGCCCACGCGACAGTCACCACAAGCGGGTTTCCGTCTCGGCGTAGTTGTTGTCGACGGTGAACCAGTCCCCCGTGCCGACCCTGGCTCCACCGCGCAGTCCGTCGAGGTTTAATCGCTGGCGTCGGGCTACCACGCCGGACGATGCGTCGCCCCCTCTCACGTCGGCGCGCCTTAGCTGCGCTTGGGCCCGACCCGCTGAAGTATTCGCTCCGAGAGCGCGACAAACTTGTCCTCGTGACCGGCGGGTGTGGTGTACGCGAGTGAGCGCAACTCGATGCCGAACCGCCGCAAGTCGGTGGTCAGGGCGGTTAGTTCCTCGTTCATGTCGGTCGTACCTCCTCAAGGGTCGGGGGCTGGTCTGCGTGGCGTCTCAACCGCGCCGCTTGCCTGCTGACCGATCCCCACATCCCCACCCCGTTCTGGTCGGAGTTCCAGTGCCGACACCGGGCCACCCCCACCCATCAGGTGAGAGAGTAGTCACTCACCTAGTGGTCGACAAGTGGTAAGGGAATAATCACTCACCATGAGTTTGAGAACGCACGCAGGCCTCACGTGCCGGCCATGACTGCCGGCGATGGTCAGGTCGGCACCCGGGAGCGGTTGCTGGACGCGGCGATCAGGCTTTTCGCTCGCCAGGGCTATGCCGAAACCTCGATCGCCGACATCCAGCGGGACTGCGGACTGTCGGCGGGATCGGGGGCGCTGTACAAGCACTTCTCCTCCAAGCGGGCGCTTCTTGAGGCCGCTACCCGCCGCTTTGCCGACCGTCTGGCCAACGACCGGAAACGGTTCGAGGTGAACCCGGGCGACGGCACGGAAGAGGTGTTGCGCCGGGCCGCGACGCTGATATGGGACGGGATCGAGGAGAACTCGCCGCTTCTGCGAGTCATTTTCCGGGAACCCGCGTTTCCCGATCTCGCCGATGAACTGTGGTCGGCTATCACCGAAAACGCCTACCGGGGCTTCGCTGGCGGGCTGCGCGTCGTTGTCGACGCGGGGATGATGCGTATCGACGACCCGGAAGCCACGGCCGCGGTGCTGGTGGCCTCGCTGGCCTACTATCCGATGGTACGGCTGCTGATCGGACACACACCCGGCGACATCGAGCGAGACCGCTACCTTGAGGCCTGGATTTCCCACGCGCGAGCCGGTTTCGATTACGTCAGGTAACTACGCCGTATTCGGTATCATACTGTGCTGCAGTGACTTTCGCCTGTGCAATCAATGCAGATAACGATCGGGGCTTTGAGGCTTCAGAGCCCACTACGGGGGCTCGGTGTCGCAAGGGACCCGAACACTCGAAACACGCATCACGCATACGCCGACGGAAATCGCGGCAATGGCGGCACCAGGTCAACCTCCGGTGGCTGTGAACGTCGCGCCGGGGGACACTTCCTGCCGCCACAGCGAGTGCCGTTGTGAACGGCGTCGACACCTACCGGCGACTCGGCGCACAGGTGACCTTTGCCCACATGCCGTCGGTCGCCCTCGAAGTGTGACCCGTAGGAATGGAAGCGCAGCTGAGACGAACCGTCGCTTGATCGAACTGAGACAACCGCGAATTATCCAGGTCATGGCAACGGGATTGGCAGTCGGAAGTGAGACCCTACAGTTGTCGGGACAGAGGTATCGGGGTGCAGCTCAGGGTATTTCGCCTTCAACCAAGTCCGTTGTTCGGTGATCATGTCGACGACGGCCTGCTCGACCAGGATGGTTGGGATGACACCTTCACGGCGAAAGTCGATCTATCCGAACATGATCCGCCCGCGATCAAGGAGCTGCAGCTGACGGGGCCGCCAAGAGGCGTGACACTCACTGGTGGTCGTACTCGTCGTGACGGTGCCACCAATGGCCGGTCTCGTTGCGGCCGAGCGGTGCGCGGTCGAGCCACTGCCACATGCCCCATAGGGCGTCCAGTCCTCGCGCGTACGTCGAATAGGTGTGATAAACGGTGCCTTCCTCCAGGGCGAAAGCGCTCATGCCGGGCCCCTCTCGTCGGTACGTCTCCCAGTCCGTGCCGACGATCGACGCGGTGAAGGCATCGCGGGAACGCTTTTCGTCTACTGTGGCTGGTCGCAGATCCTCCTCACGGAAGTTGTATTTGACGGCTCCCGCCTCCCATCCCTCCTTGGTGTGTGCCACCCCGAAGTCGAAGTTGAAGTCGCTGCCGTGGGAGGATGCCCATGGGAAGCTCCAGCCCATTCGCCGCTGGTACGCCTGAATTTTGTCCAGTGGAGCGCGCGACACTGCGCAGATCGTCACGTCGTGGTTGGCGAGGTGGACCGCGAAGCCGTTGAAGCCGTCGGCGATCGCCGAGCAGGATGGGCATCCTGCGGTGTAGTCGGGTCCGAACATGAACTGATAGATGAGTAGCTGCGAGCGTCCCCGAAACATATCGGTGAGTGACGCTGTGCCTTCGTCAGTTTCGAAGCGGTAGTCCTTGTCGACCCGCACCCATGGCAGCTGCTGCCGTCGCCGCGATACCTCGTCGCCGAGCCGGGTCAGTTGTTTCTCCGCCTCGAGCAGCTCCAGCCGGGCGGCAAGCCACTCCGCGGGTGTTCCAGTTTGGTGAACGGTCATGGCCTGTCCTTACTTTCTTTGCCTCGTCTGGCGAAATCGCCGTCGAGGTGGTCGCGCAGGGCGTCGAGCCGGCCGTCCCAGTCGCGCGCCAAAGCGGCCAGAAACTGTTGCGCCACTTGCATCGGCGCCGACTGCAGTCGGTACCGCACGCGGCGCCGTTCACCGGGTTCGGCCGCTACCAAACCGGCCTCGGTCAGCAGGGTGAGGTGCTTGGCAATCGCCTGGCGAGTGATCGGCAGCCGGCCCGCCAGGTCCGTGGCCGTCGCGGGACCGCCCGACGCCAGCGCCGCCAGGATGGCGCGCCGGGTCGGATCGGCCAGGGCGATGAAGACCTGCTCGGCGATCGCCTCGATGTCAGGCCGCGGCAACGACGTAGTCGGCGAGTCCGGCCAGCTTGGTCGCCCACCCCTCGGTGTGGCCGTCGTAAGTCGTGCGGTGGGCGTCCTCGGCAAGCTGCGCGAAACCGGACTCAACAACGGTTACCCGTGTGCCCGTACCGCTTGGCTCTAGTGTGAACTCAACATAGGTGCGGCGCGGATCGCCCGCAGGCAGTCCATCGATCGGCCAGGTGTAGCCAAACATCCTCGGCTCCTCGACTCGCTCCACCCGCAACTCGTAGGTGCGGCCGCTGGCCCCCGTCACTCGGGCCACGCCGCCCGGGCACAGGTCGATTGTGGCGTCCTTGCCGAACCAGGCGCTCAATCCTTCGGCCGTGGTCAGCGCCGCCCATGCCTTGGCCGGCGAGTGAGCGATCTCGACGGTTCGCTCGATGCGATCAGGGAATGCCATGCTTCCTCCATCCAGTAGCAATCGGTTGGTTGCGATATTATGGCAACCAACGGGTTGCGTCAAGTCTGCCTTCGGCGTGGACGATTACTCGATCGGACAGCGCGGTCACGACGACAGTGGAGGTCTTCGGTCCCCGGGTCCGTCAGGCCCGCGTCCGACGGGATCGCAGAAATCCGCCGGTAGGGTGTCATCGGTTAAATGTGCACCGCGAAACCGCCATCGCGGCAGTGTCTTACACACGACACTGACGTTTGGACCAGCTCGAACATCCTGGTTAGCCCGTCTCCATACAGGTAAGGCGAGCGTACATCGCCGCGTCCATCCTCATCGACAGATGAATCGGGCCAGGTCTAGAACCCCACGATGGGGTCATTTACCCTTGTCACAGAGGGGCCGATTTACCTTGACACAGCCAACTCGCACCTCTACAACACGCACCATTGCCAGTTCGACTGATGCGAGTTGCAATGCAGCACACTGATCTTCGGCGCTCGTCCTTACGAAGAAGAAGCGGCGGCGAAGAGGCGCCACTCGCCGGGCACGCCGTGGCGCAGAACGCGCGAGCCGACCAGAATTCGCGCGGCTCCCAAGACCGCCTCGCGTAGTGTCGCCACCACATCGCCCCCGCCGGGTAACCCCACCACGACCGCAACGGCGAAATAAGGCTCGCGGTTTCCGGAAGTTGGTGAACCAGTCACGGTGCTACCTCGTGGTAGTTATCGGGTCCGGGGAATGCCGTAGGGCGTTACCGGCGGGAGCGCGGGATGGACGGGCCGGATTCCGGCGAATTGCGGGGGATCTACGAGGAGCATGCGTCCGCGTTGGGCCGGTACGCCTTGCTTCTCACAGGTAACCGCGCCCGCGCAGCATACGTCGTACGGGAAACCGTGCTGCGCGCCAGGCGAGAACCTCAAGTCGCCGATTCCGCTGCGCCATCGGCACGGGCGTGGCTGTTCACCGTCGCCCGCAACATGATCATCGACGAGCAGCGCAGCGCGGGCTTGTCGAACGAAATCGGCGCTCCCGATTCGGCGTGGCCTGATCACGCCGCGCCCGAGGAAGTCAACGCCGCCGTCGACCGCTTGCTGCTCGGCGACGCGTTGGCGCAGTTGCCAGCTGACCATCGCGCCGCGGTTCGTTGCGCCTACTACCAGGGCTGCACAACCGCCCAGATAGCCGCCGACCTCCACATTGCGGAAGAGACAGTGAAGTCGAGGCTGCACGACGCCCTGCGGGAGTTAGGGCTGCAGCTTCGCGAAATGAGGGTCGCGCCGCAATGACACTGCGGCGTTCCGCCCGCAGTTATCGCCGGTGAGCCAGGACAGCTAAAGGTGGCCCGTATCGCCTGAGCTTCAGCCGCGTTGATAGGCAGCGCGTAACACGAATTCGTACCGGCGGGCGGGGCGCTGAGTACATTGATTCGGCGGCCCCGAGTCACAGGGTGCGCTGCATTCGTACGTTTCCGGTGTCAGCGGAAACGATTTGTACGGTGGCGATTTGGTCGATCGGCATTGACGTACTGCCGTCGGCTTAGCGGTGACGATCACGTGGCTGCCGGGCGGTGGATCGGAACAGCGGGCCGCCAGCCATCAGGTGTGCGACGTCAATTCGGATTTGCCATTCGGAGGTGACTAGAACGTCACATCGGTTTCCGTGTGACAGATCGCCTGAGACTGCTTGCCACTGGCGTGGTGGCGGAAGGCCACCGGACGGTAGCCGGCCCGGCTCTAATCCCCTTGAGGGGCAGCGCGACACTGTCGGCCCAGTCCGTTCCGGCTACCGTGCACGTAGCGGCACGCGGTCGTCAGATGCCCATGCCCGGCACGTCCTGTGAGGCGGTACCGAACACAACATCCTGGCCGTTGAAATTGCCGTGGCACGACACCACCACGTGGTAGCTGGATCCGATCGGAACGGGTGGGAAGGGACCGAACTTGGTGGTGCCGTTGGCGCCAATATCGGAGCTTTGCTGAACTGGTGGCAATACGCCAAACGGATTGCTCGTCGGTTTCGCGTCGTAATCGCACGTACCGGCCAGTGCCGACGTGTTCGTAACCGTCACGATCACCTGGATCGGCGTGTTCTGGACGTCGATCTTCACAGCGTCCTTCGGCGGCTGCGGAGCCCCGCCGGGGTTGCCGCCCGGATTGGGGTTGCCGCCCGGATTGGTGTTGGAGCCCGGGTTGGAGTTGGAGCCGCCGCCTTGGTCGGGTGGTGCCTGTGCGGTGACGGTGCAGCTGGGTATCACGTTCTCGTCGCCGTGCCAGGTGTTCGTGGTGTTGAGGTTGTTAACGGTGGTGCCGCTCACCGACCCGTCGTCGTTGATGTGGCCGGTGTAGTGGTTGCTGAGGCCGGCACCGGGCCCGCTTTGCCAGTTCGCGGTGAATTGTACGTCGCGTCCGGATATCGCCGTTCCACCTCGACTGTAGGGACCCGAGAAGTTCCCGAACGTCGGGTCGGTCTTGCCGATGATCTGGTACGAACCCCGGCCGATCACCTGCGCACCGTTCGTTGGCACGTCCACGCTGATGCCGTTGTCCTGTTCGAGGCCGAAATTGCCGGGGAACGCATACGTGCAGTCGGGTGGGGCCAGTGGCGCCGCCGGGTGGGCCTGCGCGAGCGCCGGGACTGCCGCGTTAGCCGGCCGTGGTGAGGCTGAGTTCACAACGTAGCCACGGTGTTGTGGCTGCTGACGAACCGCGAGTGGGCATGAGTGCGCTGTCGCACTGTCGTTTGTCTGTGTTTCTCAGCTCGATCTGGGGTGCGACTTGGTAAGGGCAACCGCACTGGCGGACGGAAACTAGGCGGGCCGATTAGTGCTCCGGCGAGGGTCAGAATTTCTCGACGGCGATGGCCTCCTCCCGCTCCGCGGGGCCGGTCAGGGTGAGGGCGAGCCCGACACCGCGGGCGTAGTACTTGTTCTCGGTCGGGGCGGCGGGGTCGAGCAGGTCGGAGTCTTTGGTCACGAGCAGGTCGTTGACCGGTCCGGTGAGCGGGGTGGTCTCGCTGCCGGTGAGGCTGAGCACTTCGCCGGTGTCCTCGGCGACTCCCTTGGCGAACTCCTGCCGGAATTGGTCGCCGATCTGGGGGCGCCCGGGCATGATGATGCCGGGTAGCGCGCCGTCGACGCCGGACTCGAAGGATCCTTTCGTATGCACGGCGCCGTCGGCGAACTCTTTGGTGGCTTCGCCGAAGTACCAGACGTTGCCGTCGCGGTCCTGGGCGTACCAGTCGAAGGTGTCTTCGATGAGCTTGCCGTCGAGGGTGAGGAAGTCGTGGACTACCACGGTGTCCACGCCCATGATCTTCTTGGTGTCCCGGGTGACCTCGGTGGTCGTGCGCTGAAGCCCGTCGGGGCTGGCTGCCTGGTAAATGGTGCGGGTGCCCGGTGTGAGGGGGAAGTAAGGGTTGTTGATCGTGGTCGAGAACGCCGACGGGTCGATCGTCGGTGAGTAGGGATCGGTGATCTTCTTCGGCCCGGCGCTCGACGGGGCGGGGGCCGGTGCCGAGGGGTTGGGCGCGGCGATCGACGTGCTGGGAGCCGGTGAGGTGCCGGCACACGCTGCGGTGAGAGCGATCATCGACAGCACTAGGGCGACTGCCGCGGGACGGGTCGGTGCGCGCTGGGTCCGGATCATCGGGGTTCCTCCTCGTTGGCTGACGGGGTATGCGGGATTCACCATGCGGGGGCACGGCTGAATCCGCGCTGAACAGGCGTTTGCGGTCGCCAGAAGCCCCCGGGCCCGGTCAATTCCCGTGCGGGAGCTATCAACGGCGAACCGCTAACGGTTCATCGACAAGCCCAGTGTCGGAGCCGGGTTGTCTGGTTGTCGTAGATCAATGCCGGACAAAGGTTCTTGTCCCGAAAATCGAATGTGTGGACGTCGGATCGCCAACCGGGCAGTCGAACACTACACCGTGTTTGACGCCGAACCGACTGTGGCGGTGACTCATTCGGTAATGCCCGGCGATCCGGCGGGCCTGCACCGCGCGTTCGAGTGGACCGGCTTCGGACCGCGCTGTACGGAGTTCCTCGCCGCGACCGGCGGCGTCATGAGCATGTTCGGCAGTGCTATCGCCTCGCGGGCGGCGCGACTTCGGATGCCGCGTCCAACCATCTACCGTCTACCCCTCCCAACTGCCGCCGCGGGTTGACAAACCGCACTTGAGAACCGCGATCAAGCCACGCTGTAGGTTTTCAGCGGTACGTCAGGTCGGGACTGCGATAGTTGTTGGCAATGCGCCTACTGGTGGTCGAAGACGAGCGGCGCCTCGCCGCGGGCCTGCGCAAAGGGCTCGAGGCGGAGGGCTTCGCCGTCGATGTCGTGTACAACGGCCCCGACGCCCTCTGGATGGCGCGGGAAAACCCGTTCGACGCGATCGTTCTCGACGTCATGCTGCCCGGGACGAACGGTTACCAGGTGTGCCGGACCCTGCGCAGCGAGAGCAATTGGACCCCGATCCTGATGCTCACCGCCAAGGTCGGCGTTTGGGACGAGGTGGAGGGCCTGGACACCGGTGCCGACGACTACTTGGCCAAACCGTTCTCCTACGAGGTGCTGCTCGCCCGGCTGCGGGCGCTGATGCGCCGGGGGGCGCGCCCACGGCCCACCGTGCTCCAGGTCGGCGACCTGAGGCTGGATCCGGCGACACGCCAGGTTTGGTTAGGTGGCGTGCAGATCGGTTTGACGCCACGCGAATTCGCGATCCTGGAGTACTTCCTGCACCATCCTGGTGAGGTGTTGCCGAAGAAGGACATCCTCGATCACATCTGGGACTTCGACTTCGATGGTGAACCGAACATCATCGAGGTTTATGTGCGACGACTGCGCACGAAGCTGCATCGGTCGAACGATCGACCCGTGATCGAAACGATTCGGGGCGCCGGATACCGGCTGGTAGTCGATCGTGTTTGACCGCCTTGTGGCCGCGGCCCGCCGGATACGTGCCCGAGTCGGCACGGTTCGGGCGGGCACCACTGCCGTCGCGACCGTATTTGTCGCCATCGCGCTTGTCGCCGGCGCGATGGTGCTTCTCACCGTGCTGCGCGGCACGTTGATAGACGAGGTCAAAGATTCTGCGGGCGCACAGGCGCTCGAGGTAGCGGGCCAACTTGATTCCGGGCAGCCACCGATCTTGGAGGTTGCCCCCAGCGACGAGCAGTTGATTCAGGTGCTCGGCCCGGACGGCTCCGTGCTGGCGTCGAGCCGCAATGTGACCGGTGAAGCCGCAGTGGCGCGTTTGCGGCCGGGCGAGTCCGCGCAGGTCCTCACTCCGCTCGACAATGAGGCGTTCATGGCGGTCGCGGAGGGCGCGCAGACCCCTGCCGGCCCACGAACAGTCCTGGTGGCCAGGGCGTTGATCGGTGTCTTCGAGACCACCGCGCTGGTGACCCAACTGCTGATCATCGGATTGCCGCTGCTGCTGTTGGTGGTGGCGGTCACGACCTGGTTCACGGTTGGCCGGGCGCTGGCCCCGGTCGAGGCGATTCGTCGCGAGGTGGACGAGATCTCGGCCGCACAGCTGCACCGCCGGGTTCCGCAGCCGGATGCCGACGACGAGATCGGCCGAATGGCCGCGACCATGAACCGGATGCTGGCCCGGCTCGAAGATGCCCGAAACAGTCAGCGCCGCTTCGTGTCTGATGCCTCCCACGAGTTGCGCTCGCCGATCACCACGATCCGCCAGCACGCCGAGGTCGCGCTCGCACATCCCGACGGAACGACCACCGAGGAACTGGCCGAGGTGGTACTGGCCGAGGAACTGCGGATACAACGGCTGGTCGAGGACCTGGTGCTGCTGGCCCAGTCGGACGAACACGTCCCGCCGCCGCGCGCACCGGTCGACCTCGACGACCTGGTCTTCGAGGAGGCGAGCCGTCTTCGGGCGACCACTTCGTTACGGGTGGACACATCGGCCGTCGGGGCGGCCCGGGTGCACGGGAACGCCGATGCGCTACGCCGTGTGCTGCGCAACCTCGGTGAGAACGCCGCCCGGCACGCAACGAGCCGGATCGACATCACCCTCGCCGATCGCGGCAGCGACGTGCTGTTGACGGTCGGCGACGACGGGCCGGGTATTCCGGAAACGGAACGAGAACGGGTGCTGCAGCGATTCGTTCGGCTCGACGAATCGCGCTCCCGTGATGACGGCGGCAGCGGTCTGGGCCTGGCCATCGTCGACGAGATCGTCCGGGCGCACCGTGGCTCGGTAGCGATCTCCCGATCGCCGCTCGGCGGCGCTCGCATCACGGTGAGCGTGCCCGCCAGCGACAGCTAAAACACGCGTCAGGCCGTTCAGGCTGCTGTCAGGTGGTCGGTGTCAGCCTTACCGCACCAGGTTTCAGCGAAGGAGTCGTCAATGAGAATCAAACATGTCGGACTTGCGGTAGCCGCCGTCGGCGTCGTGGTCGCGGTCGGTATCGGTGTCGCCGGGGCGTCACCCGGTGATCCGGAAGTGCCGATCACCGGAGAGGCACTGGCGCAGGCCAGCGCCGCCGCGTTGGCCCAGACCGGCGGCGGAACCGTCACCGAAACCAAGATCGGCGACGAGGAGAGCCTGTACCAAGTGGAGGTGACACTCCCCGACAGCAGCCAAGTCGACGTCCAACTCGACGAGAACTTCACTATCGTCGGAACCAAAACCGAAGCGCCAGGCACCGACACCGGCGGCAACTGACGGGATCCGAGACGATCCCCGACGAGGGTGCCGACGCTGTCGCAACGCGAAGAAGCCAAGTACGCGGGGCGCGAACGCCACCCCCAAACCACAAACAGCCCTGCCAAATGACAGCGGCCTACGTAAGGACCATCACGTGGCGGAGAACGAACCCCCGGGGGAACCCCGCCACCTGTGGGATGACACCGGCGTTACTGACGGACTCGACGCTGATCACGACATTTCCGGCCCAACCACTGAACCCCCGCAGCAGCCCTGGTACAGCGCGGTGTCAACCGTGATCGCACTCGGCGCCATCGGGGTCGTCGCGGTCGGCATCGTGGTGTCGGCGGTTCTCGTAGTGTCCCGCGAGTCAGTCGGCCCCACCGTCGCCGTCGTGCCAACAATCCCGATCACCACCACCGCACCTACTGCGGCCCCCTCCACGACCCGCACGAACTCACCAGCCACAACGCAGGCCCCCTCCAGCGTGCCGCCGAGCACCTCATCAGCGAACATCACGACAACAGTCGAACCCCCGCCGAAGCCTCCGGAAACCAGCACGCACCCTTCAAGCACTCCCGCGCCGCCGAGCAGCGTCCACCCAACGCCGCATCCCGCCTTCCCCCACCAAACCACCGACTTTCTGGGCCCGCCCGGGACAAACGGCTGACGCCGCTGGCATTAACGGTGGTTCACAACACACAGAAGTCGACAACGCAGCGCGTATGGGCGTTCACAGTGGCGGCCTTCAGCCTTCCCACCTGCTCAAGGAACTCCCGCGCAAGCTGATCGCGGTACGCGCGCAACGCTTCCCACTCCAGCCGGCGCCAATCGATCGACAGCCGATCGCAACTGGAAAGGAAGCGCGCGATCCGGCTGGCATACATCCCTTCATCGGTGAGCTCATCATGCGGACTCTGGCCAGTCCAGGCCGCACGCCCGTTTCGCAATATGAGTTGCAGGTGTTCGTCGCGGACCTCTGCACCTGGCTGTCCGCTGGGAGCGGCAGCTAGCCATACCGCGGTTTCGCGCAATCTAGCGCCTCGGTGCGTCGTTGCGCTGCACCAATTCTCTGCAGACCCGCCAGACCGATGACCCGATCAAGGCATTCGCTCACCGGCCCGATACTCGCGAAGCACGCCGCCTGTTGATCTGTTGAGCACATGCGACGTCTGCGCGTTCATCTCGAATCCAGGTGGGGCCGAAATCGGTGCAGAACGCCGGGGCCAAACTACTTGACGAAACCCACAGCACCGCGGTCCGGGCGAGGTTGGTGGCGGTACATGTCATATATGACGTCGAGATGACATCTCAACTGAGACAATGACACTCAGTTTGAGAAACTACAGCCGACGGCGAGTGCACGCGCCCCGCGCAGCTCGTCGAGGTATTTCACAAAGTCGCTCCATTCGAGGAGCTCCACCATCTGACCTGGTGTGCCGCGCACCAGCAGTCGGGCCTGTCCCAGGTTGCGGGGGCTGAGCTCTTCGGGCTCAAGGGCGTTGCCGAACTGACGCGAGGTCGTCTTGTCGTCGAGGTTGTGACCGTAGGACTGCTGGCTGCGAGTGGTCTTGCCGGCCCAGAACGCAGCCGAGCGCATCAGCTCTTCCTCGTGTGCTCCGTACATGATCAAGGTGGCGGGAACGACGTCGCGGATGGCACGCCCCTGCAGCGCGCCGTAAACGACATCGAGCTGTGAACTCGCCTGCGCGGCAGCGCAGATCGACACACCGAGGCCGCGGGCTTCGGCGAAGTACTGCAGGATCTTGGGCAGCGGGGTGTTGGGCAGCTCGTCGAGGAACATGCCGATGCGCGGATACGCCTCCCACTGCGCGACCTTGATGCGTTGTCGCCGGATCAGCTGCTCCATCAGTGTGACGGCCAGTGGTGCGACGGTGCCGTCCGACGGAGACAGCACGTAGAGCGTCGTGCCCGGCTCGTCGAGGAATGTGGGGTCGAATGTGGGCAGGTCGCGATCCCGGATGGAGGTGCGCAGCCACGCGGT
>NZ_QJJU01000054.1 GCF_003201655.1 Mycolicibacterium moriokaense
ATGGCAACACCCTGAGATCGCGGACTACAGCGACACGTCGGCGCGGGCATGGCTGTTCGCCGTCGCCCGCGATGTCATCATCGATGAGCGTGGCAGCACATGAGGTCGCCACGACCGGGATGCGAGGGAGCCCATTGAAAGCCCGATGACGCAGATCGCCGGCCGAGCTGGGTAAGCCATCGCCCATCAGTGAGCGGCTGGCCGGCCGGCTTACCCTGCAGGCTTGCACGGCTGAGTGGTGTACCGCTGAGCGTGGTAGGGGAGAACTGCAAGGGGAACTCCTTGGCAGTCACTCTCTTCTCGTCGAGCTACACCTCGGTGAGCGATCCACATCACGGTTCTGGACTCCCGGGCCGTTCGCCGAAGGATTCGATGCGGGGCGGTTCGCAGCACGAATCTGCAGCACTCAAGCTCCTTCCGATACCGCCGGGCCCCCGACGGGCCTGCTGGATTTGACGGTCCCGTGAAATGGACAAGGCCCGAGGAAGCAAACGACGCCCGCGGGTCAGTGAGTACAGTCCAGCGACACCGAAATCGACTTGCTGACGACCACGACGATGACATCGAAGTTGTCGTCGCCGCCGCCGCCGCGCCTGCTCCCGCGGTCCACACGGACGAGCCTGGTCACGGTCTGCGGATTGCGGATGCTGGTCACGGTGCACTGCTTGAGCGGGTCGCTGCCGATCCGGTCGATGTATACGTGATACCCTTCGGCCTCCAGCAAGCCGATGGTTTCGGTGGCTGACTGCGCAGCAGACGCGAGGCCTGCCGGTGCGCCCAGCGCCACACTCGCTGCCATGGCCGTTGTAATGAAAACTAATGATGGACGCATGACACGCCCCCTTATCTCCTATTTGGACACCTCGTCCTATCGGTTACATCGGTGCCCGCGGCCTGATCGTTGCTGGGTACGTCCGGACCGATTGCGCGTGGGTATCAACGGGTTTCGGGCGCGGCTAGGGTTCTTCGCGCCACTGCAAGGCACGCACACAGATACGCACCACAACCCAAAACGGGCTGTGGCGACAGCGGCCGCCCTGCTACCCGGGCTGGCCCACGCTGCCCCGCTCGGCGATGGCTGCGCTTAACACTTCGTTTAGGTGCCCACTTGTCGGTGATGATGTCGCGATAGTCCACTATCTCGGGATGTTGGCATGCGCGCCACAGTGTTTCGGCAACCATCGGCAACTGGGTCGGCGGTGCCCGGCCGTCGGGTAATCACCACCGCGCTGCGCGAACGGGGGCGCACGATGAAAGCACGGCGCTGATCACGATGTATGCCAACGGAGCACCGTGCACCGCCACCATCGTCGATCTAGCATCCGCGCTGAACCCGACCCCAGCGTCGCTGCCGGCAAGCGCTTCTCGTCTACTTCACGCCGAAGAACCGGTCGACCCTGTGATCAAACCGGGTACCCTCGCCGACACGAAACACACCCTGGATGCCGTCGAAGAAGTTATCGGTGTTTTGCAGGTGGGTTGGGATTTGATTGCAGAACATCGTGTGCCGGGGCGGGCAGGGATGGTTTGTGTTGGCTTGGGCCGTGCCTGAGCCCAGGCCCAAACCTACCGCTGTCATCGCTGTCGCCATCACGGCCATACCCGCAAATCTCTTGACCGTTGCGTTCCGAGTAGTCATGGTCACTCCTTTGTTGAGCCATGCTGAGCCTCCGACCTACTCTGTAAACGAGTTACGACCCCCAGCAGGTTCAAAGCAAACTCGCTAGATGTGATTGCGCTAGCAAACGGTAGCGAATCTCGGCAGACAGCGAGACAGCAAGTCAGTTCACGGCCGCCACACCGGCGGCTCTATCGCCCACGACCGGGTTGATCTCAATCCCGTTGTCGCCCCGGCTATTTACGACGCCGTGGTGGTGGCCGCCAGCTTTTCTCCGGCAGTCCGTCGAGATATCGCGCTGAACATCTTCGCTAGCGTGAATTGATTCGGGTTGCTGAATCACGTTGCGTTGAACGAACTTCCGTGGTGATGCGTGTAGAAGGGCAGAGGAGTGTGCACATGTCTGATCCTTTCCGTGCCACGACGGCGTTGGTCACACGATTCGCAGGTGCCGCACTGGCGTTGGCGGTCGCGGGAATCCACATCGCCGACCAAGGCGGTTTCCCCGGCTCGAAAACCCCCGACTATGTCGGCGTCGGCTACTACCTCCTAGAGGGCGCGTCCGTGCTCACCGGCGCGGCCTTGCTATTGCCGCTCGCGTCACGGTTGAGCGCTACCGCATGGACCATCGCAGCCACATTCGTCTCGGCGGGACCCCTGCTGGGATATGCGCTTTCCCGCGGTCCCGGACTACCGAACTACGACGACGACATCGGCAGCTGGACCGAACCACTCGGTGTCCTAAGTCTCGTGGTTGAGTCCGCGCTACTGGCCCTGTCTGTCACCGTCCTGATCGCGACCCGACACGCCCGGTCACACAGCGCCGCGCAACTCCAGCGACCCACGCCCGACTCGCCCGACCCCCGTCGGGCACGGCTGAGTGAGGCCGCCACGATCAGCAGCGGGACCAGAGAGCAAATTATCCATGCGCCCGATTACGTTCGAAATGCGTTCGGAAATCTGTTAATTGAGGGCATCGTGACACGGCTAATTGACCTTGTCGTCATTAGCGGGGTGCTTTTGCAGCGAAGATTATTAAGCCTCCGCGACACGCCCGAGTCTTGTCAAAGTACCCACGCGCGTCTTGTCAATCTTCGCTGCATCTCGACAGCTGAGGTGTCGAGATGCAATGAAGATTCGCGAGTAGTAGCTGCTGTTGTCTTTTCTCGTGTGGTTAGCCGTGTAGTCCGTTCTTGATCGCGGTGTCTTGCTTTTGGCCGACGTCGGTGACGAACGCGGGCGGCACCGGATCGTTGGGGGCACTATCAAATTCGAGGTTGACGAAAGCCTTGCCCTCGGTGAACAGCAACACGGTGACTGCCTTGGATCCGTCCGGTGCAGCGCCGGAGACCATCGTTCCGTCGGTGCCCACCGGCGCCGGTGCGGGCGTTCCGCCGGTGACCATATTGCCCAGTGCGACCTTTTCTTGGTCCAGCTCGCTCACGGCCTGGTCAGGATCGGGCAGGATAAGGATGGTGTCGCCGATGTGGCGGGTGTCGTTTTGGTTGCTGAACATCTGCGCGATACCGGGCTGGCCGTTGGGGTTTTGGATCGGCGGCTGCGCGGTGAAGGTGTCGCCGGGCAGGGTGATGTCGCTGGCTTTGATCAATAGAGCGGTGTAGTCGGCGGTTGCCGCGCTGCTCGAACTCGATGCCGGGGTGCTCGAACTCGATGTCGCGCTGCTGCTGCCCGATGAAGCGGCCGATCCCGACGCCGATGTCGTCGGTGACTTGTTGCTGGCGCAGCCGACGACCGACACACCCACGATCAGGCTTGTCGCCGCCGAGCCGGCGACCGCGATCACCGGAATCTTCATGCTGCCCCATCCCTTCTAGTCCGGCCGCGTCGTAAGTACACCCGAAACCCTGCGATCCCCATATCCGCCACCTAACTTCTCAGAGACCAGCAGCCGCAACCGGCGTCGCTCAGCTATCAGTTCCCGATGCAGACGCCACCGCTGACGTATCCACGCCTGCCGGTGGCGCTAACGCACGCGGTGACAGTGGGTGCGCGTACGGGTTGGCACGATCTCGTGTAGTTGTCCCAGTACCAGCCGACAGGGCACCACGGCGGGGGCTGGCTCACCGCCACAGAACTGGTCGTGAGTGCCATCATTGACGTCACTGCGAAGACGAATACAGCGACCGCGGCCCGGCGACGGAACCATTGCTTCATCGCAGACTTCCTTCTGTTGTCAATCCAGACTTTTCGCCCGCTGCGCCGTCCTGTCAATGACCACGGACGTCATCCGAGCCGGCACACCCTTACGGTGACTTAGTCGAAAGGCACACCACTCGAGCAGAACACCGCGCTCGACGGGGTCGTCGGACGCATGGTATAGCGGCCACCGCCCCGGCCGGTCGGAGCTTGGCGTAGAGACCGGTCTTCCTGGATGTTGCCTGAATGTTGCTGTGAAAATGTAACGGACACGGCAAGTTTCGTCGGTGGAACCGCTTACCTATAGACGGCCAGCGTTGTTCCGCGCGGCGACCGGTGCGGGTCACACAGTCTGCGGGCTGTAGTCGTCAGACCGTTTATACCTAATGGCAAATCGGCGCGGCGGCGCCGACAGTAGTCCGCACGACGCCACCGGACCCGGGACGAAGCGACGGGCGCGCTCGAGCACGAATCCGGAGATCCCGCGACATTGTCGGCGCCTAAAGCGGCGGGCAGGAGGCGACTAGCCGCAGCCGCCGACGCTGACGTGGCGACCGCTGACATCGGCGCAGGCGGTGACATCGGGGCCCGGTGGTGGCGGGGGCGGGATGTATTCCGGCGGTGGAGGAGCGTCGTTGGGTGGCGGTGGCGCATCTTCGGGCGGTGGCGGAGGCACGTCTTCAGGCGGCGGTGGGGCGTCGACGGCATTGGCGACGGGGTCGCCGCATGCGCTGACATCAACGTGTCGGCCGCCCGCGCCGGCGCACACGTCTGCCCAACTGGGTGCGGTCGTCTGAATTGTGGCGAAAGCGGTGGGCGTGGCCACTAGCGCCGCGACGACGCCAAGAGACGCCGCTAGCGACCGAAAGTAGTGAGTCATCAAGTCTCCTTCGTAACGGCGGGCCATGGAAAAACCGATCACTTCAGCATCCTGGCTCTGCGGTTTGTGGTCAGTTCTTACGGGTTCCTTCTTGCAACATCGTGAGCGCCTTTTCGACGCTGAGCGTGCCGGAAGCCTGGCTGGGCGGGTACTCGACAAACGTCGCGAGAAACTCGCCGACGATGTTTACTGCGGGCACCATCGTCCACAGCTTCTCACCCCACCAGCGGCCATACAGCAGGCTCTCAGTCTGATACCGTTCCCACGGGTCCTGTCGGAGGTTGGTCACCACGGGAACGTTGGTCGAATCCTCTTTGCCGGTAAAGAGGTTGCCGATGATGGTCTTGAAGTTGAGCTTCCAGGCGTTGTATCGCACGGCCATGAGGTCAGCGTTGTCGCTGAAGTAGAAGATCTCGCGGCGAGGTCCTTCGTCGACGTCGCCGGTGAAGTAGGGCTGGAAGTTGTAGCCGTCGAGGTGGACCTTGAAGGTCTTGTCGCCGGCCTGCAGGCCCGTCAAGAGGTCTTCCTTCGCGGCTGGCTGACCGGCTGCGGCGAGAAGCGTTGGCAGCCAGTCTTCGTGGGCCATGATCTCGTTGACGATGGTGCCGGGCTCGATGACGCCAGGCCACTTGGCCACCATGGGCACGCGGAATCCGCCCTCGTAGGTGCTGCCCTTCTCGCCTCGGAAAGGGTGGTTGCCGCCATCGGGCCAGCTGAAGATCTCGGCGCCGTTGTCGCTGGTGAACAGCACGATGGTGTTGTCGGCGATGCCGAGTTCGTCCAGCTTGTCCAGAATCTGCCCGACTTCCCAGTCTAGCTCCATCATCGCGTCGGCGAACAGGCCGAACCCGCTCTTGCCCTGCCAGTGTGGGGCGAGATGGGTCCAGACGTGGCAGCGCGTGGAGTTGTGCCAGAGGAAGAACGGGGTGTCCGCCGCCGCGGAGCGGTCGATGAAATCCAGCGATCGCCGAACGATCTCGGCATCAACGTCTTCCATGTTGGTCTTGGCCGCCGGGTCCATGCCCGGGTGCGGAGGCAGCGGACCGCCATCAGCGATCGTTTGCTTGCCGACCCTGCCCCAGCGAGGGTGCTCAGTGGGGTCATCGACGTCGGTCGCCTTGGCGTCCAGAATGTTGCGCGGACCGAACCGGGCATGGAACTCGGGGTCCTTCGGATACTCCGCGTCGTATGGCTCCTCCATGGCGTTGAGGTGGTACAGGATGCCGTAGAACTCGTCGAAGCCGTGGACGGTGGGCAGGTATTCGTTGCGGTCGCCCAGGTGGTTCTTTCCGATCTGCGCCGACGCGTAGCCATGGGGCTTGAGCAGTTCGGCGATCGTGGGGTCTGAATCCTGTATGCCTTGTTTGGCGGCGGGCATACCGACCTTCAACAGGCCTGTGCGGAAAGGAGTCTGACCAAGAATGAACGCGGCACGACCCGCTGTACACGATTGCTGACCGTAGTAGTCGGTGAACAGGGCACCTTCTTTGGCGATCCTGTCGATGTTGGGCGTGGACCCACCCATCATTCCGCGGTGGTAAGCGCTCAGGTTCCAGGTGCCCACATCGTCGGCCATGATCATGACGATGTTCGGCTTCTTCTGATCTGCCATGGGTGTCCACTCTCCTCGTATCAGATGTGCCGGGCGTGCGAGCGACGCTACGCTGCTGAGCCGGACCGCACCGTTTCCATCACCTCGAGCATGCATCCCACCAAAGGACAGCCACGTCGAAGCCGTCACCTACGGACCAGGCGGCGACGCGATGGGCCTGATGTTCACTTTCCTCACCGGTGACGGGACGAGAATCACCGGCCCCTTAAACTGCTCGCCCAAATCGTGAGGCACCCAATCCGATTCGTTCGCATGTCGAATCCGCGCGGATGGTCGCAGCGCAGCCTCAATACCGGTGTCATGCAGACCACCGACACGTCACTATCACTCGTGCCGAAGAAGCGACGACTCCGCCGGCAACTCCGGCTCACCACCCGCCAGGATCCGAACAACCCCACCTCGACCTTCCTGCCGGTCGCCAACGACGTTGCCCGGAGGCTGGCCGAACGAACCGGTGGAACCGCACAGACCTGGTTGACGGAGGCGCTGCTCAACATGCCGGTGACCGCGCACATCCTCGGTGGAGCGGTCGCCGCGTACACACCCGAGCATGGCGTCGTCGACAACGACCATCGGGTGTTTGGCTACCAGAATCTCCTGGTGTGCGACGGCGCAGTCATTCCCGCAAATCCCGGTGTCAATCCGAGCATGACGATCGCAGCGATGGTCGAAAGAGCCATCGCCTCAATTCCGGCGAAGTCAGGCGCTCCAATCAACCCGCCCTCGTCGCGCGGGTTCGATGTCATCACGGAGAGCCGCGGTGTAGGTGGCAAGCGATTACGCGCATGGACGGCGAGCGTCTAGCAAGCGAGTGGCTAAAGGTATGGTCGTTGCTTCTTAGCGCGACGATGCGCAAGCAGGACAGATTGACAGACCGTACGACACACCGAAATCTTGTCAAAGTAGCCCGGCCTTTCTGGTCGTTCTTCGCAAGCGGCAGGTGATTGTTTAACAAGACGGTTAGCTGATGAAACTCAATTGCGCGCAGCGGCAGCCCGCGCGGACGTCGACGCGGTGAGCTCCGTATCGATGGGTGCTGACGGATTACTGTGGGGTCGCTGCGATTTGGCCGCTGCTGACCTGCAGGATGGCGCGAGTGTGGCGAGGCGCGTGCATCGGTGTCCTTCCGCAAGATCGTGGTGTTGTTCTCTCAAACTTCTCGCCGACGGTGTCCTGGAGATGCGCGGCGTTGCCGCGCACCGAAATTCGGATCATCACTAACTTTGATCGCATGCCATCGGCGCTATGCATTGTGGCGCCTATGCGACCCTTTACATTGTGTGATGGCTCAGTACGGTCCGCGGCTTAGATGCAGATGAAGCCGCTGCCCCATCCCACTGGACCGCTGATGCAGCCGATCGGCGCGCCCCAGCCGGGGGCGCCCCAGTTGCCTCCGCCTCCCCAGTTCCCTTGGTTTCCCCAGTTTCCGCCGCCGCATCCATCGTCTCCACAGCCGCCATGTCCGTGGCCGTGGCCTTCATCTTGTGCCCACGGTGTCCCTGATGCGACGGGCGATGGTGGAGTGGCGTTCGCGACGCCTGCGCCCAATCCGACGGCGGTCAAGCCAAGCACGCCAACGATCATCGCTTCGGCCATGATTTTCATCGGCTTCATCGTGCAACCTCTTCTACGATTCGTGGGTTTACATCCCCGCTAGCCTCGATTTTCGTCCTCTGCATAGGGCGCCGCAACGCGCGGAATTGGTGTTGGTGGTCGGAAGCAAAGGACTTGGCTGCCCTCATACGGCACCCCCGGTCATCCCATTACGGGCGGTTGGCGGGCCGACCCTCCCGAGCGCCCAATAGCGACCGAGGTCGGCAGAGCAACGATTGGATGACTTCCAAAAAAATTATGGGGCAGTGCGGTTCTGACGTCTAGCGTGGCTTGTGTGGCTGCTGGTGTTGGCGAGTTAGTGCGCTCCACTACCGGCGCATGGATCGTCCTGGCACCCCAGCACTGCCCAAACGTTATCTAGCTCCGCGTCGTGGGCGTCAGCGGTTGTCAGGTAAGTCGCTGCGGAGCAGGCGCTGACAACTTATCGGTCTTGTTGTCAGTGGTTGCTCGTGGCGTCCCACACTGTGCTCAGTGACTGGGTATGACTGCGCGTCGTTAGGGCTTGGGTAGTACGGTCGAAATGTCGGTCGCGACCAACAGCATTGCGGCCACGAGGTCGGCGAGGTGTTGGCGTCCGATGTCGTAGTCGCCGCGTAGCCAGGCTGCGACGAGTTCCATGGTGCCGCTGACGAGCGTGAACGCTGCCAGGTCGCTGTCGAGCGGTGGCGGTGCGGCACTCCCGAGCGTTTCTTGCGCCATTGCTGACATGGCGTTGGCGATAGCTCGGGTGCTGGCTAGGCGGGCCCGCTGGAGTACTTCGGTGGTGTGCGAGCCGAGGAGTAGTTGTCCGCGGCGTGGGTCGTCGATCAGGAAGTCGAGCGCGGCGTGGGCGGCGGCGTGGACTTGGGCGCGAACATCGGAACCAGCCTCGACGGTCGCGGCGATCACCGTCTGCAACCCTTGCGCGGTGATGTCCTGGGCAGCCGCTTCTAGGATTGCGTCGCTGTCGGTGAAGTGCTCGTAGAAGTAGCGGTCGTTAAGTCGGGCGCGGGCGCATACGGCGCGCATGCTGACACCAGTCGCGCCGGATTCGGCGAACAGATTCAGTCCAGCGTCAATCAGCGCCGCCCGTCGCCGGGCGCGGCGTTCCTCTGCGGTGACCCCGCCGTAACTGCGGGTCGCTGCTACCACGTCCTGCATTGTCTCTCACGCCCTTGACTCCCGGCCCAATGTGGTGGACGCTGACACCACTTTAGCTTCTGGTGGCGGTAAACACCAAAAGCGTGTGGCATGCACCGGGCAGCGGTCCCGGCGAGGGCAAAGGAGAACGACCGATGACCTGTCCCGTGGCTCACAGGCCCAGCGGCACCGACAGCGCGGAAGCCGGGATTTCCGCTGCGCCGACGGCGAGCGCATCGTGTGACTCTGCTGATGTGGCCGATCGCTTCGAGGAAGTGGCCGGCTCGGTGTTCGTAGGGTTATTCGCTGCGGGCCTGTTCGATCAGGCGATGCTGCCGCCGGTATCGGCGGCGCTGGACGACACCGGACGCATCCGCGATGCGCCGTGGGGACGTGCATTGCGCACCGCCGCGTCAGACCAGATCATATTCCACGCTGATGAGGCCGACCGCCGCGCCGAAACAAAGCGTCTGGTGCGGCTGCACCGCGACGTGAAAGGGGTTGGCGCAGACGGGGTCCGCTACAGCGCGCTAAACCCCGAGTCGTGGAACTGGATTCTGATCAGCACCTTCTTCGTCTACCGCAACGCCTTCGTCGCGATCACCGGCGAAAAACCCAGCGCCACGGCCAATCAGGCGATCTGGGACCGTTTCCGCCAGTTGAGCGACGGTCTGCAACTGTCCGGCAGTTCGCGGCTCATCGAGAACTACGACGAACTCTGCACCTACTACGACCAGATGGTGGCCGAGAAGCTGGAAGTCACGAGCACATTAAAGTGCGCCGTGCGCTACACACGGCGACCCTCACCCCCTGCCTTCATCCCGGCACCAGTTGCACCCGTCTGGAACCTCACCAGCCCGATGATCGGGCATGTCCTCGGCGTGCTCGGGTTCGGCATCATGCACCCAGACGTGCGGGCATTGGTCCCCATGACATGGACACGCCGCCACGACCGCGAGTTCGCCGTTCTAGCAATGGCTATCCGCCTCGCCTACCAGTGGCTACCCACCCGAGTCACTGACACCCCACTAGCCCGGAACCGCCGGGAGTACCAACGGCTCATGGCCCGTTACCAGGGCATCGGGTTGACCTCGTTCGCACCTACGCCAACGCGACCTTGACGCCTCATCCGCCGGCTAACGAATCGGGACCCAGCGCACTGGCTGTCTCAGGCGACAGTGTGGTCCGCTGACGAGTCTCGAAACAGACCACCGCATTTGATACAGTCCGCCCGTCTATCGGCAGACTACCGGTTGGCCGAGGTCGTCGGCTCTCAAGAGTTTCCCTCAGAAGTACACAACTGACATGACCTGACAAAGGAATCGCGAAAACCGCCATGTCAGCCGCGGACGGGGCTAGATAACCAACGGCCACCGGCTTGGTCCCGGCGAGACACTGGTCGCCATCCGGCTTGCCTTGGCCACGGCGGCGGCCACACCACATAGACGTGCTGCACCTGCGACCAGACGGTGTACAGGCCGCCGCTCAACACACACTGCTCAGTCGTGGATGGGCCTGCGGCAGTGCGGATCTCGAACAGAAAGACCTGACAGCGCCGACGCGATCAGGTTCGATCCATTCGGCGCGGGCTGACAAGGATGCGCCGCTAAGATCCACGTCTCAATGGACGCAAACGTAGTCTCCGCGATCGGTAATTGCGTGGTTGCGATCGGTACGTGCGTGGCCGCCGGTATCGCCGCGTCTGCCCTAGTCTTTACCGGCAGGCAAATGCGGCTCTTGCGGAACCAGTCGCAGCTCCTCGCCGACCAGTCACAGTTCCTGGCCGACCAAAACGAGCAAGCGAACGCCCTAGCGGCCACAGGTGAACTGCGGCAGCAGATGCGCCGTGGCACTTGTCGCCCAGACGTGTAGATCTCCTATACCGCGATGCGACAACGGAATTGCGAACAACTGATTTCCCACATATTCGTAGCAGCCGCCGATGCATCTGAGGCGCTCGGCTTGCACCGATTCGCCCCCGATCCGACCCTCACCGACGGCGAGTCGCTGTACGAGGCCGCCTTCGGCCCAGACGAATGGCGAACGGATTTCTGGGACGCGACCGCACAGACTGAACCGTTCCGGGTTTGATGCCGGCTTCATTGTTGAGGCGTCGCCGGCTGGGACGTCTGGCTGTGAGCGTAATAGGCGGCTTCGTATTCTTCGG
>NZ_QJJU01000055.1 GCF_003201655.1 Mycolicibacterium moriokaense
TCACCGCACGCTCGCGCTGCTCGACCGGGTAGTGCTTGGTCATGATCTGCATCCTTCTCAAAGAAGGAAGCGGCATCAAACCCGAGACGGTTCAGTGACCAACTCGACATGGTTGTGGCCGAGCGTCGGGTACCAGTCGTTGGAGATGAGCATGCGTTTGCATCCGATGCGGTAATTCGGTGTCACCTTGCGGCGCAGCGCCGGATCCCTGATCTCATTCCAGATTTTGGCGCGCGACATCAGCTCGACTGGCTTCATCAACCGCGGGACCTTCGCCAATCCGATGACCTGGGTTTCGCGACCCGCGTAGATCGCGGCGCGGGCCAGCCTTGCCGCTCCTGGGAGTTTGCCGAAGACCCAGCGCTCGAGGCGAGTGAAGGACCGATCCAATCGCGGGAGTATCCAGGGTGGGGTCCGCTGGTACACATCGACTTGTGCGGCAGCGTCTGCGATAGCTGGAACGATTTGGATAGCCGACGCACCCGTGCCGATCACCGCTACTCGCTTGCCAGTTACGTCAACGTCGTAATCCCATCGCGCGGAGTGAAAAACGTCGCCGGCGAAGCGGGTGGAACTCAACGTCGCCGGCAGCGTCGGTTCGGCCAGCGCCCCGAATGCCCCGATCACCACGTCGGCGTGAAACTCACCTTGGTTCGTCGATACGGTCCAGCGGTGTTGGTGGTCGTCCCACCGCGCCTTCTCGACTCGGCAGCCGAATATGTGCCTGTCGAGCACGCCGGAGTCGTGGGCGACGCCGCGGAGATAGTTTTCTATTTCGGGCTGGCTGGAGAACGACCGGGTCCAACGCGGGTTTAAGGCGAACGAATAAGAGTAGAGATGTGACGGTACGTCGCAGGCTGCGCCGGGGTAGATGTTGTCGCGCCAGGTGCCCCCAACGCCAGGGCCGCGTTCCAGGACAAGGAAGTTGCGGTGCCCCTCACGGTTTAACCGGATCGCCGCCCCGAGACCGGCGAATCCGCTGCCGATGATCAGAATGGGGACATAGGGCGCATCGTCTGCGGAGCGCTCTTGCGCTCGGGCAATGAAATCGTGGGTCACGTCGGCTCCTCGCAACGGTCGGTGACTGAAATCAGGGGGCCGTCGATTAGCCCAGGTCGATGTCGATGTCGAGGAGGCGGCCCAACCGCTCGAGGCCGCCGAGGCAGAAGTTCGTGACGATGGTGAGCAACACCGAGACGTCGGTCGGTTGATGCTGCGCCGTCCATGCGCGCGCCGTCGTTTCGGCGACGCCTTCAAGCGCCGCGGCGATGACGGCCGCGATACCAGCGTCGAGGTCTGGGACAGCCTCGGTGATGCGGGCGACGACAACCGCGCGGGTCTTGGCGCGGAACCGGGCACACGGCTCGGGTTCATCCAGCGGTACCCAGCGACCCTCGGCGACTTCGGTTGTCACCAGTTCCAACCACAGTCGCAGTCCTTCGCTGACCAGTGACGCCGCCGGGACGTCTGCGCGCGCGAGTTGGGCCAGGTGCGTTTGCATTCGTTCGTCCAAACGCTCGGTCCTGCGCTGCATCACGGCGTCGAGAATCGCGTCCTTGGAGGGGAAATGCCGATACAGCAGTCCGACTGCGACTCCGGCGGTCTCGGCGACGTCTTCGACGCGTGCCGCCGAGGGACCGGATCTGGCAAAGGCGTCCTCGGCCGCGTCGAGTAACAGCTCACGCCGCTGCGCGGGCGCTAGGCGCCGTCGCGCGCTCATTCGACACACCTCATGTTGACATGCTAATGAACCTTCCCTCATTATAGCTAGTGGAAATGAGGATTGATTCACTAAGCGTTACTCGCGGCGCCACAACGCCCGCCGCGTGCAAGTGGACCAGCGATTCACCCCCATCCCGCGGAAAACCAGGGAGCACCGATGACCGCCAACCCCATCCCGACATCGCGACTTCGTCAGCGGTGGGCCGCAGGCGCCAACACCGTGGGGGGTTGTCTGTTTCTCGGATCGAGTTTCGCCGCCGAGGTCGTCGGGGCGCAGGATCTCGACTTCGTCGTCGTCGATTGCCAACACGGACTCATCGGTTTACAGGCCATGACCGATGTCCTCGGTGCCCTGAGCCGAATGTCGCCTGTTCCGCTGGTCCGTGTCCCGTCCATCGAGGCTGGCTGGGTAGGACGGGCACTAGATGCCGGTGCGGAGGGGGTGATCGTGCCGATGGTGAACTCTCGCCGAGAGGCCGAGGCCGCCGTCGCGGCGTGCCGTTATCCTCCCGACGGTGTGCGCAGCTTCGGCCCTGTACGCAGCAGTCCGCATGTCGGCTTCGAGCCCGCGGTCGTTAACAAGAACATCCTTTGCTTGCCGATGATCGAGACCCGTTCGGCGCTGGACTCGATCGACGATATCCTGTCCGTCCCCGGACTTGACGGGTGCTACATCGGTCCCGCCGATCTCGCAATCGGCCTCGGCCTTCAGCCGTTTCAGGATTCGGAGCCGACACTGGATGCCGCCATCGAGACGGTCTACGAAGCCGGCCGCCGCCACGGAATCACCGTCGGTATCCACGCTTATAGCGGGGAACACGCGAACACCTACCTCAGGCGCGGTTTCCGTATGGTCACCGCTGTCTCTGACCTGCAGGCGATGGGCGTCGGCCTGGCAAGCGAGATCGCGAAGGCACGAACATGATGTCAGTGGCGAGGGCGCCTGGGGGCGTATCGCCCTCGTGGCACCGCGGCGATACCGGCGTCATCGTGAACATGGACCACAACCACCACGACGCCACCGAGTTTCGTCGCCCGCGTGCGGCGGCACCCACCGCCTGCGGTGATGGCGCACCGACGCGCGGTGGGCCACCTCTTGTTGCTGTTCTCCGTCATGTGATTGCGGGCGCGCCTACGGCTGGTGCTCTGACGATCCCGCCCGCTGGGTTACGCCGATGAAGGTAACGTCGTCAGTGCTCCGAACTGTCAAACTTCCCGCGGCACGCCACTCCTTGGGCGAAATCCCCTACGGACTCGACAGTTATCTGCTCATCCAGCTATGCACTGACTCAGGTCTAGAGGGAATCGCGTATTGCGGCTACGTATTTCCGACCCTCATCGGGGCGCTACGCGCGACGATGCGAACGATGCTCGATGCCGCCGTTGGGATGGATGTGTGGGATACCCAACGCCTAGTGATGGTCCGCAACGGACTGGGACTCGGTTCACCAGCAGGCCTGGTCGCCAGGGCGGCTTCGGCGGTGGACATGGCGCTGTGGGACCTGCGCGGTAAAGCGACAGGAGAACCGGTGTGGAGGCTGCTGGGGGCAGCCGGCCCCCGTGTCGCAAGTTATGCCAGCGGCCACCTCTGGCGCCATTACTCGATCAGTGAGCTGGAAACAAGCGCCCACGAATTGGCCGAACTCGGATGGCGAGCGATGAAACTTCGCTGCGGCGCCGAACCCGACGACGATCGCGAAGTTGAACGCTTGGCCGTGGTGCGCAGGGCCGTCGGGCCCCAGGTCCGCATCATGATTGACGTCAACCAGGAATGGACTGTGGCGCAGTCAATTGCAATGGGGCGGCGGTTTGCGCCGCTGGACCCGTTTTGGTTGGAGGATCCGCTGCCCGCCGAAGACTACTCGGGCTACGCCGCGGTCACCGCCGCGTTGGTAACACCGATTTGCGCCGGAGAGTACGTGTACGGACTCGCGCCGCTATGCGAGTTAGTAGCGCGTCGCAGTGTCGATATCCTGATGATCGACGGCATGAGGGCCGGCGGCATCACCGGGTTCATGAAGGCCGCCGCCGTCGCCGAAGCCCACTACACCCCCGTCGTAAGCCACCTCGCGACCGAGTATCTGGCCCACGCCATCGCCGCGTGCCCAAACGGTCTGACGGCCGAGCACATCCCGTGGACGTCGCCGCTCTTTACTGCCGTGCCGTCGTTAGATCCAAGCGACGGGGCCCTCGTTCTTTTCGATACCCCAGGATTCGGACTCGATTTCGACGAGGAGCGGATAGCGCGTTATGTCGTCGACTAGACGCGTGGGCCACTGTGTCGGCGCAGTCGGTGTCGTCTGACGTCGACCTGGCCGCAGGCCGACACCTTCCCCTGCTCGTCGTTTGAATGTCAGCCCGCACGAGGACATCACAGTGAGAAAGGCTCTCAGTTATGGCGATCGTCGAATCGGTCCGGGGCGGCGTCGAGGCCGGCGACCTGGGTCGCGTGCTGATGCACGAACATATCTTCTTGTTCACGCCAGAAATCCACGGTGTGTATGACACAGGTTGGCGGGAGGAGGTCGGCGTCGCCGAAGCGAAGGAAAGACTTAAAGACTTGTCCGCGTGTGGAATTAGCACCATCGTCGATCTGACGGTGATCGGGCACGGCCGCCACATTCCACGCATTCAACGGGTCAACGCCGAAGTCGACATCAACATCATCGTCGCCACTGGCCTCTACACCTTTGATGATCTTCCGCGCTACATCAATTTCCGCGCCCTCGGGCGGGCGCGCGACCAATGCGATGTGCTGACCGAGATGTTCGTGAAAGACATCGAGATCGGCATTGCCGAGACGGGCGTCAAAGCGGGCATGCTGAAGTGCGCCACCGACGAACCGGGTGTGACCAACGGCGTTGAGCGCGTTTTACGTGCCGTCGCGCAAGCCCACCAGGCCACCGGCGTACCGATCTCCACCCATACACACGCGCCAACCCGCCGCGGACTGGAGCAGCAAGACGTCTTCGAACAGGAGGGAGTGGACCTGCGCCAGGTCGTCATCGGGCACTGCGGCGACACCACTGATCTCGGCTACCTCAAGGAACTGATGGCCCGCGGTTCCTACATCGGCATGGATCGCTTCGGCCTCGATGTCGTATTGGCCTTCGAGGAGCGCGTCAACACTGTGGCCGCCCTCTGCGACCGGGGTTACGCCGACCAGATGGTGTTATCCCATGATGCGAACTGTTTCAACGACTGGTTCCCCGCCGGCGTGATGTCTGCGGCAGCGCCGAACTGGAGCTACGTCCACATCACTCGCGACGTCGTACCAGCACTCAGGCAACGCGGAGTAACCGACGCGCAGATAAACCAGATGCTCATCGACAACCCGCGCGCCATCCTTGGTCGCGAGCACCGCCAGCTGACGACGTTGCGCGGTGGCGTCGGCCCGTTGGTGCCGAGCAGGCGTCCCGTACTTCCGATTGGAACCTTCAGTCCGGCGGCTCCGAAGAAATGACCTGAATTTGAGACTGAACCCAGATGACATCGGGTGAGACACCGCGCATCGCTACAGGTCAGGGAACTGGGAGATGACAAGCGATTTAGGAACCGAAAATCGTGGTGTCAGTGGCTGTCAGTTCTCAAACTCGATGTCATCGTCACAAATCTGATGTCATCTCGATGCCACATATGACACGAAAATGAGAATCAGGGGGTGAGTGTCATAGGTCGGAGGTGCGGAGTCGTTCGGAGCCTTGTCGCCCGTAGTTTCTCATCCAAGATGGTGGTGTCGGCGACACGTGAAACTGACCCCGTGACGCCGATCGAGTCCGCGGCGCGCGCTACCCGACCCGACGACCGAGGCTCAGATGATGCGGCGGCCACCACTGCTTGCGCATCGGCGCCGGGCATCAGATGCCGGGCGGGTTGGGGTGTGTCCAAGACGATGAGCAACGCCTGATTCACCTGCGGGCTCACACCAACGGTGCGCGACCTCTACGCCGACGGTGACACCGTCGTCACCCACATCGACGGCGCCGCAACGCCCAACGACGGCCAGCCCTAATTCAATTCGTGCGCCTGGTTCCTGCACATGTGCGACGGTCAGATCATCCGCGCCGCGCCGTCAGGCACGGTCGTCCAGCCGCGGATACCAGTCGCTTCCGCGCCCCTCCGGGGTCGTGTCGAGAATCGTCCACAACGGTGACAGGTCGGGTGCCTCATGCGGATCCTGCCCGGGATCCGCGGTGCCTGGTCCGCCTTCGTGACCCCAGAAGTGGCGGATCGTGCCTTCGGCCCGGGTGAACACCCGGTAGCCGGGCATATCGGCGTCCTCAGCGCTCACGTAGTCGCGGGTGTACTCGCCGCTCGGGTCGGAGTACAGCTTCAGACTCCGCCATCCGCGTTCGCGTGCGTAGTCCATGATCCGCTCGATCGGCGAGCGGGCCACCATCGCGAACGCGGTGCGCTGCTCGATGTGGGGAACGTCGCCGTCCCACGAACTCATCGTTGAGGTGCACATCGGGCAGCCCTGCTCGCGGTCGGGCCCATACATGAAGCTGTAGACGACCAGGGTGTCTTTGTCACCAAACAGGTCGGCGAAGGTGACGGGACCGTCCGCGCTGTCGAAGTGGTACTCCTTGGTGACCTCGCCACCCGGGGGCAGCGCCCGGCGTTGCTCGGCGACACGTTCGATGTGACGACGCAGCTCGATTTCCTCAGCGAGCAGCGCGGTGCGCGCCCTGCGATACTCGTCGCTCTCGTTGGGAAAGCTGACGTCGTTGTTAGCGGCCAGCTCCCTCGCCGGTGCGAGTGTCTGGTTGATGGTCATCGTTATTTCTCCCTTCCGGGCCGCCAAGTCGTCGTCTTCCACGCCCTTTACCAGGCCGATCGGTTGGTCGGCGGCGGGTCCGAGGTCGTACCTTGTCGTCTATATACAAGCTATGACAACCCGGTCGCTCGAAACTCATCACTCTCACCGAGACTCCGACCACCGCCGGACCGACTCTTGTCGGCCAGGCCAGGTAGGCCGCCAAACGCTGCAGGCCGCCCAACGACCGCGCGGTTCCCGCGTCCGCCGCCCCCGCCCGGCGAGCACGGCGACGGTCAGCACGGTCAGCAGATATACAGGGCCGAGCAAGCCGTGAAGTGGTGCCGTGGACGATGACTCTTGGACTGTAGACCGGCCTTACTCAAAACAAAGCGAACCGCGGCGAGGAGTCGATTGTGTGGCCCTTCGTTCGTCATGGTGATGAAAGTGAGATGACATCCGATGGGAGGACAACTATGAACGCAACACAACGAACCATCACCGGAATTGCCACGGTCGGTATCCCGGTCACCGACCAGGATCGAGCACTCAGGTTTTACACCGAAACACTCGGCATGGAGAAACGCCTTGACGTCCCGTTACCGCAGTTTGGCGGGCGCTGGATCACCGTTGCCTCGCCTGGCTCGACCGCGACGCTCGCCCTGATCCCCGCCCACGACGGCGTTCCTGCCGGTGTTGAGACCGGCATCCGCCTCACAAGCCCCGACGCCGCGGCGGCACACCAGCACTTGCGTGAACGGGGCGTTGATGTCGGCGAGCTGCTGCATTGGGAAGGTGTGCCCCCGATGTTCGCCTTCCGCGACGCCGATCGCAACGGGTTAGAGATAACTCAGGACGAGAGTCGATCATGAGCACCAGACCGTCGATGACCATCCCTTCCGCAGCTCCTTCATGGCCCTCGGCGACTGCAGGCACAAGCTGGGGGTCATGCGGGAACTGCTTCAGGCCCTCGGTAAGGACGTCGGCGACGAGGTCACGATCCACCTCGACGCGCGGATCGCGTGAACACCGCAATCACGATCGCCAGCGAGGAAGTGCCCTAATTCGGCTAGCCGGGCGCAATTTGCCGGTCCCCTAGTAGCTTCGGGCAAGGGGGGTCGACGCGCCATGTCGTTTCGGGGCGCGTGGCTGCGCAACGGCAGCGCCGCGAACGCGTACTACAACTGCTGGGAGTCGCCTTGATCGCGATCATGTGCGCCAATCGCCTTCGAGCTTGAGCGGCTCACACGAGACAGGAACTGATCACTCCCGTTTCTAGATGTGAGACACCGCCTACTTGCCGCGCTGCGTGATCAAATCCTTTCGGGGGCAGTGGGATTCGGTGGCATGATGTCGATGGCAAGCGACGTCGGCCGCTGGCCATTGATCGCATTGAGATCCATCGGGCATGCCGAGAGAACCACCGCACAATCCATCGCCGCCGCGAAGGTCACCGCATCCCCTGGTCGGCTCACCGCGGGCAACCAGCTCAGGTCACCCTCGGTGCCCACGGGGATGTTCATGAAGACATTCACCGGCTGGGGGACGGCGTCGGTGGCCAACCCAATCTGCGCCAAGGCGTCGTGCACGTTGTCTGCGCAGCAGGCGTGGCCCGGGGCGCCCAACGTCCGGTAGCGCTCCGGGTCGCACGCGGCGATCAGCATGTCGTGGACACCCGGTGAGGTGTCTGCAACCAGCGTCAGGATCGGCCTCCGACGATTGGTCATGAACTGCTCGCCAATGCGCGGAAATAGCCTGCTAGTCGACGTGCGGGTATGCGACGCCGACAGGTACTCGCCGGGATCCGCGCCAGCGAACGCGAATAGATCACCGACCTGTCCTCCCTCGACGTCGACGATGCGCAGGTGCTCGCCGTGCCGCACCCACACAGCCCGCCCCGCACCGGCGGGAACCACCATGTGGGTCGGCCTGTTTCTGAACTCCACGACACCCATTCAACTCGCTGTGACAACGGCTACCTTCGGGGGCTTGCCCGGAGTAGGAGTCGAAACTACCTACTACGACGAGGACTTCGTCCGCGACGACTTCGTGGAGATCATCCTGAACAGCAGCTGGCCGGACTGAGAGAGTCCAGACCTGGCTACCGCAGGACGTCCAGCTCACCGAGCGCCTCGTGGACATCGGTCAGCCGACCCCAGATGCCGCCCTCGACGTCGACCATGCGCTCGCAGGCGACCCGCAGCGCCGGATCGAAGGTAGAGATCGCATCTCGGACGTAGTGGCAGAAGAATCCACGGTCGGTCGCCTCTCGCACGGTCGTGTGCACGCACACGTCGGCGGTGACACCGGCGAAGTAGAGGTGGACGATCCCGCGGCGGCGCAGCTCCGGTTCCAGCGAGGTGTGCGTGAATGCGCCGTAGCTCGGTTTGTCGATGACGAGCTCAGATGCTTCCGGCGTCAGCTCGGAGATGAAGTCGTGGCCGAACTCGCCCCGGATCAGGAGCCGGCCGAGCGGCCCGACGGAACCGATCGGCGCACCTCCCCGTGCGCTGCGCAGGCGTCGCTGAAGCGAACAGTCGGACAGATCCGGTGCATACCCCTCTCTGGTGTGCACAATGGTCAGCGAGCGTTCGCGGGCCGTATGCAGCAGCCGCAACGCACGCGGCACGACTTCGCGCGCGAATCCAATGTCGTCAATGGTGTCGGCGTAGCCACCCGCTTCGCAGAAATCACGCTGAAAGTCGATCAGGACGAGCGCGGTGTTTTCGGCAGTGCGTACGGGTTCGGCAAGTTCGGTGCCGTCCAGGTCAACGGTCATCATTACGTTCTTCGAATAGTTTCAGACAGGCCTCTGCCAGCACGCCACCCAGCAGCTCGACGGGTTCACCGGAACGTGCGTTCACCTCGCCGGCGGGAAGTCGCAACTCGCGCTGCTGCCCCAGGGTGACCGAATGGACGGCATCCATCGTGCAACCGAACACCACCCGGGTCACCCTGGCCAGCCAGGCCGAGGTGAAACACATCGGACAGGGCTCGACGGTCGTGTAGAGCGTACAGCCGCTGAGATCCGGTCCCAGCGCGCGGGAGGCAAGCCGCACCACGTTCACCTCCGCGTGCCGGGTCATATCGGCTTCCGCGATGACCCGATCGGTGCTGTCCGCTACGACATCTCCGTCCGGGCCCACCACCAGGGCGCCGAAGGGCGGCTCACCGGCACGCGTCGCCTTCTCAGCGAGCGTCAGGGCGAGCCGCATGTACTCAGCGTGCATCGCGAATCAGCTGGGGGTCAAGAAGACTGTCAACCGACGGGGCGTTGTCAATCAGCTTCGATTCGACCGCGAAATTCACGACCGACTGCATCGACTGATAGACAGGGCCGGGCGCGTCCTCGGTACCGAAGAGTCCCTTGTTGTCGGCGAGACCGTAAATGGTGTCGCCGGCCAACATTCCCTTGACATCGTCAGCCGGAGCATTGAGGTACTCGCTGATGATGGCGGCCGCGTCGTCGGGGTTGCTCTTCAGGTAGTCGGCTCGCAGCGACCACGGCACACCAGCCCGGAGCGGGAACAGCCGTGGCGGTGCCTGAGCGAACTGCTTGCGTGTTTCCCTGCTGCCCTTCGTATTTGGCATGCGCCGCTCGGACAAACCTGGGCTCTGCATCTCTAGCACGGTGCGCCCACGTCGAGCGCGTACCGGAACGGACCGGCGAGCATTGTCAGGACACCCTCCACGGGACACATTGATCTCCCGGGTTTTTGTCCCGCCGTGGAGCGGTCGAACATCATTGGCGACCGCCTGTGTCTCTCGGACCAGTCCAGCGACAGCTGCGGAACCCTAGACACGCCTCACTCGGTGTGAGTCGTAGGGAAATTAACCAGCCGATTGTTACGCAAGTTTGTTTGGATGTGAACTCCGCGTTATGCACGGTTCGCGTCGGTTCACTTACGCCGTGACAGCACAGTCCGGGCACCGGTGACGGGAATCGTCATCGTCATCGAGATGACGGCCACGACATCGGTGACGGTGCCCATGCTGGCCGCCACCGCCGCAGCGGTGGGTGGCAATCGGCGTCTGCTGGGGTCGTCCTGAAGTAATGACTCTCAATGATGAAGTCAAGCCGCTGCGGTCGCTGCGGTCGGCTTCTCGGGGGTGAACTCGCGGTCATCGCGGAGCAGGGCCCAGAGCACGTC
>NZ_QJJU01000056.1 GCF_003201655.1 Mycolicibacterium moriokaense
GGCAACGTCGGCTCCGAAATGATCAAGCGCATCGCAACCCAGCCCGACCTGCAATTGATTGGAGTGCACTGCTACTCGCCGGACAAGATCGGCCGGGACGCCGGCGAACTGGCCGGCGGAGCCCCCAACGGAGTGAAGACCACCGGCACCATCGAGGAGATCCTCGCGGCCAAGCCCGACGTGCTTACTTTCCACGGCGTATTCCCCGATGAGGACCTCTACGTCAAAGTCCTCGAAGCTGGGATCAACATCGTCACCACTGCCGACTGGATCACTGGCTGGCACCGCGACCGTAACCACCCCCACCAATCGGGCAAGCCGGTGACCCAGCTCCTCCAGGAAGCCTGCGAAAAGGGCGAGTCGACGTTCTACGGCACCGGGATGAACCCGGGCCTGAACCAGATCCTCGGCGTGGTGTGCTCGGCCGACGTCGCTGAGATCGAGAACATCACCACCGTCGAGTCGGTCGACGTGTCGTGTCACCACTCCAAGGGCACCTGGACCGAGGTCGGCTTTGGGCTCCCGGTCGACGATCCGGAGCTTCCGTCGAAGCTGGAGAAGTACACGCGCGTTTTCGCCGACAGTGTGCTGATGATGGCCGACTGCTTCGATCTGGAACTCGACGAGGTCAGGTTCACATACGAACTTGGCGCCTGCACCAAAGACGTCGACCTGGGCTGGTACGCGCTGCCCAAGGGCTCGTTGGGGGGCACCTACATCAAGTACCAGGGCATGGTCGACGGAGTTCCGCGGGTCGAGACGCACCTGGAATGGCAGATGACCCCACACACCGATCCGAGCTGGGACATCAAGGGCTGCTATATCACCCACATCGAGGGCGACCCAACTATCTACAACAAGTACATGGTCTTCCCTAGGCCTGGCGTCGACCTGTCCAACCCGGACGACTTCGCCTCCCTCGGCACGTCCATGCCCGGCATGCCCGCTCTCTATGCGATCAAGTCAGTCGTCGCACAGGCTCCGGGCATAGTCACCAGCGCCGACCTCCCGCTGCGCGGCTTCGCGGGCCGATTTAAGGGCCGCCCGCCGAATTGACGCCGATCCTTGGGAAGCGCAACAGCCACAACCGCCGCCAGCCTTGCAGTCAGCCCTTGCCGCCGCGATGCTTACCGATGTGTCTGTCGCTCCGGTTGAGACGCTCCTTTGCAGCGGCTACCGTCTCGTGGATCCGCATCTGAGACCTGTCAGTTGATGTGCCATAACATCATTGGCCGCCATGCTGGGAGTCCCACCGAAGGGGATTGCCGGGCGTGATCGGAGTGGGCCTGGCCCAAAGCGAGTTGACCAACGCAACGTCGATGGCTGCGTGTCACGACACGGACAACCTTAACCTTCCAGCGCGCGCCGGCGCCGCCCTTACGGCGAGCCCGCTGGTTTTGCTTCCACAGGTCTTACCGGTGTCGCGTAGCCGACTCGGCTAACACCATCCGCCGTGGTCCACGCCAAGCGTCGCCCCGGCAGCGCGCCCACCTCAACCACAAGCCAATCGTCCTGAGCCGACGCATCTTTCACGCGGGCTTGGTTGGCACCGCCGTCACCAAGCCGCCGTCGACGACGAACTCGCTGCCGGTGGAATAGGCTGATTCCTCGCTGGCGAGAAACAATACAAATGTCGCAACCTCGTGGGCGTCACCGGCGCGGCCGAGCGGAACGGGGACCAAGTCCTCGGGCACCCGCGCAGTCATGGGGGTCCGGATGAATCCCGGATGCACCGAGTTGACCCTGATGTTGCACGGCGCCAATTCAAGAGCGGCCGACTTCGTCAGACCGCGAACTGCCCACTTGGAAGCCACGTATGGGTGTGCCAGGGGAGCCCCACGAAGGCCTTCGATAGAGGAGATGTTGATGATCGAGCCGCCCCCGGCCGATGTCATCGGTTCCACCACGGCGCGCATACCCAAGAATGTTCCGGTGAGGTTGACGTCAATCACGTTGTGCCACTTGCTAAGGTCGAACGTGCCCAGAGGCCCCACAGCGCGGGTGCCTGCGTTGTTGACCAGGACGTCGAGACTGCCGAACCGCGACACGGCGACTTCGACCGCAGACGACCAATCGGCGGGCTGGGTCACGTCAAGGTGCAGGAACTGTGCGCTGTCGCCAAGATCGCCGGCCAGCGCGATGCCTTCCTCATCGAGGATGTCGCCGATGACAACCCGCGCACCCTCGGCAGCGAGCAATCGCGCGTGAGCAGCGCCCATGCCCCTTGCGCCACCGCTAATCAGCGCGACCTTTCCGTCTACCCGTCCCATCGTCGAGTCCTTTCGGTCTCCATCGAAGCCCTGCTCGCGTCGATGAAACTCTGGTGAACCGTCGAGTTTTCGACATCACAACCAAACACAACAGAGATGCCCAGTGCTTCTATATAGTTGACTCTAGACGGATATCTAGATAATACTCAAGCACTCAAGGCACCGAAGGAAAGAACGCGATGGTTGATGCGCCGAACAACGCACAGGCAACTGACCTCTCGGGGCGTGTCGCCGTCGTCACCGGGGCGGCGAACGGGTTAGGTCGCAGCGAGGCGATCGGGCTGGCTCGCTCGGGTGCACAGGTCATCGTCAACGATGTAGCGGCCGCGCTGGAGTCATCCGACGTAATCGAGGAAGTCAGGCGCTTCAGCCAGGCCGTACCAGTGGCCGGTGACATCAGCACACGCAGCACCGCCGATGCGCTGATGGCGGCCGCTGAAGCCCAAGGCGGCCTCGACATCGTCGTGAACAACGCCGGCATCACCCGGGACCGGATGCTGTTCAATGTCAGCGACGAGGAGTGGGACGACGTCATCGCCGTGTGCCTGCGAGGCCACTTTCTTCTGACCCGCAACGCCTCGGCGTATTGGCGCTCTCGCGCAAAGGAATCCGGTGGACAGACCTACGGTCGGCTGATCAATACCTCGTCGGAGTCGGCACTGCTGGGACCGCCGGGCCAACCGAACTACAGCGCCGCCAAGGCCGGCATCATCGCGTTGACGCTTTCAGCAGCCCGTGCCCTCAACCGCTACGGGGTGTGCGCGAACGCAATCTGTCCACGAGCGCGAACGCCGATGACGGTGGGCGTCTACGGCGACGAGCCTGCATTAACCGGAGGCGAGAGGGATCCGCTGTCACCCGACCACGTTGCGATGTTCGTGCGATACCTCGCATCGCCAGCCAGTGCCCTGGTCAACGGTCAGGTTTTTGTGGTCGCCGGTCGGATGATTCTGCTTCTAGCGGCCCCTAGCGTAGAGACGTCGATCATTTTCTCGGGCCCGGCCTGGGATCTGCCCGAGCTGAACCTGGCGCTGCGCGACCATTTCGCCGCACGCGACCCAGAACTCAACTTCGCTGCGGTCGAGGTAAACAAGATGAACGCCCCGTAGTCACGGCTTGACCGACGACGATGACTCGAGATGCGTTAGGCCGGTCGGGCCGTACTGAAGGGAGCAACGATGGCGATCAGGGTCGCACATTTCGCGACCGGCAATGCCGGACAGATCGCGCTTCGCCAGCTGATTACGGACCCACGATTTGAACTGACTGGCGTGTGGGTGTCCTCGGATGCGAAGGTGGGTAAGGACGCAGGCGAACTCGCAAGAACTCACATATCCACGGGTGTCGCCGCCACCAAGGACATGGCCTCACTGCTGGCCGACCAACCCGACTGCGCTGTGTATTGCGCGATCGGTGACAATCGCGTCGGGGAGGCGCTGGCGGATTTGCGGCGGATCTTGGGCGCGGGCATAAACGTTGTTAGCTCCGCGCCCACGGTACTGCAATACCCTTACGGAGTTCTGCCGGAACGACACATCGCCGCCCTCGAAGACACCGCGAAGACCCACCAAGTCAGCTTGTTCGTCAACGGCGTCGACCCCGGCTTCGTTAACGATCTGATCCCGCTGGCGTTCGCGAGCACCTGTCAACGCGTCGAGCAAATCCGTTGCACTGAAATGGCTGACTATGGCAGCTATGACGGTGTCACCGTGATGTTCGACGTCATGGGTTTCGGTGCCCAGCCTGATGCGGTGCCGCCCCTGCTGCGACCCGGCGTCCTCAGTATGGCGTGGGGTTCAGCCATCCGCGCAATGGCTGCCGGCTTGGACATCGAGGTGGATGAGATCACCGATTCCTCCGAACTGGAGTGGGCCTCCGAGGATTTCGATGTGGCTGCCGGACGCATACCACGAGGAGGTGTGGCCGCGATGCGGTTCGAGATCTGTGGATGGTCGCGTGGCAAGCGCGTGCTAGTTATTGAACATGTCACCCGGCTGCGGCCCGACCAGCGTCCCGACTGGCCCCAACCCGCACAAGAAGGCGGGTCCTACCGGGTAGAGATCGTCGGCGAACCATCCTTTGTGGTGGACATCTGTCAAACCAGCGCGCTGGGCGATCACAACTATGCGGCGATCGCGGCGGGTGCGGGGCGGATCGTCAACGCGATTCCCGCGGTCGTCGCCGCGGAGCCCGGCCTTCACACCGCACTCGACCTCCCGCTGATCAGCCGGTCGAGGCAACCACCTAGCGGTACCTTAGGCGATGTCTGACCCCGTTCGTCGCCGAGCAGGAGCGAGATCATCGATGGCCGCTCGGCACCCACTACCGCGAAGCTCAGCTGACATCACGGCGTCAGGGTATACAGGACAACATCAAATCTGTTGCGGGCATTGCCATTACACACCCGACCGGCAGGGTTTGTCTCGAAGCCGCCGCTCGGCGAAGTCATGTGATCCCATCGCGCTGAAATGACGCCGTTGTCAATCTTCTTACCCTCTGATGAAAAGTGCTTGTGTAGGGCACATCTCGACTGCGCGCTCGACCTGCGCGCGAATGTCGTCCGGTGGCTCAGCGTCGACGATCTGCACCGGGCCCCGCTTGGGCACTTTGAACACGTCAGGTGCCTCCAGCTCGCACATGGCGTGCCCCTGACAGAGATCAGCGTCGACTTCGACTCGGTAGCTGCCCATATCAGCTCATAGCCTTACCCGCTTGCGGTAGGGCACCGTCGAGCATGTCGCGGTCGTCCTTGGACGCCGGCGGGTCGGCCAGCCGACCCGCCATCAGCCCACTGACCAGCTCGACCAGCTGTACTCGGGCCTCATCACGGCGACGAAAGCTTCCGATCGGCAGGTAGGGGCCGACGTAACACAGCGGGTCAGTTCCCCGTTTGAGTTCGTGATAGAGGTGGGCGAATCGCGCATCGAGTTGGTTTCGGAACTTGGTGCCGATCAGGCACGACGTCGACGTATAGATCGTCAATTCGGCGAAGAATTCGAGCAGATCGATCTCACAATGGTCGCCCCAGCCGGCGATCATCTGGCGTACCTCGTGCTCGATGGTGGCGCCGTGACCCTTCATGTGCTCACCGCGCAGCGCAGTGTTGTGCAACATCTCCTTGCGACGCTCGGGGCTGATGTCACTGTCCGGGCATCCCCTGTTCGCCGAGCGCGAGCTTGTGACGTTCCACGTTCTCGGCCAATGGCGCTTCCGGCTGAATCTCCATGTTCGCGATGAAACCACCGCGTGGCGTCTGTGCAACGAACGTGATCGCGCGGGCCAGATCCGATGCCCGCAGGAAATAGTCGTGGCGGGCGACGCCCCACTTCGCCCAATCCTCAAGGGCTGACCCGATCTTGTCGGCGGGCAGGCTCCACCCCATGCCGGTCTTGGTCGGGCCGGGATGCACGACCGACGCGCGCACACCGGTGCCCTCTAGTTCCATCTGCAGGGTGTTCACCATTGCCAGCAGTGCAGCTTTGGCGGCACCGTAAGCACCTATGTGCGGGCGCTGGCGTAGCGCCACTTCGGACCCGACGAAAATCAGGTCACCCCGCTCGCGTTGGATCATTCCCGGTAGCAACGCTGTGGCCAGTCGATATGCGCCGACGAGATGGATGTTTAGCTGCGATTCGAACTCGTCACAGGTTATCTCGGCCAGCTTGCCGTAGAAGGTGTCGCCTGCGCCTGCCACCAGCACCTCAATCTCCCCAAGCGCGTCGACCGATTGCGCAACGAAGGAATTCACCGAGTTGGGGTCGGTGACGTCAAGGTGGAATCCGACTGCCTCGCCACCGTCGGCTCGAATCTTGCCGACGAGGTCCTCGACCTTTCCCACACGGCGGGCGCCCAGGGAGACGGGGAATCCACGCGACGCGAGTTCGATCGCCGTGGCTTCTCCGATCCCAGAGGAGGCGCCGGCAACGATCACGGGCCTGCGGTCGGGAAGCGGTTCAAAACGCGGCATTTAACGAGCCTTCACGATGATGGGTAGGTGGGCGAATCCACGGAGTTGCTTGAGTCGACTCGGGCCGCGTTGGCCTCGTATCTCCGGATTCGCCGGAAGAGCTCTTTGCGAAGAGCGGTCTCCTGCAAGTCCACACCAGCTCCCTTGACGCCATTTAGTCACGCGGCACCAACAACCGCTGGAGTCTAGTCTAGAGGACGCTATAGACTCGCGTCCAGTCCCCTTCGGGTACCTCACTACCCCATGCATGACAAGTAGCCTCCAGGCTGTGATGTTAGTGCGCCGCAACAGCTGAGCTCGTTGACCTACCCGATGCCATGTCGGGTGTAGTGAGGCGAAACGATCCCTTGGCAGCGCTCAGTGAGCGCGAGGTACTGGCGCTAATGGCAGGGCCGTTCCAATGCCGGTATCGCTCATCGGCTCTGGGTCACCGAGGGCACCGTTGAAAGCACGTGCGCAGCATCATGAGTAAGCTGAATCTGCCCGAAACGGGCGAGGATCACCGCAGGGTGTTAGCGGTGATCGCTTTTCTCGACGTCCACTGAATCCGGGGGCCACGTCACGGATGACCTCGACGTTGAGGGCGAATTTTTGCATGAGTCCGACGGCCGGGCGGCGGCGATCAGGTCGGCAAATTCCCGTTCGGCGTAAATCGATATCAAGATCACGGGTGACGGCGATTCCGCTGACGCCTGGTGGAGTCGCTCGGCGACGGCAAAGCCTCTTTCGGGTCCAAGATCGCCGTCGACGAGTGTGACGTCGGGCCGTAGGTTCTGGTAACCGCGCAGCGCGTCGGCACCGGCCGATGCCACTCCGACGATCGTCATGCCTTGGCGCTCAAGGAGACCGCGCGCGGCGGCGACGAAATCGGCATTGTCATCAACGATTTGGCGCTGCATGTTGTCTGGGACTGAGCTCACGGTCACGGATGGCGGTGGACGAGTGAAGCTTCCAATCTGGGCCGACTGGAATCTGCTGTACGCACTGGCTGGCCCCGGGGCAGAACATCGGGATGTCGTCGGGCGGCGGAGCGACGCCGATGGCGCGTGCGCCGGCGGCAATCATCGCCACCGCTGTCACGGTTACCGCGACAGTTCCTAGTGCGGTGTGTAGCCGCCGCCTGTACGTCAAGCGGTCCGGGCTGACCGTGTTCATGGTGTCCCCCCAATTGCTGTTGCTGGTAGTGCCGTGAGTCCAGGGTGGTCCACGCGCGCCTGGTTGTCGTCGTGGCTAGCCACCGAATCCTCTTGGGGTGAACCGCAAGTCCTGTATTCCGGCTAGTTTCAGTGCCAAGGGTGACTGGCCCGCGACCCGGCGCCATCAACGGGTCGTGGGCCAGTGCGTATCAGAAGGGCACGTCCATCTGCGGCGTGTTCGCAGGGTGGTAGCCGAAGATGCAGGGGCTCATGGGATCTGTGCCATATGGCACGCAGGGATCGGTGGCGGCGTTGGCGATGGGAGCGAGAGCAATCGCCGCAGCGATCCCGGCCGCAGCCAACCACGGTGCGATGTGCTTGATCGTTGTATTCATGTTGGTTCTCCTGTGTGTTCTGGGCCGCCCTGACTTGGGGCTGTGTCCAATCATTGCGTTAATTTAACTTTTTCGTCGCTGCTGGCACCCAACTGGCCTAGCGGCCAGCTGGGAAATCTGTAAGGGTCCGAAACGTGTAGTGCCACTGGCGCATCTGGTGTGATTGCGTTGCGACGAGCGGGCCGACCGCTTTAGATCGGCAACGCGAGGTGCCCGCGCACATCGATCTAACCTAGGCCGTCCGACCGTCGCTTTCCTGCTGAGTGAGCCGGCTTGCCTTGTGCCCCAAGCGCCAAATGCGTAGGGCGGGAATAGAACAGCCCTACGCACACCGTCGCTGTCAGCGGTGGTGGTGGAAGAGCAGAGCGCCCGAATCCCCACCGAAGGGCATCTGTGCTTGGGCGGCCTCTTGCGAGGCCGGCCCGGGACTGGCAACGACCTGGGCGTTGCCCGGGGTCTGCTGCACGCTGACATCGGCCGACGCAGTCGGAGCGACTCCAATTGTCACCGCGGCGGCGGCGATGGCTAGTGGTGCGACATAACGCAGTTTCATTTTCTTCTCCTTTTGATTAGTAGCGATCCGCCAAGGCATCCGAGGATGGGCGGCCCGCGACGCGGCCGACTATCGGCCTCGTTGCATCAGAACGGAACGTCCACTTGGCCGTTCGTGGTGTTCGCCTCGTCGTGGTTCGACTCATGGAAACCGAGGATGTAGGGCGCGTGGGGATTGGTGCCGTAGGGCACGAGGGGATCGGTGTCGGCGCTGGCGATGGGCGCGAGAACGATCGCGCCGCCGATCGCGGCGACGGCCAACCACGGTGCGGCGTGCTTGGTTAACGTTTTCATCGTGCTCTCCTGTTTGTGTGTTCGCCCGTTTTGGACTGATCCAATGGTCGCGCGTTAGCAAACGGATGTCGCCACCGCTGTCACCCATTTGAGCCCCCCGCTAGTTGGAAACTGACGGGTGAGTGCCGCGGCACACGCTCTTGGAGGCAAACGTGCAGCGGCTCTTGCAGCTAGCAGCAAAACGAACACTGCGACTAACGCGTATCCGCCCGTCGATGCGCCGCAATGACGGGCTGGCGCTCGTACTCAACGCGGTCGCCCTCGACATCGACACCACTGCGCGAATGCAGATGTAAGAGGAAGCGCTCATAGTCCGAATCGCTTACGCGAGCTGACGCTAGAGCGCGGCAACCCCAACCCATGCCGCACATTTGTCTGAAGGGGGGTCGACCGTGATTTCGGCTACTGCGGAGGTGCCCTCCACCATCGAGGAACTGGACGGCAAGTGCCTAACACGGGTGCTGGGCGCCACCATAACGGCCGTGCGTGCCGAGCAGATCGCGGTGGGCAGCGGCTTTTCGTCGTTGTTGTACCGATTGCATCTGACCGGTGATGCGAGCGTGCCGGGAAGTGTCATCGCGAAGCTGCCGGCCCAGTCCGAGGCGCGCATCGCGATGGAGATGATGGGCGGC
>NZ_QJJU01000057.1 GCF_003201655.1 Mycolicibacterium moriokaense
GGCAACGTCGGCTCCGAAATGATCAAGCGCATCGCAACCCAGCCCGACCTGCAATTGATTGGAGTGCACTGCTACTCGCCGGACAAGATCGGCCGTACAAGAACTATAGTTTACTCTAGATTGGTCTCTAGAGTAGAGTAGGAACTTTCAAAGCTGGCCCGCCATCGAGGAGGGGGCAGATGAGTCAAGGCGCGATAATTCCGAACCGAGGTTCGCCCGTTCGGACCCAGGTAGTCCATGAGAGCCGACGCACCCGCATCACGCGGCTGTTCTTTCCTGAGCGCACGCTGATCTGCAAGGAGCCGCTGGGCCCGGACGCGCAGCGGCGGCTGCGCCACGAGGTCGAGATGCTTGAGCGACTGCGCGGCGTGGATGGCGTCGCGCATCTGGTGCACGCGCCGCCTGACCCGCGGTCGATCGTGCTGGAGGACGCGGGCGCCAGCAGCCTACGGGAGTCGGCGACGCCGCTGGCCAGTGATGAGCTGATCGAGCTTGCGATATGCCTGGTGCGGGCGGTGTCGGGGATGCACCGCCGGGGCGTGATGCATGGTGATATCACGCCGGCCAACGTCGTGGTGTCCGGCGACGGCGCGCTATGCCTGGTGGACTTCGCCTTGGCGACGTCGCTGGCCGACATCCGCCCGGACTTCACCCATCACACCAAAATTGCCGGAACGCTGGCGTACCTGGCCCCGGAACGGACGGGACGCACCGGCCGGGTGGTAGATCAGCGCGCCGACCTATACGCGTTGGGCGCCACGCTGTTTGAGCTAGCAACCGGTGAACCGCCGTTCGGGACTGACGACCCGCTGCGGCTCACCCATGACCACCTGGCGCGCGTTCCGGTCGCGCCGCACGAGCTGAATCCTGCCGTGCCCGCAACGCTGTCGGCGATCATCCTGCATCTGTTGGAGAAGGAGCCCGATAACCGCTACCAGAGCGCCGACGGGTTGATCTATGACCTGCAGCGTCTCCAGGATGCCCCACCGGGTCCGGGAGCAGCGCCGCCGCCGGTCGGCCGCCACGACCTTCCGGCGCGGCTGCTGCCGCCGTCACGACTAGTGGGTCGTGACAACGAAATGACTTCGCTGCGCGCGGCGTTCGATGGTGCGCTGGCCGGCGAATGCCGCGCGGCCTTGATCGGTGGCGTGCCTGGCGTCGGCAAGACCGCACTGGTTGACGAGCTGCGCGCCGTGGTGACCCGCAGCGATGGCTGGTTCGTGGCGGGCAAGTCGGACATGTATCGGCGGGATCTGGAGTTCGACGCCATCAACCAGGCACTTCGCGCAGTAGGCCGGCTGCTGCTGGCCGAGCCGGAAGACCAGTTGGCACAGTTTCGCCAACGGATCTCGGTGGCCGTTGGTGCCAACGCCGGTCTGCTGACCGCGATATTGCCGGAGTTCGCGTCCCTACTGACGGTGCCAGCCGACCCGGGCAATCCGCTGACCGCCCAGATGCGGGCGCAGCACGCGGAAATGGAGGTGCTACGGGCGGTTGCCTCACGGAGTCGGCCGCTGGTGGTGTTCCTCGACGACCTGCAATGGGCTGGGCACACCTCGCTGAGTTTCGTCGATCTCGTGCTCAACGAAGAGCATCTCGAGGGCCTGCTTCTCGTGGGCGCCTACCGCGACGACGATGGTGACGGTTCTCATCTCCTGACGCCGATGGTGGCGCGGTGGCAGCAGCATCCGCGAATACACAATGTGTCGCTGGAAAATCTGCCCGAATCCGGCGCCCTGGGCATGGTCGCTGAGATGCTGCACATCGACAGGTTGGCGGCGACGACCCTTGCCGAGCTGATCGAGCCACTCACCCGCGGCAATCCGTACGAGATCGTCGAGCTGCTCAACGCGCTGCGCCGCGACGGCGTCTTGACGGCGACAGCCGACGGTTGGCGGTGGGACGCCGCCGCGGTGCACGCGCATCTGGGCCAGTCGGAGTTGGCCGGGCTGCTCGCGGCTCGCGTTGCCGCTATGCCGGCATCGTCGCAAGCGATCGTGGAGGCGATGGCCTGCCTTGGCGGACGGGCCGAGCTGGGCATGCTCCAGACGGCCACCGCCGAGCCGCTCAACGTGCTGGAACACGTGCTCGCCCCCGCCCTCGAAGATGGACTTCTCGTGATGGAGTCCGGGCTTCGTGAGGCGGTGCAATTTCGCCACGACCGGGCGCGCGAGGTAGTCCTGGGCGGGTTGGCGCCCCAGCAGCGACGCACCCTGCAGTTGGCGATGGCGCGCCGACTTGCCGAAGTGCCGGAGCGCTTCGCCGTCGCAGCAGAGCAATACCTGCCCGTGATCGACGTGGTCGACGACGCAGCCGAGCGGGGCGGCGTGGTGGCGCTGCTGCGCCGCGCCGCCGACCAGGCGGCGCTGACCGGCGACTACTCCCTGCGGGATTCGCTTCTGGCTGCCGCGCTTCGGCTGATCGACCCGAGCGAGACGGAAACGCTCGTCGAGGTGCACACCGGCCGCCACGCCGCGCTCTACAGCCTCGGGCGCTTTGAAGCGGCAGACGAGGAGTACCGGGTAATCGAGGAACTATGCACGACCGCAACGCAGCGCGCGGACGCAACGGTGGTGCAGCTGCTCAGCCTTACCCAGCGCGGCCGCCTTATGGACGCGGTCAGCTTCGGCCTGGAGTCGCTGGCTGAGCTAGGCATCACCGTTCCGAGCGTCGACCGACTCGCCACCGAGCTCGACAACCAATTCGACCACTTGTATCGATGGCTGGACCACACCGACGGCAAGGATGACCTGGCTCGACCCCCCATCACCGACCCGACGCTGATCGCCGCGACGCGTCTGATGAACGCGATCCTGCCGTGCCTATTTGTTTGCGACCACGCCAAGAACGTCTGGCTCAGCCTGGAAGCGCTACGCATCTGGATCGAATACGGCCCAGGCCCGACCCTTGTCGGGCCGGCCAGCACCGCAGCTTTCGCCACTGTGACACAGCGCGGCGACTATGCCGCCGCGTATCGGGCGGCGCGACGGATTCTGACGTTCGGCGAGGCCCGCGGCTACGAGCCCGACGCCTCCCATGCACGGTTCTTGTTCTCTGTCCTTTGTTCCTGGTTCGAGCCGGTCGAACACTGCGTGCAGGCAGGTCAAATGGCCCGGGACAGATTGATTGCCGGTGGCGACCTGACATACGCGGGATACGCCTGGCAGTCGGTCGTGGCCGGACTGCTCGACTGCGCGCCGTCGCTGGACACCTTCGTCGCCGAGGTCGACGCCGGGCTGGCGTTCGCGCGGCGAATCGGGGCCGAGTCGACCATCGAGTGTTTCGAGAGTTATCGGTGGCTGGCCGGTGTGCTGAGCGGCGAAAACCCTGCCGCGGCCACGGTCGCCGTCGAGCGCTACGCCGGCAACCCGCAGACGCTGTTCTTCGCGCACATCACCCGCGCCGTCGGCGCCGCAATCTCCGCGGATCCAGTCGGTCTCGCGCGCCACACCGCCGCAGCGATGCCGCTGCTGGCGACAGTGATAGGCCACTACGTGGGCGCCGTGGCCCACGTGCTGCACGCGCTGGCCGTTGCCGGGCAGGCGCGCGAAACCGACGGCGAGGAGCGCGACGCGTTGCTCGCCGAACTCGATGAGGTGACGCGGTGGCTGGCCGCCCGCGCCGCGGATGCGCCGACGAATTTCCTGCATCTGCTGCGGCTGGTGGAAGCTGAGCGGGCGTGGGCGGTCAGCGACTTTCGTGCCGCCGTTCTTGCCTTCGACGCAGCCCGCCGCGAGGCCGGGCGCCATCAGCGCCCGTGGCATCGGGCCCTGATCGCTGAACGTGAGGCCCGTTTGTACCTCGCCCACGGCGTTGAGCACACGGGCTATGAGCTCTTGGCTGAAGCTCGTCAGCACTACCTCGCGTGGGGCGCGACCGCCAAGGTCGACCAGCTGGACTGGGCCTATCCGGTCCTACGACCGACTACCGATTCGAGCACCGATCATCTCGACGATCAGCTCGCTGAACGTGCCCATCGCCGATCGAACGTGACGACCGGCATGATCGACATGCTCGGCATCGTGTCGGCATCGCAGGCGCTCAGCTCGGAGACCGATATCGACGGGCTGCAAGCCCGCGTGGCCGAGACGCTACGCGCGATGACCGGGGCCACCGGCGTACGCCTGCTGTTGTGGAGCGACGACCAACGAGACTGGCTGCCGCCCGCGCCGGGCGACGCTGACGCCGTAGCGGTCGATGGCACCGACCCGGAACGTGCGCGGCCGATGTCGGTGCTGCGCTACGTCCAACGCACCTGTGAGCCGCTTGTCGTCGACGACGCGCTGCGTGACGACCGTTTCGCCCGCGACCCGTACTTCGCCACCATCAGCTGTTGCTCGGTGTTGGCTGTTCCCATTGTCAGCCGAGGTGCGTTACAAGCGGTGCTGGTGCTGGAGAACTGCCTGATGCGCGGCAGCTTTACAGCCGAGCGGCTCGACGCGGTCAAGCTCATCGCCGGCCAGCTCACCGTTTCGGTCGACAACGCCCAGCTGTACGCCGAGTACCGCCACATCGCAGACGACCAGGCCGCGCTGCGGCGGGTGGCTACCCTTGTCGCCCGCGGAGCCGAACCGTCGGAGGTATTCGGCGCCGTAACCGACGAAGCGCGCCGCTGCTTGCGCATGAAGACCGCCGGATTGTGGCGGTGCGAGGCTAACGGCGAGATCACCCTCCTTGCCGCGGCGGCCGATCCAGAGTTGCTCGCGAAATGGCCCGCGGGCACGCGCACGCCCGTCGTGGGCGACAACCTCGCATCGGCCGTGCTCAGCACTGGCGCGCCCGCGCGCATGGACGACTACGAGAACGCCACCGGCCCGATCGCCGCACGCGTGCGTGAACTTGGCGTCCGCGGGGCGGTCGGAGTCCCGATCATCGCCGATGGGCGAGTGTGGGGCCTACTGGTGGTCGGGTCGATACGACCCGGCCCCATGCCGGTCGGCACTGAGACACGCATGAGCGACTTCGCCGAGTTGGTCGGCACTGCGATCGCCAACGCCGCCACCCGCCACGAACTGCGAGCCAGCCGCGACAGCCTCGGTGTGCTGGCAACGCAGCAGGCGGCGTTGCGGCGGGCGGCGACACTGGTCGCGCGCGGTGTCAGTCCATCGGTGGTGTTTTCGGCAGTGGCCGAGGAGATGGCCCGTTGCTTGAAGGTGGAAAACGCGGAGGTGCATCGATATCAAGACGATGGCGCCGCCAGCGTCGTCGTTGCGTCTTTTGCCGAATCGGGAATGCCACACATTCCGCTCGGGGAGCATCGCAGCCTCGAAGGGGAAAATGTCTCAGAAAAGGTATGGCGGACGGGGCGTCCGGCGAGGATGGACAGCTATGAACACGCCCCTGGGAGTAATGCGGCGCGCATGCGTGAGCTGGGCATCCGCTCCCGGGTCGGCGTCCCCATCATGGCGGATGAACGGGTGTGGGGAATGGCCGTCGTCGGGTCGTCACGACCCGAGCCGCTGCCCGCGGACACCGAAGTACGTGTCGCCGAATTCGCTGAACTGCTCGCCACCGCCATCACTGCCGCGGCAACTCGAGTTGAACTCATCAAATCCCGTGGGCGCATCGTCGCGGCCGGCGATGAGACGCGGCGGCGCCTGGAGCGCAATCTGCACGACGGGGCCCAGCAGCGCGCCGTCTCACTGGGGCTGCAGCTGCGCCTGGCCGAACAGCGAGTGCCCCCAGAATTGGGCGAGCTAACCGAACATTTATCCCAGATCGGATCCGCAGCGGCGGAACTGTCCGAGGAGCTGCGCGAAATATCACACGGACTTCATCCCGCCGCACTGGCCAGGGCAGGACTCGTCCCGGCGATCAAGGCGCTGGTGCGACGCTCGACGCTGCCGGTAACCCTCGATGCCGCAGTGCCCCGTCGATTGCCCGAAACCGTCGAGGTCGCCGCGTACTACGTGGTCGCCGAGGCGTTGACCAACGCCGCCAAGCACGCCGAGGCCTCAGAGGTCATCGTGAGGGTCACGGACGGCGCAGAGGTCCTCAGTCTCCAAGTCCGAGATAACGGCGTCGGCGGAGCTGATTTCGGCGACGGGTCTGGACTCATCGGCCTCAAGGACCGAGTAGAAGCGCTGGGCGGCCAGCTTGCGATGTCCAGTCCCGTTGGCGACGGCACGTCGCTAACTGCCACCATCCCGCTGGACCAGGCCGGATGAATGTGACTATGGCGCCGACCTCCGCAAGCCACAAAGCTAGCTAGGCCTGTCGCACGATCAGCTTGGAGGTTGCTGGCCGCGGTCCTCGCCGCCCGCATCGAAACGCACCCTTGAGCTGTAAAGCGAAAGGAATCGCGCGCGTACCGAACTTATCGGGCATCTCGATGGATATCTCCAAATACGTTGCCGCACCATATGATAACGAAATGGCGACATTTACCGGTAAAGCCGCATATTCGATTCCGTCGTATTGGGCGCCTGGGGGGCGAGGGATCAGCGATCGACGGCGCGACGACGACGCTGGTAGCGCGCAGAGAGCTTGTTGCTGATCGTTGATCGTCTGGGTATCACTGTTGTCCCACTCCTTCCCAGAAGCGGTTAATGGCAGCAGCACCCCGCTCTGGATCTTGCGTGAACCACCAATGGCCCAGTCCGTCCAGCACCGCGATCTCAGCACCGGCGCGGGCGCTTGCGCGGCGACGCTGCTCGTCGGGGGCGTAGTGGTCGTCGCCGGCCAGAATCGACAGGCCGGGCCGTGCGGCGGCGCGCGCGAGATTGCGGCCCAGCCGGGCCATGGTCGGCTGGACCGCGTCGCGATAGAGGCGGAGGATGCAGTCGCCCATGGCGGTGTTCTGGCCCTCAGCGACGGGGAGCGCAACGTCTTCGTGCATACCGCGATCCACCAGTGCGGCAGCACGTTCGGAGACAGGCGGGTCGATCAGCTCCGCTACCGCATCCTCGCCGGCTCCCGGGGTCGCCCACACCTTTACGCGATCGTGCCACTGATAGTCCTGGTCGAAGAGGCCGATTACGTCGCATACCCAACTGCGCACCAGTTCGGGCCGTGTCATCACGACATTCATTACGTGGGCACCGCCCCAGTCGTGACCCACCAGGTGGACCGGCCGCTCGAAGCGCTCTAACTCGGTGACCAGCCAGCGGCGGTACTCCTCCACCGTGGCTGTGAACCGTGCGGGCACAGGGGCGCCGAAACCCGGTGGGGACAGGCGTAGGACGGGTCCGCGATCGAGGAGCGGAGCCAATCTGTTCCAGACGGCGGCGGTCTCGGGGTTACCGTGGACGAGGCACACAGTCACGCGCTTCTCCTTTGCATCAAACTCGAACGTCGGTGGTGGCCGACAGGATCGGCATTAGCCCTGGGGGCTACCGCTATGCATTGCTGGTGGCCCGCGAGATTCGCTACGGACACACCCCGCTTTTCAAGACATCGCCATGAGCACCGGACCGCGCGACGTGCTCACGGCACGGCTGCGCAAACTCGAACAAGCAGGCGTGATCGAGCGCCGGCAATATTCGCAGCGTCCGCCACGCCACGAGTACCTCCTGACTGACGCCGGGCAAGCCCTTCGGCCCATCCTGCTCGCGCTCAAAGAATGGGGCGACCGATACGTCAACCCCGGAGCCGAGCCGGTCACCTTCCAACGCACCTGCGGCGCCGAGTTCCAAACCACTGACCGTCTGCGCCGCCTGCAACGAACCCGTCCGTGACGGCGAGCTCACCGAAACGGGGGGCCCCCACCCAGGGGAGCCACGATGTAGAGGGTGGAGTCGTGCGTGGTACCAGCATCGCTCACACCGTGGCGAGGAGCTAATGGTTGATTCGCGCGGCCATCGAGCCTTCTCCGACGGCGCGCGACCGCGGCAGCGGCGGAGCCCAAGAGGTGGAGGCTGATGGGCCAGCAAAAGCCGTTGTCTCAGTTAGCAATACCGAATTTACCGGTAAGTCTGCATATTTGAATTCGTCGTATTCGGGATCGGTGGTGGCTCGGCAGCGGTCAGTTGCGGACAACTTTGTAAGTCGCGTTGGCG
>NZ_QJJU01000058.1 GCF_003201655.1 Mycolicibacterium moriokaense
GGCGGCGAACACGCTCGGTTCCGTGACCCCAGAAGTCATTTGATCGAGTAACGGATTAGCAGGTGTTCGAGGCCACCGACAAACGCGGTGGCGGCTAGGTCCGGCTGGCCCGCTAGTTCGAAAGGTCACCATCTCGGGGCGAGCGGCGATGATGTCGTCCGCCGCGCTCGTCGCGAGCACCCCGACCGGCGCCATGCCCACGATCGCGCCCGCGTCACGGCCAATCTTGTCCGGGCTGTAGCAGTGCAGTCCCTCCAGCTCCAGGGTGCGACGCTGGGCAATGCGGCGGATCATTTCCGAGCCGACATTGCCCGTCGCGGCCTGAAGAAGCCGGATGCTGCGCTGCATCAGCCCTGGTGTCACGTTTCCTGCACTCCCTCTGCGACGCGCGGCCTCAGACCGGAAGGTGATTGACTGTCCCTGCCAATATGGCATAGACTGTCTCATAGCGTCCGGCGCTTGTCAACCGCGGTTTGTACGGATCGGGGTGAATGTGCCTGAGCCCGTTGTGGTTTGGGTTGCGCCGGTGTAGTTCCTGTTCACCTCACCCAGCTACGGAGGCTTCGCTTATGACCAGTCAGCAGACCCAGCCGCGTGACCACGCGATCGCGGTGGTCAGCGGGGCCGACGGCGAAAACGGTCATCTCGAAGAGTTCCGCACCGATCCCGTCGGGTTGATGCAGCGCGTCCGCGACGAGTGCGGCGACGTCGGCGCCTTCGATCTGGCCAACCGCCGGGTCGTGCTGCTGACCGGGGCGGAGGCCAACGAGTACTTCTTCCGCGCCCCCGATGAGGACTTGGGCCAGAACGAGGCCTACCCCTTCATGACTCCGATCTTCGGCAAGGGTGTGGTGTTTGACGCCGATCCTGAGCGCCGCAAGGAGATGCTGCACAACACGGCGCTGCGCGGTGAGCATATGAAAAGCCACGCGGCGACGATCGAGCGTGAGGTGCACACCGCGATCGCGAACTGGGGCGAGACCGGCGAGATCGATCTGCTGGACTTCTTCGCCGAACTGACGCTCTACACGTCGTCGGCCTGTCTGATCGGCACGAAGTTCCGCAACCAGATCGATGCCCGATTCCCCAAGCTCTATCACGATTTGGAGAGCGGCACCGATCCGCTGTGCTACGTCGACCCCTACCTGCCGATTGAGAGTTTCCGGCGCCGCGACGAGGCACGTGAAGCGCTCGTCGGCATCGTTGAAGAGATCAAACAGAAGCGAATCGCCAACCCGCCCAAGGACAAGTCCGACCGCGACCTGATGGACGTTTTGGTCTCGGTGACCGATGAGGACGGCATTCCGCGATTCACCTCCGATGAGATCACCGGCATGTTCATCTCGATGATGTTCGCCGGGCACCACACCAGCACCGGTACCGCGGCGTGGACGCTGATCGAGATGCTGCGTCACCCCGATGTTTACGCCGCGCTGCTGACCGAGCTCGACGAGCTCTACTCCGACGGTCGATCGGTCAGCTTCCACGCGCTGCGCCAAATTCCGCTGTTGGAGAACGTCATCAAGGAAACGCTGCGGCTGCATCCACCGCTGATCATCCTGATGCGCATGGCGCTCAACGACGTTGAGGTCCAGGGCCAACCCATCCCCCGGGGTCAGATCGTGGCTACCTCGCTGGCGGTGTCCAATAGGATGCCGGAGGACTTTCCCGACCCTGACGCCTTCGTGCCGCACCGATATGACGCCCCTCGGGAAGAGGATCTCGTGCACCGATGGACCTATATTCCGTTCGGCGCCGGGCGGCACCGCTGTGTCGGGGCCGCGTTCGCCGTCATGCAGATCAAGGCGATCTTCTCGGTGTTGTTGCGCGAGTACGAGTTCGAGATGGCTCAGCCCGCCGACAGCTTCCACAACGACCACTCCAAGATGGTGGTGCAGTTGGCGCAGCCGGCCCGCGTCCGCTACCGCCGCCGCGCGGCACGGAGCTGACGGCATGGGATACATCGTCGAGCTGGACGCCGACCTGTGCCAGGGACACGCGATGTGCGAGGTGGAGGCGCCCGACTACTTCAGGGTGCCCAAACGCGGGCCCGTCAAGATTCCCAATCCCCGCCCTCCGGCGCAGGTGCGAAAACTGATCGAAAACGCGGTCGACGCCTGCCCATGCCGGGCATTGTCCATCCGCGAGATCCCCGATGAGTAACGACACAACACGCGAAACGCGTTGTGCGCACACGGTATACCGATCGCCCGCCCGCACACGGCCGCTGCCCCCACTGACGCCACCGCACTGGCGCTGCATTATTGACAGTTGCTGTCTATACGACATACGGTGTCTGGCGTGGCGAGACAATTGAAAGTCATCCAGTGGGCCACCGGCGGCGTCGGTAAGGCTGCAATCGAGGGCGTGATCAACCACCCGGAGCTCGAGTTGGTCGGGTGCTATGTGCACAGCAGCAGTAAGAACGGCCGCGACGTGGGCGAGATTCTGGGGTCTGATCCGCTGGGCGTGACCGCCAGCTCCAGTGTCGACGATGTGCTGGCGGTCGACGCCGACTGCGTCATGTACAGCCCCCTGGTCGCCAACGACGACGAGGTCAAAGCGATCCTGCGCTCCGGTAAGAACGTCGTCACCCCGATCGGCTGGGTATACCCGGACCGCACCCACCCGAAGGTCAGGGCGGTCGCCCAGGCTGCGATCGAGGGCGGGGTGACCCTGCACGGCTCAGGCATCCACCCCGGCGGAATCACCGAGCGCTTCCCGCTGATGGTGTCGTCGCTGTCCTCGGCGATCACCCACATTCGGGCCGAAGAATTCTCCGACATCCGCACCTACAACTCCCCCGACGTCGTGCGTCACATCATGGGATTCGGCGGATCACCGCGGGACGCCATGCACGGACCGATGGCCACCATCCTGGAGTCGGGATTCAAAATGTCGGTACGAATGGTCGCTGATCACATGGGTTTTCGCATCGACCCCGAGATCAGGACAACCCAAGAGGTAGCAGTCGCGACCAGCGACATCGATTCCGAGGTGCTGCCGATCACCGCAGGAACCGTCGCCGCGCGCCGCTTCCGCTGGGACGCCCTCGTTGACGGTGAGCCGGTCATCACCGCCGCCGTCAACTGGCTGATGGGTGAGGCCGACCTGGAACCGGCGTGGACGTTCGGCGAACACGGGGAACGCTTCGAGGTCCAGATCACCGGCGACCCCGACGTGAGCCTGATCTTCAAAGGGCTGCACCCCGAGTCTGTTGCGCAGGGCCTGCAGCGCAACCCCGGCATCGTTGCGACCGCCAACCACTGCGTCAACGCCATCCCCTACGTCTGCGCGGCCGAGCCCGGCATCAAAACCTACCTCGATCTGCCGCTGCTGGCCGGCCGGCCGGCACCCAAGCTGGCGGCGGCGCAATGATCCTCGACGACTTCCGCCTGACCAATCAGGTCGCCATCGTCACCGGGGCCGGAGTCGGCATCGGTCGGGCGATCGCGGTCGGGTTCGCCGAAGCCGGCGCCGACGTCGTCGTGGCGGCCCGCACACGATCCGACCTCGACGAGACCGTCCGGCTGATCGAGCAGACCGGCCGACGAGGACTGGCCGTGCCCACCGATGTGATGGTCGAAGACGAGCTGAGCAGTTTGGTTGACACCACCGTCAAGGAATTTGGCTGGCTGTCCATCTTGGTGAACAACGCCGGCGGCACCCAACCGCGCGCATCTATGCAGACATCTGCCAAATACCTCTCCACCGCTTTGCATTTCAATGCCGTCGCACCGTTTCTGCTCAGCAGACTGGCAGCTCAGGCGATGGTCGACACCGACGGATCGGGATCGATCGTCAACGTGTCGTCACGCTCCGGCGACATGGTGATGAGCTCCATGCTCGCCTACGGCGCAGGCAAAGCCGCACTGAACATGCTGACCCAGAACATGGCCGCCGACCTGGCCCCCCAGGTGCGGGTCAACGCGATCGGCGTCGGCGGGGTGGCCACCCAGTCGATGGACTTCGTCACGTCCAATGACGAGCTGCGGACCCAGTTCGAGACCAACACCCCCATGCGCCGTATCGGACAGCCCAGCGATATCGCTTCTGCAGCACTGTATTTGGCCTCACCAGCGTCCTCGTGGGTCACCGGGGTCGTCCTGCGCGTGGACGGCGGCACCACGAAGCCGTCGTTCGACCTGCCGGCCCCGCCACTTCGGCCCAGCGCCCAAACCGTCACCTAACCCAATCCACAAATAGGAGCCGCACCGTGGCCGACCTCACCGGATCACCAACGCAGACAGGTCAAGCAGTGCTCGACGATGTGTCGTTTTGCCACCTCGTCGTCGGCGTCAGCGACATGGACCGAGCGCTGGCGTTCTACCGCGACATGCTCGGTATGGACGTGGTGTTCGACACGGTGATCTCCGGCGAACCATTTGACGCGGTGCTGCACACCTCCCGCAAGCAGGAGGGCCGTGTCGTGGGCGGCCTGCTGGGCGGGTTGATGGTCGAGCTGCTCTCCGTCGGCGCCAACGTCAAGGTCGACAAACCAACACGGCGCAGCATCACTGGCATACACAACGTCTCGTTGTCCGTTCCCGATCTCGACGACACCCACCGCCGCATCGCCGAGGCCGGCTACACCCCCGACCAGGAGCCGTTCGACATCGGCGGGGTTCGGATGTTCTTCGTCAAAGACCCCGACGGCACGCCGGTGGAGTTCATCGGTCTGCCCGACGGAGCCCGCAGCACCTACGAGATGTATCGGGGCAAGCCGCTGCACATGGGACCGGTCAAGTGACCACCACCAAACAACCAGCCGCCACCTACTCACACGCCGACTCGCTACGCGGACACGTGGCAATCGTCACCGGCTCCGCCCGCGGCATCGGCAAGGGTGTGGCCGCCGCGCTGCTCAAGCGAGGTGCATTCGTTCTGCTCGTCGACATCCTGGGCGACCTACTCGCCGCCACCACCGACGAATTCATCGCAGCAGGCCACACCGCTGAGAAGTTCGTCGCCGACCTACGCGACCCCGATAGCGCTACGCGCATCGTCAGCACCGCGGTGGACATGTTCGGGACCGTGCACGGCCTGGTCAACGACGCCATGGCATCCAACGAGCCCAAACCGTTCGTTGACATCACCGGCAGCGATTTAAGCCTGGACTACGACGTCGGCCCGCGCGCAACGTTCCTGCTCATGCAGGCGGTGCACCCGGTGATGGCCGCCGCAGGCGGCGGGTCGATCGTCAACTTCGGCTCCGGATCGGGAACCGGCGGCGCTGTCGGGTGGGGCGGTTACGCCGGCGCCAAGGAAGCGATCCGCGGCCTGTCGAAGGTCGCGGCCCTGGAATGGGGCAAGGACAACATCCGGGTCAACACGGTCTGCCCGTTCGCCGAGTCCGACGCGGTGAAGCTGTGGAAGCAGTTCGCCCCCGAAGACTACGAGGCCGCCGTGCGCGATGTTCCCCTGCAGCGCATCGGTGACCCCGAAGCTGACGTTGGCGCCCTGGTGGCCTTTCTGCTCAGCGACGATGCCTCTTTTATCACTGCACAAACCATTCATGTCGACGGCGGGACCGGGTGTTTCCGCTGACACAATCGACGGGTTATCACCGGTAAAGGGAGGGCTAATGGTCGCCAACGAAGAGTCGCTGCGAGACCGCCAACGCGCGCAGATCCGCGCCGACATCCGCCGCGCCGCGTTTCGGCTGTTCGCCGAACGTGGCTACGACACCGTGACCACCGAGGAGATCGCCGCCGCCGCCGGTATCGCACCGCGCACGTTTTTCCGCCATGTGCCCACCAAAGAAGACTTGGTTCTGGGTCCAGCGCGTCACGCCGGCGCGGCGATCGTTGCCCTGCTCGAACAGCGCCCCAGCCGCGAATCCCCCGACACCGCGCTGATTAACGCCATCATCGGGCGCATCGCCGCGTTCGAAGACGCCGAAAGCGAGGACTGGCGCGAGACGCTGCTGATGGCACCCGATCTGCTCGACAAGATCACCATTCTCACCGCGGTCGACAAAGAGCGGGCAGTCAAGCTGATCGCCGACCGGATGAAGGCCGACACCGCTGTGGATATGCGCCCCAGCCTGTTAGTCCAGTTGGCTTTCGCAGCAGCCGATTTCGGATTCCAACAGTGGGTGCGGCAATCGTTGGACCACCCCAAACCCCTGCAGCCCTATGTCGCCGAGGCCCTCGAGGCGATCAAAAGTCGGCGCTGGCGCCCCAACTCCGCAGCCAGCGGCTAGAACCCGAAAGGAAACCGTCATGTGTGACCCTCGTTGTTCAGTGTCATTTTTTTGAAAGGGGTCCGACCGTGATTTCGGCTACTGCGGAGGTGCCCTCCACCGTCGAGGAACTGGACGCCGAGTGGCTGACCCGGGTGCTGGGCGTCACCGTTACGGGCGTTCGGGCGGAGCAGATCGCGGTGGGCAGCGGCTTTTCGTCGTTGTTGTACCGGCTGCATCTGACCGGTGATGCGAGCGTGCCGGGAAGTGTCATCGCGAAGCTGCCGGCCCAGTCCGAGGCGCGCATCGCGATGGAGATGATGGGCGGC
>NZ_QJJU01000059.1 GCF_003201655.1 Mycolicibacterium moriokaense
ACCGCGTGGCTGCGCACCTCCATCCGGGATCGCGACCTGCCCACATTCGACCCCACATTCCTCGACGAGCCGGGCACGACGCTCTACGTGCTGTCCCCGTCGGACGGCACGTAGAAAGTGGCCAGCAGGACCAGGGTCATCTTGATGAGTAGGACGGCGGCCATGGAAACTCCTTGTTGGGGTGCGGATCTGGAGCCCTGCGGCGGTAGCGATCAACCAGCAGGCGGACTTGTCGTTACACAGGCGCACCCTGAGCCGGCGTGGACCATCGCATGCCGGCACGATCCGCCGTTGCGAAGGGCAACGACGGACCGCTCGGCCTCCGGGTTAGTTTCCCGGGCGACCCCTACCCGATCTCGATCGGCTTCTACCGGCGCCTCATGGCGCGACCAGCCCCGGCGGTCTGACGGCACCGTCCGCGGCACCCCCGGCCGATCCCGCCGTCGCCGGTGCGGCTGGCTCGATGTCGACGGTGGACTCGGAGAGCCTGTGCAAACTTGCCTTGCGCCGCATGAACAGATAGATCGATATTCCGATGCCGATGACATACCAGGCGCCGACGACCGGGCCGGCCAGGCTCAGCGGCCAGCTGAGTGGCGTGGCGAAGCTGACGATCGCAATGCCCGCTCCGGCGAGGAATGCCGGAACCAACAGGATCGCCCCCAGAACTGGCACGATCACGTGTAGGAACACGTTGAGCTCGCTGCGTCGGTAGCGCAGGTAGTAGAGGGGGCAGGCGAGCGCCGTCACGAAGTAGATCGGGAGCACGCACACCGTCAGTGCCGTGCCGAACACCGAATAGGCGGTGACCGGATCCCAGACGTATCCGCCGACGAGCGTGAGGATCGTACCCAGCACGAAGAAGACGATGATGGACTTGGACGGCGACCGCCAGCGCGGATGAACTCGTCCGAAGAACGACGGGATTGTGCCGCTTCGGCCCATCGCCCACATGCTTCGCGTCGCGGCGAGTGCCGCGGCGTTCATGCACGCGAAGGACGAGATCATCAGAACCACCACCAGCACGATCCACCCGCGGCCCCACAACGTCTTGGCCAGGCCGATCCACGCGTTCCCACCGTTGTAGGTCATGAAGTCGGCCATCTTGTCGGGACCGAAGTAGACGGTGGAGGCGTATGCGGTGAGCACGTAGAACAGGCCGATGATCAGGCACGACAGGACAACGGCCCGCGGCACGTTGCGCCGCGGATTCTGCGTCTCCTCAGCCAGCGGTGCGGCGGCCTCGAAGCCAATAAAGGCCAGGAAGCCGTACACGGATGCCGCGATCACGCCGCTGATTCCCTCAAACCCGGGAATGTTGGCGTGGCTCGTGGTGAACAGTGACAGGCTGTTGGTGTCGCCCGAAGTGCAGATCATCCATACCGACATCACCACCATCACGGTGATCTCGACCAGGCCGAGGATGAGCCCGAATCGGACACCGATCTCGACGCCGAAGTAGTTCGTCGCGAACGCGCCTGCCAGACAGATCAACGCCCCGACCGTCCAGACGAGGGTGAATCCGCTGCCTCCGTCGGGAACCACGGTGGTGGCCAGCAGGTTGCCGAACACCAGCGCCAGATACGGCAGAGCGAACAGGTACATGAAGGGATAGGCCCACGCGACGACGAAGCCGGCGGCGTCGTGCATGGACGTGCCGACGTAAGACGCCAGCCCGCCCGCCGACGACATGTGCTTGGCCAGCTGGCCGATCGCCGTGGCCACCAGCAGGCTGCCGACGAGAGCGAACACGACCGACAGCGCCAGCGCGCCGCCGCCGAACATGGCGCCGGTGCTGATCGAGTACGCCGCGCCCGCGCCGGGCGCCATCGTGGCGATGGCCACGAACAGCACGCCGGGCAGTTTAACGACGCCCTTGACCAAGCCTGGGTCCTCAACGTCCGAACCAGGTTGGGGCGCTACGCCTTCGATGACTTCAGGATTCGCGGTCATGTCAGAGTCCGCCCTTCGAGTCTGCTGCGATCGCCGTGATCTCGACGAGTTGATCGGGGTGGGCAAGCTCGGTGACTCCCACCCAGGTGCTGGACGGCGGTGCGCTACCGAATCGCTTCGCGAAGTGCTCAGCGGTAGCCATCAGCGCCGGCATTTCCGTCGCATACACCGTGACAGCGACCATGTTCTGCAAGGACTGGCCCTCGGACTCGAGACAACGCTCGAGAACGTCCAGGCAGAACAGCACCTGTTCTTCCATCGAACCGACTCCGATGACGGTGAAGTCCGGTGGTGCGCCGGTGAACGGCGCGATTCCCGAGTAGTAGACGGTCTCATCGGCGCGGACGACCTGGCTGAATCCCAGTGCGGCAAAGGTGGATTCGTCGACATAGCCGACGTCGGGATTGTTGCGCGTGATCACGAGACTCCTCCGGCGGCAACGGGTGTTTCGGCACTGAGCATCTCGTCATGGAAGGAGTCCATGAAGTCCGCGTTGGCGTGGTTGGGATTCTTCGTCAGCGCCGCGAAGTCGTACTGCTCCTTGGGGGCGTCGTCGTTGATGGCACGCATGGGGTCTTCGAAGTCACGGATGTAACCCATCGCCAGTCCGCCCATTTGGTAGCCCATGAGCTTGAGCAGGTCAGGGTCGAGCGTGCGCGCAACCTCGATCGGCGTCGACAGGTACTGGTTTTCCTCCTGACGAACCCAACCCACGCAGTAGGTGATGTTGATCCCCTGACGCACCTTGTCCGAGAGATTGGCCGCCGCGCCGTGGTAGACCTTGCCCGAGTAGAAGAACATCGAACCGCGCTCCATCTCGGCGCGCACAATCCTGGGATCGTCGTCTTCGTAGGTCTGCTTGCCCTCAATGAGTTGGCTTCCCGGCACGATGCGAGTCGCACCGTTCTCGGTGGTGAAGTCGGTCATCGCCCACATCGTGTTGCACTGCACGTCGTAGTCGAGAGGGAAGGGAAAGAAGTCCCACGCCAGTTCGTCACGATGCAGGGGCTGATGGGTCTCGCCGGGAAGGACCGAGATCACCTGGGTGAGATGCAGTTGGTAGACGGTCGCCTTCGACAACAGATCCGCGGTGGTGTCGAGCACCAGCGGATGGCTGATGAGGTCGCGGCTAGCCCGGGAGCGCGGGATCAGTGATCCGGTTCGCCGAGTCATCCGGCCGACGAAGTCGTCCTTGCCCATCGGGGTCAAGTCGATGTGCTCGTCGAGGTCTTCGGCCACGCGGTCCATCACCTCGTTGGAGACGAGGTTGTCGACGATGACGAAGCCATCGGCGCGGATCGCCGCGGCGACCTCAGCTGAGGTCGCGGTGGGCGGCAGGTGGTACTTGGGCATGCAGGAACTCCGATCGTGAAGGGGCTGAGAGGTAGGGTGACTTCCGTGCAAAACGGGCTGGGAACCTCGCCGATGAGGCGGCGTCATTGACAGTGAAAGTGAATCAATCTCAGATTTCTCAATCGCTGCCGACCAGTAAAGGCCTCGTTACACCGGCCCGGCTTGCAAACCTGATGGTCCCCGTGACGTCACAGGTCGGTGCCCGTCGGTCGGCCATCCAGTCCCGCAGCCAGCAGAAGATGGAACGGGTCCTGCGCGCCGCCGCGGCACTGCTCGACGAAACCGGGCCAGAGGCGGTCACCACCACCTCGGTGGCCGCGCGAGCGGAGGTGTCCATCGGCTGGCTCTACAACTTCTTCGACGACCGCGAGAGCTTGCTCGAAGAGGTCATGGTCACGGGACTGGTCGACCTCGACGGCCGCTGGGACGACGTGGGCTTCAGCCTCGCTGGCGCCGATTGGCGGGCCAGAGTGGCAGCCGGTCTCGAGATCGTGATCGACTTCTTCGACGCCTCACCGGGTTTCCGGTCGTTGTGGTTCTCCGCGGAGTTCAGCGGCCGCATGCTGCAGGCCAATCGGTTGCACGACGATGCCCTGGCCGATTACCTCGCCGCCACCGTCACATCGACCCGGCCCGACGCGCCGGATGTTCCGCTCGGGGTCGTCACCCAGATCTTCGTCGGCATGATCGACAAGGGACTCGACCTCGCCTACCGCAACGACCCGCAGGGCGACAAGAACATGCTTGCCGAGATGTCGCGCGCCAGCATCGAATACCTGGAGCGCTACCTGGTTTGAGAGGCGACCCCAGCCGTCAACGCCGGCTCCGACGACCGTGGATGATCGCTGGGAAGCGCGAAACGGGTGGCTGGGGAGTGCGATAGCCCGCAGGCCACCGATCCACCAGGCCATCAAGGAGGACGCGGTGCGGAAGCTGGATGGAAAGAGGGCCCTGGTCACCGGGGGTGCATCGGGTATCGGAAACGCCATCGCCCGACTGTTCCTCGAAAACGGCGCCCGCACCGTCATCAGTGACATCGACGGCGACAAGCTCGCCAGCGCGCAAAGGGAGCTCGCCGCATACGGCACGGTGCGCGCTGTCGCGGGAGACGTGCGCACCATGGCCGACGCCGCACGGATGGTCCAGGCCGCGGTCGACGAGTTCGGGGGCCTGGACATCGTGGTGTGCAATGCAGGCATCACGAGCGTCAAGCCCATTGAGAATCTCGACGAGGCGGAATGGGATGCGGTCCTGACGACGAACGTCAAAGGCATGTTCACGGTCATCAAGCACGCGGTTCCGCACCTCAAGAGTGCCGGTGGGGGCACGATCGTCACCCTTGGATCCGAGATGGGGATCGTGGCGGTAGCAGAATCCCCGGCTTACAACGCGAGCAAGGGCGCAGTCATCATGTTCACCAAATCCCTTGCGCTCGACCTGATTCGCTACGACATTCGCGTCAACGCGCTGTGCCCGGGCATCACCCGCACTCCGCTGTTGCAATCCGAGGTGGACAACAGCCTCGACCCCGCCAAGACTGCCGCCGAGCAGGCCTCGTGGGCGCCCATGCGGCGGGTCGCCGACCCGCGAGAGATCGCCAAGGGCGCGCTATTCCTAGCCTCCGACGACAGCTCATTTGCGACGGGGAGTTGCCTCGTGCTCGACGGCGGCTTCACGGCAAAGTGAGCCGCCTGGCCTGTCAGGAGTTCTCACGGCGCCGCGGCGAGTACCTGCGACGCCACGTCCCTCGTCACGACGCCGCTAGCACCCACGACCGAGTTCGCACCAATCGTGACACCGGGACAGTCGATGACACCACCGCGAGCCAGACCCGACGCGCAACGCAGGCGACATGCCCTGACGAATCCCACTGCGGAACATGCGTTATCTGCCTGTGACGGTGACGGAGGCAGCTAGCCGTCATTTGGACTGTCGACGACATCGACGTTACCCGTGTGGGGGGATCGTTCTCGTGGTCGTGCACACCTGAAAATACCGACTGTGATCGACAGGGGCTTAACCCTGGTCACGGGCGATCCCGACCACGGCCTACACGCGCTGCGGACTGTTGATCTTGGTTGTACGGTGATCCGACTACGTCCGAGTTCCCCGCCATGTGCAGGCCGTCGTGAAAACAAAGGAGAACATGAAGGCATTCAGTCGGGTGCTGCTTGCGATGGTGGCGGCGATCGCCGCGTTGTTCGTGGGTACTGGCACCTCTCACGCAGGTCTGGATAACGAGCTGAGTCTGGTTGATGGCCAGGATCGGACGATGACGATCCAGCAGTGGGACACCTTCCTCAATGG
>NZ_QJJU01000060.1 GCF_003201655.1 Mycolicibacterium moriokaense
TGTGTTCGGCGGTGTCCTACTTTTCCACCCGGGTTGGGTAGTATCATCGGCGCTGGCAGGCTTAGCTTCCGGGTTCGGGATGGGTCCGGGCGTTTCCCTGTCGCTATTACCGCCGTAACTTTATTCACTCGTTTTTGAGTGCCCCCGGTGTTGGGGGGAGTTGTTATTGGTGGTGGGGTGTGAATGCTTGTTGTTCAAGCGTTTGTGGATGTTGTGTGTGGTTGCGAGGTTGTGTTGTAAGTTTTCGGCCGGTTAGTGCCAGTTCCCTGAACCCCTTGCGGGGCGTGTAGGTCTGGTCTATTGATCCCGTGGTCTGCGGGGGGCCTTATCCCACTTGAATGGGTGAGAAGCCTGGTCTTGGAGGGGGTTTCCCGCTTAGATGCTTTCAGCGGTTATCCTGTCCGAACGTGGCTATCCAGCGGTGCCCCTGGTGGGACAACTGGTGGACCAGAGGTTCGTCCGTCCCGGTCCTCTCGTACTAGGGACAGGTTTCCTCAAGCTTCTGACGCGCGCGGCGGATAGAGACCGAACTGTCTCACGACGTTCTAAACCCAGCTCGCGTGCCGCTTTAATGGGCGAACAGCCCAACCCTTGGGACCTGCTCCAGCCCCAGGATGCGACGAGCCGACATCGAGGTGCCAAACCATCCCGTCGATATGGACTCTTGGGGAAGATCAGCCTGTTATCCCCGGGGTACCTTTTATCCGTTGAGCGACACCCCTTCCACTCGGGGGTGCCGGATCACTAGTCCCGACTTTCGTCCCTGCTTGACGTGTAGGTCTCGCAGTCAAGCTCCCTTGTGCACTTACACTCAACACCTGATTGCCGTCCAGGTTGAGGGAACCTTTGGGCGCCTCCGTTACATTTTAGGAGGCAACCGCCCCAGTTAAACTACCCGCCAGGCACTGTCCCTGAACCGGATATACGGTTCGAGGTTAGAGGCCCAATACGATCAGAGTGGTATTTCAACAATGACTCCACCAATACTGGCGTATCAGCTTCACAGTCTCCCACCTATCCTACACAAACCGTATCGAGCACCAATACCAAGTTGTAGTGAAGGTCCCGGGGTCTTTTCGTCCTGCCGCGCGTAACGAGCATCTTTACTCGTAGTGCAATTTCGCCGAGTCTATGGTTGAGACAGTTGAGAAGTCGTTACGCCATTCGTGCAGGTCGGAACTTACCCGACAAGGAATTTCGCTACCTTAGGATGGTTATAGTTACCACCGCCGTTTACTGGGGCTTAAATTCTCAGCTTCACCCTTACGGGTTAACCGGTCCTCTTAACCTTCCAGCACCGGGCAGGCGTCAGTCCGTATACATCGTCTTGCGACTTCGCACGGACCTGTGTTTTTAGTAAACAGTCGCTTCTCACTGGTTTGTGCCACCCCCCACCGCTGCCGGCAGCTAGTGCCATGACAGTAGGAGGTCCCCCTTCTCCCGAAGTTACGGGGGTATTTTGCCGAGTTCCTTAACCATAGTTCACTCGTACGCCTTGGTATTCTCTACCTGACCACCTGTGTTGGTTTGGGGTACGGGCCGTGTGCACACTCGCTAGAGGCTTTTCTTGGCAGCTTAGGATCACCGAATTCACCTCACTCGGCTATGCATCACCTCTCGGACTTATATGAACGACGGATTTGCCTATCGTTCGTCCTACAGGTTTGCCCCAGTATTACCACTGACTGGTACGGCTACCTTCCTGCGTCACCCCATCGCTTGACTACTACCCATCCGGGTCCCACGCAGCAGGCGACTGTCCTTTCCCGAAGGATCGGATCGGCCACCGTTTGGGTGGTTAGCAGAATGGATTCATCAGGGACGCACACACACGGGTACGGGAATATCAACCCGTTGTCCATCGACTACGCCTGTCGGCCTCGCCTTAGGTCCCGACTCACCCTGGGCGGACTGGCCTGGCCCAGGAACCCTTGGTCTTTCGGCGGGCAAGGTTCTCACTTGCCTTATCGCTACTCATGCCTGCATTCTCACTCCCACACCCTCCACCACTCGATCACTCGGTGGCTTCACCGGATGCAGGACGCTCCCCTACCCAACCAACAAAAGTTGATTGCCGCGGCTTCGGCGGTGTGCTTGAGCCCCGCTACATTATCGGCGCACAATCACTTGACCAGTGAGCTATTACGCACTCTTTCAAGGGTGGCTGCTTCTAAGCCAACCTCCTGGTTGTCTTCGCGACTGCACATCCTTTTCCACTTAGCACACGCTTAGGGGCCTTAGCCGGCGATCTGGGCTGTTTCCCTCTCGACGCACGGAGCTTATCCCCCGCCGTCTCACTGCCACGCTTCACTTGTCGGCATTCGGAGTTTGGCTGACGTCAGTAACCTAGTAGGGCCCATCGGCCATCCAGTAGCTCTACCTCCAACAAGAAACACGCAACGCTGCACCTAAATGCATTTCGGGGAGAACCAGCTATCACGGAGTTTGATTGGCCTTTCACCCCTACCCACAACTCATCCCCTCAGTCTTCAACCTAAGTGGGTTCGGGCCTCCACAACATCTTACTGCTGCTTCACCCTGGCCATGGGTAGATCACTCCGCTTCGGGTCCAGAACACACCACTACACCACACCCCACGGTATGGATACGCCCTATTCAGACTCGCTTTCGCTGCGGCTACCCCACCCGGGTTAACCTCGCGACATGTCCCTGACTCGCAGGCTCATTCTTCAAAAGGCACGCCATCACCCCACGTGAAACACGAAGGCTCTGACGGATTGTAAGCGCACGGTTTCAGGTACTCTTTCACTCCCCTCCCGGGGTACTTTTCACCATTCCCTCACGGTACTAATCCGCTATCGGTCACTGGACAGTATTCAGGCTTACCGGGTGGTCCCGGCAGATTCACAGCAGATTCCACGAGCCCGCTGCTACTCGGGGACAGCTCCACAGGAGCCGCGATGTTTTCGTCTACGGGGCTCTCACCCTCTACGGACAGACCATCCCAGGCCACTTCGACTAACACCACGGTTTTTTACTCCTGGCCAGGCCGGCGGACCTGACAAGAAACGCCCCACAACACCGCACACACAACCCCCGCCGGGTATCACATGTGCACGGTTTAGCCATCCTCCGCTTTCGCTCGCCACTACTCACGGAATCACACTTGTTTTCTCTTCCTACGGGTACTGAGATGTTTCACTTCCCCGCGTTCCCCCCCAACGCCTATACATTCAGCGTTGGGTGACACGACATCACTCGTGCCGGGTTTCCCCATTCGGACATCCTCGGATCCACGCTCGGTTGACAGCTCCCCGAGGCATAACGCAGCCTCCCACGTCCTTCATCGGCTCCCAGTGCCAAGGCATCCACCATGCGCCCTTAAACACTTACAACACAAAACCAAAAAATGAGTCACCCACACACACCCCCGAAAGAATGCATGCGGGCATCAGAAAAATTGCACATCAACACACAAAAATACCCGCACCCCCAAAGAGGGCACGGAACCCTTGCGCGCTAGATGCTCGCAACCACTATCCACAAATCAAACACCACACCCCACCACCAAAGCAGGGCGACAACCAAGTCCTATCTCCGGTTTCCCACACTCGGGACGAAGAGATAGCGGGCCTGTTGTCTCAAAGCCCAATAGTGTGCCTGGCAATTCCATCACCGGTGTTTCCCCACCGGTTCAACGTTTGTTGTGCACCAGAACCCCACCCACTACAGGTGAAGCCCATCCACAGAATCGCCTGGTTCACCGAACCCCCACGCAGTGTGGGCGGGACCAGGTCTTGTGGTGCTCCTTAGAAAGGAGGTGATCCAGCCGCACCTTCCGGTACGGCTACCTTGTTACGACTTCGTCCCAATCGCCGATCCCACCTTCGACGGCTCCCTCCCACAAGGGGTTAGGCCACCGGCTTCGGGTGTTACCGACTTTCATGACGTGACGGGCGGTGTGTACAAGGCCCGGGAACGTATTCACCGCAGCGTTGCTGATCTGCGATTACTAGCGACTCCGACTTCACGGGGTCGAGTTGCAGACCCCGATCCGAACTGAGACCGGCTTTACAAGGATTCGCTCCACCTCACGGCATCGCAGCCCTTTGTACCGGCCATTGTAGCATGTGTGAAGCCCTGGACATAAGGGGCATGATGACTTGACGTCATCCCCACCTTCCTCCGAGTTGACCCCGGCAGTCTCTCACGAGTCCCCACCATTACGTGCTGGCAACATGAGACAAGGGTTGCGCTCGTTGCGGGACTTAACCCAACATCTCACGACACGAGCTGACGACAGCCATGCACCACCTGCACACAGGCCACAAGGGAATACCTATCTCTAGGCACGTCCTGTGCATGTCAAACCCAGGTAAGGTTCTTCGCGTTGCATCGAATTAATCCACATGCTCCGCCGCTTGTGCGGGCCCCCGTCAATTTCTTTGAGTTTTAGCCTTGCGGCCGTACTCCCCAGGCGGGGTACTTAATGCGTTAGCTACGGCACGGATCCCAAGGAAGGAAACCCACACCTAGTACCCACCGTTTACGGCGTGGACTACCAGGGTATCTAATCCTGTTCGCTCCCCACGCTTTCGCTCCTCAGCGTCAGTTACTGCCCAGAGACCCGCCTTCGCCACCGGTGTTCCTCCTGATATCTGCGCATTCCACCGCTACACCAGGAATTCCAGTCTCCCCTGCAGTACTCCAGTCTGCCCGTATCGCCCGCACGCCCACAGTTGAGCTGTGAGTTTTCACGAACAACGCGACAAACCACCTACGAGCTCTTTACGCCCAGTAATTCCGGACAACGCTCGCACCCTACGTATTACCGCGGCTGCTGGCACGTAGTTGGCCGGTGCTTCTTCTGTACCTACCGTCACTTGCGCTTCGTCGATACTGAAAGAGGTTTACAACCCGAAGGCCGTCATCCCTCACGCGGCGTCGCTGCATCAGGCTTGCGCCCATTGTGCAATATTCCCCACTGCTGCCTCCCGTAGGAGTCTGGGCCGTATCTCAGTCCCAGTGTGGCCGGACACCCTCTCAGGCCGGCTACCCGTCGTCGCCTTGGTAGGCCATCACCCCACCAACAAGCTGATAGGCCGCGGGCCCATCCCACACCGCAAAAGCTTTCCCCCACCAGGCCATGCAGCCAGCAAGGTGTATTCGGTATTAGACCCAGTTTCCCAGGCTTATCCCAAAGTGCAGGGCAGATCACCCACGTGTTACTCACCCGTTCGCCACTCGAGTACCCCCGAAAGGGCCTTTCCGTTCGACTTGCATGTGTTAAGCACGCCGCCAGCGTTCGTCCTGAGCCAGAATCAAACTCTCCAAACAAAAACAACCCACCAAACCGGCAGATGAATTCGAATCAGAACAAGCCTGAAACCAACAAAAAGACACCAAAAACTGGCATCAAAAAACATCCACCCCTAAACGGGAAAAAGAGGTGAACAAAAACAACAACAAACAAAAACCACCAAACACACTATTGAGTTCTCAAACAACACACCCGC
>NZ_QJJU01000061.1 GCF_003201655.1 Mycolicibacterium moriokaense
AAGTACCGCATATTGCATTAGATGAATCAGGGCCCCGTTCGGCGGTGCGTCCGACAGCTGCTGCGTCTTCTTTCGAAACCTGTGCTGAACTGCGGTGGTGTGGGCACGATGGCGGCTCCCCACAAGGTCTCACCGTTCGGTTCGTCGCGGCACGGTCGCTAACCGCTGCCAACTTGTAGCGCTGACGTGCATCGATGTGGTATTGATTCATTGAACGATTCCATGATTCATTAGACGAGACCTGCTTGGAGGCTGTTTTGCCCGTCGATGGAAGTGGCCGCTTCTACGTTGTCGGCTCGGTTCCGCTGCTGCATCCCGAGACACAGACGGTTCGGGAGATGCTTGAGGGTTGGCGCAACCAGCAACTCTGCCGCAACCTCGCGCACGACACCATCGCACAGCGGATCCGGCTCGTCGAGCGGTTCCTGGCGTATACCAACGAGTTTCCATGGACATGGACCCCGGCGATGGTCGAGGAATTTTTCAGCGACCTGCGCTCGATATCGCGTCGCAAGCAGTCAACGATCCGCGGATACCAGAACGCGTTGCGGCTGTTTTGCTCCTACGTGAGTCATCCCGACTACGGCTGGGACCGGGTGTGCGAACAGCGATTCGGAAGTCATCCTGCGCAGGTCTTGTTCGAGTGGAACACCGCCGCGCATGTTCAAGACAACGAACAGTCGCCGGCAAAGCGGGCGTTCACCAAGAACGAGCTGCAGGACTTCTTCGACCACGCCGACGACAAAGTCACGCTGATCGCCGCCTCAGCACGCAAGGGCTGGTTACCGGCCTACCGCGATACCGTGATGTTCAAACTGGCCTACTCGTATGGGTTGCGGTTCAACGAGTTACGGCATCTGCAAACCGTTGACTTCGCCCGCAATCCACACGCCCGCGAGTTCGGACGCTACGGGGTGGTTCATGTCCGCTACGGCAAGGCAAAACGTGGGTCCCCGCACAAACGCCGCAGTGTGCTGACCGTCTTCGATTGGACGCCGGAGGTGATCGCCGATTGGCTGGCGCACGGACAGCCTTCGATGGATGAGGGTATCGACCTGTTCCCCAGCGAGCGCGGAGCGCTAGTATCCGAAGACACGCTCCTGCGCCGGTTCCGCCGCTACTGCAACGACCTCGACCTGTCGGCAGGGCTGGATCTGCACTCGCTGCGCCGCTCCTACGCCACCCACCTCATAGAGGATGGCTGGGACGCCAAGTTCGTCCAGGACCAGTTGGGCCATGAACACGCCAGCACCACAGCGCTTTACACCTGCGTGTCCAGCGATTTCCGCATCCGCACGTTGCGCCGGGTGCTGGACACCACCATTGGCGACGCGCTGTCGTCCGGCGAGGAGGAGAGCTCATGAAGCGACAAGTCGACTATGCCTGGCGACTGGCAGAAATCATGGCCGCCCACGGTATGCACAACAGCACCGACCTGACGCCGCGGCTCGCCGAACGCGGTATCCAGCTATCCCGGCCCCAGGTGTACCGCATCGCTTATCAACGACCCGAACGGATGTCACTGCACCTCCTAGCTGCCCTTTGCGACATCTTCGGCTGCGGCGTCGAGGACCTCCTCACCGTCACAGCGACCGACGTCCGCCGCAAGAAGGCCGCCTCGTCAACCACGACCGCGCGCCCGAACGTGGTCGAACTGAACAAATCGGTGCGTCCTCGACGGGCCCGGGTGATTCGCGATGACGATTGATCCCAACCGGCGATCAGCGCCGCGCGGACGACCACCGGTCCGCGACGGAGACTTGCGCTGCACCAGATGCCACCGAATGGCCAACCAGTTACGCGTGAACTGGCCCGCTGATCAGTTGTGCCACAGCTGCTTCTACACGGCGATGCGCACCCACGGCGTTTGTCCCATCTGCAGCCACAACGGCGTGCTACCCGGCCGAGCCAACCACACCGATCCCCGACCGATATGCCTGTCGTGCGCCGGTATCTCCGGCAACTACCGCTGCACAACCTGTGACGTCGAAGGCCAGCTCTACCGCGACGGGCACTGCGCTCGCTGCGCGCTTCGCAACGACCTCACTGACCTGATGGTCGACGGTGCCGCCGACCCGGTGACCATGGCTACCATCGTGGACATCCTCTGCGGGGTTGACCGACCCGAGAGCATCCTCTCTTGGCAACGCTCCCCCACCGTTCAGGCCCTGCTGACCGGCCTGGCCGAAGGGGACATCCCGCTCAGCCATGACGGCCTCGACGCCGCCGGCCAAAACAGACAGGTCTCACATCTGCGCAGCCTTCTCGAGCACAACGGTCTGCTGCCGCAACGCGATGAACCGCTCGCGCGTTTTCAGTCCTGGCTGGCTTCCAAACTCGACGCGATCTGCGAGCCGAGCGTTCGAGCCCCCGTCGAACAGTTCGCCACCTGGCATCATCTGCACCGTCTACGCCGAAAGTCCATATCGGGCCAAACCTCCCATGGGCCAACACATTCAGCCAGACAAGAGATCACCGAGACAGTCAAGTTCCTTACCTGGCTGTATGAAACCCATCACCGCACCGCGGCCACCTGCCGACAGCAAGATATCGACGAGTGGTTAGCCACCGGACCGACAACCCGTACCAAGGTCCGCACGTTCGTCGTGTGGGCCAACAAGAGCAAGATCAACACCGCTCTGCACCTCGACGCCCCACAGCCCAAGAGCACCCGCCTGCTCACCCAAGACCAGAGGCTGGCATGGGTTAAAGAGCTCCTCACCGGCGACGTGGAATCACTTGCCTACCGTGTCGCCGGCACACTGCTACTGCTCTACGCCCAACCCCTGATGAAAATCGTCGCCCTGCCCACTGCGGCGATCGTTGTCGCGCCCCACGAGACGCGCATATCGCTTGGGACTGAACCTGTCCCGGTGCCTGAACCCTTCGCCAGCATGATCCAACACCACCTGCACAACCGACCCAACCTTCGAACCGCCGGCGGCATGGTCACCAACCCATGGCTATTCCCCGGCCACCGTGCCGGCAAGCACCTCGATCCACACACCATGATGATGGCGCTGCGCACTCTGGGTATTAACCTGCTCGGAGCGCGCAACTCTGCGCTGCAGAACCTCGTCACCGAGATGCCCCCTCCCGTCGTCGCGCACCTCTTGGGCTACAGCCACAACTGCACCCAGCGACATGCCCAACTGGCGGCCCAAACATGGTCGCACTACGTCACGTAGTGGTTGCGGGGCGCCAACGCGACTTACAAAGTTGTCCGCAACTGACCGCTGCCGAGCCACCACCGATCCCGAATACGACGAATTCAAATATGCAGACTTACCGGTA
>NZ_QJJU01000062.1 GCF_003201655.1 Mycolicibacterium moriokaense
GTCTCCACCACATGAATAATCCGTGAAAAAGTGCGCTACAGTGTGCCGCCGCGACGCCAAAATCGGAGATAAACCTGGCATAACTGCGAAACGACGAATCTGGAGGCCAGCGCAGAAAGACACGGCCAAGGTGCCTAAGCCTCCGAATCCTGGTTCGCGCCCGACGTGCCACGTGATCGAAACCGCTGCTAGACGCAGCTACGAAGACCGGCCCGCGGGCTAGATAATCAAGAACGCCCTACTCGCTAATCTTCATTGCATCTCGACAGCTGGTACAGGTGTCGAGATGCAGCGAAGATTGACAGGACTCGCCTGGCTACTTTGACAGAACTTCGGCGTGTTGCGAGAGCTTGTCAATCTTCGCTGCAAAACCCCAGTTCAGATGCCGATCCGGTACTGGTCGTGCCGCGCGCTGCGGCCAATCGTCGCGAGCCATCGGCGTTGAAAACCCGCCGAGCCGACGGAAGGGCCTCAGGCAACGAATTCGAGTTCATCGTCGATGGATTGCCCGATTCAGCAGGCCTACTCCGTAAACCATCCTGGCACTGGGGATTTCGTCTATTTGTCCACCCCTGCTGGGGCCTGTCGCTGATCGGCGTGTCGGAAAAGCAACCGCCAGAAGCTATTGGAACCTCTACAAGCGCAATGCAGCACTGCCCGTCGCAGCCCGGGGACAGACCGGCGGGACGGCCGCGAATCGCCGGGCTCGTCATCAGCGCGCGGCATCGCGATCAGCACTGCCGCGCGTTAGGCGCCGGCGGCGGTGATGATGGCGTCGGTGGCGAATCCGGCGATCAGGCCGGCGAAGATTCCCCAGGTGGTGATGGTTTTCAGATTGGCTTGCCGGGCCACGGCGAGCAGTTCGATGACGACGTAGAGGATCGAACCGGCGGCCAGCCCGAGGAAGGCGATCGAGACGGTGTCGTTGACGAACCGTTGCCCGACCAGGGTGCCCAGGAAGGTGGGGCCGCCGCCGATCAACCCGAGCAGCGCAAGGAAGCCCCACGACGGGCGCTGACCGGTCAGCGGCGCCACGATGCCGAAACCTTCGGTGGCATTGTGCAGCCCAAAGCCGATGACCAACATGACAGCCAGCGACAGGTCACCGGCGGCCGCTGAGTTGCCGATCGCCAGGCCTTCGGCAAAGTTGTGTAGCCCGATCCCCACCGCGATCATCACCGCGAGCCGACTTGCGCTGTCAGCCAGCGGCGGTCCAGCGAGTTCGCCGACCGACGCCGCACCGGGTCCCGGCGATGTTGCACCGGCGCGGATACGATGCCGGTCCACCCAGACCAAGCCGAGCAGTCCGGCGCCAAAGGTGGCTGCCAGAGCCAGGCCATTGCCGAGAGCATCGCCGATGCTGTGGGCGCCCAGAGCCTTATCGATCGGCTCCCAGGCGTGGGTGAGCACATCCCACAGCAGAAAAACCAGGATGCCGATCGCGGCCGCGTTCAGTGCCGTCTTGAGCTGCGGCAGCGGCGCGCGCAGCCGGCCGATCGGTAATCCGAGATAGATGGTGAATCCGGCGATCGCCCCGAGGACGGCAATCTGGGCTGCGGACATGGCCCATGCTCCAATCTGAGGTGCGGACGAGGGCATCCAAATTCAGGTAAGCCTCATCTCACAGAGTCAAAGTTAGCCTAACTTAACCGAGTTCGACCTGAAAGCGGCATCACGATGGGAGTGGGCGTAAACGCTGAGAGCCACCGCAGCTGTAGCGAACTGTAGCATATCTTGCTACAGTTGGAGGGTGGCCAGGACAATCGCGCAGCGCGACCTACGCAATGAGAATGCAAAGGTCATAGAGGCCGTAACAGCAGGCGAGACGTTCGTCGTTACCCGCAACGGTGAACCCGTGGCCGAGCTGCGCCCGATACGAGCGGGCCGGCGCACCTTCATTACTCGCGATGAAGTCGCCGGTCTGGCGGGTGCCGCCGTGCGCATCGACCATCGCCGATTCCGCGCTGATCTCGACAGGTTGATCGACCAGGGCTTATGACGTGACGTCCGGTCTTCTGGATACCTCAGTCGTGATCGACTGGCACGATCCGGCGGTTGTTGCCGCGTTGCCAGACGAGATGGCGATCTCAGCCATCACGGCCGCCGAGCTGGCGGCCGGTCCCCTACTGGCTTCCACGTCGATCGAGGCGGCCAAGCGCCAGGCCCGGTTGCAAGAGGTTGAATCCCGACTTGAGCCGATCCCTTTCGACGGTGCTGCCGTACGCAGTTACGGACTCATCGTGGCTGCCGTGGTGCACGAAGGACGAAAGCCGCGAAGCAGATTCGCAGATCTATTAATCGCCGCGACCGCGCACGCCAATCGCTTGGATCTGTACAGCCGCAACGCCGAGGACTTCTCGGGGCTCGACGAGTTAATCCGCGTCGTCGCCATTTGACTACACGGTTCAGCCGTTCGCCGCGAAGCGACGAAGCTGCCGTGAAGTGCCTTCCCGTTGTTCGATTCGAACCTACGGGTGGATTGGCGTGGCTGCCGAAAATTCCGTCCCAGGGCAGATCTGGAGGTCGTATCGAGCCCTCAGAAAGATCGGGTCGAGCCGCCCAGACTTGCCACACACCATTCCCCGGCTTGCCCGCCAGGCCCTGCGAGCGCTCCCATCCCGACAGCTGCGTGACTGTCAGCCCGCGATCGAAATGCGACTTTCCAGCACAGAGTTGGGAGTGCAGGTCGAACGGTCCGGCAACGACGGCGTGGTCACCGCACCGCGACGCTTCTCGACCTGTGTCGGCGACGCGTGAAAACTGACCCCGTGTCGACGCCTGAATTCTGACCCCCTTCGACCGACTCTCGGTGCATGAGCCGAGAGGAGAAGGGAGT
>NZ_QJJU01000063.1 GCF_003201655.1 Mycolicibacterium moriokaense
GGCGGCGAACACGCTCGGTTCCGTGACCCCAGAAGTCATTTGATCGAGTAACGGATTAGCAGGTGTTCGAGGCCACCGACAAACGCGGTGGCGGCCACAAAAAAGGCCGGTTCGGCGGATGGTCAACCCAGGCGACGGGAGCACTGGCGCGCAGATGCGATAACCCGGCACGCAGCCGCTCGTCGTCCGCGTAGGCCGTCGGATCAGCCCGTACAGAAGTTGCCTCAGTCATTGACGCGCTCCTGTCGGCGAGCCTCCCGGCCAGCACGAGTGTCCGCCATCCTCGTGAGGCGGGCCAGGAGCTCGATGTAACCCGCACCGAGTAGGCGGGGCATTGCTGCCGCCACCCGCCCGTCGGCGCCTATCAGAATCCTGGCGCGGTTCTTACCGGCCCCTCGAAGGATGAGGTGGGCCGCCTTTTCGGCGGTAGTTAGGGCGGAGCGTTCGAAAAGTTTTTCCGCCATCTCCTTATCGGGTGCGCTCGCCGCCCGCATGTTTGCCCCGAAGTTGGTTTTCACCACACCGGGGTGTACGCAATGAACCGTGACGGGCTGACGTTCGATGATCATCTCCTGTCGAAGCGCCTCGGTGAAGCCTCGTACAGCGAACTTCGATGTGCAGTAGGCGCCTTGGAACGGCACGGCCATCAGACCGAACGCGCTGGACAGGTTGACCAGCCGAGCAGGATTGTGCGCAGACCCGGACTCTATGAGTTGGGGCAGGAACGCTACGGTTCCGTTGACCACCCCACCCACATTTATGCCCATGAGCCAGTCGAAGTCTTTCCACGACATGTCTGCCACGCTGGCGCCGAGGTCGACGCCGGCGTTGTTGAACAGCAGCGAGGCCGGCCCGTGTTGGGTTCGCACCTCCTGGGCGCATGCCAGCACGGCGTCCCGGTCTGCGACGTCGACTTGGTAGGTTGTCACGTGCTCCGCGCCGCAGGCGGCTTGTGTTTCGGCCAGGCCTTGCGAGTTGACATCCCAGGCGGCGACGTGTGCGCCGGCGCGCACGAGCGCAACGGTGAGCGCGCGACCGATGCCCGAGCCGGCGCCGGTCACGACGGCCAGACGACCCTCGTACTTGCCTGCGCTGCGGTGGTCACCGCGCGTCATGTGTGGTCACCGCGGTTTCGACGATTTCCCGGATCTTGTTAACCGAGGTTTGCAGGTTCGACTGCAGATCCGATGGGCGGTCTCGCATGAATAGGCACACGTATTCGAAGATGATTGCGCCTATGGGCAGCGGAACGCACATTCGGAAGGTCTCCGTGAGCCGCACCGTTCCCGCGGTCGAACCCGGCTCAATGAGATAGGTCCACTGAGCCCAGTCACCCCCGAGTGCCTCAACCTGGACAATGAATGAGAATTCGCGGTCGGGCTCGGTAATGACCACGTTGGCGTCAGTCTTCCACCAGCCTAACCGCCGGCGGTTCCACGCGCGAAATCGGTTGGGGGTCAACCATTCCGCACGGTAAGTCTCTGGGCTCCACTCCGGAATCCGGGTGACATCCGAAACGACGGCGTACACATCCGCCGCCGAGGCTCGTATCTCTGCCGATGCTGACAGTGTGTCGCCCTTCTGCACTAGCGGCATGCTGGTGTCCCCGCGATGGGTGGCCGGGTGGAAAACGCGGTGAGGAGTGAGCTTGTCCTGGCGCGACTGGAGGCCTCTCTAGACATACCTCTAAACTATCAGCAGAGTACCAAGTAGGCAATAGGTTCGACACCACGTGAGCGCAGAGGCCGCGCAGCCCCCGATGTGTACCCTCTTCGGGGCCTTGAGTGGTTGAGTATCATCTAGAGAGACGTCTAGAGTCGACTATAGAACTACTTGATAGTTTCAGCTGTGTTGGTTGTGATGTCGAAAACTCAACGGTTCACCAGAGTTTCATCAACGCGAGCAGAGCTTCGATCGAGATCGAAAGGACGCAACGATGGGACGGGTAGACGGAAAGGTCGCGCTCATCACCGGTGGCGCAAGGGGCATGGGCGCTGCGCACGCCCGGCTGCTCGTTGCCGAGGGTGCGCGGGTTGTCATCGGCGACATCCTCGATGAGGAAGGCATCGCACTGGCTGGCGATCTTGGCGACAGGACGCAATTCGTACACCTTGACGTGAGCCAGCCCGCCGACTGGTCGTCTGCGGTAGAAGCGACGCTGTCGCGATTCGGCAGGCTCGACGTTCTGGTCAACAACGCAGGAATTGTCGCTATCGGACGGCTGGGCACCTTTGACCTTAGCAAGTGGCACAACGTGATTGACGTCAACCTCACCGGAACTTTCCTCGGTATGCGCGCCGTGGTGGAACCGATGACATCGGCCGGGGGCGGCTCGATCATCAACATCTCCTCTATCGAAGGCCTTCGTGGCGCTCCCCTGGCACACCCATACGTGGCTTCTAAGTGGGGAGTTCGCGGCTTGACGAAATCAGCCGCTCTCGAATTGGCACCGCACAACATCAGAGTCAACTCGGTGCATCCGGGATTCATTCGAACCCCCATGACCGCGCACCTACCCGAGGACTTGGTCACCATTCCGCTCGGCCGCGCCGCCGAAGCCCACGAGGTTGCGACGTTTGTCCTGTTTCTCGCCAGCGACGAATCAGCTTATTCCACCGGCAGCGAGTTCATCGTTGATGGCGGCCTGGTGACGGCGGTGCCCACCAAGCCCGCGTGAAAGATGCGTCGGCCCTTGTCGGCAACGGCTCAAAGCTGTTTG
>NZ_QJJU01000064.1 GCF_003201655.1 Mycolicibacterium moriokaense
ACTCCCTTCTCCTCTCGGCTCATGCACCGAGAGTCGGTCGAAGGGGGTCAGAATTCAGGCGTCGACACGGGGTCAGTTTTCACGCGTCGCCGACACGTCGCCGTCGTCGGTGTGCCGACCCGATACTCGTAGAAGTCCCGCGCGCTGGACCTGAGGTTGATGAACAGCCCCACGTACAAACAGGGGATGGTTACAAGGAGCAAAGCCGCGATCCATAGCCAGATTGGTACATGCTTCTGGCGACGGCCCCCAGTTTCCGACGCAGCTGATTCTTCGTTGACGCTCATCGCGAAAGTATCCCGCAACAGGCTCCTACCGATCCCAATATCGCGCGGCCATCCCTGGAGCGTGGCCGCTCCTAACGGACTTCACATTGTCAAGGGCGACTACCTGGGCTGAGTCCCAAGCCGGTTCGCCGCGTATGCCGGTTCTCGGGAACCCCATGGCACCGCGACCCGACATACACGCAAGATGTCTTGAAATAGACCACATATGCGACACCAGGTGACCGCAACTCTGGCTCAACGAAGTCCCTGGTCGCCGTGTCTCATATGTCCGTCTCAGAAATAGATGTCTCGTAAATTTCGTTGAATTAGTTGTGTGACAAGGCAACAACGTTCAGGACCGCCAGATGAGCGGTACCCGCATTGGCTATGTGCGTGTCAGTACCGTGGCTCAGACACTGGAACAGCAGGAGACCGCACTCAACGCCGCCGGGGTCGAGAAGACCTTCTCCGACACCATGTCCGGTGCGCGGGATGACCGGCCTGGTCTAGCCGACCTGATGTCCTATGTTCGCGAGGGAGACTCCGTCGTTGTTTGGCGGTTGGACCGACTGGGCCGCAACACTCTTCACATCCTTGAGACAGTCAAAGCGTTGACCGAGCGTGGTGTGATCTTGGTGTCGACTGCAGACGGGATCGATTCCTCAACTGCTGCTGGGCGCATGATGATCGGTGTGTTGGGGTCTCTCGCCGAGTACGAGCGCGAGTTGACTAAGGAGCGAACTGCGTTGAAGCGGGCCTCATCTCGTGCCAACGGCACCAGGTTTGGCAGACTGAAGAAGGTCGACGACTCGGAGCACATTTCGACGGCCAGGCGAATGAAGGCAGACGGTCATACCGGCAAGGACGTCGCTAAGTACTTGGGCGTCAGTCGGGCGACGCTGTACCGGTATCTCGGCGACCGGGTCGCCACCTAAGGCAGCAACCTGTAGTGGCTGATGGGTTGCCCAGCGGCAGTTCCTGGGAAGTTGCTTGGTCCGGCGTTGCATTTGCCGACCTTCGTCTCCCAGCGGCCGCGAGGGCGCACAATTGACCCTGATGGCGAAGCGACCGGTGTGCAAGGTCAATCGCGGAGCGGGAGGAAACGTGTCATATCCAAACCAAGGGCAGCCCCGGCACCATGTGCTTCACTCGGAGCAGCCCGCGCGACCGGCACCCGCAACCTGGCCTCAACACGGTCAGCCTGGGCAGCCCTACGGCAATCCGCAACAGCCCTATCGCAGTCCACCGGCATCGTACGGCACCGCGGCACCGCCGTATGGCACTCCAGCCCCGGTATACGGCACTCCGCCGCCTGCGACCAGGGTGCCGGGGACTGTTGTCGTCGCGGCGGTCTTCGCACTTTTAGGTACCGCAGCGTACGTTATCGTCGGGTTGATATTCCTGAAGGCGGGGTTCACTATTAGCGTCCGAGGGGACAAGGAGGCGTCGTTCGTTGCGGCGCTGGTGAACCTTGTGTCTGCCGGATTGATGGCATGGGGTGCAGCCGCCGCCTTGAGGGGGCGCACCAAAAAGATTCTCTTCTTTGCTTCATTGGCAGTTGTGATCGTCGATATCATCGAAATCGCTGCTATTCTGGCTATCTCGTCACCGAAGCAAGATTTTTCGGATGAGGGTGCTATACCGGTGTTTGCGCTCCTTTTCATGGTCTGCCCGATAATTATCATCATCCTCATCTCGATACAGTCAATTGGGGAATTCTTGCGCGCCCGAAGAGGTTCGACAACCTAGCCCGCAACCGCATGCCTGTGACAGTGGTTGGGGCACAGCACCTTTACCCTGACCCTCGACACCTACGGCGACTACATACCCGAAGAGGACTGCGGCGCGATCAACCCATTGCCAGAGCGGCGGGCACCAACCCCCAATTGCACAACGGCGTAGCGTCACCGCATGGTTTTGCTATTCATTTTCCTGCTGTTGGCCTGTGTTGCGGTGGCTGCGGTGTCCGCATTGGTTTGGGTCGTTGGCCGCCGTCGTGATTGGGACCCGGACACCAAGAAGCGGGCGCAGGACCTGATATGGCTGGGTTGGCGGTGGCGGTGGCCTGCAAAGGTGAGCAAGGGGCAGACGCTGGCCGCGACACTGATTGTCGCCGGATTGCTAGTCGTAGTGATCGTGTTGGCCGTGACGAGAGCGCACCACGGGCCGTAGCCAACGACGACCCGGTGGCAATGCCCCCCGCAGCTCCCCCTGGGGGGTGTGTTGACGACGGTCCAAAGCTAGGCCAGAAGCGACGGTCGAAAAGTAGGCCACGTGGTCGTGATTATTGTGCTGTGTTGTCCGCGCGTGCGGAGG
>NZ_QJJU01000065.1 GCF_003201655.1 Mycolicibacterium moriokaense
TGTCGGCGACGCGTGAAAACTGACCCCGTGTCGACGCCTGAATTCTGACCCCCTTCGACCGACTCTCGGTGCATGAGCCGAGAGGAGAAGGGAGTTGTTGTCAGTGGAGGACTGGGCTGAGATCCGCAGGCTGCATCGAGCGGAGGGGTTGCCGATTAAGACGATCGCGCGGACGTTGGGGGTCTCGAGGAACACGGTGCGTGCCGCGCTGGCCTCTACTGGGCCGCCGAAGTATGAGCGCAGGCCGGCTGGTTCGGCGGTCGATGCGTTCGAGGACGCGATCCGTGCGCAGCTCAAGGATGTGCCGACGATGCCGGCCACGGTGATTGCCGAGCGGGTCGGCTGGACGCGTGGGTTGACGGTGTTCAAGGAGCGTGTCCGGGAGTTGCGGCCTGCCTATTTGCCGCCGGATCCGGCGGGCCGGACGACCTACGAGGCTGGGGATATTGCGCAGTGCGACTTGTGGTTTCCGCCGACGACGGTCCCGGTGGGGTTCGGGCAGACGCGAACCCCTGTGCAGCTTCCGGTGCTGACGATGGTCACTGGGTATTCGCGGTGGCTCTCGGCGATCTTGATCTCGACGCGGCGTTCGGAGGACTTGTTCGCCGGGTGGTGGCGGTTGATCCACGCCCTGGGTGCGGTCCCGCGCACCCTGGTCTGGGACGGTGAGGGTGCGATCGGGCGGTGGCGGGCGGGGCGGGTTGAGCTTACTGGTGACTGTCAGGGGTTCCGCGGGGTCCTGGGGGCCAAGGTGGTGGTGCTCAAACCGGCCGAGCCTGAGCATAAGGGCATCATCGAACGCGCCCACGATTATCTGGAGCGGTCGTTTCTACCCGGCCGGACCTTTACTGGCCCTGGCGATTTCAACCACCAAATGCAGGGGTGGCTGCAGATCGTGAACGGCCGGACCCGCCGGGTGTTGGGGTGTGCACCAACTGATCGCATCGGCGCGGATCGTCAGGCGATGCTCACACTGCCGCCGGTGGCCCCGGCGGTGGGTTGGCGCTCGGCCACTCGGCTGGCGCGCGACCATTACGTCCGGCTGGACTCCAACGATTACTCGGTGCATCCGGGTGTGATCGGCCGGCGCATCGAAGTCGTCGCTGACCTCGACTGTGTCCGAGTGTTCTGTGACGGCAAGGTCGTCGCCGATCACGAACGGGTGTGGGCCTGGCATCAGACCATCACTGATCCAGAGCACCGCGAGGCAGCTAACATGCTGCGCCGCAACCGCATCGGTGCACTGCGCCCCGTGCGTGAGCCAGCCGAGCAGATCGCCGTCGAGCAGCGGACTTTGACCGACTACGACATCGCCCTGGGCATCGACTTCGGCGAGGGCGGGTTGGTGTCATGACCACCAAAACCACCGCTTCGTCGAGGACGCCCGCAGTGTCGTCGAGTAACCGGGACCTGACCGCCGAGATCAGCTTCTTGACCCGCGCCCTGAAAGCACCCACCTTGCGCGAGGCGGTGGATCGCCTGGCGCAGCGGGCCCGCTCCGAATCGTGGACCCACGAGGAATTCCTGGTGGCCTGCCTGCAGCGCGAGGTTTCGGCTCGCGAGTCCCACGGTGGTGAGGGCCGCATCCGTGCCGCGCGCTTTCCGTCCCGGAAATCGTTGGAGGAGTTTGACTTCGACCACGCGCGCGGCCTCAAGCGGGATCTGATCGCGCACCTGGGCACCCTGGACTTCGTCGTCGCCAAAGAGAACGTGGTCTTTCTGGGTCCACCCGGCACCGGCAAGACACACCTGGCGATCGGGCTGGCGATCCGGGCGTGCCAAGCCGGGCACCGGGTGCAGTTCGCCACCGCCAGCCAATGGGTGGCACGGCTGGCCGACGCCCACCACGGCGGAACACTGCAACAAGAACTCGTCCGGCTGGGCCGTTACCCCCTGCTGGTCATCGACGAGGTCGGCTACATCCCGTTCGAACCCGAAGCCGCCAATTTGTTCTTCCAACTCGTCTCCTCCCGCTACGAGCGGGCCAGCCTGATCGTCACTTCCAACAAGCCGTTCGGCCGCTGGGGCGAAGTGTTCGGCGACGACGTTGTGGCCGCGGCCATGATCGACCGCCTCGTCCACCACGCAGAGGTCGTCGCCCTCAAAGGCGACTCCTACCGCCTCAAAGACCGCGACCTCGGGCGAGTCCCGGGATCGTCAACCGAACAAACCTGAACACCAGGGGGTCAATTTTCAACCGTCGAAAAGGGGTCAATATTCGACCGCCGTTGACA
>NZ_QJJU01000066.1 GCF_003201655.1 Mycolicibacterium moriokaense
TGTTGACGACGGTCCAAAGCTAGGCCAGAAGCGACGGTCGAAAAGTAGGCCACGTGGTCGTGATTATTGTGCTGTGTTGTCCGCGCGTGCGGAGGGCAAGGTGTCGATTCCGGTGTCCTTGAGTCGGTAGCTGGAACCTTTGAGGGTCAAAACGTCGGCGTGGTGCACGATGCGGTCGATCATCGCCGCGGCCACGACTTGATCACCGAACACGTCGCCCCAGCGGGCGAATGGCAGGTTCGAGGTCAGGATCAGTGAGGCGTGTTCGTAGCGGCTGGACACCAGTTGGAAGAACAGGTTGGCAGCGTCCTGTTCGAAGGGGATGTAGCCGACTTCGTCGACGACCAGCAGGCCGATGCGGCGCAGCTTTGCCAACTCGGCCGGTAGCCGCCCGGCGTTGTGGGCGGCTTTGAGTCGGGCGACCCAGTCCACGGCGGTGGCGAACGCGATGCGGTGCCCGGCCTGGGCTGCTTTGACGGCCAATCCGATGGCGAGGTGAGTCTTGCCGGTGCCGGGCGGGCCGAGCAGGACCACGTTGCGGGCCTTGGCCAGGAACGCACCGGTGCCAAGATGTGCAACCATGTCGCGATTGAGTGCCGGTTGGTGATCGAAGTTGAAGTCCTCCAATGACTTCCGCGTCGGGAATCCAGCCGAGCGGATGCGGGTCGCCGCACCGGAGGCCTCACGGGCCGCAACCTCACGTGAGAGCACCGCCGCCAAATACTCTTCATGGGCCCAGCCGCCCTCACGGGCTTGCTCGGCCAGCCGGGCGGCCGAGTCGCGGATGCGTGGCGCTTTGAGGGCTTGGGCGTAGTGCAGGATGGCTTTGATCGGATCCTCGGCCATGCTCAGGCCACCTCACCATCGGAAGTGACTGTGCCAGCGGTGAAGTCGACACCAAAGGCGCGGTCGTAGTCGGCCAGATCGCGTACCAGCTGATCGCCTGCCGCCGGCGGCGGGCCGACTTGGAATTGTCGACGCAGCATTCCGGCGGTCGCGACGTGTGCCGGGTCGGTCAGGGTTTGTCGTGCGGCCCAGCAGCGGTCATGAGCCGCCAGTAGGCGGCCTGCTCGACTCACCGTCACCTGGGCCAGGGTGGTCGTCACGTCGACGAGTTGACCGATCGCACTCGGATCGACGGAGTAGTCATTGCCGGCCACTCTCACGTAGTAGTCCCGGCCCAGCCGCACCGAGGTCACCGTCTCGGTGACCGGAGGCACCGGTGGCAGGGTCAACATCTGGACTCGGTCGCCACCGAGGAAGTCGACCGGACGCCCATCGAGGACTCGCACTCGACGACTGTTCGCGGTCGGAAGCCATTGCCTTAGTTGATCATTGAAGTCCTGGGGTGAGGTGAAGCTGCGCCCGGGCAGAAACGAGGTCTCCAGATACCGGTTGGCTCGCTCCACGATCCCCTTGGACTCGGGGTCGTAGGGTTTGAGTTGCACCAGCCGCGATCCCAACGTGCCCATCAGAGCGGTCACCGGATCGGTCAACCGGCCGCGGCGCCCGATCCCGGCTTCGTTGTCCCACCACAACTCGTGCGGCACCGCAATGAAGCTGCCCGAGAGCAGCTGCCACATCCCGGCCACCAGGTCCATCGTCTGGCGCGAGGGCAGCATCACCGCGGCGATGAACCGGGAGAACGCCGCCACCATCACCAGCACCGGCAACATCGCCTCCTGGCCGAACCCGACCGCAATCTTGGGCGCCGGGAACCACAGGTCGCACTGGATCACCCGCCCCGGCGGATGCTCGAGTCGATCGACCGGATCAGCCGGCAGATACTCCGGGCGAATCGCCCGCACCCGCTCCCGAAACCATGAGATTGAGCCCGTCCACCCGACCCGTTCAGCAATCACCGTCGCCGCCATCTGCGGATACGCCGACAACAACGCCCGAATCCGCGGTTCCACGTCATCGATCGCCGAGGCAACCCGCTGCCTCTCGTACTTCGGCGGTCCGTCGCTGGTAAGCGCCCCGGCCACGGTGGCACGTGCGATGCCAAGTTGCCGTGCGATAGCCCGCTGCGACAGTCCATCGCTGCGGTGAAGATGCCGGATCAAGGCCCAGTCTTCCAAGGAGATCACCCATCCAATCTGTATGGGTGGCCTACTTTTCAACCGTCGCGACTGGCCTGGTTTTTAACCGTCGTCAACA
>NZ_QJJU01000067.1 GCF_003201655.1 Mycolicibacterium moriokaense
CGGGCGGTGTCCCCGCCCGGCACCGCGTCGAGAGCCGCCGCGAACAGCGCCTGCCCATCACGCGGAACGCCACCTCCTGGACAAGACGATTAGCCACGCTGCTGCGCCTCGTTAGCTCATCTTGGGTGGAAGCTCAAGAAATGATCCAGGTATTTGCATCGGCTAAGTCGTTGCCGCGGGCGGTGCCTGCGGATGTGTGCCGCATTCGTTTGATCGCGAAAATGTCGTTGACAGTGCAAGTTCAGCGGCAGGAGCATCGACGCTGCCCGCCAGATTCATGGTGAAGTCGAGTTCGCCGGTAGAGAAGCCGGAGGGGCGGCTCGTCTAACAGCCAGTGGGAAGTTGCTTTGCTGAGATTGAACCAATCGATGGCTGCATTTCGTGTACCGAGTGGTCGACCAACTCCACACATCGTACTCAGACACAAGGAGTAGTCATGCGCAAGTATCAAGCATCATCCAAAGGCAGCTTCACGGTCGGCAAACTCGCCGGAACCGTCGTCGCCGCAGGCGCGGTGCTATTTGCCGCACCCGCGGCAATGGCGTTTGCCGATCCTCTCGGAGACCTCGGGCACGCCGTGAACCAGACGGTCAATCAGGTGAACACGGTCGTCCAGGGCAACGTGAACGGCGCGAACGGGATCCTCCAGGGCAACGTGAACGGCGCGAACGGGATCCTCCAGGGCAACGTGGGCGGCGGGAACGGAATCCTGCAGGGCAACGTGAACAACACAAACAACATCCTGAGAGGGCTCCTCGGCTTGCACTGACCCAAGCCTGAAGACGGCGCGTGCGGCAATTGCCCTGGTACCGACGAAACGCCAGGCGCCTGAACGCTGAACGGAACAAGCGGAATCGGCCCGCCTCCAACGCCTGCGGGGTCACACGGTCGTCGCAACACTCTCGATTAAGAGAGGTTGCGGCGACTGAACCATCCCGTCCTGGGTCGGCGAGTGGGAGCTCAAGAAGCTGATTGCTGCACGCTGAGCCGGCTGACCAAGCCAAAGGGATCAGCCTAGGCTCAACCACCATCCGTAGAGGCTGTCGAGGTCTGGCCCCTGAACGTCGCCGAGCAGCAATACGTCGTTTTTCGTCCACGTCAGGTCGGGCACGTTGTTGCGGGTTCCGCAGGCCAGCGACCCGGCACTGAAGGCCGGGGTGGCGTCGTAGTGCCAGGAGCGCGGGGAGTCAATGCTGCCGGGACATTGGGAGACCGCATCATCGTTGACGCCATCCTGGAACTGGCTGGCCAGCGAGTTCGCGTCGGCGAACAGCGAGAAGCGCGCGCTGGTCGGCCCACCGGCTTGGTCCAGCTGGCCGCAGTCCACCGTTGCCAGAGCCTGTGCGCTCGGGTTACCGGAGGGCGCGCACAACGTTGAGTTATAACCCGGTGGCAGCACACTGTAGAGCTTGTCCAGAGGTGAGGGCGCCGTCGGTGTCTGGGTGGATGTGGACGTCGTCGAGCTGGTGGATGCGGTGGAGCTGGTAGGCGTCGGTTGTGTGACCGTTGTAGTAGCGGTCGAGCTAGTCGACGTGTCAACACTTTTGACGGAAATCACCGAAGGCACCGGTCTACCACCGAGCACGCCGAGAGTACCGAGCGCGGCGAGGGCGGCGAGGGCGATGACACTGATAAACACCCGTGTCCTGCCCGTGGGGCGCATCGGGGCATCGGCAAGTAACCGATCGTTCTCTGATCGAGGGACGGCACTCATCGTCATCACCTTTCGCCCTGCCCCGCGGGTAACGGCTCGCTCTTCGGCAGACGCCACGTGGCGACCGCGCCGGCACCGATTCGCTGGCGCCATCAGTGAGGCTAACGTCCCAGCGGCCTCGGTAGAGGTAAGTAGAACGATTCAGCGAACGAACCACGGGTTGACTATGCACCGCCTCCGAGAACATCCGCCGCCTGATGCAACTCCCAGCTCGTCCAACGGAACCTGCCCACGAATACGCGGGTTAACGGTAAGGTCCAACGTTTCCCACCAAGCGTCGCGTCCAGGACGCAGTCTCCACCACATGAATAATCCGTGAAAAAGTGCGCTACAGTGTGCCGCCGCGACGCCAAAATCGGAGATAAACCTGGCATAACTGCGAAACGAC
>NZ_QJJU01000068.1 GCF_003201655.1 Mycolicibacterium moriokaense
TCGACGGCGCTGCAAGCGTTCCCGAGCCTGGACACCCAGATGACCAGGGAAGTGTTGCCGGCGGTGTTCGCCCAGGGGTGGCAGGTGTACCGCGAACATGCGGCGGTACCGGTTCCGCCTGCTGTCGCATCCTATGCCGAGCATTTCGCCGACCACGCCGCGACCGCCCTGCGGGCGTTGACCGAACGCTCGATGCTGGTGCACGGCGACATCAGAGCAGACAATCTGTTCTTTTCCCGCGGCCAACTCAAGGTGGTCGACTTCCAACTCGCCGCCAAGGGCGTTGGCGCATCCGACATCGCCTACTTGGTCAGCCAGGGTCTGCCAACCTCGCTGCGTGCGGGGCGCGACGAAGAACTGGTCCGTGGGTACCTCGAGTCGCTTGGCGGGTGCGGGGTCGACGATTACACGTTCGACGAGGCGTGGCGTCACTACCGATTCGCCGTGGCCTACCTGATCTGCCTCCCAGTGACCGCCTTGATGAGCTGGGAGTCGTTGCCGGAGCGATCCCGCCTGCTGTGCCTGAAACTTACCGAGCGCGCCGTGGCGGCCATTGACGAGGTCGATGCGCTGGCGGTGTTCGAGTGACCCGCACTCCCCGCGAGGTCGTGGAGCTGTACAACTTGGTCGTCTGGAATCAGCGGGACTTCGCGCTCGCCGAGGAGTTGATGGGCGACACGGTGATCCGCCACGAGGTGGGCAAGGCGGTGACGTTGACCCGTCGCCAGGCCGTGCAACGAATCGTTGAGCACTGGGAGATGTTCGACAAGCTGCGATTCGACCTGAACGTCGTGGTGGCCGGCGATGACGGCGAGCACGTCGCGATCGTCTATCAGTCGACGATGACCGCGAAGGACGGCTCCAGGATCGATGTCGGCAGCATGGAGATCTTCCGAGTTGTCGATGGCCGCATCACCGAAGTCTGGAATTGCGGCCACAAGCAGGGGGTTTGGCAGTGACTGAGCTATCGGCTCGGCCGACGGTGACTGAACGCGTGCTCGACGAACTCGGTTACTACCTGCTGGCCGGTGCCGGTGGCGTGGGCCCCGCAGCGTTGATCGACGAGGCCCGGCGTGGCGAGGAGCTTGGCTTGGGTAGCGCGTTCATTTCCGAGCGCTGGAACGTCAAGGAGGCCTCCTCACTGGTCGGCGCCGCATGCGCGGTCACCAGTCGGATGCAGATCATCACCGCCGCAACGAATCACAACACCCGCCATCCGCTGATCACCGCGTCGTGGGCGACCACCATGCACCGGCTCTCGGGCGGGCGGTTCACACTCGGCATTGGGCGTGGCATCGCTGCGATGTACGCAGCGTTCGGGATACCGGCGGTCACGACAGCGCAAATGGAGGACTGGGCACAGGTCATGCGCCGGCTGTGGCACGGGGAGGTCATCGTCGACCACGACGGTGCGCTCGGCAAATATCCGGTGCTGGTTCTCGATCCCGATTTCAACGAGGACATCAGGCTGGCGATCGTGGCGTTCGGTCCCAACACACTTGCCCTGGGGGGCAGAGTGTTTGACGACGTCATCCTGCATACGTATTTCACACCCGAGGCGTTGCAGCGGTGCGTCAAGACGGTCAAGGACGCCGCCGAGACGGCCGGCCGAAACCCGGACAGCGTGCGGGTATGGTCGTGTTTCGCCACGATCGGCGACCACCTCCCCGAGCAGCTACGGCTGAAGAAGACGGTCGGGCGTCTGGCGACCTATCTTCAGGGGTACAGCGACCTGCTCGTAAACACCAACGGCTGGGATGCCGCGGTATTGAAGCGCTTCCGGGAAGACTCGGTGGTCGCCTCAATCTCTGGGGCGATCGATCACAAGGCCACCCCTGAGCAGATCGAGCACATCGCGACGTTGATACCCGACGAGTGGCTGGAACCGGCGGCCACCGGGTCGGCGCAGCAGTGCGCGGCCAGAGTCCGCCAGGAGTTCGACTACGGGGCAGACGCCGTCATCATGCACGGTGCCACGCCCGACGAACTCGATCCAATCCTCAAGGCCTACCGGGAGAATCATGGCTAAGGTTAAGTCATTGCTTCGGGTGGGGTTGATGGATCCGGTGAT
>NZ_QJJU01000069.1 GCF_003201655.1 Mycolicibacterium moriokaense
GACCTTGAGCTCAACCGGTCAGTGCATCGGTTGGATCAGGTTAGCCGGCCGTTAGCCCCAGAAGATGGGGTCAGCTCGGGCATCGAGGTAGTCAAGCAAGTCTTGGACTTGTGGGCTGGGGTCCAGAGGGGCGTAGCGGTGGTATTTCTCGTTACTGTCGCGCCAGTACAGCGTCCATAGTCCGGTGGCTTTGGTGTAGTGCAGCCGGGCGATCGGGAATCGGGTCCAGTCGGGACCAAAGTCCTCGCGCCAGGGCGGTCGGCACTCACAAATGGTCAGATGTCTTGGCGCGACGTCGCATTCGACGCGGACCTGGTCGCGAACGTGCTCGGGAACCTGGCCCGCGCACCAACGTTGCACGCGGGCGACGTCGATCTCGGGAAGTCCGCCAACAGCCACCGAGCCATGATCGCAGCCCAGAAACGGCACCGGCTAGGCAGGCGTCAGCAGCATCGGAACCGGCTCGGTAGCGCCGAACGCCTCGGCCGGAGTGGACCAGCCCAGTACTCGACGCGGGCGGTGGTTGAGTTTGGTGGCGACAGCGTTGAGCTCGTCTTGGGTGAACGTGGCCAGATCGGCGTTGCGGTGCAGGTACTGGCGCAGCAGTCGGTTCGTGTTCTCGTTGGTGCCGCGCTGCCATGGGTGGTGCGGATCGCAGAAGAACACCGGCAGTGCCAGCGCCGCGGTGATCACCGAATGCTGCGCCATCTCGCTGCCACGGTCCCAGGTCAACGACCGCCGCAGGTGTGCCGGCAGCCGGCCCATGTGCTCGATCAACGCCGCAGCCACCGCGTCGGCCTTGTTGCCGTCGGGTAGCGCCACGACCATCGCGTAACGGGTGGCGCGGTCAACGAGGGTGGCCACCGCCGATGGGCGCGCTCCGAACACCAGATCGCCCTCCCAGTGACCGGCCACCTGCCGGGTATCGGCCTCGGTCGGTCGCTCCCGGATGGAGACCATGTTCCGGATCTGGCCGCGACCGTGCGAACGCTTCTTTCCACGCGGCCGTCGGATCGAACGCCTGCTTCGCAGGCAGTGGAACATGGTGGCGTCAAATACTTTCCGCGACGGCATATACAAGTCACGATAGATCGATTCGTGAGAGATCCGCATCGCCGCGTCACCCCCAAACTCCCGCCGCAGCCACTGGGCGATCTGCTGCGGTGACCAGTCGTCGTCGAGCTTGTCGGCGACCACATCCCGTAGTTCCGGGTTGGCGGCGAGCTTGCTCGGTTTCGGTCGCCGGGCCCGCTGGAATGCCGCTGCGTCGGCGACCAATGCCCGGTACGCATCGCGGCCACCATTGCGGGCAATCTCCCGCGACACCGTCGATGACGGCCGGTCGATACGTCCGGCGATCATCCTTGCCGACAAGCCGGCCGCGATCCCGCGTGAGATCTCCTCACGTTCCACCAAGGACAGATGACCGACTCTGCGCCGCCGCGGGATCGGCGGCATCCCGCCCGACTCACGCAAGTAACGTCGGATCCTCGGCAGCGTCTCACCCAGCGTGCGCTCCATCTCGCGGATCGCATCACCACGCCGCCACATCGCCCAAATCAACGCTTGCTGCTCGACATCAAACCCAACCGGACCCACACCAACCTCCATCGGCACATCATCGGGCTGCAGCGATGCGCTGACTGGTTGAGCTCAAGACGACAT
>NZ_QJJU01000070.1 GCF_003201655.1 Mycolicibacterium moriokaense
TGCCACGCTCATCGATGATGACATCGCGGGCGACGGCGAACAGCCATGCCCGCGCCGACGTGTCGCTGTAGTCCGCGATCTCAGGGTGTTGCCATGCCCGGCCGCAGCGTCTCGGTAACCACGTCCGTGGCGCGGCCCCGGTCACCGGTCAACAGCAGGGCACAACGCCACACTGCCGCAGTGTGCTGTTCACAAACCACCCGCATCACTTCAGCCTGGGAACTGTCCATGCCGACCTCCCGTCGATAACACGAGGCCCGACGCTCTTCAGTTCACCCGGCCGCGGGAAAGCAGCTGGTCGAGCCGCCATCATCGGCGAGGTTACCGGTGGATGGCAGGGCCATCGATCTCGCCGGGACGGCCCCTCAACCCCGCGATCGCGACGTTTGGCGGATGACGTCAGTCCACACCAGTTCGGCTTTGCTGGCGCGGCGGCCGATCAGTCGCCCCAAACGGGGCGGTGGACCTGCCGCAGTGCACCACCTCGCGCTGTGGATTCGCACGTGACCACGGCCCGACCGAAGCTATGTCCGGCATGGAGGCGCGCCGATAGCTTGGTTTCGCTCATGAACACTTGGTGACTACTGCTGATCAGGCGGTGCCACACGGGTTTTGCCGACTCCGACGATCAAGGGGGCGCGATCGACTCGCCGAAGTCTTGGGCCGGTGCAGCATCCCGGACAGTACGAATCGTTTCCGCCGACGGCGCTGCGCTGCTGCAGCGAAGCCTCTGACCCAAACCCCAACGCGCTGAACCGAAGCCACTCACCCGTCGTGTCTCTAGCAGGGGCAGAAAACAGGTGATCACATGGCCAGACAGCAAAGGGTCATCGAGCACAGGGTCATATCGCGGACCGGACATCACCGGCTACCGGACGGGTCACTGCTGCGGGTGGACACCGAGTTGGGTCGCTGGGTCGGCACGCTCTACACCCCCGAGATGAAGGTCAAGATCCAAATCGTCGGTAGTGATGCAGAAGTTCATGCCTGGGCGGACAAGGTCGCGGCATAGCAGTCGAGTTTCAAGGAGAACCGGCAAGATTGGGATTTTCTTCGCAGTGACCCGACTTGGGCCAAATTGTTGCACACGGACCGGCGAATGGATCGCGGCGATGGCTTCGCGGAGGTCGTCGGGTAGTGAGTCGGCGGCGGTAACTGTTTGCCGGCCGGCGCGGATGTGGACGGCGCGGTGGCGGCGTGCCCGCTGCGCACGAATTTCTTGATATGCCAGCCTGTTTGGTGCTCGATCCAGTGGCCGACCGCCAGTGCGGCGAACACGATCGTGAGGTGAGCCTCGATCGATTCCCGCTTGTGGTGATACCTGAGTCGCACCGAGGAAGGCTGGATCGAACCGTCGCCGACGCATTGCCTGGTCACATGCTCGAGCCTCTCCCGGACCATCTGGGAAGCGACGATACCTCGCTGACGAACTAGCGGACCCTGCGGTGCGGCGCCTCCATTTCCTGCAGTGTGCGTCGCAGCGTGAGCAGGGTGTGGTGCAGTCTCGACTTAACGGCGTCTTCGCCGATCGGCAGATCCTCGGCGATCTGCGCCGTCGTCGAGCCCTGGTAGTACGAGCGGCGAAGGATGGCGCGGTCAGCGGCGGGCAACTGTGCCAGAGCTTCGCGGATCTGCAGCCGGCCCACGCGACAGTCACCACAAGC
>NZ_QJJU01000071.1 GCF_003201655.1 Mycolicibacterium moriokaense
CCTGAAAGACATCTCACGAAGTTAAGTGTCAAGCCGCGAGTTCGAGAGGAGGTGGAAAGGCCTGATGTTCGTTGTAGAGCCGACGCGTCTGCAGGCAGTGGTGGAGTTGGCCGAGGAACTTGTTGAACAGGTGTCGTTGGGCTTGGCGGTTCCAGTCTCCGGTGGCGCGGCGGGCCTCGAAGTGTCTGCGGGCGCCGGGCGAGGCGCGCAGCGATCCCAGCGCCCAGATGGGGCCGACGGCGGCCAGACGCCGGTTCTTGATGTGTCGGTGCAGCACGACGGTTTTCTTGCCGCTGGCGCGGGTGATCGGTGCGGATCCGGCGTAGGCCTTCAGGCCACGGGCGTCGGCGAAACGCGCACGGTCGTCACCGATCTCGGCGAGCACCCGGGCACCGGTCAGGCTGCCCAGTCCGGGGAAGCTGGTAATGATCTTGGCGTCCGGGTGCTGCTCAAAATGGGCGCTCGCCGCCTCGGCGAGATCAGCAGCGGCGGTGCAGGCGGCGTCGAACTGTCCCAGCAGCGCGGTGAGCTGGATGCCCATCGCCACCTCAACCTGCGGCGGCTGGTGCAGGTAGGTATCGGCGAAGATTTCGCGCAGCCGGTCAGTGTCGCGGTCCAGGTAGCGTTTGCGCCCGGCGTTGACCAGCAGCCGGTGCAGCCGGGCGCGGGTCAGCTTCGCAGCCTGGGCGGGCGTGGGTGCGGCCGCCAAAACGGTGCGGGCGTCGCGTCGAGCCAGTCCCCCCTCGGGCAGGTCGGCGAACGCGGCGAGTGCGGCCGGGTAGAAATCTTTGAGCAGGTCGCGGATCTGGTTGCCGATCTGCTGACGTGCCCATACCGCGTCCTGTTGGGCGCGGGCCAGCACCCGGATCGCCTGGGCGGCTTCGGTGTCGGCCGGCAGCACTCGGTGCGCACCGGGATCGGTACGCACGACGTTGGCCAGCAGCACCGCGTCGGCGGCGTCGGACTTGGCCCCCGAAACTTGATGGCGGGCCCGATAACGCGAGGCGGCCAGTGGGTTGATCGGATAGATCGCCCGCCCGGTCGCGCGCAGTGCAGCCACCCACAGGCCGCGATCGGTTTCGATCGCTACGGGTATTGGACTGTCCGCGGTGTCGCCGGCCTCGGCCAGCAGCGTCAGCAACTCGGCGAAGCCCGCGGCGTCGTTGTCGACCCGCCGACGCGCCACTACACGTCCATCACCGTCGACCACTGCGACGTCGTGATGTTCTGTGGCCCAATCTATTCCACAGTACAGATGCAAGGTCCCACTCCTCCTATCGGTGTTCCGGCTCATGCCGGTGGACTCACGCGGCGCCCTAATCGCAGGACTCGAAGGTCCGTCATCTCACTAGCCGTCCGTGACTCCAGCACACCGCAGGACCTCGTTCTGTCGAAGAGCTCGAAGCTCGGGAACATCCCACGGGAGGTCGACCCTGCGGCGGGCTCGGGCAACGGCATCCCACCACCACATCATGTGATCTGCCGCCAGGCGCGCCGTTCTTTCAGAAGTCGTCGAACGACGGGAACATCCGGGCATCACCCGGCGGCAGACCGATCAGGAACAGCCCCCGCTCAACGACCGGGAACCCATCCCTACTAAACAATTAGGAAC
>NZ_QJJU01000072.1 GCF_003201655.1 Mycolicibacterium moriokaense
CGGCCGATCTTGTCCGGCGAGTAGCAGTGCACTCCAATCAATTGCAGGTCGGGCTGGGTTGCGATGCGCTTGATCATTTCGGAGCCGACGTTGCCGGTGGCCACTTGGAACACCTTGATGGGTGAGGCGGCGGTCATGGTATGTCTTCCTGTTCTGGCCATTTGCTTGGTTCGTTAATGATTGTGGGAGTGAGGATTTAGTGTTCTCGATCTTTGACCTCCATCGGGGTAGTGTGATTGAGTTGCGGGAGTTACGGTTTCGGTCGTCGGCACGCTTGGGGTTAGCTCATCGTGAGGTCGCGGACGAGGGTCAGGGTGTCTAGTTCGCGGATGGCGCGGCACCCCCGGCGCAACATCGTCAAAAACATTTCCGTGCCGCGGTCGGTAACTACCGACGAAGCGAATCCGAGAGTGCTCAGCAGCGGTACCTGAAGCATGCCCAGCCGATAGTCACGCCAGCACTCGGTGTCGGGATAATCGCGCACGCCGTGCGCCCCTAAGGCGTCGTGGTACCGCGAGACCAGGCGGCGTTCGTGGGACTTGCGCAGTTGAGGTTGCAGGCTGGTGCCCAAGAAGTAGGCCAGGTCGCGGGCGGGCAGGCCCACGGTCAGGGTCTGCCAGTCGACGACGGTGATGGTGGCGCCGGCAGGGTCGAACAGCATGTTGTCGATGCGGTAGTCACCATGGAGCAGGGAGAAGCGGTCGGCGTCCAGCAGTAGCCACGCTTCGACGAGGTCGGCCACATCGAGCAGGGTTTCCTGGTCCTCGCTGACAAGTAGATCCTCGAGGTACTTGATCGTCACGTCGGTGGCCGCACGCACGAGGTCGCCGAACCCGCGGGCGAGGTCGCGGTCGGCTTTGGGCATCGGTGCGTCGGTGAACTCCAGCCACGCTGGGTCACACCATCGTGGACCGTGCAGGCCGGCCAGCGCCTCGACCGCCAACTGGGCCTGTGCCGGTGTGCAGCCGGCGATCTGATCGCCTTGAACCGCTGGAGCCATATCGGCCATCACGACGACGAAGTCGGTTCCCTCACAGTCAATGGCGCAGTAATACACGGTGGGCAACGGCACCGCGACCGTGTGCGCAACATCGCGGTAGAAGGCATGTTCGGCGCGGTAACCCAACGCAACACGCTCGCGCACGGTGTCGTCCTGGGAGGCCAGTTTGACCACCAACGACGACGGCAACTCCACCGCTTGGGCGTAGGTGGGAACGACGCGATAGGTGGCACCGGTCTGGCCGGTGCCGACCGGCTCGACGGTCACATCGGCAACGCCGGTGTGAAGCACCTGTGACAGCCATGACGCCGTGACATCGGCCGGGCTTCGCGGCAGCGAGAGCTGAGTGGACATCATTGAACTCGCTTCGTTTCGGCGGCGAACACGCTCGGTTCCGTGACCCCAGAAGTCATTTGATCGAGTAACGGATTAGCAGGTGTTCGAGGCCACCGACAAACGCGGTGGCGGC
>NZ_QJJU01000073.1 GCF_003201655.1 Mycolicibacterium moriokaense
GTCCCTAAGTTGGAAGGTGTCTGGGGTTGGTGCCCTGGATGCCCAGGGCGGTGGGGTGTAGCTGAGATTCGTGTGCTGTTTTGTGGCTTGAAATGACTGGCTGCCCCGCCGCGCTGGACGCTCCGGCCGCTGATTGAGAGCTGTTGCGGATCGTCGCTGTTTAGGGATCTTGCGGCGGGGTTGTCCACGGGCTTGAGTTGCGATCACAGGAGAACAAGTGACGATGCGGCGGCGGGCGTGGGTCGGGATCGATGTCGGCAAGACCAGCCATCATGCGTGTGCGATCGATGAGACCGGAAAGGTGGTGTGGAATCAGAAGGTATCCAATGAGCAGCGCGCGATTGAGCAGCTGGTTAGTCGTGCATGCAAGGGAGTCGAGCAGGTGCGGTGGGCGATCGATCTGACCAGCCCGATGGCGCTGATGCTGATCACAGTGTTGTTGTGCGCCGAACAATCTGTCGTCTATGTGCCCGGCCGGACGGTCAACACCATGACGCACGCCTTTCGTGGCGAAGGTAAGGCAGACGCCAAAGACGCCCGAGTGATCGCCGAAACCGCCAGGCTGCGAAACGATCTCAGCAATGTTGTACTTCCTGACGAGCTGGTCGTGGAGTTGACCCAGCTGACCGGCTACCGAGCCGATTTGATGGCCGACTGGGTGCGCGGCATCAATCGGCTACGCGCCTTGCTGGGATCGATCTTCCCAGGATTGGAGGCGGCATTTGACTACTCAACCCGCACCCCACTGATCCTGGTCTGCGGGCTGTGCACGCCGGCAGAGATCCGCGTCGCCGGAATCGATGGCATGACCGCACTTCTCGTAGCTAATCACGCCTGGCCGACGGGGATCGTCAAGTCCGCGGCGACGGCGGTGGCACTGGCCAACGAGCAGCCGCTTGCCCTGCCCGGAGAGGCTGGCACCGCCGCGCTGATCAAGAGGCTAGCCCGCAAGCTGCTCGAGCTTGACCGGGAGATCAAAGACATCGACAAGACCATCACTGCACGCTTCCGCGAGCACCCGCATGCCCGCATCATCGAGTCGCTGCCCGGCTTCGGACCCGGCTTGGGCGCCGAATTCCTGGTCGTCACCCGCGGCGACCTGGCGTCTTTCGCCACTGCCGGGCGCCTGGCCTCCTATGCGGGATTGGTCCCGGTGCCAAAGGATTCCGGCCGAGTCACCGGTAACCTGCGTCGCCCGAAACGTTACAACCGCAGACTGCGACGAGTGTTCTACCTGGCCGCGCTGTCCAGCCTTCGCGCCGACGGACCCTCGCGCCGCTTTTACGATCGCAAACGCACGGAAAGACTCATCCACACCCAGGCCCTCCTCGCCCTCGCCCGCCGACTGATCGACGTGCTCTGGGCCCTGCTCCGCGATGACCGCGAGTTCACCCCCGAGAAGCCGACCGCAGCGACCGCAGCGGCTTGACTTCATCATTGAGAGTC
>NZ_QJJU01000074.1 GCF_003201655.1 Mycolicibacterium moriokaense
GGGACTGTCGGTTTAACGGTGTTTCCGGCCTGACACGTTGAGCGATGCTCGGCGGGGAAGGTGCCGTGATGACGACACTGGATGGTGTGACGAAGAAGAAGCCGGCTGAGCAATCGGCCGAGGCGCAGGCTGCGGTCGAGTTGGTGCGGCTGGCCCAGGAACAGGGCCTGTCGCTGACCGGGCCCGATGGGCTGCTCAAGCAGCTGACCAAGACGGTGCTCGAGACAGCGCTCAACGAGGAGATGACCGAGCACCTGGGCTATGAGAAGCATGATCCGGCGGGCGCGGGGACGGGCAATATCCGCAACGGCACGCGGGCCAAAACGGTGTTGACCGACACCACCGGACCCGTCGAGCTCGATGTGCCGCGGGACCGGGCCGCGACGTTTGAGCCCCAGATCGTCAAGAAACGCCAGCGGCGGCTTTCCGGTGTGGATGAGGTGGTGCTGTCGTTGTATGCCAAAGGGCTGACCACCGGCGAGATCTCGGCGCACTTCGCCGAGATCTACGGCGCCTCAGTCTCGCGGGAGACGATCAGCCGCATCACCGACAAGGTGATCGAGGAGATGAACGACTGGGCGGTGCGGCCCCTGGATGAGATCTACGCGGCGATCTTCATCGACGCGATCGTGGTCAAGGTCCGCGACGGACAGGTCGCCAACCGGCCGTTCTACGCCGCGATCGGGGTGAGCCTGGCCGGGGAGCGCGACATCCTGGGGCTGTGGGCCGGCACCGGCGGTGAGGGTGCCAAGTTTTGGATGAGCGTGCTCACCGATCTACGTAACCGCGGCGTCAAGGATGTCTTCTTCGTGGTGTGCGACGGGCTCAAAGGACTGCCCGAGGTGGTTGGCAACGTCTGGCCGCAGACCATCGTGCAGACCTGCATTATTCATCTGATCCGCAACACCTTTCGGCTCACCTCCCGCAAGTACTGGGACGAGATCAAACGCGACATCAAACCGATCTACACCGCGGTCAACGCCGCCGCAGCACGCTCGGCCTTTGACGAGCTGGCCGACAAGTGGGGGCAGCGCTACCCGGCGGTGATCCGGCTGTGGGACAACGCCTGGAGTGAGTTCATCCCGTTCCTGGACTACGACGTGGAGATCCGCCGGGTGATCTGCTCCACGAATGCCATCGAGTCACTGAACGCCCGCTACCGGCGAGCGATCAAGGCGCGCGGGCATTTCCCCTCCGAGCAAGCTGCGATGAAATGCCTTTATTTGGTGACTCGTTCCCTAGACCCCACCGGTGTGGGCAGGGCACGATGGATGGTGCGGTGGAAGCCAGCGCTCAACGCGTTTGCAATCACCTTCGGCGACCGTTTCCCGGCGGCCGAAACCTACTAATGAAAACCGCCGGAAACACCGTTAACGAGATAGTCCC
>NZ_QJJU01000075.1 GCF_003201655.1 Mycolicibacterium moriokaense
CTGAACCGTCTCGGGTTTGATGCCGCTTCCTTCTTTGAGAAGGATGCAGATCATGACCAAGCACTACCCGGTCGAGCAGCGCGAGCGTGCGGTGAAGATGGTGCTCGATCACCTCGATGAGTACCGGTCGGTGTATGCGGCCTGTCAGGCGATCGGTCCGAAGGTTGGGGTCGGTGCGGAGTCGCTGCGCAGGTGGGTGCTGCAGGCTCAGGTCGATGCCAGCGTCCGTCCCGGTGCCACGACGGCTGAGCAGCAGCGGATCAAGGATCTGGAGCGGGAGAACCGAGATCTCAAGGAGGCCAACGAAATCCTGAAGGCGGCCTCGATTTTCTTCGCGCGGGAGCTCGACCCGCGCCACCGCTGATCTGCGGATTCATCGACACGATGCGTGCACGGAAGTTCAGGGTCGAGTCGGTCTGCCGGGTGCTCACCGAGCACGGTGTGCAGGTCGCCCCACGCACGTACCGCAACTGGAAGACCTCGCTGCCCTCGGCGCGCACGATCGCCGACGCAGGGCTCACCGATGCGTTGCGGGCGACCATCGGCACGCCGGAGGGCATGTACGGACGACGGAAGATGACGGCGTATCTGCGCCGCCAGGGCCATCGGGTGGCGGCGTGCACGGTGGACCGGCTGATGCGCGATGAAGGCCTCTCCGGTGTGGTCAGAGGCCGCAGACACCGCACCACCATCCCTGGCGGCAAGGATTCTCGTCGGGCACCGGATCTGCTTGACCGCGACTTCACCGCCGCGGTACCCAACCGCAAGTGGGTCACCGACTTCACCTACACCCGGACGTGGTCAGAGTTCGTCTACGTGGCGTTCGTCGTGGACTGCTACTCGCGGGCCATCGTGGGCTGGCACGCCACCACCGTCAAGGACACCGCGATGGTCACCACGGCGCTGAAGATGGCGTTGTGGCGCCGTGATCACGCCGACCGCGGCGTCAGTGCAGGATTGATCCACCACAGCGACGCCGGCTCGCAATATACGTCCATTGCGTTCGCGGAAACCCTTGTCCTGGAAGGGATCGCGGCATCAATCGGAAGTGTCGGCGATGCCTACGACAATGCTCTGGCCGAGACGACGATCGGGTTGTTCAAGACCGAAGCCGTTGGCCGCGGCAGCCCGTTCCTTAACGGTCCGCTGCGCACTATCGACGACGTCGAATACACGACTATGGAGTGGGTCGACTGGTTCAACAACCGCCGACTGCACAGCCAGCTCGACTACGTTCCGCCCGAAGAATACGAAGCCGCCTATTACGCTCACAGCCAGACGTCCCAGCCGGCGACGCCTCAACAATGAAGCCGGCATCAAACCCGGAACGGTTCA
>NZ_QJJU01000076.1 GCF_003201655.1 Mycolicibacterium moriokaense
TGTGGACGTTTCGGGCCAGCTCGGTAGCGGTCAGGTCCCATTTCTGTGCAAGGGTCAGCTCGGGCAGCAGCTCGGACACGTCGTGGCCGATGAGATGCCCGCCAATCAGCTCGCCGTATTTGCCGTCGGCGATCAGCTTCACAAAGCCGCTCGGATCCCCTACGCCGTGCGCCTTCGCATTGGCAGTGAAAGGAAACTTGGCGACCTTCACGTCATAGCCCTCGGCGCGGGCCTGCTCCTCGGTGAGCCCGAAGCTGGCCACCTGGGGCTGGCAGAACGTCGCGCGCGGCAGCATCCGATAGTCGCCAAGCGGCAATGTCTCTGCGCCCCCGATGGTTTCGGATGCGACAACGCCCTGCGCCTCGGCCACATGGGCCAGTTGCAACAGCCCGGTGACGTCGCCGATGGCGTAGATGTGGGGCACGTTGGTGTGCATGTAGTCGTCGATGCCGATGGCCTTGCGCTCGGTGAGCTGCACGCCGGCCTTGTCGAGGCCGTAGCCCTCGATGTTGGGCGCGAAGCCGATGGCCTGCAGCACCTTGGCGGCCGTGATCGCCTCGGACTTGCCGTCCTTGCTGACCGTGACCGTGACGTCGCTGCCGTTGTCTTGGATCGACTCCACCTTGGTTCCGGTGAGCACCTTGACGCCCAGCTTCTTGAACTGCTTCTCGATCTCCTTGGAGACCTCGGCGTCCTCATTGGGCAGGGCGCGCGGCAGGAACTCGACGATGGTGACGTCGACGCCGTAGTTCTTCAGCACGTAGCCGAACTCCATGCCGATCGCACCGGCGCCTGCGATCACGATCGACGACGGCAGCTCGCGCGACAGGATCAGCTCTTCGTAGGTGACCACGTTGTCGGACAGCGACGTGCCAGGCACAAGCCGGGTGCTGCTGCCGGTGGCGATGATGATGTTGTCGAACGTCACCGTCCCGGTGCCGCCCTCATTGAGCTTCACCTCAAGGGTGTGGTCGTCGGTGAACGAGCCGTACCCATGGATCTCGGTGATCTTGTTCTTCTTCATCAGGAAGTGCACACCAGCGACGCGGCCCTCGGCGACCTTGCGGCTTCGATCGAAGGCGACCCCGTAGTCGAACGTCGCATCACCACTGATGCCGAACTGCTTGGCTTCCTTCGTGAAGATGTGCGCGAGTTCGGCGTTGCGCAGCAGCGCCTTGGACGGGATGCAGCCAACGTTGAGGCATACCCCGCCCCAGTACTTGGGCTCGACGACTGCGGTGTTCAGCCCGAGCTGGGCGGCGCGAATGGCCGCGACGTATCCGCCGGGGCCTGCTCCAAGAACGACGACGTCATAGTGG
>NZ_QJJU01000077.1 GCF_003201655.1 Mycolicibacterium moriokaense
CTTGGGTTCAGAGGGTGGTTGCAACACTTCAGTTTAGGGAGTGTTGATGGGCCGTCCTGGTTCGTTGAATTGTGTGCAGCGTCGGTTCTGGGAGTTGGTGGCCGCGGGGGCGACCCCTACCGCTGCTGGCTTGTTGTCTGGTGTGTCGGCGGGGGCTGGGCAGCGGTGGTTTGTTGAATGTGGTGGTGTGAAACCACAGTTGAGGGATCCGCAGGGACGGGTCCGGCCCCGGTTGTCGATCACCGAGCGTGAAGCGATCATGGTCGGCGTTGCGCGCGGTGAGTCCATCCGCTCGATTGCGCGCCGGTTGGATCGGGCGCCGTCGACGATCATGCGCGAGATCCGGTTGAACCGGTCGACTCGACAAGCCGGTGGGCGGTATCGGTCGTGGTACCGGTTCGGCGTGGATCGTGGCGGGCGTGATGCGCGGGCGGGGTATTCGGCGCATCTGGCGCAACAGCATAGTGAGGCACGGGCCCGGCGACCCAAGACCGGCAAGCTGGGGCGCTGCGCGCCGTTGCGGGCCGAGGTGGAAACGTTGTTGGCCAGCAAGTACAGCCCCGAGCAGATCGCTGGGCTGTTGGCCGCGACTTATCCCGACTGCCCGGAGATGCAGGTGTCCCACGAGACCATCTATAAAGCGCTCTACGTGCAAGGACGAGGTGAGCTGCGTCGTGAGCTGACCGCGTGTCTGCGCACGGGGCGGGCGCTGCGCAAACCGCGTCAGCGCTCGCGCAGCGGGGATAACCGTGGCCGCATCGCGGGGATGGTCAACATCAGCGAGCGGCCCGCCGAGGCCCAGGACCGGGCCGTGCCTGGGCACTGGGAAGGTGACTTGATCATCGGCAAGAACCAGCGCTCCCAGATCGGCACCCTCGTCGAGCGTTCAACCGGGTTCGTTCAGCTCCTGCACCTACCGGGGCGCCGCGATCCTGAGACGGTGGCTGAGGCGATGATCGCCGCTATCAAGGACTTGCCCGAGGTGTTACGCCGATCGGTGACCTGGGACCAGGGCGGCGAGATGCGTCAGCACGCCCGCATCAGTATCGATGCCGGAATTGATATCTACTTTTGCGACCCACATTCGCCCTGGCAGAGGGGAAGCAACGAGAACACCAACGGTCTTCTACGGCAATACTTTCCGAAAGGCACCAACCTATCGACGCACTCCGCCGAGCACCTCGTCGAAGTCGCCGCCGAACTCAACGGACGACCCCGGAAACGATTCGGCTGGGACACCCCCACCAACCGCCTCAACCGCCTACTCTCAGCACCGACAGAAACCACTGTTGCAACCAAACCTTGAATCCGCC
>NZ_QJJU01000078.1 GCF_003201655.1 Mycolicibacterium moriokaense
GGCGGTTTCAAGGGATGGATGCAACACCCCTTCTGATTGAGGAGTGTTGTGATGGCCAGAGGAACGTTGCGGTCGCGGGTTCCGGTGTTTTGGGTGCGTGTCCGGCAGGGCTTGTCTGCCGGCGAGGCGGGCGTTGCCGTTGGCGTGTCGCCGGGCTGTGGGCAGCGGTGGTTCCGTGAGGCTGGCGGGGTGAAACCTCGTTATTGCCCACCGAAGTCGTCGGGTCCGCGGCCGCGACTGCGCCTGGAAGAGCGCATCGAGATTCAAGCCGGTGTGCATGCGGGCGAGTCGGTGCGCTCGATCGGGCGCCGACTGGATCGCCACCCTTCCACGATCAAGCGCGAGATCGACAACAACTCCGAACTGCGCAACCGCTATACGGGCTGCAAGTCCGGGTATCGGCGCAAGCACGCGTTCGCAGCCCGACAGAGCGGGATCACCGCGACGGTGCACTACCGCGCGATGGCGGCGCACGACCGCTGCGCCGATCGCGCCCGGCGCCCCAAACTGCGCAAGCTGGCCGTCGATGACACGTTGCGTCACGAGGTGCAGACTCGGTTGCAGTTGCGCCATAGTCCGCACCAAATCGCCAAGCGGTTACGCAGCGACTTCCCCGACGATCCGGAGATGTGGGTGTCACACGAGGCCATCTACCAGGCCATCTACGTCCAAGGGCGCGGATCGCTGCGCCGTGAACTGCACCAATGCCTGCGGACCAAGCGGGCGGTCCGCCGATCCCAGCACCAGCCCGAGACCCGGCGCGGCCGCATCCCAGGCATGGTCAACATCAGCCAACGCCCCGCTGAGGTCGCCGACCGCGCCGTGCCCGGGCATTGGGAGGGCGACCTCATCTTGGGCAGCACCGCCTCGGTTTCGGCGATCGGAACCCTCGTCGAGCGCACCACCCGGTTCGTCATGCTGCTGCACCTGCCCGATGACCACACGGCACTGAGCGTGCAGAACGCCATCGTCGAGAAGATGACAGAACTGCCCGAGCATCTGCGTCGCTCGCTGACCTGGGATCAGGGCAGCGAGATGGCCAATCACATCGCCATCGCCGCGGCCACCGACCTCGACATCTACTTCTGCGACCCGCACTCACCGTGGCAACGCGGCACCAACGAAAACACCAACGGACTACTGCGCCAATACTTCCCCAAGGGCACCGACCTATCCATCCACGGTCCCGGCATCCTCGACAACGTCGCCGCTGAACTCAACGGACGACCACGCCAAACACTGGACTGGAAGACGCCGGCCGAAGCGCTCAACGAACTACTGTCAAACCCACCAGCTGTTGCATC
>NZ_QJJU01000079.1 GCF_003201655.1 Mycolicibacterium moriokaense
CGCCCGACGAACTCGATCCAATCCTCAAGGCCTACCGGGAGAATCATGGCTAAGGCTAAGTCATTGCTTCGCGTGGGGTTGATGGACCCGGTGATGGCGGCACGCCCAACCGTCGACACCCTCAGCCGGATGAGCTATCTAACGGCCGCTGCCGGTCGCGTCGACTCCTATTGGGTGCCCGACCACATCAACGGGGCGACGCCGCGTCCGTTGTGGGATCCCAAGTACACGGCCTCCGCGCGGCTGCTGCGCTCACCCGACGCGGCGATGGAGGCCTGGACGCTGTTGGGAAGCCTGGCCGCGCGTAGGCGCTTCAGTCGAGTCCGACTTGGCATCGGGGTGACCGACACCGGTCGGCGTAACCCGGCCGTCACCGCGCAAGCGGCCGCGACCTTGAATCTGCTGACCCGCGGGCAAGCGATCCTCGGTATCGGTCCCGGCGAACGCGCCGGCAACCAGCCCTACGGTGTGGACTGGTCGAAACCGGTGGCGCGGTTCGAGGAAGCGCTCGCGACGATCCGGGCGCTGTGGGATTCCAAAGGCCAACTCGTCAATCGCGATTCGCCGTTCTTCCCGCTGCGCAACGCGATCTTCGATCTGCCGCCGTATAAGGGCAAGTGGCCCGAGATCTGGGTCGCCGCTCACGGTCCGCGCATGCTTCGCGCGACGGGCCGCTACGGCGACGCGTGGTTCCCCGGCTTCGCGCACCGTCCCAAGGACTACGCCGACCGGCTGGACGTCATCCGGTCGGCGGCCTCAGATGCCGGACGTGACCCGATGGCAATCACGCCGGCATTCTGGATGCCGGTGTTCGCAGGCCATGACCGCGACGCTGTCGATGAGGCGTTGGACTGCACCGTCGTCAAGAACTGGGCGCTCAACGCGCCTGCGGAGTTCTATGCCCACTACGGTGCCCAGCATCCGATGGGTGACGGTTATGCCGGCATGCAAGACCATGTCGCGTTCACCATGGACGAGCAGAACATCCGCGAAACGGCCGCGAAGGTACCACTTTCGGTGGTGAAGGGCATGGTGCTGAACGGGACGGTCGACGACGTAGTGGAGCAGGCGGCCGAGTGGCGCGACCACGGTGTGCGCTACATCGTCGTCATCAACTTCGGTCCGATGGCGCCAGGGCTACGCAACGCCCTAGCGACCATCGGCCCGTTCAACAAAGCGGTCCGCAGGCTCAAACAGCTTTGAGCCGTTGCCGACAAGGGCCGACGCATCTTTCACGCGGGCTTGGTGGGCACCGCCGTCACCAGGCCGCCATCAACGATGAACT
>NZ_QJJU01000080.1 GCF_003201655.1 Mycolicibacterium moriokaense
GGTCCGCTGGGCGTCGTGCAACATCTTCTCCACCCAGGATCACGCGGCGGCCGCAACCGTCGTCGGGCCGCACGGAACCCCGGAGGAGCCCAAGGGCGTACCGATCTTCGCGTGGAAGGGCGAGACCCTCGAGGAGTACTGGTGGGCCGCCGAGCAGATGCTGACCTGGCCAGGTGAGCCTGCCAACATGATTCTCGACGACGGTGGTGACGCCACCATGCTGGTGCTGCGCGGCGCGCAGTACGAGAAGGCAGGCGTCGTGCCTCCCACGGAGGACGACGACTCCGATGAGTGGAAGGTCTTCCTGGCGCTGGTGCGCAAGCGCTTCGAGACCGACAAGGACAAGTGGACCAAGATCGCGGAGTCGGTCCAGGGTGTCACCGAGGAGACCACCACCGGTGTGCTGCGGCTGTATCAGTTCGCCGCCGCGGGTGAGCTCGCGTTCCCGGCGATCAACGTCAACGACTCGGTCACCAAGAGCAAGTTCGACAACAAGTACGGCACCAGGCACTCGCTGATCGACGGCATCAACCGCGGCACCGACGTGCTGATCGGCGGCAAGGCCGCGCTGGTCTGTGGCTATGGAGACGTCGGCAAGGGCTGCGCCGAGGCGCTGAAGGCACAGGGCGCCCGCGTCGCGGTGACCGAGATCGACCCGATCAACGCGCTGCAGGCACTGATGGACGGCTTCGAGGTCAAGTCGGTCGAAGAGGCCATCGGCTGGGCCGACATCGTCATCACGGCGACCGGCAACCAGGGCATCATCACGCTTGAGCACATGAAGTCGATGAAGCACCAGGCGATCCTCGGCAACATCGGTCACTTCGACGACGAGATCGAGATGGCCCGCCTCGAGCGCGACCCGAAGGTCCGTCGGATCAACATCAAGCCGCAGGTCGACGAATTCATCTTCGAGGACGGCCATTCGATCATCGTGCTCTCAGAAGGCCGTCTGCTGAACCTCGGCAATGCCACCGGTCACCCTTCGTTCGTGATGAGCAACAGCTTCTCCAACCAGGTGATCGCGCAGATCGAGCTGTGGACCAAGAACGACGAGTACGACAACGAGGTCTACCGGCTGGCCAAGCATCTCGACGAGAAGGTGGCCAGGATCCACGTGGAGGCGCTCGGCGGCACGCTGACCAAGCTCACCAAGGAGCAGGCGGAGTACATCGGCGTCGACGTCGACGGCCC
>NZ_QJJU01000081.1 GCF_003201655.1 Mycolicibacterium moriokaense
GGCTAATCGTCTTGTCCAGGAGGTGGCGTTCCGCGTGATGGGCAGGCGCTGTTCGCGGCGGCTCTCGACGCGGTGCCGGGCGGGGACACCGCCCGGCAATCAACCGCTTCGGCATACGTGTGCCCAATCTATATTCGCGATTGCTACTCAGTAGGTACGAGCGACGGGACTGCGTGACGGCTTTCGGTGCCGCAGGGCTCGCCTGGCCAGCCAGGTTACGGTCGGAAACCAATTCACGGTCCTGACGGCGACCGCAGACGGGAGTGTCAGATGCAGGCAGTTGCTAGCACAGTCCATTGAGTGTTCCCAAGCCCGAAGATGGCAAATAACTGGAAGAAACTTGCAGATTCACACATACCGCTAACAAGCAAGCGATGACGACCGGCAAAGGCTGACGTAATTGACTTAACAGTAGGTTCACGACCGTATGTCAGAAATGGTCCTGACTGGTCCGCCACCGCTCAGTGGCAAAGATATTGACCGGTGCTATGGGCTTCTCTCTTCGATTCCAGCAAACTACGATCCTTCCCGTGAGTCCGACGGCACTTTTGATCATCGTTGCGCTCGCGTGCGCCGGGCTCGCCATCGCCTACTTGCTGGCTATTGGCACGCCCGAGGGCATGCGCCGGGTCAAGTGCCCCAACTGTGGCCAAAAGCAGTACGTCATCGCACTCAACCCCTTGTGGGAGTGCTGCCTATGCAGGCAGGCGTCATTGACCCCACCCACCCATATCGAGCATGAGAAGCGGATCCGCGAGCAGATTCGCTGGGAGTTGCTGGACGACTAGCTGTACCGACCTGAGAGGTGCCCAATGATCGCCTTAATGACAGTCGCTTTCCTGTTGGCCCCGACGCTGCCCACCATCGACGTTGATAACCCCGGCTCAGCAGTATTCTGCTCGGCTGATTACAGCCAATGCTGGATCGAGCGCGGCAGTTGCGCCGAGAGTAGGCCCAACAGCCAGACACGCATGAACCAGCAATGTGGTTGATCAGCGACCGTCAGTAGGCCGTCAGGCGCTGGTTAAGGGATAGGTGCTTGTGGTGACTGTCGCGTGGGCCGGCTGCAGATCCGCGAAGCTCTGGCACAGTTGCCCGCCGCTGACCGCGCCATCCTTCGCCGCTCGTACTA
>NZ_QJJU01000082.1 GCF_003201655.1 Mycolicibacterium moriokaense
CTTCGTCACACCATCCAGTGTCGTCATCACGGCACCTTCCCCGCCGAGCATCGCTCAACGTGTCAGGCCGGAAACACCGTTAAACCGACAGTCCCGAAAGCCGCGCAGTTCGGTTCATGGTTGGCTCCGGGTTATCGACGTCAGCCGTCACTTGAAGTTGGAGGCCGGGGGTTGGCCAAGTTGTTTCAGGATGTTTGAGAGGTCGTTGAGCTGTTGGGTCTGGGTCTGGATCTGGTTCTGCAGCGCGAAGGATGTCAGTTGCGACAGCTGGCCCTGCGCTACGGGCGCGGGGTTGGAGATCGTGATCGGCTTGCCCGGCGGGTCCGGCTGCGGGTTGAACGCGTGCGCGGTGCCCGTGGCCATTGCCAATGCGGCCAGCGCGAGGCCGCCCGACAGCAGGGCGTTGCCCGCCATCTTCTTCGTGGTGTGGGTGGTGTCCATGGTCTTCCTTATTGTTGTCGTCGACCCGTGGTGGCGGGGTCACGTAGCAGGGTGCGGCGAAGGCCTTGGCGGATTCTTGGCGGAATCTTGCGGCGCTTGGGAAATTTGCCTCGAGCAGGCCCATACCCGCGCGTCGTGTGGGCCGGATGATCTCGGTTCAGCTAAGGCAGCCGACCGTGCTTCGCGACGCTTACGAGAGCTTGAAGCGCGCCAGCAGGGCGTGCGAAGAACTTCGGTTGTCTCAATGAGCGTCTGCCGATGTCGGTCACGTCCGATCCGGGAAACGGATCCAGAAAAACTTACCGGTGGTATGTATGCGCCACAGAATCCACAGCACGCCGAAGCCCGCCCCGGTTTGCGCCAAGCCGTAGAAAATATTCCAGTAGAAATACTGGCCGAAGGGATCCGTATAGGCGGTGCCGCCACGCACATGAACATCCACCGATGACCCAGCCTTGGGATCGCCAACGATCTCTCCCTCGATCGGGCCGATCTGTGACACTCCGCCGATGCTCCACCTGCCGTAGAACTTCGTGGCCGTGGCCCTGGAATCCGAATCCCAGTGATCGATCGTCGTGTCAACGGCGGTCGAATATTGACCCCTTTTCGACGGTTGAAAATTGACCCCCTGGTGTTCAGGTTTGTTCGGTTGACGATCCCGGGACTCGCCC
>NZ_QJJU01000083.1 GCF_003201655.1 Mycolicibacterium moriokaense
CCCATGACGTAGTGGCACGTCGGCCCGACTTCCATCGGTTCCTTGGTGATGTCGACCTCGGCGAGCTCCATGAACTGGTGATACATCGACGGCAGCCTGCGCTGGATCTCCTCGGCGGGCAGCCGCGAGGCGATGTCGAGGAACACGCCGCCGTGCGGAGAGTTGCGGCCGGCCTTCACCTCGGAGTTGATCGCACGGGCCACCTCATCGCGGGGCAGTAGATCGGGTGTGCGGCGTGCCGAGTCGTTGTCCTTGAGCCACTGGTCGGCTTCTTCGATGGTCTCGGCGTACTGGCCCTTGAAGACCGGCGGGATGTAGTCGAACATGAACCGCTTGCCCTCGGAGTTCTTCAGCACCCCGCCATCGCCGCGGACACCCTCGGTTACCAAGATGCCCTTCACGCTCGGCGGCCACACCATGCCGGTGGGGTGGAACTGGACGAACTCCATGTTGATCAGCGTCGCGCCTGCCCGCAGTGCGAGCGCGTGGCCGTCGCCGGTGTACTCCCAGGAGTTCGACGTCACCTTGTAGGACTTGCCGATGCCGCCGGTGGCCATGACCACGGCCGGGGTCTCGAACAGGACGAAGCGGCCGGTCTCGCGCCAGTAGCCGAACGCACCGGCTATCCGGTCCCCATCCTTGATGAGGTCGGTGATGGTGCATTCGTGGAACACTTTGATGCGGGCCTCGTAGTCGCCGAGCTCGGCCTTGTCCTCCTGCTGCAGCGAGACGATCTTCTGCTGCAAGGTGCGGATGATCTCGAGGCCGGTGCGGTCGCCGACGTGCGCCAACCTTGGGTAGGTGTGCCCGCCGAAGTTGCGCTGGCTGATGCGGCCGTCCTTGGTGCGGTCGAACAGCGCGCCATAGGTTTCCAGCTCCCACACCCGGTCTGGCGCCTCTTTGGCATGCAACTCAGCCATCCGCCAGTTGTTGAGGAACTTCCCGCCACGCATGGTGTCGCGAAAGTGCACCTGCCAGTTGTCTTTCGGGTTCGCGTTGCCCATTGCCGCCGCGCAGCCGCCTTCGGCCATCACCGTGTGGGCCTTGCCGAACAACGACTTACAGACCACCGCGACCTTCAAGCCGCGTTC